>JAYPVH010000007.1:30897-102805 GCA_038134505.1 Halieaceae bacterium | reverse complement strand
ACGTCGACTCGCTGCCACTGGCCCAGCAGGATGGGTTCAGCGAGGGCGCAATCGCTGGACCACCATAGCAAGCTTGGATTGTGGCGCGATGGACAGTCGCGGGCGTCACAGGGCCTGAGCTGATCGATGATCAACACCGGCGAGTCAGGTACCCAGCCATCGAGAGACACACAGGGCAGCTGGGATGGAGTGACGACCCACCACGATTGCCATCGCTGATACGCCCAACTTGGATCGGGCCATGAGCAGCCCAGCCCATGCAATGCCTCCGGCGCCAATGTGGCTTGCGCCGTTTCGTGCCCTGCACTCTCATCGACCGAGGGCGCATTGACCAACTGCACCGGCGTTGCGAGCATCACCGACTTCCCGAGCGCACCCGACGTCGCCAATTGTGCCGTAAGCCAATTCATTGTGTGCTGTGCATTAACTGCGACCAACGCTTTGCTCACACCCGCTCGTGACTCTTGCCAGAGAATGGCAATGGCTGACACCCAGGTACTGATCATGATTAACGACAGGGCCAAAAACAGCATCACCTCAATCAATGTGAGGCCACGGCTGCTCGACGGCATTGTCTTCACAGCGGTCTGATCGCTCGCTGGCGGCGGACACTTTCAGAATCGCAGATGTGCGCGGGCCAGAGGACGGTAACTAACCAGCCGGCGCTTGTACGCTCTAAACAAACCACCCAATTGCCAAGCAGAGTATCAAGGACCCGATGTCGATCGCACCATTGTGACTGAGGCATATGAGGGTCATCACACAGCGGATAGCCAACGAGATCAAGCCACCGCTCGCTTGGCTCCATGGTTCGATGCAAGCTGCTAACGATCTGTAGCTGTACTGAGGTGTCCGACAGTAGATTATCGACCGCGACATCACGATGAATCTCACCAGCCAATGCCAAACTCTGTTGCGTGGTCTGCACTAACGCCAACGAGCCGACCATCGCAACCGCCGCTGCAATCAGATAATCAATGGCAACCACCTAACGTTGCCAAGCTCCGACGGGGTCACGCCAACCGGTATGATCAATACGCAAAATCGGGGTGTTTCGGTGGACCGACTTGGGACTCAGACGCATCTCATAACCGCGGCCTTCATCAATCAAGTCAACTGCGAGGTCATAATGTTGCCGCAAATCTGCGCTGACAAGCGCCTGTGCATTGATCGCATCTGCCTCGCCGAAATAACCATTGACGAGGCGATAACGTGCCTGGCGTGTCGCCAGCATTTCCAACGCCACCACAGCCTGGTTCTGTATAGCTCGCACCCTGTAGTGGCTGTAGGAGGGTAATGCAATTGTCGTCAAGATACCCACCACCGCCAGCACCACGAGCAACTCGATCAAGGAAAAACCCCCAGACGGCAGCCGAATAGAACCGTCGCTTATCGTTGGTGTCCTGCATACTCTCATCGCCACGATCGATCTCCCTTTGCGCGCTTGCGGTCTGGAAAAAATGTAGATCGCTTCAGACGTGCGCGACAGACCCGCGCCGTCTAAGGATGGAATTCGACTTGCTCGGATGACTGGGCACAGAAGGTGCCCAAATCATTTTGCAGTTATGCGGCGCGAACGACCGGCGATCGAAAGATGATCTGATCGCCCGCTAGGTCAACCTCAATCACCTCTCCCGGCGAAAAATCACCCGCAAGCAAGGCCTGCGCTAATGGGTTCTCAATCCGGCGTTGAATGGCCCGCTTCAGCGGTCGCGCGCCATAAACAGGATCAAAGCCCACTTCCGCTAGAAAATCAAACACAGGCTCGGACAGTTCAAGTCGTAGCTCGCGATCAGCCAGCCTCGCCCGAAGGCCTGCCAGTTGAATCGCAGCGATCTGCCGAATTTGACCCGACGCCAGCGGATGGAACACCACCGTCTCATCAATCCGGTTGATCAGCTCAGGACGAAAATGCTGACCGACCTCCTCCATGACCGCGTTCACAATATCGGCGTAAGGCGACTTTTTGGCCGTGAGCGCTTGGATCTGATGCGAACCCAGATTTGATGTCATGACAATCACCGTGTTTCGAAAATCCACTGTACGCCCCTGTCCGTCGGTCAGACGACCATCCTCAAGCACCTGCAAGAGGATGTTGAAGACGTCGGGATGTGCCTTTTCGACCTCATCCAAAAGCAGCAGCGAATAGGGCCGTCTGCGCACCGCCTCCGTCAGGTAACCACCCTCTTCATAACCCACGTAGCCGGGCGGCGCACCGATTAAACGTGCGACGGCATGCTTTTCCATGAACTCGGACATATCGATTCGAAGCATGGCCTGCTCACTATCGAAAAGGTACTCGGCCAACGATTTACACAATTCGGTTTTACCAACACCTGTGGGACCCAAAAACAAGAAAGAACCGTTGGGTCGCTTTGGGTCAGAGAGGCCCGCACGGGCACGGCGAACAGCGTTAGCGACCGCCACCACGGCTTCATCTTGACCAACGACCCGTTCGTGCAAGCTCTGCTCCATGCGCAGCAATTTCTCTCGGTCGCCCTCAAGCATTTTAGCGATCGGAATACCGGTCCAGCGAGAAACCACTTCTGCGACTTCCTCGTCGGTCACGCGAGAGCGAAGCAACGTGGGTGCGGCCGCCTCTGCTGCTACCGCAGATTCCAACTGCTTTTCTAAATCGGGAAGCCGGCCGTACTGAATCTCTGACATCCTTGACAGATCGCCCGCGCGCCTAGCGCCCTCCAAATCGAGCTTCGCTTGCTCAATCTCACTTTTGATCTGCGCCGCTCCCTGAACCGCCGCTTTTTCAGCTTTCCACACCTCCTCAAGGTCGGAAAACTCTCGCTCGATGACTTCGATCTGTTCATCGAGCAAAGCCACCTGCTTCGTTGCCGATCGATCCTTCCGTACGGCCTCACGCTCAATCTTCAGCTGAATAAGACGTCGCTCTAGTCGGTCCATTGCCTCGGGCTTTGAATCAATCTCCATACGGATCCGGCTTGCAGCCTCATCGATTAGATCGATGGCCTTATCGGGTAACTGGCGATCTGTAATGTAGCGCTGACTCAATCGAGCCGCGGCGATAATGGCACTGTCGGTGATATCAACACTGTGGTGCACCTCGTACCGTTCCTTGAGCCCACGCAGAATGGCGATGGTATCTTCCTCCGAAGGCTCATCGACGAGCACCTTCTGAAAGCGACGCTCCAGCGCCGCATCTTTTTCGACGTACTGGCGGTACTCATTGAGCGTCGTGGCACCGACACAATGAAGTTCTCCCCGTGCTAGGGCTGGCTTCAGCATATTCCCAGCATCCATCGACCCCTCGGCCTTGCCCGCACCGACCATAGTGTGCAACTCATCGACAAACAAAATGACGTTGCCCTCCTCCTTCGCGAGCGCATTGAGCACCGACTTAAGACGCTCTTCAAAATCACCACGAAACTTTGCGCCCGCCAGCAGCGCACCCAAGTCGAGCGACAAAATCCGCTTATTCTTCAACCCCTCGGGAACCTCACCATTCACGACCCGTTGTGCCAAGCCCTCAATAATCGCGGTTTTGCCGACGCCTGGCTCACCAATCAATACCGGATTATTTTTGGTGCGTCGCTGGAGCACTTGGATCGTGCGCCGAATTTCATCGTCACGTCCGATTACCGGATCGAGCTTCCCTGCCTCGGCACGCGCTGTGAGATCAACCGTATACTGATCAAGTGCCTGCCGCGCCGATTCGGCCTCGGGTGAAGCCGCTGACTCGCCACCGCGCACAGCATCGATAGCCGCACCGAGCCCAACAGGTGTCACACCTGCGGCTTTTAATAACTCGCTAACCACGGGCGTGTTGTCAGCCATTGCGAACAACACGACGTCGGCAGAGATGTAGGCATCGCCACGTTGTTGAGCGCCTTTGTCCGCCCGATTAATCAGTCGCGCCGCGTCCTGAGAGATCTGAATATCCCCAGTATTGTTCGCCACAGTAGGTAAACCCATCAGGGTCCGATCAATCGCTGACGCCAACTGCGCCATTTGCGCGCCCGCTTGTATGAGCAGCGGCCGTGCCGCGCCACCCGCCTGATCAATCATGGCTTTGAGAATGTGGATCGGTTCGATTTGTGAGTGATCGCGACCCACAGCGAGCGACTGAGCATCGGCAAGCGCCGTCTGAAGTTGGTGTGTCAATTTATCCATTCGCATCATCGTCTCCTCCTGCTCAACGGCGACCCGATGATCACCCTGTACTGAGCTGCTTAGAAGACGATATGGGTTCTTGGCCAAACCATTTCAAGGTAAAACCAGAAAAATTTAGGGGTTATTGAATTCGCTGTTCGACTCGCGCCAAACGACCGTCGCCATGCGTCCAGTCGTGCCATCGCGCCGGTAGGAAAAACAGCGTCTGTCCGTCACCGTGCATACCGGACTTGTGACGACGCGTTCAACACCCAACCGGTTTAACTCCGACCTTGCGATGCCCTGCAAGTCAGCCCACCAACGATCATCACGCCCCTGACGAAAGAACTCGAGTACCTGCTGACCGAGCTCCTCCGCCATCTGCGCACGCACCTCAGGCCCGACCTCAAAAGCATTCTGGGAAATACTGGGACCAATCCAGGCTGCAAATCCTCTCACATCCTCACCACATTGCCGCACAACCGAAGACAACACCCCTGCGGATAGACCCCGCCATCCGGCGTGGGCAATCGCCACAGTCGGGGTACCCATCCCAGCGAGGACGACTGGCAGGCAGTCGGCGGTCAACACCGCAATCACCCGATTGGCACGCCGAGTGATCAGCGCGTCTGCCTCGGGCACATCCGCAACAGGATCAACGAGAGAATCAAGATCGACACATCGAGTACCGTGGACCTGATTGAGCCAATGCAACGTTGCTGTATGGGGCAGGAGCGCCTGCAACCGCTCGCGGTTTTGCGCGACAGCTTGCGATGCATCACCCACATGACTCGCCAGGTTCCAACTGTGAAAAGCCCCATCACTCACGCCGCCCTCACGCAGGGTGGTCAAGGCCCTCACACCCACCGGCAAACCACAGGCTTCAATCCAGTTATCAGGCATCTTCTAAGATGTCGTGAGCGGACAACACAGCTAAGAGCTGCGCGAGATCTTCGGGAATAGGCACCGTAAAATCGACCGTCTGCAACGTTGCCGGATGTTGAAACATCAAATGGTAAGCATGTAACGCCTGACGCTTCCATCCTTGCAGCGCAGTCGCTAATTCGGTGCTCGCACCAGGGGGCATACGCTGTCGACCACCATAGAGTGGATCACCCAGTAACGGCATTTTCCGATACGCCATGTGGACTCGTATCTGATGTGTCCGACCCGTTTCAAGCTGAACATCGAGCGCGGTGAAATGCGCAAACCGCTGTCGAATCCGATAATGCGTCACGGCGGGCTTGCCGTCTCTGACCACCGCCATCTTGGTACGCTGGGTCGGGTGGCGTGACATGGGCGCGTCGATCATCCCTCCAGCAGTCAGTGCGCCCTGACACACCGCCAAATAGTGACGACTCACTGTGCGTTGAGAGAGTTGTGAGACCAACGACTTATGCGCTCTCTCTGACCGAGCGACAAACATAATCCCCGAGGTATCCTTGTCCAAGCGGTGGACGATGCCCGCTCTTGGTAACTTGTCGAGATAAGGCTCGTGCGCAAGCAATGCATTGACCAACGTGCCATCGGCGTGGCCAGCCGCTGGATGCACAACTAAACCCGCAGGTTTATTTACAACGATCACATCGTCATCCTCATACACGATCGCCAGCGGCATGGCCTGGGCCGACCAAGACACCGCTGGTTCCGCTTCGGGCCGCAGCGCCAATTGATCTCCCACCGCCACCTTGTCTTTGGGCCGACCCGTTTCTCCGTTGAGGGTGAGACGCCCAGACTTGATCCACGCAGACAAGCGCGATCGTGAGTAATCGGGAAAGATCACCACCGCGGCCTGATCGAGACGCGCGCCATGTAGCGCTTCCGGAACGCTGTGTTGTTCGATCGACAAATCGATGACGGTTACCTGCTAGATGCTGTCCGAATGGAAAGATGTCGTTTACAATGCCAGTCCATCCTAGCACGACGGAAGCTCAAGCTTTGCTGAATTTAATCTCTCGCAGCGCGCGATGCCGCACTTGGTTGCTGACTCTACCACTCGCGATAATGCTCACCGGCTGCTCTTGGTTTAGTGACGATGAAATCGATGTCGCGGAAAACTCCGGCGAGCAGCAGATCTATCGCGAAGCACAGCGCTACATGGACTCAAAGAATTTTGATCTCGCGGTCAGATCGCTCCAACTTCTTGAAAGCCGCTACCCGTTTGGACGCTATGCTGAACAAGCTCAGCTAGAACTTGTTTTTGCGCACTATAGTGCCTATGACTCCGCCGCAGCCATTGAAGCCGCGGATCGTTTTATTCGACTACACCCACAACATCCCAATGTTGACTATGCCTTCTATATGAAAGGTATCGCCACCTACGATTTAGAAGATGACTTTTTCAGCACCTTGTTGCCGACAGATGACAGCAAGCGCGACATCACCCAAGTACGGCAATCCTTCGCAGAGTTTGCGCAATTACTGTCGCGGTTCCCAGACAGTAGTTACGCTGCCGATGCGCAGGCCCGTATGGTGTATATGCGCAATATGATTGCGCAGCACGAAATACACGTCGCTAATTATTATTTCCGCCGTGGGGCGTACATGGCCGCTCTCAACAGAGGCCGTTGGGTGGTCGAGCATATGTCAGAAACACCCAGCGTTGCCGATGGGCTCGCAATCATGGCACAAGCTTATTTGCTGTTAGAGATGAACGATTTGGCGATGGACTCGATCGCCGTGCTCTGTGCAAACTATCCGCAACATCCAAATTTGAATGCCAACTGTGAGTTTGACAGTGTCTACACACTCGATGGCTTGCAGCGGTCATTCATTAACGAAATGAGCTTTGGCCTGTTCGATCCGCCGGAACCGCCTCAGTTTAACTACCTGCCCTGAGGTGCGCTGACTCAAGAGCCGTCCCGACGCCAAGCCCAAGTGATTGGGTAGCGACGGTCGCGTCCAAAACCGCGCTGCGATAGCCGAACACCCACTGGCGCTTGACGGCGCTTATATTCATTCAAATCAATAAGTCGTGTCACACGGTTGACATCTGCCAGAGCAAATCCCGCAGCAACAATATCTGCAGCGCTTTGATCAAATTCGACATAGCGCTCAATAATCGCATCGAGTACTGGATAGGGCGGCAAACTGTCTTCGTCTTTTTGATCTGGCGCCAACTCCGCCGATGGTGGCCGCGTGATAACCCGCTCGGGAATACAGGGTGACAGCGAATTACGATACTCCGCCAACGCGTATACCAACATCTTTGGACAATCTTTCAGCACATCAAATCCGCCCGCCATGTCGCCATAAAGCGTTGAGTAGCCGACGGCAAGCTCGCTTTTATTACCGGTCGTCAGAACCAGCCAATTCTTTTTGTTTGACAATGACATCAACAACACCCCGCGTGCGCGCGCTTGCAGGTTTTCCTCCGTGATATTAGCTGGCAGCCCTGCAAATGGCTGTTCGAGAGCCGCCATGAAAGCGTCGTAAATCGGCTCGATCGATAGGACATCGTAGGCGACGCCCAATGTCTTGGCTTCGGCCTCGGCATCTTCGAGACTCATGGTCGCGGTGTAGCGAAATGGCATCATGACCGCTGAGACGCGATCCGCGCCCAGCGCATCGACCGCTACCGCTAAAGTCACCGCAGAATCAATACCGCCGGAGAGCCCCAACACGACGCCCGGGAAGTTGTTTTTATCAACATAATCGCGCACGCCAAGAACCAAGGCTTCCCAAACCGCTGCCGTATCAGTCAAGGGTGAACTGATCTCGCCGGGCTCAAGCCGCACGCCGTCCACAGTGCGCTGTGCCTGGACCGAAAATAGGCCTTCGGTAAAATCTGGCGCGGCCACAGTGACCTCGCCATCAGCGTTGACTGCAAATGAGCCTCCGTCAAATACCAATTCATCTTGGCCGCCCACCTGATTGACATACACCACAGGCAGCGCTTGCTCACGCGCCCGGGCCGTCACCTGTTCACGACGGCTGGCGGCCTTGCCACGATGAAAAGGTGACGCGTTGAGATTAATCAACAGTTCTGCACCCGCCGCCGCCGCCGCCGCCGCGGGCTCCGGGTTCCAAATATCCTCGCAGATCGTTAAACCTGCTTTGACACCGCCCAAATCGACTACGCAGGCCTTATCACCCGCGCGAAAGTAGCGCATCTCGTCAAATACTTGGTAATTCGGCAAGCACTGCTTGTCATAGCGACCCATACATTTGCCACCATGGAGTACCACAGCTGAGTTCATCAGCCCCGATGATGTGACGATGGGCACCCCCACAATCACCCATAATGACGCAGGAATGACTTTGCTCAGCCTATCGAGCTCAGCGGCCGCTCGCTGAGAAAAATCGGGCCGCAGTAACAAATCCTCGGGCGGATAGCCCGTCAAAGTGAGCTCTGGGAACACCACGATGCTAGCCGCATCTTCTGTGGCCACCCTGTCACAGGCTTCTCTGACACGACGGGCATTACCGGTCAGGTCGCCCACCATGGTATTGATTTGTGCCATACAAATAGTGAACTTCGACACAATCGGAAATCTCTTCACTGAACTCAAGTCGCGCAGTGTAGCGGGATGTGGCGCCGCTGTAACGTGCCCGAGTCGCCCAATACATGGTTCTTAAGCCGGCGAGAAATCGAATGGCTACAACTGTTCGACTCGCCATGGCTCCGAAACTCGCGTAACGACGACCTCATGCTTGTCTTGAGCCAATGCTATAGTGTCGCCATGACTCACGACGACCACATTACGACAGACACGCAACCACTGGCGATCACCGGCCAGCGCAATCGGCTGTTCATGATTTACAACGGCTATCGTATCGTACTGGCCCTCGTCTTGCTGTCGTTAGAAATATTTCAGTCAACCCCGCTGACACTCGGTAGCGCTAGCGCGCCCAGCCAGTCGGTTGAATTGTTCAATCTGGGTCTGCTGCTTATCTTGGTGTCTGGCCTGATCGTCTTTTTCAATCGTGTCGATGAAAAACCAGAGTCCGACACCCGGTTTTTGATGATTTTCCTGATCGATGTCGTCGCAATCACCCTGATCTCCCACAGCTCCGGCGGATTGATCAGCGGGTTTTCAGCGCTCTTTGTGGTGACAGTCGCATCCGCTGCCATGGTGTTAAACACTCAGATTCTCGCCACGCTGATCGCAGCGATATCGGTGATTTCGGTACTCATTGACGCCTCAGCATTGGTCAGTCGCAGTTCAGCAAACTTGGAGATCTTACTCCCCGCCGCGATTCTGGGCAGCCTGCTGTTTATCATTTCCTGGCTGATTCAGATACTCAGTCTGCGTCTGTCGAAAGCCGCGGCGGCGGTCGACAACATGGGAGACCAGGTCGCGGCTCTGCGGGCTCTGAGCGATCAAATCGTGAGCAATCTTCAAACCGGCATCCTACGTATCGACGCCGCGGGTCAAATACGACCCATTAATCCAGCCGCTCGGCGCTTGTTAGAGATGGACCATGGAGAGAGCCGAGGACTCTACGAAGTCAGCCGGGACCTTGCTGGGCAATATTTGCAGTGGCACTCGCAGAGCGCGTACCGGCCCGAACCTTTCCGCATGCGCCGGGATGCGCCGGCGCTCATTGCGACCTTCTCTGCGTTAGATAGCGGTGGTGAGCGCGAGACCTTAGCCTTTGTCGACGACTACACGCCAGTCACGCAGTTTGCACAGTCACTCAAACTCAATTCTCTCGGGCAACTCACAGCGAGCATCGCCCATGAAGTGAGAAATCCTTTGGCGTCGATCAGCCATGCCAGTCAGCTGCTACAGGAGAGCAAATCCCTGTCCAGCGCGGATCAGGAACTGTGTCAAATTCTGATTAGTAATTCGAATCGTGTGAATAACATCATTGAAGATGTCCTACACATCTCGCGTCGTGAACCTCCTGCATTGCAAACTTTCGCCTTTTCGGACTGGCTGACTTCTTTTATGGAAGAATATGCCGCTTCGCATCTTGGGGCGGACTTCAGCGTCAACAGCGCACTGACCGATGACCCTGTAGCGGTGCGTTTCGACCCCCTACACCTTAAACGAGTCCTGACCAATTTACTGGACAATGCCATTCGTCACGGGGGACCCAGCGCCAACGGGCAGCACGGTCGGATTGATATCATCCCAGATCGAGCCCGCAGTCGATGCCATGTCGACATCATCGATTTTGGTCTTGGCGTGCCGGAACAAAATGAATCGCGCCTATTCGAGCCCTTCTTCACCACATCAAAAGAGGGCACTGGACTGGGCTTGTATCTGTGTAAAGAACTTTGTGAAATAAACGGCTCGGAATTGATCTACTGTAGAACCGCCCGTGATGAGAGTTGCTTTCGACTCAGCGTGTGTACAGAGGAGGGCCGATCGTGACAGCCACTGTTTTACTTGTTGACGACGAACCTGATATTTTACAGTTACTCGAGATCACACTCACACGCATGGGCATTGATAGCCTTTGTGCCGCGACGATCGAGGAGGCTCGTCAAGCGCTCAGAACTCACGAGGTGAGCTGTTGCCTCACAGATATGAAACTGCCCGATGGCAACGGGCTGACGTTGATCGAGTTTTGTCAAAAGCATTATCCCGAGATCCCGATCGCCATGATCACCGCCCATGGCAGTATCGAGACCGCCATTCTCGCGTTAAAGGCAGGTGCGTTCGACTTTCTCACCAAGCCGATCAACCTCGAACGTTTGCGAGACCTCGTTCGCCACGCCACTAGATACCACCATCGTGATCAGAACACTGCCCGCAATCTTCTCATTGGCGATAGCGCACCCATGCAACTGCTGCGCGATCAGATCAATCGGGTGGCACGCAGCCAAGCGCCCGTGCACCTTCACGGCGCTTCTGGCGTGGGTAAGGAGGTTGTCGCTCGAGCCATTCACCTGTTGAGTCCTCGTGCTGAACAATCCTTTGTTGCTATTAACTGCGGCGCCATCCCCGAGGAATTGCTTGAAAGCGAGCTATTTGGTCACAAAAAAGGCGCCTTCACAGGTGCCATTAACGACAAGCCCGGGCTATTACTGAGCGCCCACGGCGGGACTGTTCTGCTCGATGAGGTGGCTGACTTGCCGCTGTCCGCTCAGGTCAAATTATTACGGGCCATTCAGGAGCAGTGCGTGCGTCCGGTGGGTGCTGAACGTGAAATACCTATCGATATCCGAATCATCAGTGCGACGCACCAGAATATTTCTGCCGCGGTCTCAGAGGGTCGCTTTCGCGATGATTTGTATTATCGACTCAACGTGATCGATATTTATGTGCCCCGCCTGAAAGAGCGTCCCGAGGATATCCCGGCCTTGACCACACATATTTTGGCAAGGCTGTCGGCGGGCAACAGAACAACGGCAATCAGTCGTGCGGCTCTGGATAGACTGCTGACATACGACTTTCCTGGTAATGTGCGCGAGCTTGAAAACATCCTTTCGCGCGCCGTGGCACTCTCGGACAGTGACACGCTTGACACCCACGATATCCAACTGCAGCCACTCAGCGATTCTCAAGGTGCCGCTGCGGCTGCTTCGAGCGTGACGGGCGCTGAGCCCGAGTCAATCACGGATATGCTCGATGTTCAGGGAGACTTAGAATCCCACCTGGCCGGTATTGAAAAGGCGATTCTCGAGCAAGCGTTGCAGGCCCATCGCTGGAACAAGACCGCCACGGCCAAGGCGCTCGGTATCACCTTCCGTAGCCTCCGCTATCGCTTGAAAAAATTAGGACTTGAAGACTAGTTCAGCACGTCCCCCAACCCGATTCAGTGCGCGGACGACCGATGCGGTTAAGGATGACACCCACATTGTGGCGACCTGCACAAATCGACCACGAGAGATTGCGCTGGGCTGTGCCATCGGGCTGCCAAATCACAGTCGCCGAGACTGGGGCGTCACCCCCCCGATTGGTCACCCGCAGATGATGCGGTAGCGCAAGGCGCATCAATAGCGAGCGCGGCGCCGGTGCGCCCGCATCGATCGAGCCAGCCCACAGGCTGATGCCATTGGCGTAATCGTCCCCACAGGGCTCAGAGGGCACTCGACTCAAGGGGCACATAGCAACTGAACGCCCCTGCCGCACAGACAAGAGCCGTGCGGAGAACGCCGCCTGCTGAAATAGGGCCGCGCCCGCATAGGCACGCTGGCGATCGAGCAGGTCGGAAAAAGCAGATCCCGACAAGCTGGCCAAGATCGCCACAATTGCCATCGCGACGAGGAGCTCAAACAGTGTAAAACCTCGACAGCGCCTCTGCCTCAGCACGTGATCCCGACCTCGGGTTGTAAAATCTCGTTGCGGGAGCGCTACCGATGACTGCGCTATGATTCGCAGCGGCAGACGCTTCGATCGACACAGCGTGAACTGTAGCCCGAGACCACCTCGGCAAGGCCACGGCGTGTCTGTTTTTCCTGAACAGGGTATCGCCTCAGAACGTATCGCTGAGGAAGGTATTGATGAAAAGGGAATTGCTGTAGAGGGTATCGAGAAAGGGTACATTGCGGAATCTAAGGGCAAAGTGGAATCAGCGTGGCTATCTCAAAAACCCTTGGCATGGAAACCGCTGGTATGGAAACAGTGAACATGAAACCAGTGCGCAAGACGGCCGTTTTGTTGATGTAGCAAGGCTGCCCGATGACAGCGCAATTGGGAGCATCAGCGACAATTTTTGATGCGCATAAACTGAGACAGATGACTCACCATCAGACAACGTCGCCCCGCGCTAGTCGGGAGAGGCGCACCCAGTCATCAACCGTTGTTGGCGTTCGGGGGACGATCCCCTAATCGATATTCTGCGCAGGAATGCGCAGTGCTTTTGGCAATGAAAATGTGATGTTCTCGGGCTCGCCCTGCAAGTTTTTGACCTCGACATCAGCATATGAACGCAGCGCTTCCACCACCCCGGTAACCAACAGCTCCGGTGCTGACGCCCCGGCCGTGACACCGACCGCACGGACCCCTGACAGACTGTCCCGATCAATCATGGACCCATCATCAATCAAGTACGCTCGAGCACCGCAGCGCTCGGCAAGCTCGCGCAAGCGATTGGAATTAGAGCTGTTGGGAGACCCCACCACAAAAACAAGATCAACAGATTCGGCTAAGGCCCGCACCGCGTCCTGTCGATTTTGCGTGGCGTAACAAATGTCATCCTTACGCGGACCTTGAATCATCGGGAAGCGCGCGCGCAGGGCGTCGATGATCTGCGCGGTGTCATCAACCGAGAGCGTCGTCTGAGTGACAAATGCGAGATTCTCAGGGTCGCGCACCTCAAGGCTAGCCACTTGATCGAGATCTTCGACCAAATACATCACCCCCCCCGCACGGGTATCGTATTGCCCTAGGGTTCCCTCTACCTCAGGATGGCCCGCATGACCAATCAGAATGCACTCTTTGCCCGACCGACTAAAGCCGGTGACCTCAAGGTGAACTTTAGTGACCAAAGGACAGGTTGCGTCGAAAACCTGTAAACCCCGCGCTTTCGCTTGGTCTTGCACGGCCCGACTGACGCCATGCGCACTGAAGATCACAATACCGTCATCAGGGACTTCATCAAGCTCTTCCACGAATACAGCACCACGTTCACGTAGGTCATCGACAACATGGCGGTTGTGAACGACTTCATGCCGGACGTAGATTGGGGCGCCGAAGAGCCCTAGGGCGCGATTCACGATATCAATCGCGCGATCAACACCAGCGCAAAAGCCACGTGGATTTGCGAGCACCACGTCCATCAGTGCAATTCCGCCGGTTCAACGCGATCAATCCGCACTTTAAAAGTGAGGGTACGGCCAGCCAACGGATGGTTAAAATCGACCGTCACGTCACGCTCCCCCACGTCGAGAACCACACCGGGTAACTCCCCGCCGGCGGCGTCCGCGAAAGAAAAAACCATGCCCGGCTCCAGTTGATCTGCATCGGCCTCAAACTGGTCGCGAGCGATACGCTGAACGTTGTCTTCCTGCGGCTGACCGAAACCATCCTCTGGAGCGATCACGAAACTCGCTTCCTCACCCGAGCGTAACCCGAACAACCTACGCTCGAACCCTGGCAATAGAGAACCGTCACCCACAACGAAATTTACCGGGTCGGAACCGAAATTAGAGTCCACTTCAGACCCATCTTCTAAGCTCAACGCAAAGTTCAAGTAGACACGCGTACTCTCGCTGACCGGTACGTCATTCATGGCGTTGGCTTTACCTCCTGTTGAGCAGATTGAGAACCGAGCACGCTATCGAGCAACAATAGCAGGGCACCGGCAGTAATCGCGGCATCAGCCACATTGAAAGCCGGCCAATACCATTGTTCATAGTGCCACGAGATGAAGTCAATCACATATCCAAGCAACACCCGATCGATCAGATTGCCAAGCCCCCCTCCCAGAATCAACGCCAGCGCCAGCGCCAGACGCTTCTGCGCGGCAGATAGCCGGAAAATCCAGACCGTCACAATCCCTGATACCATCGCTGCAATTGCCGTCAGGAACCAGCGCTGCCATCCGGGCGCATCCGCTAAAAAACTGAAGGCTGCACCACGGTTATAGACCAGTAACCAATCAAACCAGCTCGTTACGGGTACTGCAGTCGCATACAGTAGGTGTGCTTCTGCGATCTGTTTGGTGACCTGATCGAGCGCGACCACCACAAGCGCCAGCGCGCAAGAGACCCAGCGCAGCCGCCGGCGTCCTGACTCAGGCATAGTGTCGGGTCTCCCCAGGGCCCTCGACGTTGCTCACACAGCGGCCACAGAGTGTCGGATGCGCAGGCTCAGCGCCGACGTCCTCGCGTTTGTGCCAACAACGCTCGCATTTCTCCGCCGCACTCGCCGTCACCACGACCAAAAGGTCATTTCGATCACCTCGGAAAGCGCTATCCGGTGCTTCACTCAGTGGCGCCACTGTTGCGCTCGAGGTAATTAACACAAACCGCAATTCCTCATTGAGAGAAGCTAAGCGCTGCGCGAGGTCCTCACTCGCGTACAACGTGACCTCCGCATCGAGGGCACTTTTGATCTCTCCGCTGCTACGGCAGGCCTCCAGCGCGCGATTGACGACCGCGCGAACCTCGAGCAGATTGACCCAGAATGCGTCGCCCATCTGGGCAGTTTCATCGACGCAAGGTAGTTCGGCATACCACTCACTGAGGAAAACAGAAGCGTTTCGCGCTCCGGGTAAGTTCTCCCAAATCTCTTCCGCTGTGAAGCTCAAAATGGGCGCAATCCAGCGGCACAAGGCCTCGGCTAAATGATACAGCGCCGTCTGCGCGGATCGTCGCGCATGCGAATCTTCACGCGTGGTGTATTGACGATCCTTAATAATATCGAGATAAAACCCGCCCAACTCTCCACTGCAAAAGTTGTGGATACGGTGATAGACCTGATGAAACTGAAACTGCTCGTAAGCGTGACAGATCTCCTCCTGCAGCAGACCCGCTCGCGAAAGAATCCAACGATCGAGGGGTAATAAATCTGCTTCGTTTAGCGCATTGGTTGCGGGCTCGAAGCCAGCAAGATTCGCCAGCAAGAAACGCGCTGTGTTGCGAATCCGACGATACGCATCGGCCGTGCGCTTAAAAATTTCATCGGACGCTGCGATTTCGTTGCGATAGTCCGCAGCGGACACCCAAAGACGCAACACATCGGCGCCGAGGTCGTTCATCGCCTTTTTCGCCGGAATAATATTGCCAATCGACTTAGACATCTTGCGACCTTGGCCGTCGACGGTAAAACCATGGGTCAACACCGCGCGAAAAGGCGCTTGATCGAAGGCGCCAATCCCGGTGAGTAAAGAGCTTTGGAACCATCCACGATGTTGATCGGAACCCTCAAGATACAAATCGGCAGGTGCCGCCAAAACGTCTCGCTCTCGCAGTACACAGGCGTGGGTCACCCCGGAGTCAAACCAGACATCCAAGGTATCCGTCACTTTGTCGTAATGCGCAGCGTCATCGCCGAGGAGCTCCGCCGCGTCGAGATCAAACCAGGCGTCGATGCCTGACTGTTCAATCCGTTTTGCGACAACCTCAGTCAACTCCGCCGTATGGGGGTGTAACGCACCACTCTGATTGTGGACAAACAACGGAATCGGCACACCCCAAGTCCGCTGGCGAGAGATACACCAGTCCGGACGCTCAGCTAACATGCTGTCGATGCGTGCCCTACCCCAATCGGGCACCCACTGCACGGCCTCCACCGCCTGTTTGGCACCGGCAAGCAGGCCATTTTTATGCATCGCAATGAACCACTGCGGCGTCGCGCGAAAAATGATTGGGGTTTTATGACGCCAGCAATGCGGATAAGAATGTTCGTAGGGCTTGTGTGCTAGGAGACGCTCCGATGCAGCGAGTTCGGCAATAATGTCATCGTTGGCTTTAAAAATATGCTTGCCAGCGAATACGGGGGTATCCGGTAGATACACGCCGTGACCACTCACGGGATTGTAGACCTCCAGGCCATAGCGTTGGCCGATCTCGAAGTCCTCTAAACCATGTGCGGGCGCCGTATGCACACAGCCCGTGCCGGTCTCGGTCGTGACGTGATCCCCCAACAAGATCGGCACGTGACTATCGGCAAAAGGATGACGCAGCAACTGTTTTTCCAGTGCGCCGCCTGAGACGCGTCCCAAAACCTCGGGGCTTGTCACACCATAGCGCGCAGCACAGGACGCCAGAAGCGCCTCGGCCACAACGACGCCCTGCCCCCCCACGTCGAAAAGGACATAGTCCAGATCAGGGTTCAAGCTGACGCCACGGTTGGCCACTAGCGTCCATGGCGTTGTTGTCCAGATTGCCACAGCAAGCGGTAACGAACCCACGTAGCCCAGCGCAGTTGCTACTGATTCGCGATCGCAGAATGGAAAAGCCACATCGACCGCGGAGGACACCTTGTCCTGATATTCCACCTCAGCCTCTGCCAAAGCCGACGCGCAATCAAGGCACCAATGCACAGGCTTGAAACCCTTGTGCAAATGGCCGTTGTCAATAATTTTGCCCAGAGTGCGAACAATGTTGGCCTCGAAGGCGAAGTCCATCGTCAGGTAAGGGTTATCCCAATCGCCGACCACGCCCATGCGCACAAAATCTTGCCGCTGGCTGTCGACTTGACCCGCCGCGTACTCGCGACACTTCTGCCGAAACTCCGCCGGACTGACCTTGTGTCCCGGCTTGCCTACTTTCTTTTCGACATTGAGCTCAATCGGAAGGCCGTGGCAATCCCAGCCCGGCACATAGGGCGCATCAAAGCCGGATAAGGTCTTCGACTTGACGATGATATCTTTCAATATTTTGTTCACTGCATGACCCACATGCAGCTCACCATTGGCATAGGGGGGGCCGTCGTGAAGAATGTACTGCGGCTTACCCACCCCTGCCGCACGCATCAATCCGTAAAGATCCATCTCTTGCCACTGTGCAATCCGCGAGGGCTCTCTCTGAGCCAGGTTGGCCTTCATCGGGAAGTCAGTCGCCGGTAAGTTCAGTGTTTGTTTGTAATCCGTCACAGTTTTTCCACTTCAACTATCGTTGCATGCTAGCCAGTGTTTGGCATGTTCTACATCTTGGGCGATCCCAGATTTAAGATCTGCCAATGAATCAAACTTTTTCTCGTCTCTCAGTTTGTGCAAAAACGTCACCTGTAAGCGACGTCCGTACAAATCCACCGCCCGATCGAGCAAATGCACCTCAAGATTCGCTTCAAGCGAATCATCTACCGTTGGACGTACCCCAACATTGGCTACACCGTGCGCCTGTTTTAAGCCCGCGCCATCGACACGCACGGCAAACACACCTGAGAGTGGTGAGCGAATTCGGTGCAACTCGATATTCGCCGTCGGCCAGCCCAACTCCCGCCCCATCTTTCGACCGTGGACGACACGCCCACTCAAAGAAAACGGTTGACCGAGTAACGCAGTGGCCAGCGAAAAATCAGCCTGCGCGAGTGCATCACGCACTCGGGTGCTACTGACGCGGTCACCCACCACCTCACAGGTCGGCGTCGGGGCCACATGATACCCGTACTGCGCGGCGCGCTCGACTAAAAATTGATAATCCCCCTCGCGCGCATTGCCGAAATGGAAATCGTCACCGAGCACGATATAAGCCGCCGCGAGGCCCTCAACAAGGTAAGTCTGAAGAAATTCGTCGGCCGACTGCGCTCGCAATAGATCATCAAAACGCAAGGCGAGAAGATAGTCGACCCCCTGCGCTGCCAACGCCAAAGTTTTTTCGCGCAGAGTCATGATTCTAGGTGGCGCCTCTAGGGGGTGAAAATATTCCCGCGGCAAGGGTTCGAAGGTAATCACAGCGGTCTTCAGTCCGCGCTCGCCGGCTTCCTCACGTAAATGCTGCAAGACCGTCTGATGTCCACGGTGCACGCCGTCAAAGGCACCCACCGTCACGGCGCAGCCTCGGTGTCTTGGACGTAAATTATGTCGTCCGCGGATGAGTTCCATGATGCTCTTAGCGTTACCTTTGAATTCTTTGAGTATACAGAAGGTTGGCTTCAGGAGCCTTGTGCATTGACGTGCCTCGGCGCCCAAAGCCCGCGTTCTCATTCAGCATGTTCGCTCGCCAGCGGTCTATCTCGGCGGTCGATCTGGTCGAGAACCCCGCCCATTGCTTGCGCTCGTTCACGACGATGATAGAGCGGTTTGTGCTATGTCGGTGCACTGATCGCCCGCACCCCCAAGCACCACAGTAACCCACCATAAACTGCGCCCCCGAGCACGCAGACCCACAGCATCCGTCCGGCCCGCGCCCAAACGTCCGCCGCTAACCACCAATCAATGTCCGGTGTGAACCACAGTAGAACCAACACCATGCCACAGAGTGCCCCGGCCAAACGCCCCAGAAACACCCACGTGGCTCGGGAGATATTCATCATCAAGCCCTGGTTGCGCAATCCGCGATAGAGCAACAGCGCATTGATCCACGCTGAAACACTGGTCGCCAGCGCCAGCCCTACATGACCAATATTCATTGTCCACAATAAGGGGAAAACCAACATGGGGTTCAGCACCATGTTAGAGATCATGGCGATAATTCCAATGCGCACCGGCGTTTTCATATCCTCGCGGGCATAGAATCCTGGAGCGAGTACCTTGATCAGCATGAATGCGGTTAAACCGAGGGTATAGGCCCATAGCGACCACCGCGCCATCACCACGTCTGCGGCGGTGAAAGCACCATAGTGGAACAAGGTCACTAAGATTGGACCTGCGAGAAAACACAGCGCCAATGTCGCGGGAATTGCAATCAACAACACCGAGCGTACAGCCCAGGACAAGGTTTCGCGAAACGACTGCTCATCGTCGCGGGCCTTTAACGCAGACAGGGTGGGGAGTATGACGGTCGCAATGGCAATGGCGAAGACGCCCAGAGGCAATTCAGTCAGCCGATCCGAGTAATACAACCAAGACACACTCCCATCTGGTAATAGCGACGCCAGCACGGTGTCGAGCAGCAAATTAATTTGACTCACCGACACGCCAAACAGTGCCGGCACCATTAGCGTCATGACCCGGCGTAAACCGGGGTGAGACCAATCCCAGCGCGGTCGCGGCAACATCTGGATAGTGGTCAAAGCCGGCACCTGAAAAAGCAGTTGCAAAAATCCAGCACACAATACGCCAAGCGCCAAGGCTATAGTCGGCTCGGCGATTGTCGGAGCAAGTCCGAGGGCGAAGCCGATGAGAGAGAGATTCAACAGCACGGGCGTAAAAGCCGGAACGGCAAATCGACCATAACTGTTAAGAATCGCACCCGCGAAACCGGTGAGTGAGATCAGCATGAGATAGGGAAACGTCAATTTAATGAGGTCTGCGGTCAACGCCAATTTGGCAGGGTCTCGGGTAAATCCCGGCGCGAATACGGTCGCCACGATCGGCGAGGCAACAATGGTGATCGCCGTCAGGAGCAATAGGACACCGCCGAGGGCACCGGCAATACGATCAGTGAGTTCACGCACAGCCGCCATCCCACCCTGCTCGCGGGTATCCGCCAGCACGGGCACAAAGGCTTGCGCAAAAGCGCCCTCAGCAAACAGCCGTCGTAAAAAATTAGGGATTTTAAAAGCGACAAAAAACGCGTCGGCATTGGCCGCTGCACCCAGCAGCGCCGCCAATACGACATCGCGGACCAAACCCAGCACGCGACTGGTCATGGTCGCGATACTCACGGTAAAACTTGAGCGCAGTAGACTCGCGCCGGGCGCCTGTGCGGCACTGTGTGACTCTGTGGCTGGGCCGCTCACTGCCTGACCCGCCACTGCTCACGAAGGGCATCGCCATGGCGCGCAAGCCACTGCAGGGCAATCAGCGTATGGCCATTATTAATGGTGCCGGCATCAAGTAAGGCGATGGCCTGATCTCTCGGAATCGCATGGACCCAGATATCTTCATGTTCACCCTCAAGGCCGTGAGCCTCGCCGATGCCCGCGCTCATCATGCGCCCGACAAACAAGCGGATTTGCTCGGAGCAGGCGCCAGCGCTGGGGTAGTACGTTGCAATCGGCACGACCTGATCGAGTAGACAGGCCGCCTCTTCCTGGGCTTCTCGATGAACCACGTCGACATCCGACTCGTTAGCCTCGACGACACCTGCGATGAGCTCAAGCATCCAAGGACTCTCATCGGCCCTGAGCGCCCCGATGCGAAACTGCTCAATGAGGATCAACTCATCGCGTTCGATATCCCAAGGCAGCACGCCCACCGCATCACCGCGATGAAAACATTCGCGCCGAAAGACATCACTCCAACCGCCGGCAAATACCTGATGCCTCAGGGTCAGCGCTTCCACAGAGAAATAACCTTGATACACGGTCTCTCTCGCCATGATCTCGACATCTGCTGCACCAAAGCGCAGCGGCTGATCGATCAAAACCGACGCTCCGTGTACCAGTTCACGTCGCGGGCATGTTGGTCGACTTGATCAGCCACATCGAGAATGAGCGCAAACAGCGCCATACGCACCAAAACACCATTATCGCTCTGGCGGAAAATAGCAAGGTTGGGGTTATCATTGAGATCAATGTCTAGCTCCTGCGCACCGGCACGTGAGTCCCGGGGTAACGGATGCATGATCACCGTATTGGGTTCGCAGTGTGCGGTGTAGACACTTTGATTGAGTCGAAATCGACCGCGATAAAGATCAGCCTCTTCACGACTGGCAAAACGCTCCTCTTGAATACGGGTGCTGTAAACGATATCCATTCCAGCGATACCCGACTCGAGGTGCTCGCTTTCAACCACCGTGTTTCCAGCCTCTCGCAGCGCCAGCACGATTGACTCGGGCATCGCCAACTCTGGGGGTGACACTAGGCTCACAGTGACACCGTCAAATAATGACAACAGCTTGCATAACGAATGCACCGTCCGGCCATAGCATAGGTCGCCGACCATGGCGATCCGCAGCCGATCTAGCCCGCGATCACGCGCCATCAATTCACTGCGAATCGTATACAGGTCGAGCAGCGCCTGACTGGGGTGTTCGTTGGCACCATCGCCGCCATTAATCACCGGCACGCGCGAGGCGGCCGCGAATTCAGCGACGGACCCCTCCGCGGGATGACGCATCACGATCACATCGGAATAGCCACTCAAGACACGCGCTGTATCGTAGAGCGACTCCCCCTTGGCGATCGCAGAGGATTCAAAACCTGTGGTCTCTCGAACCTCGCCGCCGAGAAGATTGAACGCGCTGCCAAAACTGATGCGCGTTCGCGTTGACGGTTCAAAAAACATTGAGCCGAGGATGGCGCCATCGAGGACACGGGTCACGCGTTCGCGATGAGCGTAAGGTTTCATGCGATCGGCAACGGCAAACAGCTGTTCGACATCACCGCGCTCAAACTGAGAAATACTGAGAATGTGACTACCGGGAAAGCGCACGCGTTATCTCCCAAAAGGTTCCGAGGATTGTACCGTTGTTCAGGGCCTCCCGGACAAGTCTAAGACGTAATTTTGTAGGGCATCGAGCGCGTCATGTTCGGTCGCATTGAGGCCACCTCGGGCACGCTCCTCGGCCATCTCGATCTCGAACTGGGCCAAGTTAAAGCCATATCCGTTCTGCCCCCAACGATCTCGACAAAGCTCAAGCCACTGTTGCTGCTCTTGGGTACTCAGACTATCGGGATAGTTACAAGCACGATAACGAAAGAGTAGGGCTTTCATTCGCTCGTCTCGAAAAGGCCAGAGCCTTGCTTTGAGTTCCTCTGCGGACGCATCGCGAACGGCGTCGCACAAGTCACGATCACCGTTATCAATAAACCCTTCGTAGAGCGCTTCCTCGGCTGCGGGCGCCGCTGGTCGATCCCTCTCCTTAAAGGGCCCTTGTACTTGGGACCGAAACACATCAGCTGCAGCATCACGACGCGCACGGATGTCCGCAAGTGTGCAGCGCATCGCTTCGCCATTCAGCCCCAGTCGCGCCGCGCGTTCTGAGTTGAGCCAGTCCGCGGGTAACAAGGCCGGCGCGCGATTGAGTCGAAT
Organism: Halieaceae bacterium; assembly: GCA_038134505.1. GTDB lineage: Bacteria > Pseudomonadota > Gammaproteobacteria > Pseudomonadales > Halieaceae > Luminiphilus. The sequence goes on along the minus strand of JAYPVH010000007.1, from coordinate 80,257 downwards.
GGTCATTAGATTGGGGCGTGAGACGCCTTCAGGTAAATCATCCTTTTTGGCATACATCCGCTCGCGCACGGTGTCGCCGTCCCAATCTAAGCTCTCGATGCTGCGACTAAGGTCGATAAAAATATACGCATTCTTGAAAAGAGGGTGTGGTGCAACCGGCGCAACCATGGCCACATTACCGTTTGCTGCACCATAAAACGCCGACACATGAATGAGAGGCTTCATCCGCTCGACATCGATCAATGGCGACAATGCCCGCGGCAAGCGCTGAGCATATAAAGTCTCAAACAAAGCTGGCTGCGCGGCGCGAATGCGTCGCGCTATCTCGATGGTGGCCTGGACATCAGCCAGCGCGTCGTGTGCAGCGCCATGCTCAATACCATTCGCGGCGGTTAAGTCCTCCAAACGAAAACTCGGCAGGCCATCATCTCGTGTCGGCCAATTCACGCCCTCCGGACGCAAAGCATAACAAGCACGCGCAACATCGATGAGGTCCCAACGGGAATTGCCTTGGGCCGACTCACGGCGATAGGGGTCATAAAAATTACGCCACAAGGTGAAGCGAGTGACCTCATCGTCAAAGGCGATTGAGTTATAGCCAACACCGCAGGTCTTTGGGCGCGCGAGCTCAGCGTGGATCGCGGCGATAAATTCGCGCTCAGGCACCCCTTTGGCAAGCGCCTGTTGTGGCGTAATACCAGTAATCCGGACCGCAGCGGGATGCGGCAACACCTCAGGTGTAGGTTGCGCAAATTGCACTAAAGGCGTACCGATAATCTCAAGATCTCGGTTGGTTCTAACACCCGCAAATTGCCAGGGCCGATCGCGAGCAGGCTCGGCACCGGACGTTTCGTAATCGTGCCAATACAGCGTCTCAGATAAGCTCAAGCGCCTGCTCTTCGATGTTGGCCTGCCACAGTTTTGGGCCGGTGATATGCACGGATTCGCCACGACTGTCGACCGCGACACTGACCGGCATATCTTTCACTGTAAACGCGTAAATCGCTTCCATCCCCAAGTCTTCAAAGGCGATCACCTTGGCATCGGTAATCGCCTTTGATACCAAGTAAGCGGCGCCACCGACGGCCATCAAATACACCGCGCCGTGCTTGCGAATCGCTTCGATCGCCACGGGACCGCGCTCGGCCTTACCAATCATGCCGATTAATCCAGTTTGCGAGAGGATCTGATCGGTGAACTTATCCATCCGTGTCGCGGTGGTGGGTCCCGCGGGCCCCATCACCTCGTCACGTACTGGATCCACCGGCCCCACGTAGTAGATAAATTTACCGGACAAGTCCACGGGCAAGGTTTCGCCGGCGTCGAGCATCTGGGTCATGCGCTTGTGAGCGGCATCACGTCCGGTATACATCGTCCCCGACAGCAACACTGTCTCTCCAGGCTGCCAGCTGTGAGTGTCTTCGGCGGTCACAGTGTCTAAGTTAACACGACGAACCGCATCACCGGGCTCCCAGCTCACCTCAGGCCAGGCGCCAATATCGGGTGGTGTTTGTAGCGCCGGCCCTGCGCCTGTCAAGGTAAAGTGTGCGTGGCGAGTCGCCGCGCAGTTGGGAATCATCGCCACCGGCAGTGATGCTGCATGGGTCGGATAGTCTTTAATTTTTACATCCAAGACGGTGGTCAAACCACCCAAGCCCTGCGCACCAATGCCGAGCCGGTTGACGGCATCCATGATTTCCAGACGCAGTTCTTCCACCCGATTACTCGGCCCACGGCGCCGTAACTCGTGAATATCGATCGGATCCATCAATGACTCTTTCGCCATCAAGGCCGCTTTTTCCGCAGTGCCGCCAATACCAATGCCCAACATTCCCGGAGGACACCAGCCGGCCCCCATCGTCGGCACTGTCTTCACCACCCAATCCACAATGCTGTCGGAGGGATTGAGCATCACCATTTTCGACTTGTTCTCTGAGCCCCCGCCCTTAGCCGCTACTCGAACATCGACGGTCTGACCCGGCACAATACGGGTATGGATCACCGCCGGCGTATTGTCTCGCGTGTTCTTTCTTGCACCGGCGGGATCCGCAAGGATCGATGCCCGAAGCGTGTTATCTGGATGTAAGTAGGCGCGTCGAACGCCTTCATTAATCATCTCCTCCAACGACAGGTCGGCCTCCCACTGCACGTCCATCCCCACTTCAACAAAGACCGTGACAATACCCGTATCCTGACAAATCGGTCGACGCCCTAGCGCGCACAGTCGCGAGTTGATCAAAATTTGCGCCAACGCATCCTTCGCTGCCGGATTTTGCTCGATCTGCCAAGCGCGGTGCACACCCTCGACAAAGTCGAGCGGGTGATAGTAAGAGATAAATTGCAGCGCGTCGGCGACGCTATCGATCATATCCTGCTGCTTGATCAGGGTCATAGGGAACTCCAAAAACGCTTCATTTGACTTACGGGCCAGCGGGGGTTGTGGCGGGTATTGCGGGACTGACCTCGGCGGCAGCCGATGCCGTGTTGGCCGCCTGCTCACGCATCTGCACCTCCAAGCGCTGGATTGATGCGTTCACTTGCCGTCGGAACGCGTTGATCGATTCGATCCACTCCTCGTTGTCGTTCACTCGCTTTGCTAAGGCAGATTGCTGCAGATTGCTACGATTCACTGCGTCTGCAATGCGTTCTACCTCGGTTGCTGCCTGACTGGCGGTCTGCGTTAATCGTTCGAGATCGGCCGCAAGCGTTTTGAGCGCGGCGAGATCCGTCGAGATTGCGGCGAGTTGCGGCTGCATTTGATTGACGCGAGAAGTGACCGCGGTGGCGCGGCGATCGAGATCGGTGCGCGCCTCCTCCAGCTTATCGATCCGGTTATTACTAATGCGCCGAGCGTCCCACAGCTTGCGCACCTCAGTGTCTAGCAAGCGCATCTGCGCACCCAAAGTCTGGGCCGACTGGTTTACGGTCTCGTCGGTATCAGAGAGTAGTGCCTCTAAATCGGCAACGCGCTGTTCGGTGTTCGCCACCACTCGGTTGGCGCCATCGAGTAAGACTTGCAACTGCCATGCCCAAACAACTGCAACCGCAGCGACCACAAACGCCACCACCAATACCAGCCGACCGAGCACACTGCCCGCAGTCGCGGGCCCGGCCACTCGCGAGCGACTGGGACTCGCTCCAGGTGGTGCGCTGCTCACCGCTTCGTCACGATTCGCCGCAAATGAAGGGATGTTCTGAAGTTCGTCCTGAGGCATGCCTGAATACCAATACATTGGGATGCCGTATTATATCCCGAACCCCAACAAAAAAGGCGGCCCGGAGGCCGCCTTTTCGCCGAAGACCGGGTTTAAAGGTGGTTCAACAGCGCAAAAATTACTGCCGTCAACACCAGTGAGCTCACAATCACACCCCGTACGGTTGTCATCGGGCCTTGCTTGCCGAAGAGCGCATTGGCCTCGAGCAGCACGACAAGCGCCAAAGCCGCATACAAACCCGTTGCGGTGCCGTGGACCGCACCCGCATGTCCTGCAGAGGCCAACATACCGAGCAACATGGGACCTGAGAACAAGGTATTCGTCCGCGAGGCCAAACCGGCTTTCGCCGCCGACGATGGACCGTCGCCCTCTTTCATACCCAACACAACCTGCTGGTTGGGCCAAATAATGAGCCACACGTTCAAAAACATAAACGTTCCTGCCAACGCTCCGACAAGGATGTAGCCGCGCGCAGGCTCCATGGCCATGATATCGACACCGACCGCGTGTAACAGGTACAGGCCGGTCAAGAACGTGAACATCGCGCCCCATCGGAACCACCACAATGCCCGCGGCGCAAGCTTCGCCATGGCATCTTTCTTAGCATCGGCCTCAGCTTCTTTGAAATACTCAGTCTGCACGAAATTGAAGTAGTACAGCATGCCAATCCAGACGATGCCGAATAAAACGTGGAAGTAACGTACAAAAAAATCTGCCATGGGTTTTCTCCTTGTTGTGTTAGCCGCCCGCTGCAGAGTATAGACAGCAGTGGGGTGATAACGCCAGTGCCCCCTTAGGCGCTTAGATCCAGTTGCGCCAGCATGGAGACATCACCACGCAGTGCGGCACCATGGGCCTGTGCCCGCGGTAGGATACGCGCCATATAAAAAGCCGCAGTCTGCAGCTTCTCGGCGTAAAACGGTCGATGGGATCCGGCTTCCAACGCCGCCCGCGCCACGGCAGCGCCCCGGGCCAGCTGCCAACCGCCCAGCAAATAACCGGTTTGCATCATGTAATCGAAGGCGCCGGCCTGCGCATCGAAGCGATTGTCTTGCCACTGCGTCAAAAGGAGATCGGTGCTGAGACCGTGATCCGCCAGTGCGGAGCCCAGAGCGGACGCGAGCCCACGCAGGCCGTCATCCTCCTCGGCGCACCAGCGCTCGAGGTCTGCGTCAATCTCAGCGCGAATCTCAAGCCAAGTCGCGCCGGCATCACGCGCTAACTTACGACCCAACAAATCCGCCGCCTGAATGCCATTGGTGCCCTCATAGATCCCGGTGATACGCACGTCTCGGAAAAACTGCGCCGCGCCGGTCTCCTCGACATAGCCCATCCCGCCGTGCACTTGAATGCCCAGTGAGGTGATCTCAACACCCATCTCAGTGAGCCAACCTTTGATAATCGGAATCATAAAATCGATGCGCCGTTTCGCAGCACTTCGGGCGTCCAACGCTCCGTAGTGCGCGAGGTCCATTGTCAGCGCTTCGCTGTAAGCCAATGCGCGCATGGCCTCATTGCAACTGCGCATGGTCATCAGCATCCGCTTGACATCAGCATGTTCGATAATGGGCACGCCCCCTTGCACCCGTTGCCGGGCATAGGCCAAGGCATGCTGATAAGCACCCTCAGAGGCGCCAAGCCCCTGCAAACCGACCTTGAGCCGCGCCTCATTCATCATCGTAAACATACAAGCCAGCCCATTATTTTCCTCACCCACCAAATAACCTACGGCGCCGCCATGGTCGCCAAAGGCCATGACACAGGTGGGACTGCCGTGAATCCCGAGCTTGTGCTCGACCGAGACCGGGTAGACGTCGTTGCGCTCACCGAGCGAACCGTCTGCGTTGACCAGAAACTTAGGCACCAAGAACAGCGAGATGCCTTTGCTACCTGCGGGCGCATTGGGCAGCCTCGCCAAAACAAGGTGGACAATATTGTCGGTGGCATCGTGATCGCCCCAGGTGATAAAAATTTTCTGCCCAAATATGAGGTAGTGGTCTTCCTTGCGCTCTGCGCGCGTTTTCATGGGTCCTAAATCAGAGCCGGCGCCCGACTCGGTGAGATTCATCGTGCCTGACCACTCGCCGCTGTGCATTTTCTGCAAGTAGGTTTGTTTGAGGGCGTCGCTGCCGTGGGCGTTAATTGCCAGCGCCGCACCCGCGCTGAGGAAAGGCTCCAGCGCGAGCGCCATATCGGCACTGTTCCACATCTCGACAGTGGCCGTGCCATAGACCTCGGGCAAACCTTGGCCACCCCATTCACTGTCGGCACAAATACCGATCCAACCCGCGGCGCCCAATTGTTGTATCGCGGCGTTGTAACCGGGCGATGCGCTCACGCGCCCATCGCTGCAAACCGCCGGTTGCGAATCGCCGATGCGCCGCAGTGGTGCAACGACATCGGCGGCAAACCGCCCCGCCTCATCGAGAAGCGCTTGCGTAAGCTCAGGTCCGACACCGAGCCCCGCAAACCGGGGTAGCGCATCGAGGCGCTCGCCTGCTTGTAACACTTCGTCGATGAGAAACTGCATATCCGCAATCGGCGCTTGGTACATGATGTGATCTCCCACTACGTTGCGCTTGGCAACCTGTCATCCGAGGCGTTGTCTGGTGGCGTTGGGCCAACGCGCCAGAGCCGGTCCTTCACTTGTTGTGTATCAGCAGTACATCGGCCCAATAACGCCAATAGCCTGCAAAGAGACCGCCGACGGCCTGTGTGCTTCGATGGCGGTTTGCTTGAGTGAGCCAGTTTACTGAACTGTCACTGCACAGTCAGCAGACCAAACCAGAGGGTAAGGCCTCCACAGCAGCGCGCCGCATTGTAGCGCAATGGGTCTGAGTGTCCCCAGCGATTCGCGTCAGACGTTGCTGCGCGTTACTATTCACCAGATCGATTGTAAAAGAAAAAAGTATCGCTATGAAAAATCTGAACCGCATTGACCTGAATTTGCTGGTCTACCTCGACGCACTGCTCCGGGAGCGCAACGTAACCCACGCAGCGAATCAACTGGGATTGTCGCAGCCGGCTATGAGCAACGGTCTTCGGCGCTTGCGCGCTTTGTTTGATGACCCTTTATTGGTGCGAACCTCCGATGGCATGACCCCGACCGCGCGCGCGCTAGAACTCGAACCCCTGGTGCAGGACATCCTCATGGGGGTCGATCGCGCGATGCAACCGACTGCAGCGTTTGCACCAGAACAGGCGAGTCAGGTCGTGCGCGTGATGGCGAGCGACTATGCTGAGTCAACTCTTTTCCCCGCCGTCATGCAAAAACTGCGTGAGCAGGCGCCAGGCATTACCCTCGATATCATGACGCCCTCTGACGTCAGCTTTCTCGACGTAGAGCGCGGCAAAGTCGATTTGGTAATCAACCGCTTTGATCAAATGCCGCAGTCTTTTCATCAGGTTAATCTGTGGCAGGACACCTTTTCTTGCTTGCTGAGCCCGGACAATCCCATTCTCAAGCACTTCGATCTCGACGCGTATTTGCAGGCGGACCACATCTGGGTGAGTAAAACCGGCATGGGTGTTGGCGTCGGCGTCGATCCCGACGACGTACAGCGCTTGGGCTGGGTCGATGTGGCATTGGCCACACTCGGCAAGAAACGACGCATTCGGGTGTTTACTCGCCATTACCAGGCGGCAATGACATTGGCCGAGCAAAATGACCTCATTGTCACACTGCCTACGCGCGCCACATCACTCAAGCGCGATAACCCGCGTGTCGTTGTGAGGCCCGTGCCCTTTCAAGTCCCCCCTCTCGAACTCAAAATGGCCTGGAGTCCCTTACTGCAGCACAACGCGCCGCATCGCTGGATGCGACAGCTGATCACACAAACTGCCCGCGACCTCACCAAAGAGATCTGAGGTCGAGCACCTTAGATTGAGCATCTGAGAGAGAGCACCTGAGAGTGAGTGCCCCGTCATTGGACACCCGAGATTGAACCCCAAGTCTTGAAACACATCATTTCCCAGTCATCCCATCATCCACCCTCAGCCCTCGGCGCTCACCCCTCGCCCCTCGCCCCTCGCCCCTCGCCGGTCATTCTCATTGTGAATGGCTCGTATTAATCGCATTAGTTTTAATGATGGATGGAAGCGGCTAGAGTGCTCGCCTCAGTGGAAGGAACACACTATGTCAGATCGAATCGAATGCGCGGGTCTCAGTATTCACGCGGGCTTACATGCACTCCTTGAGCAGGAAATTGCCCCCGGGACCGACATCACTCCTGAGCACTTTTGGCAATCGGCCGCAGAGATTTTCCGAGACCTGACGCCTAAGAACCGCGCGCTACTGGCCATTCGTGATCAGATGCAGGCAGAGATCGATACCTGGCATCGCGCCCATCCGGGTTCTCACTTTGATCCCGCGGCCTACCGCGCATTCTTGCAGTCCATTGGCTATTTGTTGCCACAACCGGAGGGCGTTGCAGCCACCACGACGCACGTCGACCCAGAGATCGCTCAAATCGCCGGCCCACAACTGGTGGTTCCGGTCATGAACGCGCGCTATGCACTCAACGCCGCGAATGCCCGATGGGGCAGCCTGTACGATGCACTTTACGGCACTGACGCCATCGATGAAGACAACGGCGCAGGCCGTGCTGGTGCATACAACCCAGTACGCGGTGCCCGTGTGATTACCTGGGGTCGCGATTTCCTCGACCGACATTTCCCCATCGACGGCGCCAGCCACCACGATGTGCAGTGCTATCACATCGTCGATGGCCAACTGCTGATGCGCTGCGATACTGAAGATCTCTCGCTGAAAGATGCCAGCCAGTGGGTCGGCTACACCGGTGAGACGAATACGCCCTCGGGCATCCTGCTGCGACACAACGGACTGCATGTCGAGATTCAAATTGATCCCGAGCACCCGATCGGTAGCACCGACCGCGCGGGTGTAAAAGACCTCTGTCTTGAAGCGGCGCTCACGACAATTCAAGACTGCGAGGACTCGGTGGCCGCAGTCGACGGTGCCGACAAAGTGATCGCCTATCGCAATTGGCTGGGCTTAATGACCGGTCGTCTCAGTGACACCTTCGACAAGGGCGGCCGTGCCGTGACGCGCGCACTCAATGAGGATCGCGAGTTCACCGCACCCGATGGTAGCCTGCTGACGCTGCCCGGACGCAGCCTCATGTTTGTGCGGAACGTGGGTCACCTCATGACCAACGACGCCATTCTCGATGCCGAGGGCGCACCTGTTCCTGAGGGTATTCTTGACGGTCTGTTTACAGTGCTCTGCGCTCTCCACGATCTGAAAGGAACGGGTTCTCGTCGCAACTCACGCAGCGGCAGCATTTACATCGTCAAACCGAAAATGCACGGCCCTGACGAGGTGAGCTTCACAGTCGAACTGTTTGAACGTATTGAACAGGCCTTTGGTCTTGCTAAGAACACCATCAAAGTCGGTATCATGGATGAGGAGCGTCGCACCACCCTCAACCTTGCCGAGTGTATCCGCCGTGCCAGCGAGCGCGTCGTGTTTATCAATACCGGCTTTTTGGATCGCACCGGCGATGAAATCCACACCAGTATGGAAGCCGCGCCGGTGACCGCCAAAACCGCGATGAAGGCGGAGACGTGGATCACTGCGTATGAAGATTGGAACGTGGACACAGGTCTCGCCTGCGGCCTCAAAGGACGCGCACAAATTGGTAAGGGCATGTGGGCCATGCCCGATCTGATGCGCGCCATGCTCGATACCAAGTTGGCGCACCCCCTCGCGGGCGCCAACTGCGCCTGGGTGCCCTCGCCAACCGCGGCCACCTTGCATGCTACTCACTACCACGCGGTGAATGTCAGCGCCGTGCAGGACGATATCGCCCGCATGGGTGGGCGCGTGGGGCTTGAGCAAATTCTCACGCCACCACTCAAGGGCGCAACCCATCTCGATGCCACAGCCATTCAACGCGAGCTGGACAACAACGCACAGGGGATTCTCGGCTACGTCGTGCGCTGGATCGATCAGGGCATCGGTTGTTCCAAAGTTCCCGATATCGACAACGTTGGCCTCATGGAAGACCGCGCGACCCTGCGTATTTCCAGCCAGCACATCGCCAATTGGTTGCGCCACGGCGTGGTCAGTCGCAGTCAAGTCGAAGAGACACTGGCGCGTATGGCGGCTGTGGTGGACGCCCAAAACGCCGATGATCCGCACTATGCACCCATGGCGAACAGTCTCAACACAAACATTGCCTTTCAGGCAGCCTCTGAGTTGGTGTTTGCGGGCACCGAGCAGCCCAACGGCTACACCGAGCCGGTGTTGCATCGTCGTCGACGCGAATACAAAGCGGTACACGCGCACTAAGCAACTCGAACACCGTGGCGTGATCTCAAACGCCTGTGCGAGGCTTTTAGCGAATGCACCAATGCTGACGTGCCGCGCGTGTGCCCGCTATGTAGCGGATCAAAAAATAGAGCACCCCGCAGCGCGACGTAAACGGCAAAAGACCGATTGTGACAAAAAATGTCACTTTGTTGCGGGGCGTGTCCAAACCCTGCCGCCGAGCAGGCAGCATGGCGCTGCGCTATCGGACTCCCGGCCTGCAACAGCGCTTTCTGCGCCAGCCCATCATATGTACTTTTGTGCGCATCTAAGCACACGATCTGGGATGCTCAGCACAATTTGAGGCACGCCGAAGGGCCATTTATCAAACTTGGCACGGTCTATGCATTATCAGCGGCAGGCATCCCGGGTTCCTGCTCGTGCTGCTGGGGGAAAGAACCCATTGATTTGATCATTTCAAAAGAAGGAACAACACCATGAACAAGCGCAACGAAAAAGGTTTCACATTGATCGAACTGATGATCGTGATCGCGATTATCGGTATTTTGGCGGCTGTTGCTCTGCCCGCGTACAGCACTTACAGCAAAAAAGCGAAGTTTGCAGAGGTTGTGTCAGCAACGTCAGCGGTAAGAAGCGCTATTGATATTTGCTATCAAACGACAGCGAACATCGATTGCACCGCTAATACAGGTGTCACTACTGCTGTTACTGGGGCATCGGGTGGTGCAAACGTAACTAGTGTGGCTGTGTCAGCCACAGGGCTTATTACTGCGACGGGTGCGTCCACGGTTGATAGTAAGACCTATCTGCTTCAGGCAACGGCAGCAAATGGCGCGCTTACCTGGGCCGTTACTTCAGCCAGTACTTGTATCGCCGCTGGCCTTTGCGACTCTTAATGGATGACTAGAATGCTATGAGGCGCCTTAGGGCGCCTTTTTTTGCGATACAGTTCAGAAGCGAGTCTCCGTCATCTGCAAGTTGCTCTGCAATGAGAGACGCTCGTTCAACCGCATGTATGCCTCAAAGTCGTGTTGTAACATGAAAGTTCAGTTGTGGTGGGAGTTCCACAGGGGGTAAGATCGAACTATGAACGCAGCAAATCCCGACACCGTTATCAAACTCTCAGGCCTTGCGAGTAGGCTGGTCAGCCAAAGCCTATTGACAAGAGAAGCTGCCGAGGACGCCATGCGCATGGCGGCTGAGTCTAAGATCTCCCTGATCGCCCACTTATTACAAGAACGTAGCATCAGTAGCGCAGCCATCGCTGAAGTCGCCTCGATGGAATTCGGCGTGCCGTTGCTGGATGCGGCAGCCATCAACATGGACATGCTACCCGACAAACTCGATCTCGATATGGCGACTCGACTTCACGCGTTGCCGCTTTATCGCCGCGGTAATCGGTTGTTTGTCGCTGTCTCTGACCCGGCCAACGCCGCCGCACTTGACGAGATCAAGTTTGCCAGCGGTATATCCACCGACCCGATTGTTGTGGACGATGACGCCCTTTCGCGTCTGTTGCGCCAACTCAATGAAGAGGACGCGGGCCTGGAAGCGGGCATGGCCGATCTTGAAGAAGGCGCGGAGTACGACTTAGAACTGGGCGATGTAGGCGACGAAGACGAGCAGGTCGATCGCAGTGCCGCCGACGAGACGCCCATTGTTCGCTTCGTCAACAAAGTGCTGCTCGATGCCATCAAGCAGGGCGCTTCGGATATTCACTTTGAGCCCTACGAGAAAGACTACCGCGTGCGCTACCGTACCGATGGCATTTTGCGCGAGGTGGTGCGACCGCCCAAAAATCTGTCGGCACGACTTGCGGCGCGCCTCAAGGTCATGTCGCAAATGGATATTTCTGAACGGCGCGTCCCCCAAGACGGCCGTATTCAAATGAAGCTGTCGAAAAGTCGCTCGATCGACTTCCGGGTCAATACCTTGCCGACCCTGTTTGGCGAGAAGATCGTATTACGGATCCTCGACCCCAGCTCGGCACAAATGGGTATCGATGCGCTGGGCTATGATAACGAGCAAAAGGAGCTCTACCTGGATGCGCTCAATAAACCCCAAGGCATGATCTTGGTCACAGGCCCGACCGGTTCGGGTAAAACCGTATCGCTGTATACGGGTCTGGGTATTCTCAACAAGCCCGAACGCAATATCTCGACTGCGGAGGATCCGGTCGAAATCAATATGCAGGGCATCAACCAGGTGCATGTGAACCCCAAGGTGGGTCTCAACTTCGCCGAAGCGCTGCGGTCGTTCCTTCGTCAGGATCCGGATATCATCATGGTCGGTGAGATTCGAGACTTGGAAACCGCAGAGATCGCGATCAAGGCTGCGCAAACCGGCCACTTGGTGTTGTCCACTTTGCACACCAACAGCGCCGCTGAGACCATCACGCGGATGCTGAATATGGGCGTGCCAGCGTTTAACATCGCGGCCTCGGTATCGCTGATTATCGCCCAGCGCTTGGCGCGCAGACTGTGCAAAGCCTGTGCGGTACCGGAGGTGGATGTACCGGATGAGGCGCTGATGGAGCTGGGCTTTACCGAGGAGATGATCGAGCAGGCTGAAATCAAAAAGCCAGTGGGCTGTAACCAATGTAAAGACGGCTACAAAGGCCGTATCGGTATTTATGAAGTGGTTAAAATTACCCGCCCCATTGCCGCTGCGATCATGGGCGGCGCCAATTCGCTAGAAATTGCTGCTGAAGCCAAAGAGGCCGGTTTTTACGATTTACGCGAGGCAGCTTTGCGCAAGTGTGCGGCGGGACTGATTAGCCTTGAGGAAGTGAACCGGGTGACGACCGACTAAACCAAGCTAATGGCATACACTGCTGTACCGCGTAATCCGCCGTTGGAGGACCCCTATTGATGGCGACCAGCGAGCTCGCTTTTACCTACAAAGGTACCGATCGCCGCGGCCAGAAGGTCGCAGGCGAGGTCTTTGCGCCGACTGTCAACTTGGCTAAGGCGCAGTTGCGACGCCAGGGCGTCGTCGCCAAATCGGTCAAGCGCAAAGCAAAGCCGCTGTTTGGTCGGAGTGGCAAGCCTGTTAAGCCCGGAGATATCGCGATCTTCACGCGCCAGCTCGCCACCATGATGAAAGCGGGCGTACCTTTGGTGCAAAGTTTTGAGATTGTCGCCGAGGGCGCAGACAACCCCAAACTGCGCGAACTGATCAACCAAATCCGACTTGAGGTGGCCTCCGGGACCTCTCTAGCGCGATCGCTGGGCAAGCACCCCGATCATTTCGATGATCTGTTCTGTAGCCTCGTGGGATCGGGGGAGGAATCGGGCACGCTCGAGGTGATGCTCGACCGAGTGGCGACCTATAAAGAAAAAACCGAAGCGCTCAAGGCTAAAATCAAAAAAGCGCTGACCTACCCGATCGCGACCATTGTTGTAGCCGTTGTCGTGACCGCTATTTTGCTGATCAAGGTCGTACCCACGTTCGCAGAGACGTTTCAAAGCTTTGGCTCTGATCTACCCAGTTTTACGCTCTTTGTGTTGGGCATCTCGGAATGGGTACAAGCCTGGTGGTTTGTTATCTTAATCGGGATGAGTGTGGGTGCCTGGTCGTTCACACGTGCTCGCAAACGCTCGCGTTCCTTCAACGACTGGGTCGATGGGCAAATGCTCAAGCTCCCCATTATCGGCAACATCCTCAAAGATGCGGTGGTTGCACGCTTCTCGAGAACGCTCTCAACCACCTTCGCCGCGGGCGTACCGCTGGTCGAGGCACTGAACTCCACGGCTGGCGCCGCGGGAAACGCCGTCTTTGCGCGGGCCATCCGCCGCGTTCGCGATGAAGTCACTGCAGGTACCTCGCTGTATCAAGCCATTCGCGGCACCGGTCTTTTCCCCACCATGCTGTTGCAGATGACTTCGATTGGTGAGGAATCTGGTGCGCTCGATGATATGCTCGGCAAAGTGGCCGATCACTATGAGGCCGCGGTCGATAATGCCGTGGACAATATCAGCTCATTGATTGAACCTATGATCATGTCGGTACTCGGCGTAGTGATCGGTGGGCTAATGATCGCCATGTACCTGCCGATCTTTATGCTGGGCTCGGTGATTTAAAGAGCACAAACACCACCGAGGGCGACCCATCATGTCACTAACGCTTTTAATTCAATCACAGCCTGTTTTGCTTGCCTTCCTCGGGGTCTTTGGCCTGGTGATTGGCAGTTTCCTCAATGTCGTGATTTACCGGCTCCCAAAAATGATGCAAGCCGATTGGCAACAAGAGTGCGCTGCCTACTTAGATCAGCCAGCACCTGAGAAAATTGAGCCGATGACGCTGGCAACCCCGAACTCACAATGCCCGGCCTGTGCCCGCCCAATTCGCGCCCTGGAAAACATTCCGGTCGTCAGTTTTCTGCTGCTTGGTGGTCGCTGCCGAGGCTGTCGGACGAAGATCTCTTGGCGCTATCCCTTGGTCGAGTTGTTGACGGCGCTGTTTTTTGTCTATGCCGCGTATCGCTTCGGACTCACTCTACATCTGTGCGGCGCGCTCATTGTGATCTCCCTCCTGATTGCCCTCACCTGTATCGATGCCGATACGCAATTACTGCCCGACTCCCTCACGCTGCCCCTGCTATGGCTTGGACTATTATTCAATAGTGGTGAGGGACTGTTCACCAACTTACAGAGCGCAGTCCTCGGAGCGGCTGCCGGCTATGGCGTGCTGTGGGGAGTGTTCTGGTTGTTCAAGCTCATCACCGGTAAGGAAGGCATGGGCTATGGCGATTTCAAACTACTGGCGGCACTGGGTGCGTGGTTTGGCTGGCAGGCTCTGCCGCTAATCATCTTACTGTCGTCGGTTGTGGGCACCGTCTTTGGCCTCTGTCGAATGGTCTTACTACGCCAGTATCGCGATGCACCCATGGCTTTCGGCCCCTTTCTGGCGCTCGCAGGTCTACTCACGCTGTTCTGGCGCGATGGGCTTGAACTCGTGCTCGGCATCGTCTCGGTTTACTGATGGCCTTTATCGTCGGCATCACCGGAGGCATCGGCAGCGGTAAATCCGCAGTGACCGACCGGCTGATCGCACGGGGCATCACCGTTGTGGATGCCGATCGGGTCGCCCGCGAGGTGGTAGAACCCGGGACGCCCGCACTCGCGCAAATCGTCGATCACTTTGGCCAAGATATTCTGACCGCAACGGGAACACTGGATCGCTCCCAACTCCGCGCCATTGTGTTTTCTGATGAGACACAACGCAAAGTGCTCGAGGGCATCACCCATCCAGCGATTCAGCGTGCAATCGGCGAACAACTAGAAGCGGCGGAAGGCCCGTACACTGTTCTCAGCTCGCCCCTGTTGCTTGAGGGGCAACAGAGGCAGTGGGCCGACTGGGTCGTGGTGGTCGATGTTCCTGAGGCCGCACAACTCGAACGCACGATGATCCGCGACAAAAACGATGAGGTTTTGGTCCGCAACATTATGGCTGCACAATTACCTAGGCATGCGCGTCTAGCACAGGCTGATCAGGTCATTGACAACGGTGGCTCCATTGCCGATTTGGAACGCGCTGTGAATGCCCTACACGAAGACCTTCTGCAACGCGCGCTCAACCAAAAAAACTGACGACAGCGTTGTCATAACAGCCCAGGCTGAGTCACAAACGCCGCTGTTGCTACAGGGTTTCTAGCGTCGCGAGAATCGGCTGGTTTGCCTCTGGGTAGTCATAGCCACCCAGATCGGCGCGATCGACCCAGGCCAATGGCTGGCCCTCACAACCCTTGGGCTCCCCCGACCATTGCGTCACATGGAACACCACGAGCCGAACTTGTTTGTCACCGTAATCGTGGTCAATCTGAGTCAATAGCTGCGAGGTCTGGACAGTAATACCCAGCTCTTCGTTCAGCTCTCGAGCAAGTGCGTCCTCCAGTCGCTCAGCGGGCGCGACCTTACCGCCCGGAAACTCCCAAAGACCGCCTTGATGCGCAGATGCGTGCCGTCGCGCGATCAACACACGCCCACCCTCATCGATCAAGACACCCGCGGCAACCACTACCACAGTACATTCCTCGATAGAAAATAGAGATGCGAGCGTCTAGAGACGATAGGCGGTGATGACTGAGGGATATCAAACAGGCGCATGACACCGAGGCCCCAGAGGAATCTAGGTACGATACTCGGCATTGATTTTGACATAGTCGTAGGACAGGTCCGTGGTCCAAATGGTCGCCTGCGCCTCACCCCGACCCAAATCAATCGCGATCGTGAGTTCCGAGGGCGCCATCGCGGCAACGCCATCAGCCTCAGTGTATTGCGCTGCACGCGCACCGTTCTCAGCGATCAAGACATCGTTAATGCGCACTGACACCGCGGCCACATTGAGGTCCGTGAGTCCCGCGCGACCAATAGCGGCCAGCAAGCGCCCCCAGTTGGGGTCCGAGGCAAATAGCGCCGTCTTAACGAGCGGCGAGTGGGCGATGGTATAGCCCACTTGATCACACTCTTGGGTGTTCAGCCCGCCGCTGACCGCGACGGTCACGAATTTCGTCGCGCCCTCACCGTCGCGCACAATGTCCTGCGCCAGCTCGATACACAACGTGGTCAAGGCCGCCTCAAAGAGCGCCAGATCCTCGGCACACTGCTCAGATACCGCGGGCCCTAAACCCGTTGCACACAGCACCGCCGCATCGTTGGTCGAGGTATCGCCGTCGACCGAAATCCGGTTGAAGCTTGCTGCAATGGCTCGTTTGAAGCAATCATCAAGCTGCGACTGAGAGATCTGCGCATCGGTGGCGATAAAGGCGAGCATGGTTGCCATATTGGGGCAGATCATCCCTGCACCCTTGGCCATACCCGTGATCACGCAGCAGCCGGTACTCAGCGCAACGCGCTGACTCCGGCACTTGGCGCGGGTGTCGGTCGTCAGTATTGCCGCTGCAGCCCGCGACCAGCCATCGACGCGCAAGTCCTCGAGCGCTTCTGGTAACGCCGCAATCAGCCGGTCAATCGGTAGAGGCTCCCCAATCACGCCAGTTGAGAACGGTAATACCGCTTCGGCGTCGCACCCTGCTAAATCGGCGAGCGCTGAACAACTCGCTCGAGCATGTTCAAGACCCGCAGTACCCGTGCCGGCATTGGCGTTACCCGTATTGATTAACAAGTATCGGACGCCTTGGGCTTGCTCCAATACGGGCTGCTGCTCGCAGACCGTCTCAATATGCGCCTCGGCCACCAAGACCGGCGCTGCCCGAAAGGCATTTTGGGTAAACACGGCACTCACGCGTGTGCCGGAGTCCAAGGCGATCACTGTCGTGTCATCATGCCCGATGCGTTTAATACCCGCCTGCGCAACACCCAATCGAACTCCGTTGACGACCTCCGTCATGGCTACACCTCAATCCCAAGCGAGGACTAGGACAGTGCCCCGTGGCACTGCTTGTATTTTTTACCGCTGCCGCAAGGACACGGGTCATTGCGACCAATTTTCAAAGGCGCACGTGCCGGTTTTTGCGGCCGTGGGCGCGCTTGTGCTTCCCCATCCTCTGCGGATGCCATGCCCTGCGCCTGCTGATGCTGGAAAGCTAATTGTTGCTTTGCTGCCTCCTCACGACGACGCCGCTCAATCGCCTGCGCCTCATCTTCGCGCTGAATCTCGACATGACTGAGAAATCGCACCACCTCAAACTTGAGACGATCCAGCAAGCTCTCAAAGAGTGCAAACGACTCGCGCTTATATTCCTGCTTCGGATTTTTATTGGCGTAGGCGCGCAAGTGAATACCCTGGCGCAACTGATCCATGGTCTGCAGATGATCCTTCCAGAGCGCATCGAGCACCTGCAACATGATTTGCTTTTCGATTTGCTTCATCCCCGGGCCAACCTTCTCAGCCTTCGCGTCATAGGCCGCTTGCACAGCCTCAACGATGCGATCCCGCAGGCTCTCCTCGTGGAGTCGGTTGTCGTTTTCGAGCCATTCAGATACCGGTAGCTTTTGACCGAATTCCACCTCGATCTGCCGTTCAAGTCCCGAAATATCCCACTGCTCTTCAACACTCATTGGTGGCACATAGGTATCAATCGCACTATTGACGACATCGGCACGAATCGCGGTGATGGTATCGCTGATATCGGCCTCACCGAGCAGTTCGTCGCGCTGTCGATAGATAATTTGACGCTGATCATTCGCGACGTCATCGTACTCAAGCAACTGCTTGCGAATATCGAAGTTGCGGCCCTCGACTTTACGTTGCGCTTTCTCTATCGCGTTGGTGACCATCCGGTGTTCGATTGCCTCACCGCGCTCCATGCCGAGTGCCTGCATAAAGCCTTTCACGCGATCGGAGGCAAAAATTCGCATGAGATTGTCTTCAAGCGACAGGTAAAAGCGCGATACCCCAGGATCGCCTTGGCGTCCCGCGCGTCCCCTGAGCTGATTATCGATCCTGCGAGACTCGTGTCGCTCGGTACCCAGAATATGTAAACCGCCGGCAGCTAATACGTCGTCATGACGCTGCTGCCAGGCCGTTTTCAGGGCTGCCGTATCGGCCTCATTGAGATCCCCAGCCGCAGCCAACTCAGCCTCTAAGTTGCCACCCAAGACGATGTCGGTCCCTCGCCCCGCCATGTTGGTTGCAATGGTGACCACGCCAGGGCGGCCAGCTTGCGCAATAATCTCCGCCTCTTGTGCATGAAATTTCGCATTCAAGACCTTGTGCTCAATTTCTGCGGCCGTAAAACGCTCAGAAAGCTCCTCGGAGGTCTCAACCGATGCCGTACCGACCAACACCGGCGCACCTCGCTCGATACAGTCTCGAACATCTTCGACGATCGCCTCAAACTTCTCATCTCTCGACAAATAGACCAAGTCGTTCAAATCCTGCCGTGCCATCACTTGGTTCGTCGGGATGACGATCACCTCAAGGCCGTAGATCTGCTGAAACTCAAACGCCTCGGTATCCGCGGTGCCGGTCATACCGGCCAGCGTGTTGTACAAGCGGAAATAGTTTTGGAAGGTTGTCGAGGCCAAGGTCTGGCTTTCGCTTTGAATCGCGACGCCTTCCTTCGCCTCGATCGCTTGGTGTAGCCCCTCTGACAGTCGGCGCCCTGGCATCGTCCGGCCAGTGTGCTCATCAATCAATACGACGCCGCCATCCTGAACGATGTACTCAACGTCGCGGTGGAACAGCGCATGAGCACGCAAACCCGAGTGCACGTGGTGCAACAGACCCAGATTACTGGCGGCGTAGAGCGAATCATCGGCACTCAGCAGCTTCGCCTCGATCAGCATCTGCTCAATCTTTTCGTGTCCGATTTCCGTCAGCTCAATCTGACGCAGCTTCTCGTCAATAGTGTAGTCGCCCTCAGCCGCTTCGGTTTCAGGGGTCAAACGGGGAATCAGCTGGTTCACGGTGCGGTATAACTCTGAACTGTCCTCGGCGGCGCCGGAGATCACCAACGGCGTTCGCGCCTCGTCGATCAAAATCGAGTCGACTTCGTCGACAATGGCAAAAGCAAGTTCGCCTTGCGCTTTATCGCGCAAGTTAAACGCCATATTGTCGCGCAGATAGTCAAAGCCAAATTCATTGTTGGTACCGTAGACGACATCGGCCGAATAGGCATCGCGTTTATCTTCTGACGTTTGCCCCGAGCGAATAACACCCACGGACAAACCAAGGAACTGATACACGGGCCCCATCCAGCTGGCATCGCGAGTGGCCAAATAATCATTCACGGTGATGAGGTGCACGCTGTGCTCTGGCAGCGCGTTGAGATAAGCCGGTAGCGTCGCGACGAGGGTTTTCCCCTCACCGGTTCGCATCTCGGCTATCTTGCCTTCATGTAAAACAATGCCTCCAATCATCTGCACATCAAAATGGCGCAAACCAAGAGTGCGAACGCTGGCCTCGCGAACCGCCGCAAAAGCTTCTGGTAACAGGCTATTTAGGCTTTCGCCGTCGCGTAAACGCTGGCGAAATTCATCGGTTTTGGCGCGCAGGTCAGCATCGTCAAGCGCCTGCATTTCAGGTTCAAAGGCGTTGATACGCGCAACAATTTTGCGCATGCGCTTGAGTTCACGGTCGTTGCGCGTCCCGACGATTTTTTTCAACAGTTTCATCATGGTGGTCGTATCCATTAAGGCCGCGTCGTATCAACCGACGCGCCAGCAAAAGTCAGAGAGGTTTTGGGGTCGATGTGGCGTGTTGCGTTAGCGCTGCGTGCGGCGCACATAGCTTGCCGGATCAACAGGACGACCGTGCTTATAGACTTCAAAATGGACATGTGGGCCCGTCGATCGGCCGCTGTTACCCATGAGGGCAATTGCTTCACCCTTACGAACCAGATCACCGACCGCGACCAAATTTTCTTCGTTGTGCGCGTAGCGGGTCACCAAGCCATCGCCATGGGCCACTTCAACCATGGTGCCATAGCCCGATCGCTCTCCAGAAAAACTGACGACCCCACTCGCCACAGCGATAATTTCTTCACCCTCGCGGCCGGCAAAGTCAACACCTTCATGCCATGCGCGATCGCCACTAAAAGGGTCACTGCGCTCGCCATAGCCCGATGACAGCCAGCCTTTGAGGACCGGGCGACCTGAGGGCACGGCCTCAGCACGCACACGCTGACCGGCCACGAGCTCGGCCAAAATATCGAGCTGGCCTTCTCGGTCCACAAGCGTCTGCTCGAGCGCCGTCAGTTCCCGAGCCATCTGCTTGGGTTCTAACTCGGGTAAAAGATCCGAGGCTTGCGGAGCGGGGCCGCCCATCGGTGGCAGGACGTCGAAATTGAATTCGCCATCATCAAGGCCGGTCAGTTCAGTCAAATGAATACCGAGTGCATCCAAGCGAGTGACCCGCGCCTGCAGGTCCGCGACGGTTTGGCTCATAGCCCGCAACTGCTGGCTCGCGTCTGCACCGAGTTGCGCTAGCGCTTCTGCGCGTTCGCTGGCGACTGCCTCGGCTCCGTCAATACGCGCTAACTGCGCGTTGGCAGCACCCTGGCGCTCACCGAGCTCATAGCCAGCTGCCATGAGCCCCAGAGGGATACCGACGCAGCACGCAGACAATATCGCCCATGACCATTTCCCAAGTTCGATGGTTCGAGAGGCGGCTGCGCGATGGACAACAATTAACTTCACAAACGGACTCAGATCACGAGTGGAGGCACACTATGCCACGAGCTCGAAGGTTGGGAAAGCATCTAATGACCAGACGGGCGATTTTAGCGCCCAATGATGCAATTTGGGGTCAGGCCGCGACCAGCCCCCCAGGAATACCGTATGAAATCGGCGCCTTTGCGGCATCTTCAAAGGTGACCATTTCCCAGGCATCTTGCTGCGCAATCAGTGCTCTCAGCACCTGATTATTTAAGGCATGACCTGATTTATGCGCGCGAAACTCACCGATCAGGCTGTGCCCTAACAAATAAAGATCACCAATGGCATCGAGAACTTTATGCTTGACGAATTCGTCTTCGTAACGAAGGCCATCTTCATTGAGGATCCGGAACTCATCCACTACGATCGCGTTGTCGACACTACCGCCCCGCGCGAGTCCCTTAGAACGCAGATACTCGATTTCATGCATGAAACCGAACGTTCTCGCTCGACTCACCTCCTTTACAAACGAGGTGGTGGAAAAGTCGATCTCGGCATAGGCGGAACGATCGTGAAACACCGGATGGTCAAAATCGATTGAGAACGAGACTTTAAAGCCCTCAAAGGGCAGTAAGCTCGCGGATTTGTCACCATCGGTGACCGCTATCGGACGCTTGATACGAATGAATTTTTTCGCCGCCGGCTGTTCTTCAATGCCCGCAGACTGGAGTAAAAAAACAAAAGGGCCGGCGCTGCCATCCATGATCGGCACTTCTGCCGCAGTGACGTCGACAAAGGCATTGTCGATACCAAGCCCAGCCATTGCCGACAACAGGTGCTCTACGGTGGATACCTTGGCCTCACCTAATCCGAGACTGGTCGATAACAGGGTGTCGCCGACCATCTCAGCGCGAGCAGGTATTTCCTCGACAGGTGATAGATCTGTGCGGCGAAAGACGATGCCATTGTCGACCGGCGCTGGACTCAGCGTCAGGAATACTTTTTCTCCAGTATGGAGACCCACCCCCGTCGCCTTAATGGCATTTCGTAACGTGCGCTGTCTTATCATTCTGTAACCTTTGTGTTCGCCGCCGCGGCGACTGCCCCCACGTGCACAAGACCGAGATGATCAGGTATCGCAAACGCTGATCCCCCGGGCCCGCACAAGCCTAAGCCTCTGGGCGGCGGACAAACACAAACAGTGTCAGTCGGCTTGACGTCTCAAAAACGCCGGAATATCGAAGTATTCCTCGCCCGTATTATCCAAGACAGATGTCGCTGCCTCAGCACCGCCTGCCGCGACACGTGCTCGCTTCGCCGGCGGTAGATCAAAATCAGCGTAGCTCGCAGGCCGCTCTGTACGCGGCGCCGTTGCCACAGGTACGGGCGTGAGCTGAGGACGCTCCTCTGCCAACCCTAACCCAGTTGCCACCACAGTGACCTTGAGCATGTCTCGCATCTCAGGATCAATCACTGTGCCAACCACTACCGTTGCATCTTCCGACGCAATCTCTTCAATGGTTGCACCCACCTCTGAGAACTCACCCAGAGACATGTCCAAGCCTGCAGTGATATTGACGAGAATGCCCCGCGCACCGCTCAAATCAATGTCATCAAGTAACGGGCTATTAATCGCTCGTTCTGCCGCTTCACGCGCGCGATTCTCGCCGCTGGCGCTACCCGTACCCATCATCGCTGATCCCATCTCCGACATGACTGTTCTCACATCGGCGAAATCAACGTTGATCATTCCAGGGCGAATAATCAAATCAGCAATACCCTGAACAGCCCCCAAAAGTACATCATTCGCCGCCTTGAAGGCATCCAGAAGCGTGGTACTTTTCCCCAAAACCTCCATCAGTTTTTCGTTCGGAATGGTGATTAGAGAGTCAACATGCTGCTCAAGTTCCCGAAGACCTTCATCTGCGATAGAAAGTCGCTTTTTGCCCTCGAAACTAAAGGGTCGAGTGACCACTGCGACGGTCAAAATACCCATTTCTCTCGCCACCTCTGCGACGATCGGTGCCGCCCCAGTACCCGTACCACCGCCCATGCCGGCAGTGACGAATACCATGTCAGCGCCCTGTAGGGTATCGGCGATTCGATCGCGATCCTCCAGCGCTGCAGCACGGCCCACTTCGGGGTTCGCGCCGGCTCCGAGACCCTTAGTCAGGCCACTCCCGAGCTGAAGTACCGTCCGAGACTCGATATCGGCTAGCGCCTGCGAGTCGGTGTTCGCGACGATGAAATCAACGCCCTCAACGTTGTGGGCGACCATATGACGCACGGCATTGCCGCCGCCACCACCCACACCGATGACCTTGATAACCGCCGTTTGCGGTGCATTGTCTACCAGTTCAAACATAGCCTTACTCCCTTTTTTGCGATACCCGGACAAGCCGGCGTTTTGTGCTACAACTTAAAAATGCTTACCGAAAAATGACTTAATCCCACCGAACAGCCCACCGCCCTCTCCAGCGCGGAGCTCCGCCCCTTCAATCTCTTTAGCGCCATAAATCAACAAACCAATGGCCGTTGCATAAATTGGGTTGCGAATAATGTCGCCAAGACCCTGTGCGTGCTGTGGGGCACCGACCCGTACCGGCATGTGAAAGATCTCTTCGGCCAAATCCACAGCGCCCTCCATCTTCGAAGTTCCGCCAGTCAAGACGACTCCGGCTGGAATCAGCTCTTCGAATCCAGAGCGTCTCAGCTCTGACTGAATCAACGTGAACAACTCGTCATAGCGGGGCTCGACAACCTCCGCGAGAGACTGTCGGGACAAATCACGTGGCGGACGGTCGCCGACACTCGGGACCTTGATGGTTTCGTGTGCGCCTGCGAGCTGCGTCAACGCACAGGCATAGCGAATTTTTATTTCCTCGGCATGCTGCGTCGGCGTTCTCAGCGCCATGGCAATGTCATTGGTTACCTGATCGCCGGCGATTGGAATCACACCCGTGTGACGAATCGACCCATCAGTAAAAATGGCGATATCAGAGGTTCCGCCACCGATATCAACCAAGCACACACCCAGATCACGCTCATCATCGGTGATGACTGAATAGCTAGAAGCAAGTTGCTCCAAGATAATCCCATCCACCTCGAGGCCACAGCGCTGCACACATTTCTCGATATTCTGCGCGGCGTTCACTGCGCAGGTGACCAAATGCACCTTAGCTTCTAGGCGTACGCCAGACATGCCGAGCGGCTCTTTGATACCGCCCTGATTATCGATCACATATTCCTGTGGCAAGACGTGCAGAACCTTTTGGTCTGCAGGAATCGCGACCGCCTGCGCCGCGTCGATCACACGGTCGAGGTCTGCCTGAAACACCTCGCCGTCGCGAATGGCCACGATGCCGTGAGAGTTCATCGAGCGAATATGACTGCCGGCGATGCCGACATAGACGGAGTGAATTTGACAACCCGCCATCAGTTCGGCCTCTTCCACCGCCCGTTGGATCGCGGTTACGGTGGATTCAATATTCACCACCACCCCTTTTTTCATACCGCGTGAGGGGTGGGAGCCAATCCCCACGACTTCGATCATACCCTCATCGGTGATTTCACCGACAACCGCTACCACTTTCGACGTCCCGATATCGAGACCTACGATCATGCGTTTATCCGCTGCGTTTGCCATCAGCGTCGCCTCCCCGTTGTCAACCTCGTTGCCACCCACTGCGGATCATCAAACACCACAGCGGCGCCATGTTCGTAACGCAAATCCACGCGTATCACCGGACGATTCGCGAGCGAACCGCGATATAAAGCAATCAAACGTTGCAGTCGCGCGACATAATCGTGCTCGCCGAATAACACTTCAGCGCCATCACTCAAGCGCAGGCGATACTCACCGATGTCATCGCGAATTAATTGCAGCACCGAGAGCCCAAGCGGTTGCAGCGCGCTCGCCAACATCTGGTACCGCTGCATCAATCGCGACTCATCACCGACCTCTCCCTGCAACATCGGTAAAGCGCTAAAGCGCGTTGCGTCCGAAACCGCAAATCCCTGCGCTTGGTGATTGAGTAGGCTGTGATCTCCCCAGCGCGCGATCGGTTTCTGTTGGGTGAGTTGAATCGCGATCTCATCCGGCCAAACACGTCGCACGCTCGCTCGATACACCCAGGGCATGGTCTCAAGCTCTTGCTCAAGTGCATCGAGATCGATACCGATAAACCCCATTGCCGAGAACGGTACAACCCGTTCTTCGATGTCAGCCAGCGCGATCTCTGTGACATCTCCGTTGATCGATATACGCTCGACCGGCATAGCACCAAGCACCGTCATACCCTGCCAGCCAGCGACCACCAAACCGATGAGCAACACGCCCAGCATCGTGCTCGATACCCATCGAGGCAAGCGACGTTGCGATTGGCGCGACGATGCAACCGGGTTTCGCTGTGCACCCCGGACACGTCCGACACTGCGTTTAGCGGCCATGGGCTCGCTCCTCCAAGCTGAGTTGGCATATCTCTGCCAGCAGCTCTGCCGTGGTAATCCCCGCTGCCGCAGAGGCCATCGGTACAAGGCTGTGAGAGGTCATGCCGGGAATGGTGTTGACTTCCAATAGTTGCCAATCGCCCGCCGCTGAGCGCATCACGTCAACGCGCCCCCACACCGCAGCACCCGTCGTTTGAAAAGCAGTCAAAGCAAGTGCACTGAGTTCCGCCGCATCTGCACTCGAAAGATTTGCCGGGCACTCGAAGCCCGTGGCATCGGACACATATTTCGCATTGAAATCGTAAAAGCCACCCTCAGGACGGATACCGATGACCGGTAACGCACGATCACCCAAAATAGCCACGGTATATTCAGGACCATCAACAAAGGACTCGGCGAGCACCAACTCGCCATAGTGGCGCGCATTATTGAAAGCCTTCTCCAATGCCTCGGGAGTCTCTGCCCGAGACATCCCAAGTGACGAGCCTTCAAACGCAGGTTTTACAAATACCCGCTCATACCGATGAATAATCGCCTGCCAGTCACTCTTTGCCGTCAAAACCTCAAAGTCTGGTGTGGGTAATCCCGCGCCGCGCCACAACCATTTTGTTCGCAATTTATCCATGGTTAATGCAGAGCCTAAAACACCCGAGCCGCTGTAGGGCATTCGCATCAGCTCGAGTAGCCCCTGAACCGTGCCGTCCTCGCCGCCGCGGCCGTGCAGTAGGTTAAAGGTGAAGTCGACATCTTGAAGATTTGCCGGCCAATCTTGTTGTGCTGGATCAACCCGTAACACTTCGGCGCCACAATCGACGAGGACCTGAGCGACATTCGTACCACTCTCCAGCGAGATGTCGCGCTCTGCTGCTGTACCGCCCATCATCACGGCAATCCGCTTTCCTTCGAATATTGACGTGCTCACAGGGCCTCCCTCAGGGTGGTGCCATCGGCTAGATGTCGAGCCAAACGACCAATATCGCCCGCACCCTGCATCAGCAGAACATCGCCATCGCGTAATACATTGCCAAGCACCAGATTGAGATCGCTCTGCTCGGCCACAAATATCGGATCAATCGGTCCGCGTTGACGAATCGATCGCGACAAGCTGCGACCATCGGCGCCGCCAATCGGCTCTTCGCCTGCGGCGTACACCTCGAGCAAGATCAAGACATCGCTGGTCGCAAGCACCGCCACGAAGTCGTCATAACAATCTCGGGTCCGGCTGTAGCGATGCGGCTGATACACCACCACCAACCGACGCTCAGCAAAGGCTGATCGCGCAGCGGCCAACGTCGCAGCTACCTCAGTGGGGTGGTGCCCATAGTCATCGACCAAGGTGACGCTGCCCTCGGCGATCGCAATCTCACCCAACACACTGAAGCGTCGACCCACACCTGAGAACGTTGCTAAACCACGAAGGATGGCGTCGTCATCCACACCGAGTTCCGTACACACAGCGACTGCGGCAGCGGCATTGAGCACGTTGTGGCGCCCGGGCATATTCAGCGAGAGTGACAAGGTTGATGCGCCCGGACGTGAGATCGAAAATCTGGTTCTCAGGCCGTCGGCTTCGACTGCCCCAATGCGAAAATCAGCATGCTCATCTTCGCCATAGGTGATGGCCAGCCGCGTCACATCGCGCATGAGCTCACGAGCACCCGCATCATCGAGACAAAGTACAGCCGCGCCGTAGAACGGGAGGTTGTGCAGGAATTCGACAAAGGCAGCGCGGTACTGAGAGACATCACCGTCATAGTGATCCATATGGTCGGCTTCGACATTGGTCACAACCGCCATAGTCGGTAGCAGATGGAGAAAAGAGGCGTCACTTTCGTCTGCTTCCACGACCAAATACTCACCGCTGCCGAGTTGCGCATTGCTGCCGGCCTTATTCAGTAGACCACCGATGACAAACGTCGGGTCTTCTCCGGCCTCGCCAAGAATACTGGCGATGAGGCTCGTCGTTGTGGTCTTGCCATGCGTACCCGCTACAGCAATACCGAAGCGATACCGCATCAACTCGGCGAGCATCTCTGCACGCGGCACGACTGGAATTCTCGCTTCGCGCGCGGCGACACACTCAGGATTAGTCTCTCTGATGGCCGAGGACACCACCAATACATCAGCACCGACAATATTGTCCGCACTATGTCCGACCGTCACGTCAATTCCCAAGGTTCGCAAACGATCCAGAACTGCACTGTCATACACGTCGGAACCAGCGACTGAGTAGCCGAGCCCCACAAGCACTTCAGCGATACCACTCATACCCGAGCCGCCGATACCGACCATAAAAATGCGCTTGATCCGGCCCATCAGACGGTGCTGCCGGACTGCTGGTAAGCGATTAGCGGTCATAAGCCACCTCCTCGAGGGATGCGACAACGCGTTCAGTAGCCTGAGCTGGAGCGATGGCTTGTGCTGCGACCGACATGGACTGTAGCCGGCCGGGTGCGTCAAGCGCCGCAGCCAAGTGCCCGCCCAGCTGGCTTGCCATATGCACCTGTGGCACCAGCCATCCAGCCTCTGCCTGTACCAGCACACGGGCATTGGCAGTTTGGTGATCATCGATCGCGTGCGGTAATGGGACGAGAATTGCTGGGCATCCAGCAGCCATCAATTCAGACACCGTCAAAGCACCCGCGCGACAAATCACGATATCGGCCCAGCGATAGGCAGAAGCCATATCATCGATAAATGCCGCGACCTCCACCTGTAACGCGGGCGTCTGAGCCCAAGCAGCCGTCGTCCTCTCGAGGTGCTGGGCACCACATTGATGACGAACGCGAATCCGCCCAAGCTCACGCCGCAAACTCTCTGAGATAATCGCTGGGAGTTCTTGATTCAGTGGTAGAGAGCCGAGACTGCCGCCCAATACCAAAATATTCATGGGTCGATCCTCAGAAAATCTGGTCGGATACACCTTTTGCTCTGCCAGCAGCGCAAGCAGGTCTGAACGCAGAGGATTACCAACCCAAGTTGCGCTGGCGCGTTGAGGAAACGCACCGGGCAAGCCGCACAACACCTGACGAGCCAGCGGAGCGAGGTACCGATTGGTCGTGCCGGCCACCGCATTTTGTTCGTGAATTACAAGCGGACGCCGCCACAACCAAGCGGCGACACCCGCGGGACCCGCAGCGTAGCCACCCATACCCAAAACACTGTTTGGCCGCAGACGCGCCACCAGCCTCAGTGCTTGAAACAGTGCGACGAACACGTATAAAAAACCGCGCAGTCGGGCCCCAAGACCCTTGCCGCGCAAGCCGAGTACCGATAGCGGATGGAGTGTAAACCCCGCGGCAGGCACCACGCGCGCTTCCATATCCCGCTCAGTGCCAACCCAGTCGATCTGCCAGCCTCGGGCAGCCATGGCTTGGGCGACCGCCAACGCGGGAAACACATGGCCTCCGGTACCACCGGCTAGCACCAACAATCGGGGCGCGCTCACTGAGCACCTCGCTCTTTGCGACGCGTCGATTGATCCGGTGTCGGCAATTGAGTTGCGATTCGCATGACCATACCCAACATGACGCAACTGATCAGCATGCTACTGCCGCCGTAACTAATCAGCGGCAGAGTGAGGCCTTTGGTGGGCAGGAGACCAGAGCTGACTCCCATATTCACAAAGGCCTGCCCAGCGAATATCAAGGCCACCCCAAAACTGACAAATGATGCAAAGACCTGCTGAGCGCGGTTCGCGCATACACCCACCCAGATCATGCGACCAATGAGTCCCGCATAGAGCAACATCACTAAAACCGCACCCAAAAGTCCGGTCTCCTCAGCCCAAATCGAAAACACAAAATCGGTGTGTGCTTCCGGCAGATAGAAGAGCTTTTGAATGCTGTTGCCCAATCCCACGCCAACCCATTCACCACGACCGTACGCAATGAGCGACTGGGTCAATTGAAACCCGGTGTCGAAAGGGTCACTCCACGGATTGGTGTAGGCAGTCAACCGCTCCAGTCGATAAGGTGATGACTGGGCCAAAATCGCGAGGGCAGACAGACCGAGTCCGACCATTAACACCACGTAACGCTTCGCCGCCCCTGCCAAAAAGAGCAATCCGACAACAGTGGCCGAACAGATCACCGTGGCGCCAAAATCAGGCTCCAGCAGCAGCAAAACCGCGACCAGCATCAGCACCATCAGCGGCCGCGCCAAGCCGTGCCAAAACGCTAGGACAGCCGGCCCATGACGGGCAAGATAGCCCGAGGTGTAAATCACCAACGCCAACTTTGCCACCTCGGAAGGCTGCAGGTTAACGGGGCCTAGGGGGAACCAGCGTTGCGAGCCCTTTACCTCGCGGCCAATACCAGGGATCAGGACGAGCACCAACAGCGCAAGTGCTATCAACAACCAAACCTGCGAGGTGCGAGCCCAGAAATCGGTGGGTACCGTATAGGCCAGAACGCCAGCACAGAGACCCACGGCAATAAATATTGCGTGCTTACCCGCTTGAAACCACGGCGAACTGAAGTGAACAGCACTGTATTCAATAGATGCCGAGGCGATTGCGACAAGACCGATGGCTAACAACGACAGCGTCATTGTCAGCAGCCAGTGATCGACTACCGGCAACACTGCAGCATGCCCGCGATTCATTGATCGCCCCCGCCGATGACATCTCGGACCGCAGAAGCAAAGCGCTCGCCACGCTCGTGGTAACTACTGAACATATCGAGGCTCGCACAGGCAGGTGATAAGAGCACAATCTCGCCGGACTGGGCCAAGGCATGGGCCACAGCAACCGCCTCATCGAGACCCTCAACACGCTGCACCGGTACGCGATTGGCCAGTGCGACTTCGATGTCACGCGCATCTGCACCGAAGGTCAGCACCCGCCGACACGACTGTTGCACCGGCTGCGCCAATGCAGTGAAGTCCTGCGCCTTGCCCTGCCCGCCAGCAATAAGAATGATATTTTGCCCCCGATGGAGGCCTTCGAGAGCTGCAACAGTGGCGCCCACATTGGTGCCTTTACTGTCATCGATATAGCGAACACCACCGTGCTCGACCACCAATTCACACCGATGCGGCAAGCCCTGCGTGCGCTTGAGCCCGGCAACGAGGCCGTCGATTGGGAACCCAGCGGCCATGCCAAGCGCCAATGCCGCCAAAGCGTTGTGCCAGTTATGGACGCCCGAAAGCGGCAGATCATCACAGCGAATTAATGGTTGATGCCCCAGACAAATCCACAACGCATCCTCGTGTGGCGCGATACCCAATTCATCAAGATCGGGCTCTCCCGGACGCCAGTGAACACTGCGCTTCGGCAAGTTCATCAGCGGAGTCGTTAACGGATCCTCAGCATTGACTGCGACAGCTTTCGCGCCGCGGAAAATACGCTGCTTGGCCTGATGATAACGAGGCAAACTGGCATGACGGTCCAAATGATCAGGCGATAGGTTAAGCACCGCGGCCGCGGCCAATCCAAGAGGCTCAGCGCGCTCTAGCTGAAAACTGGACAGCTCTAAAACGTAGATATCGGCATCTTCATCAAGCAGATCCAGCGCC
The DNA here is from genome assembly GCA_038134505.1 of Halieaceae bacterium. Taxonomy (GTDB): domain Bacteria; phylum Pseudomonadota; class Gammaproteobacteria; order Pseudomonadales; family Halieaceae; genus Luminiphilus. The sequence continues at coordinate 49,724 of JAYPVH010000007.1, read as the reverse complement.
GGTCTGCCGAGGTTCCCGCCCGCTGCGACCTTGACGCCGCAATGACCAATCATGGTCTCAAGCATCGACGTCACCGTGGACTTGCCGTTGGAGCCGGTAATCCCAATCACCGGCTTGTCGACCACCTGCATAAACAGGTCAATGTCGCCACAAATACGAATGCCACGGTCTTTGGCCTCACGCAACACAGGGTGGTCCATGGCAATTCCGGGGCTGGCTACCAGCAGTGTCACGCCCTCAAGTACCGAAAGATCAAAATCGCCCCAAAAGCTGGCGGCTGCTCCAATCGCCTCGCGTATTTCGGTGTTTTCACTGAGTTCCGATCGCGTATCGGCAACGACAAAGGGCTGACCGCGTCGCTGCCAATACCGCACCACCGACAGACCGGTGCTACCCAGCCCAAGCACCATGGGGTTTTCGGAACTGGCGATGAGGGGAGTAGCCGTCATAATCACCTCAGCGCAGTTTCAAGGTTGCTAAGCCCACGAGTACCAGCATTGCTGTGATAATCCAGAACCGGACAATCACGCGTGGCTCGGGCCAACCTTTCAGCTCGAAATGATGATGAATCGGCGCCATTCTGAACACGCGTTTGCCGCGCGTTTTGAACGACACCACCTGAATCATGACCGATAGAGTCTCAGCGACGAAAACGCCCCCCATGATTAACAAGACAATCTCATGCCGCGTAATACTGGCTATGACACCGAGCGCAGCACCCAATGCCAGAGCACCAACATCGCCCATGAAAATCATGGCGGGATAGGTGTTGAACCACAAAAACCCCAGGCCTGCGCCGGCGATCGCCGCACAGAGAATAAGCAACTCACCAGCTTGCGGTAAAAATGGGATATTCAAGTAGCCTGCAATACCGGCATGTCCTGACACATAAGCGATAAGCCCCAGCCCACCGGCGACCAAAACAGTCGGCAAGATCGCTAGACCATCGAGCCCGTCGGTGAGGTTAACGGCATTAGAAGAGCCGACAATGACAAAATAGGTGAACGGAACAAATAGCCAGCCCATGGCCCAGGAGACATCTTTAAAGAACGGCACAAACAGTGCGGTATCCGCAGGCTGATCGCCGAGCTGGTAGAGAGCGATAGCAGCAGCCAAACCAAAACCTGACTGCCAAAAATACTTCCAGCGCGCGGGCAGACCACGAGGATTCTTCTCAACGACCTTACGGTAGTCGTCAACCCAACCCACTGCGCCAAACGTGAGCGTCGTGAACAATGCGACCCAGACATAGGGATTCCCCCAATCGGCACAAATCAGCGTGGCCAGCGTGATAGCGACAAGAATAAGCGCTCCACCCATTGTCGGCGTGCCCGATTTCGACAGATGCGTCTGAGGACCATCGGTCCGAACGGCTTGCCCCACTTGCAGGCGCTGTAACGTGTCGATGAGTCGCGGCCCGACCCACAGCGAGATCACCAACGCAGCCACTGCCGCTAAAATGGCACGGAAGGTGATGTAGTTGAGGACCGAGAAGCCAGGGTCTAGTGGAATCAGTTGCTCAGCGAGCCATTTTAACATAGCGCAACCCCCTGCCCGACGAGCGCCGCGACCACAGCTTCCAATGCGGCGCCCCGCGAGCCCTTCACCAGAACGGTGTCATGAGCGGTAAAACGCCTCAGCGATCGAATCGCAGTAGTAATGTCTGGATAGCACTTCGCTTGCGGACCAAAGCCCCGAGCGATGGCCGCAGCGGTCTCACCGACCACCCATAGCTCATCAATACCAGCGTCCGCCGAGTACGCTCCAACCTCTTCATGTAAGCGCTCACTATCACTACCCAGCTCCAACATGGGACCCAATATCAAGACGCGACGGCCTGCACTCTGGGCCAAGATATCGATCGCGGCTTTTACCGATGCAGGGTTGGCGTTATAGGTGTCATCGATCACACAGGCGCCTGAATCGGCGCGCAGGACCAAGCCGCGGCCTGGCTGCGGGGGGTAGCTCGCCAACCCAGTTGCCACCTGCTCTGGAGTGCAGCCGAGAACCAAGGCCGCCGCTGCAGCACCAAGCGCATTCATGACGCCAGGCAGACCCGGTACGGCCAGTTCAACATCGACGGACGCCGCGCCACAGGACAGTACGAAGCGCGATCCCTGATATCCGCGGTAAACAATATCCAGAGCACGACAGTCGGCCTGCTCGCCTAAACCAAAGCTGACAATTCGCGCACCCTGCGCTCGAGAGAACCATTCAGACGCATAGGGCGAATCCGCATTGATGATGGCTATGCCATCGGGCGCCAGTCCATCGAGGATCTCTCCCTTTGTATCGGCAATCTCCTGCACACTCCCGTAGTGAGCAAGGTGCGCCGCCGAGGCATTGAGTAAAATAGATACAGTGGGTGCCGCAATGCCACAGAGGTAAGCGATATCGCCTGGCGCGCCAGCACCCATTTCCACGACTGCAAAACGTGTCTCCGCTGTCAGTCGTGACAAGGTCAACGGCACCCCGAGCTCATTGTTAAGATTGCCTATCGTGGCGACGGTCGGCCCCGCTTGGGTCAAAATAGCTGCCAGCATGTTCTTCGCGGTCGTTTTGCCGGCGCTGCCGGTGATGGCTACAACCGGACCGTGAAATAAGGAACGATTCAGTGCCGCGACACCGCCTAGAGCCGCTGTGACGTCATCGACAATCACTTGAGGCACTTCTAGAGCGAGTGGTCGACGAACCAACACACCCGCGGCACCACTAGCAACTGCCGCCTGCACAAAATCATGTCCATCGACACGATCTCCGGGGAGCGCAGCGAACAAGTCGCCGCTATGCACCTGCCGAGAGTCGATCGCTAAACCGGTTACCGACGCGGCATCGCCCTGCAACACCCCACCAACATGGCTGGCAATCGACGACAATTCGACCGCAGGCATCATGCCGCACCCCCTAAGGCGAGCGCTCGGCGAAGTACATCTCGGTCTGAAAAAGGCTGTCGGATTCCCTCGACTTCCTGATATTCCTCATGGCCCTTACCGGCGACCAAAATCGAGTCGCCGGCAGCTGCGCGCGCGACCGTCCATTCGATAGCCTCACGACGATCCACCAGACGGGTGGCCGGATCCCGTAAGCCGCCACAAATATCATCGAGAATCGCTTCCGGCGACTCATTGCGCGGGTTATCGCTGGTAACCACCACATGATCAGCGAGCTGCTCAGCGAATCGGCCCATCTCTGCACGCTTACCGCGGTCACGATTACCGCCACAGCCAAATATGACCCATAGTGCACCCGGCGTTTGCGGGCGCAGCGCCATCAGGGCGGCCCGGAGCGCGTCTGGCGTATGAGCATAATCGACAACGGCGCGAATACCACGATCATTGTCAATCTGTTCCATACGCCCGCTGACAGAACGCAATGTGCTCGCCGCACGAAGAATTGATGGCCAATCTGAGCCCCACTGAGCGAGTGTGATCATCGCTGCAGAGACATTAAACGCATTGAAGTCGCCGCTCAGAGGACAACACACTCGACCACTGCCCCACGGGGTGACCAACTCAAGCTCGAGCGCCGGATACCTGCTGAGAATAGTCACTTGGCAATCGGTCGTCGCGCCCTGTAGCGTCAACCCCGCCTTTTGGCACTGTGCTACATCACCGACCTGAGCTGCCCAAGGACAGTCTGCGTTGTAGAGTGCGAACTCGAGTTCTTGGCGCCGAAACAGCGCCAACTTGGCATCCGCATAGTCTTGGAGGTCATCGTGATAATCCAAATGATCGCGCGTTAAATTGGCAAATATGGCAGTCCGAATTGATAGACCCGAGAGTCGATCCTGTACCAAGGCGTGACTTGAGGCTTCGAGTGCGATCGATTGCACCCCTTGGTCGAGCCAGCGTCGCAAGTAGCGATTAGTGGTCAAGACATCGGGCGTGGTGTTTCGCGTCGACTCAGTATGACCTGCTCGTTGCGCCCCCAAGGTGCCTAGGGTCGCCGCGGGATAGCCCAGTGCACTGGACAGTTGTGCTATGAAGTCAACGATCGATGTTTTGCCATTCGTGCCGGTCACAGCACACAGCGACATCGACGCCGATGGATCGCCATAAAACTGTCGCGCCAAATCCCCAACCCGAAGCCGCAGGTCAGACACGGGAATCACGCGAGCGTTACCGTCGGTCGCGTAACCTTCTCGCTCCGCCAGCACCGCGAGCGCACCCGCGGCCAATGCAGCTTCAATATGGTGACGACCATCGTTCTGATGACCAGGGATCGCCAAAAATACCGCGTTCTCAACGACCTCACGACTATCGAGCGTCAGATCCACAGGCACCGCATTCGCCCATGGTGCGCTCAAGCCAGGCACCAGCTCAGACAGTGTTGGGAAACGATGGGCGGCCGTCACTGACCACCCCCCAAGGTTACCGATTGCGCGTTATGTTGCGCCACCTGCGGAATAGCGTTGCCCAGACGCAGAATGCCATCCGTGATCCGTGAGTAGACTGGTGCGGCGGCGCTGCCACCGCCGTAGCGGTCACCCTGAGGCTCATCGATCACGACAGCGGTCACGTAACGCGGGGCATCCATCGGCGCGATACCCACAAACAGTGCGACATAGCGATGATCATCGTAGCCACCTTGCGTCACTTTGTGCACGGTACCGGTCTTGCCGCCGACTGCAAAACCTGGCACGCGCGCACGCGATGCCGTTCCACGATCACTGGCCACACCCTCAAGCACTCGGAGCACTTCCTGGGCGACATCCTCGCTAATCACTGGGACACTGCGATCAACAAAATCATCGGCACGCAAAAGAGACAGCGGCGTCGATCGACCGCGGTTCGCGAAGATGCCATAGGCTTGCGCCAGCTGCATCGGGGTTGCGGTCAATCCATAACCGAAAGCGAGCGTCACTTCCTCAATGGGGCTCCAGCGCGGGCGATCCGGTAGAATCCCCTCGCGCTCACCCGGAAAACCTACCTGAGTTGCCATACCCAAGCCGAAGCGGCGGTAAACATCTAAAATGGGCTGGTAGCCCAACTGCTGTGCGACACGGGTCACGCCAATCTGACTTGATTTTTCGATGACCTCTGCCAGTGTTAACACACCGTAATTTCTTGGGTCAGTGAGCACTTTATCGCCGACCTGGAGACGACCTGGATTGGTATCAATCTCCGTATCGATAGTGAATTGGCCACTCTCCAGTGCTGCCACCAAGGTGAGCGGCTTCATTGTCGAACCGGGCTCAAACTCGTCCGTGACAGTCCGGTTGCGAGTTGCCGAAAAATCAAAACTCGCGCGGGAATTGGGGTTAAATGTGGGGAAGTTACTCATCGCTAAGACTTCGCCGGTCCAGGCATCGATGGTGACTGCCGACGCCGCCGTTGCCCCTGTTTCTTGCATCGCGCGCTGTAGTTCACGGTGCTGCAGATACTGCATACGCAAGTCGATGCTGAGGACCACGGTCTGGCCGTCAACGGCCTCATCAATCACACCAATATCACGCACAGCATCGCCATGCAGGTCTTTGATATAGCGCCGCAACCCCGGACTGCCTTGCAACCCGCTGTCCATAGCCTTTTCAATCCCCGAGATACCCTCGCCATCGACATTCGTGAGACCAACCAGCTGCGCCGCCACTTCACCGACTGGATAAAAGCGACGGTATTCGCGCTCACTACCGACACCCTCGATATTCAGAGTCAAGACGTCACGCGCCTTGTCCGGCGTTAAATGACGTGCGAGATACATGTATTGGCGATCGGCGTTGTCGGCGAGGCGCTTTTGAAGCGCTGATTCCGTCAGACCGAGAGCGCTGGCTAACGCCGCAATTCGTGGCGTCGCTTGCGTCTGTAACACCTGAGGATTTGCCCACAGCGACACAACAGGCGTGCTGACTGCCAACGGGGTCCCGCGACGATCGGTAATCACTCCCCGATAAGCTGGAATTTCTGAGGCGCGGACAGCACGCATGGCGCCCTGACGCTGCAAGAATGAGACACCCCGGTCGCTGTCTAGCACCTGTAAGACCAGCAATCGACCTAGCAATAGCGCAAACATTGCCACCAGCAAGACAGCCATCACCAGCAATCGCCAGGTGGCGATTTGGGTCACGGTTTGCGACCGACGGCTCATGGTGTCACCACCTCACGCTGGCTCAACGCAGGCTCGCGCATCTGTAGCGAGTCAGACGCGATAGCCATCACGCGCTGCGGTGCAGCCCAAGTACTTTGCTCGAGAAGTAGCCGCGAATAGTCTTCCTGTAGCGACCACCGCTGTAATTCTAGCTCGCGCAGCGCGGTATAGGCTTCCCGACACCGATGTGTTGTCTCAACCAACAGCAATGCGCTCGCGATCACGATGACAAATAGTGCCACCTCGTACCGCTGAGTCTGCGCCGCGCTCAAGATAAGCGCTCCGCAACGCGCATAATCGCTGAGCGCGCCCTGGGGTTCGCTTGCACTTCAGCGTCACTCGGGCGAACAGCTTTCCCCAGTAAGCGAAGGGTCTGCCCCAACTTACCGCCCCTTAACGGGATATCTCGCGGCACATCCACACCACGCGCACCTCTTCGCATAAACTGCTTAACGCAACGATCTTCCAAAGAATGAAAGCTAATCACGACGAGGCGACCGCCCGGCGCGAGCTTTTCAATCACACCATCGAGCAGTTGCTGCAACTCCTCCAATTCGCCATTGATGTGTATTCGAATCGCCTGGAAGACTCGGGTTGCAGGGTGCTTGTGCTGCTCCCAGCGAGGGTGGGCCTCAGCGATAACCTTTGCCAGATCCGCGGTCCGAGTAAATGGCTTTTCCGCGCGACGCGCGGCAATCGCCGCTGCGATACGGCGAGCAAACCGCTCTTCACCATAGCGCTTGAAAATCTCAGCCATCTCCTCCTGACGGGCGGTCTGAACCCACTGCCCAGCAGTCAATCCCGACCGGGTATCCATTCGCATATCCAGCGGACCATCATGCTGAAAACTGAAGCCACGATCTCGCTGATCAAGCTGTGGGGACGATACACCCAAATCCAGAAGCACCCCGTCGAGAGAGGCATCCGGCACTTCAGCATCGAGTAAGCGGGTAAAGCTGCCCGCGCGAAACTCAAAACGCGAATCCTCGGCTGCCAGGATGCTCGCAGCACGCTCTGCCTCAGGATCCTTGTCGACGGCGATCACACGACCCGAAAGAGAAAGACGACTCAGCAAGTGGCGACAATGGCCGCCACGACCAAATGTTCCATCGAAGTAGACACCATCGGGCGCTCTCATCACTGCGCTCACCGCCTCTTCCAATAAAACCGTCTTATGCGCTCCATCCATCAGAGGGTGAGCGACAACAATTCGACCGGTAATTCAGCACTCGCATCCACGGCGAGCGCCGCATCCCGCTCGGCAAACCATTGCGCCTCAGACCAGAGCTCCAACTTGTTACCCTGACCAACTAGCACAAGCTTTTTCTCCAAGCGCGCATATTCACGCAGCGCCGCAGGTAGCAGAACGCGACCGTTCGCATCGATCTCAAGATCGCTGGCATAGCCCAAAACCAATCGCTGAAAGCGTTTCACCGCTGGGTTAAGCGCTGGCAGTGCTTGCACTTCGGCCTCGATACGCTCCCACTCTTTTAATGGGTAAATAGCCAAACAAGGTGCCTGGGTGTCGATCGTGATCACAATTTGGCCCGCACACAGATCAACGAGCGACTCTCGCTGGCGTGCAGGAATCGCCATACGCCCCTTGGCATCCATGTTGATGTGCTGTACGCCGCGAAACACGCTAAGCCCTCGTCCCCTTAATTTCTGCACCAAATGATTGCATAAATGGGCAATTTATCCACTTTGCACCACTTTCTACCACTATAGGCGCATGACGGGGCGAGGTCAACGACCCTTGACCGCAAAAAACGTTGTATTTCATGGCCTTAGCAGGAACTATCCGGGTGAAACAAGGGGCAATTTGACGCTCTGGCTTGGCTCGAAATGCCAACAAAAACAGTCCCTTATGAGGTTCGATGAGAGCGAACGCGAGAATATATTCTTTTCTAGATGTTTTTTATTTTTTTTATTCTAATTTGATATGAATGAGTTCGGGGGCGCCCGACACTGTGCCGAGAGGACACCCCGATTCCGGTTGCCCGGAACCGGGGTGTTGATGAGCCAGTCGATAAGCCGGGTTCTGTCGTGGACGATCATTCATCTGCGACAGGCGTCACCGCCTGCCTGTAGCGACCTACCCGAATCCGCCGCGGGTCCCGGCATATGGATTCCTATTTGGTCTTGCTCCGGATGGGGTTTACCATCGCCGCGCCTGTTACCAGCCGCGCGGTGCGCTCTTACCGCACCTTTTCACCCTTACCCGCAGAGCGGGCGGTTTCCTTTCTGCTGCACTTTCCGTAGGCTCGCGCCCCCCAGGTGTTACCTGGCATCCTGACCCAGTGGAGCCCGGACTTTCCTCTGTGGCCTACGCCACAGCGACCGTCTAACCAGCTCAACCGACAGATTAGCGTGGCACTCGACGAGGCTCAAGCCTCAGGATTGGCGATCCAGTAGTAATTGGTACAAATCCCGCGCCTTCAACCCACTGTAATCAGCAACCAGTGCCGCAGCACGGCGCGGCGGCAGCACTTCCGCTAAGCGACACAATAACTGCTTCAGCGCTGGTGTCATGGCCAACTGCTCCCGTGCGCCGCTTACCACCAGTACGATTTCGCCGCGTTGCTGATCAGAATCCTCAGCCACCCATTGTTTGAGTACCCGAAGAGGAGCGCGACGGATTGTTTCGAACGTCTTAGTCAGCTCTCGACACACGGCCGCTTCACGCTCTGCGCCCAGCACATCAACAAGATCCTCCAATGTCTCGACGATCCGGTGGGGTGCTTCAAAGAAGACCACCGTCGCGGTAAGCGATGCAAGGTCGGCCAGCCGGTTGCGGCGCGCGGTGCGCTTGGCAGGCAAAAATCCCTCAAAGAAAAACCGATCAGTTGGCAAACCCGACGCACTTAAGGCGGTGGATACTGCAGACGGTCCGGGCAAAGGGATCACCCTAGCACCGGCGTCCTGTGCCGCACGAACCAGCCGATAGCCAGGATCAGAAATAAGGGGTGTCCCTGAATCACTGATCAGCGCCACACTCAAACCAGTAGCAATGCGCTGCGCTATCTCTAGCGCCTCCTCTTGCGTTGTGTGTTCGTGGTAGGCAATGCAGGGCGTTTCGATAGAGAAATGCTGCAACAGCTTGACTGAGTGTCGCGTATCTTCCGCGGCAATGAGATCGACCGAACGCAACGTCTCGACCGCTCGAGGCGACCAGTCGAGCAAATTCCCGATCGGTGTCGGTACGATATATAAATTGCCATGCAACACGTGCGCTCTCCGCCTCTGACCGGCTATTATGATGACAAACTCAACTCAGAAGTGCTCGGGCTTTTTTATGCAAGTTTCGGTTTCGCGTTTTTTGCTCATGACTATGCTGAGCGTTCTGTACCTTGCCGGTTGCCAAGGTACTCAGCCCATGCCCGCATCGCCTGCGACAGCAGGCGGTCGCGGCCCTATCACAACCAACAGTCCACCTCTGCCCGAGGTCACAGAAAGCGCCTTCCAATTTGATCAAGCACTCTTTCTTCAGATTGATACGATCGCGAGAACTGAAAATCCGATCAACGCCCAAAGTGCCAGAGATCTGGCGGTAGAAAATGGCGCTGACCCTCTGACGATCCGACTCATTGACTCCCGCCTCGCGTGGTATAGAGGGGATCTCACGCTGGCAAATGAACTTCTCGCTGACGTTTCAGAGGAGTTCCCAAATGCGCTCTTTATTATCGCAGAAGCGGAGTACCGAGCAGCCATCGCCGCGCACTGGATTTCTGCAGCCACACTCGCCCATCGGCGGTCTTTATTAGACACTCAACAATCGTCGCAACATCGCGCGCGCTTATTCAATTACCTGATCAAAGCGACCGGCAAGCAACGCAGAAAGGCTGCCGAACAAGCCCCGTATGGCAGTGAATGGCTGGGATGGATTGCATTGGCCGAGGCCTACAGCACAGATCAAAACGCTGTCGCGCTCTGGCAACGACAACACCCGCGACATCCTGGCGGTATCGAATTACCACAAGCGCTACAAGAGCGCGCTTCACATGTCGCACCACAACAACTTGCGCTTCTATTACCGATGAGCGGCCCACTGCAATCCGCGGGAGAGGCGGTCCTCGATGGTTTCATCCGCGAACTGATGGCGCACTTCCCCCAGCCGGAGCAAAGACCTTGGGTGAACGTCATCGATACGGCCGAGACCCCAGCGCTTGAGGCCCTCGCCAGGGCACAGCAGCAAGGTGCGGAGCTCATCGTTGGCCCACTCGCGAAAAAAGACGTCGAGACTGTCGGCGATCAGGCGCAGTTGCCGCTACCGGTGATCGCCCTGAACCGACCTGAGGGATTAGATCGAGCAGCATCATCAGACTGGCAAACACTCAGCCTTGCCCCTGAGGACGAGGCGGAACAGATCGCCCGCCTGGCTTTTGGTCGCGGCTTACGACGCGCAGTCGTTCTCACCCCCCAAGGCGACTGGGGCGCGCGCATGCAAGCCGCTCTGGTCACGAGCTGGCGCTCACTCGGCGGTCAAATTGCAGCCATTGATCAGATCCCATCAGGAACGGAGGCCAATCGTCGCGTCAGTGCGCTCGTCGGCTCGGCTCGCAGTGACGCCCGTATCAAACAGGTTGAAGATGCATTTAACGCGCCAGTCGAGGCTAGACCACGGCGACGTCAAGATTTGGACGTCATCTTTCTACTGGCACCCGACGCTGAAACGGCAAAAAGTTTAAGACCTCTTCTAGTTTTTCATTTTGCCGGTGATCTTCCGGTTTTCGCACCCTCAACGATCATCGACCGGGACATCGACGGGGGCTTACGCGATCTCAATGGCGTCTACTTTGTTCAGAGCCCATCATCTGAACGTGACGCGAAAACCGACTCTCTGTCCAGACTCGCGGCCTTGGGCGCGGACGCCGCTACAATGCTAGATCACTGGCGCTATGCCAGTAACGATACCGTGGTGCTGTTTCGAGGCAAGACGGGCCTTTTGACCCGACAAGCCAGCGGGACCATCACTCGAGAATTAACTTTGCACGCAATTGATGGCGACAGAATTCGCGAGATCACCCTAGACTAACCCGCCACCGCAAGAGTGCCTGGCTGTGTCTTCAAAAGCGATTGGATCCTTCTGGGAAAATAAAGCAGCGCAGTTTTTGGTAGGCGCTGGACTGAGCATCATTGCTCGCAATGTACGCTATTCCGGCGGCGAGATTGATCTGGTTGCGCGCGATAATAGAACCTTGGTCTTTATTGAGGTGAAGATGCTGAGCGATCGCCAGTTTGGCTCTGCGGCGTCCAGAGTTCATACTCGCAAGCAGCGCCGTATTATTTTTGCAGCGCAATGTTTTTTAAGCAGCCGGCCTGCACTTCTGCAGCTGCCTTGCCGGTTTGATGTGCTGGCGTGGGAGCCGAGAGATGGGCAACATGAAGCGCGCTGGATCAAACAAGCTTTCGAAGCCCCTGGCTAAAACGGAACCACACCATGGATCACTACAACGACGTCGCAAGCTTTTACGCTGAGTACATGGAACAACTGAGCTTGTCGGTCGACTCCATTGCGGATTCAGCGGGTCGCATCGCTGAGATTGCTACCGCCACACTGTTCGGTGACAAGCGGCTATTTTGTATTGGTGTCGACATCGACGCCGCTGCCGCGATCTCATTGATTGAACAACTGCGCTCTGGTATCTATCGCGAACGCCCAGTTTTACCTGTGATCGAATTGACATCACGCACGGCCGAGACACGCGAAAGCGGTATTCAGTGGTGTCTACAGCAACTGCGCGCATTGGGTCATCCAGGAGACACTGCCATCATTTTTTATAGCGACAGTCACAGCAATGATGTTGACGCAATCAGCGCAACGCTGGCGCAACGAGGCGTCCAAGCCGCATGGGTGGGCTGCCCCGGCCCTGGACTGAGCCTTTCGTTTCCCGGCGCCAATCTCGCGACCCGGCTGGCGCTCTCTCAGGCGAGTGCAATGAGTATTGCCTATTTGATCGATACGTTGGCGTTTGGCCCTATTGATAGCTAAACAGCTAGCGAAGGAGCGAGGCAGCACCATGCAACGGCCCTCTGTCGAAATGTTTGCAGTGATCGCTCATGCCGCCCTTGCACTGGGCGCGATCAGCGCACTATCCACCTATATTCCGCTATCGATCAATGTATTCCTGCTCCATCCAATTTTGGTCGCCGGCGGGTATCTGGCGCTACTTCATTACGCGCCGAGATTGATAAAACCGATTCTGCTAACTGCTCTTACGACAGTCCTCACTGCCCTTTATAGCGCGCACTTCTTCGCGTTAAAACTCTGGAACGAGTTCATTACTTGGGACCTGGTCTCTAGTCATTATCAAACAGTCATTGACGAAATAATCGCTCTACCCATCTGGATTTTTATCGCCGTGAGCACAGTAGAATTAGTGCTTTGGTTCATTTATTCAAAAGCGACCGCATCGTTAACTTTTGTCGTACGGCGATCTTTTACCCAAAGGTTACTTCCCTTCATCCTCGTCATTTTTTGCGCGGCAACCACCTCATTAGGTGACAGTGCGCGTTTAATTTGGGAGGGGGACCCAATCTACCAACTGCTACAAACCGCCCCTCAACGCGATGTCTCATTGTCCAGCGACATCAAAACGCAACCTGAAATCGCAGTGCCATCTAGGGCGTTGTTAAAACCCAATGTAATTTTGCTTCACATTGATGCCATGCGCGCGGACCGGCTAGACGTCTATGGCCACTCCAGAAGAACAACACCCTTTATCAGACAACTCATTGGTACGGGCGGACATCGATTTCAAAATACCTTTTCAAACTGTAGTGAGTCTATCTGTGGATTTGCCTCAGCAATTGGCTCTAGGTTTTCCTATCAATCAATGGTAGATGGATTGTTCTCAACGCTTCGATCACAGGGTTACTTGACGCACTTTATCGGCACAGGGCAGCCCAATCACGCTGGAATCGACGCGTTTCTTCACTCGGTTGCCGACAACGTCTTGTGGGCAGATTTCGACAGCCACTACCGAAAGTATGATGATCGCTTCGTAATCGATACCCTTTCGGCATTCCCAAACACAAATGATGTACAAAATTTTTTCTACTTGCGCCTGATGTCAACCCACTACATGGGACAAGTCATCCCGCAATACCAAATTTATAGCCCTTACAAACAAAATGTTCTCGCGCTTTTCTCAACAGAACAAGAGATGCTCGCCAATGACAAAGACAACAGAACACGACAAGTCGATGCATACCTAGAAGCGATCTTCGAGGCACTAAAAGAAAAGGGCTACCTAGACCACGCGATCGTTATCATTTTCGGCGACCACGGTGACGCACTTGGAGAGCGTGGTTACACCCTCCACTACAGAGCGCTATACCAAGGCGAGATCCATGTGCCCATCATCTTGTGGCACAGCGACTCGATAACAGCGGAGTTTGACGAAACGCGACTCATGACACTGATGGATATCCCGCCCACTGTACTCGACCTAATCGATGTCCCCATTCCTCAGTCTTACCTCGGCCGCAGCATAAAGGATGACACATCCCCTCGCTTTGGTTTGTTAGATAGTAAGCGTGAGAGTGTCGGCTTGCTCTATCAGTTAGAGGATCAGCTGTATAAGTTGATTATCAATGATTCAGCAGAGGCCGAACTCTACGATCTGCTAGCCGACCCCGAGGAACTGAGCAATCTGGCAGAGGATCGTCTCGACCTGGTCGATACGCTAACCGCAACAAGAGAGGCTCTAATGGCTGGGAGTGGCAACCCGAATCGATAGCTGGCAACAGGTCGTGGATACACAAGACACCGCCGACTTGTCGAGTTGTCAGCGCCAAGTCTGGCAGACCTTATAACTTCGAGTTATTTGACGACTCTGAGCGATGGCCGGCCCGAGCCACCGCCCACTACCGGTGGTGTCGGATCATCCTCAGGCGACTCATCGGCATCAGGCTCGAGAGCCAGCGCCAGATCATCAAACATCATCCCCTGCCCATTTTCACGGGCATAGATTCCTCGGACCGCTTGCACCGGCACCCAGACGTCAGTGGGCACACCGCCGAAACGCCCATTGAAGCCGATAAACTCATTACCCATTTCAAGATGGATCACTGCGGAGGGTGCAATGTTGAGGACAATCTGACCCTCAGAGACATACTGACGCGGCACGTCGACGCCTTCGACACCGGCATCCACCAGCAGATGTGGCGTGCAATCGTTGTCGCAAATCCAGTCGTAGAGCGCTCGGATAATATAAGGACGGCTTGGGCTCACCGGTGCTTAGACGCGCATCTCGCGCTCTTGAATCGACAGGCTCTCTCGGAAAGATTCCCTTGAGAATAAACGATCCATGTAAGCCAAGAGCGGCTTGGATTGCTTGCTGGGGCGAATATCCACACCCAGCGCTGGCAAACGCCACAAGACGGGTGCTAAACAGCAATCAACCAAGGTAAATTCCTCACTCATGAAGTAAGGCTTTTCAGCAAAGATCGGAGCAATACCTACCAAACTCTCTTTGAGCTCCTTTACTGATTTTGTCACCACATTATCGCTGCGAGAATGCTGAATGGCATCGACCAGCGCACACCAATCGCGTTCAATCCGATACATGTATAAACGGCTCTCAGCGCGAGCTACCGGATACACAGGCAGCAAGGGCGGATGAGGAAACCGCTCGTCGAGATATTCCATCATGACCTTGGACTCATACAAGGTCAGATCACGATCGACCAGGGTCGGCATGCTGTTATACGGGTTGAAATCAGCCAACTCTGCTGGGGGATTACCTGTCTCTGACTCGACGAGATCAACGGTTACACCTTTCTCTGCGAGCACAATGCGCACACGGTGACTGTAGTGACTCAAATTATCTGAGAACAGGGTCATGGAGGACCGCTTCGATACAATACCCGATGCGTCGTCAGCTGCTTTCATACAAAAACTCCGGAGGTGGCCTGGCGGACAACGCGATCACACGCCGTCCAGCCATAGAAAATCAGTGCACGTCTTTCCAGTACTCGCGACTGAGCAATGTTGCGAAAACCCAGAAGACTGCTAAGAATAGCATGACAAACACCCCCATGCGCTGACGCTCAAGCTTAATGGGCTCAGCCATGTAGGCGAGGAAATTCACCAGATCGAAGACCGCGCCGTCGAAAGCCTCCCCAGACATCACGCCGGCTGACTTCACCTCAAGTGTCTCACAGCCATGATCGGCGGCACCGACACACTCAGGGAGTCCCTGCAGCTCCAGCAGGACATGAGGCATTCCCACGTCTTTAAACACCAGATTATTGACACCATAGGGCCGAGACTCATCGCGGTAAAAAGTTCTCAAGTAGGTGTACAGCCATTCGGGCTGCCGCGCTCGCGAAATCAGCGTCAGGTCAGGCGGTGTCGCACCAAACCACACTTTAGCGTTGGCTTTATCCATCGAGTTCGCCATCAATGAGCCAATCTTGATCTCTGGATCAAACATTAGATTGGCGCGGTACAGGTCTTCCGGAATACCTAAATCCCTGGCAACGCGATTGTGACGCGCATACTGCAGCGAATGACAGCCCATGCAGTAATTGGTGAACAACGCAGCACCCCGCTGCAACGATGCTGTATCGCTCGCATCAACGTCGATCTGATCACAAGCAATGGCACCGCAATCAAAAGCACTCTCAGCACCCACGGCCTTCAGGGGCAGGATCGTCAAGACGCCAATCAACGCGAGAACGCCGAGACTCTTCCAGATACTCATCCCCCCATCCATGGTGACGCGTTCCGGCACGGGAGAGGTCTTATCCATCTTCGACCAAATCGGCATTCCGAGGAAGAACAAGAAGTAGAAGATCGAGCAGATCTGCGCCAGCAGTGTTCGCTCTGGGGTCGGCGCCTTAACACCCAAAACACCCAAGATCAGGAAGCTGACCACGAACAACACCAGCATGACCCGATTAATATTGCCGCGATAGCGCCAAGACTTCACTGGGCTACGATCCAGCCACGGCAGTGCAAACGGGATCGCCACCGACGCCGCAAAGAAAATGAAGCCCCAGAACTTGTCGGGCACTGCACGAAGGACCGAGTAAAACGGCGTGAAGTACCACACCGGTGCGATATGTTCCGGGGTTTTGAGGCCATTCGCCTCCTCAAAGTTTGCATACTCTAAGAAGAAACCACCCATCTCAGGGGCGAAAAAGATCACACCGCAGAAAATAAACAAAAAGACTGCAATCCCCTTCAGATCATGAACCGAGTAATAGGGGTGAAATTTGATGCCATCGAGCGGAATGCCATTAGCGTCCTTGGTTTTTTTGATCTCGACACCATCAGGATTATTCGAACCCACCTCGTGCAGTGCCAATAGATGCAGCACCACCAGCGCGAGCAAGACAATCGGCAAGGCGACCACATGCAACGCGAAGAAGCGATTCAGCGTAATGCCGGAGATCAAGTAATCGCCGCGGATCCAAGTCACTAGGTCTTCACCGACGACAGGAATCGCGCCGAACAGGGAAATAATCACCTGAGCACCCCAGTAGGACATTTGTCCCCAAGGCAACACATAACCCACAAACGCTTCCGCCATCAGCGCAACGAAAATGAGCATGCCAAAGATCCAAATCAACTCGCGCGGCTTCTTGTAGGAGCCATACATCAGAGCGCGGAACATGTGGAGATAAACCACAACAAAGAACGCAGACGCACCCGTCGAATGCATATATCGCAATAACCAGCCGTAGTCGACGTCTCGCATGATGTATTCAACGGACGCAAACGCCTCTTCTGCACTGGCTGTGTAGTTCATTGTCAGCCAAATGCCCGTCAAGAGCTGGTTCACCAAAACGAGCAGAGAGAAAACGCCAAAGAAATACCACAGGTTAAAGTTTTTAGGCGCGTAATACTCGCCCATGTGTGTATTCCAGGTTCTCGACAGCGGCAGACGCGCGTCGATCCATGACAACAGACCGGTTAATGCCTTTTCCATTACGCTGCCTCCGCGTCAACACCGATGACGAGTACGTTGTCGCCTTCGAAACTATAGGGTGGAACCACCAGGTTCGCCGATGCAGGGACACCCTTGTACACGCGCCCAGCCAAATCAAACTTCGAGCCGTGACAGGGGCAGAAGAATCCTCCCAGCCACTCATCGCCGCCAAGATCAGCAGCGCCGACCTCGGGACGGAACTTCGGAGCACATCCGAGGTGAGTACACAAGCCAACGACAACAAAAATGTCGGGACGCAGAGAACGCTGCTCTCCGGCGATGTATGCAGGCTGATCAGAAATCGCCGACAAAGGATCTTTCAAATCGGCATCTAACGAGGGCAAACCCGCGAGCTGATCCTCGGTACGACGCAAGACATAGACCGGCTTTCCGCGCCACTCGACCACGACCATTTGTCCTGGCTCGAGCTTGCTAATGTCCGCCTTGACGGGCGCTCCCGCGGCCTTGGCTTTCTCTGACGGATTCCAAGAACCCACAAAAGGAACAGCGACACCGACCACACCGGCCGCACCGACCGCAGAGGTCGCTGTCGTGAGGAAACGTCGTCGGGTTTGGGTTACGCCGTCGTCGGCTTGCGACGCGGTGCTCGAACTCTCGATATCGCTCATCAACAAATTCTCCAGATGAGTGGTGTGCGGTGACCGGCGAAGCTGATTGCCGACACAAAAACTCCCCAGCGACTCGCAATCGCACTGAGGTCCAAATCTTAAAGCGGGCAGATTTTAATGGTCACGTGAGCTACCGGCAAGTGAAAGGCTGAAGATATCGGCTGATCTGACGAAGAAATGTGAAAAAACTCTCCAGAAAACAAAAAAGCCGGCTAAGGGCCGGCTTTTCGAAAGCAGCGAAGCGATCAACGCTTGGAGAACTGAGGGCGACGGCGAGCCTTGCGCAAACCGACTTTCTTCCGCTCCACCTCACGTGCATCACGCGTCACAAAACCTGCCGCGCGCAACGACCCGCGCAGCGACTCGTCGTAATCCATTAATGCGCGCGTCAGGCCATGGCGAATAGCGCCCGCCTGACCGAAACTGCCGCCACCGGCAACAGTGACGTTGGCATCAAATTTATCCGACAAATCCGTCAGTTCTAGGGGCTGGCGAACAATCATCCTGGCAACTTCTCGGCCGAAATACTCGTCAATCGAGCGGCCGTTGATGGTGATATTGCCCGAACCGTTGCGGAGAAAAACGCGCGCGGTTGACGTCTTGCGACGACCGGTACCGTAGTATTGTGCTGTGCTCATAATCTGGTCCTTAGATGTTCAGCGGCTGAGGCTGTTGCGCGGCGTGGGGATGCTCTGGGCCCGCATAGACTTTCAGCTTTTTAAACATGGCGCGACCGAGCGGATTGTGAGGCAGCATGCCCTTCACTGCGCGCTGAATAACACGCTCAGGCGCACGCTCGATCAACTTGTCGAAACTAAAGGATTTAATACCACCCGGGAATCCCGTGTGGTGGTAGTACATTTTATCGGTCTGCTTCGCACCCGTCACACGGATTTTTTCGCAGTTGACCACCACAATGTAGTCACCCATGTCCATATGCGGTGTGTACTCAGGCTTGTGCTTGCCGCGCAAACGGTGTGCGATTTCGGCAGCTAACCGGCCTAAAGTCTTGTTTTCGGCGTCGACAACGTACCAGTCATGGTGCACATCGCCAGCCTTGGCGCTGTAGGTTTTCATACTCAGAAGCCTCTGGGGCCAGATCAAAAGGAGCGCGGATGTTACTGGAAGGATTTAGGCCTTTCAAGCCTAATTTTTATCAAGGACGGTGTTCTTG
>JAYPVH010000007.1:0-30887 GCA_038134505.1 Halieaceae bacterium | reverse complement strand
AACGGTCCGCTGGAACTCAAATTGCAGACGATTTCCAGTGTAAAGCGCGGCGATATCTGCTTCGGCTGTCATTAATACTTTGACATGGCGATCATAGAATTCATCGATGAGATTGATAAAACGGCGCGCTGCATCATCCTCAGCGCCGGTCATGACGGGGACACCCTCGAGTAGCACCGTGTGAAAAATCCGGGCCAGTTCAATAAAATCGCTGGCACTACGCGGCTGACGGCAAAGTTCGTCAAAATGAAACCACGCCATCCCCGTTGCCATTTTCTTTGCAGAAAGCTCACGACGATTGATCTCAAGCACCGCGGACTCGCCTTGCTGACCATTCGCCAAGGCGGCAAAGCCAGCATTGAGCGCTTGCAGCGACGCCGCATCGAGAGGCGCATGAAACAATTCCGCGCGCTCGAGAGTCCGCAAGCGGTAATCGACCCCGGCATCAACATTCATGACCCGCGTGTGTCGCTGGATCAAATCGATAGCGGGAAGAAATCGCGCCCGCTGCAGGCCATCCTGATACAGCAACTCAGGTGCAATATTAGATGTGGCGACTAAGGTGATACCTCGTTCAAACAATGCCTCCATGAGCCCGGCCAACAACATGGCGTCGCCGATGTCGCTGACAAAAAATTCATCAAAGCAGATGACGACCGCCTCATCAGCAATGCGATCAGCTATGGCCCGCAACGGATTTTTTTCGCCAGACAGCGCCGTTAATTCCTGATGCACACGCTGCATAAAGCGGTGGAAGTGGCTACGCATTTTGCGCTCAAAGGGCAAACACTCAAAAAAGGTATCCATCAGATACGTTTTGCCGCGCCCAACCCCACCCCAAAAATACAAGCCAGTCTCGGGTGCCTCGACTTGACCAAAACGGCGCGCGAGGCGCGCTTTCCACCCCATGGGCACCTGCTCGCGCGCCACCAGCTGGTCAAATAATATTTGTAGCGCATCAACTGCACGCGCCTGCGCTTCATCCGCAAAGAAATTGGGCTGGGCAAGGTCGCGCTGGTAGCGTTGAAAGGGGGTGTTGTCCGTCACAAGCTGAGCCTAAGACTCCCAAAAAGGTCGCCACTCTAACGGCGAGATCAGACCGACGCAATGCCCTCGCTTCATAGCGTGGTACCGGGCGCGCGCAAAATCCAGTGAAAATGTGTCCACCATGGCGGTTCGCATCGCGCGTGAGTCCGGTTACAATGGTCGCCAGATTCCCAACGGAGGACATCTTATGTTCTCGATCGGCACGACGGTTGCTATCACTATCCTTGCTGGGGCTGCCGGTCTTACGGCTGGATGGTTCCTTGGCATCAACAGGAAAACCCAAGACAAACGCGAGAGGATTATTGAGCTCGAGGCACAACTCGATGCGGCGCAGCAGGCGCGCGCCGATTACGAGGCCGAGGTGACAGAGCACTTCGCGCGAACGGGGGAGCTACTCAGCCGTATGACCGAGGACTACCGCGCCGTCTATAACCATCTCGCTCGAGGTGCGGATGAACTCTGCGATGGCGCCGTCAACCTCCCCTTTGCCGGACTGGCCTATGACGCTGAAGCAGTGGATGGCCTTGAATTAGGTGACATCGCACAACCCCTAGACTACGCGCCCAAGAAAAGCCCCAATGAACAGGGGCAGCTTTCAGAGTCCTTTGGAATCGAGAAAGAAGACGCAGAGGCCGACAACGTTCAACCGATTCGCGCCATTTCCTGACAGGACCTCGTGCAAGTCTAGAGGCGCAACGCGCTCAGACATCGCCAATCGTCTCTGATGAACAATTTTTAGCGCGAGTCAGATGACTACAACCTAGCGACCGGCACTCAGGGTCACCCGCTTAAGCTGGGCTGTCGATATCGATAAACTGATACTGAAGATTAAAGCGCGTAGCGATGTGCTGCCCCACCGATTGGACACCAAAGCGCTCCGTTGCATGATGACCCGCCGCGATAAAAGCGATGCCACGCTCCCGCGCCGAGTGCACGGTTTGTTCAGAGATTTCCCCAGTGATAAAGGCATCAACGCCGAGATCCGCGGCGCGCTCGATATAGTTCTGACCGCCACCGGTACACCACGCAAGCTGCTGTACATCGCCCTGTCCCACGGAAATCACAGGGCGTCCCAGCGCAACTTCTAGGTTTTGGGCGAGCGTCGCCAACGGCAGGGGCGCCCTGAGCGCGCCGGTAAACAGTGGCTCAACACTGTGCTCGCCACCGGCCGGAGCCCATGATTCTACGCCAAGCGTTCGACCGAGCCCCGCATTGTTTCCAAGCTCTAAATGATTATCGAGGGGTAGATGGTAGGCAAACAGATTCATGTCATTACGTATTAACGTTCGAATCCGACGTCCTTTCATCCCCACGAGAGCTGCGTTCTCACCGCGCCAAAAGTAACCGTGGTGCACAAGTATTGCATTGGCGTTGACATCGACGGCGGCGTCGATCAAGGCCTGGCAAGCTGTCACACCGCTGACGAGTTTCTCAATCTGATCGCTCCCCTCGACCTGCAGGCCATTGGGACAATAGTCCTCAAAGCGCTCTGGTCTGAGCAAGGTATTCAGGTACACCTCAAGTTCACTCCGAGACACAGCCATAACATTAATACCCCTTACATCCCTTGACTCTGATCAGCCTAGATCGAGTCTGCACCGCCACACACAATGTGTTGCTATTCAGACAACAAGGCGTCCTTTTTAGAGCAGATCACTATTGACCAGCCAGTCGCTCTCGATAACCTGATGAGGTTACCTGTGTCACAATGATTTACAATGCTCCACATCTCAAAAGGTTTGGCGAGTCAGGATCTCTGCGACCATGTCGATGAAAGATACCATTTACACCTTTGTTTGGCCTGCCATTGCTGGCCTACTCGCAGCTGTGCTGATCCTCGATCGCTGGGCGCTGCAACAGCCGTTGCTGCCAAGTTATGCCGGTCAACTGGCCGGTTACCGACAGGCTGTGAGCCGCGCGACCCCGGCTGTCGTGAATATCTACACTGCAAAATTAGTTCCAGAGCAGGCTCGCACACGCTTCAACGATCCTCTACTGCGTCGCTTTGGCGAGTCGGGCAGACGCCGCGCTAGCGTTGAGCGATCCTTGGGTTCGGGGGTCATCATGACTGCTGAGGGACATATCCTGACCAACAATCACGTGATCGCGGAGGCCGATGCGATTCAGGTATTGCTCAGCGATGGTCGCAGTATCAGTGCCGCCGTGATTGGTAGCGACCCCGAAACAGATCTCGCCGTCCTCAAGATAGACCTCCCCAATCTCACGCCGATTGAGGTCGCCGATTCCAATCTCATCGGAGTCGGTGACATCGTACTAGCGATTGGCAACCCATTCGGTTTCGGCCATTCAGTTTCGCAGGGGATCGTATCCGGACTAGGACGCTACGGCTTACAACTATCTACTTACGAAGACTACATTCAGACCGACGCGTCCATCCACCAAGGAAACTCTGGCGGTGCGCTCATCGATACAGCGGGCAAATTAGTGGGCATTAATACGCTGATTTATACCTCCGTCGGTGAGGCAGGAGGCGAGAGTAGCGGTATCGGAATCAATCTCGCGACGCCCTCCAACCTCGCTTTTTTTGTGATGCAAGACCTCATTGAATACGGGCGCGTCGTTCGCGGTTGGCTGGGGGTCAGTGTCGACTTGGTCTTCGGTCTCGATGAAGCGGGTCAAAGTCGTCAGTCGCTCCTCATTACCGCGCTCGCGGAGGATGGCCCCGCACAGCGCGCGGGTATCCAAGCCGGCGATGTCATTATTACGATTGATGGCGAACCCATCAGTGATGGTCGAGAGGCCATGCACCGCATTGCGCGCATGCGCCCAGGAGAGGGATTGTCGGTCGGGGTTGTGCGGGAGGATCAGATGCTATCGCTCAACGCCGTGGTGGGTACTCGAGCGAGCGTGAATTAAACACCTACTCTTCGGCGTCGATCCGACACTCAGCACTCATCGCATGAGCTGTGAGAGACTCCCCTCGGGCTAAGATCGAAGCAACATGCCCCAACGCTTTCGCGCCCGCTTTTGAGCATTGAATCACCGAGCTGCGCTTCTCAAAGTCATAGACTCCCAGCGGCGATGAAAAGCGTGCCGTGCCAGACGTCGGCAGGACATGATTGGGACCTGCACAATAGTCCCCCAATGCTTCGGAGCTATAGCCCCCAACAAAAATCGCGCCTGCGGCAGATACTGAATCGATCCAGCGGTCCGCATCGGTGAGCGCCAACTCTAGATGCTCAGGGGCGATGCGATTGCTCAGTGCAAACGCTGAATCAAGATCTGGCACTTCAATGAGCGCACCCCGAGCTGTCAATGAGGCTTTGATAATGTCCGCTCTAGGTTGTTCAGGAAGTCGCCTTGCAATTGCGTCAGCGACTGCGTCGAGATACTGCGCATTTGGCGAAATCAAGATGGCTTGTGCCTGCTCATCATGTTCCGCTTGGGAAAACAGATCCATCGCGATCCAGTCGGCTGGCACCGACCCGTCGCCGATGATTAAAATTTCCGAGGGCCCAGCGACCATATCGATGCCGACACGACCAAAAACCTGTCGCTTCGCCTCAGCTACGTATCGATTGCCAGGGCCCACAATTTTATCGACCTGCGGCACAGTATCGGTGCCAAATGCCATCGCCGCAATCGCCTGAGCACCACCAATGGTGACGACCCGATCGACTCCCGCCAACGCCGCAGCCGCCAGCACCAAGGGGCTCAATTGTCCCTCGGGTGCGGGCACACACATTACAATCGTCTCCACCCCGGCTACCTTCGCGGGTATGGCATTCATCAGCACTGAACTGGGATAGCTTGCTTTGCCCCCAGGCACATAGATACCAGCTCGAGCAAGCGGCGTAATTCGTTGGCCGAGTTGATTGCCCAACTCGTCTTTAAATGACCAGCTGGCAGCCTTTTGCGCGTCGTGAAATACCTGAATGCGCTGAGCGGCCGTAGCAAGCGCCTCCCGTTTCTCAGATTCAAGTCCGGTTAGCGCTGCGAACAACGCCTCTTTTTCTAACACCAGATCAGCCGCATCCGTCAGGGAGCGTCTATCAAACCGGTTGGTGTACTCCAGTAGTGCGGCGTCGCCTCCCGCGCGCACCGCAGCGATGATCTCAGCGACCTCTCCCCTTAGGCCAGCGTCTCGTTCCTCGGGCAACGCGAGTAGCTCGTCTAGAGCAAAATCAAAGTCAGAGTTATCACTAATCAAGCGTCGCATATCAGGCCCACAAGGTGCTGTCGTTCTATCAATGAGTTCATCGCCAATGACTACACTGGTTTATACCGCTTCGTCGAGCTGAGCTCGCCGAGCAGTCACGGCGCGACCTAGCGCTGAGATCAACTCCTGGATCTGATCGTGTCGCGTTCGCATTGAAGCTTTGTTCACAATCAATCGCGATGATATATCTGCGATCGTTTCCAGCGGCACCATACCGTTAGCCCGCAGCGTATTTCCTGTGTCGACAATATCAACAATTTCGTCAGCTAAGTTCATCAATGGTGCGAGCTCCATCGCACCGTAGAGTTTTATCAACTCGGGCTGGATGCCCCGCGCCGAATAATGTTCTCTGGCCACGTTCACAAATTTAGTAGCGACCCTGACTCGGACTCCGCGGTCTTTCGCATCGGCAAATCCCGCCGTCATCAAGCGACACTGGGCGATCTCAAGATCGAGCGGCTCATACAAACCCTCACTGCCATGCTCCAGTAAGATATCTTTTCCCGCCACACCAACATCGGCTGCGCCATGTCGTACATAAGTTGGCACATCGGAGCCTCGCAGTATGACAAGCTGTACGTCGGAGCGATCAGTGTCAAAGATTAGTTTTCGACTATCACTGATGTCTTCGACCGGCGCAATTCCTGCCTCGGCCAGCAGTGGCAAGGTCTCAGCGAGTATCCTGCCCTTTGTCAGCGCAATTGTGAGTTTTGGGGTCATCATGACTGTCTCCCAGATTTTCGATCGTGCGGGTTTGCAGTGCTCTTATCTCCGAGGCTGCTAGTTTTCCTCTGCTCGCGGCGTCGCCGCTTCACGAGAGGCGTCGGATATCAGCACCCAAGGACTGCAATTTCTCCTCGATACATTCATAGCCTCGGTCAATATGATAAATCCGATCAACCAAGGTCTCCCCTTCGGCAACTAAACCGGCAATCACCAAACTGGCGGACGCTCGCAGGTCGGATGCCATCACAGGCGCACCACGTAGCACCGCACAACCGCGAATCAGGGCAGAGTTGCCATCAATCACGATATCAGCACCCATCCTGTTCATCTCATGGGTTTGAACAAGTCGGTTTTCAAACACCGTCTCGGTCACTCGGCCTACCCCTTGGGCGATAGTATTGAGCGCGGTAAACTGGGCCTGCATGTCGGTGGGGAATCCGGGATAGGGCGCAGTCGTGATATCAACCGCTTTCGGTCGTTGCCCCCTCATATCCAGTTCGATCCAGTCATCACCAAAACTGACCTCGGCGCCCGCATCGCGCAATTTTTCCAGAACAATATCGAGATGGTGTGGCTGCGCGCCCTCCAATCTCAACCGACCGCCAGTAGCAGCGGCAGCGACGAGGTAGGTGCCCGCTTCAATACGATCGGGCATGACCGAATACTCGCAACCATGTAACCTATCGACGCCTTCGATTTCGAGCGTCGAACTACCAATGCCATCGATCAATGCGCCCATCTTGACCAAGCATTGTGCGAGGTCAACAACCTCGGGCTCGCGCGCTGCGTTGCGGATAGTGGTCTTGCCCTCAGCCAATACGGCTGCCATCAGCGCGTTTTCTGTCCCGCCCACGGTCACAGTGGCGAAATTAATGTCAGCGCCGTGCAGGCGCCCGTTACACTGCGCTTTTATGTAGCCATCCTCGATATCGATGGTCGCGCCCATAGCCTCCATGGCTTTGAGATGCAGATCAACCGGACGACTGCCAATGGCACAACCACCCGGAAAAGACACCTCGGCGTGGCCAAATCGCGTCAACAACGGCCCCAAAACCAAAATTGATGCGCGCATCGTTTTCACTAATTCGTAAGGCGCACGCGAATTACGAACCGTTGCACCATCGACCTCAATCGACATTTTCTCGTCGAGTGTTAAGCCCACTCCCAAACAACCCATCAACTCGATCATCGTCGTGATGTCGTGTAGATGTGGCAGATTACAAATTTTAGTGGTTTCCTCCGACAGCAGGGTGGCCGCCAAGATCGGAAGCGCGGCGTTTTTGGCGCCGGAAACCTTCAAAGTCCCCGCCAATCGCCCGCCGCCACGAATCAGAAGCTTATCCAAAACGATCTCCGCTTTAGTCGCAGGCTTCAGCCGGCGTCAAGGCGCGAATGTTTACAGCGTGCACAGCACCTGAGGCAATCATCTCTGACAAGGGTGCATACACCCTCTGCTGTCGAGCAACCGCCCTTAAGCCTTCAAAACTAGCGCTCACTACGGTGACCGTGTAATGGCCACCATCGAGGACAACGGATACCTGGGCATCTTGAAACGCCATCTCCAAGGCCTGCTGAACCTGATTTGCATCCATCAGTTGGCATCCTCTTCCGCTTCGGATTCCGTATCATCGACATTCCAGGCGGCGATGACCGAATCTAAATCGCCGTCAGCCTCGCTCGCGGCAGCGGCAAACTGGCCGCGGTAGATCTCTCCGAGGTTGATGTTTTCGATAATAAGATTGCGCAATTTCCAAGAGCCGTCTCGATATTGCCCCATTTGGTACCGCAACACATATTCGCTGCCATCGTCGCCGGTGACGAGTTGCGTTAGCGACTGTACTCGAGCACCTGGATTTTCGACCTCATCCAACAGCCGGAATTCCGACCCGCCAAACGCTAACAAGCCCCGGCTGTAGGTACGAATCAAGCCCTCTCTCATGACCACCGTGAAAGCCTCTAGCTGATCTCTCAGCTTGGCCTGACCCTCAGCATCCAGCGATCGAAAGTAGTTGCCACTGGCATAATCTCCCATCACGCCCTTGGCAAATCCACGCCAGTCAACAATCGCATCGAGCTGCGCACCAATCGCTGCAAAATAACGATCGGGATCGCTGTCGTAGTAACTCGGTGCCTCTCCCACAACCTCAATAATATTATCCGTCGCTACACGAATCGCTTCTTGCGGACCTTGCGCCTCCGACTGAGACATCACCGGGAAGGATAGCATCACGCTCAACGCGGCTATCACTATGAAACCATGACTTGTCCATTGGTGGTTTTTGGCAATCATCTCTCTCTCCGAACGATTAGCTCGTAGGTTACACTGCGCCTGCTAAACCCAGCGGCAAGCCCTATCATAACCGATAGCGAGTAGCTTGAACGGTGTCATAGTCACACATTGCGGGAGATTGTTCACTGATGTTGATGGAACTGGCGGCAGTTGTAATAGGGCTACTCGGACTTTTCTGGAGCGCCAGTAAATTTATCGATGGTGCCGCTGCAGTGGCGTTCCAGTTGGGCATGTCGCCACTACTCATCGGCATGACCATCGTCTCCATAGGCACATCAGCACCGGAAATCCTTGTTTCGCTGATGGCCGCATCCACTGGGTCCGGCGGCTTGGCAGTTGGCAACGCCTTTGGCTCAAACATTACCAACATCGGCCTTGTTTTGGGCGCTACGCTCGCCATTGCCCCGATTCACGTGGGCCGCACCACAGTGTTTTCAGACCTCCCGATTTTACTAGGATGTATCGCACTGTGTTTTGTCTTGCTCTGGGATCGATCCCTCGATACCCGCGATGCATTGATGTTGTTTGTCGGCCTGGGGCTAGTGCTCCTGCGACTATTTCGTCACGCACAACAACCCGATGAAAACGATCAGTCGTTTGCGCCCTCAGAGCTGTCGGTCAGGCAAGCTTGGGTGCGCCTTCTGGTCGGCTTAGGCATTTTGATTCTCTCCTCCAGGTTGTTAGTTTGGGGAGCTAGTGCAATCGCTTTCTCTATGGGTGTATCAGAACTGGTCATTGGCCTGACGATCGTCGCCATTGGCACCAGCTTACCCGAGCTCGCTGCATCGGTGGTCAGTGCGATGCGTGGCCATGCCGATATCGCAATTGGAGCGGTTCTCGGATCCAATATCTTCAATCTGTTGATCGTTTTATCGCTCCCCGGGTTTTTCTCTGTCCTCCCGCTCGAAGATGAAGCTGTGACCCGCGATCTCACCGCTGTAGCAATCAGTAGCGCAACGCTGGCAATCATCACCTTGTTTTGCTGGAATCGACAAACTCAGCAGGCGCGCCTTGGACGGCGCAGCGGAGCGCTCTTCCTTGTGTTCTATATAGTGTATCTTTGGGTTCTGAGTACACAGCCCGAACTGAGCCTCTAATGTCAGACGACGCGACACAGCAGCTAATCGACTCGGCACAGCGCACCTTCACGCTGGAGTTAGATGCGCTCGCGCAACTCAAAGATCGACTCGACGCCTCATTCGCTAGTGCGTGCAAGACCCTTCTCTCAGTCGAAGGTCGCGTGATTGTCACTGGCATGGGCAAAAGCGGACACATCGCAAATAAAATCGCAGCGACGCTCGCAAGCACCGGGACGCCAGCCTTCTACGTACACCCGGGCGAGGCCTCACATGGCGATATGGGGATGATCACCTCAAAAGATACGGTGCTCGCACTCTCCAATAGCGGCAAGACCCAAGAGATTGTCTCATTGCTACCGCTCCTGAAGCGGCTGGGCATCACGCTCATTGCAATGACCGGTAACCCTGACTCGACCCTCGCAAAGGCCGCAGATGTTCACTTGTACGCCGGTGCTGACAGTGAAGCCTGCCCACTGGATCTCGCGCCAACATCAAGTACTACGGCTGCCTTGGTGATGGGCGATGCGCTGGCCATTGCCTTACTCGAGGCGCGAGGGTTTACTGCGGAGGACTTCGCTTTTTCGCATCCGGGCGGAGCACTGGGAAAGAAACTGCTACTTAAAGTCGAGGATGTGATGGTATCTGGGGATGATATCCCCCGGGTGCGCCCGTCGGCGACGCTCGCTGAGGCGTTGATGGAGATCACGGCCAAAGGTTTGGGCATGACCACTGTCAGTGACACCGACAATCAATTGCTTGGCGTGTTCACCGATGGCGACCTGCGACGCGCTCTGGAAAAGCGACCCGATATCAATCAACAACCCATCGATGCAGTGATGTCCACCCAAGTCAAGACGATCGCGCCTGACACCTTGGCAGCGGAGGCGCTTCATCACATGGAACACAATCGTATCAGTGCCCTGGTCGTCTGCGATGCAACTGGCCAGATTTGCGGTGTCGTCCAACTGCTCGGACTCCTTCGCGCGGGGCTAGCATGATGGCGTCTCGAGCGAATCTCACCAAGATCCGACTCGTCGTCCTCGACGTCGATGGCGTCCTGACCGACGGCAGACTGACGTACGATAGCAACGGACTTGAATCGAAATCGTTTTCAATCAAAGACGGCCTCGGTATCAAGTTATTGCAAAAGCACGGGATTGCGGTGGCAATCATCACCGGCCGCGTCTCTGCGATGGTGGACCGTCGCGCCAAAGAATTGGGCATAGATATTCTCATTCAAGGCCGTGAAGACAAGCTCTCAGCGCTGGAGGAATTAATAGCAGAGCATGAAATCGACCTAGATCATTGTGCCTATATGGGAGATGACCTGCCGGATTTAGCCGCGATCGTGAGTGTCGGTTTTGGCACCTGCCCTGCGGATGCTGTGCCCGCAGTGCGGGATCGAGCGCACTGGGCGTCCCAATTTTGTGGTGGTGCTGGGGCTGTCAGAGAACTCGCTGACTATCTGCTGCATGCGCAAGGGCGACTAGACGCTGAAATTGAGACGTGGCTGCCATGAAGCTGACCCTGCCTACCCTTCTCATTCTCTTATTCGGCGTACTCACATGGCGCGCGATCTCCTCCGGCGATCAGCTCCTGAGCACCACGCCCGAACCGAGCGCTGATACGATTCGCTACTACGTTCACGACTTGCGCAGAGAGCGATTTGACAAACAGGGTAATGCTGTCGAATCACTGACAATCGGTACTGTGACGCAGCGCACCGCGGATACCGATGCGCAAATTG
Organism: Halieaceae bacterium; assembly: GCA_038134505.1. Classification (GTDB taxonomy): domain Bacteria; phylum Pseudomonadota; class Gammaproteobacteria; order Pseudomonadales; family Halieaceae; genus Luminiphilus. The sequence continues at coordinate 19,818 of JAYPVH010000007.1, read as the reverse complement.
CGCAGATTACCTATGAGAGAAAAGACAACGCAAACAGGGATTGGACCGTCACGGCAACCCACGGTGCGCTGGGACAGGAGAATACCTTGCGGCTGTTCGATGACGTGGAGGTGATTTATCACGACCAGAACGTGTCATTGCGCTCTCCCACCCTGACTATTCAAATGGACCAAAAAATCGCAAGTAGTGACGCTCGGGTTTTGATCGCGAGTCCCGATAGCGAAACCCAAGGGACCGGTGTCTTACTTGATCTTGATGCGTCTACTGCCCAATTACTCGCCGACGTAGAAACCGTTTATGCACGCCGCTAGGTCAATATCCAAACAACTGTTGCTCGCTATCGTATTCGCCATGACGACGATACCAAGCCACGCGCTACCTGAAGATCGATCACAACCAATTCGAATTAGCGCTGACACAGCAGTAAGAGACGACCGATCGCGTGAAACACGCTATGAAGGTAATGTCGAACTGACTCAGGGGTCACTGCGTATCAAGGCAGAGTCCATTGCCGTGTCGATCAGCGATGATGACAATCAGTTTATTGTCGCAACAGGCTCACCTGCAGTCCTCAGACAAAGGCCTAGCGCTGAAGAAGCGCTGGTCACAGCGACAGCAGGCAGAATCGAGTATCACCATGACAGCGATCTTGTGCAGCTTTCTGAAGGCGCCCGCGTCGAACAGGATGGCGCCCTTATCGTTGGAGAACGCATCGATTACCTCATCAGCGCGCAACGTATTCAAGCTGATGGCAATTCAGCGGGCAACAACAGGGTAGAGGTGGTGATACCCCCTCAACGGCTTGAAAATGAGGGCAATCTGTGACCAAAACCCTACATGTCGACCACCTCGCCAAAAGCTACCGCAATAGGCCAGTAGTCCGAGACGTATCGCTGAGAGTTCGAAGCGGTCAAATCATCGGACTCCTAGGTCCCAATGGCGCAGGAAAAACCACCTGCTTTTACATGATCGTCGGCCTGATAGCGAGTGAAGGCGGCTCCATTAGAATTGACGACAACGACCTCACCCAACAACCCATTCACGAGCGAGCACGCGCCGGAATCGGTTACCTCCCACAAGAAGCGAGTATTTTTCGGCGATTGAGTGTTGAGGACAACATTCTCGCAATTCTCGAGACACGTTCTGACCTGAGCGGCGAAGATCGGCGAAAGACATGTGACGCATTGTTACAGGAGTTTCATCTGACACATTTACGGGACACGACCGGCCAAGCCCTGTCAGGTGGTGAGCGTCGACGTGTTGAAATTGCACGGGCGCTGGCTACCGACCCTGACTTTATCCTGCTGGACGAGCCCTTTGCTGGCGTTGATCCCATTTCAATCGGCGATATAAAAGGCATTGTGACCCATCTTTCAGCACGCGGCATCGGCGTATTGATCACTGACCACAATGTCAGGGAGACTCTGGATGTCTGCGATCACGCCTACATCGTCGGAGAGGGGCGGGTTATCTGTGAAGGAACGCCGGAAAAGGTCATGCAGGATGAGCAAGTCAAGGCGGTCTATCTCGGCCAGCAGTTCAGGCTCTGAATCACCATTTAAGCGGCTTGCCCGGTCGCATTTCGCCTCCATTTGGGGAATCCCACAATTGATCTTAGGAACCATGACGGCGAACGATCTGGTATGACTATGCAAAGATCAGGCCAATCCATTGCCCCGGCAGCAATGAGAGCGCTAAACTGACATCAGCATCTCGAATCGTGCGGCGTTATGAAGCAATCTCTTCATCTCAGAATGACGCAACAGCTGGCGCTGACGCCCCAGCTGCAGCAAGCTATTAAGCTACTGCAGCTGAGCACCCTTGATTTACAGCAAACGATCACAGAGGCGTTAGAATCCAACCCACTTCTCGAGCAAACTGAAGAGTTACATCCCGAGACTGATTCCGACTCGGGAGACGACGGCGCTCCCAGACTCGATTTCACTGATATCGCACCAGAACCTCATAGCGATCAGGAACTGAGCGTTGATACCCAATGGGAAGATCTGCTGCCGTCTGCGGCCCCACCCACTCCAACTGCGAGCCCAGACGAGCAATCTTGGGATCAAGACGCCACCCCTGAATCACTGCATGATCACCTCATGTGGCAGCTCAACCTCACACGCTTTTCCGAAACTGATCACGCCATAGCTTTGGCCCTGATCGATGGGGTCGATCTCGATGGGCGACTTGTACAGAGTCCCGAGCAGATCCTCGAGGCGCTTGCCATCGAAGATCTAGAGCTTGACGAGGTCATGGCCGTCTTGCATCGCCTGCAGCATTTTGAGCCAACCGGTGTGTTTGCTCATGATCTCAAAGACTGCCTATTGATACAGCTTCGGCAAATGCCCCTCAACACCCCTTTCCGAGATACCGCAGGTGCGCTCGTCTCGCGTTTTTTAGAGCATATTCCTACGACTGAGCCGCGGCATCTCGCGCGACGCCTACGAGTCTCCGAGGAAGTCTTTTATGGCGCTCTGGAGTTGGTGCGTTCACTCGATCCCACACCAGGCTCTAGCTTCGGTGTCATCGATACTCAGTACATCATTCCAGATGTCTTCGTCCGCAGAACCGAGCGCGGCTGGCGCGTCGAGCTCAATCCCGACATCGCGCCGAAACTCAGGGTAAATGAACAATATGCAGCGCTCGCGGACCAGCAAGACTCAGGTCGTGACCGGTCTTATTTTCGTGAACACTTGCAAGAAGCGCGGTGGTTTATCAAAAGCCTAGTCAGCCGCAACGAGACCTTGCTCAAGGTCGCCACGCAAATCATCCAGCACCAAACACAGTTTTTGGAGCACGGGGAGGAAGCCATGCGGCCACTGGTTCTTGCGGACATCGCAGCACAAATTGATATGCACGAATCGACCGTCTCTAGGGCAACCACCCGCAAATACATGCATACCCCGCGCGGTACTTATGAGCTGAAATATTTCTTTTCTAGTCAAGTTGCGAACGCTGAAGGAGGCGCTTGGTCTTCGACAGCAATCAAGGCATTAATTAAAAAACATGTCGCCGATGAAGCGCCTAAAAAGCCACTCAGCGACAGCAAGCTCTGCGACCTATTGAAGGCACAAGGAGTCCTTGTCGCACGGCGCACCGTGGCTAAATACCGTGAGCAACTGAATATCGCGCCTTCTAATGAGAGAAAGCGTATGATCTAGTGACTGGCGAAGGTATCAGCGTCCCGTTCATTTGTTCAAATGGCATCGACTGAAATGGGGTATCGGGTCCCTATTGCGGTGGTCAGCGCCAAGGCCATCGCGGTCAACGCCAGCAAAAAGGAGAATGTTATGAATATTACGGTCAGTGGTCATCATGTCGACGTTACCGACGCGATGCGACAGCACGTCGCAGAAAAATTCGACAAGTTGCAGCGGCATATCGACCAGATCGTACACATTGAAGTCACGCTGATCGTGGAAAAAGTCGTCCATAAGGCAGAGGCCAATATTCACATCTCAGGTGCCGATCTGTTTGCGACCGCTGAATCCAATGACATGTACACCGCTATTGATGCGCTGGCGGAAAAGCTCGACCGACAAATCATCAAACACAAAGAAAAACACAGAGGCCGCTAACCGATGGCGTCACTGTCGCAACTTCTCACACCAGATCGCACGGTATGCTATCGCGATATCAGTAGCCAAAAGCGCGTTTTCGAGCACGCCGCTAAACTCATCGCCAAACAGTTTCCAGCGCTGAGTGAGGATGAGGTCTTCAGCCAATTACTGGCGCGCGAGAAACTCGGAAGCACCGGCCTGAGTGGGGGCGTTGCCCTGCCTCACTGCCGAGTTGAGGCTGTCGAATCGCCGATTGGTTGCCTGATGACTCTGGAGCAAGGCGTCGATTTTGACGCCCCCGACGGTCGTCTGGTCGACCTGCTATTTTTCTTGTTGGTGCCGGTTGAAGCGCATCAACTGCATCTGGATATTTTGGCAACGCTTGCACGGCGATTCTCAAATATCGATTGGTGCCAGCGCTTGCGCGAGGCCCGACAGGATCAAGAATTATATCGCCTCGCGATCCGCGAGGATGAGGCCGCATAAATGAATCTGATCATTGTGAGCGGTCGATCCGGCGCCGGCAAGACAACGGCCCTGCATGAACTGGAGGATATGGGCTTTTATTGTGTCGATAACCTGCCACTTATGCTGATTCCCCAACTTGTAGACACTCTGAGCCGAGACCACTTTCTAAGTCCCCGCGGTGTCGCTCTTGGCGTAGATGCTCGAAATTCCGAGCACGATCTGATGAGTATCAACCAATTGCTCTCAGAGTTACCGCGGTTTGTATCGTGCAGAACCATCTTTATCGACGCGCGGGACGAGATCCTGATACAGCGCTTTAGTGAGACCCGCCGCAGACACCCCTTAAGCCGGGATGATCAATCCTTGACTGATGCAATCGCCTTGGAGCAAGAGCGTCTAACCCCGCTGGCTTCAGTCGCAGCAGATCTCATCGACTCGAGTGAGCTGTCTGTCCACGGTTTGAGGGACCTCATTCGCGAGCGCTACAAGATCGGAACTGAGCATGCACTGCAAGTCACAGTCCAATCCTTCGGCTTTAAAAAAGGGATTCCTCTCGATGCAGATCTCGTCTTTGATGTCCGCATGCTACCCAATCCCCACTGGGAGCCAGCGCTCAGACACCTGAGTGGACTCGATGAACCTGTCCGTGAGTTTTTAATTGCGGAATCCAGCCCGCGGTTGCTGATCGAACACATCAGCCAGTTTGTCGCACACTGGTTACCGGACTATAGCCGCAACCAACGCAGTTATTTGATGATTGGCATAGGGTGTACTGGCGGAAAGCATCGCTCTGTCTTTGTCGCGGAGGCGGTTGCAACACAACTGCGGCATGCTGGACATGCGATTTCGGTCAAACACCGTGATATTTCAGTGGACAAAGGCTTGTGATCTCTCAACCGGTCGAAATTATCAATAAACTTGGATTGCACGCTCGTGCCGCGGCAAAATTTGTCGACTGTGCCGCTGCTTTCGCCAGCCGGATTCAGGTGGAAAAGGACGGCGAAGGTGTCGATGGCAAAAGCATTATGTCCGTGATGATGCTCGCCGCAGGCCAAGGCACGATCCTCACGCTGAACATTGAGGGTCCTGACGAGACGCTCGCGTTTGAAGCACTCACGACACTGATCGCCGATCGATTCGGCGAACCCGACTAATAATCACACTAAACGAGGGTGCACCTAGCTCTGTAGTGGTGGATAATTTCGCCGCAAACAGGAGGGCGACCGGTGAACACAGCGACGAACGTGCAAAAGCAGCTGAGTCGAGTTGATCGTGCCCTAAGATCAGGCACGCTCGCTGATATCGCCGGCGTGATCTCTGAAATGTCTCCCGGAGACGTTGCGCACCTGATCAATACCTCACCACCAAACTACCGGCATGTCTTGTGGAGTTTAGTCGATGACGAGCAGGAAGCTGAGGTTATCAACGAGCTTCCTGAAGACCTGCGCAACGCCTTCTTAGTCGATCTACAGCCCGAGGAACTAGCGGAAATTGTCGGCCAACTTGACGACGATGACGTCGCCGATATCCTGCAAGAACTCCCCGAGGAGGTGACATCTCTAGTCCTGTCGATCATGGACGACCAGGACCGTGCGCGCATTGAAGCAGTGCTCGGGTTCTCCGATGATGTCGCCGGCGGTCTGATGAGCACCGACACCATTACCATCCGGGCGGATCTGACGCTCGACGTGGTATTGCGCTACCTTCGTCGCCACTCGGAAATACCACAGAATACAGACAGCTTGATTGTTGTAAATCGTGATGATGCCTACGTCGGCTTATTACCTGTCAGAACACTTCTCGTATCGGACCCCAACGTATCGGTCCGCGAAATGATGATTACGAGTCGAGAGCCGATTCCCGCAGGCATGGAGGCCGCGGAAGTGGCGCGCCGATTTGAACGAAATGACTGGATTTCTGCGCCCGTTGTCGATGACGTTGGTCGTCTTTTGGGTCGAATCACAATCGACGATATTGTCGACGTTATCCGAGAAGAAGCTGATCACTCGCTCGCGGCGTTGGCGGGCCTCGGCGAAGAGGATACCTTCTCCTCGATCGTGCAGACCGCGCCGCGACGTGCGATCTGGCTGGGCATCAATTTAGCGACTGCATTTCTCGCCGCCTGGGTCATCAATCTGTTCCAGGGAACAATTGAAAAAGTCGTCGCTCTCGCAGTACTGATGCCCATCGTCGCATCGATGGGCGGGATCGCTGGCACGCAAACATTAACGGTGCTCATTCGCGCATTTGCGATGGGACACATCAATGATCGCAACCAACTCTGGTTGATCGGCCGCGAGACGGCGATCGGTCTCATCAACGGATTGCTCTGGGCAATCGTCGTCTCGGCAGCAGCGGCAATGTGGTTTGACGATATACGACTCGGCGCCGTCATAGCCGCTGCGATGTTCATTAACCTGCTGACTGCTGGAACGACGGGTGCACTATTACCTCTAGCATTGAGGAGGTTGGGTATTGATCCCGCGCTAGCGGGCGGCGTCGTGCTCACCACCATCACAGATGTTGTCGGTTTCTTATCGTTTTTAGGCTTAGCGACTCTGCTCTATGGATGACTCAGACTGGGACGACGCACCACCGAGTAAAAGTGCGAAAAAAAGGGAGATGCATGCCCTTCAGGCGATAGGCGAGCGTCTCGTCGTAATCACAGATACACAACTGGCCACAATTCCCATTCAGGACGAGTCTTTGCGTGAGGCCGTGCTCCTAGCCCGCCGTATCAAAGCCCGTGGTGGACTGCGACGGCAGTTACAGTTCATCGGCAAACTGATGCGCAGTATCGATGACCCTCAACCCATTATCGACGCGCTCGAAGCGCTCGATCAGGCTCACCAAAGCCAATCCGCGCAACTGCACCGGTTGGAGCATTTCCGCGACCGCCTCCTCAATGAAGGGGATGATGCGCTGGGCGATGCGGTCCAAATATGGCCCGAGATAGATCGAGGCCATATTCGCCAGCTACTGCGACAACACCAGCGCGCCAGTCGAGCCGGACAGCAAAGCCCTGTAGGCCGTGCCCTATTTCGCTACTTACGCGATGTGGATAACGCGGCCGACTCAGATTGAAGTGTCGACTAATTAGTAGTAGGTGAGTTCTCTGCCGCGCCCGGTTGACTGACTTTCTCGACAACCTGCCGAGTAGCACTTGGATTCGCATCGAAGACACGCACAAAGGTGACTTCAGGGTTATTGAGCTCACCAGCGACCGAATACACACCACTGGCAAGCTGATTGACCTGATCTTCGAACACTTTACTGAGTAAAAATGCGCCGGCGGCAATAGGCAATCCGCCCGCGAGCGCAGCGACCCAAGGAATATTATCAACCAACGGCAGCGTCACGATGAGCTCACCATCGATACGGTCGTTTAACAAATCGATGTTGCTATCAAAAGTAAAGCTACCGGAGCCGCCATCGATAGAGAACGAATCAATCGTCAGAGACCCCGCATCAAATTGGAGAGGGCCTTTAGCAGTCTTAAACGATACACCCGGTTCAAACAGCTGATTGACGTTTGCCTGGCCGAGAAGACCCGCGAGATTGAGCAGGCTAATCACCCTCAGTGCGCCCGTTGCCTGGTCAGAGTCGGGGAGGAATGCGCCATTCTTAACTTTTAAATCAATCAGCCCGCTAAGATTGCTCGCAGAAGCATCAAGCGGGCTACCCGGCCATGACAGCTGAGCCGTAATCTGACCGGATTCGGTTTGCACTAGTCTGGGCAAATCGAGAAAACTCAGTGTTTCACTCGCATCAGCGAGCGTCGCATTCAATTGCAATTCGCTCGTCACGGAATCGTCTGATGCTGACCAAACTAACTGAGTGCCTTCCTCAAAGTACACGCGAGCGAGGTTGCCATCGATGTCTGATGCGAGTAACCGCTGGCCATCGCTGTCTAACTCAAAGGATGCAGCACCAATGACATCACCGCGGTAAACCAAGTTGGCGACGATGATGTCGAGCGGGCCGCCAAGATCGGGCACACTCGTCCCGGTGTCCTGAGGCAGGATCTCCGGCATTTGATCGAGATCTAGGGTATTGACGACCAAAGTCGTTTGGAACTCATCGGTATGGGGCAGGGTCAACTCGGCATCCAACCAAACCGCATTCAAGCCGAGCATGTCCCAATCAGGGTAGGGAGTGAAATCTAAATTCAAAGATCCAAGATCGGCGCCACCTAACTGAAGTGACTCGATAGAGACACCCTCCAAAGTGAGCTGCGTATTACGCCCAACCGATAAGCCAGATTGCCTCAGCGACTCCCCCGCCACCAACCATGCCTCTAGGTCAATGGCTGGAACTTGCCCGGTCACGTAAAGCCCATCGACCGAGGGTAAATTGAGTGTGCCCGGGTCGTGTGACCGCGGTGTCAAATCCAACGCCATACCGGAAAGCTCATTCCCATGCCAAACCATCGAGCCGGCCGCATGATCTGCCCAATAAAAGGTCCAGGGGGCATCATGGGCAAAGGGGATGGTGAGACGCATCTCTGTTGAGGTCTCCGACTCCTTGCCCAACGTATCCGGCAACATGACCGAAATACCCTGTAAAGAGGAGCGCAGCACTGCCTGAGACACCGTGCCCCACTGCACATCAATGGTCACATCCGCCGCCCCCGCAACGGGGATCGGCACTTCGGGAGCCAACCAATCTGCAACATGATCCGCTGAGATCCGAGTGCGGATATGACTGGCAAACGAGGCCTCACCGGCCGCATCACTCGTCCCTATCGCAATATCGACTGGCGACCCCCACAGTGTGCCGGCTAGATTTTGCGAATTGAACCCACGGGCATTGGAATACTGAACTTGACCGTTGAGATGTTCTAACGCTAGTTGGAGGTTTGCATCCGCTAGGGTGGTGTCTCGAAACGCTGTATTCACAACAATATCTGGATTCTTTCCAAACTGACTTAAATCATCGACCAAGGACAGCGTAGCAGTCACCGAACCGGTTGCTGAGAGGCCATCTAAGCGCTTTGCCTGTTCGCCGAGTATCGGCGTCATACGAAGCCATGACAGTGCGTCCTCAGTGCGACCCTGAGCGCTGAGCTGCATATTAATCAACGAGTTAAACACTCGCGTATCCAACTCTACCGAAGCTGGTGTGATACTCACGTCGGCGCTCCGCGCTGACTCTGCCCAAACGCTCACACGTGATTCGTCGAGATAGAGGGCCGCGTCAATCGAGGTGATCTGCGGCCAGTTGCGGTCGACATTAAGACTGGCTTGCTGGATCGCGGCGCCAACTTGCACTGTTTGCTCCGCGGTCGCGAAGCCTCGCAACGCACCACGCCAAAGAAAGCTTGTTTCTGCCAATTGACCCGCTAGAAATGCCCGCTGTAACCATTGGTAAGTCTGGTCTCCGATCACACGGGGCACATACGACTGATAAATTGATATCGGTGCTTCTGGGGCACCGATCGCAAGAGACATGGTAGGGACACGACCATCACGGACCAATGGAATTTCCATGCCGAGCTGGATGTAGGCGTCGTGCTGCGGCGTCTTCGCAGCAAACAAACCATCGCTCAGCCACAGCGTTGCGTCATTCCAGCGTCCCGAAAGCTCGCCCTGCAGCGACTCGATACGCAATGGCGCTTCATAGATCTGCGGTAGGTCAAGTGACACTTGCTGGGTCTCTAACCAAGCCTTAGCCGACGCGGGCTGAATCTCAAGGTAGGCATCGATTCCCGAAAATCCCGGTGCCCCTCGGAAGGGTGTCGTCCCACCATCACTCAGGTTCATGGCTATTCGCCAAGGCAAAGCGCCGATGGACAGGTCATCGGTAAACTCGACCGTCACGGCGAGGCCATCTACCTGTCCGCGCGGTGATAGTCCTGCGATGATGTTGTGAACCGACTCAGGCAGTTGCCGTGTGTTCATGGCCCAATCGCTGAGTACACCCAAGTCAAGAGGCTCCGCCACAACAGCCAGATGCCGATCTGCAAACTGCAACTGGGCACGCGGCAGGGCAACGATGTCGCCCTCAATACCGACTTGGGCGCCTTCGATAAAACCCAACCACCCTGTTTCGGTCTGCGCCATCACACTCGTGGCCTGAAGCGACAATGATTGCGGCGCGCCGTCTTGATTCACCAATGCGATCTCGGGCAAATCGGCCACCAAGGTCAGAGAAGGGGTTGCCGACTGCACCTGTCCCCAGAATTCGACAGTGCCCTCGAGCGAAAACTGATGGTCACCTAGCGGTCCTAGGGCGGCTGCCGTTGGCGAATGCCAAATTCCATAGAACTCTCCTTCGAAGGAAGAGAGGTCGAGAGGATTGCCGATACCTTGGCCGGTGACTCGCGTCGACCAGCCTTGATCACTGAATAACCAAGCATCAAAAATACGCTCGCTACCACGTCGGCTTAACGTCCCCTCACCCCGGAGAACAACGTCGCGGCCAACATCTTGGGCATCACGAATTGGGACAATCAGCATGCCATCGCTCACGCTCAGCCGACTGAATCCAGTGAACAGGCCCGCCATATCGAGACCAGACGAGCCATCTGCGCCCAGATTCGAATTGGCCCTCACGACCGGCCCATCGAGCGATAACTCCTCAAAACGCGGCTCGAGTGCGATGAGAGAGGACCATGGATGAATACTCACGCGGGCTGATTGCACGCTGAGTTCAAAGCCCGAGCGATCGTCAGAGAGCGTTAATTGATGAATCTCGACCAAGGGTGTAAAGGCCACCATATCACCCTGGATACGCTCAAAAGTGACGCTGAGGCCTGTCGTCTGTTGCAATGCCCGCTGAATATCAGACTGCAGCGGGCTGAGATTAGAGAGCAGAATTCGGCCACCGCTAACATACACCGCCATACAGACGATCGCGATCAGCAGCAAACGCCAAATGGTTCTACCGAGCCAGCGATGCACCTTTTCAGTCAAATCGAGATTCCTACCAGTGCAGTTTTACACCCAATGCAGTTAGCATCTCGCGGGTTTCAGCCAAGGGCAAGCCAACAACGGAGGAATAACTACCGTTTATTTTCTTTACGAAGCTACCCGCAAGACCTTGAATGGCATAGCTACCTGCTTTGTCCCACGGCTCATCGGTATCAAGGTAAGCTGCAATCATCGCGTCGGTCAGCGGCACGAAGGACACCTCCGTACTGACACATCGTTCAAGCCGCCGATCTCCCTGCATCATCGCGATCGCGGTATGCACCCAATGGGCACGACCCGACAAGCGCCTGAGCGTTGCGAATGCATGATCTCGATCGAGCGGCTTACCCAATATCATCGTATCGTGCTCTACAATCGTATCCGCGCCGATCACAATAGCTTCGCAGGCAGAATGGGCTGCTGCTTTCTCAATTGCCATTCGCTGCACGTAAGCAAGGGGCGGCTCCTGCTCTCTAGCCGCCTCATCAATTGTTGAAGGCGCGCAACGAAACTCTGGGACAAGCAAACCCAGCAACTCGCTCCGCCGTGGACTGGCGGAGGCCAGCACAACTTCCATTAGGTGACCTCGTAGTATCGCCGTATGCCGCGCAATAATTCTCTGACCAGCGGCCAAAAAAATATCGACACCAACGCTGGGTACAAATATCGCAGACCGGGAGCGGGAAACCCGAGCAAATCTTGTACCCACCGTTCAATGACGGCAGTAAGCGCGAGTAACAAACCCATCATTATCGACTGCTGCCAAATATCGAACTGCCGGACGCGCTGGTAATTCAGCTGCAGTAGGGCCGTAGAAATCACCAAGCCGAGCGCCTGTCCGCCGGCAGGTGCGCCTTCGATCAGATCCAAAATAGCGCCGACCAGCGCTGCCGACAGCATCCCAACACGATGGGGCAAAGCAAGAACCCAATAGAAAAGCCCAAGCATTGCCCATGAAGGTCGAAGGGCGCTCCAACTGATAGGAAGCGGTAGCGCTGATAACATCAGGCAAGCAAACAATGTTGCAAAGATGACCCAGCGTGCGTTGGCGGGGACCATCATGGTGCTATGTCTAGCGCAGCAGGGTCTAGCGCAGCAGGTTGTGTTGCGACGATCAAGGCATAATTGCCACGATCCAAGTCGGCCAGCGGTTTGGCCTCAACCTCCGCGAAACTTTGACCCGGCGCCATAACGACTTGAGTCACCTCGGCAACGGGATACCCCGGCGGAAATCGCCCGGCCAAACCAGAGGTCACCAGCAGGTCACCCTCGGCAATATCAGTGGTGGAAGGTAGATGACGAAGCGTCATCTTGGAGAGCTGACCCGTCCCTTCGATAATGCCACGCACGCCATTACGATTCACTTGCACTGGCACAGCATGGGAACTATCGGTAATCAGTAACGCGCGGGAATTGCCTTCACCAACCGCGACTACCTGGCCCATTAAGCCTTCGGCAGCGAGTAAAGCTTGGCCAACCTGAACACCGTTGCGCGTCCCTTTGTCGAGCCAAACGGCATGACGAACCGGGTCAGGAGAAACAGCGATAATACGAGTGACTATTAATTCCTCGCTGACGAGAGAGGCGGCATTCATCAATGTCCGGTAGCGAGCGTTATCGGCGATTAAAGCCGCCAAGCGCTGAGTTTTTCCGGCGAGAATGAGATTCTCTTGAGTCAATCGCTCGTTTTCATCTGCCAGAGATTCTCGTGAGCGAAAGCTTTGAGTCAACCCAGCAACACCGTCTGCGGGCGCTGCTGCGAGCTGGTGAACCTTGGCCGCCATATCGACCAACATTTGCGAGATCGGCCCAGACCAAGCGGAGCCGCGAAACCAAATGGCGACAAGTAAGCAGAAGATCGCGATCAATATCAGCCGCTTACCAAAATGACGCTCTTTCAGAAATAGGGGTTTGATGGCTTGCCTCCGTGCTTAGGAAAGCCCTCAGGCTACTCCGTGGACAGCAAATCGAGAGCGTGACGGTCCATGAGTTCGAGTGCTTTACCTCCGCCACGCGCCACGCAGGTCAATGGGTCGTCAGCGATCAAAACCGGCAGTCCGGTCTCGTGCGAAATGCGCTTGTCGATATCGCGCAGCAGCGCGCCGCCACCCGTCAAGACAATGCCCCGCTCTGCAATATCCGCCGCCAATTCTGGGGGCGACTGTTCGAGCGCCATTTTGATCGCTCGCATCATTGAATCGAGCGGCTCCTCTAGCGCCGACAAAATCTCGTCACTGTTGAGCACAAAGGATTTCGGAACCCCTTCGGCGAGATGACGGCCTCGAACGTCGATCTCGCGGAGCTCACTACCCTTAAACGCACAGCCTACTTCCTGCTTGATCCGCTCGGCGGTGGCATCGCCGATCAGGCTGCCATAAGCGCGTCTGACAAAGGAGACGATCGCTTCGTCGAAGCGATCGCCACCCACACGAATGGAGTCCCGGTAAACAACACCATTGAGTGAGATGATAGCGATCTCCGTGGTACCACCACCGATATCCACCACCATACACCCTGTTGCTTCGTCGACCTCAAGTCCGGCGCCGATTGCCGCAGCCATCGGTTCCTCAATCAAACGCACTTCTCGCGCCCCCGCACTCAGCGCCGATTCTCGAATTGCACGTCGTTCAACTTGTGTTGATGTGCAGGGTACGCAAACCAGCACGCGCGGACTCGGTCTAATAAATTGCGTTTCATGCACTTTGGCAATGAAGTGTTGCAGCATCTTTTCTGTGACTTGGAAATCTGCGATCACGCCGTCTTTCAGGGGCCGTATTGCTTTGATATTTCCCGGCGTCCTCCCGAGCATGCGTTTCGCCTCAGTGCCCACCGCTTCGATCGATTTTTGTCCATTGTGAATCCGAATGGCCACTACCGATGGCTCATTCAAGATAATGCCTTTTTCTTTCACGTAGATCAGGGTATTCGCAGTCCCCAGATCAATCGACAGATCGCTGGAAAACAAGCCTCGCAGGCGTTTGAACATAATGTGTACCCGAAGTTGGCTGCACTGAGCGTGCTGGCTCTCTAATGACCCTATGAAATATCAACCCTTGTCAGCTCGCGCCTAGGCGCGGACCCTGCGGGCAAACAGTGAAGACGCTTTTTTGCCGAAACTCGGGGCAAAAATCGCACCATTTGCCTTTTTAGCGACTTTAGAAGCCAACGCAATGAAATGTACCAACGCAAGGGTTTTTGAGCAAGGCAGAAATGTGATAGCTTCCGGTTTCCCTGAATTTTGGATCTCCTCACCATGTCTGTCACTCCAGAAGTCGTGAGTCAGGTCGCCGCTTTGGCGAGACTCGATATGACTGACGCCGACCTGCCCGCTGTCACGGAGCGCTTCGCGCGTGTACTGGACATGGTCGCTAGTTTGCACACCATTCCGACCGACGGTGTCATGCCCATGTCAAACCCCCATGACATGGTTCAGCGGCTTCGAGACGACATCGTCACCGAAACCGATCAGCGCGAGACATTGCTTGCCGTTGCTCCCCAATCGGAAGCGGGCTACTTCCTTGTTCCAAAGGTCATCGACTGATGATGCAAAACGTAATTGGCGCTTCAGCAAAAACGCTGCTGTCATTGCTGGATCGAGGTGAAATTTCTGCAGTCGAGCTAGTAACAGAGCATTTGCAGCATATTCGGAGACACAATTCCGTACTGAATGCAGTCACTGAAATACTCGACGAATCGGCACTCGCGGCGGCTCGAGCCGCAGATGCTCAACGCGCATCGGGGGAACACAAGCCTCTCGCAGGTCTACCTCTCCTACATAAAGACAATTTTTGTACTCGCAACATCACGACAAGTTGCGCATCTAAGATGCTCGCTGACTTTAAGCCACCCTATGACGCCACCGTAGTCTCGCATCTCCATACCGCGGGGACTGTAACCCTCGGCAAATGCAACATGGACGAGTTCGCCATGGGCTCTTCTACCGAGTCGAGTTTTTACGGGCCTTGTAAGAACCCCTGGGATGTCACTCGGGTCCCAGGAGGTAGCTCAGGCGGCTCGGCCGCCGCGGTCGCAGCGGGCTTTGCGCCTTGGGCCACGGGTACGGATACCGGCGGATCGATTCGTCAACCCGCATCGCTGTGCGGCGTCACAGGTCTAAAGCCCACTTATGGTCGCGTGTCACGCTACGGCATCGTCGCCTTCGCATCGTCGCTCGATCAAGCGGGTCCGATCGCTAGGAGTGTTGAAGACTGTGCCATGATGCTGAACCATATCGCCGGTGAGGATCCCTTGGATGCAACCACGGCCGCTATCGATTGCCCCGATTTCACCCACGGCCTGAGCGATGACATTAACGGGCTACGAATCGGGCTTCCACGCCAGTACTTTGGATCACACCTCGATCCGGCCGTCGCAGTACTCGTGCACGCGGCGATCGCGGAGTTAGAAGCAGCCGGCGCGATTCTAGTCGACATTGACCTTCCCCTCACCCACGACGCGATCGCGACATACTATGTCATTGCTCCCGCCGAGGCTTCGGCAAATCTAGCGCGCTATGACGGCGTCCGATTTGGACACCGCTGCGCTGATCCCGCCGACCTGCAAGATCTTTATCAGCGATCTCGGAGCGAAGGATTTGGTGAGGAGGTACAACGTCGGATTCTTGTGGGCACCTACGCGCTGTCGGCAGGGTCCTATGAGGCCTATTTCAAAAAAGCACAACAAGTCCGCCGTCTTATCCGCGCTGACTTTGACCGCGCGTTCGAATCTATAGACCTCATCGCGGGGCCGGCCGCACCGAGTGTCGCGTTTACTCTAGGCGCTAAAAATCAAGACCCGCTCACGATGTATATGGAAGATGTCTTCACGCTATCGGTAAATCTCGCCGGACTACCCGGCTTGTCACTTCCCGCCGGGTTCACTGAAAAATTGCCGGTGGGCCTTCAGCTCATTGGCCGTGCGTTTGATGAGGCCACTGTATTGCGCGCTGGACACCGCTATCAAATGATGACTGATTGGCACCAACATCGGGCACCGATGATCTCGGGAGTGTCCTCATGAGCTATGAGATGGTGATTGGCCTCGAAGTCCACCTACAACTCGCGACGGCGTCGAAAATATTTTCCGGTTCCTCGACAGCCTTCGGCGCCGAACCGAACGCGCAGGCCAATGCTGTCGACATGGGTATGCCAGGCATGCTGCCGGTGCTAAACGCACAAGCCATTCGTTTTGCCGTGATGTTCGGTCTCGGAATTGGGGCCAAGATAGGTCGGCATTCGGTGTTTGATCGCAAAAACTATTTCTACCCTGACCTACCCAAGGGATACCAGATTTCGCAATTTTTTGAACCTATCGTTGCCGAGGGAATGTTCGACGTTCCGATGCCCGACGGTTCACTGTGGCCGATTCGCATTACCCGAGCCCATCTCGAGGAAGATGCGGGCAAGTCGGTGCACGATGTGTTCCCCGGTGCGACAGGTATCGACCTCAATCGGGCCGGCACGCCGCTGTTGGAGATCGTTACCGAACCGGACTTTCGCTCTGCCGAACAAGCTGTCTGCTATTTAAAAGCACTCCATGCTCTGGCAATTGCGCTAGAAATTTCTGATGGCAACATGGCTGAGGGGTCGATGCGTTGTGATGTCAATTTGTCCGTACGTCCAGCCGGAAGTGACATCTTAGGAACTCGCACCGAAATCAAAAACGTCAACTCATTTCGCTTCGTCGAGCGAGCGATTGCCGTCGAGTTCGAACGCCAAATCGATATCCTAGAGGATGGCGGTGAGATCATTCAGGAAACTAGACTCTATGATGCCGAGCGGAACGAAACACGATCCATGCGATCGAAAGAAGTCGCAAACGATTATCGCTATTTCCCAGAACCCGATTTACTGCCCATCGTCATTGATGACCAATACATTGAATCTGTGCGCGCGTCGCTGCCAGAACTTCCGGCTGACAAGCGACGACGGTTTATTAAGGATTTTCAACTCGGAGACTACGATGCGGCACAACTGGCAAACGACAGAAGCACAGCCGACTTTTTCGAGGCAACCGTTGCGCTATGTCAGGAGCCAAAACTCACTGCCAATTGGGTCTTGGGGGATTTAAGTGCCGCACTCAATCGCGACGAGTGCAACATTGCGGGCAGTCCCGTAACACCTGAGCTACTCGCAGGTCTCATTCGTCGTCTTGCGGATAACACCCTTTCAAGCAAACTAGCCAAGCAAGTCTTTGAGGGGCTGTGGGCTGGAGAAGGTGACACAGATAGCATTATCGAGCAGCGCGGTTTAAAACAGGTCAGCGATAGTGGCTCATTGGAAGCTCTCGTTGACGCAGTGATCGCGCAGAATCCTGATCAGGTGGCACAGTACCGCGCGGCAGATCCTGACAAACGCAAAAAACTGTCTGGCTTTTTTGTGGGGCAAATCATGAAGGCTTCACAGGGACAGGCAAATCCGCAACTCCTGAACCCGATATTGATGGCGAAATTAGAAGCTGACGACTAAGCGTCGGGAGCTAAACGCCCCTTCAAAAACCGCTCTCTGTTTTCTCGTTTCTTTTCAGCGCTTTTTCGCAGAAGCACGTAGACGGCACCCGTACCGCCATGCACCGGTTGAGCGGAGTGGAATGCCTGCACCGTGTCTATCGCCTGTAACCATTGGTTGACATACCCTTTAAGCACTGCGGTCTCTTTGACTTCACTCTGGCGCTGACCTTTGCCATGAAGGATCAGCAAAGTGCGCAGCCCGAGTCCCGATGCCTCCGCAATAAAGGCCACCACTTCCTCACGTGCCTCACGGACTGTCATTCGATGCAGATCGAGTCTGGCCTCGATTTCATAACGGCCCTGCCGGAGTTTCCGATAGACGCCGTTTTGAATCCCCGGCCTTTTAAAGTCCAAGACGAACCACGCATCAAGTGGCTCGACCCCCTCATCAACCAAAGGGTTGACCGATTTCGGAGATCCCTGTGCAGCCGCACGTCGCGCCTCAACGCTGATCGGCGTATCGCGCTTAAGTCGTGCGCGCGGCTCCCGTTGCAACGGTGTCACCCCCGCCATCTGCTCGTGAAATAGCTCGTCGTCGTGCATAGGATTCGAATTCCTGCTGAGCCTGCATTATAGTCCGACTCACCCAAGTAAAAAAATCAATAGATCGAAACAGGTGTGTCATGCAAGGCAGTGTCTTTACAGGTATCAATTATTTTTTTCGTGGGTTGGTATTCTTAAAAACACCGGGATTGCGGCGGTTCATCGTCATTCCATTAGCGACGAATATCATCCTTTTTGCGGTGCTAGGCGCCGCGGTCTACGGCTATGTCAGTCAATGGTATGAGGACACCCTATCTTGGCTCCCTGACTGGCTCAATTTTTTATCATGGATTCTGGCGCCGATACTGTGGCTGCTGTCTGGCCTCCTGACAGGATATGCGTCAACTCTGATTGTGCTGATTCTAACGTCACCGTTTCACGCCCTGCTTGCAGAAAAAGTCGAAGAGCACGTGACAGGAGAAGCTGTACCGGCATTGGAAGGCATTAGCGCGGCCCTTTTACAGCTACCTCGTGGCATTTTTAGAGAGCTCGGCAAGCTGGTTTATTACTTACCGATGGCGTTCGGCTTGTTGATTCTGAGTTTCATACCGCTGCTCAATGCCGCGGCACCCTTCCTGTGGTTTTTGCTCGGTGCGTGGATGATGAGCCTACAATTTGTCGACTATCCAATGGATAACCACCGACTGAGCTTCCGAATGGTCCGCCAGGTCTGTGCGCGAAGACGTCTGAGCAGCCTTGGCTTCGGCGCCGTTGTTGCACTCATTGCCGGAATTCCCGTAGTGAACTTAGTGGTCATTCCAGCGGCAGTCGCGGGAGCGACGCTGTTCTGGTGTGAAGAGGGGCGGCAGGCCGCGCCGTCAATGGATCAGTGATCCGCGCCCAAATCTGGCGGGGGCGGTGTACATTTCAGCCGCTCACCGAGCAGTGCCTCGATATCGGGCAATAGAAAAGCATCGTCTTCGCTGGCAAAGCTGATGGAGATTCCGGTGGCGCCGGCTCTCCCGGTTCGACCGATCCGGTGCACGTAGTCTTCTGGATCTTCAGGCAGATTGTAGTTCACAACATGACTCACACCGTCGACGTGAATCCCGCGCCCCGCCACATCGGTCGCGACCAAGACAGCAATCCGGCCCGATTTAAATTGCTCTAAGGTCTTGGTTCGCTTGGCCTGAGTAATTTCTCCCGAGAGAAGTCCGCAGGAAATACCTGCCTTACGAAGCTTCTCATGCAAATGCCGGACCTGATCACGGCGATTGGCAAAGACAATGACGCTCGAAGCCTCTGGGGAACGAAGGATCTTCAGCAACACACCCAGCCGCTCATGGCTCGCGACAGAGTAAACCCGCTGATCGATGGTCGCAGTCGCCACACGTTCGGGCTCAATTTCCACCGTAACGGGATTGTACGTCCACTGCTTTGCCAAATTGATAATGTCTTGCGTAAAGGTTGCGGAAAATAAGAGCGTTTGTCGGTCTTCTTTTTTCGGCGTGCTACGGACGATGCGTTTTACCTGGGGGATAAAACCCATATCGAGCATTCGATCCGCTTCATCAAGGACCAGCGTTTCAACACGGTCAAGAAATAGATCTCGACGCTCCATAAAATCGATCAATCGACCCGGCGTCGCCACCACCAGATCAGTAACACGGGCGTTGACCTGCTGCAGCTGCCGTTGGTAGTCGGCACCACCAATCAGGGTCACCGTATTCAGGCCCGTGTAGCGACCAAGCTCGATAGCGTCCGCTGCGATTTGCATCACCAGCTCACGCGTAGGCGCGATCACCACGGCCCGCGGCTCGGCAAGAAAACGCTCATCCTCTAGCGGGTGGTTCAGTAAGTCATTAAAAATAGTGATGAGGAAGGC
>JAYPVH010000006.1:33388-146984 GCA_038134505.1 Halieaceae bacterium | reverse complement strand
AACCGCCAAAAATAACAAAGCCCCGATTCTCGGGGCTCCTTGGTAATTTGGTGCGGAAGGCGGGACTTGAACCCGCACAGCCTATGGCCACTACCCCCTCAAGATAGCGTGTCTACCAATTCCACCACTTCCGCAAGTCGTCTATTGTCACTCAATTGGCAAGTCAGAATCCATCGATTCTGCAGGCGCCTCTCCACCGTCGATTACGGGCACATCTGTCTCTGCGGAGCCGGATTCTAGCACAGGCAAGTCCGTTGATGTGGACTGCGTCGCTTCTGGTAATGTGAATCCCAAATCTTCCTCATCCGCCGTGCGGTTGCTCGCAATAACAGCCAAAGTAAAGCTAGTAACAAAGAATGCAGCAGCGAGCCAGCCCGTGGCTCGAGACAACACATTACCGCTTCCCGTGCTGCCAAAAAGAGTCTGTGAAGCGCCAGCGCCGAAAGACGCGCCGATGTCGGCGCCTTTACCTTGCTGCATCAAGATCAGACCGATAATCGCCAGCGCAACTAATAAATGAACTACTAAAATAACCTGTTCCATGCCTACTCCTCTACGGCGTTCAACGTGCCGCGGCACTCACCACAGTCGCCAATGCGACTGGATCTAGGGAAGCGCCACCCACCAGCGCGCCATCGATATCTCCACAGGCGAACAACGCCGGCGCGTTATCCGCCGAAACACTGCCGCCATAGAGCAGCGGCAGGGTCTCTGCCCGCTGCGCACCAAACTGTTGCCGACACCAACCTCGAATGGCGAAGTGCATTGCCTGGGCCTGTGCAGGTGTCGCAGTCTGGCCGGTGCCAATAGCCCAAATCGGCTCATAGGCGATGATCAGCCTCTCAACATCCAAGGCGCCCAGTTCGCTCAGCTGCGCCTCGACCGCTGACTCGGCATCGCCCGACTCGCGTTGCGCTAAGGTTTCCCCAACGCAGACAACTGCCAGTAAACCTTCCCGCTGAGCTCGCTTGGCTTTCGCGAGTACCAGCGCATCGGTTTCGCCGTGCCCCTGGCGTCGTTCCGAATGCCCAATAATCACCCCGGAACATCCGCTATCGACCAACATTCCCGCCGAGACATCGCCTGTGAACGCCCCGGACGCGTGCTCAGCGCAATCTTGACCCATCACCTGGAAATACCTGAGGTCAACGGCCGAAAAATAAGGGCTCGGCACCGCCAGCGCCACATTCACGTGCTTAGGACCCTGAGTCGACAAATCGGACCACACGGATTGGAATGACGCCAGATCGGCACGCGATCCGTTCATTTTCCAATTACCAATGACCCAACGCTGACTCATGAGCGACCTCCTACGCGCCCGCGGCGGGCGATACTACCGAAAGCTCCGCATACTGGCAAGAATTACTGGGCCGCACCAATGGCGCTGGCGATCTCCTCAGCCAGTTGGGTGATCTCAGTCTCAGAATTGCCCTCGACCATCACCCTCACCACAGGTTCAGTTCCTGAGGGTCGCAGTAATAATCGTCCTCGGCCTGCGAGGGCCGAGTCGACGCGCTGCTTTGCCACCAACACAGCAGGCGAGTCCAAGACAGATACATCATCACAAGGCACATTGATAAGAACCTGCGGTAGCTTTGTCATGCGGCTCGACAATACGCGCAACGAGCGGCCAGAACGGACCATGGCGTTGAGTACTTGTAGTGCCGCTACGACACCATCGCCAGTTGTCGTTAAGCCTCCGCAGATGATGTGTCCTGAGGATTCGCCGCCTAATGCCCAGCCATGTGCAACCATCTGTTCTTTGACATAGCGATCGCCAACCTGCGCACGGACGAGTTGCAGACCCTCTTCTGCCAACGCCAACTCTAGGCCCATATTGGACATCAAAGTGCCCACCACGCCGGCATCGGAGTTGCCGTTTGACAGACGGTGCATCGCAATGATGAACAGCAGTTCGTCGCCATCGACAATGTCGCCATCCGAATTCACCATGATGACGCGATCACCATCGCCATCGAAGGCAATCCCGACATCAGCTCGATGTTGCAGAACCGCATTTTTGAGCGCTATCGGAGCTGTTGAACCCACTCCCGCATTGATATTGAATCCGTCCGGCTCGACGCCGATTGCTACGACCTCTGCGCCCAATTCCGAAAACACCGCGGGCGCCACTTGATAGGTCGCACCATGCGCACAGTCAATGACAATTTTCAGCGTCTTTAG
The DNA here is from genome assembly GCA_038134505.1 of Halieaceae bacterium. GTDB lineage: Bacteria > Pseudomonadota > Gammaproteobacteria > Pseudomonadales > Halieaceae > Luminiphilus. The sequence continues at coordinate 144,800 of JAYPVH010000006.1, read as the reverse complement.
ATTGAGATCGTCATCAAATGTTGCCTTACAAAACTCGACATAACGACCCGAGGCATCGCTAATTCTGCTGGCTTTACCCAAATTTTCGGGCGCTGCCATCACCAACGGTTGAGCGATCAAAGCTTCGATGGCCAACTCGATATCGTCAGTCAATTTTTGGCCATGTTGGTCAAAAAATTTAATGCCGTTGTCCCAATGAGGATTATGCGATGCGCTGATGACAATACCCGCCGTCGCTTTTAAGCTCCTTGTGAGCAGGGCGATGCCAGGGGTTGGTAACGGTCCGAGCAAACGCACGTTTGCACCCGCGGCGACCAAACCGGCCTCCAAAGCTGACTCAAAAAGGTAGCCAGAGACCCGTGTATCTTTGCCAATAACGACCGTAGGCGACCCTGCAGACTGTTGCGCAAAGACCGTGCCGCAAGCCCAACCTAACTTGAGCATAAAATCAGGCGTAATAGGCGTCTGACCGACACGGCCGCGAATACCGTCAGTACCAAAATACTGTTTACTCACCCATCGGCCCCTACAGCGTCCATTATTTTCAGCGCATCCACGGTTTCAGCCACATCGTGCACTCGGAGTATTCTCGCGCCGCGCTGCGCTGCGAGTGCGGCCAACAGAACGCTGCCTGCGAGCCGATCCTGCGTCGGCCTACCGGTGATTTCACCAATCATCGACTTCCGCGACAGTCCGACCATCAGCGGATGCGGCAATGACGCCAGCTCGGGCAGTCTTTGTATCAGTGCGAGATTGTGCGGCAAGGATTTACCGAATCCAAATCCCGGATCTAACACGATTCGTTCTGGAGCAATCCCGGCTAAGCGCGCAGCCTCAACTCTTTTCAGCAAGTAGGCCGAGACCTCTGCGACAACATCGTCATATGTCGGCGCCAGCTGCATCGTCTGTGGTTCACCTTGCCGGTGCATGAGGCACACCGGAACCGCGAGATCAGCGACCCGCTCTAACGCGCCCGGACGCTCTAAGGCGCGGACGTCGTTAATCATGTGCGCGCCCGCCTCGACTGCTGCCTGCATCACTGCGGGAGAGCTGGTGTCAATCGATACACACACATCGAGCCGTCCGGTGATCCACTCGATCGCAGGTATCACTCGGTCGAGTTCTTCAGCCTCACTTGGACTCTGCGCACCCGGTCGTGTCGACTCACCGCCCACATCGAGAATAGCGGCACCTGCGGTCACCATTTCTTCGGCGCGAGCAAGCAGCGCGTCGACCAGCAGTCCTCCCGATTGCCACAACTGGCCGCCATCTGAGAATGAATCAGGCGTGATATTGAGAATGCCCATGACCCGCGGCCGAGTTAAATCCAACGAGCAAGCACCGCATTGCATCACCCCAGCGAAACCCGAGCTAATCGCCTAGAGATCTGTAACCGGATCACCCACGGGCGGCGACTGCGCTGAGTCATCGCCCTGAGAGCCACCATCTCGATTCGCCCAATCACTTGGTGGTGCTGGTTCATCGCCGCGCATGATGGCGTCTATCTGCTCTGCATCGATGGTCTCGTATTGCATCAAGGCCTCTGCCATAGCATCGAGCTTATCCCGATTGTCTTCCAGAATTTGCTGTGCGTTTGCATAACAGTCATCGATGATCTGCCGCACCTCTTGATCAATAGCCAAAGCCGTTTCGTCAGACATTGCCTTTGCGGGTTGTGCCGCCGAGCGACCGAGAAAGACTTCCTCGCCACCCTCGTCATACATGAGCGGGCCAAGCTTGGGCGACAGTCCCCACTTGGTCACCATTTTCCGCGCAATTTCAGTCGCACGTTGAATATCATTCGAAGCACCCGTGGTTATACCGTCGGGACCTAGGGTCATTTCTTCCGCCACTCGACCGCCAAACAGGCTCGTGATCTGGCTCACGATATGGCGCCGGCTGTGACTGTAGCGATCCTCTTCGGGCAAGAACATGGTCACCCCCAAAGCGCGCCCTCGGGGGATAATCGACACTTTGTAGACAGGGTCGTGCTCTGGCACTAACCTGCCGACAATCGCATGCCCTGCTTCGTGGTAAGCGGTATTGCGCTTCTCAGCGTCCGACATCACCATTGAACGACGCTCGGCACCCATCATGATTTTGTCTTTTGCTAATTCGAATTGCAGCATACTCACTAAGCGCACACCGGCTCGCGCTGCAAAAAGCGCAGCCTCATTCACTAAATTAGCAAGGTCCGCTCCCGAGAATCCGGGCGTACCTCGCGCGATTTTCGAGGCATCGACGTCCTCAGATAACGGCACCTTGCGCATGTGGACCTTTAGAATTTGCTCTCGGCCGCGAATATCAGGGAGACCGACGACGACTTGGCGGTCGAAACGGCCGGGTCGCAACAGGGCGGGATCGAGAACATCGGGACGGTTGGTCGCTGCGATCACAATGACCCCGTCGTTCATTTCAAACCCATCCATTTCAACGAGGAGCTGATTCAGCGTTTGTTCACGCTCGTCGTGACCGCCGCCCAAGCCCGCGCCGCGATGACGGCCAACGGCATCAATCTCATCAATGAAAATAATACAGGGCGACTGCTTCTTCGCCTGATCAAACATGTCACGCACCCGCGAGGCACCGACGCCCACAAACATTTCAACGAAGTCTGAGCCCGAGATCGAGAAGAAAGGCACCTTGGCTTCACCTGCGATGGCTTTCGCAAGTAGTGTCTTACCCGTACCAGGCTGACCGACCATAAGCACCCCCCGTGGGATCCGCCCTCCCAGCTTCTGGAAGCGTCCAGGGTCTCTCAGGAATTCAACTAGCTCTTGTACATCTTCTTTGGCTTCATCAACCCCGGCGACGTCAGCGAAGGTTGTCGTGATTTGGTCTTCTCCCAGAAGTTTGGCCTTGCTCTTTCCGAAACTCATCGGACCACCGCGACCGCCACCACCGCCCTGCATCTGGCGCATGAAGAACATAAACACAGCGATAATGATTAGAATCGGGAAGCTGGCGAGGAGTAATTGTGTCCAAATTGACTGCTGCTCTGGTTTTCGTCCCTCAACCACCACTTGGTGAGACAGTAAATCATCCATCAATTTTGGATCGTCAACCATCGGTCGCACAGTCTCAAAACGTGAGCCATCGAGTCGTTGAGCCTCGATGGTTAAACCATCGATGACCACCTTGGTCACACGGTCTGCTTGGACCTCACGAATAAAGTCCGAGTATCCGAGCTCTTCGGCGTTGCGCGCGGGGCTGAAGTTGTTAAACACCGACATCAAAACCGCGGCGATAATGACCCAAAGGAGTAAATTCTTTGCCATATTATTCAAGGGTAATGCCTCGTAGTGATCGCGCCTTTCGGCGGTTCGGCCCAACAGTATAGCGCGCTAAAGCGCACCAAATGACAGGCTTTCGCTCTCAATATGGGTGATATGGCACCAAAACTATAAATTTCAAGCCTCCGGCAGGGGTTTCCTCTTTGGAAATAGACCGAAACCCGGCTCATTGGCGTGGCCATAGAGCAAGATACTTACTCATCACGGCCCTTAAAACCTTTGGCAACAATGTAAACCTCTCGGGATCGTGCTCGGGATGCCTCCGGCTTGCGCGAGAGCACCTGTCGGAAATGCCGTCGCACTTCGGACAGCCATTCCTCAAACCCCTCGCCATGAAAGACTTTGGCGACAAAGGTGCCGTCAGACTGCAATAAACGGACGGTGAGATCGAGCGCCAATTCGACCAAATACATCGCCTTGGGTTGATCAACCGCTTTCAAACCACTCATGTTCGGAGCCATATCTGACAGAACGATTTGTGGAGGTCGCGTTTCCAGCGTCGCCATCAGGGCTTCAAAGACCCTATCCTCGGTGAAATCCCCCTGGATAAAATCAACGCCCGCAATCGCATCCATCGGCAAAATATCGCTCGCGATGACGTGGCCACGATGCCCCACTAACTGTGCCGCGACCTGGGACCAACCGCCGGGGGCGCTGCCAAGATCCACCACGGTCATACCCTGCTTGATCAGTTGATCGCGCTCCTGAAGCTCTAATAATTTGTAGCACGCACGCGAGCGATAGCCGTCTTTCAAAGCCCGCTGCACGTAGACGTCTTCTCGGTGCTCTTTCAGCCACGCGCGAGATGATGAACGTTTTTTTACCATTTTTACTGACGACTCTCCCAGCGGAGCACGTTACACTACGCACCCCAACAAGCGACCACTTAGCATGAAATCTGAAACACCTACGCTTAACAATGCTCAGAAGAAACAGTATCGCGCGATTGCCCACAAGCTCAACCCCGTTGTCACCGTCGCGGGCGCTGGCCTCAGCGACGGGGTCCTAGGGGAAATTGAGCGCGCGCTGCTCGATCATGAACTGATCAAAATAAAAGTTCAGGTGGGTGATCGCGAGGTCCGCGATGCGCTCATCTCGGAAGCCTGTGACCGCGCCAACGCGTTGCTCATTCAACGCATCGGCAATACTGCAACATTGCTACGCTTCAATACTCAGGCCGATCCGAAAAAATCAAACCTGCAACGTTTGGCCTAATCGCAAGCCACCGCGTTGTCGCGCAAGAATTCACGTCGACGTTCGCTTCCGGCGTGTCGCCGTTGCTTGCAGTGTCATCTTTGCAACCCGATAAAGCGTGCGTCTTGACGTTCGCACGCCGCTTCAGCGAAGCCGCCCCGCAACAAGCTGCCAACAACTTTGTGACTGGTGATCAGCGCAGCGCGTGCGCCGCCTGAGCGTCCGATTGACCTTAAAGCACCAGTTGACTCAGCTGAAATACCATGACCGCTAACAGCCAGGCCACCAGCAGGTAACAGATCAGCATGCGGAGCGCGACCCGCCACGAGCCCGCCTCACGGGCCAACAATGCGACCGTCGACACACACTGCAGTGCGACCGCAAAAAACACCAACAATGCGATGCCTGCGCCAATCGGCAAACCAGATCCCTGAATCGTCTCGGCCAGAGGTATGAGATTTTCTTCGGCGTTCTCAATACCAAAGATCGTACCGAGTGTACCAACGAACACTTCTCGCGCTAGGAACGACGACAGAATGGCAATACCGTAACGCCAATCGAGCCCCATCGGCGAGAAGACAGGCTCGATCGACTGACCGATCTGGCCCAACCATGACGACGCCAAATCTGACCCTTGATTCGGGAAATAACCGAGCACCCAAACCACGATCGTCACCATCAAAATGATACGACCCGCTTTGGTAATAAAGTGCCACGCTCTATTCAGCGCAGTGCGCACAATCGGCTTCAGGCCGGGTCTTCTGTAGGGCGGCAGTTCAAGAACAAAAGGCAGGTCTGTTTGTGCAGCTTGGGTGTACCGGCTCACAATTGAGGTCACAATCAGCGCGATAACCAGGCCAAATAGGTAGATCGCAAACATCGCCAAGCCTTGCCAGCCCAAGACACCGATGAAAAAAGTCTGGTCAGGCACAAAAGTGGCAATCAACAACGCATAGACCGGTAGGCGCGCAGAACAGGGCATCAGTGGGATGGCTAAGTAAGTCATCAGCCGTTGTCGTGGAGAATCCACGCTGCGCGCCGCGTAGACCGCGGGAATAGCGCAGGCGACACCGGATAACATGGGCACAAAGCTTTTTCCAGTTAAGCCAAACATCCGCAGTGGGCGGTGACAAATGAGCGCCGCTCTCGCTAAGTATCCAGAGTCCTCGAGGACGCCGATGATCAAGGTCAAAACGAAAATCTGAGGAACAAATACCAGGAAAGCGCCGATACCGCCGAACAGCGCATCGGAGACGAAGTCTGCAGCAACCCCTTGACCGAGCAACGGCACAACAACCGCGCCCAGAGCGGCCACTGTGCTCTCTACTGCATCCATGACCGGTGCCGCCCAAGTGAATATGGACTGGAACATCAGGAGCATGATGGCAAAGAAGGCAATACCCCCCGTCACTGATCCAAGGAAAAAGCGATCGAGTCGAGCTTGACTACGAACCAGCAGATCACCGTGAGGCGCGTATTTGTGCGCCATCTGATGCGCAGTACCGCGCAATAGGGTATCAGCAGAACCCACCCAGTGATCATTGACCGGATCACTCGAGACCAGCGCGGTGCGAAGGCTTGTTTTCAAATCTTCGATACCCAGTCCCGTCCGAGCCGACACCAAAATCACCGGCACGCCCAACTCTGCTTGTAGCCCCTCAGCATCGAAACGAAGTTCGTGATCAAACAGTACGTCAGCCATGTTGGCGAGCACTGAGACGGGCTTGCCATGCCGCTGACATTCTCGGATGACCTGAAGCGCAAAATAGAGGCCCTTTTCCAAGCGTGTCGCATCGACAACGCACAGGACATGCCGTACCTCTGGATCGATCAACGCGCGGCGAAAATAATCGATCGCCACCGCCTCTTCGGCGGAAATCGGTTGCAGCGAATAGGTGCCTGGGAAATCCATTAAGGCAACATCAGGCATTCCTTGTAACGCGCCCGAACTCACGTCGACAGTAATACCCGGATAATTCGCCACACGCTGGTTGAGACCGGTTAAACGGTTGAACAAGGCGCTTTTGCCCGAATTTGGGCTACCTATCAATAGGGTTTTATTCACGATGAAACGCCTGCGGCTGGCGACACGTGAACCAATGTCGCGATGTCTCGATCGAGCGAATAGACCGTGTCACTAACACGATAAACACGCGGGGCACCGAACTGGGGCGCAAGCAAGCATTCCACTAGCTCGCCTGGATGAAATCCGAACTCCATCAACCGCACGCGGTAAGGTTCAGGTAAATGCGCATCGAATCCCGACACCAAACAACTTGCACTGGGCGCGATATCCCACAGCGTTATGGTGTCGTTTGAGCTTGTCATGTTGTTGCGTCCGTTTCAGCGATAAACCGTTTAGGCGGCGCAGACTACACTAAATGAGAATCACTTTCATCAAGAAGGTAGGTGCTGAACAGACTCGATTTCGTAGACGATGTCGCCGCTCGGAGCGCGCACGACCACCTCGTCACCTTCCTCCTTACCCATTAACGCGCGGGCAATTGGGGAGCTCACCGAGATCAAATTGTTTTTCACGTCGGCCTCATCCTCGCCAACGATGCGATAGGTCACGGGGGCGTTATTATCGACATTTAATAAATCGACCGTCACGCCAAAGATGACTTTTCCCGTTGCGGGAATCGTTGTGATATCGATGATTTGGGCGTGGGACAGCTTATGTTCCAATTCCTGAATGCGCCCTTCAGCAAAGCTCTGCTGCTCACGAGCCGCGTGATACTCCGCATTTTCTTTCAAGTCACCGTGCTCTCGCGCCTCTGCAATAGCCGCCGTAATACGCGGCCGCTCGATGCGCTTTAGATGATCGAGCTCCTCACGCAGAGCGCGCTCGCCCGCAACCGTCATGGGTACTTTATTCATGGTGCAATAGTCTCATGCAAATCCTGCAGGCGTCGAACCTCGTGATCTGGATCCTGTTCAAGCACCCGACAGACAGCTTCTGCCGCTGCTAGTGTCGTGGTGTAAAATACATTGTGTTGTTCTGCACTCGCTCGGATCGAGGCGGAATCCAAAATTGCGCGACGCCCCTCAGTGGTGTTGATAATGATCGACGGCTCGTCATTTTTGATCATATCGACGATATGCGGTCTACCCTCCGCTACTTTATTGACGACCCGAACGCTTAAACCTGCCGCCTCTAGCGCCGTGGCGGTGCCTCGCGTTGCCGCCAATGTAAAGCCTTTCGCAACCAGCCGCTTTGCCACATCAACTGCGCCCGCTTTATCTGAATCGCGCACGCTCATTAGCGCGATGCCGTCTGTAGGTGTCAGCTCCCCTGCCCCCAGCTGTGCACGAGCAAAGGCGGTCGCAAAAGTGTCACCAACGCCCATTACTTCCCCAGTCGATTTCATTTCGGGGCCCAGAATCGGGTCCACACCCGGAAATTTGTTAAAGGGCAAGACCGCCTCTTTGACACTGAAATAAGGCGGCACAATCTCTCGGGTCACGCCCTGTGATTCGAGGCTTTGTCCCGCCATACAGCGTGCGGCCACTTTCGCTAAAGACAGGCCTATGGCTTTCGACACAAAAGGGACCGTGCGTGATGCGCGCGGATTTACCTCAATCACATAAATCTGATTGTCTTGCCAAGCCAGTTGCACATTCATTAACCCACAGACTTTGAGCTCCAAGGCCATCGCCTTCACGACGGCACGCATGTCGTCTTGCACATCAGCCGGCAAACTATAGGGCGGCAGTGAGCAGGCTGAGTCACCCGAATGCACGCCCGCCTGCTCGATGTGCTGCATAATCGCGCCAATGACCACAGTGTCGCCATCGGAAACGGCATCGATGTCGACCTCAACCGCAGCCCCAAGGAAACTATCGAGAAGCACTGGGGCATCGTCTGAAACCTGCACCGCATCACGCATATAGCGCAACAAATCGGTCTCTGCGTGAACGATTTCCATGGCTCGGCCACCCAAGACGTACGACGGGCGCACAACCAATGGGTAGCCAATTTGCTCAGCTGCTGCGACAGCCTCGTCGACACTTCGGACCGTTGTATTGGCTGGCTGACGCAGACCGAGTTTTTCAATCATCTTCTGGAACCGCTCTCGATCCTCTGCGCGGTCGATCTGATCGGGTGTCGTGCCAATAATAGGCACACCCGCACGCTCCAATGCTCGCGCGAGCTTGAGCGGCGTTTGACCACCAAATTGAACAATGACACCGGTTGGCTTTTCGAGATCAATAATTTCCAGAACGTCCTCAAGCGTGACCGGTTCGAAGTAGAGGCGATCAGAGGTATCGTAGTCCGTCGATACGGTCTCTGGATTACAGTTGACCATAATCGTTTCGTAACCGTCTTCGCGCATCGCAAGTGCCGCATGAACGCAGCAATAGTCAAATTCAATTCCCTGACCTATACGGTTTGGACCACCCCCCAATACGACAATCTTCTTGCGATCACTGGGAGAGGCTTCACACTCATCCTCATAGGTCGAATACATGTAGGCGGTCGCCGATGCAAACTCCGCGGCGCAGGTATCGACTCGTTTATAAACCGGACGCAACCCCAGACTGCGACGGTGTGATCGCACAGCCTCCTCTGTCGCGCCCAACACTGCGGCCAAGCGTTTGTCAGAAAAGCCCTTGCGCTTCAACGAGCGCATCTGTGCTACATCGATACCCGAGAGCTCTTTGCCTGCCAGCGATTGCTCTGCGTGAATAAGATCTTCGATTTGCACGAGAAACCAAGGATCGACACCCGAATATCCCGAAATTTCCTCAATCTCAAAGCCCGCCCTGAACGCGTCACCGATATACCAAATGCGCTCAGCACCCGGATGAGTTAGCTTGTCCACCAGGTCCGCACGACTGTCTGCATCGACTACCGTGAGCCTGCTCTCAAAGCCCGCAGAGCCTACCTCTAGACCGCGCAGCGCTTTTTGCAAGGACTCTTGGAAGGTACGGCCAATCGCCATGACCTCACCGACCGACTTCATTTGTGTGGTGAGTCGCGCATCGGCCGTGGTGAATTTTTCGAAGGCGAAACGCGGAATTTTTGTCACGACATAGTCGATTGCAGGTTCGAACGACGCTGGGGTGACGCCGCCAGTGATATCGTTTGCTAACTCATCGAGCGTGTAACCAACGGCCAGCTTGGCCGCGACCTTTGCGATAGGAAAGCCCGTTGCTTTCGATGCCAATGCGGAAGAGCGCGACACGCGAGGGTTCATCTCGATCACCACCAAACGACCGGTATCGGGGCACTGACCGAACTGGACATTAGACCCGCCCGTCTCGACGCCAATCTCGCGTAACACGGCCAATGAGGCATTACGCATCAGCTGGTACTCTTTATCGGTCAGTGTCTGCGCCGGGGCGACGGTAATTGAGTCGCCCGTATGTACCCCCATCGCATCAAAATTCTCGATTGAGCAGACGATGATGCAGTTGTCTTTCTTATCTCGCACCACCTCCATTTCAAATTCTTTCCAGCCAATCAATGACTCGTCAATCAGCAGTTCACGGGTCGGGGACAGCTCAAGACCGCGCAAGCAGATCGCCTCAAATTCCTCGCGGTTGTACGCGATACCACCGCCCGAACCTCCCATGGTGAACGATGGCCGAATAATGCAGGGAAAACCGATGTCCTCGAGGACTTGATACGCCTCTTCTAGGGTGTGCGCCGTGTCGGCGCGCGGCGTCTCCAAGCCGATGCGACGCATGGCCTGATCGAACAGTTCACGATCCTCGGCTTTCTCAATGGCCGTTTCAGTCGCGCCGATCATCTCAACACCCAAGCGCTCCAAAACACCCTCACGCGCCAACTGTAAAGCACAGTTGAGCGCCGTCTGACCACCCATCGTTGGCAGGATCGCATCTGGGCGCTCGCGCTCCAAAATTCGGGCGACCGTCTGCCACTCGACGGGCTCAATATAGGTCGCATCGGCCATTGCCGGATCCGTCATGATCGTGGCGGGGTTGGAATTGACCAAAATGACGCGATAGCCCTCCTCACGCAGCGCTTTGCAAGCTTGCGCACCAGAGTAGTCGAATTCGCAGGCCTGACCGATGACGATCGGTCCAGCACCGAGGATTAATATGCTTTTGATATCCGTTCTTTTAGGCATCTTGTCTGACTCCTCTCACACCGACGAATGCTGACGCATGGCGTCTATGAAGGGGTCAAACAAAGTACTCGCATCGTGCGGTCCCGGACTCGCCTCCGGGTGGCCCTGAAAACTATAAGCGGGCACATCGGTGCGCGCGATACCCTGCAAGGTCTGATCAAACAGCGATCGATGCGTCACTCTGAGGTGACTTGGGAAGTTGTCCTCAGAGACGGTAAACCCGTGATTCTGGCTGGTAACCATGACCGTACCATCATCGAGAGATTGAACCGGGTGGTTAGCGCCGTGATGGCCAAACTTCATCTTCTGGGTCTGGGCACCACTGGCCAATGCCATGATCTGATGACCCAGGCAAATGCCAAACAGCGGTATCGCCGCCGCCATGACCTGCTGGGCCAACGCAATGGCATAGTCACAAGGCTCGGGGTCTCCCGGCCCATTTGATAGGAACACACCGTCGGGAGACAACGCCATGACCGTCGCAAAATCTGACTGCGCCGGCAGTACCGTCACTCGACAACCTCGATCGACCAACATGCGCAAGATATTGCGCTTCACTCCGAAATCGAGTGCAACGACGTGAAAGCCTTTGCCCTCAGATTTCAAGAATCCACCCGTAATCTGCCAGGACCCCTCCGACCACTCATAGGGCTCCGCTGTCGTGACCTCCTTTGCCAGATCCAAACCCTTCAAACCACCAAAAGCACGCGCCTGCGCGAGGGCATCGTCCTCGGAAATGACGTCGCCGGCCATAATGCAGCCCGCTTGCGCACCCTTTTCTCGTAAAATGCGCGTGAGCTTTCGAGTATCGAGATCGGCAATCGCCACCGTGCCGTGGCGTTGTAAATAACTGCTCAAGTCCTGTTCGGAACGATAATTAGATGCCAATAACGGCAAGTCACGAATCACCAGTCCTGCCGCCTGAATACTGTCTGACTCCTCATCCTCAGAGTTGGTCCCAGTATTGCCGATATGCGGGTAAGTCAATGTCACAATTTGTTTGGCATAAGATGGATCTGTCAGTATCTCCTGATAACCCGTCATCGCCGTGTTAAAGACCACTTCACCGACCACACTTCCCGAAGCACCAATCGAAAGGCCGCGAAAAATGGTGCCATCTTCGAGCGCGAGGATAGCAACTGTAGACACATCGACCTCCCAGTCCGTTGAGACCGGCAGGCCACTGTGGGGCTCGAGTACCGGTCCGACCCGTGCTAAAAGCTTGGGTCCTTTTGAAGCTACTTGATGTACCGACATGTCAGTGAACGGGTCTGCGCCAAGATGGCTAAAAACCCAGAACAACACACGTGTTTGAGCAATCTCGCCTCCACGTGTGCGCCGCTCGCGCCATCGCCTCTCGCGGTAAAGCGAGACGCTGTGGCATCCGAAGGAGTCGGTACAGGCTGGGACCGTAGTCTATTCGTTCAGGGGCGGACTGTCCACGAAAAGACTCATATGGGCGATTGTTTTTGTCCACCGATGCTCTAGGATGTCGGCTCCAACGAGGGAGACCGAGATGTCCTATTTTTCCGGAAAAACTGCTGTCGTCACCGGCGCTGGCGATGGCATCGGCCGCGCTTTGGCGTTGCAACTTAACGCAGAAGGTTGCCGACTTTGGCTCTGCGACATCAACCCTGAGCTTTTGGCACAAACCCAAACGATGTTGTCGCGACCAGAGATTGACTGTCACACAGCAATCGTCGATTGCGGCAACCCCGATGCGATCTATTGCTGGGCAGACGATGTGGCAGAGCAAACGCCGTCTCTTGATCTGCTGATCAACAATGCAGGTGTCGCCTACGGCGCACGCTTCGAAGAGTCCACCGACGAGAATTTTCGCTGGCTCATGGATATCAATTTCTGGGGAGTTGTCACTGGGACCCGTGCATTTTTGCCGTTGCTTCGTCGATCCTCCGCTGCACATCTGGTCAATTTGTCGTCCATTTTTGGCATGGTCTCCGTGCCGACTCAAACGGCTTACAACGCGGCAAAATTTGCTGTGCGCGGCTTTACTGAAGCGCTCATTGCTGAAAATCTGAACAGCAACCTGCATATCACAGCGGTGCACCCAGGCGGCATAAGTACTGGCATTGCATATAAAGCACGCTCTGATGGGCAAGCGGGCCAGACCTCTGCCGAAGAGCGAGACGCCCATTTCCGACGATACGCACACACAACGCCGGAAAAAGCCGCGGCCATCATCTTGAAAGCCGCCAAGAAGAAAAAGCGGCAAGTTCTGGTGGGTATGGATGCAAAACTGGTGCACTGGTTGGTGAGACTGCTGCCGACGCGCTATCACTGGATCACAGCTCGGGTCGCGCCTGAAGCGTGACGCATCCCCTCGAAACTGGCGAGCAGTCAGTGCCTGCCGACGCGCGCCTCAGCACCCAACAGCTGTCGATTCTCATCTTTGGTTTGTTGGCACACGGCATTGGTCAAGCGATCATCTTTGCCATACTGCCCCCGTTGGGAAGAGAGGTGGGGCTCGGTGAGATCGCGATCACCAGCATGATTTCTGCATCAGCTCTTATTTTTACGATCGCCTCACCTTGGTGGGGTCGTCTTTCCGACCGCACTGGGCGCAAACCGCTGATTCTTCTGGGCCTTACAGGCTACAGCGTGGGAACCCTGTGCTTTGCCCTCGTTTTTTGGTGGGGATTAAACGAGTCGGTGCCCTACCTGTTTCTCTGGGCACTGTTGGTGCGATGCTGCCAATCGCTCATTATGTCCGCCTCAGGGCCTGCGACCGTGGCCTATGCAGCCGATCACACCAGCAGGCAGCACCGTATGCCGACCCTCGCCAAACTCGGTACCGCGAACAGCATCGCAATGATTTTGGGTCCCATCTTGGTATCCGTAGCCAGTATTGGGCTACTGGTGCCCTTGTATACCGCAGCATTATTGGCGGCGCTGGCTGCGTTGACTATTTGGCTGTTCCTCCCTCCGGATCGGCAGCACCCCTCTCAGCGACCCGCAGTCAAGAAACTGAAATTGAGCGATTCACGACTCCGAGTCTATCTACTGTGCGGCATTGGGATCTACAGCGCGTTTGGCAGTGTTCAGCAGACCATGGCTTTCCGGGTACAAGATATGCTGCTGCTGGGACCCGAAGCTACCGCACAATACACGGGGCTCTCGTTCGTCCCTTCAGCGATTTGCATGCTGCTTATGCAACTCACCGTCGTGCAGCGCTTTCGGGGTCCTCCACTACAACTGGTTGCAGGTGGTGCACTGTTCATGTGTCTGGGGTCGATCGCAATTGGGTTTTCTACCTCGCTGTGGTCGCTGGTTCCCGCACTCGCGCTCATGGGTACGGGATTTGGTCTCACTGCGCCCGCCATCTCCTCAGGTGCCTCGCTCGCTGTGAACTACGACGAGCAGGGCGGTGCCGCGGGCTTGGTGGCTGCTGGCCCTGCTGTGGGGTTTATTGTCGGACCCGTGGTTGGCGGCGCGTTGTATCAGTGGCACCCCGAAATGGGGGCAACCCTCGCTGCCGTTGTCGTTTTGATTGTGGGCATCTACGCCCTGCGTCAAGCGCCAAAAACTGTCCTGCAGTCCTAGCCGGTGACACCCCAAGCCTGACGATAGAGTGCCAATGCGGTTTCCTCATCAACCTCGCGCGGATTATTGACCAAAAGTCGCTGCTGGAGCATCGCATCAGCGGCTAACATTGGCAGATCCTCGAAAGGAACATCGGCGGCCTGCAATGTCGCCGGTAAACCCGTCTCTTGAATGAGTACGGTGAACCAGTCGATCCAAGCCTCGACAGTGCGAACCTCAGTCGCCGGTAGCGCCGTCGCCAGCTGCAGATATTCCGAACTGACCACCTCGGCATTAAACGCCAATATCACGGGCAGCATTAGCGAATTACTGAGTCCATGCGGGATATGATAGTGACCACCCAAGGGATAGGCCAAGGCGTGCACCGCCGCCACAGGCGCATTAGCAAAAGCCTGCCCCGCCATCATGGCACCAAGCAGCATACGCTCTCTTGCTTGTAGGTCTCCCGGTTGCTCTAGGACCCGACGGATATTGGCCGTTAGCAGGCGCAGGGCTTCCAATGCCAGCATATCTGAGAGCGGGTTTTTATGATGTTTCGACGTGTAGGCCTCGATCGCATGGACCATGGCATCGATACCCGTCATCGCGGTAGTTGCGTGTGGCAAACCGACCGTGAGCTCTGCATCAAGGAATGCAACATCGGGTAGCAGCACTGAAGAACTGACCCCCGCCTTGGTGGTCTCTCCAGTGGTAATCACCGCAACCGGTGTGACCTCCGAGCCGGTGCCCGCAGTAGTCGGCACCAATATCAGTGGCAACCGCGGACCGGTGACCTTGCCGACGCCATAGAGTTCAGCGAGCGATTGTTGTCGATTGGCTAACACTGAAATCACTTTCGCGACATCGAGGGAACTCCCGCCACCAATACCAATGACGCCATCACAGTGCGCATCGAGCAGACCATCGAGTGCCGCCAGGACCGTCGACTCAGGTGGGTCTGCGACCACATCAGAAAACACTGCCAAGGACCCCAAGGCTAATTTGAGCGCGTCGATAATGGGATCGACTAAGCCGATCGCAACGAGCCCCGGATCAGTGACCAAAAACGGTTTCTTGATACCGTAGCGTGCGCACACCTCTGCCAACCGGCGCGATTCGCCAGCGCCAACGACGATCTCAGCGGCAGTGTGGAAATGGAACGTAGTCATGCGTCAAAGGTAAAGATCACCTTGCCCAATGCGCGACGCTCCATCATCGCAGCATAACCCTCTTGAAAGGACGCAATCGGGTAGACATCGGTGATCACAGGCTTGAGCTGCTCCGACTCAAACATCGCCCAGAGTGCATCGACGTTCGCTTGCTGCACTTGTGGCTCCTCACCTATAAATCGACCCCAGAACACACCGATCACAGCGCAGCCCTTCAACAAAGTTAGGTTGAGTGGAATGCTAGGTATGGGGCCGCTGGCAAAGCCAATGACGAGAAATCGTCCATTCCACGCCATACTGCGCAAGGCCACCTCAGAAAAATCACCACCGACCGGATCATAGACGACATCGACACCGCGACCATCGGTCAATGCTTTCAGACGATCCTTCAGCGACTCCTCCGAATAGTTAATGACCTCATCGGCGCCTAGCTCTCGGCATAGCGCGAGCTTCTCCTCAGAGCTGGCCGCGGCAATCACGCGCGCGCCCAGTGCTTTACCGAGTTCGACCGCGGTACTACCCACACCACCGGCTGCGCCGAGAACCAGCAACGTTTCACCGGGCTGTACCTGTGCCCGCTGCACCAGGGCATGGTAGGTCGTGAAATAAGTGATGCCTATACCGGCTGCCTGGGTAAAGTTCAACGCCTTGGGCTTGGGCAATATCGCCATCTCGTGGGCCACGATGTGGCCGGCAAAAGCGCCCGACATGCCCATTTGCACCACTTCATCACCCGGCGACCAGCGTGTCACACCACTGCCGACAGCCTCGACGACGCCTGCGCATTCACCACCGGGGACGAAGGGCATCTCGGGCTGAAACTGATACTTGCCTTGAATAATCAGGACGTCAGGGAAATTGAGCCCCGCAGCTTTCACGCGAATGAGCACTTCGTGTTCACCCAGTTCAGGGACAGCCCAATCCGATACCAAATCGAGTTGATCGGGCAGTCCGTGGTGTCGGCACACCAATGCTTGCGTTTGCATTAATAGACCTCAAACAGACCGGCAGCGCCCATACCGCCACCCACACACATGGTAATCACCACGTACTTCACACCGCGACGACGCCCCTCAATTAAGGCGTGACCAATCATTCGCGATCCGCTCATGCCGTAGGGATGACCAACAGCAATCGCGCCACCGTTCACATTCAGCTTGTCGTTGTCGATACCTAAGCGATCGCGGCAGTACAAGACCTGAACCGCAAAAGCTTCATTCAACTCCCACAGTCCGATGTCATCCACTGAGAGTCCGTGCGCCTGCAACAATTTGGGTACCGCAAACACAGGACCGATTCCCATCTCGTCAGGTTCACAACCTGCGATCGCCATACCGCGGTAAGCACCGAGCGGCTCTAACCCCAGCTGTTCGGCCAGAGTAGAGTCCATCACGACCTGCGCTGCACCACCGTCAGACAGCTGTGACGCATTACCCGCTGTGATCGTGCCGCCCTCGACCACCGTCTTGAGACCCTGCACGCCCTCAAGGGTTGAGGGCCGAATACCCTCATCGGTTGATACCGTCACTTCGGCCTCTGAGGCCTCGCCCGTCTCCTTATCCCAGACGATTCTAGAGCAGGTGATCGGCGCCAGCTCGGCATCGAAATGACCGGCCTGCGCACCCGCTAAGGCGCGATTTTGCGATTGCAAGCCGTATTCATCCATCGCATCGCGGGACACGCCATAACGCGCAGCCACCACTTCTGCAGTTTGCAACATCGGCATGTAGACATCTTTGTGCATCGCCATCAACGCTTCGTCAGCGATCCGATGCATGTTCATGTGTTCATTTTGAACAAGCGAAATAGAATCCACACCGCCGCCCACAACCACGGACATACCATCATGAAGAATTTGTTTTGCGGCGGTCGCTACGGCCATGAGGCCAGAGGAGCATTGGCGGTCAATGGTCATTCCTGACACCGATACGGGCAAGCCCGCGCGCAGTGCTGCGAGTCGGCCGATATTCATTGACTGTGTACCCTGAGTCAGCGCGCAGCCCAAGATCACGTCGTCTACCCGATCAGCCTCAATCCCTGCCCGCTCAACCGCCGCGGCGATCGCATGCCCAGCCAGCGATGGGCTAGGCAGATTGTTATAGCTACCACGGTACGCCTTAGCGATGGGCGTCCTGGCTGTCGAGACAATCACTGCTTCTTTCATCGTGTTCTCCTTGCCGAGCCCATTCTTGGACCCTGTCGTGTTATCTTCCTGAGCGCGCGAGCACCCATTTGTTAAACGCTTGAAGCGTCCCGACTCACGCGATGTATCCGCAAGCACTGCGCGCTAGACGCTAATTATCGTGCAGAGTCGCGCGCATTATTCCTGAGCGATGCCCAAGCCCGCCATGGCCTGTGAGACCATTTTGAAGCTCTGTTCAAACCCGGCATTCAAGGCTGTCTCGCCGCCCTCTGAAATAGTTGACCAATTCGCGGCGATCCCTTCGGGAGTCTGATCCTCTTGTGACAGCCACATCCCTGTCGTCTCAACAATCTTCGCAACCGCGAAAGCGCCGGCGCCCGCGGCTAAAATCGTTCGCGTGGGTGCATCCTCAGAAACAAGGAATAGCACCGCAGGACTCACAGTCTCGGGTGTTAGTAAATCGAAAGCATCATCGGGTAAAAGGCCTTCTGTCATCCGAGTTCCAGCGGTTGGAGCCAACGCATTGATGCGCACATTGTACTTGCCACCCTCCTGCGCCAGGGTA
This sequence comes from Halieaceae bacterium, assembly GCA_038134505.1. Lineage (GTDB taxonomy): Bacteria > Pseudomonadota > Gammaproteobacteria > Pseudomonadales > Halieaceae > Luminiphilus. The sequence continues at coordinate 126,798 of JAYPVH010000006.1, read as the reverse complement.
TTCATCATCCCAACCACGCCCATTTTCGCGGCGCCATAGTTTGATTGACCGAAATTACCGTAGAGGCCGCTAGAGGATGTTGTCACCACGATGCGCCCGTACTCCTGCTCCTTCATGATTTCCCAGCATGCTTTGGTACAGTACACCGTCCCCATCAAATGAACGTCGACAACCAATCTAAAATCGTCCATCGGCCCTTTGCTGAAACTCTTGTCGCGCAGAATACCGGCATTGTTAACCAAGATATCGATGCGCCCCCAACGCGCCATCGTGTCGGCCACCATGGCCTCCACCTGTGCGAAATCAGCTACGTTAGCGCCGTTAGCCATTGCCTCACCGCCGAACGCTTCGATTTCAGCGACCACCGCAAGGGCCGCCTCACTGTTAGCGCCAACGCCGTCCTTGCTGACCCCTAAGTCATTCACCACCACCTTGGCGCCCCGTTTGGCAAGCTCTATTGCATGGCTACGACCGAGGCCTTGCCCTGCGCCTGTCACGATGGCGACTTTGCCGTCATATCGAATACTCATGAGTCTCTCTTCTCCATCCAATTACGTGCCCGAGCCTAGCCCGTCACCTGCATTGTTAACCACTCTGCATACAGCGCGGGGGTCGCCTCACCCTCGATCTCTACCGTGACGCCTTGCTTGACCAAAAACCGGTTCGGGTCCTTCTGCTCTATCGACATCAATTCGACCTGCGCTCGGACTCGTTTACCCGCTCTGACGGGGGTCAAAAAACGGACCTTGTCGAAGCCATAGTTAATCCCCATGACCATACCCTCTGGCACCAATACATTGTCGGTGCACAGTTTAGATAGCACCGACAACGTGAGGAAGCCATGGGCGATAGTGCCGCCAAAAGGTGTTTGCGCCGCGGCCGCCTCATCGATGTGAATAAACTGATGGTCCTCTGTGCAGTCCGCGAATGTGTTAATCCGATCCTGATCGAGCGTCAACCAATCACTCGGTGGCAGCGAGGTTCCTGCTTTCTGCAGGTACTCCTCCACGCTCAGCGTTGTTGCAGCCATAACTCCTCTCCTATCGCCTTTCCTGTGTATTCAATATCCACTCAACGTCTGCCACAGTATGCGTTCGCTCTCATCGCGACTGTGCATCAGCCGTTAGGCTGCGTAGCACATCGTCCAACTCCAGCGAATCACCCCGGGACAAGCGATCAGCCGTCCCTAAACGTCGCGGGCGCTTCAGACTCAACCTGCGCATATTTTTTCAGCTCATGGCGACCCACCACCATGCGGTGAACGGCATCGGGCCCATCGACCAATCGAATCGTTCGCTGCTGAGACCACATTGTTGCGAGCGGCGTTTGCTGAGAAATACCAATACCACCGTGTATTTGAATCGCATCATCGACAACTTTCAGCGACATTTCCGGAACCGCCACTTTGATCATCGAAATCCAGATACGCGCCTCGCGAGGATCGGTATGATCCATCATCCAAGCAGCTTTTAGCGTCAGCAAACGAGCCTGCTCAATATTCATCCGTGCGTTGGCGATAATATCGATGTTGCCACCCAACTGTGCCAGCGGCTTGCCAAAGGCAACGCGACTGGTGGCTCGCTCACACAATAGCTCCAGCGCGCGCTCCGCCGCACCGATAGAGCGCATGCAATGGTGGATCCGGCCTGGGCCCAAACGCCCTTGGGAGATTTCAAACCCGCGCCCCTCGCCGAGCAGAATATTAGATTTGGGAACACGGACATTGTTCAATCGAATACGCATGTGACCATGCGGTGCATCCAACATATTGAACACCTTCAATGGTCCGAGAATTTCGACTCCAGGCGTGTCCATTGGCACCAAAATCTGGGACTGCTGCTGATGTTTGGGCGCATCGGGATTCGTTTTCACCATACAGATCATGACTTTGCAATGGGGATCTCCAGCGCCAGACGTCCAGTGCTTCTCACCATTGATCACCCACTCATCACCCTCAAGCACCGCACGCGTGCTGATATTGGTCGCATCGGACGACGCAACTCCAGGTTCGGTCATGCCAAAACACGAGCGAATCTCTCCTGCCAAAAGCGGCTCTAGCCACTGCTTCTGCTGTTCCTCAGTGCCATATTTCAGCAATACTTCCATATTGCCGGTATCGGGTGCCGAGCAGTTAAAACACTCCGCTGCCAAATAGGAGCGCCCCATCTCCTCGGCTAGATAGGCATATTCAACCGTGGTCAGACCAGAGTGCTCCTCGCCCGTCAGGAAAAAGTTCCACAATCCAGCGGCCTTCGCCTCACTTTTAAGCGACTCCAAAATTTCGGTCTGTCGTGGGGTGTACTCCCACGGGCTGCCGACCTCGATTTCGCTTACAAACTCATCATCAAGCGGGATGACGCGGTCCGTCACAAATGTGCGCACAGCCTCCAAAATTGGCGCAAGCCGCGGTGTAATCCCTAAATCCATAGCAAAACCCTCTTAGTTAATCAGTCAACACAGTCCCCAAACAGCCTGGCTCAAGACCGACTCGGAAAAAATTTGAATTTACAGTATGTTTTTTGAACCGGCAAGCAAGTTATCTTGGCGTGAGATACCCTTAAACGGAAATGATGAGCGGGGACTCTCAGGTCCAACCTCCAGACCCAGCGCCACAACCCTCTTTGCGGTCAAACGCGGTATCCTTAACGCCTTGATTACAAGATGGAGCCGCTAGCTCGTGTCAAAACCCACTCACTGGCTGATGGTATTACTTGTCTTAAGTTCGACTGTCATTGGCTTTTGGCCGGCACGGACCGAATCTGTAGTGTTCGCCGTCTCGGGCAACATGATAACGCGGGTGGTCGCTTGGCTTCTCGTAGCGTGGGTAATCGCAATGCCTCAGCCAAGGCAAATGCGTCTAGTCTGGGCACTACTCTTGTCTGGATTAGGCACCGACACCGCTGCTGCAGTGCTGTTCCTGATTGCTGCGCTCGATGGCATCGCGCAATCAGGGCCGATCATCACACCGCTAGGCGATCTGCTTCAGCTGGCCGCCTATGGCCTCTACATTACAGCGCTCCTGCAACTTCGAGGCCGCGCCAAGCGCGTAGCGGATTGGCGCCTACCGACGCTCGATGTCCTCGCCACCGTAATCGCACTGAGTGCGCTGGTCTGGATCTTTGTTATTCGACAGAGCCAAAACCAAGCGGCGCTGGCGATTCTCGAGATGGGCTACCCACTCATGGACTTTGCTATGCTGGCAGCACTGGCGCTGGCTCGCAATGACCGCGACCCCAGTGTGCCGCCAAGTCTCTATCGGGGACTATCGATATTCATTGGCTTATTATTCACCGGCGATGCGCTGATCGGTCTGGCATTTTATGCCGCGGGAGGGCAAACCGATGTATTCATTGAACTCGCTGGCCTCGCCCATGGTCTCGCCATCGCTACGCTGGCACTGTTGGCGATCGTTTACCGAGCCAAATCTGGCTTGGGACCTTGGTCTGCAGAGACAACCACTGATCATGAGGCACAAGATTTTCACGAGCGTACCTGGCGCTCGAGTACAATTTCGCTCATTTTGTTCTTCATCACCTTACTGGCCTATAACTTTTTCCGACTGAAAGACTCTCCTGAGCGACTCACTCTGGAACTGATTATGCTGCTGAGCATGGGTATTATTGGGTTGCTGGTTATTGCGCGACAGATTTTGGTCGCTCGGCGGATTGAGCGCGTTCTGACCGCTCAGGTTGCAGCGCGAACACAGCAACTCGAGGATGCACAAAGTGCGCTTCACGCTGTCTTTAGGAGCCAGGAGTCACTGCTAGAGCGAGCGCCTATCGGCATCTCGGGTCGAAACGCAAACGGCAGCCTGAGCTACCGTAATCCCGCGTGGTCGAAGATGGCTGAGGAATGTTCTGATATCAATACGCTGTCCCCGAACGATCTCGCCGATGAGATTCAAGAGATCCGCTGTAACGATGTGGCGGGAAGACCCCGAACGTTCCTATGGGTTTGCGCAGAGCGACTCGGTACTCAAGGTGAAAATGATGGTCACTGGCAATTGCTCACGGAAGTCACCGATGTCAAAGCGCGCGAGGCACAGCTCTTTCACATGGCAAAGCTGGCCACGCTCGGTGAGATGTCCACCGGATTGGCGCATGAAATGAACCAGCCGCTCAACACGATCAGATTGACCTTAGCGAACCTTAAGAAGGCGCTCGCCAAGCTTCCTGAAGGAGAGTCCCTTAACAAAAAACTTGAGCGAATCGATTCTCAAGTGGATCGGGCCGCGCAACTGGTAGGTCACATGCGCACCTATGGCCGCGCAACTGGCAAGGAACTCTCGGCCTTTAGTCTCAGCGAGCGCATCGAGACCGCCCTTTCTCTCTGGCGCCACCAACTGCAGCAAGTCAAGATCAAACTCTTCTTTGAGAACGAGCTCACCGAACACGCCACTGTTTGGGGCTCAGAAATACAATTTGAGCAGGTGCTCATGAATCTCATCAGCAATGCACGCGATGCAATCCAATCGACCGCAGACACCGGCGAGATTCGCCTCCAGCTGACTGCTGACACAAAGGAAGCGCGGCTGACAATGAGCGACTCCGGGCCAGGGATTCCCGAAGCACTGTTACCGCGTATCTTCGAACCCTTCTTCACCACCAAAGAAGTCGGCAAAGGCGTGGGTCTTGGCTGCTCCATCAGTCACGGCATTATCAGTGACATGGGGGGGCAGCTCACGGCGCACAGCGCTGAATCAGGCGGATTGTTTGTCATCAAACTACCCCTGATCGATTCGGATACCGGGCTGCCCTCCGATGCCACAGATCTGGACCACACTCGCCCAGATTAGGCCTGTATTTTGTGCAGTACTTCTTCAGCAAACCACTGCGCCTGATCACACCATTGCGAACGAGCGCTGACGGCCCAGCCGACGGCTGTGCCGACCACGCCGAGCTCACGGTAGCGACTGATAACATCAAGGAGCTCTTGCGGCGTCGAGCCGACGTTACCTGAGGCCATGCTCGTCAGCACAATCTCGGGCGGTGTCTCGCGCCCGATCTGATCGCTGTATTCGCGCATGTAAGCCACGCCAGCCACAAGGTCGTCCTCGCCTTCAAAGCTCGCCGAGCGCACTGTCGAGGTGGATAGCTTCGGGGTGAAAAATGGGTACCATGCATCTCCAAGCTCGACAGCACGTCGAATAGCGCGACGCGAGTTGCCTCCGACCAACAAAGGAATGCCATTTTTTTGCACTGGCGCCGGTCGTAGCCGATTTCCACGTGCGCTAAAGCCAATCCCCTCATAATCAAAGGTTTCACCGGTCCACGCCAGCTTCATTGCTTTAATGTAATCATCCATGAGCTCATTGCGCTGTTCGAAATCAACACCGAGAGCGAAATATTCTCCCTTCAAATAGCCCGCCCCTAAGCCTAGGGTGACTCTGCCACCAGAAAATACATCAAGCGTTGCGGCCGCACGCGCAGTCACAAAGGGATTGCGATAGGGAACAACCAAAATACCTGTCTGTAAGCGGATGCGCTGCGTATGGGCGGCGATCAACCCCAACATCACAAAGGGATCCTGCGCATCGTGCCCGCCCGAATCGCGCCAACGTGCAGTGGGTATTGGGTGGTCAGTGACATTGACACCCGAATAGCCGAGCGATTCGACATGTTTCGCTATCACTGCCACGGCTTCGGCGGTAATGAATTCGTCTGAATGTTCGACATCGTCGAAAGGCATCACGACATTAATATCCATGGGTATCCCTCTTACTCGTTCTGGCGGCCCGCCCGCTTACGACCAAAAAACAAACATGACCGGGCAAGTTCACTCGCCAATCGTTTCGACATTGGCTGGCGTCTTCGTCAACACCTCATCACCAAATAGTTCATAAATCGCGGAATCCGTGCGCGATAAATCAATCACCGGCTCCATCCGCACTGCGCCACTCATCGACGCAGAAATTAGCGCAGCCTTTGCAGTCTGTGCATCGACCGCTTCGATTTCATAGACCGCTAAATACGGTGGCTTGTCGACCCCTGACACCTCCTCTGCCACACGAAAGCGCTGTGCGGCGACAAAGCCTGGAATGTCGACAACATCGGAGAGGTGAACATCTTGATACCAGCGATTATAGTCAGCTTCGCGGCCGGCGATCGGGTGGCTTCGCACGAGCATTTTATACCGCGGCATAGATCGGCTCCTCATAGATTGCGTGTGTGGGCTCGATCACCGGACGATAGAGTGTGTCCCTTTGCCAGGGAATTCGGCCCGCCTGCACCCCAATCTCACACAAAGTCTCCGCGCTGAGGCACTGGCCAGTCTGCGCACCTGCGGCACGCGTAATCGACTCTCGCATCAGTGTGCCGCCCATGTCGTTCACGCCGGCGGAGAGGCAGGCCTCCAGTCCGTAGCGACCCATTTTCACCCACGATGCCTGAATGTTTTCGATCGCTGAATTGAAGACCAGTCTGGCAACGGCATGCATCAAGACACTTTCACGAAACGATGGACCGGATCGGGATCGTCCACGGCGGTATATGGGCGCCTCCGCAGCGACGAACGGCAGTGGCACAAATTCGGTGAAGCCGCCTGTGCGCTCTTGAAGATCGCGAATCGCCAACAGGTGACTCGCCCAACTGCCGTAGTCATCGACATGACCGAACATCACTGTGGCTGTCGTTCGCAACCCCATCCGGTGGGCGGACTCAATGACGTCCAGCCACGCGTTGCGATTTAATTTATCGGGACACAGTACATCTCGAACCGCATCATCGAGAATTTCAGCAGCCGTGCCCGGCAGTGTATCTAGGCCCGCTTGCTGCAACCGCGCCAAAAATTCCGGCACTGAGATCCCCAATGTTTGCGCGCCGTGAGTCACCTCGAGGGGAGAGAACGCGTGCACATGCATATTCGGATCAACACTTTTTACAGTCCGAACAATATCAAGATAGGTGTCGCCCGTGTATGACGGATGAATACCGCCTTGCATACAGACCTCGGTGGCACCCTCACCGCGTGCCTCCTCGACCGCCTCGGCGATGGCATCGAGCCCCATGTTATAGGGCTTGCCTCGCAAATCATCGTGCGTTTTCCCTTTCGAAAACGCACAAAACTGACATTTGAAGGCACAGATATTGGTGTAGTTGATGTTGCGATTGATCACATAACTGACGCGATCACCGCATCGATCTCGCCGAACCGAATCGGCCGCCTGGCACACTCGAGCAAACTCTTCTCCGCGAGCGCGAAACAAACGCGCACATTCTAGATCAGTCAAGCGCAGGCCCGCCTGCGCGCGTTCTAGGATGGTCTCGAGATTCCGAGGCGACGCGCGCCGGGGCGCTTGGGTCACCAGTTGCAACACGGCTGGCGGGGGCGGCTCATGCGAGCCTGTACGCCAATCATCTTTGGCGAAACCCTCGCCATCAGCTAAGCGCAGAACACCCGCATGGAGCTGGGGATCAACCCACTCCTCAAGCTGGGTGGCGTACCCTGGATATAGCGTCAAACGCTCATCGAGCCATTTTCCTGCGCGCCAGGTATCTTGTGCCAGCTGATCTAGATGCGGCCATGGCGCCTCTGGATTGACATGGTCTGGCGTCACCGGACTGACCCCGCCCCAGTCATTGATACCGGCGTTAACCAATCTTTGTAAATGGTCGGGGTTAAGGTTGGGCGGCACCTGAATACTCATGTGAGGGCCCATCGCCAAACGTGCGACAGCAACGGTCCAACACAATTCATCGATGTCTGGCTCGGCAAAACCCGCCATTTTAGTCTCGGGCTTGGCGCGGAAGTTCTGAATGATCAGCTCTTGCAAATGACCATACTGACGATGGAGATCTCGCAGTGCGATAAGATCTGCAACGCGCTCCTCTCGTGTCTCGCCAATCCCAATCAGCAATCCCGTCGTCATCGGTATTTGCAACTCCCCCGCATCTCGCAGCGTTGCGATGCGACGCTGCGGATCCTTATCGGGCGATCCATAGTGCGGCATACCCTTGCCACATAAACGCCTTGAGCCCGACTCCAGCATCAACCCCATCGAAACGGAGACTTCTCGCAGCATAGCTAGCTCGGCACGCGTCATGGTGCCCGCATTGATGTGGGGGAGTAAGCCCGTTTCGCGGAAGATCGCGTCAGCCACCTCGCGCACATAAGTCAGCGTCGTCGATGTGTCCAGAGCAAGCAGCGCGTCGCGGGCAACACGGTAGCGCATCTCTGGACGCTCTCCGAGTGTCAAGAGCGCTTCCTTACACCCCACAGCAGCACCTTGGCGGGCGATATCGAGTGCAGTGTCGATCGATAAATAAGGCGCGTCGAGCCGGCTTGGTGTCTTGGCATAAGTGCAGTAGTGACAGACATCGCGACATAGCTCTGTCACAGGTACAAAAACCTTACGCGAATAGGTCATGGTTTGCCCAAAACCTTGATCACGGCTTAGGGCGGCTTGTGCCATCAAAGCATTGAGGGTTTCAACCTGTTGCAACGCGGTCAGGACATCAGCCGCGCTGTCACAAGCAGCCAGATCGATCGGATTGCTACGCGCCATCAGGAACTCTCCTGAGGACTATTGGTTTGGCGCGAGCCGGCAGAGTGATCACTAACACCTTTCTCCTTCTCCTGCGCTGAGGACTTGCGCCGGTTTAACAACCACCGCACTGTATTGGGCCCTATCCCCTGCTGAGCATGCTCTAGGGCCTGCAAATCCTCAGGCAGGTCGATGTCGGCAACGCTGCGCTCATCTCTTAAAACCCAGTGCGTTAACCCTCGCTGCAACGCAGACATCTGATGCAGCTCTAGGCTATTGGGTCCAAACTGTGGGATGAAGTGCTCCGACAGGGACCACCCGAGCAGGTTTGTGCCCGATCCACGCTGATCGGTTGCTGCAACGACATCGTAGCGGTTGAGAAAACCCGCAAAGCGGCGCACAACTGCGGGGGTCAATCCAGGCAAGTCGGCATGAACCACCGTCATCGTCGAATAGCCTTGGCACTGCAACAGAGAGGCCAGCACAGTTAACGCCGAATTCAACCCCGATGTACCCAGGTCCGACTCCGTCAATAACGTCGCCTGCCCCTGCGCCAATGACCGCAGTGCTGACGCCTCATCGCCTGCCAACAGATAAACGTCTGCATCTTCAATTTGACTCAGCACATTAAGCACGTCACGCGTCATCGACAGCATCAGTTGTCGACGTGCTGCGACCGAGAGCACTGTCCCCAATCGCTGTTTGACGTGTTGCAATGATTTTACCGGCACAACATAGGCGGTGCGCGCGTCTGCAAGAGTCGCGCAAAACCCGTTGAATAATTTTTCTTGAGACACGGCTAACACCCCAGTAGTCGGCTACACCCCGCCGTGAACCCATGCACAATGCCCAGCCCAGAGCGACATGTGGCGTCCCTGCCACCCGAATAAGTCACAACGCCCACCTTAAGGCAGGCGAGCGAACGTGTCCAATTGAACATCCCATTCGCCCGCACCATACGTCAGCAAAATGGTGTACGACCCAGTCTTGATATTCCGATACAATGCGCGCTTCGGCTGACTGAGGTTCAGTTCGCCGCGCTCCCTGCACACGAACTGTTCAACAGCTTGGACCATTTACCAGAGGAGGATATTCTCTTGACGAATCCGCAACATCTTTCTATCGCAATTATCGGCGGCACTGGCGCTCTCGGTTCTGGGCTCGCATTGCGATGGGCACTTGCGGGGCACCGCATTATTGTCGGGTCTCGCACGCAAGAGCGCGCGGAAGAAGCCGTAAACACCCTCCGTTCTACTCTGGACGCGCGGGGTATTGATGCTAAAAAAGTCATCGCCTTAGACAATGTTGCAGCAGCAGCGGAAGCGGACCTCTGCGTACTGACGGTGCCCTACGACCATCAGCTGGCCACGCTCACAGCAATCGCCCCACACCTCAGCGGCAAAATTTTAATCGATGTCACTGTCCCCCTGCGTCCGCCAAAAGTCGGCACGGTGCAGTTGCCATCAATGGGCTCGGCGGGGCAAGAGGCCCAAAATCATCTGGGTGATGACGTCAACGTTGTCTCAGCCTTCCAAAATGTTGCCGCGCACCACTTACAGGGCGAAGGCGACATCGATTGCGACGTCCTAGTCTGCGGCAACAGTAAAGAAGCGAGAGAAACCGTCGTGGCACTTGTGGCACAGTGTGGGCTGCGCGGATTTAGCGCGGGCCCCATCGCAAACGCTGCGGCAGCTGAGGCGCTGACGTCGGTATTGATTACGCTGAATAGGCAATTTAAGAGCCACACGGGTATCCGCATTACTGGCACAGAGCCATCGCATTAATGTCGGTCAGTGCGTGATCGCTGTTTCTGGGGTGCGCGAGGTGTTCATTCGTTTGGATCATGTTCGGTCACAACGAGCAACATATAATCGGCGACGAAAACGGCACCTTTAAATTCGCTTAAATGAGCGTGCTGTGATCGATCGTATCTAAATGCTCAGGGATCTCCGCAAGGCTGAAGCGAACTAGAGCAACATCGCACAAGGAAGAAAAAGCAGCATGTCAGAAGCCAAGGATCATAGCCAAGAGATCGCGCCCGCCATTGAGGGCTGGTATACCCTAGATCGGGAACAGCCCCACCTAGTGGGTGCCCGCTGTGATGACTGCGGCACTTATTACTTTCCCAAGACTGTGAGCTTCTGCCGTAATCCAGACTGCGACAGTGAGCAGTTTGCAGAAACGCTACTCAGCCGAACCGGTACAATCTGGTCTTATACCGATGCCAGTTACGCGCCGCCTGCACCCTTTCCCGCGCAGGATCCTTTCGAGCCATTCGCAATAGCCGCAGTCGAACTGGCGAAAGAGAAAATGATCGTCATGGGGCAGGTTGCGACGGGCATTGGCCCAAGCCAACTTCACATTGGCGATCCTGTTGAACTCATTCTCGAGCCGCACGAGCGCACTGAGGGTGATCTGCGCTGGGTTTGGAAGTGGCGACCTTGCGCCACAGAGGCAGCATCATGAGTCAGGAGATTGCGATTATCGGTGCCGGTATGCATCCCTGGGGTAAATGGGGTCGTAATTTCGTCGAGTATGGTGTCCATGCGGCGCGTGCCGCTCTGGCCGACGCAGGAATTTCTTGGCGTGAGGTGGGATTTGTCAGCGGCGGGGCGACGATTCGCAATGGCTACCCAGGTCAGGTGGCCGGCGCCACCTTCGCCCAAGCACTGGGCTGGCAAGGCGCTGAGGTCAATACCTCTTATGCCGCATGTGCATCGGGTTCGCAGGCGCTAGCCGCCGCGCGAAGCAAAATTTTGTCTGGAGCATGCGAAGTGGCACTCGTCGTCGGCGCAGACACCACACCCAAGGGCTTTTTAGCACCGGCGAGTGGTTACCGACCGGATGATCCAGATTGGGTTCGCTTCTATCTCGGCATCACCAATCCAACCTATTTCGCGCTGTATGCACGTCGAAGAATGGATTTATACGGAGACACCGAGGACGATTTTGGTCTTGTGAAGGTGAAGAATAGCCAGCATGGCTTAACCAACCCCTACGCGCGCTATAGAAAAGCATTTTCACTCGATGACGTGCGCGCCTCTGCTATGGTGGCTGATCCACTGCGGCTCCTCAATGTCTGCGCTACCTCCGATGGCGGTGCGGCGCTGATTGTTTGCAGCCTTGACTACGCAAAACGACTGGGCAAAGCGGACGCTGTCAAAGTCGCAGCGGTATCAACCGTCACACCCACCTTTGCCAGCGCAGTTGTCGAGATGCCGGATATCGCGACCGATTCGGCCGCTGCCGACGGGATCGAGGCGATCCGATATCGAGAGACAATTCCCCGGAAGGCTTATGAGGAAGCGGGTATTGGTCCGGAAGATGTGAGCGTCGCCGAAGTCTATGATCTGTCATCGGCACTGGAACTCGATTGGTATGAAGATCTTGGGCTGTGCGCCCGAGGCGACGCAGCCAGTCTGATTCGAGAGGGTGCCACGACGCTCGGCGGTCGCTTGCCGGTGAATCCCTCGGGGGGACTCGCCTGTTTTGGCGAGGCCGTACCCGCGCAAGCCATCGCGCAAGTCTGTGAACTCACCTGGCAACTCAGGGGGCAGGCAGGCGATCGTCAAGTCGCGGGAGCACAGGTCGGTATCACCGCCAATCAAGGTCTCTTCGGCCACGGATCATCCGTTATCGTCAAACGCTGAGGCTGAGAGATCGTCGTAAAAAAGTCGTAACAGCGTTGTTACCCGTCGCCATCACAGAGACTTAGCGCGCGATGATCTCAACACGATTGCCGGCTGGGTCTTTTGCCACCGCAATGGTGATCCCCGATTCGCCGAATTGGAATGGCTGACGAGTGACTGTACCACCCGTCTCGGCAATACACTGCAGCGTACCGTCTAGATCAGTGACCTGAAAAACCCATGGCGGCAAGGACGGCGGCAGATCATCACTCTCGCGCGACATCACGACCAGCTTAGTACTGCTTGTAGTGACTTCGGACCCCGCGGGCTGCAGGAAGATCTCGATGACACCACCATCCATAGCCAATCGATTGATCTGGTTGAGCGAGAAACAGGTTGCGTAGAACTGCGCGGTTGCGTCGACATCAACCGCGCCAATTCGCGCGCCAAGCCAACGCGCCTCTGCAAGCACTTGCGATACCGCGACGATCGAGACGAGAACAACACAACTCAGTCGCTTGATCATCTGTCGCGTCATGAAGGCAAGTGTCATCGGCGTGACTCGCAGACGCGTCAGCAGCACTTAACGACTGCGAGGCAGGCCGAGTCGACGCTCTGCGACCATCGAGCGCAATACCTCACTAGTACCACCATAAATTGTGGTCGCTGTTGAATGCCGATACCCCATCTCTACCAATCCCAAACCTTTCTTACCTCGGTGCAGCGAATCGGGGGCGGCCAAGTCAATCAGATCGGTCGATACGGTGATAAATGCCTCAGTCGCAAAGATCTTACCCGCCGGACCCCACGCGAGATCGGGTGCACCATGCAGTCGAGTGGACATTGCCCACGCGCTAATCACTTCAGCGACGTTGGCATAGGCATGCGCCTTGGCCAACCGAATCATGGCTGACGGACTCGCATCAGCGAGGTCACCCGAGGGTGATTTCGCACTCAACCACTCGATGACTGCGGTGGCCATTTCACGCATATTGCGATCGTAAGTCCCACCACCCGATTGCTCCTGACTGAGCGCAGACGACATGACGAGAACCCCACCATTAACCTCGCCGATACGATAGCGATCGGGTACACGCACATCAGAGTAGAACGTCGCGTTTGTGCGTTCATCCATGTAGGTATAGACCGGGTGGATCTCGACCCCCGGGTCGTTGAGCGGCACCAAAAACATGGTGATACCCTTGTGCTTGGGAGCATCAGGATCGGTGCGCGTGATCAAAAAGACGTACTCGGCCAGATTAGCGCCCGAGGTAAACATCTTCTGTCCGTTGATAATCCAATCATCACCATCGCGCACCGCACGCGTTTTACAGGCAAATACGTCGGACCCGCCGGAGGGTTCTGTGTAGCCGAGACAGGCAGTGCACTCTCCCTTCGCAAAACGCAACAGCACCTCGTCTTTCAGCTCCTGCGAGCCGAACTTCATCACGGCGTCGCCCACCATACCGGTGACGCCCGCCGCTGGTGGCGTATACCCGACCTCTTGCCATACACGGCGACTTGCTCGCGCTGAATCGGCATCCGCACCGCGCCCACCCCATTCTGCCGGCCAACTGGGGAATAGCAGTGCTGCCTCACCCAAAGCGCGGTGCACGTCCCAAGCGTGCGATTCAAAAGAGTGGTCATGCAGTACATGCCTTTCGGGGTCAATCACCGAGTCAAACACAGCGCGAGTCTCCGCGGCCAAGACCTCGCCGCCATCGGGCGCAGAGAAATCCAGCGTCAGCTCACCCACATCGGGAAGCGTGCACGCCTCTCCCATGAACTCGCGCCGCGCGGCCTCGAGCAACATCTGCTCGGGATCACCGACCACCAACGCCCACGCCTTGGCACGGCGGTGGTACATCTGAATATCGTATTCCAGCGTTAAGCCATAGCCACCGAAGGTGTGTAACGAATGGGCCACCGAATTGGTCGCGGACCGCGCAGCCCACCAAAAACATTGCGACACTCGAGCGCCAGCGTCAGCCTCACCATCGGCAATAGCGCGAAGCGCTCGCCATATCGCCACGCGTGCACCGTCGGTATCGATGACATCGTCTGCCAAGACGTGGCCAATGCCCTGATAAGAGCCGATCGGTTTGCCAAAGGCCTCACGCTCAGTCGCGTACTCAGCTCCCATTTTTAACGCTTCGAGAGCCAAGCCCGTGAGTGCCGAGGCTGTCAGCAGTTTCCACTCCTCAACAGCAGCCGCCCACAGTGCCGCCGCTTCCTCACCCGTTGCGAGGACCTCCTGCTCAGCGGTTCCAGGGGTGACCCACCCTGCGCCTGTACCCGACAGTACTTCAGCCGCACTTTCTACCGATTCCAGCGCTTCTACAACCAGTTGCTGACCATCAAAATGCAATAAGTGCTGCGATACGGCCGCGCCAGGAACCCACTGCGTCTGGCCTGCGTGAGACTGTTGAAGGGCAATGGCAACCCGATGCTCTCCACCCCGAACCTGATCAATCAAAGCACGCGCTGACTCCGTTGGAATCTGGCCCAGCAAGCGCAACGCGACCACTGCCTCTGCTAAAGGTACGGAGGCCAATCGACGTCCCGCCTCCTCCATCATCAGACACGCTTCGAGCAATCCCATTTCACTACCGCCGGCTTCCATACTCATGCGCAAAAAGGGTGCATCGAGCGCCAACAACGATTGCCAGAGTTCGGGGTCGAAGCCGAGTGGCTCCGCTGCTCGCACACGCTCAGGTGCGGATTCTGCAGCGAAAAAGCGCTCAAACATCTCCTGTACAATCAAACAATCTTCAGAAAGAGAAAGGTTCATCTCAATATCTCCATGTCGAACCTGCAGTTATACCGACTGCGTCATGTGATTAAATTGTTGTTGCAACTCAGCTAAAAATCTACCGGCGTCCGCGCCATTGATCACTCGGTGGTCGTAGCTCAAACTCACCGGAAGTTTTTTCCGCCAAACGATCTGGTCGTCGTCGCCCCGCTCCGGCACCTCGACCAAGCGACTCACCCCTAGGATAGCAACTTGGTGCGTGTTGATGATCGGCGTAAAACTGGTGCCTCCTATTTGCCCCAGAGAACTAACACTGAAGCAGCCACCTGCCATCTCTGCCGCACTCAGGCCTTTGCTACGCGCCTTCTCCGACAACTGCACAATATCACTCTGAATGGTATCGATTGGCTTCTTGTCGCAGTCGTTGACAACAGCAACCAGCAAACCTTTTTCGGTATCAATTGCGAACCCGAGATGACAGTAATCGCGGGCGATAATATGTTGACCATCGCTGTCTAGGGCCGCTTTAAATCGGGGGAACACCGACAACGTGGCAGCCAACGCTTTCATCAACAGCGGTAAAGGTGTCAGTTTGGCGACACCCTCGCGTTGATTGAGCACTCGACGGTAATCCTCGAGTACACCTACATCGAGGAGATCGTTATGCGTGACATGGGGAATGTCGGTCCAGTTCTTGTGCAGCATTCTGCCGCCGATCACTTGGATGCGAGAGAGCGGCAGCCGCTCAGTCGCACCGAACTGCGACAACATCGCTTCGATTGACGGGGTTGGTGAGTCTGTCATAACACCTGCTCATTCATTGCAACCGCGGTCGCACGCCACGCTTGCGCCTATTGCTCGCGCGGCACCGTGGGATTCGGCTTTGCTTGATTAGTTTATTCAACACCATTGTACACTTATTCAATGGTAAAAATCGCCCCAAAGAGGCTCCCAAAACCGAGGTCCGTATCCATTGACTGAGACGTATCTCACCAGCGCGACTTCGCCTACACTCACGTGTCGGACACCACCACATGAGGCAGGCATGTCTGAGGATTCACCCATTAACAGGTCGCTGAATGAAGCGTCGATCCTCAAACCCATTCAACCCGCAACAACCTTATTGCAGAACAACCCTCACCGCAGAAAAAAAGGAACCCTTTAAGACATGCTGAGACCATTTCACCTGGCGCTTCCCTGCCGCGATATTGAAGAAACAGAACATTTCTACTGCGACAAATTGGGCTGTTTAGTGGGACGACGCGACGTCACATGGATTGATTTAGATTTGTTTGGGCACCAACTGGTCTTTCACTTGTGCGGGGGAGACGTACTGCCGCAATATTTCAATCCTGTTGATCGACATCAAGTCCCCCTGCCCCACTTCGGCATTATTCTGACCCCGCATCAATTTGATCAGCTGGTCTCGAAGTTCGGTGCCGCAACAGAATATGTCATCGCACCCGATGTGCGCTTCGCAGGGACAGTGGGCGAGCAAAAAACCTTGTTCGTAGAAGACCCGAACGGCTACGCACTCGAATTTAAATCGTTTCAAGACGACCGCTTTATTTTTGAGCCCTTTCGCGAATAACTGCGCAACAAAAAAGCACGCGGTTCGGCGTGCTTTTTCATAAACTGCGTTTGACAAGCGACGAGCGAAACAGTCCACCGCTCGGCACGGCTTTGACTTATTCGTAGCGATCCTTCAAGACAACGAAAGCCAGCGCCAACAGCGCGAGACTCATGGGGATCGCGATATACACGGTGCTCACGCCGGTCAACTCAGCAACAGTGACCTTGCCAAAATCGATCGGATCGAGCAGCGCAGACTTCAATGTGGGATACGCCAACGAGAAAAGGAAAGCACCCAGCAATCCACCGATAACGGTGAAGATCGCATCGAGCTTGCCCTCTGAGGCACCGACAACACAGGTGCCTGGACAATAACCCGACACTGCCCAGCCGATACCGAAGATCGCGCCACCGACGGCTACACCACCCAGATAAGCCGGCTTGATATCCAAATTCGCCAGACCGCCGAGGTCAAGAAGATAAATCCCCAGCGTTCCAACACCAATGGCTGTACACATTAACTTGATGATCCACATGTCTTTCAACAGTAATGTGCCGAGAATACGGCGATAACTGGTTGCGCCACCCAAGAACAAAATGGCACCAAAGACACAGCCAATTAAAAAACCAATCGCTAATGTTGACATCACCTTACCCCCGCTGACGATATAGGAATTTCGCCGCAAGAATCGCCGCGGCAAAAGTGCAAACACCAAAGACAAATGAACTCAGCGCGAGTTGCGAAATACCGCTGATCATATGTCCGCTGGTGCACCCACCGGCGAGGCGCGCGCCAAATAACAGTAATACGCCACCAGCAAAAGCTGCAGCAAATCTCTTTCGACGCGAGTCCCCAAATAACTGCACCCACATTGCTGGCATCGACCCTTGATCAGCTTGCGGTTGACGGCCGCGCAACAACCGCGACGTAATCAGGCCACCCGCGAACATGCCAAAGACCAGCATCCAACCGTAACCTACGCCCCAGTCCTCTTTCTCACCATATTTGGCAAGGTAGGCATTGCTCTCAGCAGCGGCCGGCGCGACAGCGTGCATTACAGCGGCATCCGTGACGACAAACTGCGTTGAGACCCCGAGTGGCTTCACCAAGGCCGTTGCGACGATCAGCAATAGACCGAGCGCAATGCCCGCCACCTTCCAAGAAATAATGGCTTCTCTCTCTTCCATCGTGAATTCCCCTGTTGTTATTCGAATGCATCGGACATATTCCGATATAGAATAACTTTATAACCTTTTTATGGATACTACAATCACCCACCCAAGGTGCTCAGGCCATAATCATCACCGTGCGCACCCAGCACGTTGTTCTATCGCAGGCAGTACGTTGTTCTATCGCGGGCTTCACGATTACACTGCTGGCCCTAAAAGCCGACCCAATAAGGTTGAACGCCTGTGACCACAAACTCCCTCACCGCTTGGCGGCAAGTTCTCGCGACCCTACTTATGTTGGCAGCAACAGGCATGATCACCGCCTCCTATTCGGTCATCGCCCTACCGCTCGCACAAGAATACAACCCCGGACGCATGGTACTGATGTTGGCGATGACGGTGGTATCCGCTGTCGGAGTCCTACTTTCCGCGACCTGTGGCGGACTTTTAGACCGTGTTAATTTGCGCTGGAGCATGACTCTGGGCGGCTTACTACTGAGCGCTGGCTTCTGGGCAATCTCCATGACCACTTCGTTTTCGCAGGTCCTATGGGTTTACGCGCTGCTGATCGCGCCCGCCAATGTTCTGATCGGACCACTGGCAGCCACCGTATTGCTCTCGCGGTGGTTCTCTTCCCAACGTGGAAAAGCGATGGGGTTAGCAATGACCGGTATTTCAATCGGTATGTTTACCTTCCCGCTCATTGTCTCAGCGTTGCTCACTCAATACCCCTGGCGTGATGCACTACAATTACTCAGCGTTATTTTGATTGGCTGGACCGTGCCCGCAGCATGGATGGTCTCCGCGTGGCCGCCAGGCAGTGGCGATGGGGCGACGATCTCAGCAAACACCACGCGCACGCGTCAACCGACCCACGTCAGTGCCAGGCGAATCCTCAGTGACCCGGCATTTTGGATGCTTGCTTTTACGGTGGCGATCGTCACGGGTGGTATGAAAGGCGTGGTCACTAACCTTGCCTCACTCGGCGTCGATACCGGCGCGACAACGGTGCAGGCTGCGCGACTGATTTCAATCTATGCCGCTTGTAGCTTTCTCGCCAAGCTATCATTTGCGGCACTATCCGACCGACTGGGAGCAAGACGGATCCTTTTGTTATCACTCACAGGCTATGCGCTGAGTTTGGCCGTGTTGACGCAGGCGGAAATGGGCTACGGTGTCATTTCCCTCGGCGTCGCGGCAGTCGGGTTCTTCGGCGGCTTAATGCTACCCATGGAAAGTTTCGTGACACCGCAAATATTCGGTGCGGCGATCGTGGGTCGCGCAATGGGCCTGCTGACCAGTGTGATTTTGCTGGTTCTACTCGCGACGCCGCCCCTATTTGGACTGATCTTTGACCTCACCGGGAGTTACCGAGGCATTTTTTGGACGTTTTGTGGAGTCGCACTGGCAACGTTATTGATGGTACCGCGGATCCGCCTCACGCCCAGAGCCGAGTGATGAGTCCGACTCTTGCCGCTATCAGTCGAGTACTGCTTTGGCTTCGAGCGCGGCCGCTGCATTCATCAGCACCGCGCGGCGAGCGTTCGGTCCCATGGCGGACCATGCGGAAAACCCCGCCTGCGCCCTAGCAGCAATTACCGGCATATCAGCGGCTTTCATGGCCTCAGCACTTGAAGCCACCTCGCCGATCATTGGCTTCAATCTGTTAAAATTCACTATGCTTCTACTACGAATGACGATTGGCAGTTTTAACCGGCTCAACTGCTCGCACACCATTTACAGCAATCGCAATTCTAGGAAGTGATTTGGCGCGCCGATTTGAGAATCGAAAAAAAAGTTAGCAGCGCTGAGTCTGCTAACTTTTTAAAGATGGTGGGCCGTGCTGGGTTCGAACCAGCGACCAATTGGTTAAAAGCCAACTGCTCTACCGACTGAGCTAACGGCCCGCAAACGCAGAGCGCCGAAGTTTACGGATCTCTCTCAAAGTTTCAACCTTTTTTGTCAGATCACCAGACAAGCAAGCCGGTCAAATAAGGCCAGGCAATCAACCCCCACACTACGAGAACCCACACTAGTGAGAGAGTGACTGCGAGAGATCCCAGGTCCTTAGCGAGGCCTGATAAGGTGTGGCGCTCAAGACCGATGCGATCAGTCAGCGCCTCTACCGCAGTATTTAGAACCTCAACGATCAATACCAACATGAGGCTGCCGAGCAACAGAACAGTTTCGACCGGCGTTGCAGGCAGCCACAATGCCAGCGGCGCCAAAACAATTGCGCACAGGACCTCGAGCTGAAATGCTTCCTCGTGACGCAACAAAAATGCTAGTCCTCGGCCAGAGTTCACGAGGGTGTAGAGCAATCGCCGTAACCCGGTTCTTTTAATCACCTCTTTAGTCATACTCTCTCCCCTGATACCGCGTCGGGTCTGCAATTCCCGCCTCCACAAACCCGAGTCGGCGCAATCGACAACTATCACACACGCCACAAGCTCGACCCTGCTCATCCGCCTGATAACACGAAACTGTCAGAGAATAGTCGACGCCAAGTGCTGTACCCGCGGCAATGATCTCGCCTTTGCTCATATCGATAATCGGCGTTTTGATCTGAGGCGGGTGTCCCTCGACGCCAGCTTTGGTGGCGACCGCAGCTAAAGACTGAAAAGCACTGATAAATGCGGGTCTACAATCGGGATACCCAGAGTAATCGACCGCATTGACCCCAAGATAGATTTCCTCGGCATCGACTACCTCGGCCCAACCCATCGCAATCGACAAGAAAACCGTGTTGCGCGCCGGCACATAGGTCACCGGAATACCCTCAATGGGAGCAGTGGGCACATCAATCGACAGGTCAGTCAATGCGGAGCCACCGATACCGCCGAGGTCAAGCCCGACCACCTTGTGCTCTACGCCTGGATATTGTGCAGCGATTGCAACTGCCGCCGACAGTTCAGCGCGGTGACGCTGCCCGTAATCAAAGCTCAAGGTATAACACTGTCGGTCCTGCGCAACAGCCATCGCGAGCACCGTTGCACTGTCGAGACCACCAGAGATCAATACAATCGCTCGCGTCATATCAATGCCCCGGTGCATCGTTCCAAAGCAGTTTGTGTAGCTGCAACTGCAATCGCACTTTGAGTCGGTCCTGCAAAATCCAACCGGCTAACTCCGTGGCATCCTGAGCACCAAATGAAGGAGAGAACAAGATCTCACAACCGCGGTCGTAAAGCCGGTAGCGATCGCACTGCAGGCGAGCCCAGTCATAGTCGCCTCGGCTACAAATGACAAACTTTACCTGATCGTGAGGCGTCAAACAGTCCATGTTGTCGTAGTCGTTTCGACTCAGCTCTCCAGAGTCAGGCGTTTTCAAGTCAACGACACGGCTCACACGCTGATCAACCTCGGCGATACTGATTGCGCCGCTCGTCTCTAACGACACCTCACAGCCCGCGTCGCAAAGCGCTCTCAACAAGATCAGGCAATTGGGCTGTGCAAGCGGTTCACCACCCGTTACGCAGACCCTGTCGCATTGGTAAGTCGCCACCCTCAACACAATGTCATCAATCGAGTAGAGCTCACCACCCGAGAAGGCGTAAGCCGTATCACAGTAGACACAACGAAGCGGACACCCGGTCAGACGGACAAACACCGTGGGCAAGCCCGTGGCTCTCGCCTCACCCTGCAGGGAGTGAAATATCTCGGTAATCCGAAGCGTGGCAGTGTTTGTCATAGTCGCAGTGGTCGTCATAAAAGAAGCCGCATTGGGCGAAGCATACTCACGAGTACTGCTCGCTCAGGCTAGTACTGCTCGTTCAGGAATTCCTGTGCCAATTGTGCGGCGGGGTGATTCTGCGAACCAAATTCACGTATCACCCGGTCGAAAAATTCGCGCGCTCGATCCGGATTGCCTTTCAAAAAATGCACTCGCCCGAGTTTATACAGAGCATCGGGCACCTTAGCGTGCGACGGATATTGATCGAGAAGCAGCTGGAAATTCTGGCGCGCCAACTCCGGATCTGCTGGTTCGACCACGAGATACAGCTCACCCAACCAGTAATGCGCATTGGGCGCAAAACGTCCGAAGGGGTACTGGGCCAGAAAGGCATTGAAATACTCAATCGCGGAGGCAAACTCTCGAGAGCGCACCAAGTTGTAGGCCTCTCGATAGGCAACCTGTTCTCCCGGCTCTGTAGCAACTTGGGTAGTGCCTTGTTGCGCGCCGGCTGAGCTACCACCCGCAGCATCACTGGTTCCATGGCGGGTTTCAGAATCACTGGACGTCTGGGTATCTGCATTTTCGGGCTGCCCCGAGAGAGCGAGGAGCCGTCGGTCCATATCGATATAACGCTCAAGACTTTGCTCACTCAGTACCCTAATGAGTTGCTGTTGTTCCTCGACGATGCCATTCAATCGGCGAATATCAGCCTCGAGTTGTTGTAGTCGGAGCACCATATCGCCCGCACTTTGCTGCGCGGTCGCTGCGCTCACCACTGGCTCCACCACCACAGTAGATCCCGAGTAGCCCCGAATAAAGGGCTGATCTGGCTCGGCTACTGCCCTATTCTCCACGATTTGCGCAATCGCGACGCTGGTGGCGAAGGACATGAAAAAGCCGGCAAACAGCACCGGCTTCGAGGACATTCTTGCGATCATGAGACGTCTCGTTATTTCAGCTCAACACGGCGGTTTTGCTGCCAATTCGACTCTCCCGAACCGTAGGCAACAGGGTTTTCCTCGCCGTAGCTAATCGACTCCAAGCGATAAGCTGGCACGCCATTGGCCACCATGTAATCGCGCACCGCATTGGCTCGGCGTTCGCCGAGCGCCTGGTTATATGCCCGCGAGCCGCGCTCATCGGTATGACCCTCGAGTCGGGCGCTGGCACGATTGCTCAACATCAACGCGATATGCGCGTCAATGGCTGCACGCGCTTCGCGACTTAATTCGGAGCTATCAAAATCGAAGTAAAATACGGTGCCCGCAGCTGTCGCCGCGTCTGCAAGCGCTGCCTGTGCGGCGGCTTCCTCGCGTGCTCGCGCAGCCTGCTGGCGTGCCGCCTCGGCACGTGCTGCCTCTTGCGCCGCCTGCTGCTGCGCTGCCGCTTCCGCAGCTGCCGCTTCATCCTCCTTGACGCTGCCACCACAGGCAGCCAAAACAGTGACAAAAGCGCCCACTAGCGCAGCCCGTCCAATTCTAGCGAAAACTGTCATGATTCATTCCTATCTATAGATGATAACGATCCCAATTGCGTAATGTAGCGCATAACCGACACTTTTGTTGCCTTCTGTAAAAAAAAATTACACCTTTCATCGTTGTGCATTCACGTAGGGAGACCACGCGGGCTCTTGCACACTCCCCTCACGAGCCGGCAGGCTAAACCGCACTCCGCCATCCACTGCAACCGCACGAAGAATACTGCGTTCGCCATCCTTGGTGGCGTAAAGCACCATCGATCCGTTGGGCGCAATGGTCGGGCTCTCATCGAGATCGGTCGTCGTCAGTACTGTGACCCGATCTGTCACTAGGTCTTGGACCGCGATGTGATACTTCCCGCCGCTTTGGTGGATCATGGCCACATTGCGACCATCCTGTGCCACACGGGCTCGGGCGTTGTAGGCGCCTTCAAAAGTGACGCGATTAATACGGCCCGTCTGCAACTCATAGCGATAAATCTGCGGCTTACCACCACGATCTGAGGTAAACAGCAGTGAGCGCCCGTCGGGCATCCATGTCGGCTCAGTGTCAATCGCGTAGTGCTGCGTCAGTCGCGTCAGCTCCCGGGTCGCCAAATCCATCAGATACAAGTCGGGATTACCGTCCTTTGACAGCACCATCGCCATCGCCGAACCGTCGGGCGACCAGGCGGGAGAGCTGTTCAGACCCGTAAAATTGGTGAGTTGTTCACGATTCCCCGTCATAAGATTCTGACGATAAATTGCAGGGCGCGATGTCTCATAAGAGACGTAAGCAACCTCGGAACCATCGGGTGACCATGCGGGCGATAGAATCGGATCACGGCTCTCAAGTAACACAATGGGCCGCCGACCGTCGGAATCCGCCAAGGTCAATCGGTAAAAGTCCTTGCCATTTGGATTACGATTCACCGATACATAGAGCAGACGGGTCGCGAACGCCCCCGGGATGCCCGTGAGTTGTTCATAGATCTGATCGGCAACTTGGTGGCCCAACATGCGCGTTTCAGAGGCCACGCCGCTGACGACACCGCTCGCGATTTTAACCTGACGGATCGCATCAAATAGCTGATATTCGACCTCGATACGCGCACCACCGCGCACCTCGCCAATGACAATGTATTCCGCAGAAATTGCTCGCCAATCGCGAAAATAAAGCTCGGATGCGCGACTTGGGAAGCTCAGCATGTCGCGTCGGTTGACCGGAGCAAACTGGCCACTGTGGGCTAAATCATTATCGACGATTCTCGCCACATCTTCAGAAGGCGCACCGACCCCTCGCCAGGCAAAGGGCACGATCGCAACCGGCGTCGGATTATCAACGCCCTGCGTGATTTCAATTGAGAGCTGCGCGGACGCCCAAGTGGACACGCTCAAACCGAGCACACACAAGCCGACTTTTAGCATTCTTAACATTTAGTACCTCAAATCCTCAGGCCTGAAGATCAGTGTAAACCGACGAAAATCACGCTCAAAGGTGCGCGTGTCCAACTGTGCGACCTCTGGAAAACGCGCGGCTTTCTCAACCGCATTGATCGCGCTTCGATCAAAGGCATTGTCACCGCTGCTTTGTTCCACACTCACTGACACCACATCACCTGTGGGCACCAGTTGAATCGCCAACACGGCAAGCATCCCATTGCGCGCACTCGGAGGGCGCGTCCAGCGGTTGACCACTGCGAGGCGAATGGTTGCCGACACGCGATCGCGCAATGTTGCCGATGCACCATTATCACTTTGCATATCCAAAGCCAATGCCGCTTCTATTTCAGCGCGTGTCAACGCGGCCAATTCTGCTTCGCTCAGTTCGGGCGTGGGCGGGTCCTCCGCCTCAATCAAGTCAACTCGCTCAGGCGCAACAACTGTCGGCTGAACTCGCGGTTCAGGGCGCTGCTGGGTGGTTGCCTCTGGCTTGGGCGGTGTACGCGGCCTAGGCGCAACAGGGCGCGGTGGCACAGGGGCGGGCTTGGGCCGTAGTTGCTCAGCGCTCACTAACATCGCCTGTATCGGTGCTGCAGGTGGCGCAGAAGCTTCGACCGTCCGAGGATCCGGCCAGCGCCAAAGAAGCATGACGACCACGACCGCATGCAGCAGCAGTGTCATGAGTACCGGCATCCCAACCCAATGGATACGATCCCACATGCGCTCACGGCCCCAAGGGTGATTCGGTCACCAACCCCACGGCAGGTGCGCCTGCGTCTTGTAGCGCCGACATCACCGTCACGACTGTGCCATACGGCACGGACTGATCGCCCCAGACAAGTACTGGTTTATCCGGTGTACGTCGCAAGACCACCGCGACGCGTTGTTTAACCGTGGGCAGTGACAGCGCTTGTTTTTCATCAACCCCCAAATTGAGAAACAATTGACCCTGCGCGTCGACCGAAACAATGAGGGGTTCGGCATCCTGCTGATCAACTGGCGACGCATCCGCCTTCGGTAAATCCACTTTAACGCCTTGCATCAACATTGGCGCGGTGACCATGAAAATAATCAGTAGCACCAGCATGACATCGATGTAGGGCACGACGTTGATTTCTGACACCGCGCGACGCTGACGCATCGTTAGAGACCTCGCGAGCGCTGCGCGCGCACAGCAAAGGTCTGGCGCTGCAAGATACCGGAGAACTCGTCGACAAAAGTGTCATAGCGATTGACTAGGCTATCGACCCGAGAAGCAAACCGGTTATAAGCCAACACCGCTGGAATCGCCGCGAAGAGCCCCATGGCGGTCGCAATCAGCGCCTCTGAAATACCGGGAGCCACAGTTGCCAGCGTGGCTTGGGTAGCGTTCGCGAGACCGCGGAAGGAATGCATAATGCCCCAGACCGTGCCAAACAAACCAATGTAGGGGCTGGTGGAGCCGACCGATGCCAAAAATGGCAAATTCTCTTCCAATCGATCACTTTCTCTCAGTGTCGCCACACGCATTGCTCGTCGCGAGCCTTCTAGGATCGCATCTGCCTCGATATCAGACTCTTGCGACAAGCGCGAAAATTCTTTGAAGCCCGCTCGGAAGATACTCTCCACTCCCGTGGGTAAGTGTCCCTCCGCGACCGCCTCGTTACCTTCTCGGTACAACTCTGCTAAGTCGACGCCCGACCAAAAGCGCTCCTCGAAATCGAGCAGGTCGGCCTCGGTACGGCTCAACAACATCATGCGCTGAACAATCATGTACCACGACACCATAGACGCCAGCAGCAAGAGCCCCATCACGAGCTGCACGGTGAAACTGGCACCCAGCACTAGATCGAGCAATCCCAGTTCTTCAGTCACTTTTCGCCCTCCTAAAATCCCGCATTGCCACTATCGCCAAACCCTGCCCTCAGCGCCGTCACCCGTGTTGCACAACGTTTTAAAACACTTCATGGCTGCTTCAAATTGCTTCGTTGCGCTGTCAAACCCTCGCGCATTGCCGCGGGCAGCTTTTGCGGCTTGCCCGTCGACTGACTCACCGCCGCGATACGAATAACACCATCCACGAGACAGCTCTCCCCACGGTAAACCGCCTGCGCAAATGTCAATGTCGCGCCACCCATACCCGTGATAGCGGCGGTGACTGTCAATGCATCATCGAGGCGGGCGGGCTGGCGATAATTGATCTGTAAATCGCTAACCACGAACAGTAAATCATCATCGATCATGGCCGCCTTGGCGAATCCTTGCGCTCTCATCAACTCAGTTCTCGCGCGCTCGAAATATTTCAGATAGTTCACGTAGTAAACAATCCCGCCAGCATCGGTATCCTCTATATAGACACGCTGTGGCATTGAAAATTCAGCGATCATTCTCCAGCATCCAAGTCCAATGGTAGAGACTGGGGAACATCGGACTTGGGCATTGACAAGCCGAAGTGTGCATAGGCATTTCGGGTCACCATACGGCCTCTCGGGGTACGGATGATAAAGCCCTGCTGAATGAGATAGGGTTCAAGCACATCCTCTAAGGTGCCTCGCTCTTCTGACAGCGCCGCGGCGAGTGAATCGATACCCACAGGCCCGCCGTCGAACTTTTCAATCATCGCCAGTAACAGGCGTCGGTCGAGGTGATCAAACCCTCGCACATCAACATTGAGCATATCGAGCGCCGCCTGCGCGACAGGTGATGAAATCTGGCCATCGGCCTTCACCTCTGCGTAGTCGCGTACCCGACGCAACAAGCGGTTTGCAATTCGGGGGGTGCCTCGCGAGCGCCGGGCGATTTCAGCGGCACCCTGGGGGTCCATAGCAATACCTAGAATCTGTGCTGAGCGGCTGACGATCTTCGCCAGATCATCGACATCGTAAAACTCAAGGCGCTGCACGATACCAAAACGATCACGAAGCGGTGACGTGAGCAATCCGGCGCGCGTGGTGGCGCCGACCAAAGTAAAAGGCGGCAAATCGAGCTTGATGGAACGCGCAGCCGGCCCCTCACCAATCATGATGTCGAGCTGGAAGTCTTCCATCGCTGGATAAAGCACCTCCTCAACATAGGGGCTCAGCCGATGGATTTCGTCGATGAACAACACATCGCCAGGCTCGAGGTTGGTCATTAGGGCAGCAATATCACCCGCCTTCTCAAGCACTGGACCGGATGTGGTTTTCAGCTGCACGCCCATCTCATGGGCAATGATGCTGGCCAACGTGGTTTTACCGAGTCCGGGCGGGCCGAAAATCAAGGTGTGATCCAAGGGCTCGGTTCGCGCCTTCGCTGCAGATAGGAAAATATCCATTTGCTCGCGAACCGACTGCTGGCCAATATAATCCGCGAGCGTCTTCGGACGGATTGCACGATCAAGCGAATCGTCGATACCACTGCTGCTTTCTGCGGCTACCAGTCGGTCGGTCTCAATCATGGTCGCGTCCTCGGCGCGGCTGCCCGTAGCGCCAGTCGGATGAACTCCTCCGCACTGGTGTCATCTGATGCATCGAGGCCTGAGAGCAATTTTGCGGCGTCAGTCGGCTTATAACCCAGCGCCACCAGCGCCTGCTCGGCCTCCGCGCGCGGATCGGCGACTGCGGACTGACCGGCGTCGGACGTTGCTAGCTGCTGCGCTGGACTCAGTTCCTCAAGCCACTGGCCCGCCTTATCGCGCATCTCAACAAGCAGACGCTCAGCTGTCTTTCGACCCACTCCAGGAAGAGCAACCAACGATGAAATATCATCGCGCTGTAGGCACCGAGCAAAATCTCTCGCAGTCATTCCGGACAACAACGTGAGTGCTAACCGAGGCCCGACACCACTGACCTTGATCAATTCACGAAACAGTCGTCGATCCTCTTGATCAGCAAATCCAAAAAGTAGCTGCGCATCCTCGCGAACAACAAAATGCGTGAGTAGCGCGACTTCTTCACCGATCTCTGGCAACTGATACAAGGTAGTCATCGGCACTTGCACCTCATAGCCAACGCCGCCGACCTCAACCAAGATCTCCGGAGGGTGTTTTGCTATCAGTATGCCGCGCAGATGTCCAATCATGGTCCTAGTCTACCGTATACCGCATCTCTCATGATGCTCATTCTCGACCTATTTCAGACGGCCTCGTCCGAACTGCACTGCCCCGGTCTTGTCGCGAATAGATCGGCCATGGGCATGGCAGAGTGCTGCGGCGAGCGCGTCGGCTGCGTCCTCTTTGGGCTCTGCGGGCAACCTTAGCAGCGTTTTCACCATGTGCTGCACTTGTAACTTTGTGGCTGCCCCAGTTCCCACCACCGATTGTTTAATTTGTCGGGCCGAGTACTCAGATACCACTAAGTCCCGATTGACACAGGCGACCATCGCCGCACCGCGGGCCTGACCTAGCTTAAGCGCTGCATCGGCGCTTTTCGCCATAAACACCTGCTCAATCGCCAGTTCGGTGGGCGAGAATTCATCGATAATCTGATTCACGGCGCTGAAAAGAACCTGCAAGCGCGGCGCGAGCGGCTGATCTACGGGCAGACGAATCACGCCGCTAGTCAAATAAGTACAGCGACTGCCTTCGACGCGTATCACGCCGAAACCCGCCTTCCTAGAACCCGGATCGATTCCCAGAATGATTGCCATACAGGCCTCCCTCGCACACGACCATTCTGAACGAAGCGAGGTAAAACGTCATGCGCTGGTTTTACAGCGTGGCGAGAACATCCTCGGGGATATCGGCGTTGGTGAAGACATTTTGCACATCATCGAGATCTTCCAACATGTCAACCAATGCCATCACGGTTTGCGCACCATCAGCATCGAGCGTCACGGACGTGCTGGGTATCATCGTCACCTCGCCACCCTCTGGCTCTAAGCCTGCGACCTGAAGTGCGCCTTTCACGTCTGAAAAATCTTCCCAAGCGGTCAGCACTTCCACACTACCGTCGTCATGGCTGATGACATCTTCAGCACCCGCCTCCAGCGCAGCCTCCATGATCGCGTCTTCATCGGCACCCGCGGCAAACACAATACTGCCCTTGCGAGCAAAGAGATAAGCGACGGAACCGTCAGTGCCTAAGTTACCGCCGCGCTTGGTAAATGCATGACGAACCTCTGCGACCGTTCGATTACGATTGTCAGTCATAGCCTCGACCAAAACGGCAACACCTCCAGGCGCGTAACCCTCATAGGTCAGCTCTTCCATGTTATCGGTATCGTTATTGCCCGCTCCTCTGGCAATAGCCCGATCGATCGTATCCCGGGTCATATTGGCGCCCAGCGCTTTGTCAACAGCCGCGCGAAGACGCGGGTTGTCCTCGACAACACCACCCCCGGCTTTCGCGGAGACAACCAATTCTCTGATCAACTTAGTAAAGAGCTTGCCCCGCTTTGCGTCCTGCGCCGCTTTTCGGTGTTTAATGTTGGCCCATTTACTATGTCCCGCCATATCGCGCTCCGAATCAGTCTGTTGGGGTCGTGGCTTTCTGCCGCAAACGAATACTCAGTTCCCGTAGCTGGACTTCGCTCACATCCCCCGGCGCATCGGTCATCACGCAATGCGCCGACTGTGTTTTAGGGAATGCGATGACATCACGGATCGATTGCCCGCCCACCATGAGCATCACCAATCGATCGAGTCCAAATGCTAGGCCACCATGGGGCGGCGCACCGAACTGCAGCGCGGAGAGTAAGAAACCAAACTTCTCTTGCGCCTCGGCTTCGGAGATCCCGAGGATGTCGAACACCGCCTGCTGCATGTCGCTGCGGTGAATACGCACCGAACCACCGCCAATCTCGCTGCCATTGAGTACCATGTCATAAGCGCGAGACAGCGCCGCCGCAGGATTCTCCTGCAAACTCTCAACGGAACACGCCGGCGCGGTAAACGGGTGATGCAGTGGTGTCAGACCGCCTTGCCCGTCTGCTTCAAACATCGGGAAGTCCACCACCCACAGCGGCGCCCAACCGCTTCGCACAAGGTTGAGGTCTTGCGCCACCTTGAGCCGCAACGCCCCAAGCGCCTCATTGACAATGTGTCGCTGATCCGCGCCAAAGAAAATCAGATCGCCGTCTTCAACTGCAAGTCGGTCGAGCAACTGGCTGACCACTGATTCCGGTATAAATTTGAGGATCGGTGACTGAAGCCCCTCGAGTCCAGCCAAGCGGTCGTTCACCTTGACCCAAGCAAGGCCTTTCGCTCCATAAATGGCAACGTATTTCGTGTAATCATCCAAATCCTTGCGCGACAAAGTCGCACCGCCTGGTACTCTCAGCGCAGCAACACGACCGGCGGGGTCAGCGGCAGGACAACTGAACACCTTGAATTCGACATCAGCCATCAAGTCATCAATCGACACCAACTCTAAAGCAACCCGTAAATCGGGCTTATCGGAGCCGAAGCGCTCCATCGCCTCGTGCCAAGTCATCCGGGGGAATTCACCGAGGTCGACCGACAAATGCTCAGCAAACAGGTTTCGGACCATTCCCTCGGTCAGGGACATGATCTCCTGTTCATCAAGGAACGACGTTTCAATATCGATCTGGGTGAACTCTGGCTGACGGTCTGCTCGCAGATCTTCATCGCGGAAACATCGCGCGATTTGGTAGTAGCGGTCAAATCCAGAAACCATCAGCAATTGTTTGAACAGCTGGGGTGACTGCGGCAACGCGAAAAATGATCCCGGGTGGGTGCGACTGGGCACGAGATAGTCGCGGGCACCTTCGGGCGTGGCTCGGGTCAAAATGGGCGTCTCAATGTCGAGGAATCCGTTGTCATCGAGGTAGCGGCGCACGCTGGAAGTCACACGCGAGCGAGCCATCAGATTCGCCTGCATTTCCGGACGGCGTAGATCCATGTAGCGGTACTTCAGGCGCACGTCTTCGCCCACAGCGTGATGTGCATCGAGCGGGAACGGCGGCGTCGCGGCCTCGCTCAGGATCTCCAAGGTCTTACCCAGAACCTCAATCGTGCCGGTCGCCATGTTGGGATTCACTGTGCCTTCGCCTCTGGCGCGGACTCTCCCGGTGATCTTCAGTACATACTCGCTACGCACACGATCTGCACGCTGGAAATGCTCCTCAGTATCGGGATCAAACACGACCTGCACGATCCCTTCACGATCCCGAAGATCGAGAAAAATCACGCCACCGTGGTCACGACGTCGATCAACCCAGCCACACAAAGTTACCGTCTCGTCGATCAAAGTCTCGTTTACTGCACCACAATAATGGCTTCGCATAGTTAATTCCGTATCTGTTCTGATTCAGGTGGTCGCTGCTGTGTTGCCTGTTGACGCGGCGGCACTCGAAGCCGGCTTGGTGTCAGAGGGCTTGGATTCAGCGGCCGAGGTTGATTGGCTTGCGCCCTGATCACCAGCAAGGTTCTTCTGTCCACTCTTTTTGAAGTCGGTTTCATACCAGCCACCGCCCTTCAAACGGAAGGACGGCGCACTGACGCACTTACGCAGCGCGGATTCCTGACATTGCGGGCACACTGTAAGCGGTGCATCCGACAGCTTTTGCAAAGCCTCAAGCTGATGCCCGCAGTCAGCACATTGATATTCATAAATCGGCATGATTACTCACTCCCCGGATCAATCTCACACTGCACCCGTTTTGGGGCCGAATCCGGCTAGTTTCAAGGGCGCGGAGGGTACCGCAAATCACGGTTTTAGGAAAGCACCGCGCTGATCCTCTCTCTCTGAGCAGACAAGCTGCTCGGCCTGACTTGCAGGCTTGTGGCAATACCGAAACCCACCTTGCACGGTTACCGGCGCCCATCTAAAACCCAGCACGTGTGCGCCATCCAATAAACCTCGCGCACAACCAAAACCACAAATAAAAAAAGCCCCGACACGGCGGGGCTTTTCCCAGTGACTGCTCGCATGAGCCTCATTGCTCTCAAGCGTCAGAATGCAACAACCGCTTCAGTTGTTAGCGAACTCCTTCATCTTCTTCAGTGGGCGCACTTTAACCGCGGTGCTCGCCGGCTTCGCCTTGAAAGTGGTCTCCTCGCCGGTGAAGGGGTTGATGCCCTTGCGCGCCTTGACCGCAGGCTTGCGAACAGTCGTGATTTTCATCAAACCGGGGATGGTGAATTCACCGACAGCACGCTTCTTGATGCTGCCTTCAATCAGGCCCTCAAGCTGTTGCATCACGTCGCCCACCTGCTTCTTAGAGAGGCCCGTGTTCTCGGCGATGGTCGCTACGATTTGCGTTTTGGACATCTTTTCCTGAATCGCTTTCACTTTTGGTTTCGCTGGAGCGACTTTCGCAGGAGCTTTCTTTGCAGCAGCTTTCTTTGCTGGAGCTTTCTTCGTTGCCATGGTTGATTTCACCTTTTTCTAAAACACGTTGAGGTTAGTGACCAAGCCAGCACACAGCCGAACTGCTTGGTGCCGAAGGTCCGGTGGATTCAACACCAGAGAAGCCCGAAAAAACAAGGGCCAATTGAGTATGTGGAAGGAAAAACACCTATTTTTTTCGTCTAATTTCTGTCTGCGAGAAAATCTGAGCCCGATGCTGTACCGCAAGCGAGCTGGCGATTAGAATGTTGCGCCCAATTTCCGGAGTAGCCCCATGCGCGCGAGTCAATTCCTCCTGTCCACGTTGAAAGAAACGCCGGCAGACGCGGAAGTCATCAGTCATCAGCTGATGCTTCGCGCGGGCCTGATTCGCCGAATTGCCGCAGGCATTTATGCCTGGATGCCACTCGGTTTACGCGTGTTAAAAAAGGTAGAAACGGTTGTCAGAGAGGAGATGGACCGCGCTGGCGCGCTTGAAGTCACAATGCCTGTCGTACAGCCGTCGGAGCTGTGGCACGAGTCGGGCCGCTGGGAACAATATGGCCCTGAGCTGTGTCGCCTTCAAGATCGGCATCAGCGCGACTTTTGTTTGGGACCAACCCACGAGGAGATTATTACCTTTCTTGCGCGACAGGAAGTGAAGAGCTACAAGCAACTTCCACTGAATTTCTATCAGGTCCAAACGAAATTTAGAGACGAAATTCGGCCCCGCTTTGGTGTGATGCGCTCGCGCGAGTTTATTATGAAGGACGCATACTCCTTCCACATCGATCAAGGCTCTCTTGAGCAAACCTACTGGCGAATGCATGAGGCTTACACCACTATCTTCTCGCGGCTTGGCTTGGATTTTAGGGCCGTTGAAGCCGATACGGGCGCCATTGGCGGTAGCCACTCTCACGAATTCCATGTCCTTGCTGATTCAGGAGAAGATGACATCGCGTTTTCCAACGACAGCGATTTCGCAGCCAACGTGGAACTCGCTGCAGCTGTTCCACCAACAACCCCGCGCGCTGAAGCCGCGCAGCCGCTGGAGGAATTTGCGACACCGCAAGCGCGATCGATTGCAGACCTAGAGACGCAATTTAACATCGCAGCCAGTCGCGGTGTGAAAACGCTGTTTGTGCTGGGCGAGGTGCCGGGACAGCTGGTCGCACTCGTGTTGCGCGGTGATCATCAACTCAATGAAATCAAGGCCGCCAAGTTGGCACAGGTCGCAAGCCCGCTCACCTTCGCGGCGCCGGAGGAAGTTCAGCGCCAGGTGGGCGCAGAAATCGGTTCCCTAGGCCCCGTTGGCCTGCCCGATCATATCGTCATAATCGTCGATCACGCCGCGGCGCAGTTGGCAGACTTCGTCTGTGGCGCGAACCGCGATGGCATTCACTATCGCGGTGTCAACTGGGATCGCGACGCGCCGATCGAGCAACAGGCAGACCTCCGCAACGTGGTGGCAGGCGACCCAAGTCCTTGCGGTCAGGGGACGCTCGAGATACGCCGTGGAATTGAAGTCGGGCATATCTTCCAGCTGGGCACGAAGTACAGTGAAGCGATGAATGCGGTGGTTCTCGATGAGCAGGGCAAAACCTGCCCTATGGTGATGGGTTGCTATGGCATCGGCGTCACGCGCATCATCGCTGCGGCGATCGAGCAAAATTACGATGAGCGGGGTATCATCTGGCCCACGGCGTTAGCGCCCTTCTCTGTGGCACTCGTGCCACTGAATGCCGACAAATCAGAGGCGGTCGCTTCGGCTACAGAGACCCTCTACAACACCTGCTTGGCAGCAGGTCTTGAGGCCTTTGTCGATGATCGCAAAGAGCGGCCAGGCGTCAAGTTTGCGGAAATGGAGCTGATTGGGATTCCGGTTCGCGTCACCATCGGCGAACGTTCCCTCAATGAGGGCCTCATCGAAATTCAGTCTCGCCGAGATGGAACAAACACCAGCATTCCCGTCGAGGATGCCTTGGCAACCATTCAGTCACTGCTGGCGCAATAACACCATGCGCCAACGGTGGGTTGCATGGATTCTCGTGCTGAGTCTGTGTCCGTCTTTGAACGTGGCAGCTCAAGCCACCGCCGGCGATCAGCGGACAGCGCTGACGCGGCACCTCGCCGCGACACTCGCTCAAACCACATCCTTTGACGATGTGTTTGACGCGCAGGTCTGGTTGGTGGACATGCAAGCACGCCTCGCACCGTGGGTCCCCGATTTGGAGGCCCGACTCGCCCTGCTACGACTGATCCACGCCCATGCCAAGCAGGCGGGCGTCCCTCCAGAACTCGTTCTCGCTGTCATTGACGTGGAAAGCGATTTCGATCGCTTTGCCATCTCGGCAGCGGGAGCACAAGGCTTCATGCAGGTCATGCCGTTTTGGAAAGAAGAGATTGGACGACCCGAGGACAATCTCACCGATCCGCAAACTAATCTGCGCTACGGCTGCCAAATTCTAGCTTTTTACATTGAGCGAGCCGACGGCAACTTATCGGAGGCGCTCGCCGCATATAATGGATCAAGTGGATCGTCGGTTTACTCAGGCAAAGTTCGCACAGCGTGGCAGACCCACTGGAAAATTTCGCCACTCGATTGGTGATGCATAACACACATTAAGCGCCTACACTAAGCCAACCGTTTGATGGATGTGTCTCTTGGTTGATCTAGCCACTTTCAATCGCTGGAATGTCGACCTAGCCCGCGCGATCGAGCAACTGGGTACGGAGGACTTTTTTCCCCTGCTATTTGCTGCGCTTCGCGAACAGGTCACCCTCGTGTATCCACAGGTCTGGCTGTACCACCGCGACTTGCCGCCGCGAATTTTACAGCATGACATTCCCAATGATGCCCGGGCGATGCAAATTGACCGCTATTTGGAGGGCCCCTATCGCGAAGATCCCTTCTACCAAGTGTCGATGAGTTCTCCTCGCAGTCACATCTACCGCTTATCGCGTCTGGCTGCTGGGCGCCTTGAAGAAATGGAATATTTTCAAAGCTATTATGAAGAGACAGGGACCGTTGACGAGGTCATTTTCCTGACTCGCCTCGCAGATGGCAGTGTCATCAACCTGTGCATGATGAGATTGCCTGCACAGGGTGAATTCTCATCAGATGAATACGATCTCTTATACGCGCTCGCCGAGCCCGTCGCTGCACTGATTCAGTCGCACTGTCATCGCGATGACTTCGTGGTCGAAAACCTCTTACAGCCGGGCCTAGACCATCAGATTGACACCGCATTTCGAACCTTTGGTAGTGACTTTGTCAGCGACCGCGAGCGAGAAGTGCTGGAATTAATGCTGCGCGGCTATGGCACAGATACGAGTGCCGAACGGCTCGATATTTCTCTCGAGACAGTGCGACGTCACCGCAAATCGATTTACAAGAAGCTCGACGTCAACTCCCAAGCCGATCTATTTGCGCTGTTTATCAACTCCATGCCCTATATCGGCGACGCCAGCGGCGGTGACCCACTTCGAGTCTACATGAATTAGCCACTGACCCACGTGGGTCATTGCCCGCCCTCGTCCCTTGGTTCAGGATTTGCGGTTCTCTATCAATATTGCGGATCGCTATGCATCGCGAAGTCGAACTATTTTTTAAAGCCTATCCCTCGGTCAACATGATTGAAGCGCTGATCACCGACTGCAATGGTGTCGCGCGCGGCAAATGGATTCCGCGCAGCAAAATCATATCGGTGCTGGAAAACGGTTTAAAACTGCCTAAATCCGCCTTAGGGCTCGACGTGTGGGGCCGCGATATCCCCGACCTCGCTTGGGCGACCGGCGATAACGACGGCTATTGTCGTATTGTCGAGGGCTCGCTTCTACCCATCCTCACGGGTCGCGGCATTGATCAAGGTCAACTCATCATGACCATGGAAAATGATGACGGCACGCCCTATCGCGGAGACCCACGGCAAATTTTGAGCCACATATTGGGCCGCTTCTCGGCACAAGGCCTGAAGCCCTGCGTGGCCGCTGAGCTTGAGTTTAGCCTCCTTCCGGATCCAGGGCGCGATCGACCACTGCGCGAGGCGCTCAGGTGCCGTGAGTCTCTCGGCGGCAATCTCTACGCCCTCGATGAACTCGATGTTCACGAGGATATGCTGAACGACTTACGCGAAGCCTTCGAGGTTCAAGGCCTACCCTATGAAGGGATCGTCAAAGAGGCAGCGCCCGCGCAGTTTGAAATCAACATGGCGCACAGCGACGACGTGCTGCAGTTAGCCGACCAAATCATTCGCATGCAACGCGGTATTCGCATGGTTGCCGCGCGTTATCAGCTGATCGCAAGCTTCATGCCCAAACCGATGGATGATGAAGCCGGTAACGGTATGCATGTTCACTGCAGCTTACTCGATCAGGCGGGAGTCAATGTTTTCGCCAACGGAAAAGAAGCAGGCAGCGATCGCTTGCGACATGCCATCGCCGGCTGCATTGCGCTGATGCCTGACAGTATGTTGATTTTCGCCCCGAGCTATAACGCCTACCGGCGCTTCCAGGCGGGCAATCACGCGCCGACATTCCCGGCCTGGGGCTATGACAACCGGACCACTGCACTGCGCGTACCGGCGGGACCGC
Organism: Halieaceae bacterium; assembly: GCA_038134505.1. Lineage (GTDB taxonomy): Bacteria > Pseudomonadota > Gammaproteobacteria > Pseudomonadales > Halieaceae > Luminiphilus. The sequence continues at coordinate 89,779 of JAYPVH010000006.1, read as the reverse complement.
CCGCGGCGAAGCGGATCGAGCACCGGGTTGCTGGTGCTGATGCCAACCCATACCTCGCCATAGCGGTCGTACTCGCGGGCATTCTTTACGGCCTGGACAACAAGCTGAAGGCACCGCGCCCGATTGCTGGTGACGCGTGGCAGCAAGAACCTTCGGTCAAAACGCTGCCCACCCTCATGGGCACTGCCATCGAACAATTCGCGAGATCGGAACCGCTGCGTACCTATCTCAGTGAAGAGTTCCAGATACTGTTTACCAAAACGAAACAACAAGAGCTTGATGAATTCCAGCGACGCGTCACGGACTTTGAAATCGAAAGCTACCTGCGCGGATAATCCCGCTACACTAAGCAGGTTTCAGCGGACAACAGTTTATCTCGCAGAGGGGTTCAGATAATGAGCGCTATTTACGACTTCACCGCCACACAAGCCAATGGAGAAGACATTTCTCTAGCCGAGTTCAAAGGGCGCGTTTTACTCATCGTGAACACCGCGTCAAAATGCGGCTTCACACCACAATACGAGGGCCTCGAAGCGCTACAGCGGCAGTTCGTCGATCAGGGTTTCTCCATACTCGCGTTCCCCTGCAATCAATTCGGTGGCCAAGAGCCTGGGGATGAAGCACAAATCGTCGAGTTCTGTAGCACACGATTCGATACAACCTTCCCGCTATTCGCTAAAATTGACGTCAACGGCGCAAACGCGCACCCGCTGTATAGCCATCTGAAGCGTGCTGCAAGCGGCGTTTTGGGTACCCAGCGCGTAAAGTGGAATTTCACGAAATTCTTGGTCGATGCAGAGGGTCAGGTCGTCAGGCGCTACGGGCCGAGCACCAAACCTGCTGCAATCGCCAAAGACATTGCAGCACTGCTCTGAGCAACCCTCAGGCCTGAGCGATCTCAGCGGCGCTGTCATCACGCGGCTCGCGACGTTCGCCAGCCAATCTCTACGCTCAATGCTCGCGGGTTTCTCGGAATCGAATATCGGGCCAACGTTCTTCCATCAGCGATAAATTCACGCGAGTTGGCGCCAAATAGGTCAGGTAACCGCCACCATCCTCAGACAGATGATCGCTGGCCTTTTTGCGAAAATCCTCCAGCTTTCGCGGATCGTCCGCCTCAATCCAGCGAGCCGTATACACGCTCACGGGCTCATAGACCGCTTCGACCTTGTACTCGTCTTGCAGTCGGTAGGCCACGACATCAAATTGCAATTGCCCCACCGCACCCACGATGAGATCAGAGGTGTTGAGTGGCGAGAAGACCTGGGTTGAGCCTTCCTCCGACAACTGCTTTAAACCCTTTTGTAACGCTTTCATTTTCATCGGGTCACGCAGCCGAATACGTCGAAATAGCTCAGGCGCAAAATGAGGTATACCGGTAAATTGAAGGGCTTCACCTTGGGTGAAGGTGTCTCCAATTTGAATCGTCCCATGATTATGTATACCAATAATATCTCCAGCGACAGCATGCTCAACCAGCACACGTTCGCCCGCCTTAAATGTCACCGCATCAGCGACGCGCACCTCCTTGCCAATGCGCACATGGTTCAGCTTCATCCCCTTCTGATACTCACCTGAGCAAATCCGCAAGAAAGCAATCCTGTCTCGGTGTTTAGGGTCCATATTGGCTTGGATTTTGAACACAAAACCACTGAAATCAGCATCACTCGCAGACACTTCTCTCGATAGCGTGCTGCGCGGTTGCGGCGCGGGGGCCCACTGCACAAAGTCATCGAGCATTTCTCGGACACCAAAGTTGGCGAGAGCCGTACCGAAGAAAACAGGGGTCAGTTGTCCGTCGAGGAACGCCTGATGGTCAAAGGTGTGACTTGCACCGCGAACCAATTCGATGGTGTCACAAAAGTCGTCGTACTCATCACCCAGCATGGCTCGAGCCGCCTCCGAGTCCAGACCCTGGATGCGCTCATCAGCGGGAAGCGCTGCACCTGCAGACGCGCTAAAGCAGTGAATGGTGTCGGTGTAGAGGTTGTAGACACCGCGTAAAAACTTGCCCATCCCGATGGGCCAATTGATCGGTGCCGCAGCAATACCGAGAACCGTCTCTATTTCATCGAGTAGCTCGATCGGATCGCGGATATCGCGATCCAACTTATTCACAAAACTAAAAATGGGCGTGTCACGAAGTCGACACACGTTCATGAGCTTGATGGTACGATCCTCTACACCCTTAGCACCATCGATGACCATCAACGCTGAGTCGACAGCGGTCAGCGTTCGGTAGGTGTCCTCTGAGAAATCCTCGTGCCCTGGCGTATCGAGAAGGTTGACGCAGCGATCATGATAGGGAAATTGCATCACCGATGAGGTGACCGAAATACCACGCTCCTGTTCGAGGCTCATCCAGTCCGAGGTGGCATGCGGACCCCGCTTACCTTTCACCGAACCCGCGACCTGAATCGCACTGCCAAGTAGCAGCAGTTTCTCAGTCATCGTGGTTTTGCCCGCATCGGGGTGAGAAATAATCGCAAATGTTCGCCGCGAACTGATATCTCGCATCACTTCAGACATACTGCCTCCTCTATCGGGGCGCGATTATGCCAGTAGTGATGCTACCTTGCCCATGCGGTGTTCAACAAAAAGCGGCAATTCGGTGGGTACCGATCGTTCATGGCAACTGTGCACAGGCCGCAGCGATCAACTCCTCTCCCACCACACGCATATCTGGGCTTTCTGCAAGTAACTGTGCGAGCGAGGTCACCTCGAGCCCCGGAAAACCGCAGGGATTGATCTGCAAAAAGGGCGCGAGGTCGAGGTCCACATTGAAAGCAAGACCGTGATAACTGCAACCGCGAGAGACTTTCAACCCCAGCGAGGCAATCTTGCGACCCGATACATAGACACCAGGTGCTTTCGGGTCCGCGGTTGCGGTGATACCGTATTGGGCCAACAAGGTAATTACGGCGTCCTCAAGCGCGGTGACCAAGGCGCGGACCGTCAAGCCACATCTTTTTAAATCAATCAAGGCATACAACACCCACTGTCCCGGGCCGTGATAGGTCACCTGGCCGCCACGGTCTATCTGCACCACGGGAATCGTGCCAGCCGACAGGACATGCTCGGGCTTTCCCGAAATGCCTTGGGTAAATACGGGTGGATGCTGGAGCAACCACAACTGGTCTTCTGTCTGGGCATCACGCTCTCGAGTCAGCACTTTCATAGCCTCAAAGGCGGTCGCGTAATCCACCAACCCCAGCCGACGAATCTCCATGGTCTAGATCACCATGGAGACGAAGCCTGTTGCCATTAAGGCCTCGTGCAAGGTCGACAACTGCGCAGTACCGGTCGCCTCAATAGTAATGGTCAATGACACAAACGTACCGCCTCGACTCGATTTCATGGCGATCGTTTCGCGGTCAAAACCTGGGGCATGCGCTTCAAAGATGGCCAGAATTTCGGGCTCAAATGCATCGTGCTGTCGTCCAAGAACCTTGATCGGATAGGCGCAGGGAAACTCAATTTTGGGTGGCTCTTGAGAACTCATGCGCTGCCCAGTAGTTGGGTGAACCAGAGAACCAGGGCGTCCCATAAGCGGGCGAAAAAGCCGGACTGCTCCACCGCTTCTAGCGCCACCAAAGGGACCTCACTTAAGGTCTCGCCATCGCGCAGAATCATCACATGACCGACAACATCGCCTCGCGCAATCGGCGCCTCAAGCGGCGTATTCACCGCAATCTGGAGATTGGTTTGGGCGCTAGTCCGTGGCACGGTAAGCACCACAGGATCAATGACGCCTGCCCGCAGTTCTTCGGCAACACCCTTCCACACTCGCTCGGCCGCCAGGGGCACCTCCGGTAACACTGGGCGCAAGGTCTCAAAAAACCTGAATCCATAGTTCAGCAGGGTACGGCTCTCGGTCTTGCGCGTGGTCTGACTGCGACTGCCTAAAACCACTGATATCAACCGCATATCATCCCGCTGCGCTGAGGCAACTAGACCATAGCCGGCCTCACTGGTGTAGCCCGTTTTCAGGCCGTCTACACTGTCATCCTCTCTGAGCAATGTGTTGCGGTTGTATTGCGTGATGTCGTTGTAGGTATAACTTAGCTCGCTGTACACAGCGTACCGATCGGGATGATCTCTGATCGTGGCTGCGGCCAAAGTCGCTAAATCCCGCGCCGACGTCTGATGGCCCTCGGCCGGAAGTCCATGAGAGTTCAAGAAGCGTGTTGCCGAGAGACCCAGCACATCGGCGTAGCGATTCATCATGTCGGCGAAGGCGGCTTCAGTTCCAGCGATATGCTCGGCAATCGCCATCGTCGCATCATTTCCGGATGAGATCACAATGCCCCGCTCGAGCTCTCGTACAGTGACCGGCTTACCCGGCTCCAACCACATTAAAGACGATCCAGAAAACAGCGGATTTTGTGCCCAGGCATTGCGACTCACCTGTACCGGATCGTCAAGCCCGAGCCGGCCTGCATCAATCTCCTCCGCCAACACATAGGCGGTCATTAACTTGGTCAAACTTGCAGGTGGCAAGGCTTGGTCCGCATTGTGCTCAACCAGCACGGCGCCGGTGTCGAAGTCGACCAGAATATAAGCCTGCGACGGCAGCTCCGGTGCTGCGGGCAGTAATGGCGGCGCGGCCAGCACACGACTCGTCAGCAGAGCAAGACCCATCAAAAACAAGCGCAACATATCGACTCCTTTTCCGATACTGATCTCAGCGTGATCACGCCGCAGACCCGCTATTGACTCCTGTGATCATAGACCTCGGGTGACTGCCAAAGTTGCGATCTGATGCCTTCGCCGCGACGGGCTGGCCTACACGACCACCCTACTCCCAGCACGACAGCGAGACACAGACCATGGGACGCGGCGACTCAAGCGAGATCTTAACAGCCCCAAGGCGTCCCAACCAAACGCGCCTCACTCATGGAACGGGCTGGCCCGCAGTAAAACTCGCCTCAATTAACCGCTGCTGCGTAGCGACTAACAAGGCCTGTGTTTCAAAGGGGCCCAGACGCACGCGGTAAAGCGTGCCGGTCGCAGTAGTGACCTCAGAGACCACCGCTTGCAGACCGAGATGACCGTAAAGTTGATTCACCAAATTCCGAGCCATGACCTCGCTGGAAAATGCGCCGAGCTGCAGCCAGCGATAGGGAAAAGCTTGCAAAGTTTGATCGTCGTCAGGTGGCGGAACATCAGGCGACACTGCGGGCTCTCCCGGCTCGATCACCTCAACGCGAACGTGTGCGGTACCGCGTTCCGCGAAGCCTAATTTGACTGCCGCACCGTAGGAGAGATCAATCAAACGCTCGCTATGGAACGGACCTCGATCGTTCACGCGCACGATCATGCTGCGGTCGTTGTCGAGATTGGTCACTCGCACATAGCACGGTATCGGCAAGCTTCGGTGTGCCGCCGTCGGTCCATAGGCGTCAAAAATTTCGCCATTCGCCGTTTTCCGACCGTGGAATTTTTGCCCGTACCACGATGCAATACCCTCAGCGCGATAGCCGCGCGCTTGTGGCTCCAAACGATAGGTCACGCCATTGACGGTGTAGGGATTGCTATTCCCCGCTGCCAAAATCGGGTCAAGCCTCGGAACGGCCTCGGCCACGTCATCGGGATGAATGGGCGCGGGCGCACGGTCCCGAACGATCCGATCAGCGCCACTGCAGGCGGCGATGAACAACAATGTCCCAAAGACAAGGCCGCGAGGCGCGCGGCTTTTAATCCGTGCGTGGGGGTATCTCTGCATCGCTAAAGCGCGCACTCAGCGAACAAGTTCGGCACGAATTGCTTGACTGAGCTGCCACACTGCCATGGCGTACATCGCGCTGTGGTTATAACGCGTAATGACATAAAAATTGTGAAGACCCAACCAGTATTCATTGCCATCGAGCTGCTTGAACAGCAAAGGCGTGACCAGTGCATCCGTGAATAACTCCGTCGTGGGCGCTAGACCCGCCGCAACCGCCTGCCCCACCGTCACAGAGGGTCTGAGTCCCGCGCTAAACAGCTCAGCCTCTGGTGCTGAACCCGTGGCGCCGACCACAACGGCATCGCCATGACGCCAGCCATGCGCCCGAAAATAATTGGCAACGCTATAAATCGCATCTTGCGGGTTGTCCCAGATATCACGAACACCATCGCCATCGTAGTCCACGGCATAACTGCGATAGCTCGAGGGCATAAACTGCCCCCACCCCATCGCACCGGCATAAGAGCCATTCAGTGCCAAGGGGTCTTTACCCGATTGCCATGACAGCACCAGAAAATGAATGAGCTCTTGAGTGAAAAATGGCGATCGCGCCGGATAATCAAAAGCCAACGTACTTAGCGCGTCGATCACCCGATAGCTTCCTTGAATGCGGCCGTAGTATGTCTCAACACCGATGATTGCGACGATGACTTCCGCCGGGACGCCCGTTTTTTCGGCGACGCTCACCAGCGTTTCACGATACTGCTCGTAGAAAGCTACGCCCCCCGCGATACGCTGCGGCGTGATGAAGATTTGCCGATACTCGTGCCAAGGCTTGGTTTTTTCCGCCGGCCGACTCATGGCATCGAGAATACTCTGTCGTTTTTCCGCCTGTGCCAGAAGATCCCGCGCCCACGCCGCATCCACCCCCTGTTCACTGACAGCGGCAATCACCGCATCGGCCGCCTCACCCTCGGCGTAGTTCGCCAAGGCGACCGGTGTCCAAGAGATCATCGCGATGGCCAACAACCAGGCTTTGTCAAGTCGCTTCAATGACACCCTTTATTCCTCGTGTAGTTCAATCTGAGACCTCTCGCACCACCGTCGACGTTAATTGGCAATCACCCTATGGTCTGAGCTGATTGCCATCAATATGCCGAAGCTCAACATCAAAGTCACAATCGATGTGCCGCCATAGCTCACCAGCGGCAGGGGTACTCCAACAATCGGCAGGATACCCGCAACCATACCCATATTAACGAACACATAGACAAAAAATGTCAGGGTAATGGCGCCGGCGACCAGTCTACCGAAACCGCTTTGTGCGTGCAGGCTGATCCAAAATCCTCGCCAAATGATCAAGGTATAGATAAGCAACAGACACAATACGCCGCGTAGTCCGAATTCCTCGGACAATACCGCAATGATGAAATCCGTGTGGCTCTCCGGCAGGAAATCAAGGTGAGACTGGGTCCCCTGTAACCAGCCCTTTCCAGTCCAGCCTCCGCTACCAATCGCGGTTTTCGACTGAATAATATTCCAGCCAGCGCCCAGTTTGTCTGACTCAGGGTCTAGCAAAGTGCGGATTCGCTGCTTCTGGTACTCTTTCAACAGAAACATCCAGGCAGGGCCAAGCGCGGCAACCGCCAGAGCGATGGCGCCAAAGATATAACGCCAACGCACCCCTGAAAGGAAAATTACGAAAAGTCCGCTCGCAGCGATCAGAAGCGACGTCCCGAGGTCCGGCTGAATGACGATAAGCCCTGCGGGAATAAAGACCAGAATCAAAGCACCCAAGAGGACTGTTTTTCGCGGCGGCAAGGCGAACCGCATAAACCAAGTCGCGACCATGAGCGGCATCACCACTTTCATCAGCTCCGACGGCTGGAAGCGCACCACGCCGAGGCTAAGCCAGCGTTGTGCACCTTTCGCACCGACACCAACCAAGGGCACCGCGATCAGCATCAGCACTCCGACCACAAAAAAAAGCGGCGCGAGGCGTCGATAGCTCTCAACGCGGAACTGCGCGGCAATCAGCATCGCCAAGAAGCCGATAATGAGATTGCGAGCCTGTCGCATGACAGTATCCCAATCCTGACCGGCAGCGCTGTACAACACAGCCAGCCCTCCAGCAATTAAAATGACAAGCGGAAGTAACAACCAAGGGTCGAGGTGCAAAACCTGCAGCACCGTCCGGCCACGACTCAAGCCGTGACTAACCTCTGGAGCGATGCGGTCATAGTCAGACATCTCGTGTCGCCCACCAGTGTCGTAGCACTGCGCCAGCAACGGGATACGCAGCGCTACTGCCGCCGCCATTCTCGGCGAGAACCACCACCACAATCTCCGGTGCCTCCTCAGGGGCGAAGGCGACGAACCAGCCGTGATTGCGATGTCGCTCGTCAATCTCCGTCTCGTCATAGACAGCATCTTGAGCGATCGATATGACCTGCGAGGTGCCCGTTTTTCCCGCAACCTTAAAATCGAGACCGCGCCCTACCGCTGCGGCGGTTCCTCTGGCGGTGTGGACGACATCGACCATACCCGAGATCACCTCCTGCCAGTGCTCCGCCGTCGCTTGCACCAATGGACGAGGTTCGGCAGTCACCTTGCGATCTCCTATTCGACGGACTAAAGACGGTACAAAGCTTTCGCCACGATTGGCGACAACCATGGTCGCCAGCGCCAATTGCATGGGGGTGGCCAACGTATAGCCCTGCCCAATGCCAATATTGAGCGTCTCACCCGGATACCAAGGCTGCCCATAGGCCCGCCGTTTCCAATCACTCGATGGTAGCAGCCCGGACCGCTCAGATGGCAGATCAACACCCGTTTTGTCGCCAAAACCAAAGGGCGCCATGAATTGTGCAATCGAGTCAACACCAAGTCTGCGGGCGAGTTCGTAGTAAAACACGTCACAGGACTGCGCAATGGCCATACGCAGACCGACCCGATCGGCATGGCCCGTGCCGCGGATACGCAAAACCCAATCGCGGTAACGACGCTCATCACCAGGCAGCTGATACCAACCGGGGTCGGGTATTGTCGTCTGCGCATCGATCACACCCAACTCGAGTCCCGCCAATCCGATCATGGGTTTGACAGTGGACCCCGGAGGATACTGGCCCTGAATCACCCGATTCAGTAACGGCAGGTCAGGGGAATCACGCAGCGCTGCGTAATCCCTCACTCCAATTCCCTCAACAAACAGGTTGTTGTTAAAGCCAGGATTCGAGACGAGCGCTAAGATACCGCCATCGCGTGGATCGAGCGCCACCACCGCGCCACGCTGCTCACCGAGGGCCTCGCTGGCGACACGTTGCAAAGCGAGATCGAGGGAGAGTTCAATATCAGCACCATCGATCGGCGCTTGCTGGTCAAGAACCCTGAGGATTCGACCGTGGGCGTTGGTCTCAATATTTTGATACCCCGGACGGCCCAGCAAAGCCGCCTCATAGTATTTCTCCAGGCCCACTTTGCCGATATGTAAAGTGCCCTGATACAACGACTGATCGATCTCAGCCTCTTCCTGCTCACTGATACGGCCAACATAACCGAGGACATGAGCCAAACTGTCTCCTTCCGGATAATATCGCGTCAACTGCGCATCAAGCGTGATACCGGGTAGTCGATATTGATTCACCGACACGGTTGCGATCTCGGCCTCCGTAAGCCGTGTCTTCAAGGTTACCGACGACCAAGGTCTGCGGTGCCGGCGCAACTGCTGGAATCGGGTTCGCTCCTCATCTGAGAGACCGAGCAATTGGTCGATGTCATCAAGCAGACTCACAAGGTCGTCGGCGCGTTCAACCACAACGCCCAACGCAAAGGTTGGCTCGTTCAGCGCCAGCAACACGCCCCGTCGGTCGCTAATCAAGCCACGCTTTGGCGCGATTGGCTCCAACCGGACACGATTGCGATCAGCTTGCGTCTGGTAGCTCTGAAATTCGCTGACTTGCAGTTGGTAGTAGCGCGCAATCAGCGCGCCGAACGCGAGTAAGACGAGCGCCAGCGCCGTACCGACCCGCGCCTTGTGAATACGCGTTTCGACACCGCTATCGCGCAATTGCTCGAGCCCTAAAGGCATCGGCTCACCCCCTGTGGTAAGGATGTTGCGCGTTGATACTCCACGCGCGATATAACTGCTCTGCCAGAATGACGCGAACGAGCGGATGGGGCAAGGTGATTCGGCCGAAAGACCATGATCCGCGGGCCTGCTGGGTCACTCTATCGTCGATGCCGTCGGCGCCGCCGATCACCAGGGCGACGTCTGCGCCCTGCATTTGCCAGTCGGCTAGCTGTTGCGCCATTGATTCGGTCGAGACCAACTCGCCGGTCACGTCGAGCGTGACCAGCAGCTCGCGTGGTTTCAGTACCTTGAGAATCGCATCACCCTCTTGCGTACGCGCTTGAGCCGCATTACCGCCTCGCCGCTTTGCAGGGGGGATGATCAACCAGTCTAGACTCCACTCTCTCGGCATCCGCTTGTGGTACTCGGCGACACCAGCCTCGACCCAATCAGGCATCCGGGATCCGACCGCGAGCACACGGAGTCGCATCAGTCCTCGGCCGACTCCCGCGTACTGGGAACGGTACTCCACAAACGCTCGAGATCGTAAAAACTGCGGGTGCTGGGCTGCATCACATGAACAACCACATCGCCGAAATCGACGAGCACCCATTCACCGGGTCCCTCGCCTTCGATACCGATAGGTCGAAGGCCGGCCTCTTTAACCTTCATCACCACATTTTCCGCGAGTGATTTGACGTGACGTGAGGAGGTCCCACTGCTAACAACGAGGTGGTCCATCACTGAACTCATTTCTCGAACATCAAGTAGCACCGTGTCGACGCCCTTCAGGTCGTCAAGCGCATCAACAACCAGCGCAACCAATGCATCTCCCATGAGATTTTCTGTTGTCAACAATTTTTCCTCGCAGTCAATGAGTCCCTCTGATAGAGACCTTGTTTTTCAATATACTCCAATACGCCCTGCGGTAGCAGAAATGAGACATCTCGTCCCGCGCTGATCGCACTTCGAATTTCAGTTGAAGACACGGCCAACAGCGGTTGCTCAAGCATAGCGATCGCACCGTGCGGTGACGCGGACAATGCTGCACACGGCTGCAACCGCTCGTTAATGAGCTGCTGCAAAGGCAAAGGCCAGACGGGCTCGACCCCAGGGCGTACCAAAATAGCCAGGTGTGCGATCGTGAGCAATTCTTGCCAGCGATGCCATCGTGGTAGGGACAGCGCTGCATCCGTACCGAGGATAAAAGTCAGTGACGCCTCATGGCCAAGCTCTTGTCGCCATTCATTCAAGGTGTCAAAAGTGTAGGACGCACCGTTACGATCGAGTTCTCGTCGGTCGAGGCCAAGTGTTGGACAAGCCGCTATCGCTAACTCCACCATCTCCGCCCGCTGCAAAGCGCTGACCGACGGCAGTTGCTTCAAGGGTGGCTCGCCTGCGGGTAGCAATACCACACGCTCGAGTCCCAAGGCCTCGCGCGCCTCAATCGCGCCGCGCAAGTGGCCCAAATGAATCGGATTGAAGGTTCCCCCGAGGAGGCCGATGGCCACGGGTTAGGTCCGAATATGGCCGTCGCCAAAGACGACAAACTTAGTGGAGGTCAGCCCCTCAAGACCGACGGGGCCCCGAGCATGGAGTTTATCCGTTGAAATGCCAATCTCCGCTCCCAAGCCATACTCAAACCCATCAGCAAACCGCGTGGAGGCATTGATCATTACGGAACTTGAGTCCACTTCGCGGAGAAAGCGCATGGCCGTCGAGTGATTTTCGGTCACAATACTTTCAGTGTGGCCCGAGCTGTAGCGCGCGATATGTTCAATCGCGTCATCTAAACCGTCAACCACGCGCACCGATAAAATGGGCGCTAAATACTCGGTCGACCAATCCAGTTCGGTCGCCGCCACAGTAATCTCAGCTGCGGCCTGCCGCGCGCGCTCGCAGCCGCGCAATTCGACGCCGTGCGCCTGCATTGCTCGTACAAGCTCTGGCAGGAGTGCCGATTGAGACTGCGCCAGCAACAACGTCTCCATGGTGTTGCAGGTGCCAAAGCGCTGTGTCTTCGCATTGACCGCGATTGCCATCGCTTTCCCCGCGTCCGCCGCATCGTCGATATACACATGGCAGATGCCGTCGAGGTGTTTCAGGACGGGGACTAGGGATTCCTGAGCGATCCCCTCAATCAGCCCTTTACCCCCGCGAGGGATAATAATATCGATCGAATCGCGCTGACGGATCAGCGCGCCGACGACGGCCCGATCGGTATGCGCCACGACCTGCACGGCGCCCAATGGCAAACCCACTTCAGAGAGCGCCCCTGAGATGACGTCGCCGAGCGCTCGATTGCTGTGGATCGCCTCCGAGCCGCCTCGCAAAATAGCCGCGTTGCCTGCTTTGAGACACAAGCTGGCGGCCTCAATAGTCACATTCGGCCGAGATTCATAAATGATGCCGATGACACCGAGGGGAACACGCATTTTCCCCACTCGGATGCCAGAGTCCATAGTCCGAACGCCGTCAATGGCACCCACCGGATCAGGGAGGCTGCGGACCTGCTCGAGCCCTTCGATGAGCGCATCGATCCGCGCGTTGTTGAGTGCGAGGCGATCCAACATGGCGGCATCGAGGCCCGCCGAAGCGCCAGCCTCTAAGTCCTGAGCATTTGCCGCGAGAAGCTGTTCGCGCCGCTCATCGAGTGCAACCGCCATCGCCGAGAGCGCCGCATTACGCTGCGCTACCGCACTCACTGCAACGTGTTTCGCCGCGCAACGTGCTTCCCGGCCTAGATCGGCCACATACTCTTCATAGTCCATGATTCGCCCTACCTCTTCACCTTCTGCGCGGAAGGCTCTTATTCGTCGCACGCTGCAGCCGAGGCTGCAGACGGCACTGGGCGGCGCATCGCCACGCCCTAGTCGTCCGAGGCTTTAGCACAGACAACGGATTTCAATTCCCCAGTTTCTGACATCTCACAAATAATGTCGCAACCACCAATGAGCTCTCCGTCGACCCACAGTTGAGGAAAGGTAGGCCAATTCGCATAAGCGGGCAGATTGGCTCGAATTTCTGGATTCGACAAAATGTCGACATAGGCAAACCGCTCGCCGCAGCCCATCAAAGCCTGCACAGCGCGTGCAGAAAAACCACATTGCGGCATATTGGGAGATCCCTTCATATAAAGCAGCACACGATTGCTCTCGATCTGCTCGCGGATCGTTTCCATGATATCCATTGCTTGTCTCCCAGCGCTGTCGCTATTAAAAAGTCGCCTATTGTAATACGGCGGGAGAATTTACGCAGAAAAGCCTTTGTAAATTATTCTCCTGATCGCTCACAAACGTTATGCTGTGGCGCTCGTTGATCTGCGGTAGCGCACCCTCATGTCCACACTGATGCCCACTTACGGACGCCTTCCTGTCGCCTTTGCACGTGGTGACGGTGCACTATTGTATGACACTGCAGGCCGTGCTTTTCTGGATGGCGTGTCTGGAATCGCAGTGACTAATCTGGGTCACTGCCACCCAGCGATCACTGAAGCCTGCATCGAGCAGGCGCAAACGCTCGTTCACACGTCCAATCTATATCACATCCCCACGCAAGAAGAGCTGGCTGACAAACTCGTTGCGGCAACTGTTTTCGAGCGTGCATTTTTCTGTAATTCGGGCGCCGAGGCCAATGAAACCGCGATCAAATTAGCACGCCTCTACGGTTACCAGCGAGGCATTGAGCAGCCGCAGATCATTGTGCTTGAGGGCGCGTTTCACGGCCGCACCATGGGCGCATTGTCAGCCACGGGCAACAGCAAAATCCAGGAGGGTTTCGGCCCGCTGCTACCCGGTTTCATTCGCGTGCCACGCAATGACATTGCCGCGCTTGAGCAGGCCACAGAAAACTCTCATGTGGTTGCCATTCTGATCGAGCCCGTTCAAGGAGAAGGCGGCGTCCACCTGATCAGCAACGAATTTATGACCGCCGCACGCACGCTGTGCGATCGCCATCAATGGCTGTTGATGTTCGATGAAGTGCAAACCGGCAATGGTCGCTGCGGGGCGCTGTACGCCTACCAGCGACTGGGTGTGGCGCCCGATGTTCTCGTGACGGCAAAGGGCCTTGGCAATGGCTTCCCAATCGGTGCCTGCCTTGCCAGAGGTCATGCTGCATCAGTACTCGGACCCGGCGATCACGGGACCACCTACGGCGGTAACCCCCTGTGTTGCGCTGTTGCAAATGCCGTCATATCGACGCTGCTCGAAGGCGAATTGTACGCGCGCGCAGAGCCCATTCGCGCCGCATTACTGAATGCTTTTCAAGCCGAGCTTGATGACGCTGCGCGCGTTCTCGACATCCGTGGACTCGGACTGATGATTGGCATAGCGCCTGCCTGTCGCACCGACGAATTGGTGCGTCGTGGTCTCGAGGCGGGAGTTCTCCTTAATATCGCTGGGGGCAATACCATCCGCCTGCTACCCCCGCTGGTCATGACCGAGATGCAAGCAGCGGAGCTTGGACACGCCGTAGCCACACTGATTAACACCACCCCTCTCGACTGATCCGGATCCGATATGACTGCAAAGCGCCATTTTTTAACGCTCAATGACATCTCTGCCGCAGAATGTCGGGCACTGATCGCACGGGCGACCGAACTCAAGCAATGGCAGCGCGAGGGTATCCCGCACGCCAAATTTCCGGGTAAGGTTCTGGCGATGATTTTTGCCAAAGCGTCGACACGGACGCGTGTCTCTTTTGAGGCCGGCGTGGTTCATCTCGGTGGTAGCGCGATGTTTCTATCATCTCAGGACACCCAACTGGGCCGGGGTGAGCCGATTGAAGACAGCGCGCGCGTCATCTCTTCGATGGTGGATATGGTCATGATCCGAACGTTTGAGCATGCGATTGTCGAACGGTTCGCGGCGCACTCTCGCGTGCCCGTGATCAATGGACTCACCGACGACTACCACCCCTGCCAGTTGCTCGCAGATCTACAAACCTATTTCGAGCATCGCGGCGACATTTCGGGTAAACGGGTCTGCTGGTTAGGCGACGGTAATAACATGTGCCAATCCTATATCAACGCGGCGCGGTTGCTCGACTTCGAATTGGTCGTGAGCTGTCCCAAAGGCTTCGAACCCGATGCCGAGTTAGTCGCAAAACACCCCAGTCATGTCGTCATCGAGCATGATCCCAAGCGTGCAGCCCGCAACGCCAACCTCCTAGTCACCGACGTATGGGCCTCTATGGGGCAAGAGCAAGAACAGCAGGCGCGCGAGGCTGTGATGGCCCCCTATCAGCTCAATAGCAGCCTCATGACCGAAGCTGCGACCGATGCGTTGTATATGCATTGCCTACCTGCGCACCGTGGCGAGGAGATTACCGCTGAACTGATGGACGCCAGCGACAGTGTTATTTGGGACGAAGCGGAAAATCGTTTGCACGCACAAAAAGCGTTGATGGAATTTCTGTTTGAGCACAACGGCTAACGCCACTCAGGAATCCGCCAGAAAAAGTAATTAAAAAAACATTCTTATGAAAAAATGGTAGAACGGTGAATTTTGCGCCGACGCCCACCATGCCGCCTCAAAAGCCCCTGTGAAACCTCTACTCCCAAGTAAGTAAGCGCATACTTATATAATTTTTGCACAGCTTTTCCACAACTATCTCGATGTTTTACGCTCTTGCAAAGCGAGCCAGACCCGCCTATCTTGGGGTTCTGCTCCGGAGATACCCCAATATGTAGGTATTCGGCGCTTTTTTAATGAGTTTTTGGTGCAATCCCGCCATCGAGGCGCAGAGGCAAGAAGAGGCCCCATAATGCAAACAGGAATCGAGTCCACCTCCTCCACCCCAACGTCCCAGAATCAAAACCCAAACCTCGAGCAACCTAATCCCACGCGCCTCAACGCGACGGCGCCCGGACAACTCCGAGTCATTAAGCGCAACGGCACGGTGGTCAGTTTCGAGGACAGCAAAATTTCGGTCGCGATTACGAAGGCCTTTTTGGCCGTCGAAGGCGGCACAGCGGCTGCGAGCACACGAATTCACGAGACCGTTGCGAAGTTGACTGAGCAGGTCGTGGCGACGTTTAAGCGTCGAATGCCCTCCGGCGGCACCATCCACATCGAAGACATCCAAGACCAGGTGGAACTGGCGCTGATGCGCGCGGGTGAACACAAAATAGCCCGGGACTACGTCATCTACCGCGAGGGAAGAGCGCAGGAACGTGCCGCGAAGGCGAAGCTGTCCCCTGAATCACAAGCCGCAGCGCGAGCCATCAACGTCGTCGCCGCCGACGGCAGTCGGGCGCAGCTCGATATCGAGCGCGTGCGTACGATTGTTGCCGAGGCCTGTGCTGATCTGAGCGATGTGAGCGAAACTGCGATCATCGATGAAGCATTACGCAACCTCTACGACGGCGTCACAACCGAGGAAGTGAGCACTGCTCTGGTGATCACCGCGCGGACCATGATTGAGCAAGACCCCAACTACAGCTATGTCGCAGCGCGCCTGCTACTCGACAATCTGCGGGCAGAGGGCTTGTCGTTCCTCAACGTCGCCGAATCAGCGACGCAGGCGGACATGAATACGCGTTATGCCGAGGCGCTACCCGCGTTTATTCATCGCGGTATTGCATTGGAATTGCTCGCTCCCGAACTCGCGCAATACGACTTGGAGCGGCTGGGACAGGCGTTACTGCCAGAGCGAGATCTACAATTCGGCTACCTAGGTTTGCAAACGCTTTACGATCGCTACTTCATTCACAGTGATGAGGTGCGGTTCGAATTACCGCAGATTTTCTTCATGCGAGTGGCGATGGGCCTAGCGGCCCGTGAGGATGACATCAACGCACGTGCGATTGAGTTCTACCAACTGCTGTCCTCTTTCGACTACATGAGCTCTACACCGACGCTCTTCAATGCAGGCACCCTGCGTCCACAGCTGTCGTCTTGCTACCTGACAACCGTACCGGATGACTTGTTCGGTATCTATGGCGCCATCCAAGACAACGCCATGCTGTCTAAATTCGCAGGCGGGCTTGGCAATGACTGGACACCAGTCCGCGCGCTCGGCGCGTATATCAAGGGCACCAATGGTAAAAGCCAAGGCATCGTGCCTTTCTTGAAAGTGGTGAACGATACCGCTGTGGCGGTCAATCAGGGCGGAAAGCGCAAGGGCGCCGTCTGCGCCTATCTAGAGACTTGGCACATGGACATCGAGGAGTTCCTCGATCTGCGCAAGAATACCGGTGACGATCGTCGCCGGACCCATGACATGAACACAGCCAACTGGATTCCTGATCTGTTCATGAAACGCGTATTCGATGATGGCGATTGGACACTTTTCTCACCCAACGACACCCCTGACCTGCACGACCTCTACGGTACCGCCTTTGAGCAACGCTACACAGAGTACGAGGCCATGGCATCCCGGGGCGAACTGAAGCTGTACAAGACGCTCAAAGCGCAGAACCTGTGGCGCAAAATGCTGGGGATGATCTTTGAAACGGGCCACCCTTGGATGACCTTTAAAGATCCGTGTAACCTTCGATCACCACAACAGCACTGTGGCGTGGTGCATTCGTCGAACCTCTGTACCGAGATCACGCTCAACACCAGTGCTGATGAAATCGCGGTGTGTAACCTCGGTTCGGTCAATCTGCCGCAGCACATTGAAAACGGCGTCCTCAACATGGACAAGTTGCGCAGCACGGTTCGCACCGCAATTCGCATGCTCGACAACGTGATCGACATTAACTACTACTCAGTCCCGCAGGCGGAGCGATCAAACTTCCGTCACCGTCCGATTGGCCTCGGCCTGATGGGTTTTCAAGATGCACTCTACAAGCTGGATGTTGCCTATGCGTCAGATGACGCAGTCACCTTCGCCGATCGATCCATGGAAGCGATCAGCTACTATGCCATCGAAGCATCGAGCGAGTTGGCGGCAGAGCGCGGCGCTTACTCAAGCTATGACGGGTCGCTTTGGAGTCGCGGCGTGTTCCCGATCGACTCGCTTGATATCTTGGTGGAACAGCGTGGCGAGCAATACATCGAGGTCAATAAAGACCGCACCTTAGACTGGGATGCCCTGAAAGCACAGGTCACGAGCACAGGCATGCGCAACTCGAACGTGATGGCGATCGCGCCGACGGCAACTATCGCCAACATCACGGGCGTCTCGCAATCGATTGAACCGACCTACCAAAATCTCTATGTAAAATCGAATCTGTCGGGTGAATTCACGGTCGTAAACCCCTACCTGGTCCGCGATTTGAAGGCGCGAGACCTCTGGGACAAGGTGATGGTCAACGACCTAAAATACTACGATGGCAGCGTCCAGAGTATCGACCGAATTCCTGACGACTTAAAAGCGAAATACTCCACCGCGTTTGAAGTGGAGCCTCGCTGGCTTGTCGATAGCGCCAGTCGTCGACAGAAGTGGATTGACCAGGCCCAATCACTGAATCTTTATATCAATAACGCCAGCGGTAAAAAGCTCGATGTCACCTACCGAATGGCTTGGTATAGCGGTCTGAAGACGACCTATTACCTGCGCTCATTGGCGGCCACAGGGACTGAAAAGTCGACGGTCCAATCAGGGAAGCTCAATGCCGTATCGAGCGGCGAGACTGCACCACAGCCAGCACCCGTTCCCAAGGCATGCTCGCTAGATGATCCTGATTGCGAAGCGTGTCAGTGATTGTCATAGCGCATTGATAAGAAACGGCTAAAACGAACAGCCATAACAAGGAAAAATGAGTGATAGAAGGAGACACCCATGCTGAACTGGGATGACTACAACTCCGAGGACACTGGAGCGACCGCAGCCAAGCCCGCGCCAGCTGTCGTTGAACAGGCCATTGCAGCGCTCCCCGAGGAGTCGCCCGCACCGGTTGCGCAGACAAGCGCAGCCCCTGAGCAAGAACAGGCGATGGCCGACAACGTCGACAAAGCGGCCGAGGCCGTCGCCAACATCGATGCCAGCATTGGTCTAGAAGACTTAGAGATGGGCGCATCCCGCGTCTCGGTGGACGAAAAAGCCATGATCAACTGCCGGGCTGATCTGAATCAGCTGGTGCCCTTCAAATATGATTGGGCTTGGCAAAAATATCTTGATGGTTGCGCCAACCACTGGATGCCGCAAGAAATTAATATGACCGCGGACGTCGCGACTTGGAAAGGCAAGGAAGGCCTCACCGACGACGAGCGCCGCATCGTGATGCGATCGCTGGGTTATTTTTCGACCGCTGATTCCTTGGTCGCCAATAACCTAGTACTCGGCATTTATCGATTGGTGACCAATCCAGAATGCCGCCAGTACTTATTGCGTCAAGCTTTCGAGGAGGCGATTCACACCCACGCGTATCAGTACTGCATCGAGTCGCTGGGTATGGATGAGGGCGAAGTCTTCAACATGTACCGCGAAGTCCCCTCAGTAGCCAAGAAAGCGACCTGGAGTCTGAGCCACACTCATGAGCTCTCAGATCCCAATTTCAGCACCGGCACAACAGAAACAGACCAACAGCTGCTGCGTAACCTCATCGGCTTCTACTGTGTCACCGAGGGCATTTTCTTCTACTGTGGCTTTACGCAAATCCTCTCGATGGGACGACGCAATAAGATGACTGGTGTTGCTGAGCAATTCCAATACATCCTGCGCGATGAATCGATGCACCTCAACTTTGGTATCGATGTAATCAACCAGATCAAACTCGAGAATCCGCACCTTTGGACCGACGCCTTTAAACAGGAAGCTATCCAAATGATTCTGGAAGGCACTCAGCTTGAGATCGAGTATGCTCGCGACACGATGCCGCGTGGTGTGTTGGGAATGAACGCCTCGATGATGGAGGAGTATCTGCATTTCATCGCCAACAGGCGCCTAACCCAACTCGGGCTGCCAGAGCAATTCCCGGGGGCGCAAAACCCCTTCCCCTGGATGTCTGAAATCATGGACCTACGCAAAGAGAAGAACTTCTTTGAGACACGGGTAATCGAATATCAGACCGGCGGCGCACTCAGCTGGGATTAATCCAGTCACAACACGCAGAACCCCGCCAACGCGGGGTTTTTTTATGGGTGTTCCTTAAGGGGTTTGTGAAATCAAAGTGTCGAGGTCCCGAAGCACGGTGAGTAAATGATTGACCAATGTGCTCGACTCTAAAAACCGCGTCTCAGCCATCGCAGCCACGGCACAGGTTTCAGGCAGTGGCAGATCATCGTTTAGCATTGCATACATCTTCGGCAAAAATATAAATTGTAGCCAGCCCTCAAAAGGTAGCTGGTCCACCGCGAAGGGTTGCTGCGACGAGAGCGCTTCCCGACTTGGCGATTCGTCAGACCACAGTAAGAGCTGCCGCAGCAGGGCCTCAAGATCCATCAGACGCAAAGCGATCGCCTCTCGACCGTTTATCCCATCCCCAGCACCCCGCGCGTCCACAGCGAGCCTCACTGACCTGCCAAGTCGAAGTCGAAGCGCGGGAGGGAGTCGAGGATCGCGCGACCATAGCGTTTGGTCAGCACCCGCTTGTCTAATAAGGTTATCGTCCCGGCGTCCTTTTCCGTCCTGAGTAGGCGACCGCTGGCCTGCAACAGGCGCAGTGCCGCATCAGGAACACTGATTTCCATGAACGCGTTACGGCCCTGTTGTTCCATCCACTCAGCATGAGCCGCGTCGAGAGGATTATCCGGCACTGCAAAAGGCAACTTTGCGATCACCACGTGCTCACAATATGACCCCGGCAGATCGATCCCTTCAGCGAAGCTGGCTAATCCCAATAACAAGGATGTGCCACCGTTATCGATACATTCGCGATGTCGTCGCAGCAACTCTCCCTTACTCAAGGTATCTTGCACCCATATCGTGTGCGGGATCTGCCCCTCTAGCCCCTCACGTACCGCTTCCATCTGTCGTCTGGAACTGAATAACATCAACACACCGCGATCTTTAGCGATCAAAGTGGGCAAGCGATCAACAATTTCGTCGGTATGGGCTTGCGCATCACTAGGCTCTGCCCGCAACTGAGGCACCACGAACCGAGCTCGCTGTGTATCGAAAGGACTATTGACCTGCTTGAACCGCGCTGACCGCGGAATACCAGTACGCTGAATGAGACGCTCGAAGCTCCCCAAAGCGGTCAATGTCGCAGACGTGACGACTGCACCGCCCGCTACCTTCCAAACATGTTCCAATAGCAATTTATCGGCAAGAATGGGGCTGGCAAGACACTCCAAACTCGCCTCTGACCCTCGGTGCCTGATCCAGCGGGCCCACCCCACCCCCGAGGATCTCTGGGGCTGGCCAGCATCAGCATAACTGCCCCATAAGGCGGTCTGGGTGCGCGCTCGAGATACCAGCGTGGCGGCATTACCAAGCCACGCTTCAAGCCGTTCTAAAACTGAGCGCTCCGCAGTCCGCAGCGCGGCATCAATACCTGCCTCAAGTCGTAAAGTGAGCGTTAAGTGATCTCGCCACTGTGTGACCAAGGCGCCGGCCAGATCGACAAGCGGTTCGGGAATCACTCCCATTGGAAAGCGCCATTCACCGCTGTCTGGGGCCTCGGTTTCAATCGTCTCCCATAGCCACACCGCCGCCTCGGCCCAGCATTGGTTGATATCCACGATCGAGGACAACAGACCATCAATCACCGCCTCGGCGATATCCGCATCGATCAAGCCCTGACGATTTTCAGAGAGCCACAATTGCGCATCGGCCAGCGATTGGGTCGCCGAACCGTAGCGCGCTGATAGCATGAAGTGGTTCAGGCATTTGTCTGGCAATTGGTGCCCTTCGTCAAAAACAAAAAAGCACTCCTCTGGCGGCGGCAATATGGCGCCGCCACCCAATTTGAGATCGGAGAGCACCAAGTCGTGGTTGGCAACGATCACATCGGCCTCTAGTAGGCCGTCTCGCGCTTTAAAAAATGAACACTGACTGATGTGCGGGCAGCGACGGCCCGCGCACTGTAAATGATCCGTGGTGACACTCCGTCTTAAAGGCTCCTCAAGAACCACCGGCCAGGTATCCAGGTCACCTTCCCACCCCTCATGCATCAACGCTTGTACCATGGCCTCGTAGACCGGTGTCGCCTCAGCCGGTGACCATTGCACCATCTCATCGGGATAGAGCGGTATCAGCGCTGCAGTATGCTGGCCACTGAGATGTTGATCGAGCTTATTGAGACAAACATAGCGACCTCGCCCCTTGGCCAGCTGAACGGAGAAGCTCAGTCCACTATGTGCCAATATGTCAGGCAGATCCTTGCTGACTAGCTGCTCTTGCAGGGCGACAGTCGCAGTCGCGAGCACTAGTTTTTTGCCCCGTGCTCGCGCGCAGATAAGTCCAGCGATCACGTAGGCGATCGTTTTACCCGTTCCCGTGCCCGCCTCTACGACAGCGATCGGTGTGTCACTTTGGGCATCACCCAGCGCCAGCGAGATCTCTGCAATCATTTGCCGCTGGCCCCAGCGAGGCGTCAAGGCTTTACCGCTCACTAATTGCTGGTAGGCAGCCCGGATTTCCGACTTCAGTGACTCTTCTAACAATGACCTACTGCCCAACGCTCAGCGCAGATGTCACGGGATTGGCGTACATCGCGAGTATCACCGGCTGGAGTGCGGTCGGGTACGCGGCAATGCGATCAAGGAACGCTTGTTTACTGGACTGGCCGGCGCGGACGGTCAATGTCTCCGGCAACGACCGCTGATGTAGCGCTTCCCAGGCCCATTGATTGGTGCCCCAGAGAACATAAGCAGAGCGAATTTGATCATCGATCTGCGCGACAACCGAGGGCACATCGGTAGACTCAGTAATGGGCTCACCAAAAGTTAAATGAATGCCCCCCTTCTTGCCTGAGATACCCACGGCAATCGAGCGCACATCCTCAAACTCACTCTTCTGATAGCTCGGGCCTTGGGCGATCTCAGCGGCCTTTAAGCCATCGCAAGGATCGAGTTCATAGGAGATAGCCACAGGAATGATGCACAACTCAGCCAGCACATCAGCCGCAGATTCGGTGGTGCGATCTCGGCTAAGACTCAGCATCTTAATGACTGCAGGCTCTGTCGCATCGCGACCATCTTTTGCTCGTCCCTCTCGCTGTGCGATCCAAATAGAACTCTCGTTCGTGGCCACCATCTGCCGGATATAGCAGGAGAGATGCTGCGACGCTGCCAACAGTTCACGCGGTCCCGAGACATCTCGACGCACGATAAAGCTCTTATTCAAGCGCATCAGCCAGGCAATCCAAGGCTTGCGCAAAAGATTGTTACCAATGGCAATCGACACTGTCGAGCGCCCCGCTGCGTGTAGCGCATAGTTGGTCAAGGCCGGGTCCATCACGATATCGCGATGATTCGAAATCAGAACAAATGCCCGATCTTCCGGCAGATGCTCTAAACCTGACACGGAAAATTGTGCTGACGACTCGATCAGCTTCGCGAGCTCCGGTGCAATGAGATTCTGCAGGTCCTCGACTGTTTGCAGACTCCGCGCTTGCCGATGAATCCAGAGCGAGGCCAACCAGCGGGAGAATGATGGGAGAAAACGCCGCAGCGACGGCATTTTAATCACAGCCAAGGCATCAGCGAGTTCGGGCTCCCGTGCTAAACGCGCAAAATAGGCGGGTGCCTCGTTGTTATTAAATGGTCGAATATCACCGAAGATATCCTCATTACTCATCGCGGTCATAAAACTCCCCGTTACCGGCATCGATGGCATACCCCACGCAGCCGCTTTCTGGTACGCTTCGCGGCCAACCGTAACGCTACAGCGAGAGGATGAACCATGGAAGCACCGAGCGCTCTTTTGATGACTTTAGGCGCCGCGTCATTACTTGTCAGCTGGATTCTACTGCTGATTGCCGCGTGGCGGGAGGATTATGCTTGGGGTTTGAGCAGTGTCCTACTACCACCGGTCGGCTATCTGGCCGCACTCTTCCACTTGGACAAAGCCGGCAACGCGGTCGGTATGGCGCTTCTAGGCTGGGTCCTGATCTTTTTCGGTCTGTAGGACCGGGTCGGAAGTATAAAATATTGCCAACACCACGACGCGATGGTTGACAGTTCCGTCCGGTTCTAGGATTATCACGCGCCTTTTGACAACCCAAGATTGGAGAGAAGCTTTGGCTAACTCACCCCAAGCCCGAAAGCGGGCCCGCCAGAACGACAAGCGTCGAGCACACAATGCCAGCCTGCGTTCGTTGGTGCGTACCAAAATTAAACGCGTCCTAGCTGCAGTGGGCACTGGCGACGCCGAGAATGCACGTACCGCTTACGCCGATGCGGTACCGGTCATCGATCGGATGGCCAACAAGGGCATCATTGATCGCAACAAAGCCGCTCGCCACAAGAGCCGTTTGAACGCGAAGGTCAAGGCGCTCGCCAGCTGAATTCGATGGTGTCGGCCGCATCATCCGATGTTGCGGCACCCTCTCAGCATCTCTCTTGCGCCTCCATTCGTGATCAGTAACACACCCGTGCAATTGGCAGCGCCTCACCGAGACATTTCTGACTTCTCCTCCCTGCATGCCTGACTCCGAAGCCGACCTCAGTCAACGGTTTTTATTGCCGACGCAGGACCTTCGGGGAGAGATCGTACGCCTGGAGCGTTCTCTACAAGAGATATACAGCAGACACGCTTACAGCGATGCAGCCCGCGTATTGCTGGGGCAGTTTGCAGCGGCAGTCGTTCTCATCAGCAACAACCTGAAATATCGCGGCCGCATTATTCTTCAGGGCCGCTCCTCGGGCAGCTTATCGCTCGTCATGGTGGAGTGTGACCACGAACGACATATCCGTGGTGTCGCGCAGGGCGACGTCCTGGCGAATCCGGCGGATCCTTTGGCACTACTGCAAGACGGGCAGCTCGTGCTGACGATTGAGCGCGACGGCGGTCAGCGTTACCAGGGTATTGTCAGCCTTGAAGGACCGACCTTAGCTGATGCTTTGGGAGATTACTTCGCACAAAGCGAACAGCTCGGCAGTCATTTTTGGCTCGGTTGTGACGGCCAACAGGCCACCGGGCTGATGCTGCAACAACTTCCCCCCGAGCAGCGAACCGATGCTCAGGAGCGTGCCGAGGCGTGGCTGGAAGCCGTGAGCTTGCTCGACACGCTGACGTTGACAGAGGCAATGACAGAGGCGACTGAGACCTTGATTTGGCGCCTCTTTCACCAGCACGACATCACACCATTCGCCAGCCAATCCGTACAATTTCGCTGCAGTTGCTCGGAGCAGCGTAGCCTCGATGCACTGGGCCTTTTAGGCGCAGAGGAAGTCGCCACACTAGTTGACGAACAAGGCCACATCGAAATGTGCTGCGAGATGTGTGGCAGTCGTTATATTTTTGCCCCAGAGCAACTCCCAATACTCGCGGAGCGACGCATCCTGCATTAGAATTGCCCCCACAATGAAAACGATGACAACATTACACTCACACTGGAATCACTCATGTCTGACGCACAGGGCGCTGCGACGCCACAGAAGCATATTGACCTTAATCCATCACAGCTCATCGAACTGGCGCTCGCGCGTGGTGAGGGTGTTTTAGCGGACACTGGTGCGCTATGCGTTGAGACCGGGGCCAGAACAGGCCGGTCGACCGCTGACCGTTTTATCGTTCGGGAGGCCTCTAGCGAGGACGCCATCGATTGGGGCAGCGTCAATCGTCCTTTTGATCCAGATCAATTCGATGCCCTCTGGGATCGTGTGACGGCACATGCAGGTCTATCCGACACCTTTGAACAGCACCTCCATGTCGGTGCGCACAGTGATCACTATCTTCCGGTGAAGGTCACTACCGCCACCGCGTGGCAATCCTTATTTGGGCGGAATATGTTTATTCGCCCAATCGATTACAACCCGGCGAACAAGCCCGAGTGGCGGGTACTGAATGTCGCTGATTTTATTTGTGATCCGGAGCGAGATGGCACGCACTCCGACGCAACTGTCATCATTAACTTCGGGCAACGCAAGGTTCTCATCGCGGGCATGCGCTATGCGGGAGAAATGAAGAAATCAATGTTCTCGGTGCAGAATTTTCTGCTGCCCGAGAAGGATGTCATGCCCATGCACTGCTCAGCCAACGTGGGTGACGACGGTAGTACCACCTTATTCTTTGGTCTCTCAGGAACAGGGAAAACGACGCTATCGGCAGATCCCGCGCGCTATTTGATTGGCGACGATGAACACGGTTGGTCCAAGGGCTCTGTTTTCAATATCGAAGGCGGCTGCTACGCAAAAACCATCGATCTCAGTCAAAAAAATGAGCCTATTATTTGGGACGCGATTCGCTTCGGCGCAATTATCGAAAATGTGGTGCTAGATGACTCTCGCCACGCCGACTACAGCGATACCAGCCTGTCCGAAAACGGTCGCTGCTGCTATCCACTAGAGCACGTTGAGAAACGTGTCGTGCAGAATGCGGGCGCCGAGCCTAACTGTGTGGTGTTCTTGACCTGCGACGTCTCCGGCGTACTTCCGCCTATTTCCATTCTGTCCAAAGAAGCGGCGGCGTTTCACTTTCTTTCTGGCTACACGGCTCGGGTAGGGTCGACTGAAGTCGGTGCAGAAGCTGGCATTCACCCCACTTTCTCCACGTGCTTTGGTGCGCCATTTATGCCAAGACCCGCGGGCGACTACGCCGAGCTACTCATGAAACGTATTGAGGACTTCGGCAGTCAGGTCTATCTGATTAACACCGGATGGACGGGCGGCTCGGGCGGTCCTCAGGGTACTGGCGCACGGTTCCCAATCCCCGTCACGCGCGCCGTTGTGGCGGCAGCGCAAAGCGGGGCTTTGCTTGGCGTGCCAACTGGCCACCTCGACGCGCTCAACCTCGACTTCCCGCTTGAGATTCCGGGAGTTGATCCGCAATACGTGAATCCACGTGCAAGCTGGAGTAACCCCGAGGACTACGACGCGCAGGCGAAGAAGTTGGCCCAGTTATTCCAGGCCAACATCGCTCAATTTGAGGTGAGTGATGCGATTATTGCGGCGGGGCCGCGCGCCTAACACGCCGTTGCACCGCCGCACCACTATCGAGCGCAATCAGATAGAGGGCGGGCACAAGCAGCAGTGTCACGCCCGTCGCGAACAGTACGCCAAAAGCCAGTGAGATGACCATCGGGATCAGAAACTGCGCCTGAACACTGGTCTCTGTCATGATCGGCAACAAGCCAACAAACGTGGTCAGCGAGGTCAAAATAATCGGTCGAAAGCGCGTCACCGCACCTTCCATCAGGGCACTGATCACATCTTCACCGCGCTCGCGCAGGGTGTTGATTTTGTCGATCAGGACCAAGTTGTCATTCACCACGACCCCGGCGCAGGCAATAACGCCCATCATTGAAAACATCGACACTTCCCAATTGAGCATCGCGTGACCAAAAATGGCGCCCATGATGCCAAAAGGTATGGCCGTCAACACGAGAATCGGCTGCCAATATGATCTAAACGCTACAGCCATCAGTCCATAGATCACCAGCATGGCCAACGCCATCGCGCCAAAGAGTGCCTGCTGGAACTCGACCTCCTCCGCAAGCTCACCGTCAAGCTGCAACTGCAATCCCGGGTATTCTGCCTGCCACTGTGGCAGGTAGTCTGCGAGCAACGCATCCACGATTTCCCGCGGCGCGGGGCCATCGGGTCGTACATCAGCCGCAACCTCGAGGGTCCGCAGGCGATTGAGTCGCTCCAGCTTCTGATAGCCCGGCTCCACGCGATACTGCGCTACGGCTTCAAAGGGGATCTCTTCACCCGCCGGGGTTCGGACGTACATATCTTGCAAACTGGCAATGGATCGACGCTCGGACTCAGGATAGCGAACCATCACCTTAACATCCTCGCGACCACGCGGAATGCGCTGCACTTCAGCCCCGTAGAATGCCTGACGGACTTGGCGGGCCACCTCGGCCAATGTGAGACCCAGCGGTTCAGCCGCTGGCGTCAGCGACAACTCCAACTCGTCTCGCGGACTGTCGAAGCTATCGCTGATATCAAAGATACCGGGATAGCTCGATAGTGCCTGCCGGACTCGGGGTACGAGCGCCTCTAGGTCGTTGACATTGCGGGATGCCAGGATGAGATGAATTGGCTTGCCCATATCGCGAATCGTATTATCCAAGCGCACTGATTTAGCTTCACTCAAGGGGCCGATGATCTCCCTGAGCTCCCGCGACAGCACAGTGGTATCCACCGCCTCACTGCCCGACTGCACAATTAACTCAATCACGTTCCCAGTAGTTCGCGTAAACACGGTGTCGATTGCCTGAGTGTCTGCAAACTCTGGGCGAGCGTTCCATTGCGCTTTGAGCACTTCGGCTCGCTCGTTTAGGTGACGCTGAATACGAAGAGACTCGGCGTAAGCGCCCCCCTGAGGCATTTCAACTACGGCAACAACAAACTCAGAACTCACTCGTGGAAAAAACGAAGATTTCAGCCAGCCGCCACCATAGAGCGCAATACTGAAAACAAACGCGATGAAAAAGAAACCCGCGACCAAAAAATGATGCTGTAGCGCCTTCTCTAATAGCGGCCGATATCGATTTTGTGCAATGCGCATTAACCACGCTGCGCAGGCGGCACGAATCTTTGGCAGCCCCTTATCTGTCGGCTTCTCGGGGCCCATGTGCGCGAGGTGTGCGGGTAAAATCAGCAGCGATTCAATTAGAGAGAAGAACAAAGCCAACATCACCACAACCGGTATCGCCTGCGCTGCAGTTGCCCAATCACCTGGCAGAAACAGCATCGGCGCAAAAAATACTATGGTGCTGAGCACGGCAAAAACCACGGGTTTAAGAACGCTTTGCGCACCAAGAATCGCGCCCTGCTCACCGCCGACACCCTCAGTTTGGTAGGTGTAAATCGCTTCGCCGACGATAATTGCATCATCCACCACAATACCGAGCACCAGAAGGAAAGCGAATAACGACACCATATTTAAGCTGACGCCGAAACTAGGCAATAAGAAAAATGCGCCGAGAAACGCAACCGCGATACCCGCTGTAACCCACAGCGCCAGCTGTGGCCGCAGAAATAAAATAAGGAGCAGTGCGACAAGTAACAAACCACCGATGCCGTTTTTGGTTAGGGTATCGACGCGCGCCTTAAACGGTGCGGAGCTGTCATTCCAAAACGCCAACTCGACGTCGGCAGGCAGGGTAGGCGACACGTCATCAACCCACTCACGGATCACTCGCGAGGTTTGCAACGTATCGGGCTTTGATGAAACAAAAACGTAAAGACCGAGCGCGGGTTCGCCATTAAACCAAACATCGGTATCGACTTCGGCGAAGCCATCGACAATCTCAGCGACATCGCCCAGTTTAATCTCCGCTCCATCGCGATCTGTGAGCAGCGTGATATTTTCAAAATCAGCGCGATTGTAGGCTTGTGAGCGCGCCTGTACGCGAATATCACCGTCGGCGCCCTTGATGGCTCCTGCAGGGAGATTCAGCGAAGAGGCGCGAATCACGCCAACGACGCGATCGAAGTTCAGTCCATAGCGACGCAGACTTTGCTCTGAGAGGTTGATCGAGACCTCATAAGGGCGCGGTGTCCTGAGTTCAACCTCCGAGATCCATGGCTTTCGCGCCAAATCATCGCGTAAGGTTTCACCGAGTTCTTTCAATTCACGCTGATCTAGCGGACCGGACAGATGCACAACGCCCATCATGTGACGATAATTCACCTGGGTCACCACGGGTCTCTCGGCATCGCTGGGGAAGGTGGATATCGCGTCGACCCGCGTTTTGATCTCGTTCGTCAGTCGCTCCGCGGAGTAGTCGAGCGCCACCTCAACCGTGACACGTCCCATGCCCTCCATCGCGACCGAACGCAGCTCAGCAATACCGTCGAGGTCATGAATCGCTTCCTCGATACGCACACAAATCTGTTCTTCGACCTCTCGCGGGCCCGCGCCCGGAAAGGGCATGCTGACCACGACTTGATTGATCGCCATGGTGGGAAAGTACTGCTTTTCAATGCCAGGTAAGCTCGCGACCCCCCCAATAATCAATAGCGCCATTATCAAATTGGACGCCACGGGGTTCTTTACGAACCATGCCACCAGTCCACTCATCGTCGGGACCCTTGCTGCGTGTCGACGGTCATCCCAACAGTCAGCGCACTACTCTGGGCTGCGACCACGCGTTCGCCGGCCTCTAAACCCCGAACCCAAGCTTCATCCACCTGACGCTGAATCACTTCGACCGCTCGACGCTGTAACTTACCCTGATCCGAGACAATTAGCACCGTGTTGTCACCGCGTAAAGCCGTCGCCGGTATCTGGATGACTGCGTCTTGCGCTTCGCCCAGAAGCGCAGCTTCAACGTACATCCCCGGAACCAAAGGCGGCCGCCCGGGCACTGCATCTTGGCTGGTATCGTCTATCTCAGCAACGGCGTAAAAAATTCGATTTGTGGGGTCAACCATCGACTCGGTACGTCGAACTGTGGCCGACCACTGCCATCGCTGCCCGGCGAAGTCAGCGCTCACAGTCACCGGAATAGCTGCGCCTTGCGCGAGGTGTAGCCGAGTGACTTCTGGACCTAAAATCGCAAGCTGACTATCAGAGAGTGGTAAGCGGACCTCTAAAAAATCCGTGGCGTAAAGCGTTGCAACTGAAGATCCCGCAGCAACAAATTGACCGACATCGGCCCGTTTCGCAGCCAGCCTGCCGTCGAAAGGCGCCACAATCGTTGTTCGCGTCAAGGCCAGCTGCGCAGCGTCAAGGTCCGCCTGAGCCGCCTCTACCGCGGCTTCTGCAGCACGCAGTTGAGGCTGGCGTAAAAACAGCGCATTGGCCTCCTCCGCACCCAAGTCTCGCCACTCTCGGCGAGCCTGAAAAGCGCGGCCTCGCTCTTCGGCGAGGCGCTGCTCAGAGGCGGCGAGCTGCGCTTTGGCCCGTGCAATTGCAAATTCATAATCGTCTTTTTCTATTTGTAGAAGACGATCACCTGCCGCAAAAAAGGCGCCATCGGCAAACTGCGCCGACACCGACACCACCTTTCCGCTGACCTGCGCCACAACGTTGATTTGACGCTGCGCCTCAACAGTCCCCTGCGTGAAAACCGACAATCGCTGCGTTATCGGGGTCGCAGTCAAAACATCGACCATAGGCACCCTTGGGGGCTCTGGCGCACGGGGCTGTGGTTTCGGCTTGCCGACTAGGACAACAAAAGACAGCAACAACCCAACAACAGTCACCGCCGTCGCCACGACAAACCGTCGTCCTGAAAAACGCGATTGAAACACCGCCGGTTGCGGCGCTTGCGTCCGATGTAACTCTGTCACAGGCATACCCCAGAATTCTGGCACTAATTGACCGCACCCCGCTCGGTGCGTCCCTGTCAGCGACCCGCCTTGTGCCGCCGAACACTTCGTTCAAAGATCAGATAGTACTTGCCGAACATTAACCCGCCCAAATGACTTCAGCACGATGGCCGGTGAACCCGCCGCCATCGACATTCAGGTCGCGCAACGAGTCGCGTGGCGCTTTGATGACACGGCCTTTCACTCCGATGCCGAGACTATACGCAAAAATTTAGAGGGCAGATTCTAACTGTTTTCGCCAACATAGCGCCATGTGAAATCGCAACGGGCGGTTTCCAACACTTAGAGACAATCATCATGACAGAACAAAACGCCACGCAAACGACCGCGGCTAAGACGAAAGCAAAGGCCAGAACCAAAGCCAAAGCTGCGCCGAAAAAGGCGACGGCAGCCAAGCCCTCTGCCAAGACAGCCGCGTCGAGAAAAAGCTCGACAAAGGGTGCAACGCAGAAGAGAGAATCATCGCCCCGATCTGTCGCATCTTCATCAAGCTTGAAAGATCGTGCGCTCGCCAAAACTCGCACAGCAATTCGGGTAGGCTTAGGCGTCTATGGAACGGCTTATGACCAATTGCAAGAGCAGTTTGAGAACCTGCAGAAGCAGGTTGATGACGCGCAGCTAAAACTGAATGCTCGTCGCGAGCAAGCCGAAGCGCTCTACGCCAGCCTTGTCGCTCGCGGAACGGCGGTCGAGAGCGACGCCCTCAAAGCCTTCAGCGATCTCGAATTGGATGCGTTCAC
This sequence comes from Halieaceae bacterium, assembly GCA_038134505.1. Classification (GTDB taxonomy): domain Bacteria; phylum Pseudomonadota; class Gammaproteobacteria; order Pseudomonadales; family Halieaceae; genus Luminiphilus. The sequence goes on along the minus strand of JAYPVH010000006.1, from coordinate 58,018 downwards.
TGACCGCAAAGCGCTCGAAGCGCAAATGGCAAAGGCCAAGCAGCATTTTGACGATTTGCGTCAGCGTCTGGTCAAAGGCCGTTAGGTCAAAGCACGGGATTCTCGCACTCGCTTCACTGCAGTTTGACTCGCACTGAGATCGTGTGCTGAGAATTCCGCTCTCGAGCGACCCGCTGTCTTGTAGCACTGGCACGTCGCTTGCCCTTCGAGAGACTTTCAAAACGCGACTATCCTGTCGGGCGGTTGTGAGTCCGATCTTCCTTCGGTGGCCAGTGCACGACTGTTCAGTAACCCCGCGCAAATGAGCGCGCAGTCGAGTCATTACTCCCGCAGTCATATGACTAAAAACAGCCTTGCCATCAAATGAGACCGACGGTACCTCTGCGCCGGCGCTTCCAGTAAGCTTAGCGCTCAACTTTGAGGGTGGACGCTATGAAGACGGCGGACAAAATCGTCAACACCGCGCGGTCGCTGTTTAATGAATACGGTGAACGTAATGTCACGGCCACGGACATAGCGGACGCGCTCGAGATCAGCCCTGGAAATTTGTACTACCACTTCAAAGGCAAAGACCCCATTGTACGTGCGCTCTGGAGCGCGTTTGAGCGCGAATTCGCTGGGTATCTTGCGTCTTCAATGACAACAACATTGACCCTATTCGACGACGAGACGCCCGAACTTGAGACCGTATGGCACTACCTGACTGTACTCATGCAAACGATGGATCGGTATCGCTTTATCTACCTTGGACTCGATGACCTGCGGTCGCGCTACCCAGATATCGATCGGGGGCTGAGGCGTCTGATTTCGTTAAAACGCGCAACGTGTGAAAGAGTCGCACTCGATGTATTGGCTCTATCGCAGTCTGACCTTGCGCCACCACAAAATCTCGCGGATTCTATGGCGCTGACCATGACTTTTTGGCTCAGCTTTGACGAGCTGCAGCACCCGAAATCCGATGCAACAACTCGGTGCCTGCGCGGCGTTCTCCAAGTATTGGGAAATTGCGCGCCCTATCTTGGAAATTCTCAAAGAGACTTTTACAAAGAGTGTGAGCTCATTTACAGTCGTATGCTTGAAAGAGAGAACTCGTAGATCGACAGTCGACCCACAGCCTACGCCTCGATCTAAACTTTGACACAACCACAATGGAGAACTGCCACCATGACAATCGCTACTGGAGATTGCATTCCAACTTGCACCTTGAAAACAATGGGCGCGAATGGCCCAGAGGACATCACCACTGCAGACATTTTTAATGGCAAAAAAGTAGTGTTGTTCGCAGTCCCGGGCGCATTCACCCCCGGCTGTTCAATGACTCACCTCCCGGGCTATGTGGTTAACGCAGACAAAATTAAAGCCATGGGTGTCGACACAATCGCCTGCGTGTCTGTCAACGACGCTTTCGTGATGGGCGCTTGGGGTCAGGCGCAAAATGCTGACGAGATTCTGATGCTCGCGGATGGCAACGGAAGCTTCACCGCAGCACTCGGTCTTGAGTTGGATGGTTCAGGTTTCGGCTTAGGCACACGCAGCCAGCGCTACGCGATGATCGTTGAAGACGGCGTTGTGAAAGAACTCCAGGTCGAAGCCGGCCCCGGCGTGGACGTCAGTGCCGCAGAGCCAATCATGGCGTTGCTCTAAGCTCGTCTAAACGACAACCCAACTGATCAGCGCTGTGACCACCACAGCGCCGATCAGATTGGCAACAAATCCTTCCCTAACCATCACACTCACTTTGAGTTGCTCTGAGCCATAGACCACCGCGTTCGGTGCAGTAGCGACCGGCAGCATAAAAGCGCAACTTGCACTCATCACCGCAGGCAACATCAACATAATGGGGTCGACACCAGCCGCTAAACCTGCGGCCGCCAAAACAGGCATCAGTAATGCCGTCGTTGCTGTATTCGAGGTCGCCTCGGTCAGAAAAGTCACCAAAATAGCAATCGACAAGATGGTGACGACGGGAGGTAGCGAGACGAGGACCGACAGCATATCGCCCACCACAGCACTCAACCCCGATACCGTAAACGCCTTTGCCAGACAGATGCCCCCGGAAAATAGCAGTAATACACCCCAAGGAATACGATTAGCATCCTGCCAGCCCAACAGCGGCTGCCCCTCGCGATCTCTCACCAGAAACACCGCCACAACAGCGAGTAGCGCAACCGAAGCGTCGCTCGCCCCGGGTAAGCCCAGCCACTCGCGCCAACCGCCGAAGGGCTCTGAGCGGGTAATCCATGCCAACGCTGTGACAACAAAGATCACCAAAACTCGGCGCTCCGCGCTGCGCCATGGTCCGACATCCGGCAAAGCCAGCTCACAGTCTCGCGGGACCCTGCGCGTCAACCAGAAGGCTAACAAGGGAACTAGGACAACGACAACAGGCACGCCCCAACGCATCCACTGACTAAAGGACACTTCGTTTCCTGTCGTCTCACTATAAACTTGCAAAAACAACAGATTCGGCGGCGTCCCGATGGGTGTCCCTAGGCCACCGACGCTGCAAGCCCAGGCCAAGCCAAGCAACAAGGGCGTGGCAATTTGTTCGCGATTGGTGCTCACGCCAGCAACCACTGCCAGCGCTACAGGCAGCAACATGAGTACCGTCGCAGTGTTAGAGATCCACATGCTCAGTAGGGCACCCGCCGCCATAAAGCCAAAAATAACGCGCCTCGGACTGTCGGCGCCGACCAAACGCACAACCCCCAGAGCCAGTCGCCGGTGGGCCCCAGTCGCCTCCATCCCTTGAGAGAGAACAAATCCTCCCAGTAACAACAAAATCAGTGGAGAGCCGTACGCCTCGGCAACCTGGTTCGACGATAAGACACCTGTCAAGGGAAAGAGCGCTAGCGGTAACAATGAAGTGACTGGAATGGGGATAGGCTCAAAGATCCACCAACAAACACAGAGCACAAGGACGAAGACGGTGATCGTCTGCTCATGCGACTGAGCGCCATAAGCCATGAGACAAGCGGCAAGGATGGCCAGTAATAGCCCCGGTATGACGGATATTCTAAAAAGCATTGCCGGCTCCTCGATTGCCCTGATCGTATGCTCCACGATCGTCCACAGTGTAAACTAGCGGGATGAACCCACCGACGACAAGTCTGCGTGACGGCTTCGGCCGTGAAATTCGCTATTTGCGTATCTCGGTCACAGACCGCTGTGATTTTAGATGCACCTATTGCATGGCTGAGGACATGACGTTCCTGCCTCGGCAAACGGTCCTGACCTTGGAAGAGATCCAGCGTGTCGCAACAATTTTTACCGAACTCGGCATTCGCAAAATTCGCATCACCGGTGGCGAACCACTTGTTCGGCGGAGTCTGCCAACGCTGCTTTTTGGGCTACGCGCGCTTCCTCTGCTCGATACGCTCGCGATGACCACCAACGGTAGCCAACTAGTGCAGATGGCAGAACCACTCAAACAGGCTGGCGTCGACAGTCTCAACATCAGCATCGATACCCTCGATTCAGCCCAGTTCAAAACGATCACAAGAACAGGAGACCTGGATCAAGTGTTGCGCGGCATCGATGCGGCGATTGCGCAGAGATTCAGACGTATCCGCTTAAATGTCGTCGCGCTCGCGGGACTCAATGACAACCAAATACTACCCCTAGTTGATTACGCGCTGTCGCGGTGCGTTGATATCGCATTCATCGAGGAGATGCCGCTGGGCCAAGTCACTGTGGGGGGCAAGGCACTCAGACTGCTGCCTAGCGCTTCGGTTCAAGCACTCATCGAGCAAGCGCATGAGCTGTCACCCCTATCCGATGAGGACATTGGTGGCCCGGCTCGCTACTTTTCAGCGCCAAACACTGACAGCCGCATCGGCTTTATCTCCCCCCACAGCAATAACTTCTGTCATCTTTGTAATCGACTTCGAATCACCGCTGACGGTCGTTTGTTGCTCTGTTTGGGCAATGAAGACTCCATTAGCCTGCGCGACTTAATGCGCCAAGGCGCCAACAACGACGAGATCAAATCTGCTATCGTCTCTGCGCTTGAGAGTAAACCTGAACGGCACTTTTTTGATCAGCCGGATCAGCCACAAATAGTGCGCTTTATGAATATGAGTGGCGGTTAACCCAACCTAGACGCACCCAGAACCAGCCGCCTTTGCTACGAGGACCACGACGTGTCAAACCCGATCTACCCGGAGCTGCAATCCGTAGACCGCATTGCCGACGCATTTGAACGCGATGGCTATATCTGCAGTTCTAGAATCGCGACTGTGGTGTTCCTCGCTGCCGCAATGAATAAACCTATTCTGGTCGAGGGCCCGCCCGGAGTTGGAAAAACCGAACTCGCAAAAACCTGCGCCGCTGTTGTGAACAAACCACTCGTTCGCTTGCAGTGTTATGAGGGCCTCGACGAAGCCAAAGCCCTGTATGAGTGGAAATATGGCAAACAACTGCTGTATACGCAGGTTTTAAGGGAGCAACTCGGTGAGGTATTGGGTGATAGCCAAGGGCTGCGCGAGTCAATGCAAAAGCTACATCAGTTTAGCGATGTCTTTTACTCAGAGTCATTTCTAGAGCCCCGGCCACTGCTCAGGGCCATGGAATACGCAGAGGGCTCGGTACTTCTGATCGATGAAATTGATAAAGCTGATTTTGAATTTGAATCGCTGTTACTTGAAGTTCTGTCTGACTTTCAAGTCTCGATCCCTGAGATTGGCACGATCGAAGCGACATCAAAACCGCTGGTATTTTTGACCAGCAATGACACGCGCGACCTATCAGACGCCTTGAAGCGGCGCTGCTTGCACCTGCATATTCCCTATCCCACTCTGGAGTTAGAGGCGCGTATTATCGCGGCGAGAGTCCCCGATTTACAGCGCGGGCTCTCCGAGCAGTTGGTTGGCTTTGTCCATGCGCTGCGCGAACTCGATTTGAAAAAAGTGCCCGCCATCTCCGAAACCATCGATTGGGCGCGCGCGCTGATGTTGCTCAATGCGCAGGCCCTCGACGAGCGCCTCATTCACGACACGCTCAATGTCTTGCTCAAATATGAAGAGGATGTCAGCGCCACTGAAGGGCAGCTGCACCAACTGCTGCGACAGGTGACCTTCGCGTGAAAGATCCAGGCAGTCAGTCGTTACTGCCTTTTATTCGCTTTCTGCGAAGTCGAGACCTGCCGGTCTCACCTGCCGACACCTTGGATGCATTAGAAGTCGCGAATCTTCTTGGGTTTTCGGATCGCACACAGTTGCGTCAGGGCTTGGGGGCGACACTGGCGAAGTCGGCCTCCGAGGAGCAGATTTTTGCTGACTGTTTTGACACGTTTTTTAGCTGCCGTTCAGACCTATCAAACCCAACCCACGAAGATCCACCCACTCAGGCTGCGAACACGATCACAGAGCCACTTGTGGAACTCGCCAAACGACAACCTGAGATCGCGGGTCTGATGAGCCAGCCGCTGCTGCAAGCACTGCGCATGAATGATCAGAACACACTCAGTCTCGCGATCGAAGAAGCGGCTCTCGAGGTCGATCTGCAACACATCAAGCTGTTTACCCAGCGCGGACAGTATGTTCGAAAAATACTCGACGCCTTGGGTGAGTCGGCACTGCGCCAAGCGGCGCTTGAACTTGCGGAGAATGAACCCGAGGCAGCCGCGGCCCTGAACCAATACCGTGAGGAATTGCGGTTACAGGTCCGAGAGCGTGTGGAGCGCGCCTACGTCATCCATGCCAGCGGCGACACGGAAAATTTCATGGACGAGGCGCTGAGCCACATGCGACTCGGCAGTATCGATCCACATCATTATCAACGACTGCGCCGGCTCATGGCCAGGATGGTCCGTAAACTAGCCAAACGCCATGGCCGTAGAAAACGCCGCACGAAGCGAGGGCAGTTGAACCTGAGCGCAACTTTGCGGCGCGCCGTGGCGACAGACGGCATCCCCTTTCATCCTCAGTGGCGACAAGTCAATCGACGCCGTCCACAGATCTTGGCGATTTGCGATGTTAGTGGTTCTGTCGCCACCTACGCTAAATTTCTGTTGATGTTCATCTATGCCATGCAGGACTTGCTGCCCAGAACACGAAGTTTTGCTTTTTCCGCACAAATCGGTGAGGTCAGCGACCTACTGGAGACGCTACCGATCGAAAAAGCCATCGACCAAATCAATCGTTGTTATGGCGGTGCCACAGACTATGCGCAGGCGCTGACCGAGTTCTGTGACAGCAACTTGCACGAGATTAATAGTGCAACCACGGTGGTCATTCTTGGAGATGCGCGCAATAACAACGGCGTATTTCGCTGGGACTTGCTGTCCGAGATTAAGGCGCGGGCGCAACAACTGATTTGGCTCAATCCCGAAGCAAAAAGAGCTTGGGGCACTGGCGACTCAGAAATGCTGCGGGTAATAAAACACTGTCACGTCGCTACAGAATGTAATAATCTCAAGCAGTTGGAGCGCATAGTCGATAAACTGCTCGCGGATTCTCGGCGCAGCTAACGAGCAGAGTACGGCCATGAGTACGTTGCAATGAGCGTTGCCAATACGTCAGGCAGATTGAGGGTCTCAGATGACTGAAGATCACATGCCGTTAACGCGCTCCCTGGAAGTCGACGTCAGGGCGGCTTTCCTGACCCCAAATCGCGGCGAAGGCCTGAATCGAGACGCGCTCATTGCGCAACTCGCGACGCTGAGTCCCGCACAAAAGTCACTCGATGATGCGATCTATGAGGCCTCTGGTGGTGGCGCCGCGGGTGCTGACGATGTCGCAGTTCTCAACTGGATTGATGCGGTCTTTATGCATTGGTTCAGAACCTACGCACTCGATGAACAATTGCAGGTCGCCATCTCCGATTTGCGTCCGCTTGCGGCCGCTTTCGCACTACAAGAAGACCGCTTTTTTATCCCTGCGGGTCACGCCATGCATCGTCTGCTCGATACATTGGCACAAGGCTTCTTGGGTTGGCAGCATACTTTCGCCGGTCAGGGGCCCGACATCATCGCCGCGGTTGCAACGCTGATAGCCGAGGCGCGACAAGATTTCCCGAGCGAGCCCGCGGTAGACAACACACTCAATAAGCTTAAGGATATGATCGCTAGCCATCGCGACCAGCTTCAACAACTGGGCGAAGGCGTCATTGAACGTGAGCGCGTCGCGCTCGGCAATGCGGTGGCACAGCTTCACGCTGCGCTATCGATCAACGAATTGCTCGAAGCCCATGAGGTGCCAGGCTCGGTAGCCCGCTTCCTCAAATCAGACTGGTTTGAAAGCGGTAGCCTCATCGTCGAGCGTTTTGGTCTGAAAAGCGATGAGTGGCGCGATTATCTGGCCAGCAGTCAGCTGCTTGTAGAGGCAGTGCAGCCTGTGTCCCTTGATGACGGTAGCGGTCAAAGTCGTCTTCAGACAGCGATGCAACAACTGCCCAACACCCTAGCGCGACAACTTTTGAGCCTACAACCCGATAATGATGCGGTGGCCGGTGCTGTTGGTCTGATCGAATACGCCCTCCTGCGCAATATCCGCGGCGAAGATTTGGGGCTTTTGCAGGCGGAGCCGATCTCAGTCCGCGGCATGCCAGAGGACGGTCTGCCCACAGAGGGCGACCTGCTCGATGAAGGTGTTGAAGCAAACACTTGGTTTCAGCTGCAGACACCAGAGGGCGAGGAGCGACTGCTATACATCGGATCGGTGGCTAGTCAAACGCAGCTGGTGTTCATCAATTTTCTCGGTGCGCGGGGCAATCGACTCGGTTTTACAGAGTTTAAGGCCTTCCTCCACTCCGGTGAGGCACGACCGCTGGTCATGGAGGATACCTTCTGCCGCGCGATGCGCGAGGCAACCGATGCCGGACTGAAACAGCGTGAAACGCGAGAGACCGAGCTAAAAGCAGAGCTTGCTGACGCCGCGCGTCGTGCCGCAGAGGAGCAGGAGGAACGCGACCGGATTCATGCGCAAAAAGCGCAGGCCTTAGCCGATTCTGAGGCACGCACTCAAGCTGCGCGGCGCGGGGAAGAACCACCGGACCTCACTGAACCACCCTCCGCCGCGCCAACCACCCCGCCGCAAGAACTCACCACGTCGGAGACGCGTCGAGAGCAGGTGCCTGCTGCAGATCAGCCTTTTGATCGTCAAACGATCGTGAAACTGCAAATTCCCATGGGTACCTGGATGGGCTTCCACGATCGGGAGCCACCCATGATGGCGCAAGTGGCCGTGCGTGACCTGGAACGCGACACCTACATTTTTACCAATCGTGAAGGAATTAAGCTCAGAGAGCTCACGGTCAATCAGCTGATTTCGCTCATCGATCGCAATATGGTCGATATTTTAGAGCGCAAAACCAACTTCCGAGAAGCCATTCAGACGCTAGGCCGCAACGAAACTAACCGGCTGTCACAGCAATCATAGACCGCCGTCTTCCGCACCCTCCAAGGTAAACCCGCCGGAACTCACATTCGACACATCCGGATTTTCTTGGGCGAGCTTGAATTTCAGACGTAAGTTGTTCGCGGAGTCCGCGTTGCGAATCGCCTCTTCTTGCGAAATCTTGCCCTCTTGAGCGAGCGCCAGCAGTGCCTGGTCAAAGGTCTGCATACCATGCTCGGTGGATTTCTCCATAATTTCTTTAATATCACTCACTGCGCCCTTGGCGATTAAATCTTTCACCATCGGCGTACCCAGCAAGATCTCTATCGCGGCACTGCGCCCACCCGCTAAATTGGGAATCAAGCGCTGCGATACGAAGCCTTGAAGATTCAAAGATAAATCGAGCAGCAGCTGGTCGCGCCGCTCCTCTGGGAAAAAGTTAATGATTCGATCGAGGGCTTGATTAGCATTGTTGGCATGCAGCGTCGAAATACACAGGTGTCCGGTTTCGGCAAAAGAGATTGCATGCTCCATCGTTTCACGATCTCTGATTTCCCCAATCAAAATGACATCCGGGGCCTGTCGCAATGTGTTCTTAAGCGCGTTATGCCAATTGCGCGTATCGACACCTATCTCGCGCTGATTCACGATCGACTTTTTATGGCGATGAACAAATTCAACAGGGTCTTCGATAGTGACAATGTGACCGCTACTATGGCTATTGCGGTGATCAATCATCGCAGCCAGAGAGGTCGACTTTCCCGAACCGGTGGCACCAACAAAAAGAATGAGGCCCCGCTTGCGCATAATAAGGTCAGGCAGGACCTCCGGTAGACCCAAATCTTGCCAATGCGGAATATCCATCACGATGTAGCGCGCAACAATACTGACTTCGTTGCGTTGCCTGAAAATATTGACACGAAATCGTCCGCAGTTCGGTATTGAGATCGCCAAATTCATTTCCAACTCGCGGCGAAAGTCGTCGCGTTGCGTCTCGTCCATAATTTCATCGGCGATCGCTTCCACATCACCTGGCTTCAGCGGTTCCTTCGAGATCGGCTTCAACTGACCCTCAAATTTGGCGCAGGGAGGCGCTCCAGTTGCCAAGTAGAGATCGGACCCCTTATTTTCAGCCAGGACTCTTAACCAGGGCTCAATCCGCCGAACCGACTCTTCCATACAAAACCTCCTTTCCATGCTGTACTGAGACCTAGAACAGCACGTACACTTCGACCTCTTATTAAACCGCGGTCGGTCTCACAAGCCTAGCCCCGATACACATTATTCTTGGAGGACCTTTGGATTCAAGTGCCCAGCAACATCGACATGCTCTTGAGAGCACTCCCGCAGCGCTCCTGCGAGAGATTCGTCGTGGTCTTGAAAAAGAGGGCCTCCGAGTACAGCGTGGTACTGGCCTGCTGTCTCAGGCGGCACACCCCCAAGCACTCGGATCTGCGCTGACGCATCACGCGATCACCACCGATTACTCAGAGTCACTTCTTGAGTTCATTACGCCGGCGGTCTCTGGAATCGATGAAGCACTGGCCGCACTGGAAACGCTACATGTCTTTACCGCGCAACATTTAACCGATGAGTGTATTTGGGGCGCTTCAATGCCCTGCATCATTGCTGGGGAACGTAGCATTCCGATCGCGCAGTATGGCACGTCAAATGTTGGGCAAATGAAGCGGGTGTATCGCAATGGTCTCGGGGTCCGTTACGGTCGCATGATGCAGGCCATCGCCGGAATCCATTACAACTTCTCCCTGCCTGAGGCGATGTGGGAACATCTAGCCAAAATGCACGGTGATGATCGCCCCTTACGGGAATTTCAAACCGACGGCTATCTTGCTCTGATCCGAAATTTCAAACGCCACGTCTGGCTCCTCGTATACCTGCTTGGCGCAAGTCCTGCGGTCTGTGCGAGCTTTTTGGCGAACAACAACAGTCATCATCTGCAGCCTCTCGGTGAGCACTCCGGCAGCCTGTATCTTCCCTTTGCCACCTCGCTGAGGATGGGCGATTTAGGTTACAACAGCGCCGCGCAAAGTGAGCTTGCCATCTGTTACAACAACCTGAGTAACTACGTTACCACCCTTCGAACAGCGATTCGGACACCACACCCCGCCTACAGCGCTTTCGACATCACCGATGAGGGCGAACAAGCACAACTCAACAACTGCTTACTGCAAATCGAAAATGAGTTTTATAGCCCCATTCGTCCTAAACGCGTCACACGCAGTGGTGAAGCACCAATCGCCGCACTTGCCAAGGAGGGCATCGAGTACATCGAAGTCAGATGTGTCGACATCAACCCGTTTCTTCCGCTTGGAATTGATGACACTGCGATCCGGATTCTCGATTGTTTTCTTCTGAGTTGCCTAGTGGTGGACAGCCCAGATTGCACGCCTGAGAGCAACCAACGAGACGCCGAAAATCTTCGTCGCGTCGTCGACCGTGGGCGCGATCCATCACTCACCCTGCTCGATGAAAATGACTGCGAGGCCCCCTTCGCTGATTGTGCTGCCGCTTTGATGACTCAGCTGTCATTTTGCGCCGATTTACTCGATCGTGCGCACAGTAGCGCAGCCTATAGCGAAGCCATCACGCTGTGTCAGGGGCGTATTGCAGATCCGTCCACAACGCCGTCGGGACAAGTACTCACACAGCTGTGTGACAATGACTTGGCATTTTGGCAGTTAGCGATGAACCAGTCCGAGCGTTGGCATCAACACTTCCTCGATACGGAGCTAGACCCGGCTGTGCGGCGCGAGCTCGAGCAGGAAAGCAAACAATCTCTTGAACGCCAAAAAGCCGTTGAAACCGCCGACCGAATCGGCTTCTCAGAATATCTTGCACAGTTTTATGCGCAGTACGATTTGTTGGAGGACACATTATGAAACTGCCGACCAACACCCCCCGGTCGCTGTGGACCACGCTAGTTGCCTTCAGTGTTCTCGGCATGGCCTTCGCGTTTTATCTCCAATATGTAGAAGGCTTAGCGCCCTGCCCGCTCTGTATGACACAGAGAATTTTTCTGGTCGCAGTCGGTGTCGTCTCAGCCATCGCTGTAGTGCACAACCCCGGCACGGTCGGGTTACGCCTCTACGCTGCTGGCGCTTTTATCTTCACCGTGCTGGGTGGTGCCTTCGCTGGACGACACGTTTGGCTACAACACCTTCCTGAAGATCAGGTACCGGCCTGTGGTCCATCCTTGGAGTATCTAATCGACACGCTGCCACTCCGCGATGCACTGAGCGTGTTATTAATGGGCGATGGCAACTGTGCCGAAGTCGTCTGGCAATTCCTCGGGTTCAGTATTCCGGAATTAACCTTGGCGGCATTTGTCGCTATCGCGATCGCCATTTTGAGGATCGTCGTACTCTCTGGCACGGCTATTGCGCGAAAATAAAAAAAGCGCCCGAAGGGCGCTTTCCCTGATCAATCCTTTCGATCAGTCGGCGATGCTGATGAGCTCGACGTCAAAGATCAGCGTGGCGTTGGGACCTATCAACTGACCCGCACCACCGGCTCCGTAGGCCAATTCACTCGGGATATACAAGCGAAACTTGGCGCCGGGTTGCATCAGTTGGAGTGCCTCGGTCCAGCCCGGGATCACTTGCGTCACACCAAAGCTGACCGTTTGGCCCCGCTGGATACTGCTATCGAAGACTGTCCCGTCAATCAAACTACCTTCGTAGTGCACCTCAACTGTGTCATCAAGCCCTGGGTGACCACCCTCTCCGGCTGCGATCACTTCATACTGCAAACCGGTGTCAGTAGTGACCACACCCTCTCGCTGACCATTTTCAGCTAGGAATGCCGCACCTTGTTCGGCATTAGCGCCGGCCTCTGCCGCAACCGCTGCGTCCCGCTCTGACTGGATACGCTCCTGAAAGGCCATCATCTCCGCATTAATTTCTTCGTCGGTCAGTTGCTGCTCCAGCCCCTCCATCGCATCGCGCAGGCCTGCCGCATAGGCTTCAACGTCCACCACCATGTCGTCTTCCAGCATTCGCTGGCCCATGCGCAATGCGATGCCGTAACTCAGTCGTTGTTCGGGTGTATCTAAGCTCACTGTTGCCTCCTCCACAGGTTGCTGGCAAGCACTCAAAACCGTAGCCAGCACAGGGACAAGCAAAAGAACTTTTAAGTATCGTGAAAAAATCAGGGTCATCATGAATGTCCAGTAGGTTAAAATTGATCGGGCATGGTACGTGGCAGCTGATTCGAGATCCAGCACAATCTGTGGTGGTTTTTACGGCAATTCCGACAACAGTGCCTGTTTTTCATCCTCGGGAATGGCAATGTGCAACACGGCGCACCAAAGATCGAGTTGCGCTGCCGCTGTAAGCGCCACCATCGCGTCGCTGCCATCAGGCATCGGTGGGTTTTGCAATAGGCCCGCCAATTGTCGCTCGGCCTCCAACTCTAGCATTAGCAATCGGCTCCGGTGATCGCCAAGGTCCGAGTCACCTGTCCATTGCTGTCGGAGCTGACGCAGTGGTAAGACAACGTTGTCTATCCAAGGTCGGATTCTCCGATGTAGCGCCAGTAGATCGCTTTCGCCGATGACCCGACCCTGATGTGCCAACCAAAGCACATAGAGAAGTTCTAGAATGACGACGTCGTAGTCATACTGCCAAGCCAAGAGCTGCGACTTGACAGCATCATCCGAGTAGACCTCGACAGCCCAGTCCCAAAATGCGCTTGTGGTTTCCTTAATCAATGAGCGACTCCTTTTCTGATCGACTCATCCTTTTGATCATTGCCTCGCGCCGCTGCGCATCGCCCCGCGAGGCTAAAGTCTCCGACCAAACCAAAGCCACCGGACGCCGGCCCGCCGTGTAACGGGCGCCACCCACCAACTCGCCGTTGTGTTGGCGCAATCGGCGCTGCAGATCTCGAGCAACGCCCGTATACAATGAACCGTCGGCACATCGGAGTATATAAACCGACCAATTGACGTCCGAAACACGATTCACTGTTTGTCGTCTCCAAAGCTAGTGCTATAGTCTGCGATTGGCGCGTTGCACAACGTAAGAGTTTAGCGAACACCATCATACCGGAGTTATCATGAGCGCAGATATTACGCACGTTTCTGAAGCCACGTTTGACGCGGAGGTTCTGTCCTCCGACACCCCCGTTCTCGTTGATTTTTGGGCAGAGTGGTGCGGCCCATGCAAAATGATTGCGCCGGTTCTCGAGGAAATCGCGACCGATTACACCGGTCGCCTTAAAGTTTGCAAAGTCGATGTTGATGCCAATGCTGGGCTGCCTGAAAAATTCGGGATTCGCGGCATACCCACGCTGATCGTTTTCAAAGGCGGTAGCGCGGTTGACACCAAAGTCGGTGCGCTGTCGAAGTCCCAACTCGCAGAGTTTGTCGACAGCTGTCTCTAAAACCACCGTTATCGCGATGACAGCGAACCCCGGTTTTCGGCAGTCGTGAGACTACCGCCCCCAAAAGACTAGACGCCGCCCGTTGGTAGTGCTACTTTAACGCTTCTGGAGGCAACGCCTCCGCGCCGAACTGGCATTCTCCTCGACTGATCCATCCAAAACAAACCTCAACTCGAGCGAACGGGTTGATCTGTCAGGGTATTGTTACCGATCGGTATCGGTAGCGCGAGCGGGCAAAATGAATCCGAGTCCGCCCTATAAAAACTCTTTTCCCACCCCTCTTTATTATCTCTTGGAAGGTATTTGTGGACGAACAAAACACGACCCCTAATCCAGAAACAGATGGATCATCGTCGATCCGTGCGGAAGGCGCTGAAGGCGTTGCGGCCGTTCAGACGGCTGAAGAAACGCAATCCATTTCGGCTGAAGCCGGTGATACTGCCACCGAACCCACCCCGGCAAAGAGCACGCGAACGCTCAAATTAAATGGCTCGACTCCAGCTGAATCAGATGGCGTCGAAGCCGATGCTGCCGACACGCCTGACGAGGCCGCTGATGACGGTTCGGGCGCAGAGGCCTCGGAGCAGGCAAGCGAGAACTCGGGACGGGGTCGCCGCGGCCGACAACGCAAGCCAAAACGTGACCCGAACGTGCCCAGCGCTAACCCGATGAGCTTGACCGACCTGAAGACCAAGTCAACGCAAGAGTTGATCGATATGGCGCGAGAGCAAGGCCTTGAAAATATGGCTCGCTCACGCAAACAGGACATCATTTTTGCGCTACTGAAGCGACACGCAAAAAGCGGTGAAGATATCTGGGGCGACGGTGTCTTGGAAATCTTGCAAGATGGATTCGGCTTCCTGCGCTCGGCAGACAGTTCGTTTTTAGCCGGCCCCGACGATATCTACGTCAGCCCTAGTCAAATAAGACGATTCAATCTCCGTACCGGTGACACGGTCACAGGGATGATTCGCCCGCCGAAAGATTCTGAACGCTATTTTGCTCTACTCAAAGTTCGTGATGTGAATTTCGAGTCGCCCGAGAGTGCCAAAAACAAAATTCTCTTCGAAAACCTGACGCCATTATTCCCCAACGAACGGCTGACGTTGGAAAAAGGAAACGGCTCCACTGAAGATCTGACCGGTCGAATCATTGATCTGTGTGCGCCTATCGGAAAGGGGCAGCGGGGTCTGCTCGTGGCACCGCCTAAGGCGGGTAAGACAATCATGATGCAGAACATCGCTCAGGCGATTATCTCGAATAATCCCGAGTGCTATGTCATCGTACTGCTGATCGACGAGCGGCCAGAGGAAGTGACCGAGATGCAACGATCGGTCGGCGCCCGTGGCGCTGAAGTTGTCGCCTCGACCTTTGATGAACCACCCTCACGGCATGTCCAAGTCGCCGATATGGTGATCGAAAAGGCGAAGCGCCTCGTCGAACACAAGCGAGACGTGGTGATTCTGCTCGACTCCATCACGCGGTTAGCCCGAGCTTATAACACCGTTATCCCTAGTTCTGGAAAAGTCCTCACTGGCGGTGTCGATGCTCACGCACTGGAGCGGCCGAAGCGCTTTTTTGGTGCCGCGCGAAATATCGAGGAAGGTGGCAGTCTCTCGATCATAGCCACGGCTCTGATCGACACCGGCTCTAAAATGGATGAGGTCATCTACGAGGAATTTAAGGGCACGGGTAATATGGAGCTTCACCTCGATCGAAAGATTGCCGAGAAACGCGTCTACCCTGCAATCAACATCCGTCGCTCAGGGACTCGCCGCGAGGAGTTGTTAACCGGCGATGACGAACTGCAGCGCATGTGGATTTTGCGTAAGCTGCTTCACGGCATGGAAGACCTACCCGCTATCGAATTCCTCCTAGATAAACTGAAGGACACCAAGTCTAATGATGAGTTCTTCAAGTCGATGAAGCGGAAGTAAGAACGACTCATGAGCCATAGCTACACCGACCTGCGAGAATTTATAGCAGAGCTGGAGCGTTGTGGTGAGCTCGTAAGGATTTCGGCAGAGGTAGACCCTCACCTTGAAATGACCGAGATCGCCGACCGCACTTTACGCGGCGGCGGGCCTGCACTCCTGTTTGAGAATCCAAAGGGCTACGAGATGCCCGTTCTCGCCAACTTATTTGGTACCGAGCATCGCGTTGCGATGGGGATGGGCGCGTCCTCTGTGTCTGCGTTGCGTGACATTGGTGAGCTGCTGGCGTACCTGCGCCAGCCTGATCCACCGGCCGGGTTCAAGGATTTAGTGGATAAAGCGCCCTTACTGAAAAAAATTATGACCATGGGGCCCAATGTGGTGCGCAAGCCTCCATGTCAGGAAGTGGTGATAACGGGAGATGCCGTCGATCTTGAGCAGCTGCCGTTACAGACCTGCTGGCCCGGCGACGTCGGTCCCTTGATGACCTGGCCACTGGTGATCACGCGGGGACCTGAGAAGCCACGAATGAACCTCGGCATCTATCGAATGCAGCGTATTGGCCGGAACAAGCTGATTATGCGCTGGCTCTCGCATCGTGGCGGTGCCTTGGATTTCAGAGACTGGCAACTCAAGCATCCGGGAGAGCCCTATCCGGTCGCCGTAGCACTTGGCGCGGACCCGGCCACCACTTTGGGAGCGGTCACCCCCGTCCCAGATACGCTCTCAGAGTACGCCTTTGCCGGGCTATTGCGGGGAAAAAAAACCGATCTCGCTCACTGCCTCACTCAGCGTTGTCAAGACAATGACCTGAAGGTCCCAGCGCACAGTGAGATTATTTTGGAAGGTTACATCGCTCCGGATGAGATGGCTGATGAAGGCCCCTTTGGCGACCACACTGGCTATTACAATGAGGTGGAGCGCTTTCCGGTCATGACCGTAGAAACGATCACCACACGCAAGGACCCGATTTATCACAGTACCTATACCGGACGGCCGCCGGATGAGCCCGCTATTTTAGGCGTAGCACTCAATGAGGTGTTTGTGCCGCTTTTGCGTAAGCAGTTCCCCGAGATTGTCGATTTTTATCTCCCACCTGAGGGATGCTCTTATCGCTTGGCAGTGGTGACCATCCGCAAAGAGTATCCGGGTCATGCCAAGCGGATCATGATGGGGATTTGGTCGTATTTGCGCCAGTTCATGTACACCAAGTTCATCATTGTCACCGATGACGACGTCAATGCGCGCTCTTGGGAAGATGTTATCTGGGCGATGACCACCCGGATGGACCCCCGTCGCGACTGTGTGTTTGTTAATCACACGCCCATCGATTACTTGGACTTCGCCTCGCCCGTGCCCGGCCTCGGCTCCAAGATTGGCATGGACGCCACGAATAAGTGGTCTGGCGAAACAGATCGAGAGTGGGGCCAGCCCATCGCTATGGATGAAGCGGTCAAGCAACGCATCGATAGTCTTTGGGACGAACTCGGTATAGCCCTTCCAGGCCGTCACTGACCCCCACGTTCGGGTAAAGGTAAGGTGGGCAGCTCTCCAGCGCCAATAAGCCCTGCCCGCTGACGAAGCGTCGCTGCTTCATCAACCTGACCCTCTGCCTCGCGAAGCCTCGCAAGCTCGATCAAACACTCAGCGGTTGGTTTAATGCGCAACGCCGCTTCAAAATGTTGGCCGGCCTCGTTCCACCGCTTGCAGGCCATGGCGACTCGCGCCTGAGCCAACATCAGCTGAGTATCTCTCGGGTGTTCATCACGCCACTGGCCCAGCCTCCTGGCAAGTTTTTCTGGTTTCTCAATCCGCAAAAGACCCAATCGCCGTACCAAGCTGGGCCGCCAATGCCGGCTCAGGCTATCGATAATATGCGATTGCGCCTCGTTATCTGCGCCCGCATTCATGAGCGCATCGACAAATCCCTCGACGAATTCGGCGGACTCAAGTCGGATCGATTCGGGCGTTTTACGCCATAGTTTTAGCAGCGCCTCACGAGAGCCAGCCTGAACTGTCTGTAACAGACCTAAGGCACAGGCCAACTCCAGCTGTTGTTGCTGCGCAGGATTGAGAACCCCCGCATCACGACAGCGCGGGAGTATTTCGTCGAGCGCTGGCCAGTCAGCGAGATGCTTATAGGCTTGAGCGAGTAGCGCCAGCGCATAGGGATGTCGTTTAGACTGTCGCCGCGCGCGCGTCAGCGTTGCCACAGCCTGCTCATACTGCTGCGCTGAAAGCTGCAGCTCTGCCTGCGTAATTTCTCCGGCGAGTCTCGCCTCTGAGTCCACTGCTTCAGCGTCTCCGAGGTAGCGCCGAGTCCCCTCTGCGTCACCAAGTAAAAAACTTGCTCTAGCGGCGATCAAATAGTTCAGTAAAGGGGCCTCGCTATAACGCGCAGCGCGCAGCAATTGGCGACGCGACTGTGACCAGTACCCCTCAATGAAACTGATCAAGCCGCGATTGGTCAGGTTGATCGCGTTATTTTTTTTGCGCGCGCCAAGCCAACCCGCCAACCGTGATTGCGCGCCGAGAACGCCGATCAAAAGACGCATTACCATTGCAAAAACAAGCCAAGCGACCACACCCAGCAACAGCGCAAACCATACTGTGGTCTCCACCGTCGTCTGACCGTAGCGAATCATGACATATCCTGCATCTCGCTCTAACAATGCAACCCAAAATGCGCCAAGCATGAGCCCGGCCAATAACAGGATGAGTAATCGGCGCATTAGAGAGCGCTCCGATCCGACTGCTCGATATCGCGCATCGCCAACGCCAAGGCCTCGCGAGAGGCCAATAAATCGGGCAGTACGGGTGCGACATCAACGCTGCGAATCGCTACAATTTCATCGATAACTGGGTTTGAGGGCGCCGACCGAGAGCGTAACAACCGACTCGCTATAGACTCACTTCTGGAAAGCGTTTCACGAAATAAATCGGAGTCCGCTGACAACAAAGCCATTTGAGCCTGGGTCAATAAAAGGCCATAAGTTTGGACTAACAATGCGCGCTCCGATGGCGAGCTTAAGGTCAGCAAGGCCTCCTCGTCATGCTTAATCACCAGAAAATCGGACAACTTTTGCAGCGCTGCAGAGAGTCCAGATTGCAACGGGAACTGAGAAACCGCTGTATCATTCGATTGCTCAGCTGTAGGCGCCCCACTATCGTGCCGATCGAACTGATCAGACTGATCAATGAGGGCTTGTAAGCGGGCGTAGATCCCTACGGAATCCACATCCGGGACTGCGTATAGGGCAGCGCGATCTGCGGCGATCGCCATTCGGGCTTTTTCCAAACCCGGCATATCCGCCTCTCGCAGCAAATCGTCCGCCTCGACCAGCAACGCTGCGGCGACCGCGACATCGCGACTGACCAGTAGCCGCTGTGCCGCGAGCCGCACCAAGAAGTCGCTCTCGCGGACCAGCCAATGCTGCCGATCAACGCCGGCAAGACGGTTCAGACGATCTTCAAAACGCTCAAAACGCCCTTCTAAAAACCGATTGGTATCCATGAGGGATCGCTGGTCTTCAGCGGCAATCTCCAGCCAATGGCTGATTTGTGTTTGACTTTGTGCGAGGGCCTCATCTAACGCTGTGGCCCGAGAAACAACCTCTGTGGCCGCCGTTGCTTGCTGAGCTTTCAGTAATTCCAAGTCTTGCTGCGATTTTTCCAGCCCGGACTGCAGGGTCTGCCACTGTGGCCACAACCACCGGTAGCTGCCCATACCCACCGCACCGAGCATCAAAATCAACAATACAAGTAACAATCGAGCAACTTTGTCTGATCGAGACGCCGAAGCGGCGCGCTCCTCGCGAGCATTGGTTTTCAGCTGGCCCTTGGGCGACGGTGACGCTGCGTTTGGCTGAGCTAATGCAAGGTCCTCAGCCGCCGGTTTGTTTTCATCACTCGTCATAGTATTCCCTCTGGCCAGTCGGGTAGTCCTGCCAAGTCCACAACGCCTCGATCAAAGCCGCGTCGCTTGCATCGCGCGCAGTAATAATACGTTTCCAGCCTCGACCCTCAGCCAGCATCGCCACCCGTCGCGACGGTACGATCACCGGCCACCGAGCCATACTAGAATTCGCAGGTAAATCCAGTAAATCGCTCAAATGGCTGAGTGTCTCGCCACTATTGGCCTGAAAGATCAAGGAATCGAGGTCCTTCAGGCGCTCATAAAGAGCAACTTCTTCCGCACTCGGGTAGATGCGTCTGTAGCAAATTAGGGCGTCGACATGCGCGCCAAGCGCGCCAAGCTGTGTCGCGAGAAGGCTTCGACCACCCTCTCCCTTCACGATAACCACCCGCTGACCGGCGATCGATTGTAACTCGGGCATTGCCAAAAGACCCTCGGAGTCGGGTTGCTCAGGTATCGCGGCCTCGAGACCCCAGTCGGCGACTGCGCGCGCCGTGCGCTCGCCAACGGCGAGAATGACTGCATCCGATTCACGTAATTGCGTCGCGATATACGGCATGCCGAAGGCAACGGCATTGGCGCTGATAAAAATCACGGCGTCTTGAGCTGACAAGACAAGATCGCCGTCCCATACCACTTCGTTGAGCGCCTCCAACTGCAACAAGGGGAGGACGCGAGATGCAAAACCGGCATCGGCGAGCCGAGCTGCTGCGCGCTGCGCTTCGGCCTCTGGACGAGTGAGGATCACCGTCGGTGTCATCCACGTACTTCACGCAATAAGGCATCAGCGCCTAAAGTCAGCAGTTGCTCAGCAACCTCAATACCCAGCGCCTCTGGGTCTTTTCCGGACGACTCCGTCAGCAACAATTGTTGGCCATCGACAGAACCCACCCGCGCTCGAAGCCAGATCTGTCCATCGCGCAGCTCAGCATAGCTTGCGATCGGCACATCACAGCCACCGTCAAGTCGACGCACACAGGCGCGCTCAGCAATGACACATTGCGCGGTGGCGTCGTGCGCCAGTGGCGCCAATAGCGCGGCGACACGGGTGTCGTCGTTACGGTACTCGATACCCACCGCACCCTGCCCTCCAGCGGGCAACGACAGTGCCGGATCAATCGCTTGGCCAATGCGGTCGCCAAAACCCAATCGAATGAGCCCTGCGCAGGCCAAGATGATGGCATCAAATTCCCCCGCATCGAGCTTAGCCAACCGGGTGTTCACGTTGCCACGCAAAAAACCGATCTCGAGATCGGGTCGACTCTGACGAATCTGGCAAGCGCGTCGCAGGCTCGACGTTCCCAGCTTCGCCCCCTCAGGTAGCGCTGAAAAATCAGTCGCACCCACCAGTGCGTCGCGAGGGTCCTCGCGCTCGCAGATCACCCCGAGTACCAGACCCTCTGGTAATGCCATAGGCACATCTTTCATGGAATGGACTGCAATGTCTGCACGCTCATCAAGTAATGCAGTCTCCAGTTCTTTGACAAACAAGCCTTTGCCACCCACCTTATAGAGGGGCCGGTCGAGTAACTGATCACCGCGAGAGGTCATACCCAATAATTGAACATCAAGGTCCGGGTGTAACTGCCTTAAGCGATCGGCCACGTGGTTGGCTTGCCACAGCGCCAGTGGTGACTCGCGCGTCGCAATCGTCAATGTATTACTCGGTTGTGACATACGGTCCACCTCCCCAATATCAGGCTGAATATTACTCGGTCCCCTATAACTGCCCGAGAGCCCAAAAATTACGCTTATTAATCGTGCCTAAGCTTAACACGACCACACCACCTCAGCGCTCACGCTGTTACAATACGCGCCGAACAGTCAACGCGATAGCAGGGCTTTGCCATGACGCATGATATCGACAATCAGCAGCACAGCAGCGAACTCTGGGGGGGACGCTTCCTTGAAGCGACCGATGCCTTCGTGCAGCGGTTTACGGCCTCCTATCGCTTTGACCGGCGACTGGCCAAGCAAGACATACTGGGATCCAAAGCACATGCCGACATGTTGATGGCGAGCGGCATTCTGAGCGAAGAAGAATGTCGCGACATTCACTCAGGGCTAAACCAGATTGCCGAGGAGATTGCACAAGATCGCTTTGAGTGGCGCGTTGAGCGAGAAGACGTGCACATGAATATTGAAGCCCGATTAACCGAGATCATTGGTGATACAGGTAAGAAATTGCACACCGGTCGATCGCGAAACGATCAGGTGGCTACCGATATCCGGCTTTTTGTTCGTGAGGCTATCGCAGAAATTGCCCAAGAGCTCACACGCCTACAGACAGGTATCGTTGCGCTCGCTGGCGTCCACGCGGACACCATCATGCCCGGCTTCACCCATTTACAAGTCGCCCAGCCGGTCACCTTTGGTCATCATCTGCTCGCTTGGAACGAAATGTTAACGCGTGATTTCGATAGGCTGAGCGACTGCCGGATCCGCCTCAATCGCTGCCCCCTTGGATCGGCAGCCCTAGCAGGCACTACATTTCCGATCGATCGAGCCATGACCGCGGCAGCACTCGGATTTGATGCGCCCACAGAGAATTCACTCGACAGTGTCGCCGACCGAGACTTTGCTGTTGAGTTTACAGCTTGCAGCGCTCTTCTTCTGACGCACCTGTCTCGAATGAGCGAAGAGCTCATTCTTTGGACATCGGCACAGTTCAACTTCGTCGACATCCCGGATCGATTTTGTACCGGCTCGTCGATCATGCCGCAAAAGAAAAACCCCGACGTTCCCGAATTAGTCCGCGGCAAAACCGGTCGAGTGAACGGCCACCTCGTCGCCTTGTTGACCTTGATGAAATCGCAACCGTTGGCATACAACAAGGACAATCAGGAAGATAAAGAGCCGCTTTTCGACACGATCGATACCGTCCTCGATTGTTTGCGAGCCTTTGCCGATATGGTGCCTGCGCTCGAACCAAAGATCGATATCATGCGTCGCGCAGCCCAACAAGGCTTTGCGACCGCGACAGATCTGGCGGACTACTTGGTGCGCAAAGGACTCCCCTTTCGCGATGCGCACGAGGTTGTAGGAAAGACCGTCGCGTACTGCGTGAGCGAGACACTGATGTTGGAGGATCTGTCACTGGAGACCCTGCAATCATTTCACAGCAGCATCGAGGTCGACGTCTATGACGTACTGACCCTCGAGGGCTCTGTCGCTGCGCGAGATCATCTCGGCGGCACCGCACCTAACCAGGTCCGCGCTGCGGTCGAACGTGCTCAGGCCAGTCTGATGGCGAGGAATCTTTAGGGACGGTACTGTAAGTCGAGTTGAAACGTCACATCCGGCGCCCGTCCAACCGCAACATCCTCAGAAAAACTGCCTGTAAGCGTCCAATTTGACGAGGCGCGCCATCGTGCGCCGAGCGACAACATAGACGCAGGCGCCGTCAGTGCAGTCACCGAATCGGTTAAGAGCCCACGGTGACCGTCATACTGAGCCAGCAAGGACCAACGATCGCTGAGCTGCCAGTCCGCGCCCACGCCAACAAACCAGAGACCGCGGTGCTGTTCAATGCCCAGTAAAGATTGACTCGCAGCCTGACTCCAACCTCCTTGGAAATGCCAAACTAACGGCAGAGTTCCCCGATGCGGTGCGCTGTAGCGCAGGGCGAGCCACCACTGATCGGCTCCGCTACCTAGCCACCGTTGCTCATTGCCATAGTCCGGCTGGTAACCTAGCGCCAGAGAGCTGGCCTGAGTGTCATCGGCAAAGAGCTGGTAGGACAGGGATACCGTGGCATCTGCTCCACCCGATACCGGCCTTGCGAGAGCGATCGATCGCTCACCCATCAGTTGATAGCCAAACTGGCCATTCGGAACACCGTTACGGCCGCCATCGGGTAAGCCGAAAAAATTGTGCCAATCGTTAATGACCGGATCAAGAAAGCCAGCACTTTGACGCCGCATGGGCAGGTCGACTTGTAGCTGCCAATGTGGCGCAAGCGGAATCTGTGCGGAGAGAGTTTGAGATTGCGTTTCACCATCAAAAATTAACGCCGCGCCGTGTTGCGCGGAGGCTTCCACAACATAGTGGCTAGCCACTGCCAAGTGCAGCGCGATACCCCAATCATCGGACAAAAAAGCGTTTTGTGCCGCCGGCAGGGCCCTCACTTGCGCCAGTGGTGACAGGTTTTCGACCCACAGCGGCTCACTCTCGGCGGACAGGGGCCCACTCAACGACGCAGCGCAGAAAGCGCCTATCACGCCGTAACGATTCGCTATGGCTGCGCGATTGATCATCGGAAATCAATACCAGAGACTGACCGCTGCGTCATCATGAGGAGGCCTCGTCTTCGGGGCGATCAGAGCGACGCTGGCCAAGAGCATGAAGCAAGGGCAGCGCCGCACACACAAAAAATATAACAATCAGCGTGAACCGAATCATAGGACGCTCCAGCGTGTCTGATTGATTTGATTCAATGAAATAACCAAGAAACATCACTAACGGTGCCAACAAGAAAACACCGCTGGCCAAATGCTCGTGCCAGCGAAGCGCGCGATCAGGCAGGTACAGCCCCATAAAAATCGCCGGTAGTGAACAGAGCATCGCATAAATATGGGCCGATCTCAGCAGCATACGCTGACCATCCGGATAGCCCTGAAGACCTCCCTGAAAAATCGCCATATATTGGCCCTGTAACACGAAGAGGAGCAGATACCCCAGACCGGCGCACACCAATAGCGTTTTCATTTTCACTTGGCACATCCGTCACTCATCCGATTTTCTAACACAAGATCATCGCGTCTTATTCGATAGGTAATCAACTCATAATGCTCTTAGGATTCGAGGCGACAGCCCGCATGCGCGGCAAGTTCGGCCTGCAATTTAGGCCAAAAAGACTCTTGGGTTTTGGTATCGCGCCACGATTGGGACACGTCATCCCAAACAAAGTGGAAGCCACCACCGGGCGTCGCAAGCCACAATTGCTGAGTGGGCGGTTGGCGGCTGAAGACAAACACGACCCCATTGGTAAAACGAACGTTGATCACACCCTCAGGGTTATCTACATCGATATCATCTTCAA
>JAYPVH010000006.1:0-33378 GCA_038134505.1 Halieaceae bacterium | reverse complement strand
CCCAATTTGGTTGGGGGGGGGTGTGGGGGCTAAAAAAAAACACCACCCAATTGTTAAAAGCACGGTTTAAAACCCCCTCCGGGTTTCCCAAAACTATATCATCTTCAAGCGACTCCAAGCGCGTTTCAATCGCCTCGAAGGTGCTCTCAATACACTCATAATAGTCTGCAGTATGCACAGCCTTTCCCCGCTGATGATTCACGTTGGCCTAGCAGTGTAACGGATCAATACCAGGGTTGGTTCATTTGACACACACATTCTCGGCTGAGAGTGCTTCGGCACAGCGACCCCCACTGGTATACTGGCTCCTTTTTGGGTGGCGAGATCATGACACGTGGCCTCTTCCTATTGGCAGTCTTGCTGCTGAGCGCGTGCGGTCAGCAGGGTCCTCTGCGTCCGGCAGAGGCGCCGCCCGCGGCACAGACCACATCACTATGAGTGCTTTTCCCAAACAGGGCTCCGTATTGCACTGCGAGCAAGTCTCGCTTGAGACACTGGCTGATACCTACGGCACGCCACTGTATGTGTACTCACGCCGCGCAATTGAAAGCCAATTTCAGGCCTATGCCACGGCGCTAGATCATTACCCTCACCAAGTGTGTTACGCGGTCAAAGCCAACTCGAATCTGGCAGTGCTGCAAATCCTCAGCCACCTAGGAGCGGGCTTTGACGTGGTCTCAGGCGGAGAACTCGCTCGAGTCATCGCCGCCGGAGGCAATCCCGCGCGCGTCGTCTTCTCTGGCGTGGGTAAGACCGCAGTCGAAATTGACCAAGCGCTGCATGCGGGTATTCTCTGTTTCAACGTAGAATCGCGCTCAGAACTACACCTCATTGAAGGGCGAGCTGAGGCGCTAGCGATCTGCGCGCCGATTTCAATTCGCGTGAATCCCGATGTCGATGCAAAGACTCACCCCTACATCTCAACCGGACTCAAGGAAAATAAATTCGGTGTAAGTACCGATGCGGCTTTAGCCATGTACGCCTACGCCGCCGCATCGCCCCATCTAAACCCCGTCGGTATCGATTGCCATATTGGCAGTCAATTACTCGACACCGCACCGCTGATGGCCGCGCTGGATCGCCTCTTACAGATGATCGATCAGCTGACGGCGCAGGGGATTTCGCTAAGTCACATCGACGTCGGTGGTGGCTTGGGAGTCGCCTATACCGAGGCAGATATTGAGCCAGACATTGCTGCCTATATTGCGCGTTTGACGGAGCGCCTTGTGGATCGAGACTTGACGCTGATTCTCGAACCCGGCAGATCCATCGTCGCCAATGCCGGTGTTCTGCTCACGCGCGTACTGCATTTGAAATCTGAGGGAGAGCGACATTTCGCAC
Organism: Halieaceae bacterium; assembly: GCA_038134505.1. Lineage (GTDB taxonomy): Bacteria > Pseudomonadota > Gammaproteobacteria > Pseudomonadales > Halieaceae > Luminiphilus. The sequence continues at coordinate 32,037 of JAYPVH010000006.1, read as the reverse complement.
TCGTAGATGCTGCAATGAACGATCTCCTACGGCCATCACTCTATGGTGCTTGGCAGATGATTGAGCCCGTATCAGAGCGCTCAGGAGAAGTACTGCCATGGGATATTGTCGGTCCGGTCTGTGAGACCGGTGATTTCCTCGGTAAGCAGCGCCCTCTGTGTCTTGCCGGCGATGATCTGCTTGCTGTTCGCGGCGCCGGCGCTTACGGATTCACGATGGCGTCCAACTACAACACCCGGCCCCGAGCCGCGGAAATTTTGGTCGATGGTGATCAAAGCTACGTTATTCGTGCACGAGAGGATCTCGAGTCGCTGTGGGCGCTGGAAACACTTCTACCGGAGGCCGCTCAGTGAGGCTGGCGTTCTCGAAAATGCAGGGCGCGGGGAACGACTTCGTCGTGATAGACGCCGTCACACAACATCCCTCGTTGACCGAGGCGGACATCAGATTTCTTGCTGATCGCAAGTTGGGCATTGGCTGTGACCAAGTCTTACTCGTGCTGCCCCCCGATCACCCTGAGGCAGACTTCCGTTACAAAATTTACAACGCAGACGGCTCGGAGGCGGGCCAATGCGGCAATGGTGCGCGCTGTTTCGGCACCTTCGTCCGACAGAAAAAACTGACGTATCGAAACCGACTCAATGTCCAGGTAAACCATGGACTCATGCAAATTGAAATCGATCGCGACGGTGGCGTCAGCGCCAACCTAGGCGCCCCCATTTTCGAGCCTGCCAATGTGCCCTTCCTCGCTGAAAAACGTCGTGATGTCTACGCCCTCGATGTTGACGGTCGTGCAGTAGAGATGGGTGTGCTATCGATGGGTAACCCGCACGCCGTAATGCTGGTCGATGACTGTGCGCAAGCTCCCGTCGCGGCATTGGGTGCGGCGATTGAAAATCATCTCGCCTTTCCGGAGCGAGTGAATGTCGGCTTTATGCAAGTCGAGCGACGAGATTGCGTACACCTTCGCGTTTTTGAACGCGGCGTCGGTGAAACCGCCGCCTGCGGTACAGGCGCCTGTGCAGCAGTGGTCTACGGGATCAACCGAGGTCTTCTAGAGCAAACCGTGACAGTTTCACTGCCCGGCGGTAAGCTGACCGTGCGATGGCAGGGTAGCCACGACAGTCAAGAGGAAGATGTCTGGCTGAGCGGGCCTAGCGTTTTTGTATTCGAGGGTGAAGTCATACTCGCGCGGTGAACGTGAGATCGGCGAACCTCGTATCTGCGAGCCTCGAACTAGGGAGCGAAGTCTATGAGCAGCGATCAGATCACCGAAACGCAAGTCCTTGAGTTTCTCGCTGAGCAGCCCGATTTTTTCACTCGCCATCCCGAGGCACTTGCCGAGCTCGCGATACCCCATATCAGTGACGGCGCCGTATCGCTTGTGGAACGGCAAATGGCGCTACTCAGAGAGCGCAACGCCACGTTACGACAGCGCCTGAGCGATATCACTGATCTGGCGAGCGAGAATGACAACCGTTTCGATGGTACCCGCGCGCTGATCTTCGCGCTCATTGATAGCCGCCCCGCGCAGTGGCAAGAGCGTATCCCACAGCAAATGACGAAGCGTTTTGATTGCGACTATGCGGCGTTGCACTGGTTTGAGTCACCCGGTTCTGCCGGCTGTGCCCTTGCGGGCGAGACCACCAAAGCGGCGCTACTGAAGCTATTGCCACACCAGCAGCCCCTGTGCAGTCCACTTCGAGAACACGAGATGAGCGCTGTATTTGGTGGTGATCGCGCTGCAGGCTCTGGGGCACTAGTCCCGCTACTCCGGGAGGAGCGCTGCCTCGGTGTGGTCGCCGTAGGATCACGGGAAGCAAACCATTACCAGAGCGGTGACGGTACCCTGTTTCTCGAGTTCATCGCGGACGTCATGGTTCGCTTGTGTACCGGCCCCCATCAGTAATCGCGCATGGATCGGGCGTTAGGTCAGGATATCGACGCTTTCCTCTGCTACCTGCGAGATGTTAGACGTCTCTCCGATCACACAATCTCGAGCTATGGTCGCGACCTCGCCGATCTCCGAAACTATGCTGAGGAACGCCACTGCCATCAGGCCCGAGACCTCAAACCTGCTGATATTCGCGCCTGGGCGGCTGGTTGGCACCGGCGAGGAAAATCGCCAGCGAGTATTCAGCGCGGTCTTTCTGCAGTGCGGTCACTGTTTGGGTTTCTGGCCAAAGAGAATCCTCAACAAGAGAACCCTGCCGCTGGTGTTCGCGCACCAAAGCGGCCCCGCGCACTGCCAAAAACTATCGAACCCGACGCACTGGGGCTACTGCTCGACCAACAATCTGAAGACCCCCTTGTCCTGCGCGATCTTGCCATCGCCGAACTACTGTACTCAGGCGGACTGCGCCTAGCAGAACTCATTGCCGCCAACCTCAACGATCTAAACCTTGACGAGAAAACACTCGCCGTTTCCGGAAAAGGCAATAAGCGTCGCACCGTACCCATCGGGCGTCAGGCACTTTTGGCATTTGACCGCTGGATGCGCTGTCGCCCAATGGGCGGAGAATCACTCAGCGCAGATTCCCCGCTCTTCGTTTCCAATCGAGGACGTCGACTCAGTCCCCGTAGTGTCCAAGCTCGGCTCGAGCGGCTCGCGGTGATGGGTCAGATGCCACAGCATCTTCACCCGCATATGCTGCGGCACGCATTTGCCAGCCATCTACTCGAGTCCAGCGGCGATTTACGCGCGGTACAAGAACTTCTCGGCCATGCGAATATCAGCACAACCCAAATCTATACCCATCTCGATTATCAGCACCTCGCGAAGGTCTATGACGGTGCCCATCCTCGGGCGCAGAGACGACGCAAATGACCCTCAAAGTGATCAGTTTCGACCTCGATCACACTCTGTGGGACCCGTTACCGGCTTTGCGAGCAGGTGACGCTGCACAATGGGATTGTCTGGGCCGCCTGAGCCCCGACGTGTTGGTTTATCGTGATCCATCGCGCCTTGGTGTGGAACGTCATGCGCTGCTGCAACAGCAGCCAGAACTACAGCACAATGTCACCCTTCTGCGCCAAGTCCTTATTGCCCGACTCTGCAGGCAGGTCGGCGTATCTGACCGGCAAGCCGTGTCGATCGCAAAACGTGCTTTTGAGGCATTTATGGTGCACCGTCACGATGTCGTAATCGATAGCGCTGCGCAACCACTCCTGCGCCAGCTCGCTCAGCGTTACACACTCGTGGCGCTCACTAATGGCAATGCCGATGTCTACCGCACACCTTTGGGACCTTTTTTCCAGCATGCCTGGAGAGCAGAAGATGTGGGCAGTAGTAAGCCTGAGCCAGGGATGTTCCTCAAGGCGCTGGAAACGACTGGGATCGCGGCCGACGCGATGGTTCACATCGGCGATTCGCTGAAAGACGATGTAGGCGGCGCTCAGGGAGCGGGCGTCAAATCGATTTGGCTCACCCAAGAGGCGAACGCATCGCACTCTGGGGCAGACGCCGTTGCGGCAGGTCTTGCAGAAATACCTGCCGCTATCGCAAAGATAGAGCAGAACGATTAGAGCGCTTCTGGACCGGTCTCGCCAGTTCGGATACGGACAACTTGCTCGAGATCAGCTACAAAGATTTTGCCATCGCCAATTTTACCTGTGCTAGCAGCATTGACGATTGCCTCGACAATGCTATCAACCTGATCACTCGATGCAGCAATTTCAAGCTTCAGCTTGGGCAAAAAGTCGACGACGTACTCGGCTCCCCGATACAGCTCAGTATGTCCACGTTGACGACCAAACCCCTTAACCTCCGTTACGGTCACGCCCTGCACGCCGATATCAGACAAAGCCGCTCTGACGTCATCCATCTTGAAAGGCTTAATAATCGCGGTCACGAGTTTCATGGATCCATTTCCTCTGTTGGAGAGGTGCTATTATGCGACAGCGGTCAATTTTCGCAATGGCTGTTGAGCATTAAGAGGTGATTTCATGCGTATTTTCCCCTCAAAAATCGACTGGTGGCTGGCCATATTGCTGTTCGGATTGCTTGGCTTTAGCACCGGGCACCAACTAGTTCTGGAATCGGCGGGGCCATTTGAACTGATGCAGGTCCTGCCACTCGCCCTCGCATGGCTGCTGGTTCTATGGATTTATTTTGACACCCGCTACATTGTGACCACCAATCATTTGAAGGTCATCTGCGGCCCATTGCGTCGGACCATACCACTTAAGGACATCACTGAGGTGCGTACGTCACGGGCTTTGTGGTCGAGCCCTGCGCTATCGCTCGACCGCGTCGCCATTCACAAAAAAGGCGGCCTGGGTGTCTTGATATCGCCACACCCGAATGAGGAATTCATCCGTGTTTTGCAGGAATATCAAGAAATCGCTCGTCGCCATGGAGGCGCGCCGCAGTGACACAACAACCTCGTCACACATCGACGCGATGCACCCCCTCTGGTCACGAAAAAGCAAAACGCCGAAGACATCAGGCCGGCGATTGGCAGAGCACTGTGGCCTTTGCAAACAGGTGTTGCAGTGGGGGCTCTTGATACCATGACAGGCAAGGGCTTGGGGCAAATCATCATCGTCAATGGCAGCTCAGGAACGGGCAAGTCCACGACCTGCGCTGAGTTTGTGACCCGACAATGCGACCCCTGGCTTATGCTGGGTATTGACCAATTTTTGGGCTCCATCTTCCCGCGAAGATACGGGCATCATGGCGATCGCTGCGTCGAAGGTGTCCGAGCAGTGCCCATTAACACAGCGGATCCCGACGGACCCCAGCGCTGGCAGTTTGGCGACTATGGGCTGCGTGGGTTCGCAGTTTTTCACGACTGGATTGCCACCGCCTCGCGGGCGGGCTGTTCCATCATAGTTGATCACCTAATGATTCAGGACCCGCCCATACTCCAAGACTGTATCTGGCGCCTCGACGGACTGCCCGTCTTGTTTGTCAATCTCAAACCACCCCAAGAAGTGCTTATGGATCGTGTTGCACAACGAAAGATCGGCACGAGATTCAGCAACTCGAACTACGACGAACAACAAATTGCGCGCTCAAAGAAGCGCCTAGAGCAGTTGCGCCCGTGGTTTTACGAAGCCGTCTATCTCAACGATTGCTTTGACATCGAAATCGATACCGCTCTGCATACACCGGATCGCGTCTGTGAACAGATCGAGCAGCGGCTCGAGGCCGGACCCGGCTCAGCTTTTTCCGCACTGCGAGGCCGCTACGCAAAGCCCGCATCAACCACGATCTGTGAGCCCGGCTCGGCAAGCGATCGTTGCGAGGAATCCATATGACCGACAGCCTCGTGATGCCCGATCACTTCGTCTTGGACTATCCCGCCAATGAGCCCTATTGGTCGGAAACTTCTTGGTTCTCTCTGTCTATCCCAGAGCGAGGGATCAATGGCTGGCTGTACTATCACTTCCGCCCCAATATGAACTGCATGCTCGCAGGTCCTGCGTTATGGGATGGGCACGGTCAGAAAGCATGGCAATTCATCGCCTTTGATTGGCAGCAGATGCGGGTATTACCTCAGGGTCGCTACGGCATCGATTACAACAAATACGATTTCTCCACGCCCTGGGGAATGACTGTTAAGACCATCGAACCGATGCAGCGCTATCAGTTGCGTTATCAACGGGACCACCTCAGCATGGATTTGGAGTGGACAGCCATCGCGCCGGCGAATCTCAAACAAGGCACCACACCACAGCAACAAGCGGGCTCCTACAGGCTGCACTTTGAGCAACCCGGTCGAATGACGGGTCATATCGTGGTCGATGGGCAGCCATACGACGTCGACTGTTACGCTATGCGTGACGGCGGACACGGCTCGCGATTCATGGAAAGCGTGAAACCCGGCGGCTATGCCTGGGCCATAGCAGACGAGCAAACAGCCTGGCATGTGCTCGCGCCCAATTCTGGTGAGGGTTCGAGTCACAACATTCGTGAGGGCTTTCTGCTACGCGATGGGCAGTCGGCGCGACTGATCTCGGGACAGCGGACAGTCATTGAGCGTCAGGGGCCGCGCCCGATAGTGACTGAAATAACAGCGCGCGACTCTTTAGGTCGCGCGCTTCACGCGCGCGGCGTCTCAATCGCGAGCGCAGAACTGATGTTGTTCCCGGATCGCGGCCAATGGTGGTCTCTCTACGAATGGACGTTCGATGGTCAATCTGCCTCGGGCGAAGACCAAGAATACTATGGTATTCAAGAATTCCGCCGCTGGCACCGGGAAGATCCCGCAAAGTGGCCGCTGCGCTGACGAGCTCTGTTTAGCTCTGGTGAACGGCAATGGCTGCAAAACGATCACCCGAGCTCGGTGTTCACCTCAGAGCCAACCAACCAACACGCGCACGTTGATTACAGTCCTCACGGCGGGCACAAAAAAGGGGACCCGAGGGTCCCCATGGATGTCGCTGACGGACCGATCAACGCGCTGAAGTAAATTCTGGATAAGCCTCCATACCACACTCGCTGATATCGGCGCCCTCGTACTCTTCCTCTTCAGAAATTCGAAGCCCCATCACCACTTTGATGATAGTGAAGGTCACGAGCGATGCTCCGAATACCCAGCCAAAGATGGTCAGCGCGCCGATGATTTGACCTGAGAAGCTGGCATCGCCATTGGTGACCGGAACCAGCAAGAGGCCAAGCAGACCGACCACACCGTGGACTGAAATGGCACCTACAGGATCGTCAATCTTCAGCTTGTCGAGGGTAATGATCGAGAACACAACCAGCGCCCCGCCCAAAGCCCCAAATAAAGTAGCCTGCAATGCCGAAGGCGTATCTGGGCCCGCAGTGATCGCCACCAATCCGGCCAGACAACCATTCAGAGCCATGGTCAGGTCAGCCTTGCCAAACAGTACTTTGGCAACCAAAAGCGCAGCGATGCAACCGCCTGCTGCCGCAGCATTGGTATTCATAAAGACCACCGCAACCGCATTGGCAGACTCGACCGACGCCGTTGCCAAAACCGATCCACCGTTAAAGCCAAACCATCCAAGCCACAGGATAAAAGTGCCCAGCGTCGCCAAAGGTAGATTCGCACCTGGGAAAGCATTCACCTGACCATTGGCGCCATACTTACCTTTCCGAGCTCCCACAAGCAAGACACCCGCTAACGCTGCTGCTGCACCCGCCATGTGCACAATGCCCGACCCGGCAAAATCAAGAAAACCGAGATCACCGAGGGTGTACATGCCAAACACGGCATTACCACCCCAAGTCCAACTGCCTTCCAAAGGATAGATCAGACCGGTCATCACTACGGCAAAGGCCAGGAATGAAAACAGCTTCATTCGCTCAGCCACGGCACCGGAGACAATGGACATCGCCGTGGCGACGAACACAACTTGAAAGAAGAAGTCCGCGGAAGGAGCATAGGTCGCTGCCTCCTCGGCCCCCGCGACTCCGTCACCGGTAATGGTACTCAGCAAATAGTCACCGCCGTACATGACCGCGTAGCCGCAAACCATGTACATGGTGCACGCTACTGCGAATAGCACCACGTTCTTAGTCAGAATCTCGACGGTGTTTTTGCTGCGAACAAGTCCGGCTTCCAACATGGCAAAACCCGCAGCCATCCACATCACCAGAGCTCCGCACACCAAGAAGTAAAAGGTGTCCAGAGCGTACTGCAATTGAAAAATTTCGTTCTCCATTTTCTTCGCTCCTCAGGCTATCGCTTAGACCGCGTCATCACCGGTTTCACCGGTGCGGATACGAATGGCTTGTTCAAGTGAAGTGACAAAAATCTTGCCGTCACCAATTTTTCCTGTCTGCGCCGCGGCGGAAATGGCCTCGATCGTTTGATCGAGCAACGATTCAGTAACCGCGATTTCCACTTTGATTTTCGGCAAGAAGTCCACGACGTACTCAGCGCCACGGTACAGCTCCGTGTGACCCTTCTGACGACCAAAACCCTTAACCTCGCTGACTGTGATGCCTTGTACGCCGATGTTAGACAACGCCTCTCGGACGTCGTCTAACTTGAAAGGCTTGATCACTGCTGTAACCATTTTCATGAGTTTCTCTCCCGCTCAATGGTTGAATACAAAATTTAAAGGCTCTTGCCGATGGTAAAAATCAAGGCTGCATCAGCCCAGTCGTAGCCATAGGCTTCCTCTTTATCGAGGTCCGTGTCTTCGTAGGTCAGAGCAAAATCAAGCCCGGCTGCAGACGTCGACAGCGCGACAGACCAGTTCATGTGCTCAGTTGTCTCGAAGAGATAGCCGGGCTCATCGTAATCACCAGAACCCACCAAAAAGTCGAGCGCAAAACCTTCGGACAGCGCCAAACTGTAGGTGACGTAGGTATATAGAAAATCGCCCGTTTCACCCCAATAATCGTCGGAATAGTTCACACCGATGCCAAAGTCACCGAAACTTAGCGAGCCGTATACCTCCTGGTAGTCGCCCAAGAGACCTTCATCCTGGGGATAGTCGTAGTAGATGTAGCCCACATCAAAAGACACCAGGTCACTAATGTCGGAGGAAAAGCCGGCGTAATAATCCAACTCGATACCGCCGTTTAGACCGCCACAGGTGTCGAGCGCACAGTCGAAATCAACTGCCGCACCCCAGGTGCCGATGTAAAAACCGCTATCAAAAGCAACGTCGAATCCACCCTGAATCGAAGGGGCGCTATCGGACTGGGAAATGCCGCGGAACTTGTAGTCCGAGGTCAGCGCCACGTTGCCGCTGACCTCTGCGGCAAAAGCCTGACCGACGGGAAGCGCAATAAGACTGGCGAGGGCTAATTTTTTTGCAAGCATGATGAACTCCTTTAACGTTTAGTGGGGACTCACTGCACCTGAGTGTGTCTGCCGAGGAATTAGCGAGCTTTAGGCCAAAAGATTAAAAATTATTTAAAATCATATATTTAGCCTATTGTTAGTGTGGCCAGTACCGATTGCGATCGCGCCTATCGACACAGCGCATCGCGATGGCGCACAAAAATAGTGCGACGGTGATGACTTAAGCCCCAAATTAATGCATCAACTTCTGCAGTGGATGAGATACCCTAAGAATCAAAGCTGTAGTGGCGTACCTGACTGAGGACGCAAGAGGCTGCGATCGAATAGCGCAGTCGACACTCAACAGCGCCACCGCGTGCTTATCTCAAATAGAAATCGTCACAGTGAAGTAAGAGCATGACGTATCATCCGAGCACCGACCGCACCGCTGAACGACATGGGAGAAACACCACATGAGCCGAGGTAAATCAAATACTGACAAACCCCTACCCAATCCGGTCGAAGTTCTGCAGTCGTTAATTCAGGATGCAGCGCCGTTCAAAGAACAGGTGGATCGAAATGCTAAGGTGCTCAGCCAAGCTGCTTTAAGGAAGCTTGATGTGGTAAGTCGTGCGGAGTTCGATGCCCAGGCTGCCGTGTTAGAGCGCACTCGAAGCCTAGTAAAACAGCTCGAGACCCGCGTTCAAGAACTCACCCAGCAGCTCGACGCCCTAGATCATCATGATCCGTCCACATGATCAAGACAGGACCAAAACGAACGGTGAGAAAAAAATCCAATGAAGCACCGAATCCTCATCCAACTCCCCATTAACTGATCAATGCACTGTGCTGGCACAGGGATCGTGCCCGCTCAAAGTTCAAGGAAGAACGATGTCTTTAGCTTTTGTAGACACTCGCGCAGAGTGGGGTCTGGCGGCGCCGGCCGTTGTCGTTGAAGTTCACCTCAGCCCAGGCTTGCCCGCTTTTTCAATTGTGGGTCTCCCCGAAAACACGGTCAAAGAAGCGCGGGAGCGTGTTCGCAGCGCCCTTCTGACGTCTTGTTTTGATTGGCCTGATCACCGCATTACAGTGAACCTGTCGCCCGCCGATTTGCCTAAAAGCGGCGGCCGCTACGACCTGCCGATCGCGCTGGGCATTCTTGTCGCATCTGGGCAACTCCCTGCGAGCACCCTAAAAGGCCGAGAGTTTTTCGCAGAACTCTCTCTCAGTGCGCAATTGCGACCGGTGAGCGGTCAGCTCTGTGCGGCTCTCACGGCGACATCGGCTGGGCATACCTGCGTTGTGGCCGAAAAGGAAGTCGATCAGCTCGCTTGTGTTCCGAAGCTCGAGGTCATTGCCGCGCCGGATCTACTCACGTTATGTGCGCGTCTAAAACAGGATAATGTGTTCAGCCCACTGCCCTCATTAAACGGCGATCAGTCCCGCCAAAAAGAGCACTTCGATGTTCTGAAAGGTCAGCTCGCCGGCAAGCGCGCTCTTGAGATTGCCGCCTCTGGCGGGCACCACTTATTACTGTCCGGCCCTCCTGGAGCCGGAAAGAGCTTGCTTGCACAAAGTTTAGCGTCATTGTTACCCCCCGTTGATGACGCAATGTATTTGCAGCAACTGCAGCTGCGGGATCTCGTCAACTTACCTAATCATCATCGCACCGAAATCCCCTGTCGCGCGCCGCACCACTCCGCAACAATCTCGGCCCTGGTCGGTGGCGGACGTCGCGCACAACCTGGCGAAGTTTCGCTGGCGCACGGTGGCATCTTGTTTCTCGATGAAATCGCCGAATTCCCGCGGGTAGTTTTGGACACGCTAAGGCAGCCGCTCGAAAATGGGACGATCACAGTGTCCCGTGCCAGGGGAAGCTTCACGTATCCGGCTGCATTTCAACTGATTGCGGCAATGAACCCCTGCCCATGCGGGTACCTCGGGGATCAATACAGACGCTGCCGATGTACTCCCGAAAGCACCCGGCGGTATCAACAACGTCTCTCTGGCCCACTGGTGGATCGCATTGACCTTCATGTCAGCGTCGAACGCACTGCTACTGAGGATTTACTATCAGTAGCGCCCCACGAGATTAATTTAGAGGATGTGCGCGGACGTGTCGCCGCAATCCGTGCCCGTCAAATCAAGCGACAAGGGTGTATCAATGCTGCCTTAACAGGACAAGATTTGCTGCGCGAGTGTGGGCTCACCACCGCGGACAAAGGTTGGCTTCAGCAGGCGCTCGACACACTCCACATCAGTGCACGGGGCGCACACCGATGCCTGCGCGTAGCCCGCACTCTGGCGGATATGGGTGATGCAATGCATGTCGATCGTCAGCACCTTGCTGAAGCGCTCAGCTTCCGTGCTGAGTCGCACGGTTGATGACCACACGGCAAGTCAAGACTGCCGGAACGATATTCCGGCAGCTCGGTTTATTGGCTACCCGCCACCATGTAGTCGACAGCGGCGCGCACTTCGTCATCGGAGCAATTCGCACATCCGCCTTTGGCGATCATGCCAGTGCCCGCAACGCCCATGATACCCGAGGTATACAGCGCATCCTTCCCTTTAGCAATTCGGCTACCCCAGGCGGCCGCATCAGCATACTTTGGCGCACCCGCCACACCGCTCGCGTGGCATACGGAGCAAGCAGCGTCATACACCGCCTCGCCAGAACGAGCGACCGCCGCTACTGCAGAGGCCCCACCAGCACAATCGTCTGTGGGCAGGCAGGCGGATCCGTAGGGCTTGATGCGGGCTTCGACTTCCGCACGTTGAGCTTTAGACAAATCAGCTGAATACGCCAGAACGGGCAAGAGGCATACTAAAAACGCTACAATTCGCATGAAAACACTCCTTTCTCGAGGGTGCGGAGTATAACGACTGTCTCGGCAATGGAAAACCAGTTGCCGCAAAATCTCCGAATATCGCTGAGCTCTGTTAAATTAAAGAAATATTCGTCACCACTTGGAAATTAGTCATGAAACTTTACACCTACGACCCCGCACCGAATCCCGCTCGACTGAATATGTTTCTTCAATACAAAGGCATCACGCTCGATACCGAGCAAATCGATATGACCACCATGGCACAGCACCATCCCGACTATCTCAAGGTTGTGCCGGAGGGCACCATTCCCGCACTGGTGCTTGATGACGGCGCGGTGCTGACAGAGGTCATCGCCATCGTCCATTACTTAGAGGCGCTCTACCCTGACAAACCACTGCTGGGTACTACAGTGCTCGAACGCGCGACCACTCTGAACTGGAACCATCGAATTTTTAATCAAGTTTTTATGGCCGTGGCAGAAGCCTTCCGCAATGCCCACCCCGCATTTAAAGACCGCGCGCTACCCGGAACCACACCCTATGCGCAGATCCAAGAGCTGAGTGAGCGTGGTAAAGCGCGACTCGCAGCGAGCTTCGAGCAGCTTGATCAGGTATTGGCAAAGCGCCCTTTTGTCGCAGGCGATCACTTTAGTTTTGCCGATATCGATCTGATTGCAGCCGTCGACTTCTCCAGCTGGGCCGCCAAGATCGCTCCGACCGAGGCGCAAGTCCATTTAAGCGCCTGGAATCAGCGAGCACGCGATTGCCTCAAAAATTAACTCGCCAACGCCCGTACTTCTGGGGACTAGCCGCCGCTGTGCTGCTGGCATTAGGTGGCTGTCAACAAGCCGCCAATGGCCCCGAAACTATCGCGACATACTTGAGCCGGCTCTCTGACGCGCTGAACACGCCCGTGCCCCCAGCTCGCATGCCCTCTCCCCGACGTCTCAATCAGAGCCCGCCATCAGCGTACCCGATTGCCGATGATCAATTGAATCTGATCGACTTTCTCTCTCTGGGGGGATGTGCGTTACAAGTGAACATTGGTCGGCGTAATAGCCACCTCGGGCGGCATGCATCTGCCTCACAGCGGCTGATTCTCGATATCGAGTTTTTGCAGCTCGCGCCAGATTGCATTGCGCACTTGCAGCGTAATGGTGAACCCGAGCTCGCCCAAACGTTGGCCTTGGCGATGCAACACAAAAGAGAAACCCTCGTTGCGCGCATCTATAACGCAGTGCTTGCCGGAGAGGAGTGGCGACGCTTCTGGCAAATACCCACTGCTGTCGGCGCTTGGCCGGCTAACACCGATGCGGCTCTCATCGACAGCCTGTGGCAGTTGTCTCGTTGGATCGAGGAGATCCTCGAGGGCCGATGGCCAGCAGACCCACAACAACTCGAATTCTATCTGGGCGACCTACGCCGAGGTGATGGCGGCGCGGCACTGCTCGCTATTTGGATGGAACTCGATGGGCTGGATCAGGCCAACCGGTTGCTGTTAGCTGGCGCCGAGGCAAAGCCACTGTGTCCATTTGACCACGAAACACCGCGCGCACAGCACCTTCAGGCGGTGGTGCGACGCTATTTTGCCACCGACCTGCAAAGCTGGCTGGTTCAGGTCCGAAAAAGAAGCGAAGCGCTGGCTGAGCCTATCCGGCAGATTGAAATGCAGCTCAGTGAGGCACTTCCGGCATCCTATCAACGCTGGGCACGCGAACGTGATGAGTTACTTGGGCAGGTCATTGGCGCGCCGCAAAATCACGTCCACACCGTACAACAGGTCCTGTCTCACTGCGCGAGCACACAAACCGATCAGACAGATTCTGCGTAAAAGTGGTCATACAACCGGTGTCCTCAAGACCCAAAGACAATTTTGTGTTCTAGCAGTCGCCCGGTTTTCATCACCGCAGGTCAATGAACTATGGGAAATGTACTTCTCGATGAGGCGCTCAATCGGCGCGCCAAGCTCAACAGCGAGTGGCATGCTCGCCCCACGGCGCGCCTACAGGCGCCCCTGCGCTGCTCGCATCAGGTCTACCGCCGGCCTGCACATGCCGACACCCGAACGGCATTTGCGCAACTCTGCACTGATCTGGGACAGCCCGCACCGGCATCCGATAGCCGGCATCACGTGGTTCAGCTCGCCAGTGCTATTGTCAAATGGGAGGGCCACACAGAAGCCGATAGCGTCACCTGCCTCATGGCGGGCAATGGCCGACCGCTATTTTCGGAACCCGCACATACCGGCGCTCCCGCGAATCTAGAGGGGCTCTTTGGCAAGGACCTCTATTGTGGTGTCAAGGTTGAGGTCATTACAGGCGAAGTTAATACGCCGCAGTCGAGCGAAATCCGCGACATCCTAGGCTCTGATTCAATACTCGGGGGCCAGGTTGCCGATGGCGGCGCGTCACTGTGGACGACCCTGCAGCTCGATCCAGACGGCCACACACGTATTCTGGTGATCAACCACCATTTGCCCGAGGTGCCGCTGAGTGAGTTGTTGCAACGTATTCTGGAAGTGGAAAGTTACCGACTTCAAGCAATCGCTGCGTTACCTCTCGCTCGCGAGATGATGTTCGGCCTGTCCCAGCTCGAGCGCGATATCGAACCTATGATGCTCGCACTGACCCAATCAGATCAGCATGCTGAATATCCTGAATTGCTGACAAAGCTGTCCAATATGGCTGCCAAGATCGAGCACTTAGCTGCAGACAGTAGCTATCGATTTGCGGCCGCCCGCGCCTACTCACAGATTGTTGAGCAACGCCTAACTGATCTACGCGAAGATCTGTCAGTGACCCAATCGCGCTACTCGGTATTTGTGTTGAAAAGCTTACTGCCTGCCATGCGCACCTGCGAGGCCGCCGAACGACGCATTGACGAGCTTGCGAAACGGGTCAGCCGCGCCATTAATCTTCTCAACTCGATGGTCGATATGATCCAGACCCGGCAAACCCATGACATGCTCGAAACCATGAACCGCAACAGCCAGATGCAGATTCGCCTGCAACAGGCGGTCGAGGGCTTTTCGATCTTTGTGATCAGCTATTATGCGATAGGGCTCGCGCACTACTCTCTGGAGGCGTTGGCGCAACTCGGCTATGGAGTCGATCCGACGCTCATTACCGGTATCGCTGCACCCGTTGTCTTGGCATTGGTTTGGCTGAATGTGCGCTGGCTGCGCCGGAAACTCTCAAAAGAGACGCCCTAGCGAGGGCGTCTATTTGGTTTTCTGTTTGACCATCATGCCAAACGCTTTGTCGGCCAGCTTACCGTAGGGTGGAGCAAGATACTTATTCAACGTAAACCAAGGTTGATAGAACACCGGGCGCAGTTTCGAACAGGCGACGAAACCCTCGTAACCATGGTAGTGCCCCATACCACTCGCCCCGACGCCACCAAACGGCAGGTCATGCTGCGCGACATGGAATAGCGCGTCGTTCACGGTCACACCACCCGACATGATCCGCTCAATGTAGTAGTTCTGTAGCCGCTTATCATTAGAAAACGGATACAACGCCAAGGGACGATCGCCAGCGTTAACGTAGGTCACAACCTCCTGCGGCTTTTCATACTCCAATACCATCAGCAGTGGACCGAACGTTTCGCGTTGCCGAATCGTCATGTCCGCCGTCGTATCTAACACCAGTGTTAGCGGGATTTTACGTAACTCTGGATTGGGTTCCTGATGATTCAGTGGAATCAACGTCGCGCCTTTTTCGCGCGCGTCGTCGAGGGTGTTCATCAACCGGGTAAACGCGCGGTCATCGATCACCGAGGTGTAGTCTTGACTGTTGATATCGGGTACGTGTTCGGCGACCCAAGCTTTAGCGAGCTCAACAAATTCCTCCCGCCGCGTTTTGTGCACAAACACATAATCCACATTGGTACAGATTTGCCCCGCATTAAATTGCTTGGTGAACATGATCCGCTCAACGGCGCGCTGCATCGGATAATCGGGATCGATCACCGCCGGCGCCTTGCCACCGAGCTCCAAAATCACCGGCGTGAGATTCTGCGCCGCCGCGGCCATCACCGACCGTCCAGTGTTGCCTGAGCCGGTGAAGATCAGCAAGTCGAAGGGTATCTTTGAGAATTCAATACCGACGCCACCCGTCTCCTCAAAGAACACCAATTTATCTTCTTGCAAGTATTTGGGCGCGAGGCTCTGCAACAGCCGCGTCAGGGTGCGCGAGTTCTCTGACATCTTCACCATGGCCCGATTACCAGCCGCGAAGGCCGCCGCGAGCTGCGAAAAACACAACATAATCGGAAAATTCCAGGGAATGATAAGACCCACAACACCCAGCGGCTGTGGAATGACTCGACTGCGGCCACCGGGAAACAAACTCTGATCGACGTGGCGTTTCTGGGGTTTCATCCACCTGCGTAGGCGCTTTGAACAATCGATGATCGAATCTGCCCCGCTGATGATTTCAGCGAACAGCGATTCATGCCGCGAACGATTGCCGTAATCAGCACAAATGGCGTCGACGATGTCGTCCACATTGTCGCCGATCATGCGACGTAGGGCTTCAAGGTCTGCGCGACGCTGTTTCAGGTTGGGCACGGGTGACGCGAGGTAGGCCTCACGTTGTGTCGCAAAAGCGCGATCAAGTTGTGACCGAATGGCCTGTGCCTCACTATCGTTGAGTACCGCGGCGGGATTAATCTCTGTGGCAGCGTTCATAGCAAACTCCAAAGTGTTTGACTCAAGGAGTCAGACTATAGAGGAGCCTCTGCCCGCTGAAAAGCGAGTATTTGGTGATTTCACACGATACGTATCTCATTTGAAAACGCCAACTGGGTGCCCCTCTAAAACACTTGACAGCCTCACCACGTACCCCAAATGTGTGCTTGAATTGGCACGAGCGCCTCCGTACCCTGCGAAGCCGTCGATGAGGACCCCTGCGATGGATATTTTGAGCTCTTCGGGCTTGCCTAGCCCCTGCCCACAGCAGAATCACAGCGCCAGAAAGCTGACGCTCGCCGCAGTTCAGATGCGCTGGCATGCCGATGCACAGGAGCATCGAGAGCGACTCGAACTCGCCGTCTCCAATGCAGCCAATGCCGGCGCAGAAATCGTTTTTCTGCCTGAGTTGACCTTATCCAAGTACCCGGCCGATCAACTCCCCGAGGGCCGCGCTGATGCTCAGGCCGAACCGCTTGAGGGCGGTGCCACCCATGAATTTTGTGCGGCGCTTGCCGCGCGCTATGACCTACACGTGCACGCCTCACTCTTTGAGCGTTCGGGAGCGGCCGATGGGCGCGGGCTGAATACCGCCATCGTCGTATCGCCGGACGGCAAGATTGTGGCGGCAACACGGAAAATGCATATCCCCGTCACCAACGGCTACTTCGAGGATCACTATTTCGCTGCCGGTTCTGCCGAGACAGGCTATCCGGTACACCCTATCGGTCTGGATATTGGCACCTGCCAATTGGGGCTGCCCACTTGCTGGGACGAATGGTTCCCAGAGGTCGCGCGCAGTTACGCCCTGGGCGGTGCCGATATCATCGTCTACCCCACCGCCATTGGGTCAGAGCCCGACTTTCCCGCGTTTGATACCCAGCCGTTATTGCGACACACACTGATTGGCCATGCCATCGCCAATGGCCTCTTTGTGATCATGGCCAATCGTTTTGGTGGCGAAGGACAGCTGAACTTTTACGGGAGCAGCGTCATTATCGACCCCTTCGGGCGTGTACTACTTGAGGCACCGCGTGACCGCGAGGCGGTTCTGGTGGCTGAGATCGACATCGCGCTGCGACACGACTGGCTGACCCTGTTCCCCTTCTTCGCGACCAGACGACCCGATAGCTACGCCGCCCTCACCGAGCCCCTAGTCAATCCTCGCAATGCCGACGGGCTCCCTGAGTTGGGCGGCATTCCTGGAATTTTGCCGCGATGATCACCATGCCGCCGGAATGGTCGCCACACACTGCAACATGGATGGGCTATCCGCGCGCGGCCTACGCAGGCACAGGTATTCGCGATGATGAAGCGCGCATCGGCTGGTCTGCTGTGGCCAATGCCATCAGTGAGCACGAGCCTGTGCAGATGCTGGTGCATCCCGATGATCAGCGTCACGCAAGGAAAACATTGGCCAGCGCGATAGAAAGACACGATGCCATCATTGACGACGCGTGGCTCCGAGATTCGGGGCCGACTTTTGTCTTTGACGCGCAAGTGCTCACCGCCATTGACTGGACTTTCAATGGCTGGGGTGATCACACTGCGCTCGCGTGGGATCAAGATGATGCGGTGGCACGTCAAATCGCTGATTGGTCTCAGGCGCGGCATGTCCGCTCGAGACTGGTCAATGAGGGCGGCGGCATCCATGTCGATGGGCAGGGACGCGTGCTACTCACCGAGACCGTGCAACGGGATCCGCATAGAAATCCGGACTGGTCGCGAGAGGACATCGAGGCTGAAATTCATGCCCAGCTCGGCACACACGAGGCGATCTGGCTTCCGCGGGGCCTCTACCGTGACTACCTAGATCATGGCACGCGCGGACATGTGGATATGGTCGCCTGCTTTACACCCGCGGAGACCGTCTTGCTGCACCAACAGTTAAATTCAGATCATCCGGACTGGCCGCTGTTCGATGAACTGGCCGTATTACTCAAAGACAGCGGGCTGGAAGTACTGCCTGTGCCTGCACCGACCACCCTTCGCGATCACAGAGATTGGGTGGATTACAGCTATATCAACCATTACGTACTCAACGGCGCCGTCATCATGCCAAGCTTTAACGACCCCCATGACGACCGCGCCAGAGAAATTCTCTCCGAGGTCTACCCCAGACGAGCCATCATTCCGATTGATGCCCGCGTCTTGTTTGCCCTGGGCGGCGGTGTGCATTGTATTACGCAACAGCAACCAGCCGCGGAATCGGTTACTATCTGACGCGCTATGTTTACCTACTTAAATCCTGATATTCGCCAGCGCCTGATCTCGCAGGGAAAACTGTTGCGTATCGATGCCGACGGGCAGTTGATCGACGCGCACCAGGAACCCAACCCCGCTGTTCACGCGATCAACCTGCTCGGCCCGATTCCGCTACCCCTTGCGCGTGGCACACAGCACCTGACTGCGCAATGGTATGCGTCGGTCAGGAGCACCGAATTATCAGAGGTTGAGCAACTCGCAGGCACGCTACGCGACCAGGGCGGGCAGCATCTCTTTGCGCACTTGGTGTCCAGCATGGCCGTCAACTGCGTACTGGTGATTGGCGAGCCTGAGTCAAGTGCCGCGCCGCTGGTACGCGTCCATTCAAGCTGCTTGACTGGCGATGTTTTCGGTTCTCGGCGCTGCGAATGCGGACCGCAACTCGAGGCAGCCATTGATCGTATCGCTGCAGAACCAGGCGGTGGCTATCTCATCTACATGGCCGGCCATGAAGGCCGAGGTATTGGTCTGTGGGCCAAGGCCGCAACGTATCTTTTGCAAGATGACGGTGAAGACACTTACCAGGCTAATCGCTCTCTCGGTCTGCCGGACGACTCGCGAGATTTTTCCGACGCAGCCACGCTACTGAAATATTTCGTCGGCGGTAAGCCGCTGAGACTGATGACCAACAACCCAAAGAAGGTCTATGATCTGACGGCGATGGGCGTGGTGAATATTGAGCGCGTAAAACATGTCTCGGGGGTCGATGATTGCAACCTGCGCTACCTACGCGCCAAGCAGGGGTGGGGACATGGCATCGACGACGATGATCTCAACGGCGACGTCTGAGATGGCCTGACCAGCCTCTAGCGAACACGCTGATCGACTGATCCGAGATATCTAAGCAATAGCAACCCATCGCAGCGCTGGATTTTTCAGTTCAACCAAGGCGGTAGCGGTTCGCGACCCAACGAGATCTCCAAGGTATTGTCGGATGCGGTGTGCTGATGACCAATCATCTCGTCGTAAGCACTCCGCTGCTGCAGTCGAATCTCCCCCGAAAACACCTTTTTCAGGCGACGCTGCAACGACAATAGGTTGTGTGTTTTGATAATCCGACCGTCTTTTTCAGCGAGCACATGCTGCTCTTCGCCAATTTGCGCTCTGGCTATGTAAAGACTGAGATCGACCGACTCGATGATCAGATAATCAATGGCGGCGTGCTGTTTAATTTCGTGAAGACTGATTTTCACAACGCGATTCTCACAAGGTTTAACGGTTTTACGGTTTTACGGAACCGATACAGAATCGGTTCGATAGTGCGCTAGTAGCGGCTGGATCCGATGAAACCCTTTGTATTGCGAGATCTCCGGAGATGCCGCATCAATCGCTGCGAGAAGCGCGGGCAGCGCTCCTTCGACTTGCGTCAGCGCCTCGATCGGGTCGATATACACGCGGATCGTAAAAGCGATCGCGCCAGTCACCGGAAGGCGCACCAGGGTTTGCCGCTCGACCCGGTAAAACAAAGCGGCCGCAGCGTTTTGCGCGGCGATCATGTCATGATCAGGTAAAGCGTGCAGGGCGTCTCCCAGCTGCACCGACCAATTAAAACGTTCAACAGGGTGATCCACTTTAAGGTGGTCAAAAAATCGATCGATACGGTCACTGAGGTCGTCGTGGATGCCGGGTATCGGATCGTGCACCTCACGCATAGCCCGGCCGATTTTTTCCTCTAAACGCCAGTGGCTGGGACTGCACAAACTCGCCGCCATGAGATGGTAAGTGCCGTTCTCCGGTATCATCACGACCAGATCCTCAGGCACCGCTAAAGAGGCACACCAGAGCCTTTCCTCAGCGACAAACCCTTCCAGAATATGCGTATCAATCGCCGTGTTATCTTGCGCCGCGATCATCTCAGCAAACTCCATTGCCGCCGGCAGCGCTTGCGGCAGCACCCGATACACTCTGTCTCCCCACTGCGCGCGTCGATCACGCTTGTGCTGCGCCCAATGCTGCAGATCCGTATTTAGGTCCAGCCAGTCGTTCATCTTCGATAGCCCCATATGGAGAATGGCGGACTCCCGTAGGTGGGGGACGAATAACGGCGCCTGAATGCGGTCTGACGTCGGACTCGGACGATTGCTGTTAGGTGATGAATGCGAGACGATCATGCGGCCATGATGCCAGAACTTTCTCAAGTTGTAGTGACTGTTGCCGGAAAGCCCGTCTCGCGCGCGCCACGATGCTCAGGTGTGTATCGCTTTTATGCCGAGGACGATGCTTTGATCTACATAGGCAAGAGCGTCGATATCCACGCGCGCTTACTCTCTCACTTTAACGAGGCGACACATGGCGGCCGGCATCATCGGATGATGTCGCAGGTAGTTCGCATCGATTGTGAACTCACCTCGGGGGAAGTCGGTGCGCTCCTTCGGGAAAACGCGGCGATCAAAGCGGAATCACCGCTTTACAATCGAAGGCAGCGCCGCCTGCGGCGGCTCTGGACTATTGTCTTAGAGGCCCATCGCACGGACTTTTTACAACCTCTCGCTACGAGCTTCCTGACCGATGGCGACAGGCGTCAGGATTGTTACGGCCTCTTTGGCAATCAGAAGGCGGTGCAGAGCCATTTGCGCCGCTTAGCGCGTGACCACGGCCTCTGTTTGCAGGTGCTCGGCATGGAACGAGGGTCGGGGCCCTGCTTCCAGTTTCAGCTCAGGCGCTGCGATGGTGCCTGCGCCGGCGAGGAAACGGCGCAGCAGCACAACGCCAGACTCACCGAACTCCTGTCTGAGGAACGCATTAATGCGTGGCCTTTTGCCCAGCCCATCATCTTGCTTGAGCGCAATACGCTGAGTCTCACCGAGCAACCTGAGATGCAATATCACGCGGTGGATCACTGGGCTTACTATGGCACTGCTTTCACCGTATCCGATGCGGCTACTTTGTTTGAATCTGCAGGCCGCGCAGATTTTGATCGTGATACCTACCGATTACTGATGAACGCGTTACGCCGCGGCAAATTGAGCGTCTTCGATAGCGGCTCGCAGCGAGAAATTGACAACCCGTTGCTGGGAGAGACTGTTACAACCCTTTAGTGGGGTTGCCGGTGACGGGTCGTTGATCGACACTGGCATCTCTCAACTCTGCGGATGAAACTATGCTCAGCGTCATCGTCACCATCGTGCTCATTGTCGCCCTGATCATTGGCGGACTGATGCTCTTACCACTATTTATCGATCAGCAGGCCATCATCGATCTCGCTGCTGAGTTAGTAAAGCAGCAGGCTGGCGGAGAGCTCTCGGTCTTCGGCGAAACAGATCTGTCTCTTATTCCGACCGCTCGTTTACGACTGGGTGACGCGAGATTAACGCTGCCACAGCAGCAGGAAGGTTCAAGCAGCTTAGAGGCGCGCATTGACTATCTGGACGTCGGACTTGAAATCCTTCCCTTATTGGCTGGCGACACCGAGTTCCACGGATTGAAGCTGAGCGGGGTCAGTATTGATCTCACCGCGCCAGAGACTGCGACCCACACCGCGGGGGTAGAAACACTGACCGATCAAGCGTGGGCCCAACGTGGCGCACGTGAGCGCGCAGAGCGTCAACAAACGAAAGCGGCGCGACAGAGCGACGCGATTCAGCGTGACATCCATCTGTCTCTCGGTGATGTTCATCTCGAAGACATCCGTGTTCTGAGGCGCACGCCTCAAGGAAACATTTCGCAATCATGGCAACTCGATCGTTTGAGCATCACTGATTTCAACACGGAGGGAGACACATTTGATATCGCGGCACAACTTCGCGTCGATGAGACGCAGCTTATCCAGTCAGAGGGTAGCTTCACTCTCGATAATCAGCTGTCGCAACTCATTATCGAGTCACTTGATCTCTCGATCAGCACCCTAGACCTAGACACAACGATCCACAGCGAAGGCGTCTTCGCATTTGACAGTCTCTCTGGCGATATCGACGTCCGCATCACCCTGCCCCAAGGCGAGATTTCGGCTCAAATCCATGCCGCTCTCCTCGACTCACCACAGCTCCTCGTCGACCTGACCAGCCCATCTCTGGCGTTTACCAGTGGCGAGGGCTTGAACACGCCTGCAACGTCCACGACCTCCGCAACAGACGAGAGCCCGGCGGATGACTCGACTGCACTATTTGACGCGCTAGCACCGTTGCGAACTCTCGATGCGCAGATGACCGCTGAGATAGCAACGCTCTCTTGGGATACGCAAACCCTCAACGACCTGGTGATCAGCGCAACAACTCAGGATGGCGTTCTCGAGATCTCTACAGTGCAAGGTGTTTGGCATGCGGGTCGGCTCGATGCAACCGCGAGCCTCAATCTACGCCAACCGAATCTGCGTCTGATCTCTCAGGGCGCATTGACCGACACCGAACTCGGGGGTTTGACAAGCTCATTCGGCGGGCGGGCTGCCGAGGGGACCGCCACCCTAAACTGGTCACTCACGACAAGTGGTCATCATGCGCGGACATGGCTTGCTCAATTATCAGGCACCGCTGATGTTGCCGGTGATCAAGTGGTTGTGAATGCAATCTCTGTCGACAAACTCATCTGTGGGTCCATCGCGCGGCTCAACAAGACCGAACTCACCGCTGACTTCGCGCCCGAAACCCCAGTCTCGAAGCTGTCTGTCACTGCCAATTTCAACGATGGCATCGCGACAATTCATCCCTTGAACATCGCATCACCGGGCGTTGCTCTGGGCGGCCGTGGGACATTGGACCTCAAATCCCTCACGCTGCAAGCTCGCCTGAAGGGGCAACTGCAGCCGGCCTTGAGTGAACTTGATCCCGCCTGCACTGTCGAAGAGAGGTTTACTGCGATCGACTGGCCACTGGAGTGCGCGGGCACTATCGGGGCAGGAGCGCCGCGCTGTCGTATCGACGGCGAAGACGTGGCGAAGCAACTGCTGCGCTACGAGGCACAATCGGCATTGGAACGCAAAGCGGGTAAACTGGGGCGCGACGCGGGCAATTTACTCAACAACCTGCTGCAGCGTCGATAAGACTCGGGAGGTCTCTGTATGACAAAAGATTCGCTGACACGAAGGCAAGTGCTCCACCGAAGTCTATATGGCTCTGCTGTCGTCCTACTCGCTAGTACGGCCACCGCAGATAATCAGGTTCGAGAAAATGAGCCGCGAGCGGTTGCCCTTGGCTACCAGCGTAACGGTGATAAGGTCGACACACAGCGCTTTCCTAAAAAGACGCGCGGTACGGCCAATGGCCCCCAAGCCTGCGAAAATTGTGCACAATTTGGGCCAGAGAAAACCTGCCGCTTGTTTGATGATCGCCGTGTTTCAGCGAATGGCTGGTGCAATGGCTGGACCCCGCGCTAAAGCTCAGGTGTCGCACTCAGAACCCGCCCTCAGTCACAGTTACGCAGCCCTCGGCGAGGACTACGCCCGGGTGCATCGACCTACACCCGTGAGTGCGCCGCATTGGATGGCGTGGAATGCAGATCTCGCGCAACAGCTCAACTGGCCGTCAGCTTGGCGGCAATCGGACGTGATGCTCAACGTACTCAGTGGCAACGAGGTGCTCAGCGCGCACAATCCGGTGGCAACGGTCTACGCAGGGCATCAATTCGGCAGTTTCAATCCGCAGCTGGGCGATGGCCGCGCGCTGCTCTTGGGCGAATGGGTTGATGCCTCAGACCAGCGCTGGGATATCCAATTAAAAGGCGCAGGTCCCACGCCCTATTCCCGCGGTGGAGATGGACGCTCTCCGGTCGGACCGGTCGTGAGAGAATATTTGGTCAGCGAAGCCATGGCCGCATTGGGCGTGCCAACGACTCGGGCGCTCGCTGCGGTGGCCACCGGTGATCGGGTGTATCGCAATGACGTTGAGCCCGGGGCGGTACTGACCCGAGTCGCCCGCAGCCACCTGCGCATCGGGACCGTGCAATATTTTGCGATGACCCGGCGTGGCGAGGGCGTCACGGAACTGGTGGATTACGTCATAGAGCGACACGATGCGGCAGCCTGGGAGGTAGCGCGAAACAATGACCCTAGCTTAACCCCGGCACTTTTCTTGCTACGCCAGGTGAGTGCTCGACTCGCCACTTTAGTCGCGCAGTGGCAAGTACTGGGCTTTGTGCACGGCGTACTCAACACCGACAATATGCTGCTCTGTGGCGATACCATTGATTTCGGCCCCTGCGCCTTCATGGATATTTTCGACCCCAAAGCGAGCTATAGCGCTATTGATACTGGCGGTCGATATGCCTGGCCGAATCAGCCGAGTGTCGTGCATTGGAATATCGCGATCCTGGCTGAAAGCCTACTGCCGTTCATCGATCCAGATGAGACGCGCGCGCTCACACTCGCGCAAGCTGAAGTCGACCAATTCCCCGAACTCTTCGCTCGCGCGCATCGCAGTCGCTTATGTGACCGCTTTGGCCTGCGAAATATCGATGACGAGGCCTCAGCACTCCTCAACGAATTTCAACACATCCTCGCCTCAGAGCAGCTAGATTACACCTTGGCGATGCGCTGGCTGACCGAAATTGCCCTCGGAGAGCTCGACCACACGCCATTGCCCGAACTCTTTCAAGCAACTGATGCTTTGACGACATGGCGCACGCAGTGGCAACAGCTCCGCGCGCGTCAAAACAGCACTGATCACGACAGCGCGCAAACCATGTCGCTCGCCAATCCCATCGTCATTCCCCGCAATCACTGGGTCGCAGCAGCTATTGCCAATGCCGAAGCCGCGGACTACGACCTGATGTGTGAACTGAACCAACGCTGGCAACAGCCGTTTGTCTGGCAAACAAACGATGCGGCATGGGCGAGAACACCCGCGCCCGAGGAGCGAGTTTGGCGCACCTTTTGTGGAACCTAGTGTGGAACCTAGAGTTGTGACACTGAGTTGTGGCCTCAATTTATGGTGCTGAGCTGATGTAGCTCACACCGTCTCAAGGCAGTGACCAGCGACGATCCCACAACCATTTCGCTGTCGAACCGAAATTCCTCAAGTCATCAGGACAACCCGCCGTCGCTGAAAAACCGTCACTGCATCGGGCTCCTGCGTAGCCGAGGGGCGATGCAAGCCGTATAATTGCCGATCCAACGGGAGGCACCGACGTGACCATCGAATTCCTCGGCAAACAGCTGACTGGCCCCTTTACTATTCCCTCGGGCATCGTCACAACAGCACCGAGCATCATCCAATATGTGATCGACCACATCCCTGCGGTCGGGGTGATCACGACAAAGAGTATCGGTCTGGCGCCGCGTCCCGGCTACCGCGAACCCGTCTACAGTCAGTACAGTCCAGGATGTTTTGTCAACGCCGTGGGTTTGACCAACCCCGGAGCCGAAGAGGCACTGGCTGGGTTGTCGCGCTTGCGGGTTCCCGACGACCGCGTTTTATTGGTCTCAATCTTCGGTGGCAGTATCGAGGAGTTTGT
Source organism: Halieaceae bacterium (assembly GCA_038134505.1). GTDB lineage: Bacteria > Pseudomonadota > Gammaproteobacteria > Pseudomonadales > Halieaceae > Luminiphilus. The sequence continues at coordinate 6,160 of JAYPVH010000006.1, read as the reverse complement.
CGAGGTGGCGCGTATTTTGGCGCCAGTCGCCGACGGGCTCGAACTCAATCTCTCCTGTCCGCACGCCAAAGGTTACGGCATGGCCATGGGCCAAGACCCGGAGATGGTGGCGCAGATCGTCAGTCGCGTGAAGGCCGCCGTCGATATCCCTGTCATCCCCAAACTGACCCCTAACGCTGAGGATATCGCTGCCATCGGGCGTGCCGCGTTGGATGCGGGTGCCGACGGCTTATGTGCCATCAATACCGTCGGTCCCGGCTATACCGCAAGCCATGGCTATCCCGTCCTCAGTAATGGGGTCGGCGGCATGTCGGGTAAAGGCGTGCTACCCATTGCCTTGAAATGTATTCGTGCCTTGGCCGACATCACCGATAAGCCCATTATCGGCTGCGGTGGACTGTCGAGCGCCGATGACTGCCGCAACGCGCTCAAAGCGGGCGCCAGCATTATTGGTGTCGGCTCGGCACTGACCGGCATGGACAGCGATGACCTGGTCCACTATTTCGATACCCTACAGAACGACCTCAGCACGGCATCAGATCGAGCCGCAGCGCTGACACGATATGACATCGATATGGGATTTACCCCTTATCGCGTGCTGAAAAATGAACCCGTGTGTGACGATATCACCGTATTGACCCTCGATGGGGATATCAATATCCAGGCGGGCGAGTATGTCTTCGCATGGATCCCCGGGGTGGGCGAAAAACCCTTTTCCTGCCTCAGCGATCGACCACTGCGATTGGCTGTCATCAACGTGGGGGAATTTACGCAAGCGTGCTACGCGCTAGAACCCGGTAGTGAGATTTTGATTCGCGGTCCTCACGGCGTGCCAGTTGATCCGCCGGAAGATGCGCACATCATCTGTGTCGCGGGCGGTACCGGCCTCGCAGCGGTTTACCAAATTGCCCGAGACTTTGGTCGTGACGATGCAAAGGCAGAGATTTTTGCAGGCGCTAGAACAGCCGAGAGACTCTACTTCCTCGATGAATGTCGGGCAATTGCCGATGTCACCGTCGCTACCGATGATGGTAGTGAGGGTTTCAACGGCCGCATTACCGAGGCACTGGATGCACGACTGGCTGCGATGAGTGATCCAGAGCGCGCGCGCATTGTGTTCTACAACTGCGGACCGGAACCGATGATTCACGCTGCACTGGCGGTGCAGCAACAATACGTTGCACCCTCACAAATTTTCAGTGCAATCGACTATCTGACGAAATGCGGCGTCGGTATCTGTGGCGCCTGCGCGGCACCCGACGGCCGGAGAATTTGCGTCGATGGTCCGTTTATCAGTCTCCGAGAGCCTATTTAGGTGTCGTTGCTCAGACGCCTTTCCAAGTGGTTTACAGACCCTGATACCGAGGTCGCTGCCAGTGCCACGACCCCCGCGCACCTTGCAGCCGCCGCGCTCATGGTCGAGGTGGCAAGGGCTGATTTTCATACCGATGACGAGGAGTGCCAACTCATTGTTGCGCGCCTGCAGCGCCACCTCGAATTGTCCGCCGCAGATGCCGAGGCACTTTTGCAGCTCGCCGTCACTGAAGTCGATGATGCGACATCACTCTTCCAATTTACCCGTGTCATCAACGACACCCACGCGCCCGAGGCACGCGCTCAGGTGGTCGACCTACTGTGGCGCGTCGCTTTTGCCGATGGTGTCTTAGACCGTCACGAGGAAGCGATCATCCGCAAGGTGGCGGATCTGCTGTACGTCCCCCATGATCGCTTCATTCGCGGTAAGTTGGCCGCTCGCGAAGACACGGCGGCAGAGTGAACGCCCTGAACCGTGGTTTTCAATTGACCTGCCTCAATGCCTAGTGTCCAAATGGACGTAGCAGGCGATTCGCCCGTTTTGATGCAATGTCACTTGTCTTCAGAGGCATCCGAATCGGCCGCGAAAGGTTCGACACAAAAAGGCAGCAAAAACGAAGCAACAAACACGCAGCAAATAGAGGCTAACCATGACGATTGATGCAGCGCAGTACGGACCCTGGGCGGTCATTGCGGGTGCCAGCGACGGCACGGGTGCCGCATTTGCCCACCAACTCGCGCAGTCAGGTATCCATCTGGTCTTGGTCGCCCGCCGCGAAGGACCGTTGCAGACGTTAGCCGCTGAACTCGAGGCCGAATACGGTATTGAGACACGAACGGCGAGTATTGATCTCTACAACGACGATGGCGCCGCTGCGGTAATCGCCGCAGCCGCAGGGCTTGAGGTGGGCTTTTTTGTCGCCAACGCCGGTAGCGATACCAATGGCTCTCAATTTCTCGACAAATCAATCCAGCCTTGGGAAGACCTGATGCTGCGCAATGTTCTCAACGTGGTTCGCTGCACGCATCACTTTGCCGGCCCGATGCGAGACCGCCAGCGTGGTGGAATCGTGATTTTGTCATCCGGTTCGGCGCTCGCAGGGCAGCCTGGTGGCGCTGTGTATTCCGGTAGTAAATCGTTTCAGGTCAATTTTAGTGAGGCGCTGTGGTGTGAACTTCGACACCACAATGTCCATGTACTCTGTGGCGTCTGTGCCGCTATGGACACGCCGACAATCAGACAGCTATTGGCAGACAATGATCTTCCGACTCCGCCGCTTCTCGATCCCGCGGAGGTGGTCGCGACCTTTCTCGACGCTTTGGGACACAAACCAATTCACATTTCCCCATTTATGGGTAACGACGAACAGATGGCGATGGTCGAGGCCGGTCGACTGCAAGGCGTGCTTGCGATGGAGGAGTCCACCAAACGTTTTTACAAAGCCAATGATTGACCGAATCATCGGAATTGCAGCGCGCCATGGCGCATCGATCGGGGCTTGAGGAATACACCCCATGATAAAGCTGATCTATCTCGCACAAAAAAAGACCGGATTTAGCCGTGATGCCTTTCTCGCCCGCTGGCGACGTCACGGCGCACTGGGTATGGCGCAGCCGATGTGGCGACATGCCATCGCCTATATCCAAGCCGAACCCACTCAGCCCGCGCTGATCCAAGGTCTGAGCGAGGACTATGACGCGATTGCGACCTTTTGTTTGGGCGACAACATGTTCGCTGACCTCGGGGCCGATGACGCTGAGGGCGCACAGATTATGGCGGCAGACGAACTTGAGACCTTTGCCACACCCATCCCCGAAGTCTCCTTATGGGTAACTGAGGAGGCCGTAAAACCGGGTGATCTGGGCGGATTCGGTGCCTATTTGTTCTACCAAGATGCAACCGCGGCCGCGGCCGCGGCCACTGTTGCTGCCAGCGATGATCGCACCACTCGGGTATTTCTCAACCAGCGCAATGACAACTTGTTAGGAAACCGTGCCAATACCTTGCCCTTCGCGGCGGTCGTCGAATTTGCGACAGCATCGCTCGATGCCCTGCGTGAACTTCTGAACGCAGAGCGCGAGGTATTCTGTGCCGCCGACGTCGCAGTGGCGACACAGGAGGCGGTGCTTTGGGATCGTTTGGCCTCATGGCATCATTAACGCAACAGGGCACCGGGCCGATCAGGGCGCGCGCGAGACCCTAGATCACTGGAACGCCTCTGCAAGCAAAGTGTCCTAAAACCAAAACCCAATAAAACTAGCATCCATTAAAAATCGTGCACTCAATGGATATCTCATCAATACCGATGTTGCACACAGGGTAGTAGGCCCAACGGTGCACACAATCACCGGGTTACCAACACAAGGATTCGAAACTATGTCTACATCAAAACCTATCGCTCTCATCACCGGCGGCGCGGGCGGCATGGGTGTCGCCATTGCCCGTGTCTTGGCGCCTGACTACCAGCTGTTACTGGCGGACCTTCATGCTGATCGACTTGCAAGCACAGTGGCGCTTCTTGGTGAGGACGATATTGTTGCCCAAACGCAGGTACTCGATGTCGCCGATGCCGACTCTATCGCGGCACTGGTGGCGCGAATGCGTGACATGGGCCCACTCGGTGCTGTAGCGCATACGGCTGGGGTATCGCCGACCATGGCCTCAGGCGAAGTCATCATGAAGGTCAACCTCAAAGGCTCGACGCTACTGATGGATGCACTGCGGCCGCTGGTCACAACGGGCACCGCCGCTGTCTTAATCGCTTCACAGGCAGCACATTTCGCCCGCGCTACGGCCACGCCTGAGCTGACGCGGGTATTGGCCGATCCTTTGGCGGCGGATCTCGAAGACCAGATCAACGCGATCGATAGCAATCTGCTCAGTGACTCTGGCTTTGCCTATGGCGTATCAAAATATGGCGTCATGCTGCTCGCGCTGCGCGAGGCGGCGGCTTGGGGGCCGCTGGGCGGGCGCGTGGTCTCTCTGTGTCCGGGCATTATCGACACCAGTATGGCCCGCCAAGAAATGGAGGCCTCTGAGCACATGCAGATGATCATCGATAACAGCCCCGCCAAGCGCCTTGGGTTGCCGGAGGAAATTGCCAACACGGTCCGATTTTTGGTGTCGGACGACGCTTCATTCATTACTGCGACGGATATTCTCGTCGACGGTGGCAGTACCCAGTTTCTGCTTCAAATGATCGCTCAGAGCGCAACGTCATGACGCATGGGGACGATGTCCGCGGCTAGCCTGTCGACGCAGGTAATGGTGGCGAATCGATAACAGGCAAACAGCTCTTGCCAACTATTGCGTGATAGCCACCTGACCCGATTGCGTGAGCGCAGCGGTATCGACGGTAACAGGGTCGCCGTTACTCACACGATTGATCGTGACGCTGTCTACTGAGACGGTAAAATTCTTGGTCACGGTGGTGGTGCCACCGCCACCTCCGCCAGAGCCACCGCCAGAAGAAGACCCACCGCCACCGCCACCACCACAGGCAGCAACCGCCAGTGTTAGGAGCGCCATGAGGCAGAGTCTGCTGATGTATGTCATGGTCATCTCCTTAGAACCGATAGGTCACGAGGAACTCGTTGGCACCCACAGCCAGCGGTAACGGCGTTGCCAGCGTAAACGTGATCGTACCGTTGTCTGCCGCGTAGGTCGTATCCCCCAAACGCTCCGAGGCTTCCGGCGTACCGTTGCCGTTCGCGTCGTGGTACAGGCGTACAGCACTGATATCACTGGTTTCGCTCATCGTGCCGCTGCCGCTGACCACTATTTGCTCAACTTGAGCGTCGGTCGAATCACTCTGCAAACTAAACCGCAGCACGACCTTCTCACCCGCCCCACCACTAAAGCTTGAGGTCGACAGCGTGAGCTTGTTCGCCGTCACGACCGGCGGTGCGATGTACTCTACCGCGACGCCGCCGGGGTCAAGTAAGTGGCCATTGGCCTCACCATCTGCATCATTGGGGCCACCGTCCGTCAGCGTCAGCTGCACACAGAAATCACCCTCGGCAAGGCCCGTAGCATACGCCGCGTTGCCGGGTGCCGGACAGACGCCCAGACTACCGGGTGCTGAGGCCACTGCATCACCACCCGTCGTACTAAAAGCACCCCATCCGGAGTCGGGGTTAAACTTGCGATACACCGCATCTGCCGGTATCGCCGCTAACTGCGGCAACACCACACGGACCACTGAGCCCGACTCAAACCCACTGACTTCAAAGTCGAAGATACCCAGCGGGTACTCCCAGTCAGGGTCTTGACCATCAGGCACACCACCCGCCGCCTCAGATTGGTAATTGGCCAGTGCTTCGATCGTCATCGCCGCCTGTGACTCACCGGCGTAGAACGTCGCGTTACCCAAGCGTAAAGAGCTGCCGGTATCGGTTTGTACAGCGCCCGAGTTGCCCGTCACTGGGAGCGCTGATGCATCAGGTGTCGCGTCGAGGTAATTCGGTACGCGGTCACCGTCATAATCGCCCGTACCCTCCTCGGCATCCGTTGTGCCGTCGCCATCACTATCCTCGGTGGCCGAAAGTGTCGGTGCATTGGCAGCCACGAGAGCCGTCGCGGTCGCACTCGCGGTTAAGTTGCCTTCACCGTCATCCGCCACCGTGACCGCGAATGTGTAGATGCTCTGAGGAAGCGACTGCGGATCAAACACAAAGGTTGAGTTCGTGTAGCCACTCTCTGGCGTCAGACGGTTGTCTGTCGCGGTCCAATCAAAACTGTGTTCATCCTGCGGGTTCGGGTCGTCAACCACAGCCGTCACCGTCACTAAACCGCCATCGGCATACACCGTGGTGCTCGCAACACCCCCTTGGGTCACTGTCATGT
>JAYPVH010000005.1:162730-168275 GCA_038134505.1 Halieaceae bacterium | reverse complement strand
CCTCCAATCGCCGCGAAGAGGGCGATGCCGTCGTTGCGCGTGCTGCAGATCAGCGCGCCTCTGAGAGCAAGCCCAGTCTTTCGCTAGCGCACTATGCCGGACGCTATACAGATCCCTGGTATGGCGAGGTCATCATTCGAGTCTCGGAGACTGGCCAGTTGTGGTTCGAGTCCCGACGGAATCCGCCCCTCAATGGACCACTCAAGCACTTTCAATTCGATACTTTTGTTGCGGAATGGACCGATCGACAACTCATGGCTGATGCCTATGTGAGTTTTAGTCTATCTCCCACCGGTGAGATTGAGTCGATCAAAATGCGGGCGGTCTCACCGAATACTGATTTTTCTTATGATTTTCATGATCTCAATTTGAGCAGAGTCGAATAAATGGTCTTTCCTGTCATCGATCCAAGCGGGGGTTATGCGTTAGCGGCCATATTGTGCGCTCTCGCTGCGGCTGGGTTATGGGCCGATAAAACCAGAATCGGGCGCAATATTTCTGGGGTGGCCGTGATTCTTATTGTCGGCATCGCGCTGTCTAATCTTGGTGTTGTACCGAAAAGTGCGCCGATTTACGACGCGATTTGGCTTTATCTCCTGCCGACGGCGATACCGCTTTTGCTACTGAAGGCTAATTTGCGCCGGGTTGTATCGGAAACAAGGGGATTGCTATTACCGTTTTCGTTTGGGGTGTTTGGAACCACACTTGGGGCGATACTGGCGGTTTTTTTACTCCCATTGGGTGATTCTGCAGGGGCGTTGGCTGGTATTTTCAGCGCAACTTATATCGGCGGATCTATGAATATGGCCGCCGTAGCCCAGGCGCTCGATGTCGAGAATATCATTGTGTCGGCAAGCATTGCCGCGGATAACGTGATTGGCGTCATTTATTTAGCAGTGCTTGCGATGATCCCCTCGTTGCACATTTTTCAAAGGTTCTATCGCGACCCACAGCCCCAGCGGGAAACTATTGATCAGCAGGGTACAGAAGACCGTGGCGATGCCGGTATGCGCTTGCTCGATGTCGCCCTATCCATTGCGATCGCGGTGAGTATCTGTGCGATTGCTAAAGCCTTCGCGGTGAGTTTGGCGATCGCTGACTTCGACATTTTAGTCATTACTGGGTTGTCCTTGCTGATCGCAAACTTATTTCCCCAGACATTGCAGCGACTACGGGGAGACTTCGAGATCGGAGTCCTTATGATGTATTTATTTTTTGCGGTGATTGGCATGAGTGTCGATATCTCCGCACTGATGGGTCAGGCTTCCATCGTGGCGGGCTTTTGCTTCATCGTCGTCATTTCCCACGCTGTATCGGTGTTCGCATTAGGATGGCTCTTTAAGTGTCCGTTGATGGATATCGTTATTGCTTCAAATGCTTGCGCCGCTGGGCCTGCGAGTGCGGCCGCGTTAGCAGCGGGTAAGGGTCGTCATGATCTGGTCGCCCCCGCAGTCTTGGTGGGCGTCTTGGGCTACGCGATCGCTAATTTTGTGGGCGTTAGTCTGGCAAAGGTATTCGTATAGCCGTATCCGAAGTAGCTGCTCTAGGCTTCGACTCTGGGGGGACGGAGTTGATAGAGCCTGAGGGAGCGAACGGTTGTGGTGAGGCGGTGGCCACCCAATCTGCACAATAAATAACCGAAATAGTCTAATGAAAAGGCATTGTTAGCGATACCATGAATCGAAATAACACCGTGCGATCTCTTTGATACGCATGGCAACTGTTTGTCGGTCCTCATGGAGAAGTCGATTATGCAAAAACTAAATGCCACTCGGAATGCTCTATCACTCGCTGTCATGTCTCTCGTCACCGCAGGTGCTCTAACGACCAGTCCAGCGCTTCAGGCAGATAATCACCAGTTGGAAGAGGTCATTGTCACAGCGGCAAAGCGAGAGCAGTCGATCTCTGAACTACCCATGTCTGTCTCAGTGCTATCGGGTGAGGATCTGGAGCGTCAGCAAGCCGATAATTTCCAAGACCTGATGGCGATGATTCCAGGTTTTAGTGTTACCAGTAGCCAGCGTGGTGCCTCTCGTATCACTTTGCGCGGTATCAACACTGGCGGTGTGGCATCGACCGTGGGTGTTTATGTGGGAGATGTGCCATTCGGATCGAGTACTGGACTTGCCAATGGCGCTATTTTGTCTGGAGATTTCGATACTTTTGATATGGCGCGAGTGGAGGTGCTGCGCGGACCCCAAGGCACGCTGTATGGCGCCAGCTCTTTAGGCGGCGTTTTGAAATATGTCCCCAATGATCCTGCCATGGATGGTACTGAAGTTAGGCTAAAAGTCTCAACAGAATCTGTTCAACATGGCGGAAATGGTACAGCGGTGACAGGGGTCGTCAATATTCCTATTGGCGATTCTCTCGCTATCAGAGCCTCTGCATTTTCTCGGCAGGATGATGGTTTTATCAATTCGATAGGTAACAATCCCATCCCTGAATTGCTTGACCCCTCGGCAACGCTGATCGCGGGCACCCAAGTTGCAGATGGTCTGAACGACTTAGACACCTCCGGAGGACGCGTTGCAATACATTTTGCGCCCTCGGAGACCTTCGCCCTCACGATAAGCTCTTTGACTCAGGACATCGAGAGTGGTGCGCCTGATGTAATCGATGCCGATGCAGCAACACTCAATCCGTTAAATAACAGACCAGTGCAGTCTCGCTACCAGGACGCCTATTCAAATTTTGAATACACCATTAATAGTGTGGATTTTGACTGGGATCTGGGTCTTTTTACTCTCCAGTCGGTGACCAGCGATGCTGATTTTGAGCAAAACTTTCAGCAAGATGCGGCCTTGGCAACGTCCTTAGCGGGTGTCCCACTCTCATCGTATTTGTCATTTGCCTTGGGCCTGCCCATGAGTGCGGTGTTACCCCAAACCACGAGCACTGAAAAGCAGAGCCAAGAGTTTCGGTTGATTTCGCCGGACAGTGACACCTTCGAGTGGTTGGTTGGTGCCTACTATACTGAGGAGGAATCACTCATCAGCCAAGAGATCTTGGGTGTGACTATCGGCACAGACACTCCGATCGCAGGTCTGCCATCATTGGCGACTGCCGCTATTTTTTCGGATTACGAAGAGCTAGCTTTTTTCGCAAATGCGACGTGGTATTTGTCGCCATCTCTAGAGCTAACGGTGGGTGCCCGTAGGAGCGAGAACAAGCAGCGAGGCCGGCAGGTCACTTCGGGACCATTGGCAGGGGACAGTGATTTTACGGTCGACTCAAAAGAAACGCCGGTCACTTGGTCGATAAGCCCTCGGTATGTGCTTTCAGATACGTCATCGATGTACCTTCGCATCGCTACGGGTTTTCGTCCGGGCGGTCCTAACGTTGTTCCCGCATTTGCCCCCGATAGTGTCCCGCGAAAATATGATTCAGATCAGTTAACAAACTATGAAGTAGGTTATCGATCGGAAAGTGCTGATGGATCCTTTGCCTTTGACGTCGCAGCCTATTACCTAGATTGGGAGGACGTTCAGCTTTTCGTGAATGTCGATGGATTTGGTGCGAACGCGAATGGCGGTACCGCCAAGAGCCAGGGCTTGGAGGTCCAAGCAAGTTTCCTCCCCGTCGCCGGTCTGAGTGTGGCGGTGAATGGTGCTTATACGAATGCGACGCTGACTGAAGATACCGATGCTGCGGTCGGAGGTACTGATGGAGATCGGTTGCCATTTGTTCCAAAGTGGAGCGGAAGTGTTACGGCCGATTATGAATGGGCTGGCTTTGGTGGCGACGCCTATGTTGGAGGTAGTTTCTCTTACACTGGCACGCGACCAGCACAGTTTAACAACCGAGACCCTCAGGGGCGGGTTCGCGAGGCCGGCTCGTATAGTCTCTTGAATTTGCGAGCGGGTGTTGATTTCGGATCCTGGAGCATCGAGGTGTTTGGCAAAAACTTGACCGCCGAGGAGGGGATTACTTCTATTCTTAATGGTGATGAGGGCTACACCGGCGCAGTTGAGCTTGGCCTGATTCGTCCTAGAACTTTTGGGATATCATTGGGTCTTGAGTTGTAACCTTTTCTCCATGATGCGAAGAACCCGCCCTAGTGCGGGTTTTTTTCATCGGCGCTTTCTTCCAGAAGCCGGAGGTGTGATCAGGACCGCGGTTTTGCGGCGATCACTTCGCGTGAGCTACTCTTGCGGAGCTAGTGTAAGGTGTAGGTCGAGCTCTTGCTAGAATCTATCGGTAGCTGGCACGCGTCGCAGTAGTCACAAATCGCGCCAAAAATACGGTGTATGGTCGCGCACTGGCTGAATCGCTACACTAGCGCTGAATTGACACAGCGGGATACAGGCCAGAATGTCGGAAAACACCTTTGTTACACGGGGCCTAATGATTGGTCTGGCAATGCTGGCTTTGGCAGCCTGTGGTGGCGGCGGTGGAGGCGCCTCGTCTGCTGGTTCTAGCGGCGGTAATGGCTCTGGGGGTGGTTCCACTACGGGTGGTGCTTGCGGTGAATCTGCGAAAATTACATGGGTGAGAGATGTCGCACAGAGTTGGTATCTCTGGTACGACGAGCTCGCGCCGATCAATGTCAACGACTACACCTCCGCGTCTGCTTATTTGGCAGACCTCACCGCACCTCTTGCAGCAGACAATCGCGATCCCGGCTTCTCATATATCACGACTGTCGCTGAGGATGAGGCCAATTTTACGTCGGGGGCATATATTGGGTTCGGCTTTCGCTACCACATCGATGCCCAAGACCGCTTTTTTTTCTCCGATGTATTTGAGGGTGGCCCGGCATATGACGCGGGGCTTCGCCGAGGGATCGAGGTCTTGGCGATTGATACCGGATCGGGTTATGAAACGCTCGCGGAACTATCCGCTCGGAACGCAAGCTCTGAGGAGCTATTTGGTGTTTCGGAGGTGGGTGTGTCACGGGGGTTTCGGATCGATGACGCGGGCGTCGTCTCTGATGTCGTTGTCGTCAAGGCCGAGTTAGCACCGCCACCTTTGGCAGGTGGTGCGCTACTGATTGATCGACCGGGAACATCACCGGTCGGATATATGCACTTCAGAAGTTTCACCAGCTCAGCCAACGATCCACTGCGACTTGCGGTTGCTGAATTTGCCAATGCCGGAGTCACTGATCTCGTCGTAGATCTGCGTTACAACGGTGGTGGCCTAGTGAGCGTTGCCGATTATTTACTCGATTTGCTCGGAGGGCAGACCGCGGGCGGGCAGGAGTCACTGCGGCTGCGCTATAACGACAAGCATCGCAATGAAGACGGCATCGGTTATTTTGATGCACGGCCAGATACGTTACAGCCGTTACGCATTGCTTTTATCACGACCGACGCGACGGCCTCTGCGAGCGAGTTGGTCATCAACAGTTTGTCGCCTCACATCGCAGTCGCTCTCGTGGGTGAGGATACTCGCGGCAAGGCGGTTGGTCAGAGTGCATTCGATCAGTCAGGTTGCGACACCCGCTTGCGTTTGATTTCCTTTGAAGTGGTGAACGGCGAGGGCTTTGGCGGCTACTGGAATGGTCTGTTCGCAACGGGTCGCTTTACCCTGTGTCAGGCAG
>JAYPVH010000005.1:149044-162720 GCA_038134505.1 Halieaceae bacterium | reverse complement strand
GACCAGGACTTTTGGCGACCCACTTGAGGCCTCTCTGGCAGAAGCATTGACATGGCTGGGGGCCGGCAATTGCTCCGCTGCCGCCGCAACAAAAACCTCAGCTTTGGGCGCGCGAAGCGATTGGCAGATTCATGCACTACCCGTCATACCCGATCTTCGGCATCCGACAATGCAGTAGTCTTTGGTATCCTGAGGCTTAGTGGGCGGCCCGGGTTTGGAGTGATTGCTTGAGTACATCGGATCGACCATGGTTACCCTTGTTCCTCAGTGGTGGGTCTGCGCCTGCACAGATGAGCCGGTTTCTTGCGCGCGAGCAACAGCCCTCTTTACATTTGGTCACCACACTCGATTCGGGCGGTAGCTCCGCCACCTTGCGGCAGGCCTTTGAAATGCCTGCCGTCGGTGATTTGCGTAACCGGCTGTTGGCGTTGGCAAATCGTGATAACCCCAGTATTCGAACGACCGTTGAATGGATGCAGCACCGCATGGCGCCAGGGGCTGATGTCGTCGCGCTGCGACGCGATATTGAGTCGTTGGCAGCTTTGCCTGACTTTGAAGCTGATCGAGATGGCAAGCTGATTGATGTGGCGCGTTTCGCCCTCGAACAGTTACCTAGCGCGGGTCAGTTTGCGGGAATGTGTATCGGGAATTTGGTGCTGACCGGTATGTATCTGCAGCACGGGCGTAGGCTAGAGCAAGCGACCACGGAATTGGGCGAGGCGCTGGAAATTGTCGGACGGGTACTCCCGATCACTGAAGACAATGCGCAGCTGTGCGTCACGCTGGCGACCGGTCAGCGGCTTATTGGCCAGCATTTGATGACGGGTAAAGAAGTCGAACGTTTGGTTTCTCCGATTCAGTCGATTATTGCGAGCAATGCCGAAGGGAAACCTGTGACTTTGGCGATGAGCAATCGGCAGCGAGAGATGATTGCTTGTGCCAATCAAATAATTTTTCCGCCGGGCAGTTTCTTTAGCAGCATCATTGCCAATCTTTTGTGCGACGATGTGGTCAGGGCGCTGATCGAGCAACCTGCGCTCAAGGTTTATGTGCCCAATCTGGGTTTTGATCCCGAGCAGTTGAATCTCTCAACCCTCGATACCATCGCGTGGATATGGGGCATCTTTGACAAAGTGGCGGGGCGCGCCGAGATACTCGCAGAGCGATCCCTTGTGCTGCTTGATCAGTCTCATATCGATGCTGAGCCCGCGCTCGTTCAAGCGCTGGAGGCCCGAGGAATTCGATATAGGGTCGAGGAGATCTCGGAGAAAGATGATCAAGGCACCCCTTTCAGGCACAATGCGGAACGATTGATCAGGGCGCTACGCGAGCTGCGAGCGCCGATTGTTTAGTACAACAACTTGCAGAGAGGATTGTTATGGTTGATCGGGGAGAGGTATTTCGGGATATCGTCGCTCAACGGCGATCAATTCGTGCCTTTAAACCAGACCCGGTACCGCAAATACTGATCGATCAGGTGTTTGGCGCTGCGTTGCGTGCGCCCAGTAACTGCAATACCCAGCCTTGGTTCGCACATGTTGTGACCGGAGAGAAGCTTGAGTCCTTGCGCCGGGAGTTACCGCAAAAGTTTATCGCCGGAGAGATGCTGTTGGACTACCCTTACGATGGCGTCTATGAGGGTGTTTACAAGTCGCGCCAATACGCGGCAGCCCAAGCGCTGTACTCTGCTCTGGGAATTGCACGAGAGCAAAAAGCAGAGCGACAACAATGGTTTCTCAGAAACTTTACCTTTTTTGACGCCCCCGCCTGCGCATTCTTCACGCTGCCCTCTGAATTCGGTCTTCGCGAGGCCTGTGATCTAGGGATGTTCGCACAAACCGTTATGCTCGGATTAACAGCCCATGGTTTGGGGTCCTGTCCGCAGACTGCACTTGGGCTCATGGCGAACGTGATCCGACCGGCACTCGAACTTCCCGACTCGCAGAAGCTGATGTTTGGGTTGTCTTTTGGTTATGTGGATGAGGTGCCCGTCAACGATGTAGTCACGGATCGCGCAGCGCTCAGCGAGGCCATTATCTATCACGCCTGAGGTGGCGGCTCGCTCACAAATTCCGACACGGTGAGGTTAAATCCGGACAGGCCGCTAAAGTGCAGCGGAGCAGACAGTAATTGCATGTCGGTGACACCGAGGTGACGCAGGATCTGTGAGCCGGTGCCAATCAATCTGTAACTTCTTGCCGGAGCGGGTGAGGCTGTATTGCCCACAAAAGTGCCAATTTCGTTCATTAAATGATCAGCGCCCAGGTTCTCCGAGAGCAACACCACCAAACCGCGCTGGTTAGCCGCGACATACGACATGGCACTGCGGTAAGACCAGCCACTTGCGCCTCCGGGCAGGGTAGTACCCAGCACGTCTCGCAGCGTGTTGGTCGTTTGGATTCGAACTGGGAGTGGCAAGCCGGCGCCACTGATGTCACCGCGTTGCATCGCCACATGAAACAAATCATCAATAAGGTCTCGGAAAACGTGCAGAGTGAAGGGACCCCATTCGGTCTCTAGTTCATAACTGTCGACCTGTTCGATACTGTTTTCATGCAGCGATCGGTATTCGATGAGATCCGCGATGGTGCCCATTTTCAGGTTCCACTGCTCGGCGAATACTTCGAGTTGCGGCCGCCGGGCCATGGTTCCATCAGCATTCATAATCTCAACGATGACGGCGGCGGGCTCTAGGCCCGCCATGCGGGCGAGATCGACGCCTGCTTCGGTGTGTCCAGCACGACGCAGCACACCACCGGGTTTAGACACGAGTGGGAAAATATGCCCCGGTTGTTTGATGTCGCTGGGGATTGCATCGGTTGCGACTGCTTTAAGGATCGTGTGCGCCCGCTGCTTGGCGCTCACGCCGGGACCCACTCGTTCGCTGGCATCGATAGACACGGTGAAATTGGTCTCATGTTGCGATCGGTTGTCGCGCACCATGAGTGGGATTCGCAACTGTCTAGCCCGCTCAGGAGTGATCGGCATGCAAATGAGGCCACAGGCCTCAGTCGCAAAGAAGTTGATGATCTCAGGGGTGACCTTTTCTGCGGCGATAATCAAGTCGCCCTCGTTTTCGCGATCCTCGTCATCCATGAGGATGACCATCTTGCCATCACGGATGTCGTCGATAATGTCAACAATCGGGCTAAGTGCCATGAGTCAGTATCTGCCTACTTTAGTCGACGAGTTCAATCGCAACGGCAGTGGCTTCGCCGCCACCGATGCACAGTGCGGCGATGCCTCGCTTCAAACCATATTGGCGCAACGCATACATCAGCGTGACAATAATACGAGAACCTGTTGAGCCGATCGGGTGACCCTGAGCGCAGGCGCCACCGTGGACATTGACCTTTTCTGGATCCAGCGAGAAGGCATCAATAGCCAGCATGGTGACCATGGCAAAAGCCTCGTTGATTTCCCAGAGATCGACCTCGCTCGCGGCCCAGCCTGTCTGCTGGAGTAATTTTTCGATAGCACCTACCGGAGCGATTGTGAATTCCTCCGGTGCTCGACTAAAGCGCGCGTGTCCGACAATCCGTGCCATGGGGCGCAATTTGTGCTCAGTCACGGCACTATCGCTGGCGAGCAGTAGGGCGCTGGCACCGTCTGAGATGGAACTTGAGTTGGCCGCTGTAATGGTACCGTCGCTCGCGAATGCTGGGCGTAGCGTTGCGATCTTTTCGATGGCAGCTTTGTGGGGCTGTTCGTCATCGGAAACGACCCGCTCGCCTTTGCGATCGCTAATGGTGACAGGCGCCATTTCATCGCGGATCAGGTTCTCCTCTATGGCACGCTTTGCGCGCGTCAAACTTTGCACTGCAAAAGCATCCATGGCTTCGCGGGTGATACCGTGTTCATCAGCTGTTTTCTGTGCGAAGGCACCCATTGCACCCCCCGTGTAGGCATCTTCAAGGCCGTCGAGAAACATATGGTCAAAAATTTGACCGTGGCCCAGGCGTTTACCCTTGCGGCCAGTCATCAGAATCTGCGGTGCATTGGTCATGCTCTCCATGCCGCCGACGATCACGAGATCATTTGTGCCAGCGACAATACTGTCGATGCCATAAATTGTCGCTTGCATGCCGCTACCGCAGGCTTTATTGACGGTGACCGCGCCCGTCGAACTGGGGATGCCCGCGCCTAAAATAGACTGGCGCGCTGGGCACTGCTTGAGTCCCGCCGGAAGGACGCAGCCCATGAAGGCTTCATCGATTGACGCAGGAGCCGCGCCACTTTTCTCCAGCGTTGCGCGAATGGCGACGCTGGCAAGTTCGGTTGCAGGCACATCGGCGAGTTCGCCGAGAAGCCCACCCATGGGGGTGCGTGCGCCGTCAACGATGTATACAGAGTTCGACACGTGAAATCCTTTTTTAGACTGGAAAGTGAGGCGGCATTGAGCCACAGACGGCCGCATTTCTCAATTAAATTGGGTGAGATTGTGCCATCTAGCCAGATGAGTTTGATGTGTGTGTAGACGCGGGTGTGAAGGCTTTTCCCCGGACGGCGTGACGAAATTTACGCGGGCTGACTCCTGTGCTCTGCCGAAACATGCGTGCAAAGTTAGAAGCATCGCGCATACCGACGCGGAGCGCGATGTCTGTGATGGCAAGGTTGGTGTGGAGTAGCAATTGACGCGCTTCATCAATTCGTTGTTCCGTGAGGTATTGAAGCGGTGTCATTCCTGTCGCTTGGCGGAAGCGCCGATTGAGAGTGCGTACGCTGAGCCCCATTTCGAGTGCGAGCTCGCGGGTGCTGATGGGCTGTTGGAGACGATCCATCATGTTTAACTGAATATCTAAGATAGTCTCGTCGCGATGACTGTCATTGCGTGCTGCGAGAGGACTGGGTTGAAAGCGGCGTCGTATCTCAGGAGAGAACTGGTTCTCGATGCGTCGCGCGATGCTGGGCGAGAATAGTTCGCTACATAAATAGACAACCAGATCTGCCATTGAGTTCACGCTACCTGCGCAATAAAAGCGTCCGCTCTGTGTAATGAGTTGATCGCGACGCAGTGTGACCTGCGGGTAGAGCTTGCTGAATAGGTCAAACCACTGCCAGTGAGTGGTCGCCACTTGGCCGCCTAAAAGCCCCGCCTCTGCGAGTAAAAAGCTACCGGAGCCGACGCTTGCGATTTGCGCGCCTGCGCGTGCAGCAGAGACGATGAGGGGTAGTTGCCAGCGCTCTTTACGCAACACGTGTCGAGGACTGCGCCAGATCGCCGGGATGATCAGTAGATCAGGGTCTTTGAAGGCCGCAGTTTCTTCGGTGGCAATCTCTACACCGCTGTGGGTGGCTAGGGCACCCCCATTTTCGGAGATGAGGGAGACGCTGAGTTGGGTGCGATGGGCCTGGCTTCGCTGACTCTGCGCTGCGGCAGAGAGAATCTCAAGCGGCAAGGTGATCGAACTAGCGAGGCATTGTCCGTGAACGAGCGCAGTGATGTGGGGCATAGTCTGACTCTCAAGACACCGTGTCTCAAATATTGGCTAAATATATATATAAAATGGCTCAAAATACATAGTTTATAGCATGGCTTTTTCTACAATAGCGCCCTGATTTGGCTGTCGAGCCTCGATGTCGAGGTGTTGGTAGCACTGAAATAAGCGCACTGCATTGAGGAGTCTATGCCATGTTGCATCTGCCATTGATCGTCGCGGCTGGGGGAGTCAATAGTGCCGGTCGAAGTTCAGGTCACCACGCCTACCGGCGAATGGTAATCGATGCGCTACCGATGCAGCTTCAGGTTGAGACGCGGGCTGCATTGGCCGCCATGATGGGCAGCCACGATGTGGATTTTCAAGACCAGCACACATTGATTCGCGCGATCGAGGCGCAGTATTTTGACCCAAGACGCTTGCCTTGGAATCGTCGTGTCCAGCTGCGCAGTGATCAGGGTGCGCGGTTTACGGCAGTGGTTGGCTCGCAAGAGGAAGGTTTTGACCCTGAGTGGCGCATCGAGCGCCTCGATAAGCGCCAAATTCAAGTCGATGTTCCGCGCGGTGCTGAGGTGCTACTGCCGGCGACTCGAGATTTCGAAGTCTCGGTAGCAGGCCAGCTTCCAACCGGCTTTGACCCCGGGTCCCTTTACCCCTCACGCAATCATCCCCGCGGTTTGCAAATGAGTATCTTTGCCGCCTCGGATGCACTTGCGGACCTGGGTATCGACTGGGAAGTAGTGCAACAGCGCGTACCCGCGGATGCGATTGGGGTGTACATGTCGAGTGCGATGGGACAGCTCGATCACGAGGGAACCGGGGGCATGCTCCGGGCGAGAAGCAATGGTAAGCGAGTCACCTCAAAACAGTGTCCGCTCGGTTTTGCTGAGATGCCTGGTGATTTCTTGAATGCCTACTTGTTGCATTCAGCCGGTGTTAACGGTCCCGCACTGGGGGCCTGTGCGACGTTTCTCTATAACCTTCGATTGGCGGCCAACGATATTCGCTCGGGACGCACTCGTGTGGCTGTTGTCGGTGCGGTGGAGGCCGCAATTAACCCTGAGACGATGGACGGTTACGCAGCGATGGGTGCGCTCGCCACCGACAAGGGCTTGCGTGAACTCGACGGACTTGGCATCGATCAGCTACCTGATTTCCGCAGGGCCTGTCGACCCTTTGGCAATAACTGTGGTTTTACCATGGGTGAGTCTGCCCAAGTTGTGGTGTTGTTTGACGACGCGCTAACACTGGAGTTGGGTGCCCATATTCATGCTGCGGTGCCCGATGTGTTTGTGAGCGCCGATGGTGCCAAAAAGTCAATTACGGGGCCGGGTGCCGGCAACTATGTGACCGTTGGAAAAGCGCTGAGTGCGCTGCGCAATATCCTCGGCGAAGCGCGTTTGCGAACCGGGGGGTTGGTGCAGGCGCACGGAACGGGCACGCCGCAAAATCGGGTGACCGAATCGACCATCTTGAACCGAATGGCTGGTGCCTTTGGGATTGATCGCTGGGCGGTATCGGCGATCAAAAGCTACGTCGGCCACTCCCTTGGTGCGGCAGCTGGCGATCAGCTCACAGCGACGCTCGGTATCTGGGCGCACGGGGTGATGCCGGGCATTACGACGATCGATGCGCTTGCCGAGGATGTCCAGCGTGATCATTTGAAATTCTCTTTGGCCAATGAGGACTTCTCGGCGCGCGACTACGCTGTGATCAACAGCAAAGGTTTCGGTGGCAACAACGCGTCGGCGGCGATACTCGGCCCCGAGGTGACACAGTCTTTGTTGGCAAGCGCGCACGGTAGCAAGGCGATGACCAATTGGCAGTCGCGCTGTGAGGAGGTAAAGACTGCCCGCACCGCGTGTGAAGGTGACCGTCTTGCCGGTCGCTGGAGCCCGCGCTATCGATTCGATGATGGCGTCCTGACAGACAGCGATATTGATGTATCAGATGCGCAGCTGTCGCTGGGACGGTCAATCATCGATCTGACAGTGGACACGCCAAAAGCCTGGCGAATGAACGACAAGTGATGCTCTTGCGGCGTGAGACTGTTAAGATCCTCGCGAACTTCTGACCCACGCTGGGGATCGCACCATTGCTTGAGACCTTAATGCATCGCAACTCCCATCCCGCGCTGACGAACCCCGGCCCATCGTCTGACGAACTTGATCGTATTTTGGCTGCGGGGCTCCAAGCTCCCGACCACGGACGTCTCAGGCCGTGGCGCTTCGTCGTGATTGAAGGAGAGCGACGACAGGCATTTGGAGAGGTGCTGCGAGAGAGCCTGCATCTCACTGGGCAGCCCACCCCGGCACAGGAGGAGAAGGCTTTAGGTGCTCCGTTACGCGCGCCGCTGATTATCGCCGGGCTTTTAAATCAGAAACCGAGTGACAAAGTGCCGCGTGCCGAGCAGCTTGCAGCAGTCGCGGCGGCGCTCTATGGCATGCAGTTGGCGGCTGAAGCTATGGGCTATGGCAACATTTGGCGAACAGGGGCCTACGCGCAAGACCCCCACGTGGTCTCAGCGCTGGGCGGCGGTCCGGGTGATGAAGTAGTGGGCTTTCTCTATATCGGCACGCGTATTGGTGAACCTAAGTCGCGCGGTGAAGACACACTCACCGACGTCGTCTCCTTCTTCTAAGGTATCGCGCGCATGATGTGGCTCAAGCGTCCCGGCTTACATTTTGTTTTGCTTGGGATTGCCCTTTATCTACTTCAACTCTGGTTGTTTCCGCCGCCGAAGCCGGTCTTAGGCCCGCCGGCAAGCACTCGGTTGGCGCTGATGGCCAATCAATTCGTCACGCTCACGGGACGCCAGCCATCGGCGGAAGACCGCGACCGATTCGTCGATGTCATTTTGCGCGAAGACCTCCTCTTCAATGAAGCGTTGCAACGCGATTTGCACTATCGTGATCCAGCGGTACAACAGCGTCTGTTACGCAACATGCGATTTTTAGAGCCGGAGAGCGAAAACTCCGACATCGAATTACTTCAGAGAGCCTATGATTTACGGCTTGAGTTAAGTGACGAGGTGGTTAGACGACGCTTAGTTCAGGTGATGGAGCAGTGGTTAGTGGCTATGGCGAACCTGCAGCCGCCTGACCAGGCTGCTCTGGAGGCTGCGTTTAGTGCCCGCACTGGTGAGTGGGTGCATCCAGATCGCTATTCCATCGCACAGGTGTTTATTCCGCAGTCGAATATTGATCGCGTCAGTGACATCGTGACGACGATTGAGGCTGAGTCGTTAGATGCAACAGCGGCAAGACAGCTGGGTTATCCGTTTCTTGCCGGTTTTGAGTTTGATCTCTATAGCGCGGATCAGTTGGCGCGGACCTTTGGATATGCGTTTGTTGAGCAGTTCGAACCCTTGCCTAAAATCGTCGGCCGTTGGTTGCCCCCGGTGTACTCCGATTTCGGCGCGCATATCCTTTTTCTATCAGCCTACGAGCCGAGTCGACCCATGACGCTCGACGAAGTCCGACCTCGGTTAGCCCGCGAGCTCGTGGTTGAGGCGGAGCAGCGAGTGATCGCGCAGGCGGTGGAACAATTGATGCAGCGTTATGAGGTACGGCGATGAAGCGCGTTGTAGTGATTGCCGTGGTTGTGCTGGCGCACCTGTTGAGTGCGTTGCAGGCTCATGCACATCGATTCGCGCCGTCGCGACTGCAACTTGATTGGCAAGAGACTGGGGCGGTTCAGGTCCTGTGGAAGACACCTATTCAACAGGTCAGTGATATTCCGTTACAGCCCGTATTACCCGAAGGTTGCACCGTCCAATCGACATCGCCATGGGTGCAAGAGGGCACCGGTAAGTTATTGCGAGCGCAGTGGCAGTGTGCGGGGAATCCCGTCGGTTATGAGGTCGCTGTCAATGGTTTGGCAGAGAATCAGGCCTCTGTCTTGATGACGGTGACCTTACCTGGGGGCATACATCATCAGGCCATTCTCACTGATGTTGCACCGGCTTGGTCGATCCCAGACGAGCCGACGGCACTGGCTGTGGTGGGAAACTATACCGTTCTGGGCGCAGAGCACATCGGCGGCGGGGTGGATCACCTACTGTTTGTTTTGGGTTTGTTGTTATTGGTGGGCGGCGGTCGTCGCTTGGTGCTGACGATTACTGCATTCACAGTGGGTCACAGTGTGACCTTGGCGTTGGTTGTGTTGGGTTACATGAGCTATCCAGTTGCTTTTGTTGAGTTCATGATTGCTGTGTCGATCTTTGTCCTCGCGCTGGAGCTCGGAACACCTGAGCGCCAGTCGCGCCTCTGGCGCCAACCGTGGTGGCTAGCTGGCGGATTTGGACTTCTGCATGGTATGGGGTTTGCCGGTGCCTTGGTCGACACTGGGCTTCCGCAGACGCAAATTCCGCTGGCGTTATTGTTTTTTAATATCGGTATCGAAGTTGGGCAGCTGCTGTTTATTACCTTGTTGCTAGCGGTCGCGATACTCGGGCGTCGCTTACTCGGCACATTGTGGACGCGAGGGCGTTGGCTTCCCATCTACGTCCTCGGTGGGCTATCAGCAATGTGGTGCATTGAGCGGGGTTTCGAGGCGCTCGCGTAACACGCTGTATTCCCGAAGCAGGGGTCTCTCTCAACTAGGCCCTAAACGGGGTCCTTGCTGTTAATCTGGGTTGCCCGGCCAGCCGCTCATCGGGATCAGTGGGTGTAGCGCCAGTTCGATACCGTATTTTACGTTGGCCTCATTTTCCAAGATGTCACGGCGGCGGATGAAACCATTACCGCTGCGCGTATCGACCGCCTCCGTCAGATCGAGACCGCCCGTGCCGATAAAGACGGGTTCGAGGTCGGTGTTATAAACGACAATGCGTAGCGAAGAGGCGGCGACCGGCTGAGCCCAGTTAAACTCGGCGGTGACGGCGTTGCCCGGTCCCTGAACCGCGGGCTTACGTGTAATACCATCCCATCGGGCCACGCGATTCATGGAGCCCTCAAAAAAGACTTCACGCTCTAGTAGATCGGTAAAAACAAATCCGCCGACATCGGTTTGTTCTAGCATCTGTTCCTTGACGGCATTTACGAGCAGAGAAAAGGTTCGCGAGTTGACACGACCAGTGGTGGGGTCGACTGGATTTCCGTAGATTAACTTCGCATTGTTCCAGCGCTGGGAAAACTCTCGCTGAGGTAAAACTTGATAACCATTGCTCTTCAAATAATTGCTGATCAACCCGTCGACGTAGCTCTCTTTACGTTCAAGATAGTTGCGACTCGGAGGGCCTAAATTCACGTTGGCGATCACCACAGTTTTGACAGGCTTACTCGAAAGCAGCGACTGATCAAACTCGTTCACGGGCGTGGTGGGGTTATAGCCGCGCTCGACAGATCCCCCCGCGCAGGCAGCTAAAAGTGCAAGCGCAGGCGGCAAGAGTAGGCATTTTGTGAATGAAAAAAATAACTGCGACCTGTTGTGTGCGGGCTTTGACATGGTGAAAATCCTCTTCGTGAGGGCGGTATGGTACCAAAGGAGTGCGCTCAATGAGTAACGGCTTGAACGATAGTGTGATTGGCGACGGGCCGGATGTGGTCTTGCTGCATGGATTGTTTGGACAGGGCGCCAATATGGGTGGTCTGGCGCGAGTTTTGCAGGCCGATTTCCGGGTACATTGTGTCGATCTGCCTGACCATGGCCATTCAGAATGGTCGAAGGGAGTTATTTCTATCGCGGCGTATGCGGAGCAATTAGCGGGTTGGATGGATGCGCGTCACATGACCCGCGCTCATTGGGTCGGCCACTCGCTCGGGGGCAAGGTCGCTATGGCGCTCGCACTCGCAGCCCCTGCGTACGTCGATCGCCTCGTTGTGGCGGATATTGCGCCTGTTGCCTACGCTCCGGGACACGATCGCGTGTTTGCAGGACTGGCTGCTGTCGCGCAAGCCAATTGCCAAACACGCCAGCAGGCAGCCGCTATCTTGGAGGAATATGTTGATGAGCCCGGTGTCATTCAATTCCTCTTAATGAGTCTCACCCGCGATCATGACGGCATGTTCCGCTGGCGTCTTAACCACGAGGGCTTGGCCGGCGCCTACGATCAGCTGCGCGCTGAGGTCGATTATGAGCAGCCGTTTGACGGCAAGGTGCTTTTGATTAGGGGTGAGCTCTCGGACTATGTCAGGCCCGAGCATGAGGGTGCGATGCTGGCGCGATTTCCACATACAGAGATGTGTACCATCTCAGGGGCGGGGCACTGGTTGCATGCTGAGAGGCCCGGCGAATTTAACCCTTTGGTTGCCAATTTCTTGCTTTAACCGCATTGGCAGGCATCAATTCTGTCCACAGCATCTGTGGATAACTTCGTGGGTATTTTGTTTACCGCTTGCGCTGTCACATATAACACGCGGTTTTCGTCAACTGGTCAAAATTTGATCAACGCCAATTAATTCAATAAAAACATATATTTATGTAATATGTTTTACAAATCGATTGACTTAATGGGGTTAAGTGTCGATCAAGAAAACGGGGTGCCCGCGGTGTGCATAAACAAGGGGTTTGGTTGTCCAGTTCATTGGACAGTCATTTCGCCGTCACATGCTGAGAGAGGGTGTAGAGATTGCGTCAATCGCCCCGGTAAATGCAGCCCACATTGCAGGTCTCGCGCACCTCGACCGCGCTGAGTAGCGGCAGACTGGGCCGTAAGCGCTGCCAAATCCAGCGTGCGAGGTTTTCGCTGGTGGGGTTTTCCAAGCCGTCGATGTCGTTCAGGTAGTAGTGATCTAGCTGGGTTTTAATCGGCTCAAAGGCCTGTTTTAGATCGTCGAAGTCCAAGACCCAACCCGTGTCGCTGTCGACGTCACCGGTCACGCTGACGCGCACTAGAAACGAGTGACCGTGCAGGCGCGCGCACTTGTGGCCCTCTGGAACGTTGGGCAAACGATGTGCGGCCTCAAAACGAAAGTCTTTGTAAAGTTCCACAGCGAATCCTGATTCGGTGTAAAGGGCGTTCGTGCGGCGCATTTTAACCTGTTTGCCGCAGCTGTGGGGAGGTGCTGCGAGCACGACTCTGGCGGGCTAAATTTATCGCCTCGCCGCATTGACTTGTCGAAGATGACCTCTATAATGCGCGTCTCTGGATTGGGTGGTTAGCTCAGCTGGGAGAGCATCTGCCTTACAAGCAGAGGGTCGGCGGTTCGATCCCGTCACCACCCACCAAATTCCCCTGGAATTTGGATCTATCGACACCTCAAGTGTCGGCTACCTGGAGCGGTAGTTCAGTTGGTTAGAATACCGGCCTGTCACGCCGGGGGTCGCGGGTTCGAGTCCCGTCCGCTCCGCCATTTCCTTTCTTGGGTTCTTTGGCATCCCAAAACCCCGCGTAAGATCAAGGTTTGCGCCTTTCAAGGTGCGTTGCTTGCGGCTGTACCCCTTTTAGCCGCTATTTTACCCCACCAATTAACCCCACTTCCTGGGTGAGTCCCACAGCGCAGCCTAATTGTTAGCAAAACTCCTGCTGGAAATGGAGTGCGGTCCGCAAACTTAACGTTCTAAGGTTTTGTGCCTCGTGTATGTGCTACCCATCCTTGGTGTAGGTCACGCTGATCATCTAGCCATCAAGGGGCGGGGAGGGTGGCGTTGAGCGCTCTTGAGTTGGCAGGTTGGTGGCGGCGCATTCAGCGCACACTCGTCGGTGTTGGATGTGATAGCGTTAACTTCAGCAAGATGACAATTGAGTTTATCGGAGGCGCGAGATGAATTTGCTGAATCACACCGATTTGACTTGGCGACAGTACGACGAGGGTGATGCTTTTGGGTACCCCATCAATTATTCGGATGCGATTCTTTCGGCATCAGAGGATGGTCGTCTTGAGGTATTGGTCAAGTGGGAGCCGAACTGTTTTTGTCATTTTCATCGTCATACAGCAGAGATTTCGTCGGTCGTGTTACAAGGTCAATTGACGGTGACGGATATTGATCCGGAGAGCGGAGAACCGATTGGAAGTCGTATACGCGAGGTCGGTGACTTCGTGCATAAGCCCTCTGGCGATGTACATATGGAGCAGGGTGGTCCCGAAGGAGCGCTGGTATTGTTTTTTATTTACGCCCCCGATGGCGATGGCGTTCTGGCGGAGGCCTTGGACGCAGACCGCAACGTGATTTCCAGAACCTCAATGAAAAAGATCCGTGCCAAGCGGCTGTAGCCAGTTTAAGGGGTCATTAACGCGACCACCGAACCGCGCGATAGAGACCCCGCCCTGTTCATCGATTAGGCTCCAAGCAGAA
>JAYPVH010000005.1:30989-149034 GCA_038134505.1 Halieaceae bacterium | reverse complement strand
GATCAGCTCACTTTTTACAACTCAGCGAACGATTGCTGGCCGATGTGACCTTCGGAGGGTCCATTTCATGTTACAACCCGACCCACCTGCGCGGCTCGCGCAGATTCAAGAAGTCGAATTCACAGAATCCACTCGCGAATTTTTTAGTCAATGGAACAATGACTTTTTCCTGAACGTTGACAAAAACCCCGTGCTAAGGACCTTCGCCCACCATCCAGCGCTCGCAAACGCTTTCTCTCCGCTCAATATCCATCTCCTGACTGAAAACACACTGCCTGTTCGCCAGCGCCAGATCGCAATCATGCGGACTGCTTGGATCTGTAATTGCACCTACATGTGGTCGAGCCATTTACGCACTACCCAGCGCTGTGAATTGCCCACCGCGCTCTTTGACCCAATCAAACAAGGCGCGGACGACCCTTACTTCACGCCGTTTGAGGCAGTAATCATTCGCGCGACAGACGAACTGGTTGAGTACAAAACGATCAGCGGCGAAAACTGGGAGATGCTGTCGACTGAGTGGAACAAGCAGCAACAGCTCGATTTCATGTTTACTGTGGGCTGCTACGCCATGGTGGCCGGCGTCATGAATTCAGCGGGTGTGGAGCGCGCCGAGAACCTGCTTGAACTGGCGGCTGAATTTGGCGCGCCAGAGAGCAAGCGGTTATAGCTGTCAGAATATTATTGGCTAGGACTGCTCCCAGCGATGTGATAGCTGGGCTGTCAAGGCAATGAGTATTCGCGGACCAATCTCGACTGACCTGCTTTTGCCCAGGGCCTGTTGATCGCTTGTGCTTTGCTCTCCCGCAAGAAAGTTCAACTGATAAACCGTTGGCGGAGGGGACAATCGCAGAGGCGAAACGCGGTGATGGGTCGGAAACTACAAGCGCTCGCCAGACTAAGTCGCCCTGCGTGGACTGTTTTCCCCTGATGCCCCCGTGTTCAGCTGGCTGCACGAAGCGGCTCATATCGGGCCTACAGTCGGTTTCAGACCCCAGCGGCGGGGAGGTAATCTGTCATTAAAATGTCATAATCTTGTCATATCCTGCGCGCGTTGAGTCCGACACGACAAAGGATCTGGTTATGAGCACTTCCCGACAAAAAACCATGGCATGCCTGGCGTTCGCCTTCATTGCAGGGCAAGCGCCTGCTGCGACCGCTGCAGACAAGGCCTTGCTCGATATCTTGCTGCAAAACGGCGTCATCACCACCGAGCAACATGAGCAGCTCATGCGCACGCCCTCGTTGAGTTCAGAGGATATCCTCCCCGCTGAATCAAATACTGTTGTCCAAGTGGTCGAGGAGGACTTGACGCCGACGGTGGCCTTGACGGATGACGTCCAGTCAGCCATTGACAAGGCCGTCGCCGACCTCGTCGCCGACGCGTCACCTTTGCGAGTGAGTCATGGGTCCAAAGGTCTGCATTTTGAGACGCGCGATGGTCTGTTTTCGACAGATCTTCAGTTTCGTGCCCAGATGCGCTACTCGAACCTTTTGGACGGCGATCCACGTCAGCTGAGCCAATTCGATGGCGATTCTGCGTCCAGCTTCGAGCCGCGTCGGTTGCGGATGAAGATAGGAGGGCATGGGTTCCAGCCGTGGCTCAAGTATTACTTCGAGCTCGACATGCAGCCGTCGCGCGATGTTGAAGATAGCTCGAGTGCATCTTCGGCGCGAATCATCGACTACCGCATCGATATTGCCAAATGGGATTGGGGTGGTATTCGCCTTGGTCAGTGGAAAGTTGACCTGAACCGCGAGCGAGTGGACTCATCAGGGCGTCAGCAATTTGTCGAGCGATCCATTGTTAACAGGGTATTTACAGTAGATCGACAAGTAGGGGTGCAGTTGCGAGGACGCTTGTTCGAGGGAACCTCGGCGGATCTCAATTACTATGCGGGCATTTTTAATGGCGAGGGGCGCAGTGTTGTCAATAACAATGACGACCACCTGTACATGGGACGCCTGCAGTGGAACTTCAATGGCCGTGAGCTTGCGTGGAAGCAAACGGATGTGGAGTACACGGAAAGACCCACGGGTTCATTTGCGCTCGCTGGATTTACCAATACTGGGCCGTGTACCCGATGGTCGTCATCTGGCTGTGGAAACCTCGATGGCTATCTAAAGCCGGCGGTAGCCGCGCCCGATCAGTATGAGATTGCGCAGGGTGTTCAGGAATTTGCCTTCAAGTACCGCGGCTTTTCATTCCAGCAAGAGTTTCATCGTAAATCGATCAAGGATACCGTGGAGAACGATAAGGTGGATATGGATGGTTTCTATCTGCAGACCGGCTATTTTTTCCACAATATGTTCGAGTCCTTCCCGGCACCGCTTGAGCTGGCCGCGCGATATGCCTCCGTCGAAGAGCCTAACAAGGTTGACCGGGCGTTTATGAATGAGCGTGAGGAATTTACGGTCGGTGCGAACTGGTTTTTCAGCGGCCACAATAACAAGGTGACGGTGGATTTTTCTCACCTGACTCTCGATGACGGGTTGCTCAATGAGAGCGCGTCGGACAACCGCATTCGCCTTCAGTGGGATGTGTCATTCTGATGCCTCGGCTGGGGCTAGCGTAGCGATAGCTCCACAAGCTCAGATGTCGGGCATAAAAAATCGGCAGTGCATTGCTGCGCTGCCGATTCTTCGCGTGCGCGGGCTTTCCCCGCGGTCAAAGTCTTAAGACTTCTTCGAAGGCTTCAAAAACTTCTTGATGGCCTTATCGAGACGTCCTCGCTTCATGACCTTGTCTAACTTCTTCAGTGCCTTTTCCATGGTATCTCCTTACGCTTCCCAGCGATGAATTCCTACAAGGGCAACCGAGATTACAGAATGTTGAACAGGAAGTACAGTGCCCGCGAAGAAAACATGAATGTAAAAAATACAGGCCCATCAGTTGGTTAGAGCCCACCTCTTGGGTATCTTGTCGGGAATCAAGAACAACATACCGCCGAGCCGCACTTTTTTCTGTGTGTCGGTCAGGCTTCTTCAGGCCGGATCAAGTAGCTTGCGCACTACACTAAGACTCATGCAGTATTCGCTCACTGCTACTGGAGATGACCTATGTTTCAATATCCGCTGACCGGTCTCGTGACGCTATTGTGCTCGTTGGTTCTTTTTTGGGTGACCTTGATGGTCGGGCGCGCGCGCGGTAAACATGGCGTTAAAGTACCCGAAATGTCGGGCCCAGCGCCTTTTATTTATGCCGTTAGAGTGCATCTGAACACCCTCGAGGGCCTGGTTTTATTCTTGCCGGCTTTATGGCTTTTTGCAGTCACCGTTTCCGATCTGTACGCGGCGATCGCGGGCGTCTTTTACCCAATCGGTCGCATTGCCTACGCCTTGGGCTACTACAAAGAACCTAGCAAACGCGAGCTCGGGTTCGCCATTGGATTGCTCGCTACACTAGTGTGCCTGGTGGGCTCTGGCTATGGTTTGCTCAGCCTCTTGATGGCGTAAATACTCGGCATACGCTCACGCCTGGCAGGTCGAGCAGGTATAGATTCTTCTCGAGTTGGCGCTAGAGCGTTTGATTTCAGTGTCGCAAATGCGACACGGCAGACTTGCGCGGCCAAAAACAAAGAAGCGGGCCTTGCCGTAACTAGCTCCCTGTTGTTTTAGTGACTTGTACTGACGTTCAGGAATGGTCACGCCTGCTAGCGCGTAGCTTCGCTGACTGATTTCTAGTGTTTTCCGCGCAAGTTTGCCCACCTGAGCTTTGCTAAGATCGCGCGCTTTCTTTTCGGGATTGATGCCTGCGGTAAATAAAATTTCGCTGCGTAAATAGTTACCCAATCCCGCTAAAAAAGTTTGATAAAGATAAACAGCGCTGAGAGCTCTTCCGCAGAACGCTTTGCTTTGCAGTCGTTCCGCCACGGCTTGCCACTTGAGATCTGGATTCAGGATGTCGGGTCCAATACGCTTTAGAAATGGATGTTCCTCGATCTGCGCCGTTTTCCATACGCTGATATCAGACGCGCTAAAGAGCAGCGCGCTGTGCTTATCGGTATGGATGGCTAACCTGAGCTGACGGTTTGTCTTTGGCAACTGATCACGCTTCACAATTCGCCAAACGCCGTAAAGCTGGTTGTGAGAATAGATGGTGAAACCCGAATCAAAATGGGTTAGCAACGCTTTGCCGCGAGTTTCTAAGGACAGGACGTTGCCACCTTGAAGTGGCCTCTCATATCGTTTAAGCGATGGCAGTCCGAATTCGATTTTCTCAACCGTCTTGTCTTTTAAAACCGCCTCGATCTTGTCGGCGGCGCGACGGATTTCCGGGCCTTCGGGCATAGTTTTCACCTAGATAACCGCGAGGGTCTCGACTAGAAGTTTGAAAGGTTACTGGACCTCGTCGACAATGACATGTTCTAAGGATCAAGCCTAGCCAAAATTTAACGCAGGAGCAGACGCTGGCCTATCAGACACATGGACGACCAGTTGATCGAGTGAGCGTCACTGTGCTCTATCAAGCCCCGGAATTTGACAGTGGTTGCACCTAGGTCGTCAACGATGCCTCGAGCCATGTCGTTGAGGCGAACGATATCGACGCCTTAGTTGCCCACATCACACCTTAACTCACTGTGCGAAAGCCACCTAGAATCACTGCTCAGGAGAAGTCTCTGCCGCGCCTCTGAGCATTGTCAAGAACTCGGATTGTACCTTCGTAGGTTGCCATTGCTTACGCAAAGTGATGCCGATATCCCGTGCCGTGCCTTCGAGCTCGATAGAGCTGATCGCCAGTAGATTGCTGGTGACTTCGATATCAACTTGGCGCGCGGTTAACAAGGCAGCACGATCGCTACCCATAAGAAGCGCGCGGGTGGCGACTAGAGAGCTACATTCGATAATGTCTCGCGGTGGCGCACTGCCCTGATCAACGAAAAAGTGTCCAAATACTTCTCGCGCGGGCGTGTTTTCGCGCGGTGCGATCCAGCTGAGCTCTCGTAACGCCGCGGTACTAATGTGTCCTTGGCGCAGTAATGGATGGTTGGGGCGAACGACAATACATAAAGGGTCGCTAAAGAGTCGCTCTTGGACGATATCAGCACTTGGCGCTGGTTGCCGCAAGGCGCCTACGATGACGTCTATTTGTCCATGAAGCAGGCCGGATAGTTGTTCCTCGTAGGACCCATCGATAATTTTGACCTGTGTTTTGGGATGTTTTATCAAAATTTGATTCACCGCGTTGGGGACCAGTGAGACTCGCGATAGTGGCAACGCCCCGATGGTGATACTTCCGGTCATCAACCCGTGATGCTCCTTCAGCTCCATGAGACCTTGGTTGATTTCACTAAAGAAAAGGTTGGCGTAGCGTGCAACTTGTCGCGCCTGCCAACTCGGCAACACCCCCTGAGGCGCTCGCTGAAAAAATTGTCGCCCGCAGATGGCCTCGAGATCGCGCACGGCGCGGTGCAAAGAAGGCTGAGACAGGCCCAGTCTTTGCGCAGCTCGACTGTAGTGCTCACTCTGTACCACCGCAATCAGTGCGCGCAGTTGGGTGCTACTCAAGAGTCTGGCGAGGCGACGGGGCGCGCGCTCACCGCGCTCTGTGACGACCTGCTCGATCATCCTAAGCCAGGCCTCGCCTCGTTCAATGCGGTGTATGAGGATTCGCCCGGCGGCGGTCGGCATCGCGCCCGTGCTGGTTCGGTCAAACAATGCGACCTCAAGTGCTTTCTCGAGACGAGACAAGGCCTGCGTGACCGCCGACTGAGACAGATGTACGCGTTGCGCCGCCTTACTGATCGCGCCGGTTCTAGCGGTTTCTAGCGCGACAAGAAGGTGCCGCAAATTGAGTTGCTGAGCTGTATTGGGCATGCTAAAGCCAATCAGTAAAATTGGCCTATTATAGTAAAAACTAATATCTAATTGCACGGATCGGAGACGCGCTGTAGCGCGTCAAACGTTAGAGTGTGCGCCTTGAATCGACAGCTTTTTCTGGGGGAGTCAACCGATGGCTATTTGCGTGACATCGATCGATCGTGTGGATGCAGGTTTGGTAGAGGCCTATCAGGGACTCGATGTGGCAACGGTTCACGAAGCGCAGGGTAGGAGGGGTTTGCTGGCCTCCGCAATGCGTCCGATTTACCGGCCCGCGAAAATCGTGGGTACGGCGGTGACGTGCAGTGTCGCGCCGGGTGACAATTGGATGATCCATGTTGCGGTTGAGCAATGTCAGCCCGGCGATATTCTGGTCGTTGCACCAACGAGCCCCTGCGAGGACGGCTACTTCGGCGATCTTTTGGCCAATTCGCTGCAGTCTCGCGGCGTGCGCGGCCTGATCATTGATGCCGGCGTGCGCGATGTCGCCACACTCACCGAAATGCAGTTTCCCGTGTGGTCCAAGGCCATCTACGCACAAGGTACAGTGAAGGAAACACTCGGCGATGTGAATGTGCCGCTGGTCTGCGCCGGTGCGCTGATTCACCCCGGTGACCTCGTGATCGCCGATGACGACGGTGTCGTCGTAGTGGCTAGAGGCGAAGCGGCCGACGTCCTCGAGTCGGCACAGCGTCGGTTAGCGAACGAGGAAGACAAGCGCCGGCGCTTGGTAGCCGGCGAGTTAGGTCTCGATATCTATCAGATGCGTGAGCGACTCACTGAGCGAGGTTTTCGCTGGGTCGAATCGCTCAACGAGGACTGATCATCATGTCACATGCCATTCCCTGCTATGTCATGCGCGGCGGTACGTCCAAGGGTTTGTACTTTCTCGCCAGTGACCTGCCTGCTGAGCCTGCCGCACGTGACCGAATATTGCTCGGGGCGATAGGCTCGCCTGATCCGCGTCAAATTGATGGAATGGGTGGCGCGCATCCTCTGACCAGCAAAGTGGCCATCGTCAGTCCGTCAGATCTTCCTGATGTCGATGTCGATTATCTGTTTTTGCAGGTGCAGGTCGACAAGGCAGTGGTCAGCGATAGTCAGAATTGCGGCAACATTCTTGCCGGCGTCGGGCCTTTTGCGATTGAGACCGGTCTGGTGTCAGCGCAGGCCGGCACAACCGATGTGCGAATCCATATGGTCAATACTGGCGCGAGAGCGGTGGCGCGTGTTGAGACCCCCGCGAAACGAGTGAATTACAGTGGTACCGCTCGAATCGATGGCGTACCCGGGACGGCGGCGCCGATTCCGATCGACTTTTTAGATATCGCCGGATCGAGCTGTGGTGCGTTGCTGCCCACAGGTCGCGTGCGTGATCAGTTTTGCGGTATTGATGTCACCTGCATCGATAACGGTATGCCAGTCGTGCTGTTACGTGCGGCAGACTTCGGTCTTTCGGGGTCGGAGACACCCGAAGAGCTTGAGGCGAATGTCGGTCTGAGAGAACAGATTGAGGCCATTCGTGTGTTGGCGGGGGAGGCGATGAACCTGGGCGATGTGCGGGATAAAACCGTGCCGAAAATGTCTTTGGTGTCTCCGGCGTGTCAGGGTGGAGTGATCAATACCCGGACGTTTATTCCACACCGTGTGCATGAGGCGATCGGCGTGTTGGGGTCGGTCAGTGTGGCGACGGCCTGTGTGATGCAGGGTTCGGTTGGCCATGAAGTCGCCGGTTTGTCCATTGAATCGGGTGTGCATCGGCTCGAGGTGGAGCACCCTACTGGGTTTTTCACCGTTGAAATTGACGTCGCGATCGCGCCGGGTGAGGGCAGTGCTGAAGTCAAGCGTGCTGCACTGTTGAGAACGGCCCGCCTGCTGATGCGTGGTGAGGTGTTCGTACCCGAGGAGGTCAGTGGATGAGTGTCACCGACGAATACAAGATTACGTTACTGGGGTTTGGTGAGGTCGGCCGTGTCTTGGCCGAGGATTTACTCGACGCCACAACAGCAAAATTGCGGATTTGGGACCATCAGTTGGCGGTTTGCAACAGTCATGCGTCAGCGCATCTCGCCCAGTTTCAGGATTGTGAGAGAATCGACGTGGCTGGGGATGCGGTATCCGCAGCGCAGGACGCGCAACTGGTCATCTCTGCAGTAACAGCCGATCAGGCCGTGCTGGCCGCAGCGTCGATAGCACCCGGGCTGCCTGCTGGATGCTGGTTTCTTGATGTGAATTCCATCTCTCCGGGCAATAAGCAGCGTGTTCGGGCACATGTTGAAGCGGTTGCTGGGCGTTTCGTTGAGGCATCGATTATGTCGCCCATTCACCCCAAGCGAATGGCGTCGCCGATTCTCCTAGCAGGGCCTGACGTTGAGGCGTTTGTGCCTTTGGGTCACTCGCTCGGGTTCTCTCAATTGCGGGTGGTTTCGGAGCAACCAGGTATCGCCGCCGCAACCAAAATGTGTCGCAGCGTGATGATCAAGGGTCTCGAGGCTCTGGTTTCCGAATCTCTGCTGACCGCTCGTCATTATGGTGTTGAACAGGATGTTCTCGATTCACTTGGCAATCTTCTTCCGGGTATCGATTGGCAGCAGCACGCACACTATTTGATTTCGCGCACGCTGTTACATGGAGAGCGTCGCGCGGCTGAGATGCGCGAGGTTGCCACCACCGTGTCTGAAGCGGGAGTTACCCCTTGGATGAGCGCCCATTGCGCCGAGCGGCAGGCTTGGGCGCCGCAATTTAAATCGGCTCTTGATACGAAATCCCTCACCGACATGCTCGATTCCATTCGCGAACAAATGACCGCTTCTTCATGAGGACTCTTCTATGATCATCGACTGCCACGGTCACTACACCACGGCCCCGGAGCCGCACCAGTTATTTCGTGAAGCGCAACTTGCGGCGTTTCAAACAGGGCGGGCGCTACCTGATCTACCGCAAATCAGCGATGACCAAATCAGGGACAGTATCGAGCAAAACCAGTTGCGCTTGCTGAAGGAACGCAACGCTGACATGACGATTTTTTCGCCTCGAGCGTCGGCAATGGCGCATCATCAGGGGGATCGTGAGGTATCGCAGCAGTGGACCTCAGCCTGCAATGACCTGATCGCACGCGTGGTCGACCTGTATCCTGACTATTTTATTGGCGTATGCCAGCTGCCGCAGTCGCCGGGTGTGTCGATCGAGCACTCTGTCGGAGAGCTTGAGCGCTGTGTCAATGAGTTGGGATTCGTTGGCTGTAACTTAAACCCCGATCCTTCTGGGGGACACTGGACATCAGCACCATTGACGGACGCCAGTTGGTACCCGTTTTTCGAAAAAATGGTGGAACTCGATGTGCCCGCAATGATTCATGTCTCGGGTTCGTGTAATCACAATTTCCACGCCACCGGCGCGCACTACATCAACGCCGATACCACAGCGTTTATGCAGTTTATCCAAGGCAACTTGTTTAAAGATTTTCCAGAGCTGCGTTTTGTCATCCCCCATGGGGGCGGCGCTGTGCCTTATCATTGGGGGCGTTATCGCGGGCTTGCCGATATGCTCAAACAGCCGCCCTTGTCCGAACACGTGATGAAAAACGTGTTCTTTGATACCTGCGTCTATCACCAGCCAGGCATCAATTTGTTATTTGAGGTGATTGATATCGACAACATTCTCTTCGGTTCAGAAATGGTCGGTGCCGTTCGTGGTATTGATCCGGAAACGGGGTTTTATTTTGACGACACCAAGCGCTATGTTGATGCGCTGAACTTAAGCAACGACGATCAATACAAGGTGTATGAAGGCAACGCCCGGCGTGTTTATCCGCGTCTTGATGCATCGCTGAAAGCGAGAGGCCGTTAGGTCATGGACGAGTTCGTTATGGACTTCGGTTGGCGGGTTTATCATCCCGCCCCGAGTAAACCCCAGTTTCAGGTGCCGCCCGGATCGGTCGATGCGCATTGCCATGTGTTTGGTCCCGGTCATCGCTTTCCCTACGCGCCCGAACGCAAATACACACCCTGTGATGGACCGAAAGAGCGGCTCTGGGCGTTGCGTGACCACCTAGGATTTTCACGCAATGTCATTGTGCAGGCGACCTGTCACGGAGCTGATAATCGCGCGCTCGTGGATGCGCTTGAAGACGCCCGTGGGCTTGCGCGTGGTGTGGCCACTGTTCGCCGCGATGTCAGTGCTGAGGAATTGCAGGCGTTGCATACAGCCGGCGTGAGAGGGGTGCGATTTAACTTTGTGAAGCGCTTGGTTGATAAGCTGCCGTTTGATTCGCTGGCTGAAATTTCCGAAAAGATCGCGCCACTGGGCTGGCACATCGTGATCTATTTTGAAGCGGCCGAGTTACCCGATCTTTATGATTTTTTTGTCGGCCTGCCGACGGATGTCGTGGTCGATCACATGGGCCGGCCCGATGTCAGTCAGCCGGTCGATGGCCCTGAGTTTGCACTGTTTCTCCAGTTGTTGTCTGAACACAATAATTTTTGGTGCAAAGTCAGTTGCCCAGAGCGATTGTCATTACAGCCGAGTGCAAGCTATGACGATGTTGTACCTTTTGCGCGCAAAGTCGTTGAGGCCTTTCCCGATCGGGTTCTGTGGGGTACTGACTGGCCACACCCCAATATGACGTCACATACACCGGATGAGGGCCACTTGGTCGACTTTATTCCCCGTATCGCGACCACCCCTGAGCGACAAAGAAAGTTATTGGTCGATAATCCGATGCGCCTTTACTGGCCCGAGGAGTCGCATTAAGCGCGTGGTGCGCTGATAAGGTGATACCGATGTCGAAATACACAAAAGCGTTGCGGGATGAAATAGCGCATATCATGCGGCAGGGCGATGACCTATTAGTTCAAAGGAGAATTCTATGAAAGTCTTATTGTCTGGCCCCGGCGCCTTTGGCATCAAGCATCTCGATGGCATCCGTCAGATTGACGGTGTTGAGGTAGTATCGTTGGTAGGACGAACGCTAGACAAGACGCAAGCGGTCGCTGCGGAGTATGGCATTGGTCACGTCGCGACCGATCTTGAAACAGCGTTGGCCGAAACCGATGCTGAAGCCGTCATTCTCTGCACACCCACACAGCAGCACGCCGCAGAATCAATCGCCTGCATGAAGGCTGGGAAGCACGTGCAAGTCGAGATTCCTCTCGCGGACAGTTGGGCTGATGCCGAGGCGGTGATGAAAACCCAACAGGACACCGGGCTGGTGTGCATGGTGGGGCACACGCGTCGGTTTAACCCATCACACCAGTGGGTGCGTCGTCGCATCGATGCTGGTGAGTTGAATATTCAGCAGATGGATGTGCAGACCTATTTCTTCCGCCGCAAAAACATCAATGCGAAGGGTGAGCCCAGAAGTTGGACCGACCACCTTTTGTGGCACCACGCGGCCCACACCGTCGATCTTTTTGCTTATCAAGCAAAATCACCCGTCGTTCAGGCCAACGCGGTGCAGGGGCCGATTCATCCTGAGTTGGGCATCGCCATGGATATGTCAATTCAAATGAAGGCCGAAAACGGCGCTATTTGTACGCTCTCGCTGTCATTCAATAACGATGGACCCCTCGGTACGTTTTTCCGGTATATCTGTGATCAGGGGACCTACATTGCGCGTTACGATGATTTGGTCAATGGCAAAGAAGAACCCATTGATGTCTCGCAAGTCGATGTCTCGATGAATGGCATCGAGTTACAAGATCGAGAATTTTTTGCAGCGATCACCGAAGGACGGGAGCCCAACGCAAGCGTCGCCAACGTACTGCCTTGTTACAAAGTATTGCACGATTTAGAAGCACAACTGCAGTCGCAGTGACTGAGGGCGGGACGTCGGTTAGCCTTGATCCGCTCGCGCACGAAATTGGCGAGGTGTGAAGCCCGTGAGAGATTTAAAAAAACGACAAAAATAGCCCTGATCTTTAAAGCCGAGATTGTCAGCGATGGCTTGGTTGTTCTGCTGCGTGTAGACCAGCTGTCGCTTGGCTTCGGTGAGTACACGTTCCTGAATAATTGCTTTGGGTGTCTGGTTAAAATGTGCAAGACATTCTCGTCGTAGAGTGGCGGGAGAGACAGCGAGTTGCCTTGTGTAGTCGGCGACAGAGTAATGCGCCGTGTAAGTGTTCTCCAATAACGTTCGGAATCGAGTGGCTAATAATCGTGTGTCTGACGACGGCGAATGTTGCAGTTGGTTTTGCGCGATGACGCGCTGCAGCGAACGCAAGATGAGTTGCGCGAGTAACGTCAACGACAGGTTTTGCTGCGTTTGAGAGTAGCTCAGCTCGGTTCGTATTAAATCGACATATTGCTGCAGTTGCCGATAGTGC
The DNA here is from genome assembly GCA_038134505.1 of Halieaceae bacterium. Classification (GTDB taxonomy): domain Bacteria; phylum Pseudomonadota; class Gammaproteobacteria; order Pseudomonadales; family Halieaceae; genus Luminiphilus. The sequence goes on along the minus strand of JAYPVH010000005.1, from coordinate 136,891 downwards.
GGATCGTCCTCCTCGCGCTGGAGAATCAGTGGGCCGCTGTTCAGTAGAGTCATGAGGTCTCGCTCGGAGCGGTCGGCATGCTGGGAAAAAGCGCTTTCCGCGACGGAAATGACCCAACCGCGACTTCCAGGTTGAAAGCCGAATCCATGAACGATGCGCGCAGGGACCACCACCAATAGATCACCGCTGAGACGACGCACTTCGTCATTGATGTGAATATCGATATCGGATCCAGAAATACAAAATATCTGAAAAAGTTTGCTGTGCCGGTGTGGCTTGATGCGCCAGCCTGTTGCCGTGCTGCGGTCCTCGATATTTTCGATGTGAACGGGTGCTGGATCGCTATTTTGGGGTTTTGTACCGTATAGCCCGTAAATCGGGACTTCTGCGTCTGCATTGATTGACATGGCTTTAGGCTCGAACGGCGCGCTACTCAGTTGATTGAAAAGTACAATTATGTGCGGCAAAAGTGAATCGTTATCTGAGGGTAATTTGAACAAGATAGGGGTTAAACGAGGATTACAGAGACGAACTGAAACGACATATGCAGATGATTGTTACACAGGTCGCCATTATTGGCGCCGGACCTTCGGGGCTGCTGCTGGGCCAGTTGCTCGCCAAGGCCGGTATCTCCAATGTGATCGTTGAGCGCGTCTCGGCTGACTATGTACGCGCGCGGATTCGTGCTGGCATTCTCGAACAGGGTTTCGTGGATCTGGTTCGCGAGGCCGGCGTGGCCGAGCGGCTTGATCGTGAGGGCGAGATTCACCACGGCGTTGATTTTGCCGTCGATGGTGAGCGCTTTCATATTGATCTCCACGGCCTGACTGGCGGGCAAACAGTCACATGCTATGGGCAGACTGAGATCACGCAGGACCTCATGGCGGCTCGAGACTCGGCCGGACTTACGACCTTTTATGAAGCCTCCGATGTGGCACTTTACGACCTTGAGTCTGAGCATCCCCGAGTACGCTTTACAGGGAATGGCATCGCCTACGAGATCTCATGCGATTTTATCGCTGGGTGTGATGGCTTTCATGGCGTGTCTCGCAAATCGATACCCGCGGGAGTCATTACAGAACACGAGCGGGTGTTTCCCTTCGGTTGGCTAGGCGTCTTAAGTGACACCCCCCCCGTGAGTGAGGAATTAATTTATTGTCGCAGTACTCGAGGCTTCGCGTTAGCGAGCCGTCGTTCCGCCACTCGATCGCGTTACTACATTCAGGTTCCCCTGACTGACAAGGTCGAGGAATGGAGCGACGAGCGGTTTTGGGATGAGTTGAAGTTGCGTCTCCCCCGAGACGCTGCCGAAGCCCTGGTCACTGGCCCGAGTATTGAAAAGAGTATCGCGCCACTGCGCTCTTACGTGTGCGAACCCATGCAGTATGGTGCGCTGTTTCTCGTCGGAGACGCCGCGCATATTGTGCCGCCCACCGGTGCGAAGGGGTTGAACCTTGCAGCCTCTGATGTTGCCACACTCTATAAGATTTTGACCCGTGTCTACCGCGATGGAGAGCGGGAGTTACTGGCGCTGGATTCTGAGAGTGCTCTGCGCCGCGTGTGGCATGGAGAGCGGTTTAGCTGGTGGTTATCGAACATGTTGCACGATTTCGGTGAGGAAGCTGAGACGACCGCAGGCGGTGAGTTGTTCGATCGTTTTATGGCCTCCGAGCGTGATTTTTACTTGAATTATGAGGCGGGGCGTCGTGTTTTAGCGATGCAGTACGTTGGGATGCCCTACGAGGAGTTACCGGGCTCAGAGGCCTGATTCCTTAGATGAAGGGGGTTCTAAGGTCCCTCTGCGTAGATGAATGCTCTGCACGGTGATCGGCGGCAAATAACCAATCACGTCATCGTGGAGAGAGGCCCAAGATTGAAGACTTTCAAGACTTGCGGTTACAGCGTTAAAAGAAACAGCGGTCATTTCGGCAATCCGAGTGTCATTAAATAGGGGAGAAGCCACCATGGTGTGGAAGTCGCATGACTACGATGACATCCCGGGGACGTATGTCTTCGATGGGGAGCGATCCCACAAGCCCTATGCCCTCAATAAAATGTTTTATTCCTTTAATGAGGCGCAAAATCGTGAGGAGTTTGATCGCGACCCAGCTGCCTACTGTGACAAGTATGGCGTGAAGGATGATTTCAAAGCTGCGGTCATTGCGCAGGATTACCTCGGGCTGCTGCGACTCGGTGCGAATATCTACTTCATGGCCAAGATGGCCGTGCCCAGAGGTGTCTCAGTACAGGACGCAGGTGCTCAGTTTCAGGGCATCACGACGGAAGAATTCATTGCTAAGTTGCTAGCAAAGCGTGAGGAAGTTGAGCGTCGCATCGCTCAAGAAGAGGATTACTGGAATGGCTAAGCTCGTCGGCGGTATTACCAGTTCGCATATTCCCGCAGTCGGAAATGCGATTGCCAGTGGCATCACGCAAGAGCCGTACTGGAAACGCTTCTTCGATGGCTATGAACCCGCTAAAGCGTGGCTTGAAGAGGCCAATCCGGATGTCGTCATCGTGGTCTACAACGATCATGGGCTTAATTTTTTCCTCGATAAAGTGCCCACCTTTGCCTTGGGCTGTGCGGATCACTATGAAAATGCGGATGAGGGCTGGGGACTGAAGCCAGTCGCGCCTTTTACTGGTGATGCGGAACTGTCTTGGTTTTTGGCAGAGTCATTGATCGAACAAGAGTTTGATATTTGCACCTGTCAGGAGATGAAAGTCGATCATGGTTTCGTGAACCCGCTGCGCGCTCTTTATGGCACCTGCGATCCATGGCCTGTGAAGACCATACCACTGACCGTCAATACGGTTTTGCACCCGGTTCCGACTGCCGCGCGCTGCCTAAAACTCGGCCGCGCCCTTGGCAAGGCCATCGCAGACTATCCGGAAGATCTGCGTGTTGTTATTTTTGGGACTGGTGGGATGTCACATCAGTTGCAAGGCGAGCGTGCGGGCTTGATCAATGTTGACTTCGATCTGGAATGCATGGACAACATTGCCAAAGATCCAGAATGGATGACCCAGTTTTCTAACGGCGACATTATGCGTCGAGCGGGTACCGAGGGTATCGAGACGATTATGTGGTTAGTCATGCGCGGTGCGCTGGCGGATGATGCAAAAGTCATTCACAAACACTACCATGCGCCGATCTCGAATACGGGTGCCGGTGTACTGGTGTTGGAGAATACAGCGTAATAGAAAAGGGAGCCGTTCGGCTCCCTAACAGAACACAAGTTCCCCCAGAATTAGAACTCGTAGTTAAATCGCACGCCGTAGGTCATATCGGGTCCGTGGCGCACGATTGCCATGCCCAGTAACGGCGTTTGCGACGATAGCGCGCGACGCTCGTCTTCTAAATTGCGAGCATAGGCGGTGACTGACCAAGGGGCGCTTTGTGACGCCAAGGTAATATCGGCGTTGGTCATCCAGTGACTCTCGATGACTTCATGTTCCAGATTCTGGAAGCCAGTAACTTGGTCATCGACGTAGGTGGTGTCTACGCCAAGCACCAGGTTGTAACCACTCATATCGATGGTGTGCTCGATGCCAAACTGCACTGTGACATCAGGTGAGTAGATTGACTGATTGCCAGAGCAGTTAAAGTCAAAGATTGGCGCGCCAGAAGCAAGCGAACCCACCACGGTGCTGGGACAATTGATGTTGTGTCGCGGTGGTGATGTTGAGAAGTGCAAATCATCGTAGCTGTTATCGAGCAGTTGGACTTTGCTACGGATCAGTGTGCTGTCGGAGGCCGCCCAGAGAAGATCAATATCCAGGCCTTGGTTGGTCGCTTGACCGACGTTATCTGCCGTATTTTCAAGCGTTTCTCCGACTACTCGGAAATAACTGATCTGCTGATCGGTATATTCCCAGCGGAACAATTCAAGGTTCAGCTGCAGCGATCCGTCGAGGAACCGGTTTTTCAGACCAATGGTGTAGGCATCGAGATACTCAGGATCGAAGGTATTTCCAGTCGGTTCGAGACCGCCTGCGCGATAACCGGTGGCAAAACTGGCGTAGAACAGCGAGTCGCTCAAGATGTCCTGCTCGTAGACCACGCGCCAAGTCACCTCATCAGAGGCATAGCTTTGTTGGTTGCTCGCGAAGGAGTGCAAAACCACGCCAGTCCCGCTTGTTAGAGGCTTGGGTGGCCCGATGGCTGCGGAAACAACGTAGCCATTGTCAACGAGATAGGCTTCGGCTTGAGCTGGGGTGTCAAAGGTTGGGAAGTGCGGTAGGTTTCCTGGGACAGCACACCCCAGACCAAACGATCCCGGTGGTGGTGTTGGCGGGATGCCGCCACAAAATACGATAAAGTTTTCGATTTTACCGTCGATATCGCGGCTGTCGTCGGTATAGCGGGCACCGGTAATCAGTCGCGATGTATCGCTTAACTTCCAGGTCAATTCTGCAAACGCAGCCCACGAGTCCGAGCTCATTGTGTAGTCTTGCAAGGGCAAAACGAACTCCTGATTAAAGGTGTTGTCGCCCTTGGTGTCTTCTTCGAAGTAGAAAGCGCCGACGAGATAATCGACCGTGTCACTCTCACCTTGGAATCTCACCTCTAAGGTGGTCTGTTCGGCAGAGTTATCCCACCAACCGCTGGCAAACCCGGGGCCACCGAACAATGAATCCTGTTCCTGCTCTCGGTATGCAGGAATCACAGTGAGCACGCCAGCATCTGTCTCATAGATGATTTCAGCGTGGTAACCGCTCAGCTTGGCATCAAGTGCGCCACTGATCAGTAATCGGCTGCAAAAAGCCAAATCCGGGCGCTGACAATACCGTAGTACGGTAGTCATTGGCTTCGTCGGATAACATCCCCGTGCCCGGTGCATTGCCGTCTAAAATGAGATCAAACTGCGGGGAGTATCTGCCGACGATGTCAGGGTTGCCACCGACGCCACCGATATCGGTCGAGTCTGCTGATAAGCGAATGGTCAAACGATCATTCACTTGCGCCAGGTATTGAACACGAATTGAAGTGCGGTCATCGTCATTTGTGCCATCACTACTGTAGCCGTCGCGATCGTAGAGCGCGGCACTGACGCGCAACGCACTATTGTCACCGAGCGCGACGTTGATTGCGGCAGTGAACTCACTGGCACTGTAGTTACCGAACGCGCCGCTGATAAAGCCGCTGTTTTCGCCGATGACCGGTTTGGCTGGGTTCAGATTGAGTACGCCGCCGGTTGCGTTTTTGCCATACAACGTGCCCTGAGGGCCTTTCAGTACCTCGACGCGATTAAGATCAAAAAAGCCAGCAATCGATGTGGCCGAGCCACGCGCGATCGGCACCCCGTCGTAATTCAGAATGATGGCAGGATCCAAATAGTTGTTCCGTGCGCTGTTGCCGATTCCGCGCATGTAGAGCGATGAGGCGATACCGCCACCGGCGGTGATTGTCAGAGCAGGCACTAGTTGAGATAGACCCTCTGCACTGTTAACGCCTTGGGCTCGTAGTTGATCTCCGGTAAATGCATCAACCGCCACGCTCGCATCTTGTAGCGACTGCTCCTTGAATTGGGCAGTGACGATTACCTCTTCGAGGGTCGTGGCGGCAACCGCAGTCTGGCAAGCGACCAAACCCAGTGCGAGTGCAGTTTTCTTTGCTGTTAAGTTCATAGTGAACGTCCTCCGTTATCGCCCTTTTGTTGACAGGGCTTTTGACTCTGATGCGTAATCTGATCGGATGCTTCTTGTTAATTAGATTAGTGCTTTAAAGCACATTCTGACTTACAGATTTCAACCACCGAAACGTAGATCTGTGCCTCTGTGCTCAGCCTCAAAGTAAATAAAAACGCTTGGAAAGGGGAATTCAAAGTTCCGATAGCCCACATTTGCCCTGCCGATAGCGCTTGATAGCACAAGACTCATTGGGCCATCGATGTGAGCTATGGTGTCTATCGGAAATCCCGATTTGTGTGCTGAGATTGAGCCAATTAACCTCAGCGAGCGTGGGGTTAGGGCATCGATGAGCGCGCCATCAGCGCGGTCTTTGCAATCGGTAAAGAACCGACTGCGTGATGGAAGGATGTCGGTAGGCAGTTTGCTAAGCCCCGAGACGAATTCTAAATTTTTGAAAGGTAGCGTCCATGAGTAATAGCAAGGCGATTCGGCGAGTTGTCACGGGTCACAACGCCGCAGGGCGTTCGGTTGTCAAAGATGACCGAAAGTTTGACCCACAGTTAATACCCAGTGGTGATGCAGAGTTTGCGCTGATTTGGACAGCACCTACGCTGCCGGTTGAAAACAATGACGAAATTGATGGTCGCGAGCGTGAAGCGGGTTTGACGCTGCATGGCGGATCGGTGATTCGGGTCGTCGATATGCTTCCCGGTAAGCAATCCCCGATGCATCGCACCAATAGTCTTGACTACGGCATTGTTGTTTCCGGGCAGTTGGAGCTGGAGTTGGATGACGGTGCCGTGACGCTGCTGGGCCCAGGCGATATCGTCATTCAACGAGGTACAATGCACCTGTGGCGCAATCCCAGTCAAACGCAAGTCTGCCGGATTGTTTTTGTCCTGACGGAGGCGACTGCTGTGATGATTGACGGGCAGCCTTTAGAAGAGGTGCACCCTTAGCACTCGGTCCAAATCGTTAAGCTGTAAATGGCGTTGCGAGCCCAAGGGCGCGCCAGTTATCCCGGAGGAAGTCAATAATGTCGCACTACGATGTCATCGCTATGGGCGCAGGCCACAACGCACTCACCGTATGTGGCTACCTCGCTAAAGCAGGTAAAAAAGTTTTACTGCTTGAGCGGCAAGCTTACGCGGGAGGTGGTGTTGCAACGCAGCAGATTTTAACGCCGGGCTATCACCACGATTTGCATTCAAGCGTGCATATCATGATCCAGGCAAATCCACTCATTACCAACGATGAACTAGATCTGTTTGCGCAACACGGCATGAAGTACAAATATTCAGATCAGCCCCACGCGACGATTTTTAATGACCAGTCTGTACTGATCACCTATCAGGATCTGGACAAAACCTGCGAAGGTATTGCGCAATTTTCGCAAAAAGATGCAGAGGCCTATCGCCAGTTTGTTCAGATTGGCCAAACTCTGCTGCCCATGATCATGCCGGGTATGTACAAACCGCAGCCGCCGTTAGGCCAGCTGGTGGCAATGCTTGATGGTAGCGAAGAAGGGCGCTTGATGCTCGATTTCATGCAACGCAGTAGCCTCGACATCATCAACCAATGGTTCGAACACGATAAGGTCAAAATGCATATTGCCCGAGCTGTTTCAGAGAACTTACAGCTTCCCGACGAGCTAGGCACAGGGATGGGCACCATCATGTTCACCGCGCTGATGCATACCTATGGCGTGTCTCAACCATGGGGAGGCAGTGGCAAGCTGTCTGAATCGATGGTTCGCTGTATTGAGGCCAACGGTGGTGAACTACGCTTTAACGCCGAAATTAAAAAGATTCTCGTTTCAGGGGGGCGGGCTATCGGTGTGGAATTGTCCGACGGGGAGCAGATTAGGGCGGCAGATGCTGTCATCGGCTCGATGCACCCCCATAAATTGCGCCAGTTTGTCGATGGCATTGCGGAGCCAGTGCTCCGGCGCGCTGAAAATGCGTCGCTTGCTGCGTTCAGTTTGTTTGTTTCCCACTACGACCTCAAAGAACCTATTCAATTTAAAGCCACTAACAAAGAAGTTGAAAATGCAATCATGTTGACGCTTTGTCAGCATGAGAGCATGGCTGAGCTACAGGCAGACTTTGACGCATTGAAACGCGGTGAGCTGCAGCAAAAAATGTTCTTTGCCGGTAATGACGAATCGAAATCGGATCCTTCCCGAGTACCTGCGGGCGCAGGAATGTGGCACAGCACAGGATTCGCACCCTACGACTTAATGCAGGGCGGCAGCGCACAGTGGGATGAATACCGTGAGGAATACGGCCAGCTGCGCCAGGCTCAACAATCACACTTTGTCTCCAATCTCACCAGCGACAACATCATCGCGCACAAGTTTTATACACCGGTCGATCTCGAGAGGAACTCACCGAACTCGATGATCAAGGGTGACGTGCACGGTGTGGCTCCCTACTTTTACCAGAGCGTAGGTCATCGACCCACGCCTGATCTCGGTCAGTTCCGTGTGCCGGGAGTTGAGGGGCTGTATCTTGTCGGGCCATCAATGCCGCCAGCAGGTGGTGTGGTCGGCGCAGGACGCGCGGCAGCCATGATCATGTTTGAAGATTTCGGCATGGACTTTAATCGGACTTTCGATGTTCAGGATGACATGGATTCCGCCACAAAAGCCCGCCGGCATGCGCCGAAGGATGGTCAGATGCGTCTGTTTGATGAGAACGACCAAGAATTGATGGCAGTGGATAGTATCGATACAGTGGACGACGAGGTGGTTGTTCGTGGAAAGACCTTTGGAACCATGCCATTGGTGGCTCGTTTAGGCCCAGGAGATCTGCGGCGTGCGATTAAGCTCGTTCTGAGTCCACGGAAATTTTGGCGGATTCTAGTGATGCTACTGAGTAGAGATTAAAGGGATGAGGATTGGCAGGGATCGCAGGCAGGTCGTCAGGAGGCTTCTGTTCCGCGCATCCTGCCAATCGGGGTGCTAAAAAGTGGTGTCCCTCATCTTTTTTGGCAAAGCGCGGTTGAAAGTAGACCGGCGTGAGCACATAGCTGAGGAGAGGATAACAAATGCAACGCCATGATGAGCGGAAAGCGTGTGAGTTGCGATTAATCAGATTTTTATGGACCTGCGCACTGGCTCTGTCTTTAGCCGCGTGTGACTCCGACAGCGCAGTGCAGACCGAGAGTGCGCAAATTCAGCGCCCCAATTTCTTGTTGATTGTTGCCGATGATCTTGGACAGACCGATCTGGGTTATTACGGAAGTGAAATCAATACGCCAAATATTGACCGTTTGGCGGAGAATGGTTTAGTCCTGACGAACTTCTACACCACGCCACTGTGCGCGCCCACGCGATCAGAATTATTGTCTGGTACCGACCATCATCGAGCGGGTGAAGGCATGATGCAGGTCAATATATCCGAACGGCTAGGTTATGAAGGTCGTTTAAACCACCGTGTGGTCTCCCTAGCCACACGGTTGGCCGATGCTGGCTACCATACGTATATGTCGGGTAAGTGGCACCTTGGATCTGGAGACGATGAAATACCCTCGGCACGCGGCTTTGAGAAGAGCTTCGCTTTACTCGATGGTGGTGCCAGCCATTTCGCCGATCAAGTGGGTGTGCAACCAGGGACGCGCGCCAACTACCGAGACGAGGGCGAAGTGGTAGAACAGCTGCCTGCGGATTTTTACTCCACGGATTACTACACCGATCGTATGCTCGATTACCTTCGTTTACAGCGACACGATGGGCAGCCATTTTTCGCTTATTTGACCTATACCGCGCCACACTGGCCGTTGCAAATTCCGACGGAGGACATTGATCGTTATCGAGGTCACTATGATGCGGGTTACGAGGTGCTCCGGTCAGAGCGGTTTAAGTCGTGGCAAACCGCAGGTTTAGGCGTGACTGAGGCACAGTTGCCGGACTTGCCGCCTGATTATGTCCCATGGGCCGCGCTCTCTGAGAACGAAAAGGGCGAGAGTATTCGGGCCATGGAGGTCTACGCGGCGATGGTCGATCGTCTCGATCGTCAGATTGGGCGCGTTATCGATTACCTGAGTGAGAGCGGCGAGCTCGAGAATACGGTGGTGATCTTCCAGTCAGATAATGGCGCCGAATCAGGCGTCCTTGCGCAGTTTGCGCAGGGCGACAATCGTCTCGAAAACATCGGCTTACCCGGCTCATGGACCTACCTAGGGCCCGGTTGGGCCGAAGCCGGGTCTGCGCCTTTTTACAGGACCAAAGGCTTCGCCGCCGAGGGTGGAATTCATGTCCCAGGGATTGTTTACGCGCCTGGTCTGGGCCTAGAGAGTGGCCGCTCACATGCGAAAATAGTGACTTACGATATTGCTCCCACGCTTCTGGAGTTAGCTGGCGTGTCGGCCACACTTGTCGATCGTCCTCAGGCCTTGCCCATTACCGGTCGATCTTTTGCTGGCCTATTTCGGGGCGATACCAGTGCATTACGGTCAGCGGCTGACCCGATAGGTCGTGAACACGCGGGACATGCTGCTCTCATTCGTGGTGATTGGAAGATCCTCTGGGAGGGGCAAACCACTTTTTATCAAGGTGTCAAAGCGCCAGGCCCGCCGCCGATGTCAGGTGTGCCGATGCCGCTTGAGCGGTTTGACCGAGGCTCTCCTGCGGGATCACCCATTGGCCCCGGCGGATCCTGGCGTTTATTTAACCTGGGTGCGGATCCAGCCGAGAAATTTGATGTGTCGACGCAGCATCCGGATATTCGCGACGAACTGCTTGCCGAATGGGACAACTATGTCAGCGATTTTGGCGTCATCGTCAAATCAGGGGAGGGTGCGCCATGACACAAAATGGCACTGCGCCTTGCCAATCTAACGTGGAGGTACTGCATAACCATGGCACGACCTGAGCCGCGCATCGCCGAAGTGATCTCGGTAACACAGATCTCGAAGCATATGCGCCGCGTCACTTTGGGTGGCACCGGTCTTAGGGAGTTTCCTGCGCAGCAGTCGGGCGCTTATATTAAGTTATTTTTTGATGGTCTCAGTCCTGATCAGGTTGCGGTGCGGACCTACACGGTCCGCGCGCAACGCGAAGACTGTTGCGAGATCGACGTCGATTTTGTGTTACATGGTGAGCACGGTATTGCAGGTCAATGGGCGGCTCGCGTCGAGCCTGGTGAGCACATCAAGATCGGTGGTCCCGGCGCGAAAAAGCCAGTGGCAGCTGATGCCGATTGGGTCTTCCTCGTCGGCGATATGACGGCGCTCCCCGCACTCAGTGTGAACTTGGACTCGCTGCCTGAATCAGTGCGTGGGTATGCAGTAATTGAGATCTTGGACGAGGCTGATCGTCAGGTCTTGAGCGCGCCAGAGGGCGTTGCAGTCGACTGGGTCGTAGCAGCTAACAACAATGTTGGGCGGGAGCAGGTTCTCTCTGTTGTGCGATCTAAAGCCTGGCTTCCTGGAAGGCCCGCGGTCTGGGCGGCATCGGAGTTAGATACGATGAAAGCACTGCGTGCCTACTTTAAAAAAGAAAGGCAGGTGCCGACGAGTGACGCGTATATTTCGAGTTATTGGAAGCAGGGTGTCGCTGAGGACGAGCACAAAGTTCTCAAGCGACGCGACGCTGAAGAGGAGGGCGCATGACAATCAGACAGACCATGCAAAAAGGTATCAGTAAACTGCGTTGCATCAATTTGAGCGAGAGCCGAGGGCGATGCTTACGCTCGCTATCTTGGCTGCTCCTTGCACTGGCTTTACCCGTCACCGCCAATGAGCGCCCCAATATTGTCTTCATTATGGTTGATGATATGGGATACGCGGATCTCGGTGTCACTGGTTCGCGAGCGGATAATACGCCCAACATCGATCAATTGGCGGCTGAGGGTGTACTGCTCACGCAAGGTTACTCCAGCGCCGCGATATGCTCGCCATCGCGCACTGCGCTCTTTACCGGTCGCTATCCCTACAGACTCCCGCTGGGTCTGCATGAGCCGTTGGGTCCCGATGCGCCGCGCGACAGTGGCATCCCCGAGAATATGCCGACGCTAGCCTCAGAATTCCAACGCCTTGATTATGAAACCTACCTCGTTGGCAAGTGGCATCTTGGCAACCCACCGGGCAATGGCCCCTTACAGCGCGGGTATGATCATTTCTACGGCATCCTGCTTGGCGGTTCAGATTACTTTATGCATCGCATCGATCTTGATGATGATGTGCCTGTCGATGGCTTGTTTCGTCAGGGCGAACGCGTCGAAGAGGCGGGCTATATGACCGATCTCTTGGCCGATGAGGTTGTGCGCATCATTCATGATGCCGATGCCGCACAACCCTTTTTTGTGAGTCTGCATTTCAACGCACCCCATTGGCCTTGGGAGGGTCCCGAGGATGAGGCAGTATCGAGGGCCTTGACCAGCATCTTCCACTGGGATGGGGGCTCGCTAGAAACCTACGCTGCGATGATGCGGTCTATGGATTCCGGAGTCGGACGTATTCTCGCTGTTCTTGAGGAGCGGGGTTTAACGGAGAATACCCTCGTGATCTTCACCAGTGATAATGGCGCCGAGCGATACTCTGATACCTGGCCATTCACAGGCTATAAGGGTGGTCTGCTTGAAGGGGGTATCCGAGTTCCGATCATTGCGCGTTGGCCTGGACAAATAACGCCCGGCAGTGTGTCGACTCAGATGATGGCCTCTATGGATTTTCTTCCCACCTTACTTGGAGCGCTGGGTGAAACCCCCTCGGCAAGGGACCTCGATGGGCTCAATCTATGGGACGTCTTGATCGAAGCGAGTCCGGTACAGGAGCGTACTTTATACTGGCGTCATAAACGGGGTGCGCAGGCGGCTGTTCGACAAGGTGATTGGAAGTACTATCGTCGCGACGATAATGAGTGGTTATTTAATGTTTCGAAAAATCCGCATGAGCGTGCGCAACTGAGGGATCGTTATCCAGAAAAGCTTACTGAATTGCGAGCCCTATGGCTGCGGTGGAATGAACAGATGCTACCCTATCCCGAGGACAGCTTTTCAGAAAGAACGGCAGACGCCTTTCCCTAACCTCAAAGTTGCATACCCCAGAATGATCGTCAGCAAAGGATACGCACATGGAATCAGAAATTAAAAAGGTACTCGTGATTGGCGGTGGTTTTACCGGCATGTCTGTTGCACTCGCTTTGAATCAGTTGGGTGTTGAGGTTGACTTAGTCGAGATTAATCCAAATTGGCGGACCGATGGCGCGGGTATTACCGTCAGTGGCCCGTCGATTCGTGCGATTGACGCTTTAGGTCTCAGGGGGGTATTTCTCGAGCAAGGCACAATGCACAACGCGTTTGAGGGGTTTAACGCGCAGGGTCACAAGATGATGGAAATTCCCCCACTACCTGTTCCGCGCACTGATATTGTGGGTGGTGGCGGCATTATGCGCCCGAATTTTGCGCGTGCGATTGCCGGAATTGTTCGTAGCCGCAACATCTCCGTTCGCCTTGGTGAGACTTTTCGTGAAATTCATGATGGTGAGGATCAAGCTCACGTTATCTTTGAGAACGGCACGGAGGATGACTACGATCTTGTGATTGCAGCCGACGGTGTCTATTCGTCAGTAAGGGAGCGATATTTCCCAGGCGCGCCGGTTCCTGAGTATTCAGGGCAGGGTGTCTGGCGTGCGGTTGTTCCGAGAAATGGCCTGCAGAATGCGATGCAGTTTTTAGGGCGCGATTCTAAGGCAGGTTTCACGCCGGTTTCTGCGGATCATATGTATTTGTATTTCACTGAAAAACGCCCAACGAAGGCGCGCATCCCCGACGATCAGTTATTACCGACGCTTCGCGCACTGCTCGAGGAGTACACAGCACCGCTGATGGTTCAAATACGAGAAGGTCTCAATGAGCAGTCTCAAATTCTTTATCGTCCGCTGGAGCAGATGCTGATGCCGCGTCCTTGGTACCGGGGTCGGATTTTACTGATCGGTGATGCTGTACACGCGACCACCCCCCACCTTGCGTCGGGTGCTGGCATGGGGTTTGAGGATGCGGTGGTCTTCGGTGAGGAGGTTGCGCGTGGTGGCGATTTACACAGCATTCTTGAGCGCTATCAAAACCGTCGCTGGACACGATGCGCGATGGTGGTCAATAACTCCGGGCGCCTCGGACAAATCGAGATCAACGGCGGTCCTTGGGAAGAACATGGTCAAATCATAGCGCTCAGTATGACAAGCTTGTTGGCGCCGTATTAATTGATGGATTTATTTCAGCTAACGAATACAGTCGCGCTGGTGACTGGTGCGAGTGGCGGCTTAGGTCGAGCTATTGCAAAACTATTTGCACAAGCAGGCGCGCGAATCGTTGTCACTGACCTCGATCGCGAAGCGTGTGACAGGCTTGCAGGCGAGCTCTCTGCGGAGGGTGGTGAGGCGCTGTCTCTACCCTGTGACCTCGGTGATCGGGCAGCGCTAGAGGCCATGTTCGCAAGTGCGCAGCAGTGGCAGGGACGCGTTGATTGCATCGTGTGTTGTGCGGGTATCGAAGGTCATGTCGGCTCTCTGTCGGCAGCGTCGGACACTGATTGGGACTGTCTGATGCGTGTGAATCTTCAATCTGTCCATTGGCTGTCGTCTCTGGCGATTCCCCCTATGGCGCGGCGTGGGCGAGGAAGCGTTATTTTCATTGCCAGTATTGCCGGACTCCGCGGCAACCGCGCGATCGGTCTGTACGGCATCGCTAAGGCCGGCCTGATGGAGATGGCTCGCAATCTTGCGGTGGAGTGGGGGCCCCAGGGGGTGACTGTCAATACGATCGCGCCTGGCCTGATTGAAACTCCATTTTCGACCCAGCTCTTGGCTAATCCAGATTTCATGGCAAAACGTTTATCAATGACGCCGCTTCGACGAGTAGGGCAACCCGAAGAAATCGCAGGGATTGCGGTGATGCTTGCGAGTCGTGCCGGCGCTTTTGTCACGGGACAGACCATCGTTGCTGACGGTGGCACCCTCATCTCAGACGGCAACTAAAGCCAATCAGGTAGACGGTCAAAAGCTTCAGTATTGCCATTGAGTGGGTTGGTACTACAATGAGGGCTTCCGTCGCATTTTGGAGTGCCCCATTGCGTTTAAACCGCCTCGATCTCAATCTCTTGGTAGCCCTCGATGCTTTGCTCACTGAGTGCAGCATCACGCGCGCGGCCACGCGTATTCATCTCAGTCAGCCTGCGACTAGCGGTGCACTTTCGCGCTTGCGCGAATACTTCGGTGATGAGTTGTTGGTGCGTATCGGGTCAGAGATGCGTCCGACACCGTTAGGGGAGAGCCTCGCGAACCCCGTACGAAATATCTTGATGCAGATCCAAGCAACGGTTGAAGGGGGGCTTGAATTCGATGCGCAGAATTCAGACCGCCGTTTCGGTTTCTTGATGAGTGACTACGCCTCTACCAGTGTGATGCCAAAAGTGGTTCAGCACTTGGCTCACGTGGCGCCAGGTATTCGAATCGAGTTTTTTATGGCGACAGACCACCCCGCTCAGGAATTGGAGAAGGGTAACGTCGACTTTTTGTTAATGCCCGAGCACGTCATCTCGCCAGAGCATCCTAGCGAAAAACTATTTGAAGAAGAGTTTGTGTGTCTCTTATGCAAGGATCATCCGCTGACTCAGAAGTCGTTCACACTCGATGCATTGCAGACCCTTAAGCAGGTCGTCGTTCGTTTCGGTAGTAATCGCGATATGACGCAGGATCAGTACATTATTCGACAGGACTTCGGCCTTGATTTGCCGACCGATATCATCTGCTCGACATTCAATGCCACCCCTCAATATCTGCCAGGAACGCATCGCGGTGCTATTGTTTATCGCAGGCTTGCTGAAGAGTGGTGTCGCTTCTTACCCCTCAAAATACTCAAGCTGCCGATAGATTTACCCCGCATCTCTTGGTTATTGCAGTGGCACCAATACCGTGATCTTGATCCGGGGATACAGTGGATGAGGTCCGCCTTAAAAAAAATTGTCAAAGACTAGTTGGGTGCAGCTCAGCCATATCTGTAAATGACCTTTGCTCGAAGCCCCTCCCGAGCCGTGATTCCCATCAAAGGCGGAGACCTTTCAGAAATCTTAGGCCGCTAAATTCTGGGCTAACTATTGATCAAACAGATGTACCCAATCTGCAAAATCGAGTTCGGCCCTGATGTGTGGGTCGATACACTAGGGTTTGTGGTGGTGGGTTTGTTATTTTCTGCCCTCTGTGAACGCATTGTGCCGGCAGGTCGCTCCTCTTGTATGGGGCATCTCATCGTCTCAGTGTTTAGTTGGTAAAAAGGTCGGTCATGCAGTCAGGTCACAACAATAGAATTGCGGTCATTACGGGCGCCGCACGCGGATTAGGACGTGAGTTCGCACTCGCACTGGCCGCCGAGGGCTGCGATATTGCGATTGCCGATATACTGCCGGCGGAGGATGTGGTGGCCGATATCTCGGCGCTGGGGCGTCAGGCTTTCAGTTCGATCTGTGATCTAACCGACGAGCAGCGGATCCGATCGTTTTGTGAACGTGTCATCCTAGACTTCGGGCGTTGCGATATCCTCATTAACAACGCCGCCTACATGCCACGCGTTAGTTTGTCAGAGATTTCTCTCGAGCAGTTTCGTCGCTTTGAGGCCATTAACGTGGAGGCATCCTTGTTAATGGCGAAGTGCTTGACGCCATCAATGATCGAGCAGGGTTATGGCCGTATCTTACAGATAGCATCCAGCACGACGGGGACGCCGATGCCGGGTTTCCTCGCCTATGTGACTACCAAGATGGCTGGAATTGGCTTGACCCGGGCACTCGCTGCGGAGCTCGCGGGTACAGGTGTACTGGCTAATGCGTTATCACCCGGCCTGACAGCGACCGAGGAGGCGAGAAAAAATCTGCCTCAAGAGCTATTTGACGCCGTTGCGAATATTCAGCTGATTAAGCGCACCGAAGTACCACAAGATCTGATCGGCGCGATGCTTTTTTTGACCTCTGAACACTGCGGCTTTGTGACCGGACAAACCATTAATTGCGATGGTGGGGTAAATTTTTAGGAGTAAACAACCATGAAATTGGCGACATTAAAAAATGGCTCTCAAGACGGTCGACTTGTTGTCGTATCACGGGATTTGTCGCGCGCGGCATTTGTCGACGCGATCGCGAGTTCGATGATTGAAGCATTAGAGCATTGGGATGAGGTGGAGTCGTCATTACAGACTGTTTACGAAGAGCTTAATGCCGGTTCATTGAAAAACAGCTTCCCCTTTGAGGTTGAAAAAGCGGCTGCACCGTTGCCACGTTGTTACCAATTCATCGATGCCTCAGCGTTTTTAAACCACGGAAACATCATGGAAGAGGCCTTTAAGCTGACGGTAGAGAAAACGCCCGGTGTTCCGATTCTGATACAACGCCAAAGCGATGATTTCCGCGGACCCACAGCGGATTTCGAATTTATTGACGAAGCTGACGACGCTGATTTCGAGGGCGAGTTTGCTGTGATTACGGGTCATGTGCCGATGGGTGCGTCGGCAGAAGATGCACTCAAACAGATTAAACTGATCACGATTCTCAACGATGTGTCCATGCGCGCGCATCTATTTCGAGAAAAGAAAATGGGTTTTGGCTTTATTTTGGCAAAGCCGGCCACGGTTTTTGCGCCCGTATGCGTCACACCCGATGAGCTCGGTGATTCATGGCGCGACGGACGTGTTCATCTAGATTTATATGTCCACAGAAATGGTGAGTTGTTCGGCCATCCCAATGGTGGTTCGATGGATTTTGGTTTTGACGATATCCTCAGTCATATCTGTTATAACCGCGTACTTCGCCCTGGAATGATTCTCGGTTCGGGCACAGTATCTAACGAGAATCATAAAGAGGTGGGGTCTGCCTGTCTGGCGGAGCGCCGCGCGCTTGATATCTTAGAACATGGCGAGCCACGCGAGCCTTACCTTCGGTTCGGTGAGCAACTCAGTTTTGAGGTCTTCGATAGTGAGGGGCGCTCCATCTTTGGTCAGATTAAGCACAAGATGGTGTCTGCCTAGCCAGTGAGTCAATCCGTGGCCTGCAAACGTCTTGGTTTTTGGCAGTCCGACGGTCGCAATTTAGAAGGTACTCACCTCTAGCCCGCTGCCAATGTCGAGTTCGACAGAACTTTTCAGGTTCGGTAACTGATAAAGCGCGCTGCGGTAGTGGTCGATATCCTCTTGCGAGTGTGGAGGAAAGATGACGTTGTCCGCCACAACCACGGCAGCCGGATTCAGTTTGCTCGCCAAGCCTTTGATACAGGCTGGGTACAGCTCCTTCCAGACATCGATCAGTACGATATCGACATCCTCTTGTAGGTTGTCGATGGCGTTCAGGACATCGTCATTAACCCATTCGACGACATCACTCAGCCCAGCGCGGGTCAATTGTTCGCGCGCATAGGTTTGTTTGTCAGCGTCTAGCTCAACTGTAATGACCTTGGATTTCACTTGGTATGCTGCGTGCGCAAGATAGAGCGTTGAGTAGCCATAGCTTGTTCCCAGTTCGAGCACCCTGGCGCCGGGCTTGCTGGCGACAAGACCGTGTAGGTACTCTCCGGAAAGCTCGCCAACCTGCAACAGGAATTGATCTCGAAAACCAATCCGGTCCTCAACAGGCAGAGTTGCCATGAGCTCTTTCTCGCGTTGCTCGCGAAGTAAGTAGTCGTTGAGTACTGTTGCTGCGGCTTCGCTCCAGCGAATCATTTATTTAACCTCTTGGCTCTTCCACGAATTCAATCAAATTTCCGGCGCAGTCCCGCACAAAGCAGCCTCTTCCGAATTCCTCACTGACCACAAAAGCGACATCGGCATTTTTAGATTCTAGATAGTCCAAAAAACCGTCGAGATCATCGATTTGCAACGCGACGTGTTTGTTGCCATGCGTTTTTAGGTCGCTAATCGGCACCCGTCGGTCTTCGGGTAACGCGGCCGCACCCTCAACTTGGAAGATTTCGAAGCGTAGTGCGCCGTTTTTTACCATCGCAACTTTGGCATTAGCGGGAGGGATCTCGAAGCGTTTTTCAACCTCGAAACCGAGTACATCGTGATACCAGTCAATCGCCGCCTCGAGATCGGGTACCGAGACGCCTCCGTGGTGAAAAGCAATGTGCGGTAACTGAGTCATTTAATGCATCTCTGCGAAAGTTTGCGCACACCAATCGGCCACGTAGTCGCGCATGCCAGTGCCATTGTCGGCGCCACAGTGCTCTATTTCATAGTCCTGCTTAGTGAATATGCGTAGGTGACGCTTACTACTGTTGACGGCTTGCTCGTAGGAGCGATAAGCATTCATCACGGGAATTTGACGGTCGCCTTCGCCGTGAGTCACCAAAAACGGCATGCGTAATTTTTCAATCTGACCATCCAGCGTCACATTGGGCATATAGTCCATAAACTCGTCCAGGGTGCTTTTACCCCAAACCCACATCACATGATCCCAATAATGCGGCACGGGGTTTTCCCCCTCATTGGCGAGTCGCTCGGCTTGCCTTTGGCCCCAGAGATGGTTGGCACCCATGACGGCACACAAAGCATAGCGGGGTTCGTTTGCGGCAACCCGAGGTGCGTAATAACCGCCCAGAGAGAGGCCGAACATACCGATCTTTTTGGGGTCAACATCGGGGCGCGACGCGAGATACTCCCAGGCGGGGGTGCCCCATTGCTCACTATCGTAGACAGCGGTCAGTCCGAATTTGCGTAATGCTTCGCCGGTACCCGGTTGGTCAATAAATAGCGTGTTGATACCTCGCCGTAAGTTCTCGATGCCATGTCCTGCCATCATGACCTGTTCTTTCATCGAATCGAGGCCATTGCAAGAGACCAATGCGGGCCGTGCAGTGCCGCTGCCATCGTGAACAAAGATTCCAGGGTAGCTCTTGTCTTGGTAGGGAATATCCACAAAGTCGACGTGTAAGCCCGAGAGCTCAACATATTTCCGGTAGAGCGCCAGACCTTTGTCATAGGCCTCCCATCGGGGTGCGTAGTCGCGTGACTGCATGCGTTCGGCGGCGAGGTAGTAGCCGCAGGCACGACCGTATTTCGTGCCCGCTGATAGGTAAAAACCAGCTGCTTCATCGGCGCGCGCGTTGGCTTCCACTTGGCTGGCAACAGCAATCCAGCTATCAAATAGTTGGGCCGAACCTGCATCAGCGCCACTTGCTGCGGCTTCAATGATAGGCCTGCAGGCTTCATCGATTTCGCCGTGATTGCCACCACAGACGAGGGCGAGGTTGACAGCTAGATTCCAGACATAATTGCCAGCGAACGGTTCAAACATAACGCTTGTATCCCTTGCAGATTTTTATTGAAGCGGGCTATTCCGCTGTCCAGCCCCCGTCGAGCATCAGGCTACTGCCCGTCATCAGTGCAGAGGCATCAGATGCCAAAAATAACACGGAGCCCATGACGTCTTCGACTTGGCCCAGGCGCCCGATCTTAATCTTCGAGAGTACTGATTTTAGAAATTTCTCGTCCTCAAAAAACGGACGTGTCATCGGCGTTTCGATGAAGGTGGGGCAGATGGTATTGCTGCGAATGCCAAAGGGTGCCAAGTCAAGAGCGAGTCCCTTGTTAAACCCCTCAAGCCCCCACTTTGATGCGGAGTATAGGCTGCGGCCTGGCCCACTGACGTGTCCCATTTGCGAGCTCATGTGGATGATTGAGCCCCGAATGTTGGCGTCAATCATCTTACGCGCACAGGCCTGACTCACAAAGACGACACTTTTTAGGTTGAGATCGAGGACTGCGTCGTAGTCCTCTTCAGTGATTTCCAGAATAGACTTTGGGCGATTGGTGCCGGCATTGTTGACCAGCACGTCAAACGCCGCCTGCTCCTCAAAAAAAGTAGTCACTGCGGTTTGGTCAGAGACATCGAGCACCTCCGCAATTGCGTTGTGGCCACTCGCGCGTAACGACGCCGCAACCGCTTCAATTTCAGCGCCAGAGCGCGCTGCGAGGGTGACTGACGCACCAGCCTGAGCCAGTGCCGCCGCAACGCCGATCCCTATGCCTCGGCCGGCACCTGTTACCACTGCGCGTCGTCCGGTGAGATCGAAGGACGGAGTTTGTGGTAGCGATTCGCTCATAACGCTTTGGTCGCCTCGGAGGGCTCGGCGGAGCCTGCATAGGGGACGTCACGGTTCCCGTAGCGGCGTACTCGGATGTTTGCTTGCTCACCATGCCCCGCAAAGCCCTCAAGCGCACAGAGTCGCGAGCAATACTCTCCTACGAGAGTGGAGGCCTCATCGGATAGCACTTTCTGGTAGGTGCAGGTTTTCAAAAACTTGCCCACCCACAATCCACCCGTATATCGTGCTGCTTTTTTCGTTGGCAGCGTATGGTTCGTTCCAATGACCTTATCACCGTAGGCGACATTCGTCCGAGGACCCAAAAACAGCGCCCCGTAGTTGGTCATATTGTTGAGAAAGTAGTCGGGATCTCGTGTCATCACCTGCACGTGCTCGGAGGCGATTTCGTCTGCAATTGACACCATCTCTTCATAGCTCTCGGCAACGATCACCTCTCCGAAGGTATTCCACGCCTTCCGCGCATGCGCCGCTGTCGGCAGTACCTCGAGCAGGCGCTCGATCTCTGCAATGGTCGCGCGCGCGAGGGATTCCGAATTGGTTAACAGGATGCCTGGGCTATCCGGTCCGTGTTCGACCTGCCCAAGAATATCAGTAGCACACAACTCTGCATCGACGCTGTCATCAGCGATGATCAGGGTTTCCGTAGGACCCGCGAAGAGGTCGATGCCAACACGCCCATAGAGTTGTCGTTTCGCCTCTGCAACAAAGGCATTGCCCGGTCCCACTAAGATATCAACGGACGCAATCGATTCAGTGCCGAGCGCCATGGCGCCCACGGCTTGAATGCCGCCCAGGGCATAAATGGCATCAGCACCGGCGAGTGCTTGGGCTGCCACAATTGCTGGCGCGGGTTGACCTTGGAAAGGTGGGGCGCAGGTAATCACGCGCGGTACACCAGCCACCTTCGCGGTAATGACCGACATATGCGCAGAGGCGAGAAGAGGGTATTTCCCACCCGGCACGTAACAGCCGGCCGAGTTTAACGGTAGATTTTTATGCCCCAAAACGACGCCTGGCAGCGTTTCCACTTCGACATCAGTGATCGAATTGCGTTGAATTTGAGCAAAGTTTCGCACCTGATCCTGTGCAAATTCGATGTCCTTCAGCGCTTGGGGACTTAGGCTGTCAATGCAGTCTTGGATTTCCGATGGGCTGAGCTGGTAATCGTCGCGATCCCATTGATCAAATTTGATCGAAAGCTCGCGAACCGCTGTATTGCCTCGTTGCTCAATGTCGGCAAGTGTCGCTTCGACAAGATCACGTACTTGTTTGTCAGCAGCTGCTTTCGTTTCTGTAGCCGCTCCTTGTTTGAGCCATTGCGCCATGGTGAAAGTCCTTATCTGTACCTAGCCGGAAGTAGCTTGGCCTTGTTCACTGATCGATGTTGTACATCAGTCTTCAGCATTGAAGACAACTTGCACATGCTCAACACGCGGTGGGGAGGCAAAGTGGGGGCTGGCCAACCGACGCCACTCCTGGAAATCATCGGATTCTCTGAAGGTGATCATATGATCTTCAATCGTCTCCCAGCCAACGACCAAACGATAACGCTGGGGAAACTCTGAAGAGCGATTAAGCGCTAAAGAACAGTAACCGTGTGCGTTTTTGAACAGTGGACTTGCCTGCGCGACAGCATTCTCGAAAGCCACTTCACTGCCGGCGGTCACCTCTATCTCAGCGATTTCATAGATCATGACGAAGCCTCCAAATGGGTGTTAAGCACGGACGACACTTTGAAGCGAGGGGACTGCTTTGTCTATCGTTTGCCTATCGGTTGTTTGGAACTGCGGTATTGATAAAAGCAATGCGACAGCCCCCGCGCAAAGTCTGACAATATAATTGATTTTACAGCGGACGACTCGGTATCACCCGATAGTGACGCTGCGCCAGGACCGGCGTCGCGTCGATTCGACCGATCAGACTGACTGACACGCGACACAGAGGAGATGAGAATGAGAGTCGTTGTTACGGGTGCCGCAGGATTTGTTGGTCGCGAACTCACGCGCCAGTTACTGCAAAAATCCGACATTGCATTGACACTCTTCGACGTCGATTTTCCCTCGGGTTACCTCGTCAATGATGCGCGTGTCGACAAAATTTGCGGCCAACTACAAGATGCGCAAGTACGAGGCCAGTTACTGTCAGAATCTTTCGATGCCTTGGTTCATCTGGCTGCCTTACCTGGCGGAGCCTCTGAAGCCGCGCCTGATCTGTCTAAAGCAGTCAATCTTGATGCGACGCTCGCGCTGTTCGAAGAGGCTGCTCAGGCCGCGAGCTGCCCGCGGGTAGTTTATGCCAGTACCATCGCCGTGCTTGGTGCTCCCATGCCGATCCCGGTTGTCGACGACAGTCCAGTGGTACCGCACATGACCTATGGTACTCACAAGGCGATGATTGAACTGGCACTCGCTGATTTGTCGCGGCGCGGACTGGTCGATGCAGTGACTATCCGGCTGCCCGGCATCGTTGCAAGGCCAGCTGCAGCATCGGGAATGAAGTCAGCATTCCTGAGTAATATTTTCCATGCGTTGAATGAGGGCGCGTCCTTTGTCTCTCCCGTATCGACGGCGGCCACAATGTGGCTCATGTCAGTACAGCAATGCGCCAGAAATGTCCGTCATGCGCTAACCGTTGACAGTACAACAATGCCGATGAGTCGGGCGGTCACGCTACCTGTCATACGTTGCACGATGGCTGATCTCGCCGGTGAAGTTGCAACACAGACTGGACGCGACCTCAGCTCAGTCAGCTATCAGCCTGATGCCGCACTCGAGGCAGATTTTGGCGCGCAACCCGCGGTGCACACCGAGGCCGCGTTCAATGCTGGTTTTGATCATGACGGCGATCTTGCCGCCCTCGTGCGTCGCGCGCTAGAGGGTATCCGGATGATTACTAATTCGCCTTAGTTCCCGCGATGTGCGGTTGATCAGTCCTCAAAAATCGCGACGGCGCGTGTCCAACCTGCCGATGCTCCGAGAATTTTGTGCGGAAAACAACTGATCATGAATCCCGTGCTGGGAATGGCTTCGAGGTTGTGCATCTTTTCAATATGGCAGTAGCCGATATCAACTCCTGCGCGGTGACCCTCCCAAATAAGACTGGCATCGCCAGTTTCTTCCACCTTTTTTTTGGTGTGGATGAAGGGGGCATCCCAGCTCCACGCATCGATCCCTGTGACACGAACGCCGCGCTCTAACAGGTACATGGTCGCCTCATACCCCATACCACAGCCTCGACTAACGTACTCCGGATCCTTCTCAGCGAGTGCAAGACCTGCCGTGGTATTCACAACGACAATGTCCAAGGGTTGCAGATCATGGCCGATACGCTCGAGTTCCGCTGCGACGTCAGCCGCTGTCGCGACATAGCCGTCGGGGAAATGACGAAAGTCCAGTTTGACTCCTGCCTGGAAAAACCACTCTAGGGGCATTTGATCAATGGTCTGTGCGGCTTGCCCTTTGTCCTGAGTGGGATGGTAGTGCCAGGGTGCATCCACGTGGGTGCCGCTGTGTGTGGTCAGCTGAACGCGTTCGGCTGCGCAGAAACCGACACCACCACCAATCATGCCCTCCTGATCAACGCCGGGGAAAAACATCTCAAGCTCATGTTGCGTCTGTGCGTGATCCTCGTACTCGATGTGTGGCTTCAAGAACGGCGGGTCGCTCACTACGTCATTACACAGGGTCATTGATAGGTCGATAAAGCGGCGCGGCATAGTTGTCTCCAAGGGTTTAATCGATGCGCAGACTGTGCGGTGATGGCGGTGCTGGGTCAAGAAAAAGTGCATTGATTTTTACGAGGAGGAATATCTGTTGTGTCGATAATCAGACGCATTCAGACCGGTAAATTAAAAAAATTGGAATTCATTGTCTAAATCGATAGATACTATTGGCATTATCAATTTCAGCGGATATTGCGCGAGTGCTACAGTCCGCGGACTCGAAAAAGCGCCCTTGACGCTCGAGGCGTGGCATAACTTTGTGATGAGAGTGAGTATGTTTCGTTATTTCCCCAGAAACTACGTGTGGAGTGCCTCGGTCAGCTTAGCGATTGAGATGGGTGCACGCATGGGCGAGATCGAGGCGATGTGCGCGCCACTGATGGCGGCTTCTGAACAGCCTGATGCAGAAGGAACGCGCGCATTTCGCGAAACCTGGAACACGATGGCGACAAAGTTGTGCGAACTGGGTGCCGAAGACGAAGCCGATGGCCGACTGTTTTCGGCGGGAGAAAAGTACTACCGTGCGTCGACCTATTTGACAACTTGTGAGCGCTTACAGGGTCATGGCGCCCCGGGTCGAGAGGATCTTTACCGTCGATCCCTAGATTACTTTTTGCGTGCTCTAGCGCTGCTCGGTCACGCGTGCGAGCGTGTTGAAATTCCTTACGAGGACACACACCTATCAGCACTTTATGTCCCTGCTCGCGGGGTTAACGGTCCGGCACCGATGTTGGTACAGGTCAATGGTCTCGATTCGACTAAAGAAATGAAATACAAAGTAGGATTGCCAGAGTGGCTGGCACAACGTGGCGTGGCGTCGCTGATCGTTGATCAACCAGGGACTGGAGAGGCGCTCAGGCTTCAGGGTCTGCACGCGCGATTCGACACCGAGCACTGGGCTAGCAAAATTATCGACTACCTTGAAACACGCGACGACATCGATCCCGGCCGCATTGGTATGGAAGGCGTATCGTTGGGCGGCTACTACTGTCCGAGAGCGGTTGCCAATGAGCCACGGTTTGCCTGCGGCGTTGTTTGGGGTGCAAACCATGATTGGCGCGATGTTCAAAAACGTCGACTCGAAAACGAGGGTGACTTCCCCGTACCGCACTACTGGCAGCATGTATGTTGGGTTTGGGGGGCGGCCGATATCGAGGATTTTATGCGGATTGTCGAGAATGTTCATCTGGATGGTCAGATTGAAAAAATTCGCGTTCCGTTTCTGGTGACGCACGGAGAAAAAGACACACAAATTCCTCTGAAATGGGCGCAACGAACCTATGAGCAGCTCGTGAATAGTCCCAAGCGAGAGCTCAAAGTGTTTACAGATCGAGAGGGTGGCGTTCAGCATTCCAGCCTCGACAACAGTATTAATGCGGGCCACTATATTGCAGATTGGGTCGCAGAGACGCTCGGTGGCCGAACAGCCTGAAGATCAAGACATTACAAGGACGACTATGAACATTACCGGATTATGTGAAGTTATTTTCGGCGTCGAGAACGTCGCTGATTGTCATCAGTTTGTGACGGACTATGGTCTTGAGCCCGTTGGAAATGGACGATTTGAGGCCTTAGATGGCACGGCGGTGGTGATTCTCGATGTGAATGATCCGAGTTTACCAGCGGCGATGGAAACTGGCACTAAACTGCGTAAAACGGTGTACAGCGTAGCTGATCAAGCCACGTTAGAGGCAATACGAGCAGAACTCAGTCGTGATCGTGAGGTTACCGTCTTAGCAGATGGTTCGCTCCAGTCGATCGATGATATGGGCTTTGTCCTAGGGTTTAAGCTGTTTGAACGTCAGCCGATTGATTTGCCTGCTGAAATTGTCAACGCGCCCGGCAATTCCCCCTCACGGGGGCTCAATGCGATTGGCACCTCTCTGGTGCACTCACCAAAACCCCGTACGTTATCGCATATTGTCTATTTCGTGCCCGACCACGCAGTCTTTGAGAAATTCTATATTGAGCGTCTGGGGTTTGTCGTGACCGACCGGTTTATCGGTGCCGGACCCTTCATGCGGCCGGCGGGGAGTATCGACCATCACGCGCTGTTCTGTATTCAAACGCCACCTTTTATGAAGGGGATTGAACACTTTACTTTCCATATGGCCGGCCCCAGCGATGTCGTATTTGGCGGCACGAATATGGTGAACAAAGGTTATGAGTCGTTCTGGGGCCCGGGACGCCACATTTTTGGTTCGAATTGGTTCTGGTACTTCAAGAGTCCCATGGGCTGCAATATGGAATTCGATGCCGATATGGATCTGCATGATGACACTTGGACTGCGCGCGAGGCGCCGCTCATCGCAGACAACTCTCAATCATTCTTGCTGCAATACCGTGAGAAATGGTCCCCCGGTGGCCCACCTCCCGGGGAGGCGCATGACTGAGCGTCTTCTGCTTGGTCGTGAAGAGGATATTCCCGAAGGCAGTGCGCGGGGCTTTGACCCACATCTGAGCGGCAGAAACACGCTCTTCGTCGTTCGAAGAAACGGCCAGTTGTTTGCGTATCGAGACCTGTGTCCTCATTACGAGACAACCACGTTGCCGTGGCGAAAGCATGCATACCTCAATGCACGCGCTGACCGCATTGTCTGCTCCGCTCATGGTGCGGAATTTGATATTGCGTCAGGACTCTGTGTCCAAGGTGCTTGCGAGGGCCGGCATCTCGCGAGGCTTAGCCTGATCTGTGTGGATGGCCTCATGTTTGTCGACAATCCCCCGAGGTCGTAACGCTAGTCATTCGCTGCCAGTGCCTTGCGGTTTGAATCGGGGATCGGCGTTGCAGTCTCAATGTCACGAGAGACAAAGACATGGGTCATCTCGCCCACTGCGATGGCCGTATCGGCTGCGGCAGGGAACACGGCAACGCCATAGCGCACGGAGCTATTGTCCAGCTGATTGGTCCGAACGCCCACCTGAAATTGGCTAGGGTGACGAAAAGGTGCGAAAAAGTCACAGTGGGAATGCACAAGAAACCCCACAACGTCTGTGGCAAATGGATCGAAATGGCCGCGATTATTCGCTGTCCGAAGCGAGGCCCGGGGCGATGTGCTTAGGCTTTAAATAGGACGCTGACACCATCCAAAGCAGGGCATCCGAGATGGTCTCTTCGACGGGCCGGAACGATATGCCGCTCGCGTTGATAATCTTCTGCGATGAGGCCTTGGGGCACTGCGTCATGATGGTCATCGCTTCGGTACTCATCGGCGCATCAACGCGTCTGAAAAGACGCACCAAGTCAAATAGTCGCCCTGCTAAGCGCAGGACCCAGCCGGGTACCGAGGCGTGTTTGACCGGTCGCTGCAGCACCGACTCAATCACCCGTCGATAATCGGGCCAGCGGTAATAGTGTCCTGCGAGCAGATAGCGTGCTTCAGTAGGGTGCTCTCGGTTGGGATGCTCCAACATCCAACGATGCATTTTTGCGATATCACGAACGTCGACACACAGCGTACCACCGGAGGTGTCGAGCATCGTTGCGCGGACGAAGGATCGAAGCGCACCGTTGGACTCACTCAGACGAGGATCATCCGGTCCTTTAACACCGCCGGGGTAGGAGATTTGTATCGGTGCACCATTGGCTTGCAGCGCTCTGACCCATACCTCGCCATCGCGCTTTGATTTGGCATAGGCGTTGTTAAAGGTGGCGAGCGGTGAGTGCTCGTCGATCATCGTTGCCTTGGGGTCAAACAGCACCGTAAAACTCGAGACGTGCAGTATGTTGTCTATGCCTGCCTCCAGAGCGCTCTCCACAACATTTTTCAGTCCGTCGACATTGGTTTTGTAAACGGCCTCCGCCCGACTCGGATCAAGGCTCACCAGCGCTGCGGAATGGACTAGCGCGTCACAACCCTGCATCGCAGCAGCGACGGCTTCTCGATCGAGAATGTCCGCGACAACGATATCCTCGACATGATGGCCGTGCGTACTGAAATATTGTTGTGCGGCCGTTTTATCTCTGACTAAAAGCCGGATGTCGTGCCCCGACGCGAGCAGTTCGCGCGCGGTGTGCGCACCGACAAACCCCGTTGCTCCGGTGATCAGTATTTTCATCTGTTGTTAAGTTCTTGTGAGCGAGACCATCGGGTCGCCAATGTGGAGATGATCCAGCGGCTTCCCTTGGGTCAATTTTTCTCTGCCCCAAATTCTACGGTTGATTTTCGGTTGTCTGCGTCGTCCAAATGCGTCATCGACTCCTTCTCGATGACGTAAGTCAGTAACTTCGTTAAACGATCCGCGAGTCGGTAGCTCGGCGGGCAACAGAGCTACTGATTTGCTGCAAGTGCCGCCCGAATGGCTTCCGGAATCGGTGTTGCAGTCTCATTATCACGAGAGACGAAGACATGGGTCATCTCGCCCACTGCGATGGCCATATCGGCCGCGGCGGGGAACACGGCAACGCCATAGCGCACGGAGCTATTGCCCAGATGATTGGTCCGAACACCCACCTGAAATTGGCTGGGGTGGCGAAGCGGTGCGAAAAAGTCGCAGTGGGAATGCACGATGAACCCCACAACGTCTGTTGTAAATGGATCGAATTGCCCACGATTGATCAGAAATTCATTAATCGCGGTATCGAAAAAACTGTAGTAGGCCACATTATTGACGTGCTGAAAGATGTCGTTGTCCTCCCAGCGGGTGTGTTGCTCACTGAAATAGCCATAGTCGCTGCGATTACGAAGGGTCTCAGTCATGCACGGTCCTCCCGAGTCTGTGCGGGCGGCCTCCGGGGCAAACAGCACCCGTCGCTTTGGCCTGTGGGGCGCGCTGAACCGCTCGCAGGGTGAGGGGTGTCCCAGTAATTTCCTGATGCAGTTGATTGGGGTTTGCGATGCCAATCTTCATTGCGGCTTCGCCAAGTCATTCAGCAGATGTTGGACCGCCTTCCAGAAACAGAATAAGCCACCCATACCGACGGTCAGGGTCGTCAGCATCGCAAACCGGAGGTTGTCGTCACCAAAAATGGGCTGATACAAGTCGCTCAACACCCCAACCATCAACGGACCCAACCCCAGGCCGATCATATTCAATACAAAGAACAGCACGGCGGAGGCCATGGCGCGCATGCTTGGCGCGACCAAGGATTGGCAGGTGGCGATACAGGCGCCCAGATACATCGTACTCAGTACATTGGTGGGAAAGAGTGATACGACAATCCAGAATCGATCCTCTCCCAGCAGGCTGTAGAGGGCGGGCGCCAGTGACAAGATGCCGCCGATCATCGGAATCCAGAGATACCAGCGACGATCTTTAGCGCCGAATACATCTGATAGGTAACCGCCGAGAAATGTCCCGATGATGCCACCGCCCCCGGAAATCAGGCCCAGTACGGCACCGACTTCAGCAATACTCATACCGTGACTGCGAATTAAGTAGGACGGGAAAAAATTGCCATTGCCGTAACTGACAAAGGAGGTCAACGCACAGCCCAGCGAGATCCACCAAAATGATGGCCGTTGACGCAGCGCATTGAGGGTCTCTTTAAGACTCGAAGCCTTGGGTGCAATGCGTTCCCAGCGTCCCCGAATGGGTTCTCTAATAGATAGCGCGACCAATACCGCGAAGATGACGCCCGGAATACCGATAATAAAAAACGCTTCGCGCCAGCCCAAATGTTGCGCGATCCAGCCCCCACCAGCGTAGCCGAGCAAGATGCCGACATAGATGCCTGCGGTGTAAATCGACAACGCGGTACCGCGGCGCTCCGGTGGGAAATAATCGCTGATAATCGAGTGGGCGGGTGGCGAGCCGCCCGCTTCACCAAGTCCGACGCCGAGCCTCGCCAGTAGCAGCTGTGTGAAGTTTTGCACGAATCCAGACAGCGCAGTCATGCCACTCCAAATGGCCAACGAGGCTGCGACAATATTTTTGCGATTACTGCGATCGGCAAGCCAGGCGATGGGGATACCGGCGGTGACATAGACCACAGCAAAACTAAAGCCGGTGAGTAGCCCTAGTTGGCTATCCGATAAGCCGAGTTCGGCTTTGATGGGCTCTTGCAAAATCACCAAAATTTGGCGATCGATAAAATTGAATGTATAGACCACGGTCAGCATGGTCAGTACAAACCAAGAGTAGCGGCTCGTCTGACCGTCGACGCCGACAGGTTCGATAGTGCTCGGTGTAGTCATGCGGGTGTGCTCCCTCTGAGCGAGTCGTCATATTGGCGTATTGCCCTGTAACGCTCAAGCGGATATCTGCGGCTCGTTGCTGTGACCTAGGGCGTGCTAAACTGCCGGCATGACCGAAGAAAAGACCTTATCGCACCTCGACGCTGATGGGCACGCCCGAATGGTGGATGTCGGGAGCAAACCACTGTCCTCGCGAGTCGCTAGAGCGAGCGGGCGTGTGCGCATGCGGCCTGAGACTTTGCTGGCGATTGTCGATGGCAGGTTGCCAAAGGGGGACGTGTTGGCCGTCGCGAGAATTGCGGGTATACAAGCAGCCAAACAGACGGCTCAGCTGATTCCGTTGTGTCATCCTTTGCCCATATCCGGTGTTGAGATCGCCTTAGACGCCGATGACACGATGCCAGGCATTCAGATCAGCGCCAGCGTAAAGGTCACCGGGCAGACCGGTGTAGAGATGGAGGCATTGACCGCGGTGAGTGTGGCCGCTTTGACACTTTATGACATGTGTAAGGCGATTGATCGTGAGATGGTCATCGAGTCTATCCAGCTCGAAGAGAAAGCGGGCGGCGTTCGGGGTGATTGGCAACGGCATGATCACGATTAAATTCTTCTCCATGATTCGCGAGGCCCTTGAGACGGACGTCCTCGAGATGGAATGGGCGCCAACACTGGGGGATGTCGCGGCGGTCAAAGAGCAATTGATTGCGCAGGGTGGGGCAATCTGGGATGAGGTGCTGGCGCAGGATGATCTACTTGTGGCGCGAAATCATCGGGTCGTTCTCTCGAGTGAGCCGGTGTCTGATGGTGATGAGCTCGCCTTTTTTCCGCCGATGACGGGCGGTTGATGATGACAGCTTGTGTTCAACCTGAAACCTTTGATGCGGTGGCGGAATACAGGGCACTGTGCGACGCACACCCGGGCGCAGCCATCGTAACGTTTACCGGCACGGTACGAGATTTCTCTGCGAATACTGCGGTTTCAGCGCTTGAATTGGAGCACTACCCGGGGATGGCGGAAGCCTCATTAGCAGAACTCGGCGAGCGTGTTGCGCAGCAGTTTGCGTTGTTGGGATGGCGGATTGTGCATCGCTATGGCCGTCTGATGGTGGGAGAGCCGATCGTGTGGGCGGGTGTGGTTGCTGATCATCGCGCTGAGGCTTTTGCCGCATGTGAAATGATTATGGATGTCTTAAAAACAGATGCGCCGTTTTGGAAGCGAGAGTACTCCTCAAATGGCGCTGAGTGGATCGGCCGCGCCGAACAAGACATCGAACGCAGGCGGCGCTGGGATGTGGGAGAGATCGATTGAAATTTTGTAGTCGCTGCGGCGCGACAGTGTCGCGCGAGATCCCGCAAGGAGATGATCGTGAAAGGGCGGTCTGTCGCGAGTGCGGAGAAATCCACTACCAGAACCCGCGGGTTATTGTCGGTTGTTTACCGGTGCATGAAAACCGCATCTTGTTGTGCCGGCGGGCAATCGAGCCGCGTCATGGTTTTTGGACTTTGCCTGCGGGGTTTATGGAGAATGGTGAATCTACCGCAGAGGGCGCTGCGCGAGAAACTTGGGAGGAGGCGGCGGCTCAGGCCGAGGATCTCGCGTTGTACAGGCTCTTTGATATTCCGCAAATCAATCAGATCTATGTGTTCTATCGCTGTGGTATTGCTGACGGTGAGTTTGGCGTTGGTAGCGAAAGTCTAGAAAGTCAGTTGTTTGATGAGGCGGACATTCCCTGGGGTGAGCTCGCGTTTCCCGTGGTCAAGGTGTTGCTCGAGGAGTATTTTGAAGATCGGAAGACCGCAACCTTTCCCATTCGCCAGAGCGTTATTCGCCATCCGCGTCGTTAGTTGATTGCTTCTTGAGCTGGGCTCAGCAGTTGCGCAGTGCGCGTCGCTGCGAGAATGTCTCTACAATAGCTGTCGCTTGAGTCACCGCCGTGCTGTGCGCATACTCATGTTTCATCCCCAACATCGCAAGGACAACGTGTTATGGCTCTCCCCAAAATCGGCAATATGGCGCCATCCTTTTCGCTACTGGACGACCAAGGCAACGAAACATGCTTGAAAGCTTATCGTGGGCAAAGTCGCGTGGTGGTCTATTTTTATCCGAAGGCGATGACGCCGGGCTGTACGATTCAAGCGCAGGGCCTTCGCGATATCGCCAAAGACTTGAAGAAGCGAAATGTCGTGGTGCTGGGTATCAGCCCTGATCCGGTCAACCGGCTGGCAAAATTCGTCGAGCGTGACCAGCTCAACTTCCGCTTACTGAGTGACGCCGATCACGCGGTCGCTGACGCCTATGGCGCTTGGGGTCCGAAAAAGTTTATGGGCCGAGAGTTCGATGGTATTTTGCGGACGACCTTTATCGTCGGGATTGATGGCCGGCTACAAGCAGTTTTAGATCAGTTCAAGACCAAGGATCATCATCAAGTGCTGCTCGACACACTTGATGCGATGTCGGGCTAAACGACGAACTAAAATAGGGCTGACGAGGGAGTCATGCGATGATTGATTTGTATACGAGTCCAACACCGAATGGTTATAAGGCTTCTATTGCTCTTGAGGAGATGGCCATTCCCTACACTGTTCACACCGTCGATATCAGCCAAGGGGACCAAAAAAAGCCCGAGTTTCTGGCCATGAATCCCAACGGTCGAATTCCAGTGATTGTCGATCGCGACAACGGCGACTTTGCCGTCTTTGAGAGTGGTGCGATCATGATTTATCTGGCGGAGAAGTGCGGACAGTTTTTGCCCGCTGACCGAGTGGGTCGATCACGGGTGATTCAATGGTTGATGTTCCAAATGGCGGGCGTCGGGCCCATGATGGGGCAGGCGAATGTTTTTTTTCGGTATTTTCCGGAGAAGATTCAGCCTGCGATTGATCGTTATCAGAATGAATGTCGGCGCTTATTTGAGGTGCTCGATGGTCATCTCGCTAATCATGAATACCTGGCCGGAGACTACAGTATTGCCGACATGGCGAATTGGTCCTGGGTTCGGACCCACCGTTGGAGTGGCGCGAGCGTCGAAGGATTGACACACCTTGATCGTTGGTTACACACGGTGGGTGCGCGCGATGCGGTGCAACGCGGCATCAAGGTGCCCTTTGACATTGCCTCATTACTGTCGCCAGACAACGAAGATGAGAAAGCTGCTTTTGTCGACAATGCGCGCAATATTGTTGAGGGCGCGAAATAAATGATCAGCGGGTTGCGCGACGATGCCGAGCGCCTTCAGCGCATAATACTGCCGCGCCTTCAGTCTCAGCCTGCGGTTTTTGGAAGTAACGTCTGATGAAAGTGATTACCTGCAACACCAACGGAATTCGTGCAGCGCAGCGAAAGGGTTTTTTTGACTGGCTTGCGCACCAGTCTGCCGATGTCGTTTGTATTCAAGAAACGAAAGCGCAACGGGACCAACTCGAGGACGCAGTCTTCCATCCCGAAGGCTACCACTGCATTTACAACGACGCTGAGCGCAAGGGCTATTCGGGTACCGCGGTCTATAGTCGCACGCCGCCAAAGTCTGTTGTGACCGCGCTAGGTTGGGAGCCTGTGGATAGTGAAGGCCGCTACCTACAAGTTGATTTCGACCACGTAAGCGTCGTGTCACTGTATGTGCCTTCGGGCTCTAGCGGCGACGCCGCACAGGCTCGAAAGGAGGTCTTCATGACGCACTTTTTTGAGCATCTTCGCAATCTTAGGCGCAAGCGTCGCGAGTTTATTATTTGTGCCGATTGGAATATCTGCCACAAGGAAATAGACCTCAAAAACTGGCGGGCGAATCGCAGAAATTCTGGGTTTTTACCTCATGAGCGCGCCTGGCTTGATCGGGTCTATGATGAGCTTGGCTTCGTCGATAGTTTTCGTGAGGTGTGCAGCGAGCCTGATCAGTACACCTGGTGGTCCAACCGCGGTCAAGCATGGGCCAAAAACGTCGGATGGCGACTTGATTATATGGTCGTGAGCGCCGGACTCGCGGGTCGCGCGCTGTCGGCCGCTATTTATAGAGATGAGCGGTTTTCCGATCATGCGCCTCTGACCATAGATTTCGATTTAACAGGTCTGTGATTCGATTGTTCTCGCGATGTTGTGTGGAAACGATTGTTGTTCGGCGGCGGTACAGATACGATAGCCCGCTTGCTCACGATGGAGAGAAGTGATGTTGATCCCAAATGCCTACGCTCAGTCGACGGCCGCACAACCGCAGGGTGGCGGATGGTTCTTGCCGATTATGATGATCGGGGTGCTGTTGTTCATGTATTTCACCACCATTCGACCGCAGCGTAAGCGCCAGAAGGAACATGAGGCCATGGTGTCATCACTGAATAAGGGTGATGAGGTTATGATGTCATCTGGCATGCTCGGTAAGGTCGTCGGTCTTGAAGATCACTATCTGCTGCTTAATGTTGCCAATAACGTCGATCTGAAATTTCAGCGTTTGCATGTGACTGCAGTGCTGCCCAAGGGGACATTAAAGTCCATTGGCGCTGAGTAAGGATTTCTATCCGCCACGCCATTCATTGGCGCGCCTGCCAACGCCGCTACAATTTCTTGAGCGCGCCTCTAGCCAGTGGGGTTGTGGCAAGCGTTTATGGCTAAAGCGCGATGATCTGACCAGTACCGTGCTGACTGGGAATAAAGTTCGCAAACTCGAATTTTTGGTCGGACATGCGTTGCTACATGGGTACGACGCACTGATCACCTGTGGCGGTGTTCACAGTAATCACTGTCGCGCGACCGCGTTCGTGGCAGCGCAGATGGGATGGCCGTGCGAGCTCGTTTTGCGCGGCGCTGAGCCGCAGCCTGGAGGGAATCACCTGTTAGACCAACTTGCGGGCGCCGAGCTTACTCACATCGAACCGGCGCTCTACAGTCGCAACCTTGACAGCATTTTGGAACAGCGCGCTGAGCGGTGGCGAGCACGGGGCCATAAGCCGCTGGTCATCCCGACGGGTGGCAGCGATGCCATCGGCCTTTGGGGATATATCGCTGCCTGTGAGGAGATCAAAGGCGACTGCGAAAAACTTGAGATAGATTCACCAGTGATTGTCTCAGCGACTGGCTCTGGCGGCACCCAGGCTGGACTGACGGCCGGATCTATCGTTCACAAGTTTAACGCGCCGGTTAAAGGATATGCGGTGTGTGATAACCGCGATTATTTTAATAACAAAGTCTGTGCCGATTATGCGAGCGCGCGCAGCGTGTACCCGCAACTCCCTGACATTAACCTCTCGCCAGATACGTGTGATGACTACATCGGATCGGGTTATGGACTCGCAAGTGACGCGGTCTACCAACGGATCGCTGAGTTGGCGCGCCTTGAGGGCATCGTTCTCGATCCTGTATATACCGGCAAGGCATTTGTCGGTTTGTGCGCAGATTTGCGTGCGGGTGTGTATGCTGATTCCTCCGATATAATCTTCGTGCATACCGGCGGAATTTTTGGCATCTTCCCGCACGGAGACCGATTACGTGGTGCGAGTCACCTGCGCGAGCCCAGTCTAGTTCGAGGTTTAAGCTGAGCGAAGCGCAAGGGTCTAGAAGACAAGGTGTTGCTCTTGATCGTTGCTCAGTCAGCAGAAAAACTGTCTTTGGAGATTGGAAATGACGCAGTGGATAGAAACGATTAACAGCTATGCTTGGGGCCTTCCAATGCTGGTGTTGCTGCTGGGCACAGGGATTTTCCTCACCCTAGGCTTGGGGTTGCTAACGCTGCGGCGTATTCCAACAGCGTTTGGTTTGCTGATGGGGGGCCGCAAGGGGCGCGGTGATGGCGATATTGCGCCGTTTAAGGCCCTGATGACGTCGTTATCGGCCACGATTGGTACGGGAAATATTGCGGGCGTCGCCACGGCGATCACACTCGGCGGCCCGGGAGCGCTGTTTTGGATGTGGATCACGGCGCTATTTGGTATGGCGACCAAGTACGCAGAAGGTGTTTTGGCGGTCAAATATCGTGAGCGCGATGATCGGGGTGGCTATAGTGGCGGACCGATGTATTACATCCGCAATGGTTTGGGACCCAACTATCGTTGGCTGGCTTTCCTGTTTGCTTTGTTCGGTGCGCTCGCGGGCTTTGGGTTGGCCAACACCGTGCAATCTAATTCGGTAGCGCAGGTGCTCACCGATAATCTCGCGATCCCCTGGCCGGTGACTGGGGTCGTTCTGATGCTGTTCGTCGGCACGGTCATACTTGGTGGTATCCAGCGGATCGCGAAGACCGCGGGCGCGCTGGTGCCAGCGATGGCTATCGCCTATGTCGCGATGAGTCTGTTGGTACTGGTCATGAATATGAGCGCGGTGCCGGCTGCTTTTGTGACGATTATCGATAGTGCTTTTAACGGCAGTGCTGCAGCGGGCGGTTTTGCCGGTGCGACTGTTTGGGCCGCGATTCGATTCGGTGTTGCTCGGGGAATTTTCTCAAACGAGGCGGGTCTGGGTAGCGCACCGATCGCTCACGCCGCGGCGCAAACGAATGAACCTGTCGAGCAAGGTTTGGTGGCGATGCTTGGTACGCTGATCGATACTTTGATTATATGCACCATGACTGGTCTGGTGATTGTTCTTACCGGGGTACTCGACTCGGGCGTATCAGGGGCCAGTTTGACAGCGGCAGCGTTTGGACAAGCCCTCCCTGGAGGTGAATGGGTGGTCACGATCGGCGTGGTGTTATTTGCGACCACGACCATGATTGGCTGGAGCTTTTATGGGGAGCGCTGCGTGGTGTTTCTGGTTGGCACCCGCGGTATTTTACCTTTTCGTATTCTCTGGGTATTGGCGATTCCCGTTGGCGCGGGAATGAATCTCAGCCTCATTTGGCTCATTGCCGATACCTTGAATGCCTTCATGGCCATCCCCAATTTGATTGCCTTGTTGCTGCTGTCGCCAGTGGTCTTCCGTCTTTCCAAGGCGTACTTCGCAACAGGGTCATCTGCACCTGGAACTGCTTTAAGTGACTGAAGAGGCACGCCTTGTCATCGCGATTTCATCGCGCGCGCTTTTTGACCTCGATGAGGCGCATCAGGTGTATGAGGAGCAAGGGCTGGCTGCGTACTCTCGGTATCAGGTCGAGCATGAAGATGATCCATTAGCCCCTGGCCAAGCGTTTCGCGTCGTCAAGAAGCTGTTGGGTTTAAATCAGGTGTTGCCGAAAGATCGTCAAATTGAGGTCGTACTGCTATCTCGCAATAGCGCTGATACCGGATTACGGGTCTTTAACTCGATCGAGCACTATGGCTTACCGATTACCCGCGCTGCATTTTGTGGTGGTGACGCGCCCTGGCGCTACATCGATGCTTTTGGTTGTCAGTTATTTCTGTCTGCGGAATCAGACGATGTTCGCAAGGCACTTGAGCGAGGTGTCGCCGCAGCGCAACTGGTGTCACAAGCGCCGGGTGAGGGCGACGATGAAGGTCAGCTTCGTTTCGCCTTTGACGGGGATGCTGTGTTGTTCTCTGATGAAGCAGAGCGCGTCTACAAATCAGAGGGTTTAGCCGCATTCACTGCGAGTGAGCGCGCGGCGCGCCACGAGCCGTTGAGTGGTGGCCCCTTTAAGCGCTTTCTTGCAGCCTTGCAACAACTACAACAGTTTTTCCCCGACGCAGAAGAGGCGCCGATTCGCACGGCCCTCGTCACCGCTCGCTCTGCCCCGGCGCATGAGCGGGTAATTCGTACGCTACGCGCCTGGGATATCCGGATTGATGAGTCCATCTTTCTCGGTGGACTGAATAAAACTGAGTTTCTCAGAGCCTATCGTGCGGATGTTTTTTTCGACGATCAAAAAAGCCACTGCGATCTCGCGGGCGCACATATCGCCACTGGCCACGTGTTGCATGGCGTGGCCAACCCTCCGAACAAAGATGAATAAAAACATAATATTTTATTCTTTTTTGGCTTTTCAATGCCGTTACCTACGGTTACATTGGGCCAGGTGCGTGGAGGAGGCGTCATGAAACTGCAGCAGTTGCGTTATATCTGGGAAGTTGCTCATCACGACCTTAACGTGTCGGCGACGGCGCAGGGTTTGTTTACCTCTCAGCCGGGCATCAGCAAGCAAATTCGTCTGTTAGAGGATGAGCTCGGCGTTGAGGTGTTTGCGCGCAGTGGTAAGCATTTGACGCACATTACGCCTGCCGGTGAGGTTATTCTTGAGTTGGCTGGGGAAATTTTGCGTAAGGCCGAGACGATCAAACGAGTCGCTCATGAATTTTCCAATGAAACCGCGGGCACGTTATCCATAGCGACGACCCATACCCAGGCCCGTTATGTGCTGCCCGAAGTGATTCAAGGTTTTATCAATCGGTACCCGGATGTGTCGCTGAACATGCAACAGGGCACGCCGGTGCAAATTGCGGAAATGGCGGCAGAGGGCACGGTGGATTTTGCGATCTGCACGGAGGCACTTGAGCATTTTTCTGATTTGATCACTTTGCCGTGCTATCGCTGGAATCGTTGCATTGTCGTCCCCAAGGGGCACCCACTCGCGACGCTTGGGCGCGTGGCGCTTGAGGATGTTGCTGAACATCCCATTGTCACCTATGTCTTTGGATTCACCGGGCGCTCGCGATTGGATGATGCCTTTAACAGTCGTGGACTCGTGCCCAAAGTGGTTTTTACAGCCGTTGATGCTGATGTCATCAAAACCTATGTACGTCTGGGTCTTGGTATCGGCATTATTGCGGGGCTGGCCTACGATGAGAAAACCGATAGCGATCTCGTAAAAATCGACGCAGATCACCTGTTTGCGAGTAGTGTCACGCACCTCGCATTTCGTAAAGGGACGTTCTTGCGTGGGTTCATGCATGAGTTCATTCACGATTTGGCCCCCCATCTGACCCGGGAGTTAGTGCAAGAGGCGCTGTCACGACCCAACCCACAAGACCGAGTTGGCCTCTACGAGCACATCGAATTGCCCGTTTTCTAATGGCTTGGCCAGCGAATGAATGGCCCCTAAAGTCGTAGATTGTCGGCAAAAATCGCCCGATATTCTGTAAACGAGTTTTTGATTCGCAGGGCAGCGTTACCCGCGCGCGGGGCTGCTCCGAATTGACCCAAGCCCTTTAAATCAGTAAGCTTCGCGCTCGTGTACACGCGACACGGCCGCACCTTGCCATCAACTGGCTTTCGACTGGAGAGCAGGTGCAGGACTTCCTATTCAACACTCCCTAGAGAGAGTTACGCATGGCTGAGCATTCACGTGATGCATCTGGACAAGGTGCTGCGCAGGCGAGCGGCGTTAGTGAAGTATTGACGCTCGAGAATCCATTTGACGCGGTCTCCCGTGGAGATGCGCCTGCTTCCTTGGGTCGCTACGAGGAGACCCTTGAGCGGGGGGCTGCCCTGCAGCGCAGACCGCAAGAGGCTGCGGGCGAACGGAATATACAGCGTCAACATCTGAAGGGTCGAATGACCGTCTGGGAACGAATTCGCTTTCTGGCCGATGGCGAACCCCAGGTGCTCTACCAAAATTGGGGCCCCAACCTCGATGGCGCGTCGCTAGTCACCGCGGTCATTCAAATCAAAGGTCGCGATGTTGCTATTTATGGCCACGACTTTACCGTACGTGCGGGCTCTATGGACGCCACCAACGGCAAGAA
This sequence comes from Halieaceae bacterium, assembly GCA_038134505.1. Classification (GTDB taxonomy): domain Bacteria; phylum Pseudomonadota; class Gammaproteobacteria; order Pseudomonadales; family Halieaceae; genus Luminiphilus. Next base: position 96,717 of record JAYPVH010000005.1, on the reverse strand, counting down.
ATTGGCGCGACTGTTTGAGTTGGCCGCAAAACGCCGTATCCCATTGGTCGGCCTCAATGACTCCGCGGGCGCCTATATTCCAGCGGGCGTTGGCGGTCTCGATGGTTATGCTGATGCTTTCACAGCCTTGCGAAAGATCAGCGGTATCGTGCCGAGCATCATGTGCATGTTCGGTTTCAATGCCGGTGGTGGTAGCTACCTGCCGAGGCAAGGTAGCTTTTTAATTCAACCCAAAGAGACTTTCTTCGGGTTAACCGGTCCGGGTGTCGTGAAATCTGTGCTCGGTGAAGACATCACGCCCGACGAGTTGGGTGGACCGATGGTCCACAGTCAAACAGGCGTAACCGACTTTGTCGTTGCTGATGAAGTCTCGGCATTGCGCAAGGTGAAAGAGATACTCGACTATCTGCCGGACTCTAACAATACGCTCGCGCCTTACCGAGAGTCTTCAGACCCCATTTCACGCCCAACAGAAGATATCGATATTCTGTTACGCAAGGCCTTTAACTCGCCTACCGGTTTCAACACGCCCGTCGATATCAGTATTTTGTTACAGCAGCTATGCGACCATGGTGACTTTTTGGAGATCCAAGCAGAGCGCGCGCGCAATACCATCACCTGTCTCGGGCGCATGGGTGGACACGTGATTGGTTTCGTTGCAAACAACTCGGCTGTGGCTTCTGGTCAGATCGACATTGATGCGGCCTACAAGAACGCACGTTTTATTCGCTTCTGTAACCTCTATAACATCCCCGTCATCTTTCTCGAGGACACCACAGGCTTCTTGCCGGGCAGTGAGCAGGAGCATCGCGGTATTGTGCAAGCAGGTCGTGCGATGCTCGATGCCATCGTTGACCTGAGAACTCCGCGCTTCCTTGTCTTGGTTCGCAATGCGTTCGGCGGAGCTTACGCGTCCTACAACAACTACCCAACCGGCGCAGACTTTGTGGTCGCTCTGCCGACGACTCGGGTCGCGGTGATGGGCCCGGCGGGAGTGGAGTATGTGTATAAAGACGAACTTAAAAAGATTCGTGGTACGGCCGCTATACGGATTGCGCAGGAGGCCAAAGCACAGCAACAGCAAGGTCTTTCGGAAACTGATGCACAAGCGGCGGCCATTGACTTGGTGAATGCTTGGGTCAAAGCGGAGGAGGCTGCGTTGGCGCAGCGCTATGAGCAGGAAATCATGAATCCGGAGGAAGCGCTGAGCCTAGGGTCGATCTCACAAATTGTGATGCCGACGGAGTTACGTGAGGTCCTCGCGACCCATATGGCATTCTGTCTGCGGCACTACGAGCCGGGGCCGCTCCAATCGGCGCAACGCGAATTTCACTAATCGGTTTGTTTTGAGGGGAAACACGGGTGTCCAACCAACATTATTTGCACAACCCTTTAATACATGCTGATCGTCGATTGGCGAACCAAGGGTCGGCCTGGGTCCGACAGTTTGACTGTCGGCACATACGGCCTCTGATTATTTGTCGTGGTCCGATTCGCAAGGAGGCCATGGACGTTTTTGCTGAGATGGGTATTAGCCACTTCGGTATTTTACTGTCGGAGAAAGACTCGATTGTGTACCCGCGGGCACTTGCCCCAGAGCTTCGCGTTCTCACCGATCCCACGCGAATCCATCGCGTGCCGGATTATAGCGGTGCGACGAAAGAGGAACGTGAGCAACGTATTCGCGACATCATCGCGATTGCCAGAGATTACAATTACAACGCGATCTTCGCCGGTTATGGATTCATGGCCGAGGACGAGGGTATGGTGGCGGCCATGGAAGCGGCCGGGCTCAATTTCATAGGGCCCTGTTCACGCACTGTGCGCCAGGCCGGACTAAAAGATGAGGCCAAACGCACAGCGCTCGCTGCGGGCGTGTCTGTGACACCGGGCATCGATAACGGAACGACGTTGACGCTTCTGAAAAAATATCCTGACTCAGATGCGTTGCGCGGATGTTGCGAAGCGCATGGTCTTAGCGTCGAGGCATCAGTGTTCTCGGAGCCTCTCGAGCGACAGGCGGAGGCGGTGCTTACAGCGAGCTACCGAAAAGGCATTGATCTCTATTCCATCGATGAACTTGCAGAGACACTCACTGACGCGGTGGCTCAGATTAATCAGCAGTATCCCGAGAATCGCGTGCGTCTCAAGGCCATCGGCGGAGGTGGCGGTAAAGGGCAGCGTATTATAGCGCTTGGTCAGGGCCATAAGACTCCAGAGTTGGTTCGTGAAATCCTCAACGAGGTGAAAGCGACAGGCGTCGGCGACAACAAAAACGTATTGGTTGAACTGAATATCGAAACGACGCGCCATCAGGAAATCCAGGTGGTCGGCAACGGCGATTGGTGTATCACCCTTGGCGGCCGTGATTGTTCGCTGCAGATGCACGAGCAAAAGTTACTCGAAGTGTCGGTCACGCGAGAGTCATTGCTGGCGGCCGAGAGTCGTGCGCGGCAAGCCGGTAACAACGATGAGGCCGACGTTCTCGCGCAGGATGTAAAAACTCTCGATGCAATGGAAGAAGAGGCGACCCGTTTCGGTGCCGCTGTTGGACTCGATTCGGTATCAACCTTCGAGTGTATTGTCGATCGAGACAAGCATTTCTTTATGGAGATGAATACGCGCATACAGGTTGAGCACCGCGTCAGCGAATTGTGTTATGCCATGAAGTTCTGTAATCCCGACGACGCCAACGACTTTTTTGTTGTTGAGTCGCTAGTCGAGGCGATGGTCCTGCTCGCCGCACATGGGTCCGCGCTACCGAAGCCCGAGCGGGTCTTACGCTTTGAAGACAGCCTCGAGGCACGCCTGAATGCGACCAATGATGCGTTGCAACCGAATGCTGGCGGTCTCATTGAGTATTGGTCCGATGCCATCGAAGGCGAGATTCGCGATGACCAAGGCATCAGTGTTCACAACCCGGACACCAACGTGTTTATGAACTACACCTTGGCGGGTGCTTATGATTCTAATATTGCACTGTTACTGACCGTTGGTGAGAGCCGAGAATCCGCCTATGAGCAATTGGCGGAGGTGATTCGGTCCACCAGCTTGCGCGGCCGTGACCTGCATACCAACCTCGGTTTTCACTATGGGTTGGTCAATTGGTTTGTCGGACGCACTGTGAATGCGCGACCCACGACACGTTTTATTGTGCCTTACCTCACGGCAGTGGGTGAGTTGGCGAAGGAAGCGGGTCGTGTCGATGTCGCTGTGGCTTGGAAGATGCTGGGTCAGAAGCGTACGGCACAGGCGTCGGCAGATAGCGCTTCAGTACTCGCCGATATTCTTGCGCGCAAACAATCCTTGCTGTTGCGTCCGATTGAGTACCTGCTGTCCCATCCGCACATTCTCTCGGGTTGGCTGAGCATCAATCAAGCGGCATTTAACTGGGACGGCGAACAGGTGAGCTGGAAAGAGAATCCGGTCGAGGTGCTCTCAGATACCTATCATTTTCTGCGCTGGGATTACTCCGACACGTCGCCTGCAGCCAACGTCATCTGGGATCATGACCACGCCATCCTACAGGCGGCTGAGAACTTCTATCGTCAGCTGACCCAGGACTTGGGTATCGAGGCGTGGCCAGACTTGGCCGCTGGTCTTGCTCAGCCGTCGAATGAGCACTACGACGGCATGCAGTGGCAGAAGATTCAGGCGGCGCATCAGGGTTTTCAAGCGGGCATGGAGATTCTCGAACTGCTACCGGCGATGGCACGCTTTACGGGCTTTTTCGACTTGGCTGTGAATCCCGACCTCACTATCGCGATTCCTGACAGACTCCTCGATGAATCCCATCAGGCGGCTATGCTGAAGGCCCTAGCGCCACCGCCGGTTGCTAAATCTGACGAAATTGTGGCCGTGTCTGGCGGCATGTTTTACGGACGAGAGGCACCCGAGGCTCCCCTTTACGTTTCAGCCGGTGATCATTTCGAGGCCGGAGATCCGCTCTACATTGTCGAAGTGATGAAAATGTTCAACAAAGTCTATGCGCCCTTCGCGGGAACCATCGATGAGGTGCTTGTCGACACGGACGGCGTGATTATTAATAAAGGGCAGACGCTGTTCCGCGTCACGCCGGATGAAAAAATTGAGGTCGCCTCCCCTGAAGCGGTGGCTGAGGAGCGGTGTGCACACACGCAAGAATTGGTCAAAATGTTTGTCTAGGAGACTGAAATGATCACCGGTTTGGATCATATCGCTATTGCTGTACCGGATTTGCAAAAAGCGATCGCGCGATTTTTGGATGACTTTAATTTGTCTTTTGAGGGCACAGAGGACGTGGCGGCCCAGAAAACATCCACAGCGTTCTTTCCTCTACCGCCGACGAGTATCGAGCTACTGCACCCGCTAGATGGCGAGGGCCCGATTTCGACCTATTTGGAAAAGCGCGGCGGTGGTATTCATCACCTGTGCTTTCGTACCGATGATATCGACGCGGATTTTGCGCGACTGAAGGAGAAGGGGTACCAATTTCTCAGTGATGCGCCTGGCCCGGGCGCGCACGGTTGTCGCGTTATTTTTATCCATCCAAAGAGTTGCGATGGTGTTCTTATTGAGCTCAGTCAGCCGGGAGAGGAACACTGATGTCAGTCTATGATCGCGAGGAAGCCAACCTGGAGAACTGGCAGGCGCTCGTACAGAAACAGAGCAAGGGCCTCACTTCTGCTGACCTCACATGGCACACGCCAGAGGACATTCCCCTCAAGGCACTGTACACCGCTCAAGACACCCAAAATCTTGAATACACCGATACCATGCCGGGAATGGCGCCATATATTCGTGGGCCTCAGGCGACTATGTATGCCGGTCGACGCTGGACGATTCGTCAGTACGCGGGATTTTCAACCGCAGAGGAGTCCAATGCCTTCTATCGTAAGTCACTGGCAGCAGGCGGTCAGGGTGTATCGGTTGCTTTTGATCTCGCGACGCATCGAGGTTACGACTCGGATCATCCACGCGTCGCGGGCGATGTCGGCAAGGCGGGTGTGGCGGTCGATTCAGTTGAGGATATGAAGATCTTGTTCGACGGCATACCCCTCGATCAGGTTTCTGTATCGATGACAATGAATGGCGCGGTGTTGCCCGTGTTGGCTGGTTATGTGGTCGCGGCTGAAGAACAGGGGGTATCGCAAGCGCAACTAGCGGGCACCATTCAAAACGACATCCTGAAAGAGTTCATGGTGCGAAACACCTATATTTATCCGCCCAAACCCTCGATGCGAATCATCGGCGATATCATCGCGCATTGCTCTGAGCATATGCCGCGCTTTAATACGATTTCGATTTCCGGTTATCACATTCAAGAGGCGGGAGCTAACGCTGCGCTCGAACTCGCGTACACGCTTGCCGACGGTAAGGAGTATATCCGCACCGCGATCGCGGCCGGTTTGAATATCGATGACTTTGCACCCCGGTTGTCATTTTTCTGGGGCATCGGTATGAACTTTTATATGGAGATCGCCAAAATGCGAGCGGCGCGCTTGCTATGGGCTGAGATTGTTGAAGAGTTTTCGCCCAGCAATCCCAAGAGCTCCATGTTGCGGACGCATTGCCAGACATCGGGCTGGTCTCTGACCGAGCAGGACCCCTACAACAATATCGTTCGGACGACTATTGAGGCGATGGCCGCGGTCTTCGGTGGTACACAGTCTTTGCATACCAACGCCCTCGATGAAGCGATCGCACTACCGTCTGATTTCGCTGCGAGAATTGCACGAAACACCCAGTTGATTCTGCAGGAAGAAACGGGCATCGGTCAGGTGGTCGATCCCTGGGGCGGCTCTTATATGATGGAGACGCTCACTGCCGATATCGCGAATAAGGCCCGCGAGTTAATTGCGGAGGTCGAGGAAGCAGGGGGCATGGCGCAGGCGATTGAGACGGGTCTGCCGAAACTACGAATTGAAGAGGCTGCGGCAAAGAAGCAGGCGCGTATCGATCGCGGTGAAGATGTCATTGTTGGCGTGAACAAATACCGCGTTGACAGCCTAGATGCGGTTGATGTCTTAGAAATCGATAACGATAAGGTACGAGAGTCGCAGATCGCTCGGTTGCAAGCGATTCGGACCAGTCGCGATGACGCTGCAGTGAAGCTAAGTTTAGAGGCATTAACGCAGGCCGCAGAGAGCGGTCACGGAAACTTACTGGCGCTGGCGATTGATGCAACCCGTTTAAGAGCGACGGTTGGTGAGATTTCCGATGCTCTGGAGGCGGTTTTTGGACGGTTTGTTGCGCGCGCCCAGACCGTTTCAGGAGTCTACGGTGCGGCGTATGCTGACGATGATCAATGGCAGGGTATTGCAATGGATATCGACGGATTCATCGAGCAACACGGTCGCCGGCCGCGGATGCTCGTCGCTAAGATGGGGCAGGACGGACATGACCGCGGTGCAAAAGTCGTGGCGACGGCGTTTGCCGACGTCGGTTTTGATGTCGACTTGTCACCCATGTTTTCTACACCTGACGAGGTCGCACGCCAAGCAGTTGAGAACGATGTGCACGTTGTCGGCGCATCGAGTTTGGCTGCCGGACACAAGACGCTGGTTCCCCAGTTGATCGAGGCCCTCAAGGCTGCTGGTGCGGAGGATGTCTTGGTCATCGCTGGCGGCGTCATTCCGCAGCAAGACTATGCTTTTCTCTACGACGCGGGTGTCAGTTTGATCTTCGGTCCGGGCACGCCGATTCCAGAAGCGGCACGGAAGGTGCTGGATGCCATCAACGCCAACAGCTGAGGCGATCCTTGCAGGCAATCGCCGGGCTTTAGCCAAGGCGATTACACTCGTTGAAAGTCGTCGATCCGACGATCGGGAAGCGGCGCAAGCGTTGTTGTCTGACATCTTGCCGCACACAGGTAACAGTATCCGTATTGGTATTACGGGTGTTCCGGGAGTAGGGAAGTCAACATTCATCGAGTGCTTCGGTCAGGCACTGACTCGCACGGGGCACCGAGTCGCGGTGCTCGCGGTCGACCCCAGCTCTCCGATTGCCGGTGGGTCTATCCTGGGCGATAAAACACGAATGGAGCACCTTTCACGCGAACCCAACGCGTTCATCCGGCCCTCGCCAGCGGGTGATGCGCTGGGGGGTGTCGCGCTCAAAACCCGTGAGTCGTTGCTGTTGTGCGAGGCAGCGGGTTTTGATGTCATCTTGGTTGAGACTGTGGGCGTGGGGCAGTCAGAGCATCTTGTAGCAGGTATGGTCGACTTCTTTTTGGTCCTGATGTTGCCGGGTGGCGGCGACGAGCTTCAGGGGATTAAAAAAGGCATCCTCGAGCTCGCTGATGCGATCGTCATTAATAAGGCCGATGGCGCCAGTGCATTACTGGCCAAAACGACGCAGCAGCACTATGCGGGTGCCATGTCGCTGCTGCGTCATCGGCCAGACTGGACGCCAGAGGTGCTAACTTGCTCCGCGTTACATGGCGAGGGCGTGGATACCGTGTGGCAGATGATTCTTCGCTTCCGCGAAGCGCTTTCAAGTAACGGTGCGCTTACTGAGAAACGCGCTGAACAGAATCTCGCTTGGTTGAGCCAGCTCATCAATGAGTTGCTACTGCGAGATTTGCGCAGTCACCGTGCGGTTGCCGCAGCGTTACCTGACGTCGAACGAGAGGTGAGAAACAGCACATTGTCGCCGTTACAGGGCGCTCAAAAGATTTTGGCTTTAAGTCGCGCGTGAAACGATTTCAACCACTGGCTAGGCTCATCGACCTCCACGACGGCTTTAGGCGTCGTATTAAAATCGACGCCCTCGAGGTGCTTCTCGTGCAAGAAGACGGGCGTTGTTTTATTTTCGAATCGCGCTGTCCTCATCAGCAGTGGCCACTTGATCGGGCGGAGATTATCGATGGCATCTTGTGCTGCCCAAAACACCAGTATCGATTTGACCTGTTGAGTGGCGAGGCCCTTGGTGCACTGTGTCCCTCGTTGGCAGTGTGCGAACTGGTCTACGAAGGTAACGAGGTCGGTATTTTACTCGAATAGCAGGCTTTTGCGCGGCATCGGCCTATATTCAAAGGCAACTGATGTGGAGATTCCCATGAGCGAGCAGCCGCTGTATCCCCCGATTGAGCCTTACGACTCAGACCATATCGATGTCGGTGATGGGCATCGTGTCTACTATGAGCAAAGTGGCAATCCAGCAGGGCAACCCTGCGTATTTCTTCACGGAGGTCCGGGGGGCGGTTCGCATCCAGATTGCCGCAGGTTTTTCGACCCGGATCGGTATCGCATCGTTATTTTTGATCAGCGCGGCTGCGGTCGATCCACGCCACATGCTTCTTTGGAGGCCAACACAACTTGGCACCTTGTGTCCGATATTGACCTGCTGCGACAACGCTTGGGCATCGATAAATGGCTTGTGTTTGGCGGTAGCTGGGGAAGTACGCTGTCGCTGGCATACGCACAGCAGCATCCCGAGCGGGTGTCAGCTTTGGTACTCAGGGGTATTTTCTTGCTCAGGCAGGCGGAATTGAAGTGGTTTTATCAGTATGGCGCGAGTGAGATTTTTCCTGATGCCTGGGCGCGTTATCTGGCGCCTATACCGCCCGATGAGCGACACGATTTGATCACCGCATACCACCGGCGCTTGCTAGACAGTGACGAGCAAGTTCGCCTCGAAGCGGCGCAGGCCTGGGCCGCATGGGAGGGGGCCACGAGTTACCTCACCCCTCGCCAGGCGTTTATCGACAGCTTTAGTGAGGCGCGCTCAGCGCTGGCGGTGGCTCGCATTGAATGCCACTATTTTGTCAACCGCGGGTTTTTTGATTCGGAAGATCAATTGTTACGCGAGATTGATCGCGTTAGGCATATCCCTGCGGTGATTGTGCAGGGTCGATACGATGTGGTCTGTCCGATGCGCTCCGCCTGGGATCTCCACTCGGTGTGGCCTGAGGCGAAGTTTTTGGTCGCAAGTGAGGCTGGGCACTCCGCCTTCGATATTGAGATAACCAAGCATTTGGTTGAAGCGACGGACGGTTTTTTTCAATGATCAACAGTCCATTCGAAGCGCTCGAGGGCCAGCCGGTTTATTCCGTGGATATCGTTCGCGATATCGAACAGTGGTTGATCAACGAGCATCGAGTTTCTGGACTGCGGTTGATGCTCAAGGCGGGTCGCGCCGCTTTCCAACGCCTCCGGGATCGATGGCCTGACAGGAACCACGTCGTTGTGCTTTGCGGTAGTGGGAACAACGGTGGAGATGGCTGGGTGGTCGCCTGGCTTGCTAGAGAAGCGGGCTTGCAAGTCTGCGTTGTCTGTCTGGAGGACCCCGCTCGGGTGAAGGGCGATGCGCTCGCCGCACGATCGCAGTATGTCGCTCTGCCCGACGCACACATAGTGACCTCGCTGGTGGAAGCTGAGGCGCTTCTCACTCGAGCCGGAGCATCGACAGTGCTTGTCGACGGTCTTCTGGGCACTGGATTTTCTGGCGCGTTACGCCCGCATCAGAAGACGCTTCTTGACCTGGTCAACAAAAGCCGAGCAGATCGGTCGCTGAAGACAATGGCCCTAGATGTCCCCTCAGGACTTTGTGCGCAGACCGGTAGGCTCGCCGAAATGGTGTTCAAGGCTGATGTCACAGTGACCTTTATCGGATTGAAAAAGGGTTTGCTCACCGGTGCTGCTCGAGAATGCTGTGGCGATGTGTATCTTGAGTTATTGCATGATCAACCGTTGCCAGCGCCGTGGGACCGCGGGCTTGGGCAGGTGCTCAGTGCACAACATTTGCGTCGCAGGGTAGCAGCGCGTCCCCGTCATGCTCACAAAGGATATTTTGGGCATGTGCTGGTCTTGGGTGGTGCACCAGGTATGGGGGGCGCTGCAATTTTGGCCGCCGAAGCCGCACTGCGCTCAGGCGCAGGCTGGGTCAGTGTGGGCTTACACGAAAGTTTTGTCGGTGCGGCCATCGCGCGCAGACCGGAATTGATGGCTTTTTCGGCAATCGATGTTGAGCAACTTGAAAAGTCGATTGCGAGAGCTGATGTGATTGCGATTGGCCCCGGTTTGGGTATGTCTGCTTGGGGAGAGCCGATTTGGCACGCGGCGATCGCATCCGGTAAGCCGATGGTGGTTGATGCCGATGGTTTGAATTGGCTGGCCCAAAATCCGGTGAGGCTGCCGTCAAAGAGCATTTTGACCCCGCACCCTGGAGAGGCATCGCGGCTTTTGCAAGACACAACACTGAATGTGGAGGGAGACCGTTTTGCGGCGGTCAATCGTCTCGCTGAGCGCTATGGCTGCACCGTGATTCTCAAGGGCGCTGGAACACTCATCTCAACCGCAGAGGCGAGCGCAACGGAGGTGTGCCTACGTGGCAATCCCGGCATGGCAGTCGCAGGGATGGGGGATGTATTGAGTGGTGTGGTTGCTGCTTGGTATGCCCAAGGGCAGGGACCACATGATGCCGCCACAATCGGCGTTTACCTCCATGCGACCGCGGCCGATACGGCTGTACTTAATTGCGGCGAGCATGGGCTGCTGCCCTCTGATGTCATTGATGCAATCCCCCAGACAACATCCTCTTTTATATCAGGCCTGTTGGCTTAGCCAAGGTTCGCCTGTCCGCCATCAATGGCAATGCTTTGCCCGTTGACGTAGCGCGAGGCATCACTGCACAGTACCGCGACAAACTCACCAATGTCCGCTTCGCATTCACCAATGCGTCCCATTGGAATCGTTTTTGCGAATGCCGCGGCCTCTTCGGGCCGTGCCTTAGCCCAGCCTGCGAGCGCGGGCGACATCGCATGAGGCAAAATGACGTTGCTTCTTATCCCATCCGCTGCCCACTCATTCGCCGCTGCACGCGTGAGCGCACGGATGGCCTCTTTTTCCGCTGCGTAGGTCCCGTAATCGCTAGAGTCCCAGCGCATAGCGGATGTGCTGGCCATATTGATGATGTTGCCACCACCCGCTGCTTTAAGGTGTGGATGGGCCAACTGCATGAGGCGTAAAGTCGCCATGGGACCGACACGAAGTCCTTTCTCAAAATCTGACAGCTGCGTGTTGAGAAGCGAACCGATGGTGGTATATACCGCGTTGTTGATCAGAATATCGAGTCTGCCGAAGGTGTCGATCGTCTGTGTGATCACACCGTCGAGTTGATCGAGTTGACCGATGTCACAGTGCACGGCAATAGCCGGTGTGCCAAAGCGCTCGGCAATACTGGCGACCGTACGCTCACACTTTTCTAAGGTTCTGCCGACCGCGACGACTGCCGCCCCACGTTTTGCTAGCGAAAAAGCGATACCCTGCCCAATACCCTGTCCCGCACCCGTGATCACCGCGACTTTGCCATTCAATTCATTCGTCATTCAATACTCCTCAATTACCTAACGCGAACATCACTCAGGTGCATAACCTCGATGCCTGCAAGGTCAATAAAGCGTGCACAACTCGTGTTCATCCGCTCAATATGCAATGTCAGCTTGTCAGGATTATGTGGTGCTGCAAAAAAATGGCCCACCGAATCTCCAGCCTCGGGAGGGAAGTATTCCTCGACCAACGCATCAACCCAGCGCTCGGAACCCCGTTTCTCCAGAATGCGATTTTGCGTATAGCCGACGGTACTCTGCGTTTCGAGTGCTACTGAGGTGTGGTCATCACGCCAGATCGACTCGAAGGACGCCTCGCTCAGTTCTGGACGTTTACAAAATAATGCGATTTGGACAGTACCATGGAAGCGCTCGCCGATCGCGACGGGCGGTTGCATGACACGATGGGTCTCGCCGCGATAAAGCATGGCATGTTGCGCAAATTCTTGCGTGGCGAATCTGTCCAAGCTCAGCGGTTGGCTAGAATAAAAGCTGACGCGAGCTTGAAGCGGGGACAGTTCATGCTTGACCTGCCACTGTGCTGCCCGCGCGCTGTGGGCATCAGCGGTGGCGAACCATACAGCCGTGAGCTCGGATATTTGCGATGCGAAATCAGAGAGTTCATCCAGAGCGGGCGCTGGCGCATCGCGAAACAAGAGGTGCGTGCCAAATTCCTGAGTATCACTCAATGCAGCGTTCCCCTGTTCGTCAAGGTGTTGTGGCGCTGAAGGCGGCAACAAATACGCTCGATGAGCGTTGCCTATTGGTCGAATGCACTATCAAGAGAAGAACCGCTCCCTGATGTCAGCCTTAAGTAGCTTTTGCAGTGCATTTCGCGGCAGCGGTTCTGCAGTGACCTTCCAGAGGACTGGTTGCTTGTAGGCGGCAAGTCTTGCGGCACAATGTGTAGCGAGTTCATCTAGTGTCGTGCTAGCACCTTCATGAAAACGGACGACTGCAGCGACTTCCTCCCCCCACTGCTCGCTGGCGACGCCAACAATGCCGACCTCTGCGACTTCCGAGACCTCGAGTAGGCAGGCCTCGATTTCCGCGGGATAGATATTTTCTCCGCCGCGGATAATCATCTCCTTGACTCGACCTGAGATGTAAAGCAAGTCCTCGTCTGAAAAATAGCCCACATCGCCCGTTCGAAACCAACCATCGACAAATTCGCTGTTATCACTGCCGGAGCTATAGCGTGGGATGACGGTAATCCCTCGCAGCCAGATCTCTCCGGGTATGCCCCGCGGTAGCTCGCGGCCCGCCTCGTCGCGGAAACTGAACTCGACGATTGGACTTTGGTATCCCGAGGCTCCCGGTCGTTCGTGGGCGTGCGCGCCGGTAAATGCGACTCCCGTACCGCCAGACTCAGTCAAGCGCCAGCCGCCACCAGACAAACAGCTCGGTACCTTTTCAAGTATTAGGTTGTGCAGAACTTCTGGCGTTGCAGAGCCGGCGGCGCTGGTATTTTGCAAGGTCCTCCCTTTTTCTGCGGTCCAATCTGCATGTGTCAGGAGGTCCATCATCATCTTCGGGGCGCCGGTGAGTCCGGTAATGGACTCGCGCTCAATTAAGCGAATGGCTTCAGCGGCATCCCAGCGATACATGATATGAATCCCGCGACCGAAACGCAGATTCATTAACGCTTGAGATAACAAACCGCTCACATGAAAAAGAGGCACCGCCAGCAAGGTATTACCGCGGATTCCCGAGCTCATCTGCGTCGTTACCGCCTCAGTGTTGGTCATATAGGTCGCGGCGCCGATAAACTCATAGTTCATCATGATTTGGCACAACGTCAGGTGAGGGAATAGAGCGCCTTTAGGTGTGCCTGAGGTGCCCGAGGTAAACATCAGAACCGCGGGGTCCTCGCCTGAAATGTCTATCGAATGATCGGTTAACGGTGCGTGAGAGGCTAGTGTTTGTTGCCAATGAGCATCTGCTTCAGAGGCCTGCGCGTCGACCGATAGGGTCGGGACCGGTATTGCTCTCCCATCGGCGAGATCCAATCGTTCCTTATCGGCAATGAGTAGCTTGGCCTGGCTATCGCGAAGGCCTTGTTGCAGCTCTGGCCCTTTTCCCCAGCTGTTCAGGAGCACGGCGACACCGCCGATGTTAATGATGGCGACAAACGCGATCAGCCACTCAGGGCGGTTACGCATCGCAATGGCGATGGGGTCTTTGGGCGAAATGCTATGTTGTTCAAGGAGAGCTCGGCTCAAACGGTCAACGGCGTCAAAGAACTCCGTGAAGGTCAGAGACTGATCTTGATATTGTAAAAAGGGCGCATCACCAAACTGCCGACCTTGGTCGATGGCCTGTCTTAAATTCGCTGCCGCGTTTTTATAATATTTAAACGAGTGCCCATAGCGTTCATACAGTCCAAGCTCGAAGGGCGCCCCGGGGGAGGTGAGTTGCGCAACGGCGGCCTGATGAGCGGCGGTATAGGCGTTCATTACATCTCCAGTGATAGGTGTTTGGCCGGGTCAGAGTAAAACACACACCCCATTCAGCGTCATCCCTACTTAGTCTATTCAGGCTATGAGGTGCGCTCTTGACGCAAAATCGAAGGCTACGATGTCGTTAGAACATGCGACAATAGCAATATCGCGCCATAACAGATGCCGCTAGTGAGCAAAGATGACGCGCAGCAGAGCAATGGCGCGATCCGACAAGTAGGGCTCGGGGATGATCGTGCAACGTTTCACGAAATGATCGGGAGATGATCTTGAATACGCGACTGACGAATTTATTGGGTTGCCGCTATCCCGTCATACAGACGGCGATGGGATGGGTGGCTGATAGTCGTCTTGTCGCGGCCGCAGGAGAAGCGGGCGGATTCGGTTTTCTTGCGGGCGCTGTGATGACGCTGGAGGAGATTGAAAAGGGGATATTAGAGATCAAAGCGCTGACTGATGCCCCCTTTGGTGTCAACTTCCATATGTATGTCCCCCATGCGGCAGATATTGTTGATCTTTGTGTGGCGCATCGCGTCAGCGCTGTGAGCTACAGTCGCTCGCCAGCGGGATCGGCGGTTGAAAAGCTGAAGTCGGCTGGGATTGTCTGTATTCCGACTGTCGGCGCGCTCAAACACGCAGTGAAAGCTGTCGAACTCGGTGCAGATGCCTTGGTTGTTCAGGGTGGCGAGGGCGGTGGCCATACCGGATCCGTCGCGACATCGATTTTGTTGTCACAAGTGCGAGAGCAGGTATCCGTACCCATCGCGGCAGCAGGCGGATTCCGCGATGGTCGCGGGCTAGTCGCGGCTTTGGCTATGGGTGCTGATGGCATTGCCATGGGCACGCGTTTTCTTTTGACAGCGGAGTCGCCGGTTCCAGAGACAACCAAACGGCAGTATCTCGTTGCTCAGCCCGAGCAGATTGTTGTGAGCACGGCACTCGATGGGTTGCCCCAACGAATGATAGCGAACCCCTATTTGCAGAGACTGATGAGGGCAAGCGGGCTCGGCTTGCTGTGGCGCGCGATGGTGAATGGTTTGGCATTTACTCGGCTCACAGGCGGGTCTCTCTTCGGTATGCTGAAAAGTGCCTGGAAAATGTATCGCAGCGGTGATTTGTCGCTGGGCCAAACGATCATGGCAGCAAACGCGCCGATGATGATCCAAGAGGCGATGGTTAAGGGGCATCCAGAGTCTGGCATTTTGCCAAGTGGTCAGGTGGCGGGTTTGATCGAGGACTTGCCGACAGTGGATGAGCTCATTGTCCGATTGATGGCAGAGGCTGACGATACCTTGTCTCGACTCGGTCAGTTGAATCAGGAGGTTTGATGATGGCGTTTTCAACAGAATTGGTAGACAACATCGCCGAGGTGGTGTTCAACAAACCGCCGGTCAATGCTTTCAACGCATCGGAATGGGCTGCGATCGCTTCAGAAATTGAGCGGCTGGGTACTGATCCGCAGGTTCATGTCATCGTGATTCGCGCTGAAGGTAAGGGCTTTTGTGCTGGGGTTGATATTAAGGAATTGGGCGCTGATCCAGGTATGATCGTGCCGGTGAATAAAGGCAACTTTGATACCTTCGCCGCGATTCACCGCAATCCCAAGCCGGTGATTGTTGCGCTTCATGGATTTGTTCTGGGTGGGGGTATCGGTATTGCCGGCGCCGCAGACGTTTTAGTGGCGTCTGATTGCACCCGATTTGGTGTGCCCGAAGTCGACCGCGGCGCGATGGGTGGCGGCGCACATTTGCAGCGGCTGTTCCCGGTACAGAAGGTGAGAGCGATGTATTTTACTGGCGAATTTATCGACGCCGCCGAAGCGCATCGCCTTGGTGCCATTGAGGCTGTTGTCAGCCGCGATGCGCTGCGTGATACCGCGCGCGAGCTCGCGACAAAAATCGCTTCTAAAAGCCCAGTGATGATCTCATTGGCGAAGGAAGCCTTGAATGCGATTGAGGACGGAAACCTAGAAGAAAAATATCGGCGTGAGCAAGGCTTTACCCTAGAGGCATATACCTACAAAGATTCACAAGAAGCGCGCGATGCATTTAACGAAAAGCGAGAGGCTCAATTTTCCGACGAGTAGTTTCATCATCTGAGGCTGAACGTTGCGGCGATTAGGACACAGGGAGATCGATATGGTATCGGCAGAGCAAGCCAGGGCAGTGATTGAGACGTATCTATCGTCATTAGTGTCGAGTGACCTCGATGCGGTGGTGGCGCTGTATGACGAGGATGGCTCAGTAGAGGATCCGGTCGGCACGTCGGCGCACATTGGGCACGATGCGATCCGCGCGTTCTACGGCGCATCGATCGAGTCGATTGTCAAAGCCGATCTTCTGGGGCCTGTTCGCGTCGCGGCGGCTGAGGCCGCATTCCCGTTCTATATTGAAATCGCGACAGCAAAAGGGGGTATGCGTTTCGAGGTGATCGATACTTTTGCTTTCAACGATGCGGGAAAGATCACCCATATGCGCGCATTTTGGAGCGCCGACAACATGCATATGCTCGGGTAAGTCTTATCGAGTGGCGCGATTGAGGGTGCGCGATAAAATAGCTCAGAGATCACTTCTGCACAAAATCGTCCTGGTGCGGTGTGGCTGGCACTTCAGATTGCCCATGAGTCTCAGGCTAGCGAAACTGCGTCCTTAAGAGTAGGTCACAACGCTCTTGAGGATGAGGCTGACCAGCATCGACTGACGAGAGACGCCCGTCTTGGCGAAGATAGAACGCAACTGAGCACGGGCCGTATTGCGAGCAATTCCAAGCTCTGCTGCGGCCATGTCAAGGTTGTGGCCCTCGGCAAGCAGCTTCGCCAGCGCAACTTCCGCTTTGGTGAGAGAGTACAGTGACATCAGGATTCTGGTGTCGATATCAAAATGCCGCTCAGGCTCATTGATGAATACAATCATGTGGGGCGTATGGCCGGGCTCGACGGTCTTGTCGATCATCATGGGTTTGATCAGTATCTCTAGGTCAGGTTTGCCCGAGGGACGATCGACCGCTAGCGCGTTGGTTGGCGCAGCCTGATGATCACGCTGCGCGGCAACCACTTCGTCGATATAGCCACTGAGTTTTGCGCGCGCTGCTGGGCTTTCCAAGTGAATCTGTTCATTGATGATGTGTAGACCATCTTTCTCTCGTATCAATGCATCGGCCACAGCATTACGTGTGACAACTTTGCCGCGCTCATCGAGAGTGATCATGCCAATCGACTGCTTGGCAATCGTGCTTGAATATAATTTACGTTCTTTATCGAGCTGAATCAGCTGCATGCCATTGGCAACAGCGCGCTGGATATGTGGCGCGAGCAGCGTCAGCAAGCTTCGTTCTTCATCCGCGAAATTTTCGGCGTTCTTGGGGCGGCAAAAACGAACGCTGAAGCGTTGTCCGTTCGCATTGCGAAGGTCAACGCCGATCATGTGATAGATGCCGATGGGTGCCATGCAAAAGCGATACAACTCAGTTTTTTCGAGTGAGTGATAAGGCACGCACTCGTCCAGTGAGACAACTCGACCCCAAGGTAGGTTGGTCATCAAATTCGTCGTGTAGTAGCGGTCCGTGTAGGGGTTTTCATGGTCGTCGACAAAGGTTTTTTGAAGCGTGTCACAAGAGACAAATAATAAACCGCCGTCATCGCCCTCTGGCTCTCGCATCGTGATTGAACCAAAGTTTGAATCAATCAACTTACGGAAGGCGGTGAGGAAGTTGTTGTACGGATCCTCCTCGATGTGGCCGTCATAGAGATAGCCCACGAGAGTCGAAAAGTCCGCCACGTCTGGATAGGTCATCAGGCTTGCGAGTCGCTTGGTCCAAAGCTTTATTAGAGCCCAAAAAACCTTTCACTCCAATGGTAAAAATAGGGCTTGAGTGGTCGCGCACAATCCGCTATTCGACCTGATTAAGGCACTCTCGGTTCTTAGCCCTGCAAAAAGTCAATGCAGCGACGATTGAATAGGGCTGGGTACTCAGACATCACCCAATGACCGCACCGGTTGAGGAGTTGGGCTTGAACGTTGGGTGCTGATTTCAATAACTTCCAAACGCCATCTGCGGGGCAGAAGCGATCGTCGGTGCCCCAAAAGACAAGCACTGGTGCGGTTATCTCGTGCAACTGCGACGTCTGATCAGGGATATCCATGGTGGCTAATACATGTGCGTTCTGTGTTTGCAGCACGGCCCAGCGTTCATCGACGAGCTCCTCGTCGACACGTTTGGGATCGAACACGAGCTGTGTGAGTAAATCCGCAAGCACTTCGCGGGTAAATTCAGGGGAGCCCATAGGGTATTTGACCATTGCCTGAATACCCGGCATCGAGAAATAAACAGGTTTCTCCTCAATACCTCCAGGGGCCATCAGGATGAGGTGAGACACCCGCTGCGGGCTGCGAAGGCTGGCCCCAATGGCGACCGCGCCGCCGAGAGAATTGCCCACCAAAATACAGGAGTGAATTTCGAGCTGATCGAGTAGACCGAGGAGTCCGTCTACGAAGTAGTCGAGCGTATGGTCCACATCCATGGGCTTGTCGGAGAGACCATAGCCGGCTTGATCATAAACAATGCAGCGATAACCCGCCTCTTGAAAGGCAGCCACGTTGTGCTTGAAGTTGCTCCAGCCGCTAGCGCCAGGGCCGCTGCCGTGAATGAATACAACGCAACCCCGCTCGGCCCCAGAGGCATCATGGTCTGTGTAATGCACCTGCAGCGTGGGCAGCGCACTGACGTAGTGAGAGACTTCGGGATTGGCCGCCATGAGTTGATCTCAGACGAAAACGTCTGCGTTGTCCATCCCCAGTGCCGTTGCGCCGAGGTTGCGGGCAAAGACAGTGGGGTTGTTGGCAACGTGGCAACGCGCAATATGGATGTCGTGCCAGAGTTGTTGCATGGGGTGGTTTTCGAAGACAGAGCGTCCTCCGGCTACATCGAACAGCAGATCCACACCCTCGATCGCTTTGGGAATCACCTGAGCCGCTTGATAGCGGTAGAGGATGCGCTCATCCATCGTCGGCTTCCACTGAGCGGCCTCCATTTTGTCGAAGTTGCCAAACAAAATGCTTTCCAACTCAGCAATGATGTATTTCACCTTGGCGATACGCTCTTGCGTCTCGACGTCGCCACCGAGTTTTGCGGGGTCCGAGGTCGCTGCTCCGGTCCGCGTTTCAATGAACAGCTTCAATGCGTGCTTCAGCGCACCGATCGCCGGCGTATTCACGACTCGAATAAACGTCTGCGCCCAAGACAAGTCATACATTGGGCTTGTTTGCTGATGCACGCAGTTGAAACCATCCATTTGCTTGTGCGTGCGATGTTCGGGCACGAAAATAGGTTGCTCAATCACAACATCGTTGCTGCCGGTGGCCTGCAGACCCATAACGTGCCAGGTGTCCTCAATCGTGTAGTCCGAGCGCGGAATAAGGAACGTGCGGTAACCGTCTCCAGGTATGACACCGCCAAGCAGCGCCCACGAACAGTGATCAGACCCCGAGCTCCAGCCCCAGCGCCCGTGCAACATAAAGCCGCCGTCACAGCTTTCAGCGCGTGCGCCGATCGGGTTGTATGAGCTACTGACTAAGGTGTTCGGATCATCCGCGTAAACCTCCTCTTGCGCCTTGGGGTCCATCATGGCGATCTGAAAGGCATGGACGCCAATGATGCCACTCGCCCAAGCCGTACTCATATCCGCTTCGGCGATGCGAATTTGCTCGGCAAAAAAATCCTGTGGCCTGTGTTCCGATCCACCCCATTGCTTCGGGAGCATCATTCTGTAGAAACCACAATCCTTCAGCGCTGACACCACCGATGCATCCATTTGGCGGTTGGTACGTTGCTGATCGGCAGCAGCGGCGATCTGGTCAATTACTGCCTCAGGGATCACTTGAGCGTGGCCCATGACGTTGTCTCCTGTTGTTCTCTTCTCAGCTGATCACTGTATCCAAATTTGAACCCGTTTGGCTTGTTTCCTAGGCGGAAAACCAGTCGTTTCATAGGCCTAATGGAGTAATCGCCATGAGTTCTGGTTAGTCCATATGTCCTACGCTGAAGTCGTGACCCCAGAAACTCGCGACCGTACTTTCGAACACCTCGTAACGCGACCAGTCATCGATCGTTCTCCCTTCCGCGCCATATTCGAGGTCAAAACCCGCCGGCGTGCGCATATAAAAAGACACCATGTGATCGTTTGCGTGGCGACCCAGCGTGCCCGATAACTTCACGTCATGCGCGATACGGCGGTCATTCCCTAAGCCGACTTCATCGACATTGGCGACCTCGGTCATCACGTGGACACAGCCGTTCGAGTGGGGTGCCTCAAAAAAGCCCAAACTGTGGTGACGCCGGTTGCAATGTAAAAACCACAGTCGTTTGATCGGTTCCTCCGGATCCGGGGTAAAGCGAAGCTCCATCAGATCTGATAGCCCGAACCCGAGATGGTCGATAAAAAAGTTCACGGTGTCCTCAAACGCGAGTGCCGGTAGAACAATATGACCGAGACCTTGATCGCCGGTCACAAAGCCACTGACGCCCACGGGTGAGTTCAGTCGTTTGAAATCTGAAATAACACCCCAATAGGCTTCATGATGATTTCCTGAGGGATCGGTGAATCTTAATAACTTGTGGACACAGCGCGCTGCGGCGTCATCGCTTGTGGCCCAGGACCAATCGACCCCCGCCGCCTCAAGTGTATTGGCCAACGATTCCAGATTCTGCGCTGAGTTTGTTTCCCAGCCGCAGAAGGCGAGACCATCGCTGTCGGCGTGCTGGACTAAAAAACGAAAGGGGTGGTCGTCCATTTTGAAGAACCGGACGTCATCTGCGGCTTGACGTGCGGCGCTGACATCCTCCATGCCGACTACCTCGCAGGCGAAGTTCTCCCAGTCGGACAACGCTGTACTGTTGATGCCGATATAACCTAAGCTTTTGATCATGAGTCGTCTCCAGATTGTTGCTGGCGCTGCCCGTAGAGCTCGCGCAGCGATGTTTTGAGTACTTTACCCGACGCGTTGAGGGGTAACGAGTCGAGCCAAATGTAATGTCGCGGGACTTTATAATTCGCCATCTGCTCACGGCACCAGAGACGCATTTCTTCTTCTGTCGCTTGGCGCCCTTCTTGAGCCACAATAAAGGCGGCCCCGACTTCACCCAGACGCTCATCGGCAACACCGATCACGGCACATTGAGCGACGTCAACGTGACGCAACAGGTTATTCTCAATCTCAGCGGGGTAGCAGTTAAAGCCCCCCGTGATGTACATGTCCTTCAGACGATCGGTGATGCGCAAGTTGCCTGCGTGGTCCAAAGAGCCAATATCGCCGGTGTGCAACCAGCCGTCGGCGTCTATGGTCTCAGCAGTTGCCTCTGGAAGGTCTAGATACCCCTGCATCACGTTGAATCCGCGAACGACGATCTCTCCGGTATCTCCCGCTGGTACCGGTACGCCGTTTTCACCATGGATGGCCACTTCGACCTCGGGGATCGAGCGGCCTGATGTCTCGGCGATGATTTGGGCGTCGTCTCCCGGACGGCACATGGTCACCAAGCCACAGGTTTCTGACAGCCCATAGGCAGTGATGATGCCTGCAACACCGAGTTTCTCTCGAATGTCGACGATGAGTTGGGTAGGAATGACCGCTGCCCCCGTGGTGGCCTTGGTCAGGCTCTGTAACCGGTAATGCGATCGCTCCGGATGATTGATGATGGATTGAAATAGGGTCGGGGGACCGGGCATCACGGTGATTCGGTTTTGTTCGATCGCTTGCAGCACCGCCTCCACGTCAAAGGTCGGCATGGGATAAGCGGTGCACCCACTCAATAGACAGGCCAACCAGCCCGCCTTGTAGCCAAAGCTATGAAAGAAGGGGTTAATGATGAGATAGCGGTCGTCCTCGCTCAGCCCGAGAATTTCTGCAAAATAGCTAAAAGCCTTAATATTCTGATGCTGTTGCGTCATGACGCCCTTGGCGCGGCCGGTGGTTCCTGAGGTGAACAAGATATCGGAGATGCTATCGCCGCTAACAGCCGCCCTGGCGCTGCGGGCTTGCTCAAGGCCTTCGGGGCTTTTGAGTGCGGCCTGACCCGCCTGACAGACTGTCTGCCAGCTGGGATGCGTTTGCGACAGTACGATGCTTGGAATGCCCTCTGAAGGTAATCCCGTGAGTAGGGTGCCGTAGTCTGTTCCTAGAAATTCTTCGGGGCGAAAAAGAATCGAAGCACCGGCATCCTGTAAGACTTGATCGGCTTCGTTGCCCTTGTAGCGCGTATTCAGTGTCACCAATGTGCCGCCAGCGCGTTGGATGGCGAGTGCCGCAATGATCCACTCGGCACAATTGGGTCCCCAAACAGCGGCACGCTGCCCGGCTGCGAAGCCTTGACTGATCAAACCAGCCGCGAGCGTTTCGACCGCGCCGAGCGTGCCTGCAAAAGTCCACTGCGCATCCCCATCGATAATGAACGGGCGGTCCGGCCACGTCTGGGCGGCGCGTTCGAGGGCATCGATGGTGCTGAGAACTGGGTCGCTGTGCATCGGGAGTCGGTCGGGCGCTCAGTGAGGGAGTTTGGATACGCTAAGCGAAAGCATGACTAAAATCATAGTCTCTATAGATGATGAAGCGGTGCGTGCCTACCGATACTGTGCCCCTTTCACCGACTGAGAGGCTGATCTCGGTTGTTGGGTCTGTGTGCCGAATCTCGATGCTCCGAGTCTTCAGGTTCTACACACGCGCTGTCGGGAGTCACGCAGTGGCACCCGGTGTCAAATCGAGGCGTGCGAAGCGTCCGCTAAAGGACTGCTCGAAGCACCTATGCCGCGGAAGCCACAGTGCTCAGGGGGCCGCACACGGTTCAATGGGCTCGGCTGGGACGGTAGAGCAGGTCATAAACTGCGTCATGACAACGCATTGCAACATCTGAGTGGGACGGATCATGGATAAGACGAAGACGCTGGAGGAGGCAGTCAGTGCCATTGAAGATGGCATGACCATCGGCATTGGTGGCTGGGGGCCGAGGCGGAAACCTATGGCCTTGGTGAGAGAACTTATTCGACAGGGCCAAAAAGATCTCACTGTGGTTGCCTATGGCGGCGCTGACGTCGGGATGCTGTGTGCCGCAGGCCAGGTGAAGAAAGTCGTTTTTGCTTTTGTCTCGCTTGATTTTATGCCGCTAGAGCCAGGTTTTCGTGCCGCGCGGCAAGCGGGCGCGATCGAGGTTCGAGAGATCGATGAAGGCATGATGCTTCTCGGTCTTCGAGCCGCCGCCTGGCGGTTGCCGTTTATTCCCACCGCCATTGGACTCGGTACCGATGTGATCCGAAACAATCCAGACCTCGCGCTCATCGACAGCCCCTATGACGACAAACAGTGGGTGGCGATGCCTGCCCTTCACCTCGATGTGGCGCTAGTCCATGCATCGATCGCCGATCAGCGGGGTGTGTGCGCGATTCAGGGTCCCGACCATTACATGGATGACCTTTTTGCGAGAGCCGCAAAGCAAACTATTGTCTCCACTGATGAACTCGTAAACAGCGACGTCTTTCGTGACGCGTCCATTGCCCGCCAAGTGTTGTGGGAGCGCAATGTGACCGACGCGGTGGTCGCCACGCAGGCAGGCGCACATCCCTCATCGAACGACCCGCGTTACGGCTATGACGTCAAGCATTTTCAGGCGTATGCCGAAGCAGTGAGCGCTGGGAACTTTGCCGATTATCGGGATCAGGTGATCGGTGCTAATGAAGCGCAATACCTCGCCAATGTGGGTGGTGTCGCAGCGATTCATCAACTGCCATTGCCGGTGTATTGAGGTGTCTATGTCTGATTATTCACTCGCTGAACTGATGACCGTTGCCATGAGTCGTATTCTCGATAACGAGGGTGAAGTGCTGGCGACGGGTATCGGCCTGTTGCCGCGTCTTGCCGCTTCGCTCGCGATGTCGACGACCAATCCCGACTTGTTGATGACCGACAGCCAGTCTTTCGTGCTCAGCCAGCCGAATCCAGTGAGCGGCCTTGCCAGCCATGGCGCGCAAGCGAACGAGAACTTTATGGGGTTTGCGCGTATTTTTGACAATGTCTGGAGTGGTCGCAGGCACGCTTTGGTCGGCCCTTCGCAAATTGACCGCTTCGGTCAGGCGAATATTTCAGCTTTGGGTGACTACCAGCAACCGAAAGTCCAGTTGCTCGGTGTCCGCGGATTTCCCGGAAACTCGATCAGTCATGCCAATTCGTTCTTCGTTCCCGCCCATTCACGTCGCGTTTTTGTTGAAGGTGAGTGCGACGTCGTCTGCACAGTGGGTTACAACCAGGATCGCCTCCCGAGAGGCTACGCCTTGGAAGATATTGATGTCCGCCAAGTCGTGACCAATCTGTGCGTTTTTGACTTTGGCGGTCCCGATTATCAAGCGAGATTACTGAGCCTGCATCCTGGGGTGAGCGTAGAAGAGGTGCTCGACAATACCGGGTTTGCACTTGAGATCGCGGGAGACATCCGAGAAACAGAGGGCCCGACCGCCGAGCAACTGGCGATCATGGCAGACCTAGACCCGATGGGACTCAGAGCGAAGCAGCTGAAAGATAATCCGCCTGGTCGCCGGGACAGTGTATGACGCAGACCGCGGTAGCATGCTAGATATAGCGCCGCGGGGTAGCCAATCGATTGTCTAGGTCGTGAGGAGCGGGATGATGTGCCTTGCGTTGGGCGTGTTACGAACACTGTAGTGGTGGCGAGCAGTAAGAGGGAAGGGGTATGAATTTAACCTATAACGCATCTCACAACCAATTTCGCGAGGAGATTCGCGACTGGCTGAGTGCGCATGTGCCCGCTAGGCCATTGCCAAGTTTTGATCTTGCGGAAGGTTTTGCCGCGCATCGAGAGTGGGAAAAAACGCTCGCTGCAGGAAATTGGGGCATGGTGACTTGGCCCGAAGCCTACGGTGGTCGTGGTTGCGATTTGATTCAGTGGCTCATCTTTGAGGAGGAGTATTACCGTGCGGGGGCGCCCCTTCGGGTGAATCAAAATGGCATTTTTTTGTTGGGCCCGACGTTAATGGAGTATGGCTCGGAAGCTCAGAAAGCACGTTTTTTGACCGCCATGGCGGCTGGCGAAGAAATGTGGGCGCAGGGCTGGTCAGAGCCCAACGCTGGATCTGATATGGCGGCCATTCGATGTCGTGCGGACCGCGATGGCGATGACTTTGTGATCAACGGGCAAAAGATTTGGTCGACGCGTGCAGTTTTCGCGGATTGGGTATTTGGGCTGTTTCGCACGGACCCCGATTCTGAACGTCATCATGGCTTGTCAAAAATCCTCGTCCCACTCAAAGCGGATGGGATCACAGTACGACCGATTCCGCAGCTCAATGGTCTGCCCGGTTTCGCTGAGATCTTTTTCGATGACGTCAGAGTCTCAGCGGACAATGTCCTCGGTAGTGTGGGTCAGGGTTGGCAGATTGCGATGGCGACGGCGGGCTTTGAACGCGGCTTGATGCTGCGCAGTCCGGCGCGCTTCCAGCAGGCGGCAAAGCGCCTCGTTGAGTTGTATCGAAGCCGTCGTGCTGATGTCCTCGATCTGTCAATCGAGGAAGCGGTGGTGCGCTGTTACATGGATGCCGAAGCCTACGCACTGTCAACCTATCAAACGGCCTCAAAGCTCATCGCAGGGGGTGAAATAGGACCTGAGGCCAGTTGTAACAAAATTTTTTGGTCTGAGATGGATCTAAAGATTCATGAGACGGCAATGAATCTATTGGGCTCTGCAGCCGAGATTGTGCCTGGCAGTGACGCGGAACTGAAGGAGCTCGGGCAGTGGCTCGACGGGTTTCTATTTGCGCAGTCAGGGCCCATTTATGCAGGCGCTAACGAAGTACAACGCAATATTATCGCCGAGCGGATGCTCGGAATGCCGCGGCGATAGGGGACAACGAGATGGACTTTACTTTCAGTGAAGAACAATACGCGTTTGAAGACGCGCTACGCGGTGTTCTGAGCGACATTGTAACGCCCGAGGCAATTCGGTCGCGGTGGGAAAGCAGCACGGGGATGTGTCAAACCACCTCCGCGGCGCTAGCTGAGTTGGGGCTGGGCGGCATGCTGGTACCCGAGTCCCTCGGCGGATTGGGATTGTTGCCCACAGACTTTGTGCTGCTGGCGCAAGCTTGCGGCTATGCGGCACTACCTGAGCCGCTAGTCGAGCAAATTTTAGTCGCGGCGCCCATGTTGGTCGATGTCCTTGATCTTGGACTAGGGCACTCTCAGGTCAATGAGGTGCTCGCTGGCTTGATCTCCGGTGATCAGCACGTCGCTGTGGTGCCGGCCATCAATGCGCATTGTAATTTTGCTGAGCAGGCCGATTGGTTTCTGATCAGTCATGGCGATGAGCTTCACTTGGTGGACAGGAGCGCCGTCACGCTAACAGCGAGACAGAGTGTTGATCCAAGCCGTCGTGTGGCCGCAGTAGCCTTTGAGCCTACGCGAGAAAGCCGTTTGCTATCGGCTGACGGCGGGGCTCAACTGTGGCGTAGCGCGCTGAATCGCGGCGCATTGGGTGTCGCTGCGCAACTTCTGGGCGTCACCGCGAAGATGATCGAGATGAGCGTGCAGTACACAACAGATCGCAGTCAATTTGGTCGGCCTCTAGGCGCCAATCAAGCCGTTAAACACCTGCTCGCAGACTGTGCTGTAGCGCTGGAGTATGCGCGTCCCGTTGTCTATCGCGCAGCCTTTACGTTAGATCAGGCGGCACAACGTGGTGATTGGGCCGTGTCACATGCCAAAGCCGCGGCCTCAAGCGCAGCGCAGCTGGCCGCGCGCCACAGCATGCAAGTGCATGGGGCAATGGGTTACACCTGGGAGTGTGACTTGCATATTTGGTCCAAGCGCGCCTGGGCGCTGGCGCGGGAATGGGGCGATGACGGCTTCCACAAAAATCGCATTCATGAGTGGTTGCTGAATCCGCGTGCCCTGATCGGCCCGGAATACACATTTGGTCGCGCGATGCCGCAGGCGAACAATTCAGCGGAATTCGTATAAGCGGAATTCGTAAAAGGAGCGAAAGATGTCCCAGCAAGCGTATATTGTTGATGCGATTCGGACGCCAACAGGGCGACGGCGAGGTGCCTTGGCTGAGGTGCATGGTGCAGATCTTGGGGCGAGTGTTCTCAAGGCGCTCGTGGCTCGTCAGCCGATTCCCGATGTCGACTATGATGATGTCATCTTCGGCTGTGTCGATACGATCGGCCCGCTAGCGGGAGATATCGCTCGAACCTGCTGGTTGGCGGCAGGCCTATCTGATGAGGTGCCTGGAACGACAATTGATCGGCAGTGCGGATCATCACAGCAGGCCGTGCACTTCGCAGCCCAAGCAGTCATGTCAGGCGCTCAAGATGTTGTGGTCGCTGGGGGTGTGCAGACAATGAGTGCCATTCCTATCTCTTCAGCGATGCTCGCGGGACAAGCTCTCGGATTCGCTGATCCATTTACAGGTAGCGAGGGCTGGGTGGCGCGTTATGGAAACGGTTTGGTTACACAATTTAACTCTGCGCAAATGATCGCTGACAAATGGCAACTTTCGCGTGATGCCATGGAGGTGTTCTCGCTAGAGTCGCATCGCCGCGCTCAGGCAGCGGTTGATGCGGGGTTTTTCGATCGCGAGATTTTGCCGATGGCGCAGCTTGATCGCGATGAAACCATTCGTAATACCTCACTCGAAGCGATGGCATCATTAGAGCCGCTACAGCCTGGTGGCAGTATTACCGCTGCGGTATCGAGTCAAACCTGTGACGGTGCGTCCGCAGTCTTGGTGGTCTCTGAAGCGGCATTAAAGCGCTATAATCTGACCCCGCGAGCGCGCATCGCGCATATGAGCGTTCGCGCCGAGGACCCGATTTGGATGCTGACTGCACCCATTCCCGCGACAGCTCGCGCGTTGAAGAAAGCCGGCTTGTCCTGGTCGGACATTGATCTGGTGGAGATCAATGAGGCTTTCGCCTCGGTGCCCATGGCGTGGCTCGCGGAAACCGGATATCCCCATGAGCAGACCAATGTCAATGGTGGCGCCATCGCCTTAGGTCACCCGCTCGGGGCGACCGGAACCAAGTTGATGACCACGCTGCTACATGAAATGGAACGGCGCCAAGTGCGTTATGGGCTGCAGACCATGTGCGAAGGTGGCGGGCAAGCCAATGTCACCATATTAGAGCGACTGAGTTAGGGGTAGGACATGACAGGAATTTGTCAGGACCGCGTTGTGATCGTCACGGGAGCAGGGGGCGGCCTCGGGGCGGCACACGCTAGGACACTCGCCCAACACGGCGCTAGTGTACTCGTTAACGACATCAATGAAGAGGCTGCCGCCGCTGTTGTCGCTGAGATTACAGCTTCTGGTGGAACGGCAGTAGTGAACCGATGTGATATCACGAGTTACTCCAGTTCCGGTGAGGCCATTGCGCAAGCTTTGGATTTGTTTGGCAGCCTACACGCGGTGGTGAACAACGCCGGCAATAACCGAGATCGTATGTTTGCATCGCTGAGTGAGGCGGACTGGGACGCGGTGATGGCGGTGCACCTCAAAGGTCATTTCTGCCTATCGAGTCACGCGGTCCAGCTGTGGCGCCAGCAGGCAAAGCAAGGTGAGCCGGTATCGGGTCGAATCATCAACACCACCTCGGGCGCCGGCCTGCAGGGCAGTATCGGTCAGTCTAATTATGCCGCCGCGAAAGCAGGTATCGCAGCATTGACCTTGAATCAGGGTGCGGAGCTGCACCGGTATGGCATCACTGCCAATGCGATTTGCCCTGTCGCCAGGACTGGCATGACCAGCGCAGTACCTGAGATGGCGGCGAGAATGGCCGTGCCAGAGGATGGCAGTTTTGATCATTTTGCGCCTGAAAATGTATCGGTGCTGGTAACTTGGCTGTGTTCAGCGCGCTCTGCTCACATCACCGGAAAAATCTTTGAAGCCGAGGGCGGACGGATTGCGATCGCCGATGGTTGGCGTAGCACAAAAGGTGTGGACAAGGGGGCACGTTGGCTGCCTGAGGAGATCGACTCGGCCATGCTTACGCTGCTTGAGCAAGAGGTCCCTGCGCAGACGGTCTGGGGTACCTGAGCGCCGCTTATGGAATTTCGTTTTACAGATGAGCAGCGAATGATCTTTGATTCGGCCGCGGATGTACTCGCATCGGTCTCGGATAGCTCTGCGGTTCGTCATGCGATGAGGAACGACCCGTTCCATGATGAGACGGTTTGGAGGCGACTCTGCCAAGAGTTGTACTGGCAAGCCTTGTTGATCCCCGAAGAGTGCGGGGGCTTGGGATTGGGCTTTGTCGAGACGGTCGGGGTTCTGGAGCGAATGGGGCAACGGCTTTTTGTGAGCCCCTTCTTTAGCTCCTCTGTTATGGCGACAAGTTTGCTTCGCCTCCTGCCACAGACAGACCGCCAGGCGTCACTGTTCAACGATTTGCTCGAGGGCCAGTGTTTTAGCGTCGCACATACCGATGCGGCAGCGTCATGGTCGCAGGTCTCGGCCTCCGCAGTTGCCGACGGGCAAGCCTTCCGCCTGAGGGGAGAGTATCGGTTTGTATCCTTTGGACATGTGGCGCAGCAGTTGTTGGTCGTCGCCACGATCGAGGATACCCAGCGCCTTGGTGTCTTTGTGGTTGATGCGCAGGCACAGGGTGTCACGGTGGTGAGGACGCCAACGTTGGATCAGACGCGGCCGATGGCATCAGTCAGCCTGCAGGATGTACTGATTGCAGAGACGGATTGCTTGAGTCTCGATGCCGGCGAGGCGCTAATTCATTGGCTTGATTTGATACGAATTTGTCTCGCTGCTGACCAAGTTGGCGGGGCACAGGAATCTCTTGATATCAGTGTCGCTTACGTCGGTGAGCGGGTCCAATTTGGCCGAACTATTGCGTCCTTCCAGGCTATCAAACACAAAGCCGCGGACGTCATGGTTAAGGTCGAAGCCGCACGATCATTACTGTACTACGCGGCCTGTGTTGCCGATGAGTTTGTCCAAGGTTTTAGCTCAGCTGACGAGTTGCTAGAGGCCGCGGCGATGGTCAATGCCAGCGCGTCGGAGGCTTATTTTTTCGCTGCAGGATCGGGTATTCAAATGCACGGCGGGGTCGGTATTACCGAAGAATATGACATTCAGCTGTATTTTAAACGTGCTCGTTCGACAGAGCGCTACCTAGGTAGCCCTGAGGCGTCTCGCGAAAAACTTGCGGGTCAGCTCCTAGACTCGCGTGCCGGAGTTGGGGGCTGATATGAAGATTCGCTTTTCAGCTCAGGACGAACGGTTCCGTCAAGAAGCAGCTGATTGGCTGGCGGATAACCTTCGCGGAGATTTTCAACCAATCCGATTTCGCGGCGGTCCGGGTGATGAGCACGCGTTTGTTGCCGAACGCAAAGCGTGGGAACAGTGCCTCGCTGAGGGCGGCTGGACCTGTATTGGCTGGCCGAAGGAGTGGGGCGGACGCGATGCGAGTATCGAGCAACAGGTGATTTTTAACGAGGAGTATGCCCGAGCCGGGGGGCCGGGACGCGTGGGGCACATCGGTGAGACCCTCGTCGGTCCCACGCTGCTCGCACTGGGATCGCCGACGCAGCAAGAGCGTTATTTACCTGGTATTCGCGCAGGGTTAGAGCTCTGGTGTCAGGGCTATTCGGAACCGAGTGCGGGCTCCGACCTTGGCAACGTTCGTACGCGCGCCGTTTGGAATGAAACAGCGCGGAAGTGGCGTCTCTCGGGGCAAAAGGTTTGGACGTCATTGGCACATGAGTCACGCTATGTCTTCGTTATTGCCAGAATCGACCCGTCCTCTGTGGGTCATAAAGGGCTTGGCTTTTTCTTGCTCGATATGCAACAGCCGGGCGTCACGATTCGTCCAATTCCTCAGTTAACTGGCACGTCTGAGTTTAATGAGGTCTTTTTCGATGAGGCCGAGTGTAGTGCTGACGATATCGTCGGTGAGCCCGGAGATGGGTGGCGGGTGGCAATGGCATTGCTGGGTTTTGAGCGCGGCGTATCAACGCTCGGCCAGCAAATGCTATTTCAGACGGAGCTCGATGAAATCATTCGGATTGCTCAACAAAACGGTACTGCACGAGACCCCTCGATTCGCCAGCGAATCGCGGAAGCGCATATCGGTCTGCGGACCATGCGCTATAACAGCTTGAGGATGATGTCTTCCGGTGGCGACGGCTCGCTCGGTCGAGAAGCGATGATCTATAAGCTTTATTGGTCGAGTTGGCATAGGAATTTGGGCAAGCTGGCGATGGATATATTGGGCCCGGACGCCGAGCTGATCCCCGAGGGCGAGTATGGATTGGGCCGACTTCAGTCCCTATTTTTATTTACCCGAGCAGATACAATTTACGGGGGTACGAATCAAATTCAACGCAACTTGATTGCTGAGCAGGCGCTCGGTATGCCGCGTGAGCCCCGCGGTCAAAAATAGCGAGGAGACTACCGATGTCAAAGGCAATTCCGAACTATGTCCCGGGCCACGGGCTCCTCTTGGGTAAGTCCGTCTTGATTACCGCGGCGGCAGGTGCCGGTATCGGTTTCGCTGCAGCGAAGAAGGCGGTAGAGGAAGGCGCTAGGTTCGTGCTGATTAGCGATGTCCACGAAACGCGCCTGGAAGGTGCTGTGGCTAACTTGCGGTCTCTTGCAAAAGATTGCGCTATCGAAGGTCATGTTGCCGATGTTACTCAAGAGGCGCAGGTGCAGGCGCTGGTAGAGAGTGCGGAACATCTCTCGGGCGGCATCGATGTTTTGATCAATAACGCGGGTCTCGGCGGGACTAAAAGTTTAGTTGAGATGTCTGACGAGGAATGGAGCCGCGTGATCGATATCACGCTCACTGGCACCATGCGGATGACTCGAGCGATGCTTCGATGTATGCAGGCACGAGAGCAGGGGGTGATTGTGAACAATGCCTCGGTGCTAGGTTGGCGAGCGCAGCCGGAGCAGTGTCATTACGCCGCAGCTAAGGCCGGGGTCATGGCATTAACGCGATGCGCGGCAATGGAAGCAGCGGCGTTTGGCGTCAGGATTAATGCGGTGTCACCGAGCATTGCGATGCATGATTTCTTGCGTAAAACGACGCCACCCGAATTACTCGCGGAACTCAGTGAACGTGAAGCTTTCGGCCGGCCAGCCGAGGTTTGGGAGGTTGCTAATGTGATGATGTTTTTGGCTTCAGATTATTCGAGTTATATGACCGGTGAAGTTGTTTCTGTCTCCAGTCAGCATCCTTAGTGTAGGAATCGAACGCGGACTGAGAAGGGCGCCTCTTGGGCACACTGCCAAGCCGGTTGAATAGACGAGTCTGAATGACGACAGGGCGCCACAGCGAACGCGAAATTACTAAAACAACTAAAGCTGACGGCACTGATCCAAAGTTCCCCCAAGCGCGTTTTTTGTCAATCACCGCAGGGGCCCATGCCAAGAACAACCCGCTCAATGATGACCTACCCGTATTGGAGTGTTGGCAATGCGTTCGGTAAGGGGGTAGTCTCGAAAAGAAAGTGTGTCGAGTAGTAGCTCGACGGGTCTCAAGCATTAGGAGGTGAATGGTGAGCCGCAAGTTCATGTTTAATTCTATTATTTTTGCAGCGCTTTTGAGTGCTTGCGGAGCACAGGAAGAGGGACAAGACGTCGCGCCTGTATCGGGCATTGATCAGACACAACTCGATATGAGTGTGCATCCCGGAGACGATTTTTTTGCTTATGTGAACGGTCTTTGGGTGGCGTCTACGGAAATGCCCGCCGATAAATCCCGCTATGGCACATTTGACCAGCTCCGCGATGCTTCCCGAGATCATGTGCGAGACATTATCGAGTCCGCTGCTGCAGGTAACTTCCCAGTCGGCAGTGACGAGCAAAAAGTCGGGGATTTGTATCGATCTTTCCTCGATATGGACACACGAGATGCCTTAGGTATCTCGCCGCTTGCTAGCGAGTTTGCCGCCATCGATGCCATTGCCGATACAGCGCAACTTGCGCGCTATTTTGGTGAGGCATCACGTCGGGGCTATACGGTACCGCTTGGCCTCACGCAGTATCCAGATCTACGTAATCCTGCAATCTACGGCCTGTATGCCTTCCAGTCTGGCCTGGGATTGCCGGATCGCGAATACTACTTGAAGGATGATGAGCGCTCGCTCGAGATTAAAGCGCAATATCAGGATCACATTGCCAAGATGTTCGAGTTGGCTGGATTGCCCGACGGCAATACTGCCGCGACCGAGATTGTTGCGTTGGAAACCCGTCTTGCCGAGCAGCAGATGCGCAAGGAAGACTTGCGCGATTGGTCCGCTAATTATAATCGGGTTGAGCAGGAGGCTCTCTCCGAGATCATGCCGAACTTCGACTGGACGGCGTTTCTCGCTGAGAACGGTATTGCAAATCCAGGCTACATGATCGTCATTACGACGGATTACCTGCAGGCGCTGGATACCATCATTCTCGATACGCCGATTGCTACATGGCAGACTTATTTACGATGGTCTGTACTGAACGAGAGTGCGAGTCGACTCACTGCGGCACTTGATGCACAAAACTTCGCGTTCTACGGCACGGTGCTGAGTGGTACCCCCGAACAGGAGGAGGCCTGGAAGCGCGCAGTGCGCTTGGTGAATGGCTCTCTGGGAGAGGTTGTTGGGAAAGTCTACGTGAGCGAGTATTTCCCGCCTGAAGCCAAAGCGCGCATGGTGACCTTGGTTGACAATTTGATTGCAGCCTATCGCGTGAGTATCTCCGAGCTGGATTGGATGGGCGAGGCAACCAAGGCCGAGGCGCTCGATAAGCTGTCCAAGTTTCGGCCGAAAATCGGTTACCCCGATGATTGGCGTGATTACTCGGGCATCGATATTGCTGCGAATGATTTGTTCGGTAACATGGCGCGTATCAACGAGTTTGAGGCGCAGCGCATCATCAACCGGCATGGCGGTCCCGTCGACCGAGAGGAGTGGGGCATGACCCCGCAAACGGTGAATGCCTATTACAACCCCCCACTCAACGAAATTGTCTTTCCTGCGGCTATTTTACAGCCGCCATTTTTTAATCTCGCGGCGGATGAGGCGGTCAACTATGGTGCTATTGGCGCCGTCATCGGGCATGAAATCGGTCATGGGTTCGATGATTCCGGTAGTCAGTTCGATGGTGATGGGGTGTTGCGCAACTGGTGGACTAGCGAGGATAAAGCGCAATTCGAGGCTCGAACAGGGCAGCTCATTGCACAATACGACGGCTATCGGCCATTTGATGACCTACAGGTCAATGGTGAGTTCACGCTCGGGGAAAATATTGGTGACCTTGGCGGTATCTCGATAGGGTTGCTCGCTTATCAAATGTCCCTCGATGGCACTGAGGCGCCTGTTATCGACGACTTAACGGGCGTGCAGCGGGTCTTTTTGGGCTATGCCCAGGTATGGCGCTCGAAGTATCGCGAAGAGGCGCTGCGGCGGCAAATTGCAACAGATCCGCATTCGCCAGCAATGTACCGAACCAATGGCGCGGTTCGCAATGTCCCTGAATTTTACGAGGCGTTCTCTGTGACCGCCGACAACGACCTGTATTTGGCCCCCGAGGATCGGGTAAAAATCTGGTAACACGACAGAGGCATCACAAAGCCCCGAAAGGGGCTTTTTGTTGTGCCCCTTGCACCAAAAGTATCCCAATTTCTGCAAAGTGTGTGCTGAGCGGTGCTGCGCAGAGGCATTAAGGCGGGAGGTTGGGCATCGCGGCCGCGATGGCGCAGCATCCTCTAAGGCTTCACGGCGTGACGAATGACACGACGGTGATCACGGTGCCGATAAACAACACCGTAAAAATCAGACCTGCGATGATGAACGCTTTAGGACTACCGTGCTGGAAATCCCGTTCTCGATTCTCAGCGCTCTGCACACCGAGCGCTGCTGCGAAGGTGCTTTTGACCACAGCCATGGTACTGATGGTGCTGTTTTTGTTTTTGCTGTTGGTCATGACGGATTCCTCGGTGCTGTGGATGGCGTTGTCCTGTTTTCTGGTAGTGCTTTGTTTTTCCTTTCTTGCTCGGTTGAGCGGGCAGCAGTCTAACATAAAAGTAGAATATTAAATAGCACTTATTTTAAATTGGGTGCCAGCCACCTTGAAAGATCAGTCTCAGGCATAGCCTTGCGTGCCGCGAGGGATGCTAGTTGGTCGCTGTCGATCGTCCCGACAGAAAAGTATCTCGCGTCCGGGTGCGCGAAATACAGTCCACTCACAGCGGCGGTGGGCAGCATCGCAAAGCTATCGGTTAAAGTGACACCACAGCGCGTGTCCGCCTCTAGAAGCTCCAGTAGAGGGCCCTTCTCGGTGTGATCCGGACAAGCTGGATAGCCGGGCGCCGGACGAATACCTTGATAGCGCTCGCGAATCAGCTCTTCGTTGCTGAGCCGCTCGTCACGGGCATAGCCCCAAAACTCGGTGCGTACTCGGCGATGCATGTGTTCGGCTAGTGCCTCGGCCAATCGATCGGCTAGCGCCTTGAGGAGTATCGCGTTGTAGTCATCATGATTCGCCTCAAACCGCGCAAGATGTGACTCGATGCCGTGGCCTGTGGTCACACAGAAGGCACCGATCCAATCATCCCCAAGCCCTTGGGGCACAACAAAGTCGGCGAGAGAGAGATGGCGCTCTCCTAGAGGTTTCTCGACCTGCTGCCGCATTTGATGCAGTCGCATGATCTCGACACCATCGTCATCCTGCAACGCAATGTCGTCGAAGTCGACGCTATTTGCCCGCCAGAAGCCGATAACGGCCCGCGCTGTTAGCCACTTCTCATCGATAATTCGCTCGAGCATCGCTCGTGCGTCGGCAAATAATTGTGTCGCCTGTGCGCCGACGATCTTGTCTTCGAGGATCGCTGGAAATTTACCGTGAAGGTCCCAAGTAATAAAAAACGGCGTCCAGTCGATGACGTCGAGCAGGCTATCAAGCGGATAATCGGCAAATGTCCGCAGGCCGGTAAAGCTCGGTTGTGGCGCTCGGTATTCGCGCCAGTTGGGCGCAAATCGATTGGCGCATGCTTCAGAATAAGGCAGTAATTTCTTGGTCTGTGCTCGTCGCAAAACACGCTCTCGAACGATGGCATATTCATCAGCCGTTGCTTGTTTAAAAGCTTCGGCTTGGCGACCTAGTAATTGTGAGGCTACCGAGACGCTGCGAGAGGCATCTGGGACATAGACGACTGTATTGTTCTGATAGGCAGGCGCAATCTTCACGGCGGTATGCGCCTTGGATGTTGTGGCCCCCCCGATCATCAGCGGGATGTCAAAGCTGAGTCGCTGCATTTCAGAGGCGACATGTGTCATTTCCTCAAGTGATGGGGTGATCAAGCCGCTCAAACCGATAATATCGGCGCGGTGTTCGCGTGCCGCCTCTAGGATTTTATCGCATGGCACCATGACGCCAAGATCGATGACGTTATAGTTGTTGCATTGGAGTACGATGCCGACGATGTTTTTTCCGATGTCATGCACATCGCCCTTAACGGTTGCCATGATAATGGTGCCATTATGCCCGGCACCTGATCCTGCTTTTTCCGCCTCAATAAAGGGTTGTAAATAAGCCACGGCTTGTTTCATCACGCGCGCCGATTTGACAACCTGCGGCAAAAACATTCTTCCGTCACCAAAAAGTTCGCCGACGGTGTTCATGCCGTCCATCAAAGGACCTTCGATGACATCGATGGGCCGCTCTGCTGCCAGTCGAGCGGCCTCTGTGTCCTCATCGATCCACTGTGTTATGCCCTTGATCAACGCATAGGAGAGGCGTTCGGCGACGGGGGCGTCTCGCCAGCTTAAATCTTCTGATGAGGCTTTTTGAACGCCGTCGGCGCGATAGGTTTCAGCTATTTCGAGTAGCTGCTCAGTCGCATCGCTGCGTCGTGCGAGAATCACATCTTCAACTGCATCACGCAGGTCAGGCGGCAGATCGTCATAGACCGCCAGTTGCCCTGCGTTGACAATGGCCATATCGAGACCGGCGTGGATGGCATGGTAGAGAAACACCGAGTGAATCGCTTCGCGAACCGCGTTGTTGCCTCGAAAAGAGAAAGACACGTTGGAGACGCCGCCGGAGACCTTCGCGCCGGGTAGGTTTTCTTTGATCCATCGCGTGGCCTCTATAAAGTCCAGTGCATAGCGGTCATGGGCTTCAATGCCTGTGGCAACAGCGAAAATATTAGGATCGAAAATAATGTCATGGGGGTTAAAGTCTAATTGCTCACGAAGCAGCCGATAACTCCGCTCACAGATTATCTGGCGCCGCGCTAGCGTATCGGCTTGACCTTCCTCATCAAACGCCATCACTACCACCGCGGCGCCGTAGCGTTGGCACAGCGCCGCTTGCTCTAGGAACTCGGCTTCGCCCGCCTTAAGGCTAATGGAATTCACCACAGCTTTGCCGGCAATGCACTTGAGTCCGGCCTCGATAACCGACCACTTGGAGGAGTCCACCATGAAAGGAACCCGCGCGATATCCGGTTCTGATGCGGCGAGCCGCAAAAAACGCGTCATGGCCGCTTCGGCGTCGAGCATGCCCTCATCCATATTGATGTCGATGATTTGTGCGCCGTCCTCCACCTGGGCGCGGGCAACCTCTAACGCAGTTTCATAGTCGTCACCGAGAATCAAATTCTTAAACCGAGCGCTGCCGGTGACATTACAGCGCTCTCCGACATTGACGAATCCCTTGCCCGAAAAATTGAATGCTTCTAAGCCGCTCAGGCGCGTGTCGTTATTGCTCTTTGGCACTGCTCTAGGCGTGACACCAGACACCCCGAGGGCGATTGCGCGAATGTGATCAGGCGTGGTGCCACAGCAACCGCCGGCAAGATTCAGCAGTCCTCGATTGGCGAAGTCTGCGAAATCGGTTTGCATGATGCTTGGCGTTTCGTCGTATTCGCCAAAGGCATTGGGCAGCCCGGCATTGAGGTGCGCGCTGAAAAAACAGTCGGAGACCGTAGCGAGATCCTCAAGGAACGGTGCGATCTCTTTAAAGCGACGACCGCAATTGGCGCCGATGGCGAGCGGTCGGGCGTGTCGAACGGCATTCCAGAATGCTTCAGCGGTCTGTCCTGAGAGAAGTCGGCCACTTGTGTCTGGGAAGGTGGCCGATATGATCAATGGCAACCGAACATTCAGCGCTTCCTGAACACGGTCGATGGCAAAGATCGCGGCCTTTGCGTTCAGCGTGTCAAAAACCGTCTCGATCAGCAGTAAGTCAACGCCTCCTTCGATGAGGCCGCGTGTCGCTTCGGCGTAGTTCTCGACTAAGACATCGAAAGTAATATTGCGCGCGGCAGGATCATTCACATCTGGCGAGATCGAAGCGGTTCGCGGTGTCGGTCCGATCACGCCAGCAACCCAGCAGTGCTGAACGGTGCCGTCGCGTATTGCGCCGTCGGCTGCCGTGCGAGCGATCTGTGCGCCAGCGCGGTTCAGGTCATAGGCGAGCGATGCGAGTTCGTAGTCGCCTTGTGCCGTGCGTGTTGAATTGAACGTATTTGTGGAAATAATTTCAGAGCCGGCCGCCAAGTAATGACGATGAACAGCCGCGACGACCTCCGGTGCGGTGAGGTTGAGTAGATCGTTGTTGCCCTTGAGCGCAACGGGATGATCCGCGAGCGTGTCGCTGCGGAAATCGGCCTCAGACAACCCCATTTTTTGGATCTCAGTGCCAGTGGCGCCGTCGAGGATGACGATTCTCTCCGCCAGAGCGTCGAGCAGTCGCTGAGCTGATTGTGTCGTGTAGTTCTGCGTCATGTTCTGTTGATGTATAGGAGGCGGGCGCACTATATCAAAAAAAATTGATGAATGTACCGACAATTTTTTTGCTATTCTACAGTCCTATTTTCCCAAGCAGAGCTCATCATGGTCACTATCACTGAATCAGCACAATCCTACCTAGCAGAACTGCTTGAGAAGCAGCCCGACGCTTTGGGCGTTCGGGTGTTTGTCAACCAGCCCGGTACGCCGAAAGCGGAAACCTGCATCGCTTATTGCCGCGAGGGCGACGTTAAAGACGACGATGAAGAAAAAGATTTCGGGGCCTTTAAAGCGTGGTTCGAAGGCCGCAGTTTGTTGTTCCTTGAAGATGCATTGGTTGACTACGCCGCTGATCGAATGGGTGGACAGCTCACGATTAAAGCACCCAATGCAAAGATGCCGCGGGTTGATGATGACAGTCCGATCGAAGACCGGATCAACTATGTGCTCTACAACGAAGTGAACCCGTCCTTGGCTGCCCACGGGGGGGAAGTTTCGTTGGTGGAGATCACCGAAGAGCAGGTTGCGGTGCTGCGCTTCGGCGGTGGTTGTCAGGGTTGTAGCGCCGTCGATATGACGCTGAAAGGCGGTGTCGAGAAGACGTTGTTGGAGCAAATCCCGCAGCTCACGGGCGTGCGCGATGTGACCGATCACTCAGATCGAAGTCAGGCTTATTATTCCTAGCTCCACTTGATTCTTGGACAGGAGAATGTTCGAGGAGCAGTCGCGGTAAGCGGTCGTCATTTTAGCCGAGCGTCCTGAGGGGTCTCTGGATTGACGGCATTTCTGAGGCTGCTCACCGAGATACATCGGGGTGTGCTGATGGACCGCAGTACTTGTGCCTTCTCCGGGTCTCTCAATCACTGCAAAGGCAACATACAATAGCTAGCGGTTCATCGGAGGCGTGCCGTTAAGGCACCATGCCCACTTGGTGTCCCGCCCGATGATCGGCGCTCGGGTCGTCGAGGCGCTGTGGGGGGGGATAAGACGGCGTGCAAAAAGGCAGGTGATCAGAAAAATGCAAAAGAAAAATACAAAAGAAAAATACAAAAAAAGCCGCGTTGCCGACGGGTTTTGTGGGGATTCTCCGTAGAAGTCAGAGGCCATTAGGAGGCATATCGCCATGCTGAGATCGCTGACAGTAATGATGTTGTTGTGCTTGACCGCCTGCGGCGGTGGCTCAGGCTCCTCTTCAGGAGCGCCAGTAACTGTTGAACCGGCTCAGCCCTCTGGTCCGACCGCGCAGGACTATAATAATGCGTCGCTCATGTTGGATCTCACGACCTTTGGACCCACCTACGCCGAGGTCGAGCAGGTCGCGGCGCAGGGCATAGCGGCGTATCTTAATGACCAGTTTCAGCAGCCGCTGGGGCTGCACGAACCTATTGTCAGACGTTACATCCAAGATTACGGCTTCGATCTTATTAATGGGGTGCCTAATCCAGTTCTGTATCGGCGGTTCGCTTTCTTTGAGCAGGCGCTGACGGCAGAGGATCAATTGCGACAGCTAACGGCTTACGCCCTGACACAGATTTTTGTGGTGTCGCAGACGGGGCCGCTACAAAACAATCCGCTGGCGCTGTCTAACTATTACGATACCCTCCTGATCCATAGCTTCGGTAACTTCCGTGAATTATTGCTCGCGGTGACCTTGCATCCAGCGATGGGTTTTTATTTGAGCCATGTGAACAATGGTAAAACCGATCTTGAGGCGAACACCTTCCCTGATGAAAACTATGCTCGAGAGGTCATGCAGTTATTTACGATCGGCCTCTACGAACTCAATCAAGACGGCTCTCAAAAGTTGGACGGTAATGGACGGCCGATTCCCACCTATGACAACGACGATATTCAAGAGTTTGCCAAGATCTTCACTGGCTTGAGTTACGGGTCGACGCCTTATTCGCAGCCATTGTTTTTCGGCAAAAATAATCCAGCACTCGATACGCCGATGGTGATGTTTGACGACTTTCATGAACCGGGTGAGAAATATCTGCTCAATAATTTAGTTGTTCCTGCGGGCCAAACAGGCATGCAAGATATTGAAATGGCCGTAGACAATTTGTTCAACCATCCCAATACAGGTCCCTTTATCGGGCGCCAATTAATCCAGCGATTAGTCACCTCGAATCCATCGCCCGAATATGTTGCTCGGGTTTCGGCTGCCTTTGCAGATGATGGGAGCGGCCGGCGGGGTAATATGCAGGCTGTGCTCAGAGCGATCCTGACCGATCCTGAAGTGGCCCAGGCGAGTCGGGTTCGAGAGCCATTTCGACGTTTTTTAGCAGCTAATCGGTCATTGCATGCAGCGCCTGCGGACAATGTAACCTATGGTGGTACGGGTTTTGTTGCCGAATATTTGACGGGTCAGTTTGTCTTGCACGCGCCCAGTGTCTTCAATTTTTACTCGCCGTTTTATCGGCCACCCGGCGGTCAAGGTGCTATTTCTCCAGAAATGCAGATCACCAATGAAGATACTGCGGTGGGCGTCATCAACCTGATGGCGGCTGTCTTGTACTCTGAAGAATCCATTCGCACTGCCAGAACATTGCCGGCGATTACGGTGGATCTATCCGAATTCGAGGCGCTAGTGACAGACACACCAGCGTTTCTACAGCGGGTTGAGCGTTTGTTCTACGGGGGCGCGATGCCGCAGAGGACACGGGAGGTTGTGACCAATGCATTGTCTCAAGCGGCGGCTGCCCCAGCTTTGGACCGCGCCAAGCTGGCACTGTATCTCAGCCTGATCTCTCCAGAGCAAGTAGCAACAGGAGGTGAGTCATGAGCTTTAGCCGACGACAGTTTCTCCGCCACAGCGGTGGTTTCGCACTCGGTGCGCAGGTGGCAGCGTCTTTACCATTGAATGTTTTCTCCTCGATGGCCCATGCGGCGGGGGATTATCGGGCGATCGTGTGTGTGCTTCTCGCTGGTGGCTGCGATAGCTTCAATCTGCTCGTGCCTCGTAGTGACGTTGCTTACGCGCAGTATCAGGCGCGCCGCTCTGATTTGGCATTGCCGCAATCTGATTTGTTACCACTCGATGGCACTCACAATGGCGTAAGTTTTGGCTTGCATCCGGCGCTTGCCGCATTAAAAGCACGATTTAACGCAGGCCAAGCGTCGTTGATTACCAATATCGGCCCACTGGTTGAGCCGACGGACCGGGCTGCCTATGACAACGAACAAGTCGTGTTGCCTCTGGGGTTGTTCTCCCATGCGGATCAGATTCTGAGTTGGCAGACGGCAACACCCGCCGATCGCAGCGGATCAGGATTTGCGGGTCGCCTCGCGAACGCACTGACCGGTGCCAATACCGGCGTGGCTCTGGCGGGTAATATCTCTATGTCAGGTAACAATGCATTTCAGACCGGTGCAGCAGCGGGTTCTTACAGTATCAACGCTGCCGATGGTGTGCAGGAAATAGGTGGGTTTGATAATGCTTTGGTACGACAGTCTATAGAACAGATGCTCGATGTCGCGGACGCCCCGATTCTTCGTCGCGTCTACAGCCAGAAAATTCAATCAGCGATTGATGCGGGCGCTTTATTTCGTGCGGCGATGGCGTCAGCGCCGGTGTTGAATACAAGTTTCGCAGCGGACAATTTTTCTATCGCCATGGCGCGTATCGCCCAGTTGATTAGTGTCCGTGAACAGCTCGGCGTCACTCGCCAAACGTTTTTCGTCACCTATGGTGGTTGGGATCATCACGACAATACGCTGGCTGAGCAGGCGGAGATGTTGCCTGCTCTTGACGCGGGGTTGGGTCAGTTTTTGGCAGCCACTGAGGAGCTTGGGGTGTCACAGCAGGTCACAACGTTTACGATTTCCGACTTTGGCCGAACGTTGACATCTAACGGTAAGGGGTCTGATCACGGCTGGGCGGGCAACGCGTTGATCTTAGGCGGTGCTGTGCAGGGCGGTCGGCTCTATGGCGATTTTCCGGAACAAGTTGAAGATAACCCGCTAGACGTAGGTCGTGGGCGCTTCCTTCCGAGCACGGCGGTCGATACCCTGTACGCTGAAATTTCACGCTGGATGGGAGTGGATGAGGCACTTCTACCAGAGGTGCTCCCAAACTGGCCAAACTTTGTCGGCAGCACGCAGGGGAGTGGCCTAGATGGGCTGCTTGCCGGTTAATAAGGAAACTAGCGTATGCGCACAGCGATTGAAACGATGCTTGAACTCCAAAACCGGATGAATACCAAGGTTCATCCCGAGTGGATTGAGCAACAGTTCGAGTGGTACCGAGCTGTTTGGATTGAATGCGGAGAACTGATGGATCACGTCGGCTACAAATGGTGGAAGCATCAGGTACCCGACTGGGAGCAGGTGCGATTAGAGGTGGTTGATATCTGGCATTTTGGGATGTCGGCGCTGTTTCGCCCAGGGATTACGCTTGATGTCTTGGCAGATCATATTGAAGAGGAGTTCGTGCGTGCGCAGCCCCGCAGCCTCGATGTTCGGATCGCCACAGAGGCTTTGGCGGAGAGTTCTTTGCATAGTAAACGCTTCTCTGTCGCTGATTTTGTGCAGTTGATGTTTGCATGTGATTTAGATTTCGACGCGTTATATCGCCACTATGTGGGGAAAAATGTGTTGAATTTTTTTCGTCAGGATCATGGTTACAAAAGTGGCGAGTACATCAAGGTATGGCAAGGACGTGAGGATAACGAACATCTCAGCGAGATCATGACGGCATTAGATGTCGCCGATGATCGCTTCCCAGACCGTGTCTACGAGGCGCTTGAGACACGCTACGCAGCACTCTAGCGTGCTGATCTGACACGGTTCGAGTCGACCACAGCTTGAGTAGGCGTTACTCCTCGGCTTGTACTTTTTTCGGAGCTCTGAGATGCTCTAGCGGGTCGGTTTGGCTGCGAGCATAGTGCGCTGTGGCCAGTGCTCGCTTGGGCCTGCCGCGCGGTGTATCAGGCCGTGTTACGAACGATTGTTAGATAAGGTGCCAATCAGGCCGCTATCTCTTTTTCGGGAGCGAGGGAGTTTGTCATGGAATTTCGTGATCTCTACTTCGATTCAACTGATGGCCTCAAACTCTACGCAAGAGACTACCCTGGGCCAAGCTCCAGCGCGCCGACGGTCATGTGTTGGCACGGGCTCTCTCGCAATAGCGCTGATTTTGGATTGCTAGCGCCCATTCTCGCGCAACATTTCCGTGTCATTGTCCCGGATCAACGCGGTCGTGGTCGCTCAGACTACGACCCACAGTCCAACCGCTATACCATTCCGACCTATCTGGGTGATATGTCTACCCTACTGAGTGTGGCAGGAATTGATTCCTTCGGTATCGTCGGTAGCTCGATGGGTGGCATCATGGCGCTGGGAATGCATGCGCTGGCACCAGAGCGTGTTCAACGCATTGTTCTGAACGACATCGGTCCCGAGCTCGGTGCTGCGGGTGTGGCGCGTATTCAAAGTTATGTGGGTAAGACTCCCCACTTCGAGAATTGGGAAGCGGCGGCCGAATTTATTGCATCGATCAATGCCGCGGCGTTCCCCGGCCTCGACCAATCCCAGTGGATTGGTGCCGCGAAAAATATGTTCACTGAACGGGGT
Source organism: Halieaceae bacterium (assembly GCA_038134505.1). Lineage (GTDB taxonomy): Bacteria > Pseudomonadota > Gammaproteobacteria > Pseudomonadales > Halieaceae > Luminiphilus. The sequence goes on along the minus strand of JAYPVH010000005.1, from coordinate 52,588 downwards.
GGTTTAATAGTTCCTGACTACGATCCATTGATTGGGGTTGCGATGGCTGAGTTGGCGGCGCCGGATACGAGCGCACAGCTCTGGCAACTCTTCGAGGCCACTGCACGCATTCCCGTCATGCTGGTGCGAGGTGCTAACAGTGACCTGCTAGAACCAGAATTGGTGAAGACTATGCAGGCGCGCCGTCCGGGTCTTCAAGTGCTTGAAGTGCCCAACGTCGGACATACCCCGAGTCTCACCGAGCCCGGCGTAGCCGAGCAGGTGCTCGCTTTCCTCACCGGAACGCCTTAGCAGGGCAAGTCATTGATCTGGTGAGCGAGATCGATATCGCGTTGGCTAAGGCCACCCGCATCATGGGTTGTCAGTTGTATTTCGACACGGTTGTAAACGTTGCGCCAGTCTGGATGATGATTGTGTACTTCGGCCAGTTCTGCGACTTGCGTCATGAATGACCAAGCGCTTCTAAAATCTGGGAAGACGAAGTGTCGCTCGATGCAAGCCCCAACGTGTTGCCATTGGGGTAGTTGTGTCATTGCCTGGCTGATCTCTGTTGCTGACAAAGCTTTAATCATGTCAAGTCTTCCGTTGTAAAATGATGCCGCACTCCACATGCGGCGTGTAAGGGAATTGATCGAATATCGACCAACTACTGCATCGGTGGGACTGTGAGAGTTGCTCGAGATCGCGCAGCAGTGTGGTGGGGTTACAGCTGATATAGATGATGCGCTCGAATTGCTGTGCCAGTGTGCAGGTCTGTGGATCAAGTCCAGCGCGAGGTGGATCCACTAATAACGTGTTCAATGCAAGCGAGTTTAGTGGCTGATACAACGATGAGAGACGTCTAAATTCACGTGCCCCAGCAAGTGCATGACTCATCTCCTCGGCAGACAAGCGCGCAAATTCAACATTGTCAGTCTGATTGAGTTCCCGGTTATTGTGCGCGGCGTTGGTTGCGACCTTGGATACCTCTGTTGCCAACACGCGGTCAAAGCAGCGCGCGAGTGGAAAAGTAAAGTTGCCGATGCCGCAGTAGAGTTCGAGTAGATCGCCGCCGAATTGGTCAGCTTGTGTCTGTGCCCAGCCGATCATACTTTCGTTAACACCGGCGTTAGGCTGGGTAAAGGCCTGCTCGGGTTGCTCGTAGTGATACTCGCGACCGTTAACCCGCAACGTCTCATCGACGTGCGATTGTGTCAGAACAATGCGTTGTTTACGACTTCGGCCAATCAGGTGAACACGGAGATCATCGGCGATTGTTTTCGCCTCTGCTTGCCACGCCTCATCGAGCGCCCGATGATAGATCAGGGTAATCAGCAACTCGCCTTTTTGGCTAGCAAGAAATTCGATCTGAAACAATTTGTGTCGCAGGATGGTGCTCTTCGACAACATGTCGCGAAGTGTTGGCATGACGGCTTGTATGCTTTGGTGCGCGATCGGAAACGACTCGATGACCACCGGGGTCTTTTTGTCCTTCGGATCGAACATGACATAGTGAAGCGCATCGCCCTCGTGCCGCATGCGGAATTCGCAGCGCATACGAAATCCTTCTGGCGCAGAGGCAAAGCAAGCTGGCGCCAAGGCTGTCACCTGGGCAAATCGGTCTCGTAGGGTGCTGCACTTTTCAGCGAACAAGATGTCGTATTGATCCGGTGCAAACTGAGAAAGCGGCATGGTGGTCTCAAAGACAATGTTTGGGTTTGGGTAGGCCCGCGATGCGGCTTGCGCGGCGGGCTGGAAAATCTGGAAACAAACCCATCAGATAAACGCTTTGACCTTTGGCGCTGCCGAGATGCCGCTTGACGTAGTTAACGAGTGCCCGATTCGCAGGTGAGTCGCCAAATTCGTCGTAAAACTGTCGCAGGAGTGAGATGATTTCCCAGTGAGCCTCTGTCAGTTCGATGCACTCTAATGACGCCAAGGCAACTGCAATGTCCTTATCCCAGCGGTCCACGTCGCGAAGGAAGCCATTTTCTGTACATAAGACGGTGAGTTCTTCGGTGCTTCGCATCTCAGCACCAATTAACCACTGGGGTGTTCACAGCGATCAAAGCGAGCCACTCGTCATCTGTTAAGGCCTGAGGTTTCACAGTTTGTTCAGGCCTGGCGGCCTTTTTTTTCAGATCGCTGGGGTTATGCTCTGGAGAGGGTAGGTAATATAGCGACGCTCCACGCCATTGTTGCGCTACAGCCGCCATCAGATCATCGCAATCTTGGGTGAGTACAACGATATCTTCTGCATGTTGCGATGATATGTAGCGCGACCAACCGACCGATGAATCAATCAAATGAATGGCCATTAGCGGATCACCACACGATCGCTGTTATTGATACTTTCGCGTAGCTCAGGTGTGTCGAGGACGGCAATTGATACATCGGGTGCGAGCGCATAAAACGATTCGGAGAGCGATGCCGCAACATGCACGACGTCGATGTCGTAAAGCGGTAGTAGGTTGAGGCGCCTGAGAAATGCATCTGGTGAAACAATTTCTGAACCCTGAGAGTCATCTGTGGCACCAAAAAACAACGTCACATGCTGCTCGAAGGCTCCCAACGCGAGCGCCATGTCGAACAAACCCTCGGCCGCCTCGCTATCGAGTTGTTTGCCGAAGTGACCGAGAAACCAGTGTTGATGCTCAGCCAAATGACACCAGCCTGTCACATCGGTGAGAGAGGTCAACGAGTGTAGCGAGGCCGGCGATTTCAAATCCATCAGACGGCGTTACGTCGAAGCGATGGGCCGCTTGACTACACAGCAGCAGCTCAGTGCCCGTCTGAGCCTGAACGGTCTGCCATACGCAGTATTCGTCGTCTCGCATCACCCGCTGAACGGCGCCTTCGTAAAAAAACACGCTGAGCAACTGATGCTCGCTCTGAGTGATCGCTCGAGCGAGGCGCAGAGCCAGTTCGTATTGGTGAGAATCGGTGCCACTGCCCTGTAGGATTAGAGAAAATCTCATTGAATCGAAAGGCAAAAAAGCCCTAGGCGAGCTAGGGCTTGTGGGTGCCTCAAAAATTGATTAGTCATCGTTACCGGTGAAAACGGCGATGAGGTGCAGCAAATGGATAAACAGATTGTAGATGTTGAGATACAAAGCCACTGTTGCGCGGATGTAGTTGGTTTCACCGCCGTGCAGAATACGACTGGTATCAAACAGGATGAATCCTGACATCAATAAAACCACCGCCCCTGACATTGTGAGTGAAAGCAGTGGAATTTGCAGAAAAAGGTTGGCCAGCATCGCCACGATCACCACGATCAAACCAGTGAGCAAGAAACCACCGAGGTAGGAGAAGTCCTTACGGCTACTTAGGGCATAGGCGGACAGGCTGAAAAAGACCAATGCTGTCCCACCGAGTGCCTGCATCACAATGTTCGGTCCATGGGGCATTGCGAGGTAAAAGCTCAATGTGGGTCCGAGCGCAGCACCCCAGCAGGCCGTGAAGGCAAAAATAGCCGGCAATCCTTTACTCGAGTCCGCTAATTTGTGAACGACGAACAGCAACACAAAGCCCGCGATCATGAGGCCTAGGCTCGCCATGGGGCCAATACCAACCCAAGTGGCGATCGCCGCACACAGGGCACTGCTGGTGAGGGTCATCGCCAACAGGAGGTAGGTGTTTTTGAGCACTTTGTTGGTCGAAACGACGCCCAAAGTATCAACTTGCGACGACAATACGTTGTTTTCAGCCACGCCAATATTCCTTTTAAATAAACCAAGCAACATCATAGAGAGGAGGGCAGGGATTTCCAAGCCTTTCGCGACTAAATCCCGCTGTTCAAAGCGCCAGTCGCTAACCCTATGTTTGCGGCTGATACGGGTTCATTCAGCGGAATCTGTGCCCGAGGATCCAGCGCTTGAGGGGCCAACCCGACAGCCAGTTGACTGCCGCTGTGTTGACCAGCGATTGGGTCGATTCTCCGAGAGCGAGCAACCTGCGCAAGAGCGTCTCATGAAGTCGCGTTTCGACTCAGTTGGTCGCGGCGGCTGTCGAGAAAACCACCGCCACTGAGGAGACAATCGTCAGCTCTCCGGGAATATAGGTACCCATATCGCTCTCGGCGGCGACCATTCTGGCCATCGCTGGCGCGTTGGATTGTATCGGCCTCGCACTGTCGGTGCTGATACTCTCTGCGTACCCCAGCGAGAGACCCGCTGCCTCAGCGAGTAAAGTCGCTTGGGCATGCGCATCGGCATAGGCTGCGGCCAATGCCTCCCGCTGCGCGATCGCAGCACCGCTGGCGAGTAGAATCGGTGGCGAAAGACGCGTAATGCCGCTATTGCTAAGCTCCTGTACTACCTGACCTAATTTGTCTAAATCATTGATTCTAAAAGAAACAGACCGCTTCGCTTGGTAGCCTTCAAAGATCTGTCGGCGACCCGGGTTGTCCCAGCGATAGACCGGCTCAATACTGACAAAGCCCGCTTGTACAGAACGCTCCTCGACCGGCCAGCTCGCGAGACCTCGCAACACCTGTGCCGTCACCGACTCCACTTCACGCTGTGCGTCGGCCGCGTCGTTGCGCCGCAACTCGATGTCGACACTGATCTGGGCTAAATCGGGCGCCATTTGCCTCTCTGCGCGGCCGGTCACGGCTAAAGTGCCGGCACGAGTGGGTATTGACAGGCATATCAAAGCGAGCCCGACGCATAAAATGATGTGGTGGCCGAGCGAATGCGCGTCGAATAGGCTTTGTTTCGCTGGAAGCCGTGTCGTCCATCGAGCCATGAGATTCTCCTTTTACGCGATCTGGGGCAGCTGCCTCCCAGTCGATTGGCGTGGGCGTTAAGTCAGTTTGTCGCGGTCTAGGCTTAGACTATTTTAGGCGATCTGGGGTTCCCTGCGAAATATCAGGCTTTTAGCGCTTTGAGGAATCAAGCACAGCCTCAACGGCAGGTGAGTTGGAGGTGTTTAGCTCAGGGCGCTGCCCTTGACGCCATAACCGGGTTGTGCCGGCTCGCCGTGGGCCTGATCAAGTGCCACGTGTCGGGCCCTCAACGCTTCAATATAGCCAGGATGGCTAATAATGTAAGGCTCGTTGCGGGAAATAGCCCGCACGACCGCGCGACCCAACCAAACCGGCTCCATCATGTTCGCGGCGACAGCCTCGGCCATCGCCGGATTTTCTAGCGCGATTTCGCGGTTCTTGGTTTCTGACATTCGACTGCGCGTTAAGCCGGGGAAGAGCGTTGACACGCCAATCCCAATGGGTGCGAGCTCATCGCGCAGCGCATCAGAAAGGCCAAGAACAGCGAATTTACTGGCGCTGTAAACACCAGAGCCTGCGTGGGGGAGCAGACCGTTCATCGATGAGGTGTTGACAACATAGCCTTGGCCCCGCGCTTTGAAGTCGTCGACAAATGTTGCCACGCCTAGGAATACACCTTTCACATTAATATCGAAAACGCGTTGGAATGCATCGTTTGATACCGCCGAGAGGTTCGAGAAGGGTAAGTCGATACCCGCGTTATTGCACAAGATATCAATTTCACCCACCAGAGCTGTCGCTTCTCGCTTCGCTTTGGCCCAGCTGTCTGGTTGAGTGACATCGAGCGCAACAGCCTGCGCGCCGATTGCCAATGCGGCCTCTTGAGCGGCATCGACTTCGATGTCTGCGATCACGCAACGAATGTTGCACTCCGTCAAGGCTTCTGCAATACCGCGACCGATGCCTTGAGCGGCCCCGGTGATCAGTGCGGTCTGGTAGGGGGCGAGACTGACAGACATGATGGACTCCTCTAGGGTCATTGCACGTGTTGAAAAAGTGTGAGCGTCATTCGGTTGACTAAACAACAGTGTTGAATTCTAATTGTGATGCTATCACGCCAAAACCGACATCCCCAGAGCCCTAGTGTAGGCCCTTCGCGTCACATTGACGGGCTGTTGAGACCTTGGCAGGCTAGGGCATCAGCGTCAGGAGAGCGACTCATGAATAAAGCGGTGGACATTATTCCCGTTGAAGATCTCAGCGAAGCCGTCACCTATCCGGTCGAGGCATTTATTAGCCCCGAGTATGCGCGGGAGGAAAAGAAAGCACTTTGGCCTCATGTGTGGCAGCACGCCTGTCGGGTCGAAGAAATCCCCGAAGTAGGTGACTACATCACCTACGATGTGGCTGACGAATCCGTGATCGTGATTCGTGTGGACGAGGAGCGGATTAAAGCGTTTCACAATGTCTGCCAGCACCGAGGGCGGCGTTTAATCGATACCCCACCCGGTGCGATGGGTGCGCGAGGCAATACCCGTAAATTCGTTTGTGGATTCCATTCCTGGGCCTACGACATCGAGGGCAAAAACACCTTTGTGCTCGACCCGCAAGATTGGAAGGGAGGGCTAGACAAGCAGTGTCTGGACCTCAGTCAAGTTCGCGCTGAGACATGGGGTGGCTGGGTTTTTATCAACATGGATCTCGATGCAGAGCCGCTCGAATCATTCATGGGTGAAGCCGCCCGGCGGTTGAATCCTTTCCTGCTCGACAAGATGCGGTACAAGTGGCGCCAGTGGGTTGTATTTGATTGCAACTGGAAAACAGCGATTGAGGCGTTCATGGAGCCTTACCACGTTGCGGGAACGCACACGCAAATGCTGAAGTGGGGTCAGTATTATGCCTATAGCGAGGCACATGGTGCGCATGGCGTATCTGGCTTTGATGAGCGCGATAAGTCATTGAAAATGGAGCAGAGCAGCTCGATTACTCGCGCTGGCAAGGGGGCGGATCCCAGAGAGTCGACCTATCAGTTGCAGAAAGAGATCTACGAGTCAGTTAACAATGCCAGCACGACGATGACGCTAGTTAATGCTGCGCGGCGTTTGGTGGATGAATTGCCCGAGGGCACCCCAGCTGATGAAGTGGTCGCGCACTGGATGGCATCGGCCAGGGCGGATGATGCCGCGCGGGGCGTTGCTTGGCCTGAAATAACCCCAGCGCAGATGGGTGAGGCGGGTTTGGCCTGGAGCATCTTTCCCAACATGACAATTCTCCACGGCATCACCTTTGCACTGTGTTACCGAGTTCGCCCGCATGGCGACAATCCCGATCAGTGTATTTTTGAGTCCTATGCCATTGAGCGCTTCCCCGAGGGCGAGGCGCCGGAGACCGAGTGGGTGTACGCGGAGGCGACCGCCGAAAAATGGGGGTTAGTGCTGTCGCAAGATTTTTCCAACATGAGTCAAGTTCAGCGCGGTATGAAATCGAGTGGGTTCCGCAGGACGCTTCCCAATCCGCATCAAGAGCGAAAGGTCACAAACTTTCATCGCAACCTTGCAAAATGGATGGGGCGCGGCAGTCCGCGATTGCTCGATGATGTGTGAGTTTGCCGCACAAACCGCGCCGCTTCAGTTCGGTTGATAACAATAGCGCGGGCGTTTGCGTCCCACGTGATCCCTACGCTGCGCGCGATGAGGCTCGCGGTCTGGGTTTGATGGTGTAGGACATGCGAATCTCGGTGTGAGCGCGCATAAAACTGGTAACGCATGGCAGCTGCAAGTAATGCACTTAAGGGCCTTGGGCCGACGGATGGATCGTCAGGAATGACGCAAAAAAGGAGAGTACAGTGGGAGTTAAAGTCTACGAGCGTATGTTGGATCTTTTTGAAGCGGAAGGTATTCGTACGCTCATCGGGATTCCAGACCCCAACTTCGTACATATGTTTCTCGAAGCGGAGCGTCGAGGCTGGCAAGTTGTCGCGCCGCATCACGAGGAGACTGCGGGCTTCATAGCGGATGCCATATCGCGGATGTCGGGCAAGCCCGCGGTGTGTATCGCAACGCTCGGTCCTGGAATCGCCAACGCTGCCGGTTCGATGATGTGTGCCTTGGTTGAGCGATCTCCCGTGATTTTTATCGGGGGCCAGCGCGCGCGCATCACCGAACAGCGTGTTCGTCGTGGCCGCATTCAATTTATCAAACAGATGGGCTTGTTTGAAAACTCAGTCAAATACTCAGCCAGTATCGAATATGGCGAGCAAGTTGATGAAATTGTCCGTGAGGCTATCCGCAATGCGGTATCGGGTGTCCCAGGACCCTGTTATATCGAGTACCCGCAACACACGATTCTCGAGGATCTTGACGTGCCTCCCGTGCTGCCGCCAGAGCGTTATCGGCTCGTCAACCAAAGCGCCGGAGCGAATGAATTGCAGGCCGCACTTGCGGCAATCCAACAGGCCAAAGCCCCGATTATTTTGGCCGGCCACGGCGTCCACACCTCGCGTGGTGGCGCGGCAGTGGGCGAGCTTGCCAAGCTGATGGGTTGCCCGATTGTGCAAACCTCGGGCGGCACATCGTTCATCGAAGGGGTTGAGGATCGCACGTTCCCCTATGGTTTTTCTCAGTCCGCAGTCGAAGCAGTGGTGAAATCAGATTTGTGTATCGCAATAGGCACTGAGCTTGGCGAGCCTGTCCACTTTGGTCGCTGGCGACACTGGGAAGCCGGTGAGAACAAGCGTACTTGGATCTATGTAGAGCAAGATGCCAGTGCGATCGGTGTGAATCGTCCGATTGATATCCCGCTGATTGGCGACCTGCGGGCGATTGTGCCGCAGCTGGTAGCAGGTCTACAGGACAATCCGCTCTCGACTCACCCGGATCTTGAGCGATGGATTGCAGAGGATGCGCAGCGCTTGGCGACATTGGCCGCCGAGGCACCGCGTGATGGCGAGCGGATGCATACCGCTGCCTGGGTTGTGGAGGCGACGAAAGCTTTTCCGAAGGACGGCATTATGGTTCGCGATGGTGGTGCGACTGTCATCTTCCAGTGGACCTATTCGCAATGTAAACCCCACGATGTCATTTGGAATCAAAACTTTGGCCACTTGGGTACGGGCTTACCTTACGCGCTGGGTGCGAGTATTGCCGACGGCGGCCAGCGCCCGGTCATGCTACTCACCAGCGATTCTGCATTCCTATTTCATATCGGCGAGTTAGAGGTTGCGGCGCGTTTGAACATGCCCATGGTCGTCGTGGTGGGCGTCGACCACCAGTGGGGTCTTGAGGTGGGGGTTTATAAGCGGACCTTCGGTCACGGCACTGCGGAGACGGGCGTGCATTGGAGTAAGGATGTTCGCTTTGACAAGATCGCAGAGGGCCTGGGGTGCCAGGGTCGCTACGTCGATCGGGCAGATGATTTAGGGCCGGCAATCACCGAGGCCTTTGCCAGCGGTAAGCCCACGGTTATTCATGTGCCGATCGATCCCGCGATTAATTCTGAAGAAATGCCGAATTACGGCGAGTTCCGAACATGGTACGCTGAGGGCCAACAATAATCGTTAATGAACGGGGTTTTTTATGCGCGAGTATTTGAAGTTTTATATCAATGGCGAGTGGGTTGATGCCGCAAGCGGGCAGTCTCTTGAAGTCGAAAACCCCTCCACTGAAGCAGTCGCGGGGGTCATCGGTCGCGGTAACGCAGAAGATGTTGATAAAGCGGTGCGTGCGGCACGTCATGCCTTTACTACCTGGTCACAGACCTCTCGAGAAGAGCGGGTCGCGTTGTTGGAGCGAGTCGCTGAGGAATACGAAAAGCGTGTTGCAGACGTCGCGCTCGCGATCAGCGAAGAAATGGGTGCACCGGCGTACTTGGCATCGGGTTTCCAAGTGGGGCTCGGCACGGGACATTTGGCCACTGCCATCGAAGTGTTGAAAAACTTCGAATTTGAGAGTCAGCGTGGCGCGACGCGCATCGTCAAGGAACCGATCGGGGTGTGCGGGATGATTACCCCCTGGAACTGGCCGATCAATCAGATCGCAGTGAAGGTATTTCCAGCTTTAGCCACAGGATGCACGATGGTGCTGAAGCCATCCGAAGTCGCGCCCTTCTCAGCGCAGATCTTCGCAGAGGTCATGGACGCTGCGGGTGTACCGGCAGGCGTTTTTAACCTCATCCAAGGCACCGGTCCTGAGGTCGGTGCAGCGATGTCCTGCCACCCTGATATCGATATGATCTCTTTCACAGGGTCAACCCGGGCTGGTGTGGAGATCGCAAAGGCGGCGGCACCCACCGTGAAGCGTGTCTCACAAGAATTGGGCGGTAAGAGCCCTAATATTATTCTTGATGACGAGGCGTTTGCTGATAACGTTGCGGCCGGTGTGGGTAACGTCATGGGCAACTCAGGTCAAACCTGTAGTGCGCCAACACGAATGTTGGTTCCTGCGGCGCGGATGGCGGAGGCCGCAGAGATTGCGGCGCAGGCCGCGGCGCAAGTGACGGTCGGGCCGCCTGATGCGGAGGTTGTCATTGGCCCCGTCGTCTCTGGCGCACAGTTCGAAAAAATCCAGGGGCTCATTCAAAAGGGTATCGACGAAGGCGCAACCCTAGTCTGTGGTGGTGTCGGTCGTCCCGACGGACTCGACAAAGGCTACTTTGTCCGACCGACCGTGTTTGCCGATGTCACCAACCAGATGACCATTGCGCGCGAAGAGATCTTCGGGCCAGTGCTGTCAATTCTCGGCTACAGCGATATTGAAGATGCGATCGCGATCGCAAACGACACCGATTACGGCTTGGCAGGGTACGTTGCCGGCGCCGATGTCGAGGCCTGTCGTGCGGTTGCGCGTCGGTTGCGAGCAGGTTCGATCGCCATTAATGGCGGGTTTGATTTCTGCGCGCCCTTCGGCGGCTACAAAATGAGTGGTAACGGTCGAGAGTGGGGCGATGCCGGGTTCGAGGAGTATGTCGAGATCAAGGCGATCCAAGGCTTCGATGCGGCGTAAGACCTGATCGCCGGGCGTCGATTCCAGCGTCACTGATGGCATTGATTGAAGGCATTGTTTAAGGGGGCGGGAGCCCCCTTTTTTGTGTCCATACGTTTTGTCCGTCGCACCCAGATCGTGGACTAATCGCCGAACATCCGTCACCACAGGCGTGCTGCTGGTTGTTCTGAGTTCTCAGGAAGCGGAGAACTGGTGATGCAACGCGAGAGTTCGCTTGGCCTGAACAAAATGCGGCCGGTCAAACATTTTGCCGTCAATGCCGACAGTGCCCAAATTGGGATCGGCATCGAATGCCGCAACGATCGCCTGAGCGAGGCTGACTTCCTCAGCGGTTGGCATGTAGGCTGAATTAATAATCTCGACTTGAGCTGGGTGGATGGCGAGACGTCCACTGAACCCCTCGGCACGGGATTGCCGACTGCTCTCTGCTAAACCGGCATCATCGCGAAAGTTCACAAAAAGGGTGTCGATGGCTTGAACCTGCGCCGCATGGGCTGCAAGCAGAGTTTGTGATCGGGCCATGCGGTAGGTCAGCGACCAGCGACCGTCGGTGTCAAGATTTGAGCTAGCGTGCAACGATGTGCTGAGATCTTCTGCGCCCCAGGTGAGTCCAGTCAGTCTCGGTAGCGATACGCTACGGTAGTCTCCAATAGTGAAGAGAGAGGCAGCGGTTTCTGTTGCAACAGGGAGAATTTTTACACTGTTTCGCTCGAGGTCATAGACGGCTTCAAGCGCGTCAAGGTAGTGGCTCAGGACCTCAACGTCAGCGGGTGACTCGGCTTTCGGCAGCATCACGCCATCCGGCCTCCCGGGTAACACGGCCTTGAGGTCGTCAAGAATCATGCCGCTGTCGAGTGGATTGACCCGGACCCAGAGTTGCCCGGAGCGCTGCTCGATCGGATGTGCGCGCAGATAATCACCGGTTAGCGCGCGCCCCGCTTCTTTTCGTGGCAGGGCAACGGAGTCCTCTAAATCGATTAAAAAAGCGTCGGCAGCGGTCGAGGCAATTTTGCCAAGCTTCTTTTCGCTATCCGCGGGAATAAATAACAGTGATCGCAGCATAGTCGAATCGTCTCCCTCATTAGGTGTTGATAGCACTGTAGTGTGGTGCTGGGATATGTCGTGAGGTCGCATCGATGATGCCCGCGGGTGCCGAGCAGACAAAAGAGATCGCGTTGACCGCAGGATGCGCCGTTAATCCGGACATTTGGTCCGCAAAAGATTGCGGGCCTTGCGGAAATGCAACGCTGACATCAACCGGGGTATCGCCGTCCACCTGGACGCGCCAGCCGTTGTCACGGGTCTCCCAGTTGGGCTCGAGTGTTCGCGAGCAAAACCAATGGGTATTGAACTCGATCACGAGGTGCTCGCAGCGTGCTAGCAAACTAATTCGTTGCGCGCCAAGCGTTCCAGCTTTGAGCACTTGCCCATCGGCGAGCGGTACATCAACAGCTGTTGCCGCATAGCTACCGGAAGCGGTTGTCTCGATCACCCGGGTACCTAGTGCGTGAGCGAGGCCGGCGAGTGCGGGCTGAAAGCCCTGCGTCATGTGGGCGGCGCCTCTTGGGTCAAAGGCTTCTGGACACGGTCTTCCAAAACCCATCACATCGGTAATCATCGATGGCGTCGTCGACGCTGCAATATCTGCAAACTCGTCAATAATAATTCGGGTGGGGCGACTGGAGAGGGTGGTCAGCACTAGCGGTAGTAGTGCGGTTGAAAACCCTGGACTGCTACCCGTTGCATACAGTGAAGCCTGCCCCGCGGAACACGCGGCAACGAGGGGCTCTTTTTGTGCAGGGTCCATCGTGAATGCATCAAAAAATTCACTGCGTGTAGTGATGACATTAATCCCCGCGTTTAAGAGCGCCGCGACCTCCTCAATATCGAAGCCATCACGCAGGTAGAGCGCGCAATCTGGTTGCGCGGCGAAGAACTGCTCGCGGCCTCCAGTGATCACTCCGCAAGGACCTGAGCCGCTGAGCTCGCCGGCGTCTACACCTCGGCGATCTTCTGAGTGAGTGTAAACAGTGACCAGTTCTAGCGCGTTATTCGCAGAGATGGCGCGGATGGCGGAGCGGCTGATTCGTCCCGTTGACCAGACACCCACCCGTATCGTTGGGTTCATCATATCGTTCTCCTTTTTTATGACGACAGAATCGACAAGCAATACTGTGCCAGTTGGGTACGCTCTGTGTGGTTTCTCATGAGAATATTGGCGCATTGAACCTCTATACCGAGCGCCTCAATGTCTGTTCTGAGAGCCGTATCTTTTTCATCGATAATCAGTGTATCGATTCTTGTTTGATAATGCATAGCGATACCCAGTGCATTACAGGGCAGACCCAATTCGCGCATCAATTTAGCAGTCGGCCCTTTTATTGCGCCTTCGCCAATGAGCGGTGATATGGCGATCACTCGCCGTCCGGTGAGTAGGTTGTTAATATCGCTCAAGGCGAGGATTGGGTCGATACTCAGTAGGGGATTTGATGGCATAATCAACACCGCCACCGAAGCGCCATTGTCTTTAAAGTCAAGCGCGAGCGGATTGACTGAGGCTTGTTGTGCGCCTTGAAACCGTATGTCGGCTACTGTCGGCTGACACTGTTCCCGCACGAAATAATCTTGGAAGTCGAGCCAGCCATCCTTGGTCAGGAGCTGAGTTCTCACGGCGTCGTCACTCATTGGCACAATGTTGTGTGCGATGCCCATTGCGCAGGTCAGGCGTTGAGTAGCCTTGGTCAGGGTGTCACCTCCGGCGATGTACTGGGTTCTCAGGACATGGGTCGCTAGATCGCGATCGCCCAAGTTAAACCAATCCTCTCCACCGAGTTGCCCAAGGGCTGCCATGAACTGCCAGCTCTCGTCGCGCCGGCCCCACCCGCGAACTGGATCGGACAGCCCCGCGAGGGCGTAGGCTACGGAGTCGATGTCAGGGGAGATGTGCAAGCCCAAGTGAACAAAGTCGTCACCCGTGTTCGTGAGAATACACAGTTCTTCGGGGGGCAGACAGGCACTAAGACCGTGCGCGAGTTTTGCGCCACCCACGCCACCGCAGAGCGCCAGAATATGAGTCATCGAAATAGATCCTGCGCGGCGTCGCGGAGCAGCGCGCGCATGCCGTAATCACCACGCTTGATTTGCGCACCGCGAATGAGAACGACGGGGAAGCCTTCGGCGCCTTGGCCCATGACATGCGATGCGGCTGCTGCGAGCTCATCGGCGACGGCGATTTCGGTGACTCGCATGACTCTCCCGTTAAGATCTTTGCTACCCACAAGGCTGACAACGGGTTCGAAACCACACAGTCCGATCGCAAAGCCAATGATACCGTTGCGCCAGGCTCGCCCCGCGCTATCGTTGATGATGACCGGAGGTTGATGACCCGTGCGGGCGCCAAGCGCCGCGCTGAGCCGGCGCGCGCTGTCGTCCGGATCAAGGGGGAGTAGCAGTGCGTGATCATCTCCCTCGATGTTGGACTGGTCAATGCCCGCATTGGCATGAACATACCCCAGGCGATGTTCCACGATGATGACACCTGGCCGCGTACGCAGCACGGTTTGCGATTCCTGGAGGATGAGCTCGACTAATCTTGGGTCTTTGTGAACCTGGGCAGCAAGATCTTGCGCGCGCGGACTCGGCTTTACTGAGTTGAGGGGAACCATGCGATCCTCAGCCTTAGAGATGATTTTTTGCGCGACAACTAGCACATCGCCGTCACGTAAATCCAACCCACTATCGACCAAACCCTGGTGAATGAATGCGCTCAGGTCATCGCCTGCTTGGATCTGAGGTATGCCTGTCAAAGGATACAAGTGCATGGATTTTCGACTGTTCTCGTGAAAGATTGTTAACTGATCTGGACCTTACCCAGGCCAACCTCTGTTCGCCACTGAGTATAGCAATTCAACAGTGTTGTTGACCTATTTCTTTGCGCTACGGTATTCTCCGGCCCCTAACCCACAGCGAGCCGCTGATCACTAAGGCTTCGCTTTCTTCGTGACAATGAGGGAGTTCCCCATGGCCAATGCGGTTTTGATTACCAAAGACGACGATACTCAAGCGGTTGCTATCGCTGATATTTCTCCGGCAGATCTGCCTGAGGGAGAGGTGTTGGTACGTGTCGATTATTCGACGATTAACTATAAAGATGCTTTGGCACTGACGGGTGCTTCGCCTGTTGTTCGGTCCTTTCCTATGGTGCCGGGGATCGATTTGGCCGGCACCGTCGAGGAGAGCAGCGATGATCGTTGGCAGGTCGGCGATCGTGTAGTGCTCAATGGCTGGGGTGTCGGCGAGGGACATTGGGGTGGTTTGGCGCAGATTGCGCGTTTGAAGGCCGATTGGCTCGTGCGACTCCCCGATGCCTTTGATGCTCGGCAAGCCATGATTATCGGTACTGCGGGCTACACCGCGAGTCTGTGTGTCGATGCCTTGCTGAACCATGGATTAACACCTGAGGCGGGCGAGGTCCTTGTCACGGGTGCGAGTGGCGGCGTGGGAAGTATTGCGACTGCCTTGTTGGCGAAAGCCGGGTTCACGGTGGTGGCATCGACAGGAAAAACATCTGAGAGTGCTTATCTTGAGACCCTAGGTGCCGCCGAAGTGATCGATCGAGCGACACTTTCCGAGCCCGGCAAACCGATGCAGCGCGAGCGCTTCGCAGGAGTCGTTGATGCCGTAGGGGGCAATACCTTGGCCAATGCCTGCGCGCAGACGCGTTATCGCGGCGCTGTGGCGGCCTGCGGTTTGGCCGAGAGTCCTAAATTTCCCGCAACAGTCATGCCGTTTATTCTCCGCGGCGTCACTTTGTATGGCATTGACAGCGTCATGGCGCCTCACGCGCCGAGAGCCGCCGCTTGGGAACGCCTCGCACGTGATATGGATCTGACATTGCTCGAGTCCGTCGCGACTGATATCGCTCTGAGCGAGGTGTCGGGTGTGGGTGCTGATGTATTGGCGGGTAAGATCAAAGGCCGCCTAGTCGTCGATGTGAATCGTTGATCTTGTCTGACACTTGACTGAAGAGGCCGCTACAGCGGCCTTTTTTATATCGATCTGGTCAGTTTTATATCGATGTTTTTTTTGTGCAGGGCAATGCGCGGGTACAGTCGCGGAAAGTGACTTCCACCAACCGATACGTTAATAGTAATGTGTCAGGCTTTGGTGTGCGGAGCACAAAGGGGAGGTGGATTCTGTTCGAATTAGATAAGGATCGCGATGTCAGCGGTGGAATTCCAGTATCGCGAGAATACATGGTGACCCAGCGGCCCACCGAGTCGGGTTTTCGAGATGCCTGTAATGTCTGGTTCGAGAATGCTGACGGTTCGTTGGGTCTTCGTTTTGGTGTTGAGGCGGTGTCAGATGAGTGGGAGAGCCACGAGATCTGGCTCGATGTCGCCTTTAAAGATGGCGTGGTGTGGAGCGCGCGATCAGCTGGCGCACCGCTCAGTGTATTTGGTAAAGATGATGTTGCCTCGGTGCGCGGAGCGGCTGGTATTCGTTTTGAGTGCCTCGACCCCTTTAAAACGTGGTTGGTTTCGGTCGATTTAGAAGCCGATCGACTCACCACGGAGCAACTGTGTGCCGACTGTGTGCCCGATACAACGGTGCAAGATCGGTTGCGATGCGAACTCGTGCTTGAGATGGTCGCGCCACCCTGGATTCCGGGAACGTTGGATGCGAAAGCAAAAGCGCGGCTCGCCGGCGAAGACGGCAACTTCATGAGCCCGCGTTATGAACAGCTGTGTCTCGGGCAGGGCTCGTTGCAAGTTCATGACCGGATCGTCGCACTGCAGGGTAATGGATTGCGGATTCGCCGCTCAGGGGGGCGTGCCTTCCAAGGCTTTCAGGGGCACTGTTGGCAGTCGGCGATTTTTCCAGACGGCACTGCCTTCGGGTGTAACAGCTATCCTCCTAAAGCTGGCGAGACAGATGCGTTTTCAGAGGCCTATATTTTCCGCGTGGGTGATTCTGCGCTCACCGCAGCGCGCGTAGTGCAAACGCCTTGGATGCGTCAGTTGGTCACGCATGGAGATGATGTCTCCCTCATTCTTGAGACCGATAAAGAGCGGTTCGAGGTCGTTGGCGGGACCTTTGTGAATACGCGCTCGCGGCGACATAAAATTCTGCCGCCGGGTTTTCCCATCGTTGAGCAGGCCCACGCGCATTACGAGTGGTCGGGAATGACGACGGTGGGCATGGTTGAGCGTTCAAGTTTCCCTGAACTGATTGCCAATCTGCGTTGAACCAGCTCAGACTTCGGCACATTGAACAGCAACGGATTGCTTAGGGGCATCTGAAATGTTTAAACAGATTTGTTTTTTTAAAAAGCATCCTGAGATGTCATCAGAGGCTTTTCTCGATTATTACGAAAATCAGCACTCACAACTATCGAAAAAAATGGGTCGCTCGCCCTCGATCCCCAATGCCGTGCGCTATGTGCGGCGTTACCTCGTGCCGGAAAAAAACCCGGTGACGGGTGAAGTTCATGACCCCGGCTACGACTGCATTATGGAGATTTGGTGGAATAGCCGAGAGGACTTTGAAAATTCGCAACGCGTCATTTCCGATCCGGATCGGTTACCTGCGATCATGGCCGATGAGGCGGTATTGTTTGCCTCTCATGCCAATCCGGTTTGCAGCGTCGTGGAATATGATTCACCGATGGGCCCGCAGGGTGAGCCCACCCAAGTGCGTATAGAATACAGTGCCGAGGGTGAGTGACCGACAAAGTGGTAGCGCGCTATTTAGCGCCCCCGAGCGGCACATAGCGGATGATCGGATGAGGACTGCGATGTCGTGATGCGGGTGTTGCATCGCTGTTCGGCGGGTCAGATAGGGGTTGGCGCTTGCGTAGTAACGAGGCGCCGATAGGCCCTACATTGCTAAATGACGTTTGACAGTCGGTTTAAAGTGGCCGTTCTGCGTCCGCGTCGTCGTGAGTAAAGACGGATATCTCGCTCTCAGGTTGCAAAAGAATGACGGGCAAGACGCGTTCGGTAGAAGCTTGGTAGTCTGCATAAAAAGGGTAGTCTGTCACCATTCGTTGCCAAGCTGCCTCACGCTCTTCCCCGACAGGCTCCCGCCAGCGACCGTGATACGCCTGAGTGGCCACTTGGAAGTCGATCTCGGGTTGCGCGATGAGGTTTAGGTACCAGTTAGGATGGTGATCGGCCCCCCCTTTGGAACCGATAATCACAAGCTCGCTGCCAAACCGCGTATAACATAGCGGTGTGATCAGACGGCGGCCACTTTTGCGCCCTCGATATTTAATCAGCAGATGGGTCCCCAGTTGGTAACCGCCGACGGCTCTGAGATCTTCTATATGACCGGAGGCGCCGCCGGTCTCAAGGTATCGAGCGCGGTGCGTCAACATGAAATCAGTACGCGCTGCTTTGATCTCAGCGCTGGATTCGTCGCTCATGCGCAGTATTCCCTTCAACTTGTTTAAACACAGAGACGCGTGATCGGTCGGCGCAGTGCATTTTTGTAGCGCGCCGCCGAAAAAACATCTCAACACCACTGTCGAATAATTATGGCAAGTTTCATATACTCCGATCAACTTGAATCAGCCGTTACGAAAGCGCACAGCCTTTGTGGAGAATCATGATGTCAGAAGCCTATATTTTAGATGCAGTACGAACACCTCGAGCCGTCGGTAAACCCGGGAAGGGGGCTTACTACGGTGTTCACCCACAACACCTCGCGGCCGCGGTCATGTCAGCACTGGCCGAGCGTAATAACCTCGACACGGCGCAGATCGACGATATCATCTGGGGCACCAGCGCGCAGAAAGGGCTTCAGGGCGGAGACCTGGGGCGAATGGCTGCGCTTGATGCCGGTTTTGATATTCGTGCGAGTGGTGTGACATTGGACCGTTTCTGCGGCAGTGGCATCACTGCAACGAACTTTGCAGCAGGCCAACTCAAGGCGGGTTTCGAGGATTTAATCATCGCCGGTGGCACAGAATCAATGTCCTATGTCACTGAGTCCGGCGCTCGTGAGCGCGAGGCAGGATTGAACGCGGGAATGGGTATCGGCTCCGCCAACCCTCGGCTTGCCGAGAAACATCCGCAGTCACATCAGGGTATCTGCGCTGATGCCATTGCGGCGATGGAGGGCATCACCCGCGAGGATCTAGATGCCTTTGGCCTAGAAAGTCAGCGGCGCGCAGCCATCGCCATATCTGAGGGTCGTTTTGATCGTTCTCTGGTCCCCGTATTAGATGATTCTGGGAAGCCCTATCTGGATCGAGAAGAATACCCTCGGCCCGAGACTACTGCTGAGTCGCTAGCGGCACTCAACCCAGCATTTGCAGGGTTAGTGGATATTCCGTTGGATAAAAACGGAACGACATTTCGCGGTTTGATTAACCAGCGCTACCCTGATCTTGCTTTTGAATGTGTGCATCACGCCGGCACGTCCTCGGGCGTTGTCGATGGCGCCGCGGGAATCCTGATGGCCTCGCAAGCCTATATCGATCGTATGGGCGTAAAGCCGCGTGCCCGAGTTATCGCGACGGCGAACATCGGTGATTGCCCGACACTCATGCTGAATGCTCCTGTTCCGGCCGCACGGAAGGTATTGGAGCGCGCAGGACTCACGCTGGATGATATTGACCTGTTTGAGGTCAATGAGGCATTTGCTGTGGTGACTGAGAAGTTTGTTCGCGACTTAAATATCGACCGTGACAAGATTAATGTGAACGGCGGAGCGATTGCTCTTGGTCATCCGATCGGTGCAACCGGCGCGGTTCTGATTGGTACGGTGCTCGATGAGCTTGAGCGGCGTGATCTCAAGCGCGGTTTGGTTACAATGTGTGCCGCGGGCGGTATGGCACCCGCAATTATCATTGAGCGCTGCTGAGGCTTGCACGAGTACACAGAGTCAATAGGAGATTTCCACGATGCCACAGTCTAAAAAAGCAAAGGCCGATAAAAACAGTGGCCGGCGTGACCCCGCGAAGACGCGAGACGCGATCCTCGCAGTTGCGGGAAAGTTGTTAGGCCGCGATGGTCCAGAGGGCCTGAGCGTCTCGCAGGTTGCGCAGCTTGCTGGCGTGAATCGGGGCACGGCCTACCATCATTTCCAGACGCGAGAGCAGCTTCTCGACGCGACGATGCAATGGGTGAGTGCAAAACTCGTCAATGAGGTGTTTCCTGACTATGACCCGGACCATTGGGTGCCGAAAAATAGACCGCGCGATACCAATGATAAGCTCGCCGATTTTATGGCCGCTAATCCCGAGTTTGGCGCAGCATGGGTGCATTCAGTCATCATCAATGGTGGCTTTGAGCTCGATCCTTTTTGGCGCATCTATCACCAACAGCATGAGCATTTTGCTGAGACTGATCGTGCGCAACCCAATATCGATGCGGAAGCACACGCTTTTCAGACGATCTGCGGAGTGATGTTGATGCCTTACTGGGTTCGTGGCCGTGGTGTAACCGATAGGCAGAGAAAGGCTTTGCTCGAGCGTTATAAGAAAGAGTCTCTACGTCAAGCTCAGCACGGGATGATCAAACGCTGAGGATGGCTCTGCGTCAATCGCTCTTCCACAGGTTGAGGTCCATCGTTTTCTGACACAGCTGGGGCCCTGGCTGTACCGACTTTTGGTGCAGCCTTTGTTAGCAATGCGAAGCATCATCGGCACGCAGTGAGTGACCTCACAGCGCCGGTTCTCCCTGTTTCGATGTGCTCAACCAGCGCTCATCGGCCGTTGGCGCATGTTTAGGCGATCGCACCTTTTGCTTTGAGTGCTTCAATCTGATCCCACTCAACACCGATCTCCATCAAAAACATTTCGGTGTGTTCAGAGGCCTGAGGCGCTCTAGTGGTCTCGACTGGCGCATGGTTGAATTGAACCGGGCCGCGGACCAACTTCATCGGCGGGCCGCCATCTGCGCTTTCAACTTCAAAGATCATATCGTTCGCGAGTGCTTGGTCATCGCTCGCGATATCGAGCAGGGTCTGCACGGGTGCCCACTGTCCAGTAAGTCCCTTTAGATGCTGCCGCCAGTACTCAAACGGTTTGGCACCAATTTGCTGTGCAATGAGTTCGCTGGCCGGTTGCCAGTTTTGCATGAGCGCCTCTGCCGTACTAAAGCGGGGATCGTCCGCGGCCTCTGGTATGCCGAGGTGCTCGAAGGTATTTCGGATGTGTAGTCCCGGCGTCAGAATGCAGAGGTTGATGGTGCCACCATCTGAAGTCCAGTAGTTACCACCGAAGGGATTGCCCGGGTTGCCGCCGGACTGTGGCATTGAGGGGCGGATCTGTTCGCCTTGCTCTAGGCCAATGTCGATGGATGTGCCAGCAGCCCACCAAGCCGTAGACATGAGCGACACGTCGAGTTCTACCGCCTCACCCGTGCGTTCTCTATGAAATAGGGCGGCTGAAATCCCGCCGGCGATATTCATGCCACCGATAGAATCGCCGAACGCCGGAATGCCTTGTGCCAAGGGACCATCGAGAGCTTCGGGAGTCATCGCATTGCCAATGCCACCGCGAGACCAAAACGCAGTTCCATCAAAACCACCGACGTCGCGCTCGGGGCCCTTGTCACCGTAGGCGCTCCCGCGCGCGTAAATGATATTGGGGTTTGCGGCGCGGATATGCTCAATATCAAACCCGTATTTCTGCCGCTGCGAGGGTCGATAATTGGTCAGAAACACATCACAGGTTTTAGCGATCTCGTAGAGGAGTTGGATGCCCTCAGGATTCGTGATGTCGAGCCCAACACTGCGCTTACCGCGATTCGGATGCTCCATCAGTGCGTTGATGTCTCGGTTTTGCTTCATGCCGGCAAGCTGTCTGTTGTTTTGGTTTGTATGGGTGCGCTGATTATTATCAATTTTTTTTATTTTAGGGCGACATTCGTGATATACACCAC
>JAYPVH010000005.1:0-30979 GCA_038134505.1 Halieaceae bacterium | reverse complement strand
GCGGTCTCGGTTTAGCTTCATGCCGCCAAGCTGAACGAAGCCTCGCTGTGTATCGCCGCGCACCGGATGCTCAATTTTAATGACATCGGCGCCCCAGTCGGCCAATACACCACCAGCAGCGGGCACAAACGTAAACTGTGCGACTTCTAGAACCCGAATGCCTTTCATTACCTGCGTCATAATAGACCTCTATGCACCTCAATTCTGCATCATACTAATCAACAGCGTTGTTGGAAAGATGTGCAGTTTCGTCCGGATAAGCGGATCGTCGCCGTATTGTCGGTGTATACTCCGAACTGGTCGTTCCATGCCAAAAAGTGACATGGATATTGGTTTTGTGGAATAGGAGTAGTCAGATCATGAAGTTAGATGACAGTATTTCGGCAGTCGTGACAGGGGGTGCGTCAGGCTTAGGTCTCGCGACGGTTGAGGCCTTGCGCGCACAGGGTGTGCAGGTCGCGATTTTCGATCTGAATGAGGAAACGGGTGAGGCGGCAGCTGCCGCAACCGGATCGGTGTTCGCGCAGTGCGATGTACTGTCCGACGAGAGCGTTGATTCGGCCTTTGCCAAAGCCCGCGATTTGATCGGCCAAGAGCGTATTTTGGTGTGCTGTGCCGGTGGCGGCAACGCGATTGTGACTGCGCGCCGAGACAAGGCTACCGGTGAAATCAAACAGTTTCCAACAGACGCTTTTGAGTGGGTGCTGCGACTCAATACAGTGGGTACCTTCCGCTGCATCACACGCTCAGCGGCGGGCATGATGACGCTTGACCCTATCGATGGTGAGCGGGGTGTTTTAATTAACACGGCTTCCGCGGCTGCGACAGAGGGTCAAATGGGCCAGGCCGCTTATTCCGCGGCGAAGGCGGCGATCAATGGGATGACCTTGACCATAGCGCGTGATTTGGCGCGCGAGGGAATTCGTTGCAATACGATCCAGCCGGGCATCTTCGACACGCCGGCAATGGCTCGAGCGACTCAGCAAATGAAAGATGCGCTGGGCGCCATGGTGCCCTTTCCTTCTCGCCTAGGTGATGCGCAGGAATACGCCAGTATGGCTCTTGAGCTGTGTCGCAACGGGTATGTGAATGGCACGACGATTCGCTTGGACGGTGCGATCCGAATGCAGCCGCGATAAGCACCCTAGATAAGCGGTTGCTCAAGTGCAGTCTCCGGAGGCATTTCTTCGCCAGGCGCAGGCAGCGACTGCCTTGTCTGATTTTGGTGAGCCGAGCTTCGAGGAGGGTTTGTGGCGCCTGGTTGAGGCGCTCAATACAGAGGCGCGCTTGACGCAGCAGGGCGACAGTTTTTTGGCCTCCAGAATACTGCACCACCTCACGCAGCGTTTACAGATCGAAGATCTTTATCGTCGTCATCCCGAGATCGAAGCGCAGGTCATCCGCGGCCCGCTGATCGGTGCGAGCTTGCCGCGCACCGGGTCAACGGCGCTGTCGTGTCTTCTCGCACGTGACAGTCGCTTTCAGTCCTTGAGCGCGCAAGCGTCCCAGTCTCCAGGGGAAGTGCTAGCTCATCCAGACCATGCGGATGGTGCAGTATTAAGCCATCCGTCAGGCGATCGACAGTCACGATTTGTCCCTGCAGGTCCCGAGGAGCCGGCAGAGTGTCAGGAGCTCATGGCGCTCAGCTTTCGCAGTCAACTCTTTCTCGCCTTTGCACAGATACCGAGTTACGCCGACTGGCTGTTGCAGGTGGACATGCGATCGACCTACGCCTACGAGGCGCGCGTTTTGAAAGCCCTGCAATGGCAGTCACCCAATCGCGGTTGGCGCCTCAAAGCGCCCACGCATCTGCTGTATCTCGACGCAATGAATGAGGTGTTTCCAGACGCGAAGTGGCTTGTAACGCATCGTAATCCCGTCGCTGTGATGCGTTCTGTAGTGCACCTCTATGCAACCTACATCGGTCAATTTACTGATTCGGTAGACCTCGACTACGTCGCAGAACTGAATCTTCGGCAGTGGTCTGAGGGTGCGCAACGGATGCAAGGTTTTAGGCTTCGTTCCGATCCGACGCGGTTTTTTGATGTCGCTTGGGCCGATATTCACCAAAGCCCCATTGATGCTGTTTCGCGGATCTATGATTGGTTAGGCGTTGACCTTACTGAGGATTTCTCTCAAGGAATGCAAGCTTGGCTAGATTATCAACAGCGGCATCGCCAGTCGATTGACTACCCACGCCATGAGGAATTGCATCTTGAGGTCAGCCGAATCGAACAGGCTTTCCAAGACTATCACCGACAATTCTTGCCCTATATGGCTGAACGGGGTGTCGTATGAGCGATTCCATCGAGTCTCCAAAATGGGTGTGCGGCGACACCACTGGGCGCGATTTCCCCAGCTCTCCGCAGGTCTTGCACGACCAAGGACGGTTGTTTTTAAGCGAGATATTGCAGGCTGCTGACTGGCTGTCCCCAGCGCACGCGCCCATTGATATTGCGCACTTCGATCTGGTGGACGCCGGAAGCACCGGGCAAAAGTGTGTCATTCAAGTGTCTGATCGAAATGGAGCGACGTTGCCGCCGCTGTTTTGTAAGTTTTCTCGTGCGACCCACAATCTGCACCGTGACGCGGCACGGATTCAAATGGCCAGTGAGGTGCGGCTGGCATTGTTGTCTCGACATCCGGCTTTTCCGATCACTGTCCCACGAGTTGTATTTGCCGACTACGAACAGCGTTCGGGAACGGGCGTGTTAATCACTGAGGCTGTAGACTTCGCGGCGCCGGGTATTCAAGCCCCTTTCGAGAAATATCGTGACGAAGCTATCGATTCGCCGGTCAAGTATTACCGGGCGGTGCTCGACGCGATCGGCACGCTGGCGGGCACGCATCAGTCGGGTGCCTTGGGCGCCACACTCGATCACGATTTTCCCTTCAGTCAGGATAAGCTCGCCATCAATGTGTCTGGCGTTTGCACTCCAGATGAAGCGGTGGTCCGCGTCAACGATTTGGCGCAGTTCATGGCCGACTTTCCGCAACTTTTTCCACATTCTCTGATTTCCGGTATATTGGTTGAAAACCTCCGTGATTTTGCGCCAAGGGTTCTCGAACAGCGCGAGACTTTGATTGCGCGTTTGTTTGAGCAACCCGAACACATCGCGTTGTGTCATTGGAATGCCCACCTAGACAACGCGTGGTTTTGGCAGGCTGACCAGACCTTAAAGGTCGGTTTATTTGACTGGGGTCATGTCGGTCAGATGAATCTCGGAATGGCCCTGTGGGGCTGTTTGAGCGGCGCCCGACCTGAATTATGGGATGAACATTTTGACATGTTGCTCATGACGTTCTGTGGCGCGGTGCAGCGTGCAGGGGGTCAAGCCATCGAACCGGTAAGGCTGGCATTGCAAATGGACGGTTATATTGCATTGATGGGGCTCGACTGGTTGCTTGATACACCCAGTCGATTGCGTGCAACCCTCGAGGCCATGGAGGGCCTCAGTGGCGCCTTGGATCCTCGGATTCATGAGCGTGAGCGTATTCGGTCGCCGCTAGGGATTCTGACGCTATTTTTGCATTTGTGGATGTCGCGTGACTTCGCGAGGCTGGCTGAGGGCTAGGCGTCTAGCGTTAAGCCCGCGCCTTAGAGCGAGAACGAGTAACCGCCGTTGACAGGGATGGTCTGGCCAGTGATCCACTCGGCGCTTCCAGAACAGAGAAATGCGGCCATGCCCGCGACGTCTTCAGGCTCACCAAAGCGCCGAATCGCGTAGGGTGTCAGGTGGGCTTTGCCACGGTCGCTTGCCAAGTAGTCGACCAGTTGTTCATCGGTCATCGGTGGTCTCAGTGTCGACAGTGAAATTGCATTCGCCGTGATACCAAAGCGGCCGCCTTCCTGCGCTAGAGATCGCATGAGACTGCCTGCACCCGCTTTGGCCGCTGCGTAAACCGCCATTCTTGCGCCACCGACGCGAGCGGAGTCGGAAATGATCGATATCACACGCCCCCAGCGCGCTTCGACCATGGCGGGCATTGCAATATGACAGCAATTCAGCACGCCGTGTAGATTGGTGTCCAAAAACATCGGCCAGTCAGAAGGGGGTGCCTCCCAAAATAGCGGTTGGGCTGCCATCGCTTGGGTGGGCCCCGCATTGCCAGCGTTGTTGACTAAAATTGTGGCCGGTCCCAAGGCGTCAGCGGCCTCGGCAAAGGAGAGCGCTACCGCGTCGTAGTCACTTACATCAGCCGATACGGCCACTGCGGGTACGCCCAGTGCCCGAATTTCATCGGTGACCGACTGTGCGCGCGGTAGATTAAAGTCGTTGACGGCGATGCCGCCCGCGTTATGCCGGGCCAGCGTCAGTGCAATCGCTCGCCCCGCGCCTTGGCCCGCACCTGTCACCATGGCGACGCGACCACCGAGGTCGATAAGGGGTTGTGTCGTATCGCTCATGCTGTCTCCTGACTTGACCACGCGTATGAGTAGGAACATAGTCTTGGGTAACCCGCTAGTCAACAACACTGTTGGGTAAACGCGGTCCCGGTAATCTCGCTCCAGCCCCGTGAACTTCGGTGTCTCAATGCGTGCGCTAGGGCAAATTTTTGGGGTGAGGAGTGTGTTAAAGGAGCGCAATTAGGAAACAAAAAAACGGCACGGAAGATTGGCGGCGGTGGGATGGCAAGTCGGATGAGTGACCACCAAGTTTTGCCGTGATCAATGCCGACTCCACAGAGACAAAAAGCAATATAAGGAATATCAACCATGGTTGAACACAAGAATGCATTGCATTGGCTGAGTCTTCAGGCATTCATTTTGAGTAGTGCGCTATTGGCTACGGGCACAAAGGCGCTTGCGGATCCGGCCGAGGGTCGGCCTCACTTTCATCCAGACGGCACCGCTTCGGTGCCCGCGTTTGAATTGCCACCGTCGCTATTATCGAGCCCCTCGGCGCAAGAAGCGATGCGCGTTCGGGCCGCAGTGACCATTCAACCGGCCAAAATGGAGCCGGACATCGCGAAATCACGAGCTGGATTGGCGATGGCTTTGGCGCCGAAAGTTGCGCAGATCACAGCGGCTTTTCCCGTCGATGTCACTGAGGATGAAATCGCCGGCGTCCCTGTTCGACGGGTCACCGCGAAAAATCAGTCGATTAACTCTGACAGCATTTTGATCAACCTGCACGGCGGGGCCTTTAACACCTGCTGGGAATCATGCTCCATCATCGAGTCCGCCCCCATTGCCGTTACCACCGAGCGCCAGGTCATTTCGGTCAACTATCGGATGGCGCCTGAATTTAAGCACCCCGCGGGCGTCGACGATGTTTTGAGTGTTTACCAAGCCTTGCTGCAGGATTACGGCCCGGAGCAGATCGGCATCTTCGGTTGTTCAGCGGGTGGTGCGTTGACTGCGCAGACCGCGGCGGCTCTGGTACAAAATAGCCTGCCGCTGCCTGCGGGCATTGGCATCTTTGGTGCGGGCGGCGTTCGTTTTACGACGGGTGACTCATCGTTTATTGCGGGCAACATCGACGGAAGTTTTCCGCCGCCCAATGTTTTGCAGGCGATGGGTATTGATCTGACCAGAGGGTACTTTGACGGCATTGATTACGAAGATACGATCGTCTCGACTGAGCTTCACCCAGAAGTCATGGCCGGCTTCCCGCCAACGCTATTGATTACCGGCACGCGCGCGATGGATATGAGTCCGTCGATTGTCACGCACAGTGCGCTACTCAACGCTGATGCAGACTCACAACTGATCGTAGGTGAGGGTATGGGGCATTGTTACATTTACTCACCGGACCTACAGGAGGCTCAAGACGCCTACCAGGTGATCGCACGATTTTTTGATCGCCGCCTACGCTAGCGGCAATGGTTGTAAGGAGTTGACGATGTTTTCAATGCGTTTCGATATGCGTGTTCCCGGATTCACCGCAGAGCAAATTACCGCGCAATATCAGTGTGCGCTCGAGATGGCAGCCTATGCCGACAGCCATGCTCAAGCGCGGATCGGCTTGGTCGAACACCACGCGAGTGATGATGGCTATTTGTCATCGCCACTCGTTTTGGCAAGTGCAATGGCCGCTGTAACGGAGAGAACGCCGATCATGATTGCGGCAACACTATTGCCGCTGTACGAGCCCGTGCGTCTCGCAGAGGATATCGTACAACTCGATTACATCAGTGCCGGGCGCGTCAGCTACGTCATGGGTATCGGCTATCGACCCGTGGAATATGAGCTGTTTGGGCTGGAATATGAACGACGCGGCGCGATTGTCGAGGAGAAAATCAACCAGCTTTTGACAGTGCTGGATGCCGCCAATGAAGCGTCTCGCGAGATGCGAGTGACCCCAGCCTTGAGAAGTCCGATCAAACAAATCATTAGTTACGGTGGCGGCAGTAAGCCGGCGGCGCGGCGCGCGGGACGGCTGGGCCTGAACTTTTTTGCGCAGGCCAATTTTCCAGGCCTACGTGAGGCTTATGAGGCGGGTGCGCGAGAGGCCGGCCATGAGCCCGGTATTTGTGCGCTTCCTGAGCTTGATCGTCCCAATATTGTTTTTGTGCATGATGATCTGGATGCGGCGTGGGATGAGTTGGGGCCCTTTCTACTGCACGATGCCATGTCTTATGCGAGCTGGAATGAGAACGCAGGGCGACCAACGATCAGTCTGTCGACGGAACAGACAGTCGAAGGGATGCGCGAAGAGCAGGGCGCGTACCGAGTGGTGACCTGTGAGGGTGCTCGAGAACTCATCGCGCAGTGGGGTGCACTACCGCTGTCGCCCTTGTGCGGCGGGTTGCCACCGGATCGCGCGTGGCCCTACCTTCGGCGAGTTGTTGAAGAGGTGATGCCGAGCCTCGGCCCAGCTTAGCGTGACAGCGGTTGGCGGTGAGTGTTGCACGACTGAGTCACCTCAGCCGACGTGTCGCTAGGCTTCAGGCGGCGATATTGCATCACGCTGTGACCAGATTTATTATACAGCGCTGTTGAATAGCGTTGGGCGAGTAGCGCGCAGCGGAGCTTCCAGAGAAGAGTTCAAGGAATTGGAGAGTGCCCATGAGCATTGCATTTGAGCCTATTAAATCGGGAATTGGCGCCCGGGTGATTGCCGATAAGGCGACACTCTTGGGCGGTGAGCACGCCGAGGAAATCCGGAACCAACTGGAGGCCCATGGTGTTCTGGTATTTAAAGAAATTCATTTCGAGGATGAGGAGCAGGTCGCCTTTACCGAGACATTGGGCACTTTCGCACCGGAGCATGATGGTGAACTTGTACATAAGATTACGCTCGACGTGAATACCAACCCTTCCGCCGATTATCTAAAGGGCTCTATGTACTGGCACCTCGATGGCACCATGAACAAAGTGCCAATTTTGGCATCGATTCTCTGCTCTAAAGTGCTCTCGGATGAGGGTGGTGAAACGCATTTTTGCAACACCTATGCTGCGTATGATGCGCTCTCTGATGAGGATAAAGCCACTTACGATGAGCTTCGCGTCATGCATTCTGCTTGGGCGTCGCTGTTTACCTATGATCCACAGCCCAACATTCGGCTACTCGAAGGGATGATGAGCGTGGGCGATAACGAGCTTCCCCTTGTGTGGCGACACCGGTCGGGGCGAAAGTCTCTCGTGTTGGGTTGTACCGCTTACGAGGTTGTGGGTTACCGTGCGAAGGAAAGCACGAGTTTGTTGCACAAGTTGCTCAATCACTCGACACAAGATCAGTTCGTCTACGAACATCGGTGGGATGTCGGCGATATGGTCATGTGGGATAACACGGGCACCTTACACCGTGCGACCCCTTATGATCCGAAATCAGGTCGTTGTCTGCATCGTACCAAGCTACAAGGTGAAGAACCCTTCGAGTAAGGTGCCTCAAACTTGGGGCTTGACGCCATCATGAGCATCCAGTTCACTCAATAGCGGTTCTTTCCAGACGGAGGATAGGGCGATGTTGCGACACAAGCGTTTTTGGTTTGCGCTGGTTTTGTTGATCTTTCTTGGTTGGACTTACAGTTGGACGTATACACCCTACGGTCGACTCGATTACCGCGCGGCCTTTTCGCTGCGGTTGTTGTCGTTCGAGACCGAGTACCAACCGGTTCCGGAAATGGATTTTTCTTTCAAGCTGCCGGTGAATCTCATTTACCCCGCAAGTGCCTTGCTTCCAGCACACACAGTGGCTGATACCAAGGACCTGTCGATTCCCGGAGAGGTCGATATTCCCGCGCGTTTGTATACGCCCGAGGGCGAGGCACCCGAGGGCGGCTGGCCGCTCATCGTCTACTATCACGGTGGTGGTTTTGTCGTGGGTAGTGTCGAGATCTTTGATCCCTTGACGCGAGAGATTGCGGCAGAGGCGGGCGTACAGGTGCTCTCAGTCGACTACCGACTTGCACCGAAGGATCCATACCCTGCGGCGATCAACGATGCTTACGCAGCCCTGGTGTGGGCTGAACAAAACGCTAGCTCACTGGGGGCTAATCCGAACAAGCTCTTGGTTGGGGGGGATAGTGCCGGCGGTAACATTGCTGCGGTGATGGCACTGATGACTCGCGATCGTCAAGGCCCCAATATCATCGGTCAAATTCTTTACTACCCCGCAGTAGACGTCAGCGGTGGTTTGCTGAATGCGTCAGGACCTAATTTTGCCGATGGCTACGGCTTATCAACGGAAGCCATGATGGCATTTCGAACTGCCTACTACGGTGATCGTGATCCGCACGGTGACCCGTATTTATCGCCCATTCTGGCCGAAAGTGTTGCTGATGTGGCCCCGGCACTGGTTGTCACGGCCGGCTTTGATCCGCTCACGGAAACGGCGCGCCAGTACAGCCAGCGAATGATTGATAGTGGCGTCGAAGTCACTGAAGCGCATTTTTCTGACATGATTCATGGGTTTATGAGCATTGGCCTGTTCCCGCAACAAAATGAGGCGATGGCACAGACTGTTGTCTTTGTGAATGGGCTGAAGTGATCCTGTCTTCATGGCACGAGTGAAAAAAGTTTGAATCCATTGCACATCGCGCTGAGAGTATGGCCAATCAACCACTGAGGGCTATGCTGGAAGCAGTGAGCACAAAAAAAGGGGACATCATGTCCCCTTTTTTTGTCTCGATCACTCGGCGTTAGGTGACGACACGTCCGCCGTTGACGCTGATCGTTTGACCCGTTACGTAGCTGCTGTCCTCAGAAGCCAGCCAGGAGCAGGCGTTTGCGATATCGCTTGATACGCCAGTGCGCCCCATTGGAATCATGGCCGTAAGCTGATCTAGCGTATACCGACCGGCGCCTTCTAAAACCTGCTGCGACATAATCGTGTCGAGTACGGATCCCGGTGGGATATTGTTCACCGTGATGCCGTATTGCCCAACCGCTTGTGATAAGGACCTTGTCATCGATACCACGGCACCTTTTGAGGCGGAGTAGTGCACCTGACGTGGGCTACCCGCTTGGGCGCTGGAAGAGGAGATATTGATAATACGACCCCACTGCGCGGCTTTCATATCGGGAAGCACCAACTGTGTTACGACGAACATGCCTCGGCAATTGACTTTGAACATGATGTCCCAATCATCATCGGTCAAATCTTCGAAGGCAATAAAGTTCGCGATACCGGCGTTATTGACGACAATGGTGATGGGCCCGAACGCTGCACGGAGTTCGTCGAGCGCAGCGCCGACTTGGGCGCGGTCCGAGATATCCGCTGCAAGCGCAATCGCTTCTCCACCCTCGGCGAGGATGGCGTTGACGGTATCCTCACACCGCGCTTTGTCGAGATCTAATACGCCAACGCGCTTCCCCTCGCGCGCGAGCCGTTCAGCACACGCTCTGCCAATGCCGGCGGCGGCGCCGGTGACTAATGCCGTTCTCTGAGTCATGTTTGCCTCCTGTTTTTGCTTGGCGCACTATAGAGTGCTGTTTCGGGTCGGTCAATCTATTCAACAGTGGTGTTGAACTCTCGCTTGTTACGACTTACTGTTATCCAATTTGCCGGGCCACTCCTGCGAGCGGGCTTGGCTTTAGGCGGATGTAGCAAGTTGGCAGGGATGCGGGCCGCGGTGCATGATCTGATATGCAGTCGTTTTATTATCGTAATGAGCACCAAAGCCACTATTGGTGGTTTAGCGTTTTTTTTAGCAGTTAATAAGGGGGTAGTTAATGTCAATTGATACAACAATGCATGGCAAGGTGGCGTTGGTCACTGGCGCGGCATCGGGTTTAGGACGGGCGACCGCATTTAAAATGGCGGAGGCCGGTGCGCAAATCGCCATTACTGATGTCGATACCCAAGGTCTGGAGGCGGTGGCTGGGCAACTGGCCGAGCAGGGCGCTGATGTGACTGCTCATGCCTTCGATGTGACCGACGCCGCCGCGTGTCAGGCCTGGGTGCACCAGGCCGCTGAGCACTTCGGCAAGATCAACGCCCTGTGCAATATCGCTGGCATCATATCCCTCCACAACGCACATGAAATGCCGGTTGAAGATTGGAACCGAACGCTTGCCGTGAATCTGTCGGCACCATTTTTCCTGATGCAAGCCGCGATTCCCTATCTCCTAGAGCAAAATGGTGCGGTGGTCAATGTGAGCTCCTGTGCATCCTACTTCGGAGAGGCCTATGCGGGTGCCTACTGCGCAACGAAGGCGGGAATTACCAATTTGACCAAGGCATTGGCGATGGAATACATGCACAAACCCATCCGATTTAATTGTGTCGCCCCGGGCGGCATGGTGACTAACATCGCCAATAACTTCCGGCCGCCGGAGGGTTGCGATTTCGATTTGCTCAAGCGTTACTCGCCATTACGCGGATGTGTCGAGGTCGATGATGTTGCGGATATGGTGATGTTGTTAGCGTCTGACGCGGGCCGCGGTTTCCATGGCAGCTCAATCGATATTGACATGGGTGTTACCGCCGGATGAGTCTTTCATTTCAGCATCTCGGTTTTGTTGGTTTGGGCAGTCAAGGTGCGCCAATGGCCATGCAAATGTTGAACCTTGGCGTACCGATGTCGCTGTGGGCGCGGCGAGAAGCCACGCTGGAGGGGTTTGTTGACACAGCCGCTCAAGTGGCACCGTCGCTGGCCGCGCTGGCGCAGCGTTGCGATTATCTCGCGATCTGTGTCGTTGATGATGCCGGTGTGCGCGATGTCTGCGATATCGTCATACCGGAGATGAACGCGGGTGGTGTGATTGTGATTCACTCCACGATTCATCCTAAGCTCTGCCGAGAGCTTGCCGTTGAGGCCGCCCAGCGCGACTTGGTGTTGGTCGATGCTCCGGTCAGTGGCGGTGGACCCGCGGCAGAGGCGGGTCAGCTGACGATGATGCTCGGCGCGCCCGATGATCAGGTCGCAGCGTTATCTGGGGTGTTTGCGCCGTTCGCGGGCGATGTGTTCCATCTGGGTCAGGTGGGCGCCGGTCAGCAAGCAAAGCTCATCAACAACGCGATGATGGCGGCGAATTTGGCGATTGCTCAACATGGCCTCGATGCAGGTGCAAGCTTAGGGATTGATCGCGATGCGCTCGTGGCATTGCTCAAGTCGGGCACGGCTCGCAGTTTTAGTATGGAGGTGGCGGGGCGAATGCAAGATCCAACCGCGTTCAAGCATGGCGCCGCCTTGTTAGGGAAGGATGTCGAACTACTCACCGATTTGTTGGCCGACGACGCAACCATGGCGATTCGTGAAACCGCAGCAAGGTTTATTAATCGCGCGCTCTCTGAAACGCGATTGTAGCGGTGAGCTGAGCGCACGACATCGCCCAGGGGGGCTGAGACGGCGTGTTCGTGGCTAATCTCGCTCTGCGCGCAATGCTCTCAAGCGATTAAACGCTTTGTGTTGAAGGCCTGCTGTCGCAGGCACTTATTGAGATGAGCGCGTGAGGACACCCTGACCGATGGTTTAGAGGGGTCAGCTGGCATTGCCGAGCAACGCATCCACCTTGCCCATTTGTGTGCGCAGCCACATCACCTCACTCATATTATCGCCGCCAGACGCGACAATCAGCTGACCCAAAGCCTGCTTTTTTACAGCCAAAGCATCCGCATTGCTCGGTTCCGCATTCAGTACAATATCGATTAAATGCAGTGCTTCAAGCGGGTTATTGCTCGCAGCTTTTTGTTGCGCAGACGCGCACAGAGCTGAGGCGCCCGCGAGACGGACAATATCCGGAGCCACGGATGAGGCGGGTACATCGTACAAACTCGTTGTCGAGTCCATGTGAAACCAGCCTGCGTACTCCTCCCAGATGGTGCGCACAGCCCAGTTGACTTTGCCGTGATACTCACCGAGCGTGAACTCCTCGGGGACTTTGATTTCGCGCATGAGTGTATGAACGTCCTTGCCGGCATTCATCCCAGCAACGGTTTGATCGTGGATGCTCAATACGGCGTTGTACATTCTGTCTAGTGTGTTGCGGATACCGTCCGCGCCCTTGATGGGATCTGTATGCCCTGCAAAGAGCATTTCCGCGCCGAGCCTGCGGACCGTATCGACCCCCGCAAGCCAACGCTTGGCTGACCTTGGCTTGTCACCGCGCATCGTACAGAGATTGGGTACTGAATTAATAATGGGGCCAAATAAATTGCCGCAAAAAACAATCTTCTCTTTGGGCATCCAAATCACCACAGCATCTGGTGATTCTCCGCCGGGTGTGGGAATCACCTCGAAAGTGCGTCCGCCAATATCGAAAGACTGACGTTCATTGACCATGAGAGTAGGGATGACTTCGGGTACCGTCATGGTGCGATTTTGGATCGTGGTCGCCCAGATTTCTCCAGAGCGTGTGCGTAAAAAGTCGTCCAGCATGTGAAAGAACTGCCAAGTCTCAGTGAAACCCTGACCGGCGATAATTTGGGTGTCGGACTCCGCAAAGGCGGGCACGCCTCCGTAGTGGTCTGGGTGGGCTTGGTTCAGGAAAATTGCGCGAAGTGGGCCTGTGCGCTTGCCATCGAAAAAGCGTTGATTGCGCTCAATTGTCGACATAAAGCCCGTGTTGATCATGACGTCGCCATCATCGGTATTGACCAAATATGCGTTGGATATGTCTTTCGCGAGGTGCAGGTACTCATAGATTGAGATGACCTCTTGCTGCTCTGCGCTTTGACGAATCAGTTGCGCGAGGAGGGGTATAGTGGGCTGGCTCATAGTGGGCTCCCTGATTAGCGTATATCGATCATGACCTTGGCTGAAGCGGGTGTCGCCGCGACGCCAAGTGCAGCAACGACATCATCGAGGTGAAAGTGGTGACTGATAAGGCTCGCCATCACCCCTTGTAAGCGCGGCATAGCAGCAATCACCTCCGGCATCTCGGTGGGGTAGCCTACGGCGGTGGTTAACGCCATCTCGGTCGTCAGCATGGTGCCCAAGGGCATTTCGACAGGTTTCATATAGGCTGCAGTGACGACCATCCGCGACTGATAGTTCGCCATACCGATGACATCGGAGAGAATGTTGGGTGCACCCGCTGCATCGATATAAACATCAGTACCGACGGTTTCTCTGCTAAAGACTTTACCGGTGCCATGTAGTGCCTTGAGTCGCTCCGTAAGGTTTTCTTGCAGTGGGTTTACTGTCGCCAGCACACCCAATTGCCGCGCCCGTTCTAGCCGCTCGTCGCTGATATCAACAGCGACCGTTTGAGTAAAACCTCGGTCGGCGAGCCACAGCAGCATGCCGAGACCAATGGGACCACAGCCAAACACCACGACTGACTCTCCCGGCTGTAGATTTGCGCGGTTAACGCCGTGCATCGCCACAGCCAGCGGCTCTGCCAGCGCGGCGATCTCAAAGGGAATGCCTTCAGGGATGTCGAGCAAATTCTGACCCAGTTGTGCTTGTGCAACCATGACCTGATCGGTAAAAGCCCCCTCGGGACCGCCACTGCCAATCGCCGACGGCGTCATCATCGGATTGATGATGACCCGTTGGCCCAATTCGACCCCAGAGACCTCAGCTCCCACGTAGCTGACGGTCCCTGCTGCTTCATGGCCGATGGGTGTGACACCGCCCGGTTGGCGATAGATGCCACCCATCTTGATGTAGCTGAGGTCGCTGCCGCAAATACCGCAGGCTTGGACATCGACGACAACATCACCTGCGCCCGGCTCTGGCAACGCGATTCGATCGAGGCGAACGTCTCCCACTTCGTGAATGTTGAGCATGCGTCGCATATGAGTCTCCTTCAATTCGTCTACTGTTCAGTGATGTGTTTTGTGTAGTTATCTGCTCTGCAGTGGTCGACGACCGAATCAGAAATCAGTTGAAGCCCTAGGCAATCACATCAGCGCCGTCGATCACTATGGTATCTCCGCTGTGATAGACAGAGGCATCACTCGCTAAGTAGGCGGCGATTCCTTCGAAATCGGATGGAAATCCTGGGCGAGGTATCGGCGTCTTTTTGGCGAAGTAATGATCGAGATCGCTCCATTCCTCAACCGGCTGGACTTGCCCGTGGACGGCGCCGCCTGTCATCTCAGTCTTAATAAACCCTGGGGCAATCGAGTTGGCGCGAATGCCCAGTGGCCCGAGTTCGACTGCCATGCAGCGAATCATCGCACCCATACCGGCTTTGGCGGCGGCGTAGTTACCTTTGCCGGGGATGCCCTTAAACATCGACAGGCTGCCGCAAAATACGAGGGAACCTCCCAGTTCGCCGGCTTCAGCACGCTCTTTCATGAGTCGAGCGCCCTCTTGTAAAGTGTAGAAGGCACCGTGCATGTTGGTATTGAGCAATCCGTGGTAAAGCTCGGGTGTCATGTCAAATACTGAGTTGCACTGCGGCGCGATACCCGCATTGGCAAAGACCGCGTCAATGCGTCCAAATCGGTCCATCAGGTCAGCAAAGCCTGCGATAACGGCAGCTTGGTCGGCGCAGTCGACGGCTGCGGTTTCGCAACGAACGCCGTACGATTCGAGTTCTTCCTTGGAGCGCGCATTCTTTTCTTCTGATCGCCCCCAAATCATGACGTCTGAGCCCTGTTTGGCCACCCCGCGCGCGAAACCCATTCCTAGACCGCCGTTCCCTCCGGTCACCAGTGTGACCTTGCCGGTCAGATCAAATAGTCCTTTGCTCACAATCATGTCCTCTTCTTTTTAATGTTACTGGGGTCGTTATTCAACACCACTGTTGACCACTCTAAGTTCTACATAGTAGCCTAGCGACCGTTGTTTGAGTAGGGTAAAACGTGCGTTAGTCAGCGCAAGGTGATGTGATAATTGACCAAGCGTGAGACTCTGGCTGCCCGCTTACAACAAGGGGTTGCGTG
This sequence comes from Halieaceae bacterium, assembly GCA_038134505.1. Classification (GTDB taxonomy): domain Bacteria; phylum Pseudomonadota; class Gammaproteobacteria; order Pseudomonadales; family Halieaceae; genus Luminiphilus. The sequence goes on along the minus strand of JAYPVH010000005.1, from coordinate 15,752 downwards.
GCGCGGACCACTGAGACCGGTGAGTGGCGCTAGCGACGCGGGGTTGTCAGAACGAGGTTTACCATTGGCTGTGATCGCCTTGTTAAAACAACTGAGGCGATGGCGCTATGATGACGCCTCAGGGGTGAGCGTTTTACACGTTTAACGATGTGTTGCTTAGGCGCTGGGTCGGAGGAGTCGATCCATCGTCTAATCAGCCGTAATGTTTCGAGACAGCTAAATAGAGACTAGACCTATGTCAAACGAGCCGCATTTATTGACTGAAGTTACTGACGGCATTCTGATCGCCACGCTCAATCGCCCAGAAAAACTCAACGCATTAGACGCCGAGACAATGTCGCTGTTTGACGCAGCGCTGCTGCGCTTTCGCGACGATCCTGCACTTCGCGTCATGTTGGTCAGGGCGACGGGTCGTTATTTCTGTGCGGGTGCTGATCTTTTTGGTGGCTCAGATGAGCAAAAAAAGGTGCTCAAATCGGCGACGGCTATTCGGGAGCGACATCGTATTGAGCTCAACGGCATGCATCGTATCTACGATGAGATGGAGCATATCGAAAAACCGATTGTGGTGGCCCATCACGCGACCTGTGTCGGAGGCGGCCTGGAGCTGTCGCTCTCTTGCGATTTTCGATTGGCGGCAAAGAGTGCCAGTTACGCCTTCCCGGAGGGCTTGTTTGGTGTTCTACCCGCGTCAAATGGTGTGAGTCGGCTGACGCGTATCGTCGGCACGCACTGGGCGCGTTACTTGATCATGGCCAACTTGCCGGTCGATGCCGATAAAGCCTACAACATGGGTTTGGTTCACGACGTATTCCCCGATGAGACTTTTGAGGAGGACGTCATGCAGTTTTGCCAGCACCTAGCGAAACAAAATGCGGAACAGATGGGCGCGGCAAAGATTGCGATTGAGTTGTCGCGCGATGTGGGTTTGGATCAGGCGCGGCACATCGAGCGCATGGCGAACAGTGCATTGATGCTCAATGAGGACTACCAAAAGGGCATGGAACGCTATATGGCCGGAATCGGTGGCCGCAAAAAAGAAGACGGCTAATTGGAGCGCCTGAGTGGAATTTTATTGGGACACTGAACAGACCGCTTTTCGCGATGAGGTGAAGGCGTTTATCGCGACCCACTTGCCTGAAGATTGGGAATCGCTCGCTCACGGTCCAGGCTCGAGAGAACAAACCGATTTTTCCAAAACCTTTTGTAACCAACTCGCGCAGGCGGGCCTGTTAGTGCCGCACTGGCCCAAGGCTTGGGGAGGGCGTGAGGCTGATCCCTGGACGCTCTTTATTCTTGCCGAGGAAATGTGGATGGCGGGTGAGCCCCGCGGTGGGCAATACATGAATGTCAATTGGATTGGCCCGACATTGATGCGATATGGCACCGAGGCGCAACAACAGCGCTACATCCCACCGATGGCGCAGGGGACTACGTTGTGGTGCCAAGGTTTTTCGGAGCCAGAGGCGGGTTCCGACCTAGCAGCGCTGAAAACGCGTGCTGAGCTCGGTGCAGGCGGTTATGTCATCAACGGCCAAAAAATCTGGACTTCCTACGCCGGGATGGCCGACAACTGTTTTTTGCTGGCGAGAACCGGCACCGGCAAGTCGGGGATTTCTATTTTCTTGGTGCCGATGGACACGCCGGGTATTACTGTGCGCGAGATCCCGAGCATTATCGGCGAGGGTGATATCCACGAGGTCTTTTTTGACGATGTCGCTGTTGGCGAGGACTGTTTGCTTGGTGATCCCGGTCAGGCCTGGGAGATCATTCGCCATGTTCTATCGTTGGAGCGCGTCGGCATCCCGCGCTTCGCTATGGCCGCAAGAGTGTTAGAGCGAACAGTGAAGAGATTGCATGATGGCGGTCGCCTCAATGCGGGGGCTATTGAGCAGGCGGCCCGAGCCAAGGCGGCCTGCGAATCTGCGCGATGGTATAGCTATTCGATCGTCGATCAACGTCGGCATGGCGTGACGCCAGGCCCGGAGGCAAGCTTGGCGCGTTTTGCCACGGTCACGGCGGAGCGTTTAGTGGCGGAATTCGTGGTTGAGCACGCGGGTGACGCTTTAGCCGGTGGTGATCCCTTGGTGTTGTCACACCATCAACGCGCGATTGTTGCTGGAATCGCCTCGGGCGCCGCTGAGATTCAACTGAACCTGATCGCAACAGAACTCCTGAAACTGCCTAGGGAGCCGCGCTGATGGATTTTCGACTGACCGATGACCAACGGCAGATTCTCGACGCCCTCGATAAGCTCGCAGACACCTTTGATGACATTGCGAACGACTTTCATGGTTTCGCCTTGGTTCGACCTGATTTACGAGAGGCCTTAGCCGAGGGCGGTTTTTTCGATATCGCCGGTTTTGAGGAGCTCGGACCCTTGCCGGCGTCGATGGCCGTCGAGCGTATTGCGCAATTGCCCTGTACCGCCGAAGTCGCTCTGTCGATGTTGGTCTCGCCGCTGATTGCTGATGTGGGTTATGACCCAATTGCCTTGGTCAGGCCAGGTCAGGCTGGGCGTTTTGTTGACTCGGCGAAGTGGTTGCTCGTTGTTGATGCGACACGATACGGTCTGATAGAGGCCGCGGTCGCCGATGTGACCTCGGTCGAGTCGATCTATGCCTATCCCATGGGTCGCGCAAAGGATTTGGCGCAGGTCACATGGCTCGAGGATTCACTCACTGCCCGGATCGACGCCCGACTGAAGTTAGCAATTGCGGCTGAATTGGTTGGTTTGATGGCGGCGGCTCAAGCGGCGACCATTGAACACATCAGTGTTAGAAAACAATTTGGCCGGGAGCTTGGCACCTTTCAAGCATTGCGACACCGGATGGCTGAGTGCCGGGTGCAGATCGGCGGCGCGCGATGGCTCATGCTGAAGGCGGCTGCGACGGGAGATCCGGGTGATGCGGCGCTTGCACTATTCCACGCACAGGACGCTGGCACACGACTGTGCTACGAGGTTCATCAAATGATGGGTGCGATGGGTATGACCTTAGAGATGTCCCTACATTTGTGGACCTACCGAATTAAGGCATTGTTGTCTGATATGGGCGGGCGTGGAGTCCAAGCGGAAGCTGTACTCGAGCAGTGTTTTGGAGGCGTTAATGTCGTCTGACCTAGCGCCATTTCGCGACCAGATCCGCACATGGCTTGCGGAGCATGTGGACCCTCATTGGCGAGAAAAGATGTTCAACGTCTCGCAAGAAGCGTTTGTCGACGCTCAGCGCGCCTGGTTTGAAAAGTTATCGGGCGCGGGGCTGGCAACGCCCCACTGGCCGGCGGATTTTCCTGGCGGCGGCCGCTCGCTCGCGGAACAAAAGATCATTTATGAAGAGCTTGCGCGCGCAGACGCGCCGCGCCTTATTTTGTATTTTCTCTCCCTTTACCACGCGGCTTGCACATTGATCGAATGTGGATCCGAGGCACAGAAGCGGGAGTTCTTACCTGCGATCGCCTCGGGGCAAATCTGGTGTCAGGGGTTCTCCGAACCTAACGCCGGATCAGACCTCGCCAACATCAAAACGCGAGCCGAACGCCAGGGTGATGTTTATGTGGTCAATGGGCAAAAAATCTGGTCAACCATGGCTCAGTATGCTGATCGGTGTTTGTTGTTGGCACGCTCGTCGCGAGAGTCCGCGCCGCAAGCTGGGCTCACCTATTTGCTTGTCGATATGAAAACACCGGGCATCTCTGTGCGGCCGATTCATCAGGTCACGGGCGACGACGAGTTCTCAGAGATATTTTTCGACGATGTGCAGGTCCCGGTGACCGATCGGATCGGTGAAGAGGGGCAGGGCTGGGGAATTGCACAGGCCACCTTGGCGTCCGAGCGAGGTTTGACGCTGGTCGAGCTGTCGCTGCGAATGCAACAGGCGTTACCCCGCTTGAAGGCTGCAGTGTTGGCGCGAGATCCGCGAGTCGACGGTCCACTGATGTGGACTTATGCGGAGGTGGCGACCGAAGTGGCGGCAGCCGTGGCCACTGCTGATCAATACCTACAAAATCGAATTGCAGGTCATGAGGGTCTCGGCGATGCCTCGGTCGTGAAACTGGTCTACTCGCGAACATTGCGTCGCTTCGTGAAGCTCGGACTACAGGTCAGCGGACTACAGGGGCAATATCACCGAGGGTTCATGCGCGGCGCTCCGCAGGAGACGGGCCACTGGTTACAAGATTTCCTCAATAGTTATAACTGGACGATAGCGGGCGGCAGCGACGAGGTGCAGCGCAACATCATTGCCGAGCGGATGCTGGGCATGCCGCGTGAGCCAAAACATTGGCTGTTGGAGAAGGGCGATGTCTGAGATGCTTTCAGCACTTAAAGATTCCGTCGATGCAGTGGTGGAAGATCTGCCACTGGGCGCTCCGTTTTCTGAGTCTTGGTCGCAGGTCATAGAGCTCGGTTGGCTACTGGCGGGTGTTGATGCGCGCTTCGATGGCCTCGGTGAGGGTTTGCGCGGCGACGCATTGATTGCTTCGTCGTTGTCGCGCAAATTAGTCGACCTCCCCGTCGTGGGTCAGCTGCTCGCGCTGGACTATGAATCGCAATTTTCGGACGCGCAAGAAGCGGTCGCTGCCCTCGCAGGAGGCGACGTGTTGGTCGGCTTGCCAATGGCAGATGGCCAGCTCGCGATTGTAGAGGTCGATGGCGGTTATCGGGTGAGTGGAAGGCTATCCGGCGTCGTGGGTGCAGAGCACGCCTCCTGTTTTTGGGGTTGGAACGATCAGTGTACTCAGCTCATCGCATTATCAGCCGCCGATGCGGGCGTCGTGTTGGAGCCGACTCCTCTGTGGGACAGGACTCTCTCGTTGAGTGATGTGCATTGCCATGATGTTTTTGTGGAGACAAGCCGGCTACGCCGTGGTGCCGATGTCGAGTTGGCGCTTGCGCGTCTACTCAACCGACGCGATGTTTTGCTAGCCGCCCAGTTGCTCGGTGCGGCGAGGACGCTATTCGATAGGACCGTCGAGCATCTGAAAGTGCGGCAACAGTTTTCACGTCCGCTTGCGATGTTTCAGGCGCTGAAACATCGTTGCGCCGACTTACAGGCGAAGCTCGTTTCTGCTGAAGCCCTCCTAAGCGGCCAACTTGGCCATTCACCCGACACATTGGCCGCGTTGCAGATGAAATATCATGCGGGTGAGGTTGCTAGTTGGGTTGCAGAAGAGGCATTGCAGTTGCATGGTGGCATTGGTATGGCGTCAGAACACGACTGCCATTTGTTCTTGAAGCGTATCTTGTTGTTGCAACAATTAGGCAGACAGCAAGCGCCATACCCTGCGCTCATCGCAGCGCATGTTTAGCTAAAAAGCTTGTCAGCCCCGTGCTGTGAGGACCCCGCTCGTCCTCCGGCGGATGCGGAGCGCAGCGCGCATCAGCACGTTGCATCTTGTGTGCTACTCTACTGTAGCGCCGGTTGCCGGCGAAGAAACCAAGAGAAGACAAACGCTGCGACGACTAACAGACTCGCGAGTACGGCAAAAGCGATACTGTAGCTGCCCGTAGTGTCGCGAACCACAGCGGTAAGATAGGAGCCAACCGCTGATAGTCCGGCAAACGCAGTATGGATGCCCATCACACGACCGAATAAGTCAGATCGCCAGCGCGTTTTGACGAGCCCCGCCATCAAAGGTGCAACACCGCCGGTAAAAGCAGCAATGAGGCATGCGGCGCTGACCAAAAGCACAAATGTACTCGCAAATATGACCATCGCCATGCCCAATCCAAGCATCGATAGGATGAGGAAGTATTGGGCCACAATTCCAATGCGATCGCTCAGATAACCGCCGATGAGTTTTCCCGCAGCCATGGCGATCGAGGCGAGGGATATTGCCCAGGCAGCTTGTTGCAAGCTGACGCCGATGTCCATTGCTAGCGCACCCATGTTATGGATAACCGCCATAAACATGAACGAGGGCACCATGCCGCAGAAGACGAATGCAGCAATTGGCAGGACGCTGATCGGCATTTGTGTCGATTGTGAATCAGGAGCTTGTTGCGGCGATGGTGTATTGGGGTCTGCATCGAGGACGAACAGGCCTGGCAACATTAAAAGCACAGGTACAGCAACCGCGAACCCCTGCAGAACGTGTTGCCAACTGTAATCGGCCAGTAAAGCGCCAATCGCTGGGGGCGCGACAAATCCCCCGACCGATGTGCCCAACGCAATAACGCCCATGGCGAGCCCCGTGTTCTCATGAGCACGCTTGGCGGCGACAGCATAGGCAATCAGCGGACCAGAGAAAACAGACGCAATGGGCACAATCAGCGTATAAACGGCGACGATGTGCCACGCCTTGGTAGCTAAGCTCATCAACAGTAACGCCAAAGCAAAAAAGGCCTGTCCAATCAACATGAGCTGCTTAGATGGCTTGCGATCAATGAGCCACCCGGCTAGTGGTGCGAGGATTGCAGCAGCGACAGATGTGGTAGTCAACGCCAGAAGTAGATCACTGCGGCTCGCTGAAAATGCCTCTGTCCAGGGAACGATGAGCAGAGAAAATCCATAGAACGAGATGCCAATGACAAACCCTTGCATCAGGCAACAATAGACCAATACCGGCCATGGATTACTACGCGCTGGGACCATCAGTGACTCCTGCTGTCTGCTTAAATCCTAAATAAAAGGGCTATCCTTTCTCTACTCCGCGTTGGTAGTTCAAATTAACCGCGCGTCGGCAATTCGATCTCGCCCTTCGCAAGGCTCATCTTGCTACCCAACTGGTCTTTCATGACAAAGTCGAGCTGCACGATGTTGCGGCCCTCGTCGTCGACACATTTATCGATAATCTCAGCGTCCATAATGGTGATATCGCCGGTGAGGGCGGGACTGCGATAGGAGGCGCTGACGTGCAACAGCTGGCCGTGTTCGCCAGCCCAGCCACTGAAATAATCAAGAATCCACGCCCCCATCGAGGCGCCGTAGCCGTATCCACGCGGCATACCGATAAAACGTGCCCAGCGCGGGAAAAGGTGGCCGCGAGAAGGGCCGACATAGGCGCCGTCGGTTTGCTCTGGATTGTCAAGCTCGAGAACGGGATCTTGTTCTTTGCCCGCCATTTCTTTGGTGAATCCTAGGGCTTCCATGTCGAGATCGGTGCGACGCGGCACACCACACCACAACGTAAACAAATAGGCGCGCCATTCCGTGGTGAAGCTCGCGAGGCTGTGAGGCCCAATAATACGAGTGGGTAGCTTGTCGCCAACGCTCACATCGTCCCAATAGCGCTTGCCATGGCCGAGGTCATGGATCATCTTGATCCAGCTGTATTTGTCGAGCTCAAGTTGCTCAAGCTCGGCATCGGTCCACTCCGGGTCCTCAGACTTACCGGTCGGTTCCTCGAAGCGCGCCGCTTCCGGGTTGTATCGAATCGATGTTGAGCGCTGCTTTGAAATTAAGTCACCGTGTTGGTTGTAGTAAAAATTATCGCCGCGCTGAAAGCAGGTCGGGCCGGCAAAGCCTGTTTCTTTAATCGTGTAGTCGAATGGAATGCGCTCGTTGTGCAGTTGATCGCCTGCAAAGACGCGCTTATCAGTGAACCACCATTCGTCGCCACCGAAAAGCATATGGGAGTTCGGTACGCTGCCAATGCAAGAGGGGGCGCTGCCGTGACCGTCGTCCATCGCCACTGGGAACGAGACCGGCGCACACATTTGTCCGAAGCGACTCTCAGCGCCGTAAACCGGGTCATAGTGGAGACGGTTGGGGTAGCGCATGGCCTGAACCCAGCGACGAATATCGGTGCCTGAGAAAGGCTCCCGCATCAGAGAGGGCTGCATCGGCTTACCGAGGTAGTTGTCGATATCGGAACAATCGAGAGAGATGTTGCTCATGGTGTGTTTCCCAGCAGTCAGTGTTGAATGGATGAGTTAGGATTCGTCAACCTGTGCGGCAAGCACTCGGGGTGACAGATATTTGGTTGTGGTCCAGCCGCCGTCGACAACAATGGTTTGTCCATTGATGAATTCCCCGCCATCAGAACACAAAAAATTAATCGTTGCGGCGACATCGTTGGCCTCACCTAATCGAGGATAGGGTGTCATGTCGACATTCATTCTTTGAAATGCGGGATCGTTGAGTCGCTCGCGAACCATGTCGGTCAATGTGACGCCCGGAGCGACACAATTGGCTCGAATTCCCTGCGGTCCGTATTCACAGGCGATATGTTGTGTCAATGAATCCAGCCCGCCTTTGGCGGCAGAGTAAGCGCCGCCACGACGCCCGCCGATCATGGCAAAGGTCGAGGTAACATTGATAATGACGGAGCCGGGCTGCATCTGAGTGATGACATCGCGCGCGAGACGAAAAGGGGCTTTTAGCATGATGTCCAAGAACTGATCGAGTGTTTCGTCATCGGTTTCATGTAATGGCTTGGGGCTACCGATGCCCGCGTTGTTGATCAGCGCGTCGATCCGCCCAAATCGCTCCAAGCAGGCCTCTACGATACGCAGCGATGCTTGGCTTTCGGTGATATCGATGGCCAAACTCATCAGAGGTGCCTGCGGATCGACGCTGCGGTGTAGCGCATCGAGTTTGCTTTGCGTTCTGCCCACAGCAACAACGGCCCATCCTTCTTGCAACATCAGTTGCGCGGTCGCCAAGCCGATACCGCTGCCAGCGCCGGTGATGATGGCAACCTTTGGACACTCTGTGTGCGGTTTTTGATCTGACATGAAGGTCCCGTTCCCGGTCGACAAGCTGTCGCCCTATGATCGAAGTTAAAGAGTGCTCGCATGATGCAAAGCGGGCATTCAGTAGTGTAGGATTAACTACGGTAACTATTCAACAGTGCTGTCTATATTCTAAAGAATGATAAATTTGACTCGCTCATGATTTTAAACGGCAAAACTTGAGAATACGGCACAGGGAAGCCGGAGGTGATCGCTCGCTGGTCGGTTGATGATCAGCGTGTGGTTTGAGCGCTGAAAGAACATGCAGCGCCGGAACAATTTAAACTGCGCGGGCGTAGCAGAGAGAATCGGTACTAGGCAATTTGGGGGAAGATGTATGAGTCAGTTCGATGAGACCTTTGACTTCATCGTTGTCGGCTGCGGCGCGGGGTCGATGCCAGCAGCGATGGTGATGCGCGACGCGGGTAAAAGTGTCGTCGTGCTGGAGAAATCTGATTCCATTGGTGGCACGACAGCGAAGTCGGGCGGCGTGATGTGGATTCCCAACAACCCTTTCATGGCCCGTGATGGAGTGCAGGACAGCTACGAGCAGGCGGAGCAATACCTGAACAGCCTGGTAGCGGGTCATGAAAACGTGCCAGGATCAACACCGGAGCGTCGCGCAGCGTACCTTAAACACAGCCCTGAGCTGGTCGATTTTCTGCTGGCTCATGGCGTGAAGTTGACCCGTGTACCCTATTGGCCCGATTACTATGATGACCTACCCGGCGGTTGTGAATCTGGCCGAACCGTGGTCGCTGAGTTGTTTGATACCAAGCAGCTTGGGGCGCGCCGTAAGCAGCTTCAGCGTGGCTTTTTGCCGCTGCCGCTGATGCTTGGAGATGCTCTCAGGCTGGGGTATCTCGGTAAGGAGTGGAGCGTGCGCTGGGCTGTCGTGAAGTTCGTCGGCCGTTTGATTGCTCAGCTATTCACTGGCAAGCGGCGTGTTTCCGCGGGCGCTGCCCTGCAGGGTTGGATGATCAAAGCCGGCTTGGATCATGGCGTAGAGTTGCGTACCGATGCTGCGGTTTCACAGTTGTTAGTGGATGCCGGTCGAGTGACTGGTGTTGAAGTCGTTATTGATGGGCAGCCACGGCGACTCGGTGCCTCACTCGGCGTGTTGGTGAACGCGGGTGGCTTTGCACACAGTGCCGAATTGCGCGCGCAATACTTGCCCGCAACGCAAGCCTCTTGGACGAATACGATTCCCTCAGACACAGGCGATCTGATACCTCAGTTGGGTGAACTGGGGGCGCAATTTGCCAATATGGACACACTTCTTGGCTACCAGAGTGCAGTTCCGCCCGGCCACGAAAATGATTACGTAAAACCTGGAATGCAGAAAACCACGGTAGCCCCGCATTGCATTTTGGTCGATCAGTCAGGCGTACGGTACATGAATGAGGGTGGCTCTTACGTCGCCTATTGTCGCAACATGCTCGAGCGGAATAAAACGGTGCCCGCTGTGCCCAGTTGGGCTGTGATGGATCATCAGGGCTTCAAATCTGTCGGCGTGACGGGTAAGAAATCACTGCGCCAAGTCAAACCTTGGCTTGAGTCAGGCTTTCTAAAAATGGCAGATTCGTTGGCAGACCTGGCGATACAGATGGATTGTGACCCGGATGTATTACAGGCGACGGTCGCGCGCTTCAATGGTTTTGCGCGTCAAGGAAAGGATGAGGACTTCAATCGCGGGGGAAGAGCCTACGACCGCTGGTTGGGCAACAAATATAACTCCGGCGGCGCTAATTTCGGCGAACTCAGCGAAGGGCCTTTTTTTGCGTTTCCTGTGATACCGGGTGATGTCAGCACCTATGGAGGTGCTGTGACCGACGAGCATGCACGTGTACTTAATCAAGACGGAAACCCGATTCCCGGGCTTTATGCGACGGGCACCTCGGCAGCCTCCGTTTTTGGTCATTTTTATCCTGGCGCGGGCGCAAGCATTGGCCCCTCAGCGACTTTTGGCTATTTGGCCGCGCGGCACGCGATAGCAAACAGCTGAGGCCTATTTGATTGGTGTTGACGTCAGTGGGCTAGAGGTTGGGAGCGACATTAGATCTTCTATCCCAGTGCGGTTACTCTCCGATTGCGAAACAGTTCGCCGATGCCCTCGGATAGGGCCAGGCCATTACGTTCTCTCAGCCCGACCGCGCGGTCGAGGTGCGGCAATGGGTAGTCAGTTTATCAAGAGTGCCGCGCGCTGGCGTCAACGAACTCGACACGCAAATCTGACGGCAGGTCGATCAGCATTCTGAACACTGACTCCAGCGAGGTGAATTGCGATATCGCTCGTTCTCTCAGGTTGAGCCCGACGGCCATGGCGGCTTGGTGGAATGCCATAGCGGCCTCCATGTCGACATCCCAGTGCTTACCTTCCTCGAACATCTGCCCGCAGCGCACTGTGCTGACGCGAATGCCCTCGGGCTCAAGTTCTTGAGAAAGCTTTTTGCCGAAGCATTCAATACCAGCCTTCGTGGTTTGATAGACAATGAGGTGTGGCAGCGGTATTTCAACGGATTCACTGCTGACATTGATGATGGTGCTACCCCGACGCATCAGCGGAATCGCCGCGCGCGCACACAATAGGGGGCCAGCGAGGTTCGCACCTATTGCATTTTGGATTTGCGCGTCAGTGGCATCCACGAGTTTAAAGGGCTCGAAAATTGCCGCGTTATTGATCAGCACATCGACACAGCCGTGATGCGCTGCGATGCGATGAAACGCAGCGCGCACTGAGGCAGGGTCACCGACATCGCACTGCAAGCCGATCGACCCATGACCAATCTCCTCAGCGGCTGTTTCAACCTTACTCTGAGTGCGGCCGAGTAGAACAACCCGTTCACCGTCGTTAGCAAATCGACGCGCCAGTGTGCGGCCAAGCCCCACACCAGCGCCCGTGATCACAATGACTTTAGACATATTGAGTCTCCTATTGGTTTTGTGCCGTTTCTACGTCCCGATAGGGTGTCCAATCACCATCGTAGGCGATACCGCCGGGCCACGGTGCCTGTGCGCCGATATTTCGGAAGTAATGCACTGTGCGGGCGAAAGAACCCGACTGAGAGCGCGGCTCCATAGCGATGCCACTGGGGCTGACACCGCGAGCGCGCGCACTGAAGTCGCGAATTGTGAAGGTGAGATCATCGGTTTGCTGGGCGCACATCACCAATTGGTCTCCCGGACAGTAACGGCGGGGTTCAAGTTGAATCGTGGACAAGCCGCCGCGTTTCATGCCCACATGTCCAGGAACCGCACTCACCTCAACACTGTGCACGTCGTCGTACCACTTCTGGTATTCATCGAAGCGACCAGCGACATAGTTACCCAGGATGATACTGATCCCCGAGAGCGCGTGCTCAGATTGGTAATTGCCGCTCCATTTCCAGTCACCGTAGAGCTCAAAAGTGTGCAAACGTTCGGTGTCATCTTCGCGAATCAAGCCGCGATCTCTCGCGTCGGCAATGAGCGGTGCGAGCGCAGGGAGATCAATTTCCGGGGTGCTCAGATCAAAATCATAGACGGTGAGAAAACGCCAGGGCTGCGGAATATCCGCCATGATTTGCTCGGTGGTGACCTCGAAGCGATCGACCCCTTTAAAGCCACGCAGACGGCCGATATCGACTCGGTGAGTCTCTGCAAACCACTCGGCGTATTCGGATTCTTTCCCTTCAGCGATGTTGTGTAAATGTAATGTGGTGAACAGTGGCATGACAGGCTCCTGGAGGTTGAATAGTCCGATCGTGAGTCACAGTGATCAGCAGATTGAAGCGTAACATGGGATCGCATAGCAAGTTGAATCTAGACAGCACTGTTGAATAGCTTTAGGCTATCGGACTCTCCTAAAGCCCATGAAATGAGGTTGTCATGACCGCTGCAAAAGAGTTTTCCGCGGCCGATCTTGCCGCGATGTATCATAAGGCGCTGTATATCCGTACGGTAGATGAGGGCATTAGAGGCATGCTGCGCGCTGGCCGATTAGCGCTTGCAATGCACCCGCCAACAGGTCAAGAAATGATTGCTGCCGCGATGGGCTTACATCTTGAGCAGAGTGATTATTTAGTGACCATTTATAGAGGCCTGCATGATCAGCTCGCCAAGGGCATGCCGTTGGAGCTGGTGGTTGGGGAGTATTTCGGTCGCGCGACCGGCGCCTGCAAAGGCAAAGGTGGGCCGATGCATATCACTCACCCAGCCTCTGGCGTGATGGTCACCTCCGGCGTTGTGGGCAGCGGTATGCCGATTGCTAATGGTCTCGGCTGGGCTTCTCAAATTAAGGGCGATGGTCGCGTGACCGTGACCTGTTTCGGCGATGGCGCATCCAATATTGGCGCTTTCCATGAAGCACTCAATCTAGCTGCTGTGTGGAAGTTGCCTGTTATTTTTCTCTGCGCAAACAACCGCTACGGAGAGATGACGACCTATGCGGATGCTACGGCCTGCGAGAAGGTCGCAGATCGGGCCGCGGCCTATGGTCCGAATATGGCGGGCGTATCGGTCGATGGTAACGATCCTGAGGCCATTTGGACGGCGATGCGCGATGCGGTTGCGCGTGCCCGAAGCGGCGCGGGTCCAACGCTTCTCGAGGCCCATACCTTTAGATTGAGTGGGCACTATTTCGGCGATGCGAACACTTACATCCCTAAAGATGAAATGGCCGAGGCGGTAGCGAAAGACCCGATCAAAGTCGTTCGCGAGCAGGTCATTGCTGCCGGTGCCGCCTCAGCGGAGGAGATTGACGGTTGGCAAGCAGAGTTTCAGGCCCAGCTCGATGCGGCAATAGAAGCGGCGGAGGCGGCGCCTTTCCCCGCGCTCGAGGAAGTTGAAATGGATGTCTACGGAGTCGCGTCATGAGTGAAGAAAAGATGATCACATTTACTGAGGCGTATACCCGCGCGTTGGACGAGGCGATGGCAGCAGATCCTACTGTGCTGCTATTGGGTGAGGACATTGGCGATAAGCAGGGCGGTGGAGTCTTCAAGGTCACCGCAGGCCTTGAGGGTAAATTCGGATCCGAACGCGTTCGCACCACACCCATCTCAGAGCAGGCCATCATTGGTGCTGCGATAGGTGCCTCTTTGGCAGGGATGCGGCCAGTCGCAGAGATTATGTTCATGAACTTTATTACGGGGGCCATGGACCAGATCGTCAACCACGCGGCGAAATTGCGGTTTATGTCAGGGGGACTGACCAGTGTTCCCATTACCATTCGCACTCGCACGGGTGCCGGTACCGGTAATGGTGGGCAGCACTCTGACATGTTAGAGGCTTGGTTTGCGCATGTTCCTGGCATCAAGGTGGTGGTGCCCTCATCACCGGCTGAGGCGGTAGGCTTGCTGCGAGCCTGCATCGAGGATGATGACCCATGCTTGTTTATCGAGGATGGTGTAACCCGCGTCGTGAAGGGTGCCGCACCACCCCCAGATTACAAGATCCCCCTAGGAAAGGCGCACGTTGAGCGCGAGGGCAGCGATGTCACTGTGATCAGTTATGGCCGCCCACTCGCAGACATTCGGAAGTTGGCTGATCAGTTTGCTGAGGAGGGGGTGTCGGTAGAAGTGGTCGATATCCGGACGATTTCGCCGCTTGATGTTGACACGATTGTGAAGTCAGTTTGCAAAACCGGCCGTGCTGTTATCGCCCATGAGGCCGTGCGCAGTTTTGGGGTGGGTGCGGAGATCGCGGCCCAAATCCAAGAGCATGCTTTCTCCAGTTTGAAGGCGCCCGTTAAACGCGTAGCCTCGAAGGATTCTACCGTGCCGTTCGCGCGAGTTTTGGAAAATCATTTTATTTATCAACCCTCTGATATCGAGCTGTCGATACGTCAGGTTTTGGAAGGGAAATGAGTTATGAGTACTGAAGTTCGCATTCCCGCCTTCGGTATGTCGGCCAGTGAAGGCACCGTTGCAGAATGGTTGGCCGACGATGGGGCGCAGGTCGAGAAAGGGCAGCCGCTCTACAATCTCGAACTGGATAAGTCTGTACAAGAAATCGAAGCGCCGGCGAGCGGCACGTTGAGCATCAAAGTCGCAGCGGGCGAGGTCCTCGAGATTGGCGCGTTAATCGCTACGATCGATTAACGATTATCGAACGCGAGTCGTTATGGCTGCAGCATCGCGCCGAGGCGGTCCGTAAAGGTCAGTACTGCGCCCAACCTCAACACGATGCCTCATCATCGCTCGATCCTTGATCGACGCGTTGGGCTCGGTGCGAAGCTGCAAACCGCCTGAGCCAAGCACACTCATGATGGGCGGTCGAGACGCGGCCTAAGTTGAGTGCGGAATAGCCAGGCAATACTCACCAGTGCCACCGCGGCTTGGACTAAGTTCGCAGTAACGTTGAGCCACCAGACATCAGACAGCGTGTATTGGCCGGAGTAGGTGAACCAACCAAGCCCGATCACCAGTGCAATTGATCGCACGATTGCCGCAAAGAGCGGCGGCCAAGCATTGCCGTAGCCTTGAAAGATGCTGGCACTTGCATAGATCAGTGCCAAAGCAAAGTAGCTTGTGACGGCGATGCGGATATAACCCACAGCGACGGCTTTGGCCTCGGCGAGGTCCGTGAAAATAGATACAAGCGCATCGGCTTCAATGTAGGAAATCGCGCCCATCGACAGCATGACGATCATCGCCATCGCGCTTAACCAACGGAATGTTTCGCGAATGCGCTCAGGGTGCCCTGAACCCTTGTTCTGTCCAACGATAGCGGGCGCGGCGTGGCACAGCGCGAGGGCTGGCAATATAAAAAACTGATTGGTCCGACTGGCAATGTTAAAGCCCGCTTGCGCATCGCTTCCGTAGTGCGCAATGGTCCAAAGTATCATCGAACCGTGGGCGACGATCATCAGCATTTCGGCACCCGCCGGAAAACCGATGGCTAGGATTCTTCGCCAGCGTTGCAGATCCCAATGAAATCGGTGAGGTGCTGGATTGAGAGACCCTTTTTGCTTCTGAAAATAAAGTAACAATAAAACCAGACCAACGAGTGAGGCGATCGACGTGGAGAGTCCGGTGCCGATACTACCGAGGGGGCGTCCCGGCACATAGCCATCGCTGAGCATCGGTGTCAGGCCCAT
>JAYPVH010000004.1:183185-184678 GCA_038134505.1 Halieaceae bacterium | reverse complement strand
GTGCCGGGGCCATGACCATGGCGGCGGCAAAGAGTGGTCCGTTCCACGGGATAATCGCCGCCACCACGCCAAAGGGTTCGTAGTTCACGTAGTTGTGGGCTGGGCCGTTCCAGGCCGAGAGCGTCTCGCCCCTCAGCTTGTCGGTATAGCCCGCGTAGTAGCGAAAACGCTCCGCCGCCACCGGCGCCATGTACGGGCCCATCATGCTCGGCGAGCCGTTCTCCAGTGTCGCCAACTGACCAAAGAGCGCCGCATCGCGCTCAATGAGATCCGCCAGCTTCAGTAACAAATTGCGCCGCGCGTTGCCCGGCAGATCGCGCCAGGCGGGAAATGCCGCCTGACTACTCGCCACCGCCGCGTCCACCTCGGCAGCACCCGCAAGCGACAGCGTTGCCGTGACCTCGCCGTTGGCCGGGTAGCGGTGTTCTAAAGTGCCACCACTTGAGGTCGTCTCGCGGCTGTCGCCAATCACCACTGAGTAATCAGGTAACAGTGCTGTGTCTGGAAGCGCAAAAGCCATCGATCTCCCCCTCTTTTTTGTGGCATAGCACGCGCATCCTACGCGAGATGCCGGCTCATGCCACTTTTTTGACCTACTGATTTGACCTAGTGATATTTTTTAACCAGCTGATGACGGGCCGGTAACGAGCCGATAACGACCCGATGGCAAGCTAATGGAAAGCCCAATGCGTTATCAGGCCGAGCCTTTTATACACGAACAGTCTTGGTTTTCTAAAACTCCGCCAGCGTCGCTGTCACGCGCACCTCGAGCTTGTTCACTGTCTCGTCCGCCTCAAGGTCCGCCGAGCGCAGCTCAAACGCCACTGGGAAATCCCACAGCCGGGTGTCGAGACCGAGTTTCAACTGCGTCGTGGTGTCATTGCCGTCAACATCGACCTCGGCGGTGATGCTTTGGTTCACTGTCGCGCGGGCGTTGCTGTCGACATCCCAATCCAGACTCGAGACCCCCACATAAAACCGCAGGTCCTGATCGGCGCGATAGGACAACTGCAGGCCAATCTCTTCAAAGATGATGTCGCTGCGCACGCGAATTGGCGCGCTGTCTTCGCCAAAGCGGCCCTGCAGGGTGCCGCTCACTTCATAGTCGCGCCGCTCAGCGAAAACGCCGATGGCCCAGTCATCGCTGAGCTCAAAATCCTTGGCATAGTTCAGCTGCAGCACCGTGCTCTCAAGATCGCCCTTGCCCGAGACCGGCCCCAGTGTGGCGGTCTGGTTGGGCCCGTAGCCATAGCCATAACCCACGCCCAACTCACCAAAGGGGCCAAGATAGCTCACCACTTGTGGGATCAGCGCGCCAAAACCAAAGGAAGTTGACGCGCCATTGAGTCGCAAGGGGCCATCGGCATCGCCGTAATCGAGCGACATCTTCAACGCAAAGTCTTGCGCCTGCGCCAGTCCCGGCAGTGCTGCAATGAGACTCACACCCAGCAAGCGCACCGCGCCGCGCCAAAACACACGCCTGCGCTCACGAC
>JAYPVH010000004.1:169192-183175 GCA_038134505.1 Halieaceae bacterium | reverse complement strand
CGTCGCGCCCGCGTCCCCGGGCCCGCGCGCGCGGTCGGTTGGCGGCGGGGGGGGTTGGTGGGTGGTTGGGTGGTTGTGGTGGGGTTTGGGGGGGTTGGGGTGTTTTGTGGGGTGGGGCCCTGCTCCCCGGGCGGTTTTTGTTTTACAACAACACTCCCACCCCCCAAAAAAAAACCGCGCCCCCCTAACGGTGGCGCACACTGTAACCCATCACATTGAAAGACGCCGTGCGTTACTGTACCGCAAAGGTGACTTCAACCTGCGTCACCACGGTACCCGCGTTGTCCAGCGTCGACACAAACACCGGCAGATCATCAAAATCGATGGTCATGGTGTAAGTACCGGCTCTCAGGAAGCTTGACGGCAAGGCGCCCTGCACCGCAGCCAGCAAGGCCGCCAGTTGCAAATCCACCGAGATGTTCGCACCGGTATTCACGGTAATCACATTGGCGGCAAAATTCTCAACGCTCAGGTTAATCTGCGTCCCACTTGAGGTTGTGTAGAAGCCCGTCGCAGTCTGCGGCGGGACCGACATGACCAAAATACTGCCATCGCCCTGCCAGGATAGGTCAACATCGAGGCTGATTACCCGCTCACCGGTATCCGGTGTGCTGTCAGCGCCGTCAATGACCTTGAACACAGTCGCAGGTGTACCTGTGCCGTTGGGCACCGTCACCACCGGCATCGACACCGTCGGCGACTGGAAGTTACTGCCGGCAATGACGTTTTGCAGGTTCTGCAGATTCAAGGGGTTGGCGGTGGTGTTCACTTTCATGACGGCACCGGCGGTGGTGAAGCTCGCCATAAAGGTGCTCTGCTGCTGGGTGCTGGGGTTGTAATCGGTCACCGTAAACTTGCTGCCGCGGGCGATCTCCAGCGCCGTGGTGCTGATCGCGTCGTCTAAGGGGTAGGCGTCGCTGCCATCCGCCACGGTATCGTTGTCATCGTCGGTATCGGCGTTGTTGCCCGTACCGTCACCGTCGGTGTCCACACTTTCGCTGTCATCAAAAGGAAAGGCATCGCTGGCATCAGCGACACCGTCGTTATCGTCGTCGGGGTCCAGAGAATCCGCAAGGCCGTCCTGATCGTTATCGGGCGCCGCGGGATCCACCGGCACATCTTCAAACAGGGTTGCCGGGTCGGTCTCGGCCTCGAAGGTCGACACATCGGTCTGCCCACTGGAGACATCGCCCACCGAAGTCTGAAGCGTTGTTTGCGCAGCGGCGGCGACCGCCGTACTGCTTGCCGAGGTGGGGTTTTGCGTCTCGTCCGCCAACACCGAGTTCACTTCAGAGACTGTGTTCGACACCGCCGTGATCACCGCGGGGTCCACGTTCGCCGTGGGCGCCGAGGTCGCGACTGCATTGGTCAACACCGTGTTCAGCGTTGCCGGGTCGGCCAAGTTGAGGTCCTCACCCACGGCATCGGCGGCACTGATCACCTGATCAACCACTGCGTTAATCACATCGAGCGGGTCGACAGCACCGCCGGTCGACTCCTCGACAATCGTCGTCGCCGTCTCAATCACCGTAATGAGCTGGGAGTTCGCGCGCTGAGCTGCCTGCGCCGTCGCATCACCGCTCTCAGACTCCGCCCAGATATCGGTCGCCGCCAACTCCTCTGGCGTCGCGTCAATACCGAGCTTGTCCAGAATCGCCTGCTTCTCTTCGGGCGTATCCGCCGCCGCCAAGACCGTGGTGATGCCGTTGATATTCACCGAAGTCGCACCCGAGGGCACCTCAGCGGTCAGCGTTAAACCGGTCAAGTCCGCACCGGTCGCACCGTCGGTACCGCCGGTGCAACGCACCTCGACATCGCCACTGACGGGCAAATCGCCGAGGTTGTAAAAGCCATTGGCATCCGTCGTACCGGTTTGGTTGGTCTGCGCGCCATCGACCCACACCACACAAGAGGCGCCAACCACAGGGCCGTCGACCACGCGACCGTTGAGCTGCGGTAACACGGTGACGTTAAAGGTTTCAGAGTCCGAGGCTGTGCCGTCGGTCACGGTGATTGTAATTTGGTAGACGTTATCGGTATTGGCGTCAGTCGGACTCGCATAACTCGGCGCTGTGCTGAAGGTGAGCGTGGTTCCCGACAGGGTAAAGTCATCACTGTCCGTGCCGCCTAAAGAATAGCTCAAGGTGTCGCCGTCGGCATCGGTCGCGCTCACTGTCGTGACCGCCGTGCTGCCCTCGTTAACCGAAATATTGCCAATCGTCGCCAAAACGGGCGCGCGATTGCTCGGCGTGGGTGGCGTGACCGAGCCGCCGCCTCCACCACCGCCTCCGCCACAGGCAGCGACGCTTAAAGCCAATACAATGGGGATAACACGAACATGCATATCACAACTCCAATGAAACTGACTGAAGGATGAGAACCTACACTGATTCGGCGCAAATGTTGAGCCTTTTCCGCTAAAAACAGGATTTTTCATTGAAACGGCCTCGCCATGTGTTAAACGGAAGAGCGCATGACCTCAGCCGCATCCGATAAAACAACGGCACAACGCGCATAATTGACAACATCAGCGCGCTATTGGATAGTATTTTTCAACAACACTGTTTAATAACGAAGTCTTCGCTTCTTCAAATAGAGAGCCCCAACGGACTCGCAAAGCGAGCAAGCACACAACAGGAGGTGCACCATGGCACTAGGAGATGTTCTCGATCCCAGCGCAGCCATCGCCAACGATATTGAAGGCCCCGGCCCCGACGCCGGACTGCTCGCCGGTAAAACGATCGGTATACGGCTCGACGAGATCTGGCGCGCTTGGGACTGGATTACCGAGCTGTGGGCGACAGAGTTTCGCGCCGCCGGTGCCACGGTTATTTTTTGGCGCTCCTCGCAGGGCCGCACCGGCACTGAGGGCGAGCGTATCGCCGCTGAACTGGAAGACTTCCTCGGCAAAATCGATATCGCGGTCGTGGGCCTCGCCAACTGCGGCTCCTGCACTGGCTGGACGATCCGCGATGCCTTGGAGGCGGCCAATGCCGAGCTGCCCACTACCGCGGTATGCACTGAAAACTTCACCGAGCTGGCGCAAGCGCTGTCACGCCGCGGCGGTCGTTCGGGCTTGCGACTGCATGTCCTGCCATATCCGCTCAACGAGTGCGAGCGCGAGGATGTCGAGGGTGTTGCCCGAGAGCACTTGCCGGGCATGCTGAAAAACAGGGGCGCGGCACTGAATGTCGCACTCGACGAAGCCGTTTAAGAGAAAACCGCATGAGTATTGTCATTGCCCCCCGCCAAGCAGGTCAAACCGCCAACAAAGAAGCACCCAACCTGCGCGACTGCGGTCCCGAGGGCTGCGATATCGACTGGCTCTCCAGTCAACGTCACGCGACCGAAGTCGATGATATCGTTGCCTTTACTCAGTACGCCCTCGACCAAGGCTGGGGCGATGGGCTGCCGCTGGTGCCACCCACCGAGGCGCGTGTCAGGCAGTTTCTGTCCAAGAACAACCGCTACGCCGATGAATTGATCTGCCGGTTGCCGCCGCTTGATGGCGAGGCCACGGTCGAGAAAATCGCGATCAACGCCGTGATGGCCGGCGCCGAACCCGCGGCCTTACCCGTGATCATTGCCGCGCTTGAGGCCATGGCCATCGAAGACTTTGAGCTCTTCGGCCAAAACACGACCACCGCGCCGGTCTACCCGGTCACGGTGGTCAACGGCGCGGTCCGCGATCGGCTTGATATTCCCTACAAGCACGGCTGTCTCGGCGGACACGCCACCCGGGCTGCGGCGATTGGCCGGGCGATTCGCTTGGTGATGCGCAACATCGCCGGCCAAGTCCCCAATGTCACCTCACAAACCACTTTTGGCTCACCGGGTCGCGTTGGTGGTGTGGTCTTTGGCGAATGGGAAGAACGCTCCCCCTGGGCGCCGCTGGCTGAGCGTCGCGGTGTGGCCGGTGATGCAGTCACGGTGTTCGGCGCCATGGGCACCATGAATATCCTCGACACCACCTCCCAAGGCGGTCTCGAGTTCGTCGAGATGATCGGCAAATCACTGGGCTATCCGGGTGCCAATGGCTTCAGCCCAGCCATGCCCTTTGCGGAGATGCTTGTCGCCGTGAACCCGATTTGGGCCGAGATCATTCACCGAGACATTCCGAGTCTTGAGGACGTACAAGAACTGCTCTGGCGACACTCGAGCCTCGACGCCGACTACCTGACACCCCAGCACCGCGGCCAACTCGACGCCCAAGGCCGCGTCATCGACGGCCGGGTTTATCTCGCCACGCAGCCCAAAGATGTCTACGTGCTGGTAGCCGGTGGTACCGGCGGCTTGCACGCCACTGGGTTTCACAGCTTTGGCAGTTGCCTCACGCAAACGGTTGCCGTACTTCCAGGACCTGAGCTCGACTGATCAGCGCGAGGGCGCAGTCTCGTAAAGCGCCCGCTCCACGGCTTCAATGCGCGCGCAGAGCGCGGGTTCATTGTGCAACGACTCAGCGAGACGCGTGCGCAGGGCGCTCAGCCCCTCTCCCGGCAGTCGTGCCAAACCGCGCCGGTCTAATTCAGCGCACAACGCCCAATAAGCGCGCTCGGCCTGCGAGCGACTGCGACCGCCCCGCCCGCGCAGTAGCCACCACGCCATGGGTGCCAATACCAAAAGCCATACGCCGCCGAGCAGTGCCAGCAACCGAAGCGGCGTAATCTCACCCACCAAATCGCGCAAGACCGACAGCTGCATCTCGCCCCCGTAACCCACCACCATCACCTGCCAACGCCAGGCGGCAGCGTCGTACTGCTGTCGGAAAAAATTAATCAAACCGATATCGCGATAGCGTGTGGCCGAAAACAGCGCGTCGCTGAGAAAGCTGCCCTCAGCCGCCAGCGCCGCCTCGAGCCCCGACTCAATCCGGCTCGGTGCGACCGCAGCCGTGGGGTCCACACGCACCCAGCCGCGCCCTTGAAGCCACACCTCAGCCCACGCGTGAGCATCAAACTGGCGCACAACGACCGTGTTACTCACCGGGTTGTACTCACCACCCTGATACCCGGCAACAATGCGTGCGGGAATGCCCGCAGTGCGCATCATCACCACAAAGCTGATCGCATAGTGCTCACAAAAGCCTCGGCGCGATGCAAACAAGAACTCATCGACAAAGGTCTCAGCATCGAGCTGTGGCGGCGACAAGGTGTAGTAGAACGGCTCGCGCCGTAACCACGCTAACACCTCGGCAACAAACGCTTGGTCACGCGCTGCGGGGTCTGTTGGGCCCAATCGGCTGTCCACCTGTGCGCGCAGGATCTCCACCAAGCGCTGGGTGCGCGGGTGATCAGTGGCATCGGTCGCGGTCTCAAGCGTCCGGCGCCACTCGGGCAACTCGGGCTCCAAGACACTCTCTGACCAACTGCGCAGGGTGTAACCCCGCTCAAACTCAATCGGGCTGCGGGCGCGCAGCGTAAAATCATTGACCGCGAGTAAGTCCGAGTCCTGTGTCTCAGCAAAACGCAGGCCATAGACCCAGCGCTGCTGGGTCGGCGCCTGAATCACCCGGTAACGCAGCGGCTCACCGACAGGCTCGGGGACCTCCGCCAAACCCCAAAGACCTTCCCCGCGCCCTGACGCGTGCTGCAGCCAACGGCCATCGGCTTCCCGACCGAGGGTCAGCCCGCGCCAATACAGTTGCGATTGCGCGGGCACATCGCCCTCGAACTGCACCCGAAATGCCACCGAATCATCGCGACCTAGCTCAGTCACATCGCCCGGAAAAATAGAGTCACTC
The DNA here is from genome assembly GCA_038134505.1 of Halieaceae bacterium. Lineage (GTDB taxonomy): Bacteria > Pseudomonadota > Gammaproteobacteria > Pseudomonadales > Halieaceae > Luminiphilus. The sequence goes on along the minus strand of JAYPVH010000004.1, from coordinate 177,435 downwards.
ATACCCGTCTTGGCGCTGTGGTTTTTGATCGGCACCGACCACAGCGGTGCAATGCGCGGAAAAACCAAAAACACCACCAGCATCATCGGCAGGGCCAAGGTCAGCAACACCGCCGAGCGCCGCAATGGTGCCGCGCTGAGCGGGGTGTCTCGCGGCTCATTCAGTGCGAGCAATGCACTGAGCAGAGTCATCAAGACCACGACGACCGCCAGCACCTGCACAATCGACTGGTCGTACAGAAAGAGGGTCATCGCGGTAAAGAAACCGAGAATGGCGAGCAAATAACCATCGCGCAGGCTCTGGGTTTCAAAGAGCTTCAGTGCGTAAGCCGTGACCAGTAAGGTCACCATGGGCTCCAACCCCAGCAATGAGCGATAGCTCATCACCACGCCGGCAACCCCCGCGAGCATCATCAGCACCCGCAACCAGCGACTGGGCCAGGGCCATTGCCCGCGCAAAATCTGCAGGCGCACCACCGCCACCGCGATGACCAATACCGGCGTCCACAACGGCAACTCACCCAGCAGCGGCAACAGCATGCACAGCTGACTGAGAATGAGCCAGATGATGGCGCTGCGCGGAATTTGCTCGACGACCTTCACGCGCCTGACCCCGGTGTGTACAACGCCAACGCCCTCAGCGCCGCATCGCGATGGGGCTCACCCACAGCCGGCGCGAGTTCAACGCCAGGCATGCGCAAGCCAAAGCGCAGCTGCGCGTTGTGCGCATCCAGTACCAGCCAGCACAGCCACGACAGTCGGGTCTCAGAATCCGCCATCGGCAGTCTGCTGAAGTCGAGCCACAGGTCCTGCGCCTGGGTGTCACCCATCACCTTGCTGACCAGCGTATCGCTGCGCGCGTAGGCCGCCCAAGCGATAGACTTCAACGGGTCACCGGGCTGGTAAGCTTTAAAATCGGCCAACTCCTCCCCGCTCGGGCCTCGCGGCGGACCATCGCGGCCACCACCACTGTGCGCTTCCCACAGTGGTGTCGGGGCGAGCGGCGTCGGATACACCAACACCCGCTGACCGAGATCTAGCCACGTCCAACAGCGCAACAGGCCCAGTGGATAACGCGTCTCAAGCAAAAAACGACCGGGATCAAACCAACCGCGGCTGGGCGCGCAACAAAACAATGATAGATCGTAACTCCCGCGACCCGGCACCGAGAACGCGTCACCGGCAGTGTGCCAACCCGCGGCGAGACCGCAGTAACTGCGCCGTCCCCGGGCACTCAGGCGCACCACAAGCCGCGCCTGCTGCCCGGCAAATACGGGCACCGCACCCACGGCCTGCGCCTGTAGTCGGTGCAAGTTCGCGAAAGTCATATGCACCGCCACCACGAACACGCTGCCCAACAAAAAGGTCAGGGCTTTGGCCATGTTGTTTTGTTTGTTTATGGCCGACACGAGAATCGCGGCGAGCACGCCAAGAAACGCGAGTCCCGGGCGCGAGGGAAAAATAAATAAACGACGCTGTGTGAGTTCGATGGGCGACTGGGGCGGCAGGCGGCGCACCATCCAGCGTTGCCAGCGCGCGTGATACCAGCGCGTCCACGAGCGGCCCTGAGAGCCCTCAGCCAGCGACGACATCCACCTGCGTGCGCATCAGTTCAACCAGTGCGCGGCCATCTCCGGCAAAGCTGGCCGCGGGAATCACGCGATGCGCGACCACCGCCGCCAACACCGCTTGAACATCCTCTGGGATGACATGGTCGCGATCGGCCATCAATGCCCATGCCTTAGCCGCATTCAGTAACGCCAGCGCGCCGCGTGGTGATAGACCGACAGCGAATGCGTCCTCGCTTCGGGTAAAAGCAATCAAGCGCTGAACATAGTCGAGCAACGCATCGGCCACGCGCACCTGCGACACCTCAGCGCTCAAGGCCAGGAATCGCTTGGGGTCGAGCACGGGTGTCAGTGTCTCCGGCGCAACACCGCCGCCGAGTAATAAATCGCGCTCAGCGTCGGGGTCGGGGTAACCCAGCGACAATCGCATCAAAAACCGGTCGAGTTGCGACTCGGGCAACGGGTAGGTGCCGGTATGCGTCGCCGGGTTTTGTGTCGCGATGACAAAAAATGGCTCCGGCAGTGGGCGCGTTTCGCCATCAACCGACACCTGCTGTTCCGCCATGGCCTCCAGCAGCGCGCTTTGCGTCCGTGGCGTGCCGCGATTGATCTCATCGGCGAGCAACACCTGCGTAAATACGGGACCGGGGCGAAACTGAAAGTCTCCCTGCTCCCGGTCAAAGATCGACACCCCCACCACATCGGCCGGCAACAGATCGTTGGTAAATTGAATACGCTGATAATCAAGCGCCAGCACGCGCGCCAGCGCCTGTGAGAGCGTGGTTTTACCGAGACCCGGCAGGTCTTCGAGCAGCAAATGCCCACCGGCGAGCACGCAGGCCATACTCAGGCGAATGGTCTCACGCTTGCCAAGAACGACGGTGGCTAATGCATCGACAGCGCGGGCGATATCACTGGCAGCAGTCGTCAGCATGGTACGAATTAGCCGCCGAAGCCGCGCAGGCAGTCGGCCTTGATGTCATCGATATGTTCAAGACCGACGCTGATACGAATAAGGCCCTCGGCGATACCGGCCGCTGCGCGCTGCTCATCGGTCAAACGGCCATGTGTGGTCGTCGCCGGATGCACAATGGTGGTCTTGGCATCTCCCAGATTCGCGGTGAGCGACATGAGCTCGGTGCGATCGATAAAAGCCCAGGCATCACTGCGGCCACCCTTGAGCTCAAAAGACAGCACGCCACCAAAGGCACTTTGTTGCTGGCATGCGAGCGCGTGTCCGGGGTGATCAGGCAAGCCCGCATAGTTCACTCGCGCCACCGTTGGCTGCTCGCTCAACCACTCCGCAAGCGCCAAGGCATTCTCCGAGTGCGCCCGCATGCGCAGCGACAACGTCTCCAAACCCTTCAGCACAACCCAGGCATTAAACGGGCTCAGGCTCGGCCCACAGGTGCGGATAAATGCGGTGACGTCTGCCATGAGATCCGCGCGGCCTACTAGCGCACCCGCTAACACCCGGCCCTGACCATCGAGATACTTCGTGCCAGAGTGAATGATCACGTCGGCACCGAGCGCCAATGGTTTTTGCAATGCTGGCGTGCAGAAACAGTTATCGACCACCAACAGCGCGCCCGCATCCTTTGCGATCTGCGCCAATGCAGGGATATCCGCGACCTCACACAGCGGGTTGGATGGCGTCTCGCAAAAGAAAAACCGCGTATTCGGACGCACAGCCCGACGCCAAGCGTCGCTATCGCGCAAGGCGACGAAGCTGATGTCAACGCCGAACTTGCCCATGTACTTTTCAAAGAGACCGACAGTGCTACCAAAGACATCGCGCGAACAAATCACATGATCACCTGATTTCAGCGTGGTCATGCACAGTGACAAAATCGCTGCCATCCCTGAGGATGTCGCGACAGCAGCCTCGCCACCTTCCATAGCCGCAAGGCGTTGTTCGAGAGAGCGTACCGTGGGGTTGGTGTAGCGCGAGTAGACATTGCCCACGGTCTCACCCGAGAACCGCGCTGCGGCATCGGCCGCCGAGTCAAAAATATAACTCGATGTGGTGACGATAGGTTCGCCGTGCTCGCCCTCATCGCTACGTCGGAGACCGGCGCGAATCGCCTGCGTTTCCAACGCCGCGTCGTCCAACCAATCTCCTGAATCCTGTGTCATGACCCATCCTTCTGTTTTAATCAGTGCGACACGTTCTATCAGTTATCTGAACTGAATCATGCGTTGCACGCTGTTCTAAGGCCTCTAGTGTACACACCAAGGCAACTAAACCGGAGTACTGAAGTCGTGAATTAAGCCGTGATTTGCACCACGTCGAGAGTACACCACGCGGAGTTTTCACCAAGCTGAGAGATAGACGCGAAGCCTTGCAGTGCGCACTCAGGTCAGCGGTTGGCAATGACGGCCTTGGGAGGAACCCAGATGAAAAATCAGCTGGCTTCGGCCTCAGCAAATAAACTGCCGTTGCTGCTACCGTTTTCGGAGACGTCGAAGCCCTCTCCCCGCGCCGCCTGTACCTCTGCCAGATACGCATCATCGATCAGACCCGCGCGGTAGCGACCATCAAAAACGGAGGACTCGAAATCTTGGATGGCCTCGTTCCCCTCGCGCGAACAATCGAGCAAATCCTCAAGGTCTTGGTAGATCAACCAATCGGCACCGATCAGTGCAGCAATCTCGTCCACGCTGCGACCGTAGGCGATCAATTCATCGGCCGCGGGCATATCGATGCCGTAGACATTCGGGTAGCGTACCGGCGGAGCCGCTGAGGCAAAGTAGACTTTATTGGCACCCGCTTCGCGGGCCATGGCGATGATTTGACCACAGGTCGTGCCACGGACAATGGAGTCATCGACCAGCAGAACGTTTTTCCCTTCAAACTCCAGCGGGACCGGGTTCAACTTCTGGCGCACCGATTTCTTGCGGGTGCTCTGCCCGGGCATAATAAACGTGCGACCAATGTAGCGGTTCTTCATGAAGCCCTCGCGGAACTTCACCTCCAAATGATAGGCCAGCGACTGACCCGCAACACGGCTGGTGTCCGGAATCGGAATCACCACATCAATATCGTGGTCGGGCCGTTCGCGGAGAATCTTCGCAGCGAGCCGCTCGCCCTGGCGCATCCGCGTCTTGTACACCGAAATACCATCCATCAGCGAGTCGGGGCGCGCAAAATACACGTGTTCAAAAATGCAGGGGGTGAGTACCGGGTTCTCAGCGCATTGCCGACGCTGCATGGCACCGTTAGCAGAAATCACCACCGCCTCGCCAGGTGCAACATCACCGATCAACGTAAAGCCCAGAACATCCAGCGCCACACTCTCAGACGCCACCATGTACTCTAACGAGCGGCCAACCCGCTCGCGCGCACCCAGCACCAGAGGCCGAATTCCCGCGGGGTCGCGAAAGGCCACCACACCCACGCCGGCGATGACTGCAACCGCCGCATAGCCGCCCTCACAGCGCTGATGGACGCCGGCGACCGCGGCAAAAATATCGTCGGCGCTGGGCACCAATTCACCGACGTTCTGTAGTTCATGGGCAAAGATATTGAGCAGTACTTCAGAATCCGAGTCGGTGTTCACATGCCGCCGGTCGGTACTGAAAAGTTCTTCGTTGAGTTGCGCGGCGTTGGTCAGGTTGCCGTTGTGGGCAAGTCCAATGCCATAAGGAGAGTTCACATAAAAGGGCTGTGCTAGGGCTTTCCCTGAACTCCCCTGCGTCGGGTAGCGCACATGACCGATACCGTAGTGGCCCAGCAGGCTCTCCATGTGGCGCTCGCGGAAGACATCGCGCACCAGACCTTCTCCCTTGCGCTGCATAAACTTGCCGCGCTGACAGGTCATGATGCCCGCCGCATCCTGACCGCGATGCTGCAACATCGTCAACGCATCGTAGATGTCCGCCGCGACATCGCTAACACCCACGATTCCAACAAGACCGCACATGATGCCCGTCCCCCGCTAAATTAAGTCCGTATTGTCGATCGCCTCGCCCACCGAATCGGTCGGCGCTGCATCGAGAATCGGATCTAGATTATCACCGAAAAACTCAATGACCTCATCGATCACATCAATCAAGGTCGCGTTATCTATCAAATCCTGCTCCGAGCGCGGTATCAACTCGCGCAAAATCAACGTCAGAATCGCGACGACGATCACACCCCGCAGCACGCCAAAAGCCGCGCCGAGAATTCGGTTGCCCAAGTTCAGCCCCGGCTGTCGCAGCTGTTGCGAGAAGAAGTTGCCCAATACACTGAAGATCGCCAGCGCACCGACGAAAACCAAACCCCAAGAGAGAATGTAACGAATGGTGGGCTCAGAGACTGCATTAGAAAAAGCGCCTGAGAAGGGCTGGGCCAGTGTTTGTGCGCCGAAAAAAGCCGCCGCCCAGCCGATCAGGGAAAACGCCTCCTTGGCCAAACCACGCCATAACCCAATGAGCAATGACATAGCGACGATCACAACAATGACCCAGTCAAAACCGTTGAACCCTGCGGTTGCCGTGCCGACCTGTTGTTGTATTTCGTCCACTGCGCGCCCTATGGTGTGTAGCGAATTATTTTCGAGTCGACCTTGAGCTCTCGATCGATCTCAGTTTTGATGGACAGCAATTTAGCACGTTCAATTTTGGGGCCAATTTGAACCCGATAAAGCGCACGACCATTCACATCCGCGCGCTCGACAAAGGCATCATAGCCTTTATCTTTCAGCGCATCACGAAGCGCCCCCGCGCGGACCTCAGTCTGCGAAGCCATCACCTGTAAAACCCACCCGACCGGAAGCTGCTGCTCATCCAACATGGGCTGGGCGGGTGCCTCGGTTCGCGCCACCGGCGGGTCAAGCGACGACGCCTCAGCCAGTTGCTCAGCACGCGCGGCTAGCTGCACCTCTGCCTCAGCATCGACCGAGGTCTGTTGGTCCACTTCGGACTGTTCAGGCACACTCGGTGGCTTCGGTAAGCGTGCACTGATCCGTGCTGCGGGTGACTGGGCAGCTTGAATCGGCTGCGTATTGATCATCGGAGGGGGCGGCATGCTCACCGGATTAAGGGTTGTCGGCTCGATCGGCGAGACAAAAATTATCGGGCGAAAAACCACGAAGAGTGCCAATAGCACTAACGCGCCGATGAGCCGCTGTTTGAGAATCGGGTTCATAAACTCCCGTTGATCTCCTGCTCCTGCCCCAATGCCACGCTACCGTAAAAAATCCGGTCGCGCATCGCCTCGCACACCCCTGAACCACTTCAGCGCGAGCACTTCGGCGCTTACAGGCGCCGCACCACTCGCCACCCACAGCGCGCATTCACCGGTGCCCGTCACGCCCCTGACCGCCCGCACTACGCGCGACGCCCCGTGTCAGTTGCGCCGACCGCTGCATGCGCGGGGGCTGACAATCCGCCATCGGTCTTCAGCGCCGCACCCACCGTGAAAAACGATCCAAACACCAACAAGCGGTCATCTTCTCGCATCGATTCTCTCGCCGCCTGCAACGCCGCTGGCACATCCGCGCTCGGCATCGCCACGGCCCGAGGCAGCATTGCACAGACATCAGACGGCTGCGCTGCTCTCGGGTTATCCGGCAGGGCCGGACACCACCATGCATCGACCAGATCGGCGATGAGCGAGAGCATAGCATGGATCGGTTTGTCAGCCATTGCCGCAAAGACGGCGATCGTGCGTCCCGCAACTGGGTGCGCCGTCAGATAGTCGCGTAGCAATGCAACAGACTCGCAGTTGTGAGCGACATCGTAGAGGGTCTCGTAGCCAAAAACTCGGCGCTGATCACAACGACCGGGTAGACGCACCGCCGCCACCGCATGGTGTACCGCGGCTTGTGCGGGATCGACACCGCACAGTGCAAGCACTTGCAGTGCGGCGCCGACATTACGCGGCAACAGACCCGCCACAGCCGGCAGTGGCACCGAACGCCCGTCAGCGAGTCGCACATGCGTATCGGATACTGACCAAGCCGCGTTCATCGCAATGGTTTTCGCGCCGATACGATCGAGGGTTTCGGCTAGGCTCGCCGGTGGGTCTGCCTCAGCCACCACGCAGGGCTTGCCCGCTCGGGCAATGCCACACTTCTCAGGTGCAATTTGCTCGCGCGTTTCACCGAGATACTCCGTGTGGTCGATCCCGATACTCGTGATGACCGCGATATCGGCATCCAGAATATTCACCGCATCCAAGCGCCCGCCGAGCCCGACTTCCATTACCCAGTAGTCCAGCCCCGCTCGCGAAAATAGCCACAGCGCTGCCAGCGTCGTGAATTCAAAGTAGCTCAAGGAGATCTCGCCGCGGCACCGCTCGATAGCCTCAAAAGCGGCCACAATGTCTGCATCGCATGCAGGCGCACCATCGATGACAATGCGCTCATTAAAGTCGATGAGGTGTGGTGAGGTGTACACGCCGACCCGCGCGCCCGCCGCTCGTAAGCCAGCCTCGGTACAGGCGACCACCGAGCCTTTGCCGTTGGTGCCTGCAATCGTGATAACTGTGGGAAGCGAACCGAGTGCTAAGCGCACAAAGACCTGAGCGATACGATCTAAGCCCAGATCAATCACAATGGGGTGTCTGAGTTCTAGACGCTGAAGCCAGGCATTGAGCGCGTCGGAGCTCATGTGTCCTCCGATCTCAGTCGGACCAAATCTCCGTCGCCGTCGCACCGCGACCCGTCATTTTTTCCAGCACGCGCGCCAG
>JAYPVH010000004.1:161262-169182 GCA_038134505.1 Halieaceae bacterium | reverse complement strand
TATCTAGACGGGGCACAATCATATCGATCGCGCCGTGTTCAAGCAGAAACTCACTGCGCTGAAAGCCTTTAGGCAATTTCTGTCGAATGGTCTGTTCGATGATATTCGGCCCGGCAAAGCCTGCACGCGCATCGGGTTCGGCGACATTGATATCACCGAGAAGTGCCAAGGAGGCCGATACGCCGCCGTAGATCGGATCGGTCATCACAGAGATATAGGGCACACCCGCTTGCTTCAAACGCTCGAGAACCGCTGAGGTCTTCGCCATTTGCATCAGCGAAATCAGCGCCTCTTGCATCCGCGCGCCACCGGATGCGGAAAAACACACCAGGGGGATTCGCTCTTCGAGCGCCAGCGTCGCAGCTCGGGTAAATTTCTCACCCACGGCATAGCCCATGGAGCCGCCGTGGAAATTAAACTCAAAAGCGAGGGCGACTAAATCTAAGCCCTTCAGATGACCGCGCATGGCGATGAGCGCATCGCGCTCGCCGGTGCTGTTCTGAGCCGCGGTCAGGCGGTCTTTGTATTTACGCTTATCTTTGAACTTCAGCCGATCCACAGGCTCGACTTCGGTAAAAATTTCTTGGCGGTGTTCGGCGTCGAGGAACAGATCAAGCCGCTGTCGCGCGCCAATGCGCATGTGGTGATCGCACTTCGGACACACCTCCGCGTTGCGCTCAAGGTCGGGACGATACAACACGGCATCGCACTTCAGACACTTTTTCCACAATCCCTCGGGAATATTGGCACGCTTGGCTGCGTCATCCTTTCGGACACCCGCGGGTAGCATCTTATCGATCCAGCTCATGCTTGCTCTCCAGTGCCTCGTCGGTCGCTATGACCGTTCTATTGATCCACACCCGAGCGGATATTGTGCAACAACGCGACCGCCGCGTCTGTGGCATCTTTCACACTCTCGCCCGCTTTTATTTTTTGCGCCATGGCGTCGATCAGCGCGCTACCCACCACCACACCATCCGCCACGGCGGCAACACTCGCTGCGCTCGCTGCGTCTTTAATACCAAAACCTACGGCAATCGGCAGCTGAGAGGCCGCACGGATACGGGTGAGATGTTCCGAGACGGCGTCGGTGTCGAGATGCCCAGCACCTGTCACGCCCTTCACCGCTACGTAGTAAATGAAGCCGCTCGCTTGCTCGGTAATGGTTTTCATCCGCGCATCGGGCGTCGTGGGAGAGATCAGGAAAATATTATCAATCGCCACACGCTTGAGCTCAGCGTTTATTTCCTCGACTTCCTCCGGCGGCAAATCCACGGTGATCAAACCGTCAATCCCCGCCTCAGCACAGGCATCGGCGACGGCAGCGTAGCCCATACGCGACACCGGGTTTGCATAGCCCATGAGCACCAACGGCGTGTCGCTATCGTTTTGCCGAAACTCACGCACCAATGCCAAAACGCCGCGCAGCGTCATACCGTTAGCCAGGGCGCGCTCGTGACCCTGCTGAATCACTGGACCTTCTGACATCGGGTCTGAGAACGGCACGCCGATCTCGATGACATCAGCACCCGCCGCCACCAAGTTGTGCATCAAGGGAACGGTGATCGCGGTTTCAGGATCCCCCGCCACTACGTAGGGGATCACTGCAGTGCGACCCCGTTCTTTCAGGCCGGAAAAACATCCACTCAAACGACTCACAACCGCTCCTTAAACCGTAATGCCGTCGAGTGCGGCCACCGTGAGAATATCTTTATCACCCCGTCCAGATAGGTTGACGATAATGTGCTGATCAGGGCTCATCGTCGCCGCAAGCTTCTCGGCATAGGCGAGCGCGTGGGCGGTTTCCAGCGCCGGCATAATGCCCTCGACGCGGGTCAACCGGTGAAACGCCGCCAGCGCTTCATCGTCATTGGCCGCCACATAATCAACGCGACCAATATCTTTCAGCCAAGAGTGCTCCGGCCCCACGCCGGGGTAGTCCAGACCTGCGGATACCGAGTGCGTGTGCATAATCTGTCCGTCGTCATCCTGCATCAGGTACGTGCGGTTGCCGTGCAAAATGCCGGGCGTACCGGCACTCAAAGGCGCCGCATGCTCGCCGGTCTCGATACCGTGTCCGCCGGCTTCGACGCCGTACATCGCGACCGAGTCATCACTTAGGAAGGGGTGAAACAAGCCAATGGCATTGGAGCCGCCGCCGACACAGGCGACCAGCGCATCGGGTAGCTTGCCGGTCATAGCCAACGACTGTGCCCGCGCCTCACGGCCAATCACCGACTGGAAATCACGTACCAGCATTGGGTAGGGGTGTGGGCCTGCCACCGTACCGATGATATAAAAAGTGTCATCGACGTAGGTGACCCAATCACGTAACGCTTCGTTCATCGCGTCTTTCAGCGTTTTTGAGCCTGAGGACACGGGAATCACATTGGCACCCAGCAATTTCATGCGATAGACATTGAGGGCCTGGCGTTTGACGTCTTCCTCCCCCATAAACACGTGGCACTCAAGACCTAGACGCGCGGCAACCGTCGCGCTGGCGACACCGTGCTGACCCGCTCCGGTCTCGGCAATCACGCGCTTCTTACCCATGTACTTGGCCAATAGGGCCTGACCAATGGTGTTGTTCACTTTGTGCGCACCGGTATGGTTCAGATCTTCGCGCTTGAGATAAATGCGTGCGCCACCGATGTCATCCGATAAGCGCTTTGCCTCATACAGTGGCGAAGGCCGGCCCACGTAGTGGGCGAGATCTTCATCGAACTCGCGCTGAAATTCTGGGTCGTCTTTGAGCCGGCGATACAAAGCCTCGAGATCGCTCAGCGCCGACATCAGCGTTTCGGCAACAAACTTGCCACCGAATTGACCAAAACGACCGTGCTGATCTGGCACCGTGGCGTACAGGTTTGGCGTAATCTCGACTGTCATGCTGTTCCTATTCCTTTTGAAGCTTCATCCACGGGCTGTCAAAGGCGATACGCTGTGCTACCTCAGTGCGATCACGCTTTAGCTGCCCTCACAAACGCGACCATCAAGGCCTCGTCCTTAATACCTGGCTTATTCTCAACGCCGCTACTGACATCGACTGCCGCGGGATTGAGCTGACGCACTGCAGCCGCGACGTTGTCTGGATCTAATCCACCGGCCACAATCAACGGCTTGGGTAAGCCTTTCGGGATCAGACCCCAATCAAAAGTCTCTCCAGATCCACCAAACTGCCCTGTGCTTGCTGTATCGAGCAGTACGGCACGCGCGCGCGGATGGCTGGCCACACCCGCCGCGACGTCATGACCCTCGCCAACCGGCAGCGCCTTGATGTAAGGGCGCGCAAACTGCTCGCAAAAAGCCGCTGACTCATCGCCGTGAAACTGCAGAACGTTGAGCGAAACCTGATCGCACACCGCATGCACGGCCTCTGCACTGGCGTTGACAAACAATCCCACCACTGTGGTCAGCGGGCCCACGGCATCAACAATGCGCCGCGCAGTTTCAGGCGTCACGGCACGCCGGCTGCCCTCAAAAAACACCAACCCGATCGCGTCGGCACCGGCGGCGACCGCCGCCGCCGCATCCTCTTGACGAGTAATACCGCAAATTTTAACTTGGGGACGGCTCACGCTGATCTGAGGCCTCGCTAAATGGGGCGGCAGTGTAGCAAATACAGCGAACTTTTCAGAGTACTGCGGACAATAAAGTGGGTCCATCGGGCGTTTGGGGAAGCGCGTACTGCGTAGGGTAGATCACGTCGACCAAGTACAGGCCATCGGCGGCGGCAGTATCGGCAGCAAGCGTCCGATCGCGCCGCGCCAACAATTCGGCAATCCACTCCTTGGGCTGCAACCCGGCCCCCACCATCATCAAACTGCCGGCAATGTTGCGCACCATGTGATGCAAAAAGGCATTTGCGGCGATATCGATAACGACCCAATCCTGACGCCGATCGACCGAGACCGCAGAGACGGCGCGATTCGGCGAGCGCGACTGGCAACTCGCAGCGCGAAAGGCTGAAAAATCCTGCTCTCCCAGCAGCGCCTGCGCCGCACTATGCATCAATGTGGCATCAAGCGGCTTGCGCTCAAAGGTCACCAAACCATCCAGCAGCGCGCTGCGCTGACGGGTGTTACCAATGATGTATCGATAGCGGCGTTCAAGTGCTGAGTGCCGCGCATGAAAATCCGCCGCAACGGGTTGCGCCCAGTGCACTCGGACGCTGCGCGGCAACTGGCTGTTCACACCCATGACCCACGCCTTGGGGCTTCGCCCCACGGGATCATCAAAGTGAATCACTTGGCCGAATCCGTGCACGCCAGTGTCTGTGCGACCGGCGCAGAATACCCGCACCGGACCACCGGCAATCGAGGCCATCGCTGATTCCAGGGTTTCCTGCACCGTGGCCACATCGAGGTGCGGCTGCGCCTGCCAACCATTAAATGATCGACCGTGGTATTCAATACGTGCAGCAACCCGCTGCCCTTGGGCCAGCGGTTCATCGCTCAAATGCAGGGAATTAGTCAATGCGTTGTAGCAGCTCGCGCGCTTCAGCCTGTTGTGCCAAATTTCCGGCGCTCATCACTTCCTTGAGTACGGGGCGCGCGCCGTCTTCGTCACCCATATCGAGGTAGGCTCGCGCAAGATCAAGCTTGGTGTCCATGGGATCAGCCTCGGAGGCATACACCAGCTCGTTATCCTCATCGTCTGTACTGCCGAGATTGGGTACTTGAGAGACAAACTCGGTGCCCAGCACCGATGCGAGCTCAGGCGGTAAACGGTCTGTATCTTCGTCTTCGTCTTCGACATCCGCGAGGGCGTCATCGTCAGCTTGCAAATCGCCAAACTCGGACAAATCCAAATCCAACGACAAGCCACTGTCCACGGCAATGTCATCGTCATCCGCCGACAGCATATCCAAGTCATCTTCGAGCACATCGATTGCGCTCGCATCCGCCGCATCGAGATCGGACAGGTCTTGGGCATCCGCCAGCTCACCTAGATCTGGCAGCGCGGTCGCACGCTTTTCCATTGCCGCTTCCACAAGCGTCGAGGCCTGCTGCTTTTGACTGGCATCTCCTAGCTCAAACACCTGATCGAGTAGCGCCTGTGCCTCATCGGCCCGGTCGATATCGACCAAAATTTCGATCATTTTGACGAAGCCACGAGCGCCTGCGGGATGACGTTTTTGCGCCGCCTGCAACAGATCGATTGCCTGCTGATGCCGTCCATACGCTAAATAAATTTCAGCCTCTGCGATTGCGTCACTGAGGCCCGCATCGTGCTCAGCTCTTGACGCCGCCGCCTGAGCCATAGCACTTTCTTCTGTTGTCGCCATCGGCACAGCGTCTTCCGACACCCGGCCCTGTATTGATTCGGCTTGTAGGCTGTCTTGCGCTACGTCGGGTGCTGCCCTGCTGACTGCTGAGGGCGCTTGATTCAACGCTGAGGGCTCTTGTCTCACCGCTGAGGGCTCCTGATGAACCGCTGAAGGCTCCTGATGAACCGCTGAAGGCGCTTGCCTCACCGCTGAAGGCGCTTGGACTTGCGAATCAGGCTGACCATCTTGGGCGACCGCCTCCCCAGACGCAGCGAGAGCCTCGTCAAATGTCAGCCCTTGCTGATCGATGACAGAACGCGATGAGGCACCGCGTAGTCGCAATACAACTAACACACCGAGGGCAACCACCAAGATGCCCGCCAACACAAACCACCACCAAGCCACACCCGCATCATCTGCTGCCTGGGCCGGCGCACCGGTGCTATTTTGCGCTGCGAGTTGTGCCTCAAGGGCCGCAATTTGTTGGTCTTTGAGAGACACCAACTCACGTAGATTCTGCACCTGCTCACTCAGCTGACCGAGCTGACTTTGAATAACAGCAAGGTCAATCTGAGCCTCGGTCGGCGCGACCGTGTCCAAGCCGCCATTCCCCTGCGCACTAGAGCCCGCCGAGACAGCGTTATCAAAGACCGGAGATTCATCCGCAACAGGATCAGCCGTCTGCGACACCCGGGTATCGGAGACCGCGACATCCTCGAAATCGATATCATCCTCGGCGCTGTCATCGCCGCTCTCATCGGGCACAACATCGGGCAAAGCTTCCGCCACGACGCGTAAAGCTGGCTGATAGCGAATACCGGCGCGCCAATCGCTGTTGTGCTGACGGACCTCAGATCGCGCTTCGGCGTCGGACAGCAGCATGTCCTGTCCAGTCGGCAAATCGAGTACGTAGCCCGCCTTCAAACCATTGATATTGCGTCCGGTAAAGGCCTGAGGATTTTTATCGACAGTGGCTATCATGGTTTGCTCGACGCTGTAGCCTGACGGCCGCGCCGCAGCCGCGATATTCCACAGCGTGTCGTTGTTCTCCACTAGGTAGCGGTCACCCGCCTCAGGTAGCGCTCGCGTGTTCGCGTCGTACTGCCGGTCGGCGGGGCGCTCACCGCGAACAAACTGCCGTTCTGGCGCTGGCTCGGACACGACAACCGGCGCAGGTCTGCCCTCGGAGCGCGGCACAATGGGAGTCCGCGGCTGGCTCGGTGGCAGGTCAACCAAAACAGTGTATTCGCGCAACAAACGCCCGGCTGGCCACCGCATTTCCATTAGGAAATCGATATAAGGTTCAAGCAACGGCGCGTCGGTGGTCAACACCACCTTGGCTGCACCACGGCTATCGAAGATGACACTGAATTCTATTTGCGAGAGGAAGTAATCACGCTGGACTCCCATTTCGTCAAAATCGCTCTGGCTCGCCAGCCGAATACGAAGGTCTTCAGCAGTGAGGCCTTGCACATCAAGGAGGGTGACCTCGGCCCGCAAAGGCTCGTTGAGATAGGACTGCATCTTGATATCGCCGAGCCCTACCGCAAGTACCTGCATCGCGCCAGACAAAGTGGCAACGCTCGCAAAAAAGGCGAAGCAACGGCGCGCTAACGTTCTTGTCCTGCTCTTTACACTCGCCATAACACACCCGCCATAGGACTCTCCGACATCATGCCACTGATCTCACGATACTGATATCGCGGTGCTGCAATCACAATACTGCTATCGCGATCTCTGGACGCGACTCGAATCTGACACTCAGAATCAACCGTTTTACCACTGATTGGCGGGGGGCGACAACGCCCCTTACAAATACTCCGCCAGTAATATTTCCGCGATTTGTACGCTATTGAGCGCCGCGCCCTTGCGGACATTATCGGAAACCACCCACAGATCGAGACCTCGAGGATGCGAAATATCTTCTCGTATACGCCCCACGAACACCGGATCTTGCCCAGCTGACTCGGTCACCGCTGTCGGATAGCCACCGTCTTCGCGCACATCGAGCAATGTCACACCGGGCGCTGCGGCTAATAGCTCGCGGGCCTGCTCTGCGGAAATTTTTTCGCGAGTCTCGATGTGTACTGCCTCAGAGTGACCAAAAAAGACTGGAACACGGACACAAGTTGGGTTCACTTGGATCTGGTCATCTTCAAAAATCTTCTGAGTCTCCCAGACCATTTTCATTTCTTCGCGGGTGTAACCATTGTCTTGGAAGGTATCGATATGCGGCAAGACGTTAAAAGCAATTTGTTTTGGATAAACGCGCTTCTCGACTGGCTGACCATTCAGCAGTCGCGCCGTTTGCGTCGCTAGCTCCTCAATCGCCTCCTTGCCTGTGCCACTCACCGCCTGGTAGGTCGCGACATTGATGCGCTCAATCCCCACCGCATCACGAATCGGCTTTAATGCCACCAACATCCCTATTGTTGAACAGTTGGGGTTGGCGATGATGCCGCGCTGGGTGTACTGCGCAATCGCATGGGGATTCACTTCAGGCACGACCAGTGGAATATCCTCATCACGCCGAAAATGCGAGGTGTTGTCGATCACTACACATCCCGCAGCCGCCGCAATTGGGGCATATTCCTCACTCACTGAGCCGCCCGCTGAGAGCGTTCTGCACTTCCTGCTGAAAGCGGAAGTAC
>JAYPVH010000004.1:150747-161252 GCA_038134505.1 Halieaceae bacterium | reverse complement strand
GCTGAGAACAGCGCGATGGGTGTTTGCGAAAAATCAAAGGTCGATAGATCTTGCACCTCGACCGACTTGCCGCGAAAGCGAATCGTGCTTCCCGCCGAGCGACTCGATGCCAGCGGATACAAGGTTGCCACGGGGAAATTTCGCTGTTCGAGAATCTCGATCATGGCCTCACCGACCGCACCCGTTGCGCCCACTACTGCCACATTAATTGGCGTTGTCATACTCTTCCTTTCAATTGGTTAATCAATAACGCTTGCGTTGTTTTCTTCCTGCCTTTCACAGCACAGTGACGACTCACACCGTCTCTCAAACCGCCTGCGCGTGCCATGCTCTTGATGAGTGACCCTAAACCGCGCGAGAGGGATTACAGCGCAGCGACGACCGCATCACCCATCTCCGTCGTCGATGCCAAACGCATCCCCTCAGCCATAATATCGCCGGTGCGCAAACCGGCATCGAGCACGGCGGCGACCGCAGCTTCGATCCGATCAGCCGCCTCGAGCTCGTCGAGCGAATAACGCAACAACATCGCCGCCGACAAAATCGTAGCCAGCGGATTGGCCTTGCCCTGCCCCGCGATATCGGGCGCTGAACCATGGACGGGCTCATACAAACCTCGGGCCTCGGCATTCAGTGAGGCCGAGGGCAGCATGCCGATCGATCCGGTCAGCATGGCCGCAGTATCTGAAAGAATGTCGCCAAAGATATTTCCGGTGACTAAGACGTCGAACTGCTTCGGCGCGCGCACTAATTGCATGGCTGTGTTGTCGACATACAGATGCGACAGCTCAATATCTGGATATTCCGGCGCAATACGACTCACGACCTCGCGCCACAGTTGTGTGACCTCAAGCACATTGGCCTTGTCGACAGAGCACAACCGGCCAGATCGTTTCCGCGCAAACTCAAATGCCAGTCTGGCGATGCGCTCGATTTCACTCTCGCGGTAAACGTAGGTGTTGAAACCCTCTCGTTCGCCGGACGCGAGCGTGCGGATACCTCGCGGCTCACCAAAGTAAATACCACCCGTGAGCTCGCGCACGATGAGAATGTCGAGCCCCGCCACCAATTCTGGTTTCAAACTTGAGGCGTCGGCCAGCTGCGGGTAGAGGATTGCCGGTCGCAAATTACAAAACAGATCAAGATCAGCGCGAATCGCCAATAAACCGCGCTCTGGACGCTCCCCTGCGGGCAAGGTATCCCACTTCGGTCCGCCGACCGCACCGAGCAAAATGCCATCCGCAGCACGCGCGAGCGCTTGCGTGCTCGCTGGATAAGCGGCGCCTTCGGCATCGATAGCAGCGCCACCGAGCAAGGCTGTTTCAAATTGCAATTCAAGACCACAACGCTCGGCAACCGCATCGAGGACCTTGCGCGCCTCAGCGACAACCTCCGGACCAATACCGTCGCCGGGCAGTAATAAAATTTGCCGTGACATCACACCTCCAAAGTCTTAAACAGCCAAGGGAACCGCGCCTCATGCCTTGTCTCAAAGTCGCGAATGGCCGCCTCTTGCTGCAAGGTGAGACCAATGTCATCAAGGCCTTGCAACAGACAGTCGCGGCGGAAGGCATCGACTTCAAACGGAATCGCCTCACCCGACGGTGTGGTCACCGTTTGCGCCTGCAGGTCCACCGTCAGTCGATAACCCTCGTTGGCGTAGAGCTCTTGAAATAAGCGATCCACCACACTGGCCTCCAGTGCAATCGGGAGCAGCCCATTCTTAAAGCAATTCGAGCGAAAAATATCGGCAAAACTCGGGGCAATCACGCAGCGAAACCCGTAATCGACCATCGCCCAAGGTGCATGCTCGCGAGAGGAGCCGCAGCCAAAGTTCTCGCGGGTGAGCAAAATTTCCGCGCCCTGGTAACGGGCCTGATTCAGTGGAAAGTCAGGATTCAGCGGGCGCTTGCTGTTATCCATGCCCGGCTGTCCCTCGTCGAGATAGCGAAGTTCGTCAAACAGATTCGGCCCGAAGCCGCTGCGCTTGATTGACTTCAAAAATTGCTTAGGAATCATGAGGTCGGTATCGACATTGGCCCGATCCATTGGCCCGACAAGGCCCGTCATAGTCGTAAATGCCTGCATTACACCGCCTCCACAACGGACTCGACCGTCACAAAACGCCCCGCGATCGCGGCCGCAGCTGCCATCGCCGGAGATACCAAATGCGTTCGACCACCAAAGCCTTGGCGACCCTCGAAGTTACGATTTGAGGTACTCGCACAGCGTTGACCCGGAGCCAACTTGTCGGCATTCATCGCCAAGCACATCGAGCAGCCCGGCTCGCGCCATTCCATACCCGCATCGCGGAAGATTTGGTCGAGACCCTCGGCCTCGGCTTGCGCCTTCACCAATCCCGAACCCGGAACCACCAGCGCTTGTTGGATCGTCGGCGCAATCTTCTGACCGGCGACAACAGCCGCTGCCGCGCGCAGATCTTCGATACGCGAATTGGTACAGGAGCCAATAAAAACAACATCCGGGCGAATATCGGTAATCGGCATACCGGCTGTCAGCCCCATATACTCAAGTGCACGCGCGAGACCAGCCCGCGCCGTGTCATCTTTCATCTCATCGAGCGTTGGTACACGACCGTCGATCGACGCCACCATTTCTGGCGAAGTACCCCAGGTCACCTGAGGAGCAATATCCGCCGCATCGAGAATAACCTGGCGGTCAAACACTGCATCGGCATCGCTGTGCAGGGTTTGCCACCACGCCACAGCCTGAATCCACTCATCGCCCTTGGGCGCGAAGGGTCGCCCTTCGAAGTAATCGATAGTGATTTGATCAACCGCCACCAAACCGCTGCGCGCACCGGCTTCGATCGCCATATTACAGAGCGTCATTCTGCCTTCCATGCTCAACGCACGCACGGCCTCGCCGGTAAACTCGATGGCATAACCGGTGCCGCCTGCTGTACCAATTTCACCGATGACCGCAAGCGCGAGATCCTTCGCTGTTGCCCCAGGGCGCAAGGCACCATCGATGCGGACCTCGAGATTTTTCATCTTACGACCGATCAAGCATTGCGTGGCGAGCACGTGTTCCACTTCAGAGGTTCCAATCCCATGTGCGAGCGCAGCAAAGGCGCCATGGGTTGATGTGTGTGAGTCGCCGCAGACAATCGTCATACCCGGCAACGCTGCACCGAGTTCAGGACCCATGACATGGACAATACCCTGACGTTGGTCATCGAGCATGATCTCTGGCACATCAAAGTGCGCGCAGTTGTCATCGAGCGTGAGGAGCTGGATCTTCGAGATCTCGTCCTGCATCTCCTCAATACCACTGCGACGTTCGTCTGTGCGAGTCGAGACGTTGTGGTCGGGCACCGCAATATTCGCGGACCGCCGCCACGGCTTCCGACCAGCCATGCGCAACCCTTCGAACGCCTGCGGTGACGTCACCTCATGCAGTAAATGACGGTCGATATAAATCAACGCCGTACCATCATCCCGCGTTTCGACAAGGTGGGCATTCCACAGTTTGTCGTACAGTGTTTTTCCCATGTGTCCTCCCTGCGACACAAAGCCCGCGCGACTCGATGAGCCATGCACGATCAACAATAAGCGCACACCGCGCGCTCTGCATAGAGCAGGCTGTGCCCAAACCTCTTGGAGCACCTGAGCTCTAGAGCGCGTTACGTAACTAAACGACCCCATGAGAACCACGGGGCCAGCAAAAATCGGCGCGTAGTCTACCATTGTTCGCCGTATCGTGCTGTGCACAGCCGGGCAAGAGCTCGACTTTTTGCCGAATCTTTTTCTGCGCGATCAGCTCAAATGGGTCAATCGCCAACAGTGATGGATATCTGGGCGCCGCGCGAAATCAGGCGGCAGCGTCGCGGCGGAAATTTGCTCGCACTGCCACCGCGCCTCAACCTGCTCATCGAGCACAAAGCGCCGCCGATTGTTGGAGAAATACAGCACACCTCCCGGTGCCAAACGCGCCATGACCAACTCCAGCAACTGTGGGTGATCGCGCTGCACATCGAAGTCACTCTCAGTCGAGGAAGAGTTTGAAAAACTAGGGGGGTCGAGCAGGATCAGGTCAAACAGTTGTTCGGACTGGCGTAACCAGGCCATCACATCGGCGCGCTCAACGCGATGCTGCCGATCCGACAGACCATTGAGCGCCAGATTTGCGCGCATCCAGCGTAGATAGGTGTTGGAGAGATCCACGCTGGTACTGGCACTCGCACCACCCAAGGCCGCGTGAATCGTCGCGGTGCCGGTGTAGCAAAATAAATTCAGAAAACGCTTCCCCGCCGCCTCTTCGGCAATACGCAAACGCAAAGGCCGGTGATCTAAAAAAAGGCCGGTATCGAGATAGTCATGCAAATTAACCAACAACCGCGCGCGCCCCTCGACCACCTCGATTCGCTCGCCGATATCATCAGTCTTCTCATACTGCGCCAACCCTCGTTGGCGCTGACGCCGCTTGAGCGCAATGCGCTCGCCAGCCGGAGGAGGGCACACCGCCTCAACCGCCTGCATCAACTCCTGCAAGCGACGTGTCGCTGCATCGGGATCAACACCCTTCGGTGGCGCATACTCGGCAACATGCGCACGACCATCGTATAGATCCACCGCCGCCGCATACTCCGGCATGTCCGCATCGTATAGACGAAAACAAGTGACCCGGTCGCGCTTCAGCCACGGTTTCAAGCGGCGTAAATTTTTCCGCAACCGGTTGGCCACCATGGTTGCGCCCTCGCTGAGCGCCGAGGCCGACTCAGCCTCTGCCGGCTGAGCTGTCGATACTGACGTCAGCACAACGGGCTTCGCCGATGCATCACGCCAGACGTTATCCGCGGAGAGATCGAACAACAGTAGATTGAGCTCCAAAGGCCCGTTATGCAGCTTGTATTGCTTGTGACTGCGCAGACCGACAGCCCGGCCTAGCGTCAGATCACTGGTGAGTAATGCAGCGGTCCATCCGCGAAACTCTTGATCCCAGCGCGAGCCCAATTGGCGATACAAATAGGGCAAACTCGTTTTTTCACCGATGCGCTCGCCCCAGGGTGGATTGGTGACCAACAATCCAAACGGCATCGGCTGATGCGACGGACGCGTGAGGTCCGCCAGTGCTTTGTGACGCACCCGAACGACGCGCTCCAAACCCATTCGTGAGGCGTTTTCTGTA
Source organism: Halieaceae bacterium (assembly GCA_038134505.1). GTDB lineage: Bacteria > Pseudomonadota > Gammaproteobacteria > Pseudomonadales > Halieaceae > Luminiphilus. The sequence continues at coordinate 156,101 of JAYPVH010000004.1, read as the reverse complement.
GCGCGTCGGACCGCGCCTGCATCGCCATCATAGCCGCGGATTTCAATCCCCTGAGGCAGATCGTGAAGGGCACGCGATTGCGCCTCAGCGAGGATGGCCTGCCATTGCGCCGGCATATGACCGCCCCAGCGACTGAACCCCCAGCGGCTGCGTTCAAGACCTGGCGCACGATCGAGTGCCATCAGCGCCGCTTCAATCAGCAAAGTCCCCGACCCACACATGGGATCGAGAAAAGATCCCCCCGAAGCCAACACTGCGGGCCAACCCGCGCGGGCCACGACGGCCGCAGCGAGATTCTCGCGCAGCGGCGCCTTGCCACTGTCAAGTCGATACCCCCGCCGATGCAAACTGTCTCCCGACAAATCAAGGCTGAAGGTCGTCTTGCCGCGATGCAGGCGCACATGGATTCTGACATCAGGCGCGCGGGCATCGACCGAGGGCCGCCCCAACCCGCGCTCTCTCAGCGCATCGACGATGCCGTCCTTGACCTTCAAGGCGCCAAAATGCGTGTTACGGATGGTCTCGGACTGTCCTGAAAAATCGACCGCTAGCGTCTCTTTTGCACTGAGATGTTCGTGCCAAGGAATTGCTTTTGCGGCGGCATAAACATCGTCGGCACGATCGGCTGCAACGACCGCAAGCTCTAACAACACGCGATTGGCAAAACGACTCCACAAACAGGTGCGATACGCGCCCGCCAAGGGCGCTGAAAAGCGCACGCCCGTGACCGTCTCGCTGACCTGTAGCGCACCGAGCTGCGCGATCTCCTCGGCCAGCAGCGCGTTGAGTCCTTTGGGGCATGTCGCAAGAAAATTAAGGTGTGTCACGACCCTGTTCCAATTCGAAGATTTGTCGAAGCAGTCGGCGCCAAGTCTCGTACTGACTCGCCAACGTACCCGTGAAGCGGAACACATCGTCTCCTGTATCAAGCACGGTCGGCGTCACTTCTTGGTCAAAGGCGAGCGCAATATCAAACAAGTCCTGCTCCTGAATTTTCATCGACCGATAGGTCGAATACACCTGTTGCATTGAGGCAAAACTGCCCCGTTGCTCATCGATTGCCCTCGCGCCTGCCCGCACCGTATAGGCCGCGAGGTAGTCCGCTGATTCCCGTCCGGCCTGACGCCAAAGATCGTAGATCGGCTTCACTTCGGATCTCAGGTCGACGAACTGCTCATCCACCGTGTCGACAAACAAATATTCCTGCTGACGAATGCGTTCCACTCGCGCAAGCATAGGATCGCTACGCGCGGGCAAGCGCTGGATCTGCCAGCGACCATCCAATGTTGCCAGATAACCCGCAAACGCTTCGGGCACTAGACTTTGCGCATAGCGAATATCAGTGACGGTCTTGAGCGCACTCAGCGCGCGCGCATCATACCCCAGAGTGACCGCCAAGGTCCGGTTCGCGATCTCACGGTACAGATCCTCAAATGGGTCACGATTGACAGATACCGGATAATCCGCGGTCGTCGAGATGTCGATCAAGGTGTCCTGCCACCACAGAGCGCCTGTGGCGTCCTCCACGCGCACACGTAATTGCAGCTGCCGCCCGTCGGAGTATTCAATGGCAGCGGTGATCGTCACGGCCACCACTGCACTGGGCGCGGGGATCACGCGCACCGCGCCCCACGCATTGCTCTCGATCAAGGTGTCGCGCAACTGCGCTGCAAGTAAACGGCTCTCGATGCGTCGGACCGCAGCGTGCGCCGAGGGATCATCCGCCTCAACGCCGGGGTCAAACACCACGACACCAAGATCAAGAGCCTCTGCAACCGGTCGGTCGAGCACGCGCAACACCAAGCCCTCGGGCACCCGAGCCGGATCCGTCTCAACTTGTGCCCAAAGCTCGGCGGAGCACATCAGCAACAGGACAAGTGCGACATGTTTCATTGGGCGTCAGTCTCTCGCTCGGTGGTACATACCTTGCCCCGACTGAGTGTCTGTCGACAGTGAAAGCCGCCACTATTTGGATCGTAACGGGAGAAGACCTTGTGCAACACAAAGGGCTGGCTCACCTCCGGGGAATGCACTGCTGTCTGAATAACAAGCCTCTCCGACGTGAGGGCGCGCGTCAGTCGATGTTCGATCAGCAGCCCCTCCGGAAAGCGAAGTTGGAAGTACAGCTGATGACCATCCCAACCACAGATCTCTTGTCCGAAGGGGCTGTTGGTCACCACAGGCGGCGGCGGCGTTAGGTCACAGACCAGAGCAAAACTGCCCTCGCGGCGGACGCGGACTTCTCGGGCGTCCTGAAAGATCTCTAATAACTCAGGTGCGGTAATCAGCTCAGCCATCTCAGCGAGTGCAATAATGTCGCGTCCGGTATTTGACTCGCCTCCACCGACCACCATTGTTTGTCCGCGCTCGGCATTGCGCGCGCGCTGGGCAATGTCTCGCTGAATTTGTCGCACAACCCCATTAAGCTGCGTCTGAATATTGTCGCTACGAGAGTAATCAACCTCCCAGTGACCGGTGAAATCGCGCGGTTTTGATGGCGCAAATATGGGTGTCTCGGGACCAGATTGTGATCCACAACCTGTGCCGGCAAGCAGCAGTAATCCGCAGTGAATAAGGCGACGTAGGCGCATGGCGCTAGTGTAGCGCGGCTGACGCCGTTCGTCGTCTAAGCGTACTGCTTGCGCAATTGAAATTTCAGCACCTTACCCGCTGGGTTGCGCGGCAGACTGTCAACGATTTCTAACCGAAGCGGGATTTTATAACGCGCCAAATGGGGCGTGGCGAACTCCCGCAGCGCCTCAAGACTGAGCGACTCGCCGGCATGCAATGCAGCGACCGCTGTGACCGCCTCGCCCCATTTGTCGTCGGGCAGCCCGATCACTGCGACCTCAGCGATACTCGGATGGGTATACAACACGCTCTCGACCTCTGCTGGGTAGACGTTTTCTCCACCGCTAATCACCATATCTTTCAGCCGGTCACAGATAAACAAATAACCCTCATCATCGAGATAGCCGATATCACCAGTGTGAAACCATCCCTCCGCATCAATCGCCTCGGCAGTCGCATCGGGGCGATTCCAATAGCCCTTCATCACATTGGGACCGCGGATCACCACCTCACCCTGCTCACCTGCGGGCACGGGTTCATTGTGACTATCGACAATACGCAAATCGGTCAGGATCGGTGGCTTTCCGGCTGATCCGAGCTTCTCCAGCGTCTTGTCGGGCGACAAAAAGGAACAGAAGGGCGCCGTCTCAGTCAAACCGTAACCCTGACAGATTTGTACGCCGTGGGACTGATATTTTTCAATCAGCGCCTCAGGGCACGGCGCGCCACCGACCGTGAGCAGGTGCAGCGAGTCCAGGTTGGTCTGATCAAAATTGGGGTGTTGCACCATGAACAAATACATCGCTGGGGCGCCGAACATCGTCCGCACTTGATAACGCTCAATCGCCGCCAGCACCGCGCCCGGGTCAAAGTGCTTCAGCACAACCAAAGTGGCACCCTGTTGCAGCGCACTGAGGGTCATTGAGTTCAATCCGCCAATATGGAACAACGGTGCCGCCACCAACTGAGTGTCCTCACGGTTGCCACCGAAGGCGAGGTTGGCATTGACGTTGTTCCAAATAATATTGCCGTGAGTCAACACAGCACCCTTGGGCAGACCTGTGGTACCGGAGGTATACATAATCAACAATTCATCGTGGGCACCCAGGCGCATCGCCGCCGCATAGTCCTCCGCCTCAGCCATCGCCGCGTTGATGTCCGCAAAATTGCCTTGCGCGTCAGCCAAAGAAAAAAACTGCCGACAGACGAGATCATCCTGCACGGTAGCGAGAACCGGTATGAGCTCAGGGTCCGCCACAAGGGTATGCACGCCGGCGTCGTTGATGATGAAACGGAGTTCCTCGCCAGTGAGGCGAAAGTTGAGCGGCACAAAAATCGCGCCTAAGGTCGCACTGGCATACAAGGTTTCGAAAAAGGTCGGGTGATTAAAGCCTAAAAAACCCACCCGATCGCCTTTGCACACGCCGCGGCTTTTCAGGAGGCCTGCTAAACGACGTACCCGCGCCCCAAGCTCACCATAGGTTTGCGCAGTGCCTTCGAAATGGACCGCGACATAGTCCGGGTCAAGTTCGGCGCGCTTCAACAGCTGCGCCGCGAGGTTATAATTCGGTTCTGGCCGATGCATACCGTACTCCTTCAAGGGACGTATAACGACTGACGCTAAAGCGATGCCATCTCAAAAGCTGCGCGCTGCTGACGCATCGCGCTGTGGTATAGCATAGCGAATTGAACGCTAGATCACCGATGCGCTACCCCACACATTAAAGCCTGCAATGCGCGGCGTTTTGGGTAGATACATACTCTCGACGTCGTCGCTTGAGAAACCCGCAGTGCCCAGCATCTCAACCACATCGCGATTGACATGACAGCCGCCAAACAACCGTGTCCACAGCGGATCGATACGGTCCTGCCAGCGCGACACCGAGGCATCGGGCGCTCGGCCATGCTCACAGAAAAACAGCCTGCCGCCGGGCTTCAATACGCGCGCCGCCTCTCGTAGCGCAGCAATGGGATCGGGGATCGTGCAGAGGCTGAAGGTCAGCAGCACAGTATCGACCTGCGCATCTCCCATGGGCAGCTGCTCCGCGGAGCCGGCGCAAAATTCAACGTCGATGGGGCTAGCCTGCACGCGTTGCTGCGCGATACGCCAGGAGGTCTCACAAGGATCGACACCGATGACACGACTGACGCGTTCGGGATCGTAAAAAGGGATGTTATGGCCGGAGCCCATGCCGATCTCTAACACCTCGCCATAGGCTCGCGGCACCACCTTTTGCCGCTGCCGCAGGATCGGCTTGGTGCCACAGGCACAGGTCACGAGCCGCGGTACGATGACCCGGTCGTACCAACTGCTCACGCGGCGAAAATCTCTTGGAGGAAATTCGCCATGGCCTGCGCGGATCGTCGCGCCGCATCGGCTTGGTAGGCCATCCCCATCTCTGGGCTATTCGCCGCGGGATTCGTGAACGAGTGCACGGTGCCGCCATAGGCATGTACCTGCCAATCGGCGCCCGATGCCTTCATCTCATCAGCGAAAGCGATCACTGCCTCGGGTTTCACCATCGGATCATCGTAACCATGCAGTACGAGCACCTTTGCGCTGATTTGCGGCGCCGGCACATTATCAGCACCCGACAAATTGCCGTGGAACGAGACAACGCCTGCAAGATCATCACGCGTGCGGGCTAAATCCAACACACACAGCCCACCAAAACAAAAACCGATGGCCGCAATGTGATGGTTCAACACCTCAGGCTGAGCTTTAGCCATCTCAACAGCAGCACCGAGTCGCGCCTGCAACAATGCGCGATCCTGTAGCAAGG
>JAYPVH010000004.1:137154-150737 GCA_038134505.1 Halieaceae bacterium | reverse complement strand
CAAGGGCATCATCATGGCGGTGTTCTCCTCGGGATTCGAACCCGTGCGCCCATCGCCGTAGTTATCAATGGCGATCCCCACATAGCCGAGGTTGGCGAGATGTTCCGCTCGACTGCGCTCGAAATCAGTTTGCCCCGCCCACGCATGGCTCACCAATACCGCAGGTGCCGCGGGCAGACGGTCGTCAAAATACATTGCCGCTTTCATCGTCACACCATCGTGTGTGTAATCAATTGTGCGTTGTTGAATCGCCATAGCCAGAGTCCTCTCTACTGATTGTTGCGCTGATTACCACTTCGTCAGCTGTTTTTGCATCACGCCTCAGTGTCGGAATAATGCGGCCCTACCGCGCCACGCGCCGCGTCCACTGCCTGCGCCAAGGTATCTTGTTCACGCTGAGCGGCGAGTTGCTCTTGGTCAAGTCGCTCGTGCGCCGGATAGGCGTCGGGGTCTAGACGACGCATCTCGCGCTCAATCCACTCTTCCACCCGACGCATTAACGCGCCCGCGCTTTCCTCGGGTTCGGCAATGATTGCCGGACCAATCGAGACGTCGACCACGCCCGGTCGGAAACTAAAGGTCTTCCGCGGCCAGCACCGACCCGAGGTCACTGCGATGGGAATAATCATCGCCTCAGTGGCCAGCGCCAATCGCGTCGCACCGGTCTTATAGGGGCCGCCTTGACCCCGCTCGGTACGCGTACCTTCGGGGAACATGATGACCCATCGGTCTTCGTCCATCAGCCGAGCGCCCTGGACCGCGACCTTGTTCCACGCCTCACTGCGCGCACTGCGGTCAATGTGCACCATGTCGATTCGACCCAACGCCCACCCAAAAAAAGGAATCCACAACAACTCGCGTTTGAACACATACGCTAGCGGACGCGGCATGATACTGGGGAAGAAAAAGGTCTCCCAGGCCGATTGGTGCTTGGGGCACAGGATCACGCGATGCCCCTCTCCCGCCGCGGGCAAGTGCTCGAGCCCCTGAACACGGTACTGAACACCACTAATCAATCGCGCCGCGCCAATCGCGCCGCGCAGCCAGGGCTGTGCAAACCAGTAATACAGGCGGTCGCTATTGAGAAACAGCGAGCCGAGCACAATCAGCCCACCCACAGGTATCACGCTGATAACCATCCAGCTAAACACCAGCGCTGATCGCACAGTTTTCAAAGCACACCTCATCGTTGTTGCCGCGCGGCCCTGGGGCGTGGCAGCGGTCGTCAGGTTTATTCGTCATTATCGCTAACGGACTCGCATTAAAACAGATTCCGATGACCTATTGCAGAGTTAAGGCGATCGCGTTTCTGGGGCTGACGCAGGCCAGAGGGCACGCTAAACTGGCCGGTTGTGAGGATTCTGACTTGAAAAAACCCGCCTCTAAAGCTGAGTTGAGACAGCATCTCAACCAACAAACGCAAGCATTCCTCGAGCGGGGCGGCGAGATTGCGCGTGTCGAACGCGGTGTCAGTGGCATCGATGGTCCGGAGCCCGCACGACACATCCCGCTGTTTGACCAACCCAAGCCCACCCGCACGCCCCTGACTGACGTGATTCGCGCACTGGAATCGCGGCGCGCGGAAAAAAAGAAGGTCAAGCCACGGCGCGCGGTACGTCGAAGCCGTCGCAAAAAAGTGGTCTACGACGACTTTGGCGAACCCTTACGCGTCGTCTGGCACGAGGAATAATCACGCTGCCGGCGATGAACTGAAGGTGGCCAAGCGACGTAACTAACGTACATTTCTCCCCCGGACAGCCCCACGTGATTCGACTCGAACGAACCTTCAGGGTGCAACAACCCATTGCGCGCTGCTTTTACTACCTAAGCGACTTTCGTCGTGTGCCCGAATGGGATCGGGCTGTCATTTCCGCGCAGAAGACATCGAATGGTCCGACAGCGTGCGGCACGGCGTTTGATCTATTGTGCCGAATTGGGCCGCTCAAACGATCGGTGACCTACGTTGTGCAAAGCTATGAGGCACCCACGCGATTCGCCCTCACTGGCACCTGTGACCTATTCGATGTCGCCGATACCCTGACGTTCACCGATTGCGGCGATCACACCGAAATCAATTACCAGGCGGAGTTTGTTTTCAAAGGGGCGTGGCTGCGGATGGCGTCCCGCTTACAACCCCGAATGGAGGTTTTGGCCGATGCGACCCAGGCTGGCATTGAGGGCGCTCTGACCACAGCGACGGCAACGCCCACCATCAGTACGGAGAATCAGCGTGCTGATCGTCACCTGCCCACAGCACTGGCGCGCTTCAGTCGTTATGGTTACACCCGAGGCCGCCGAAGTTGGCAACCCATGACGGAGCATTTGGACGGCGTACACATCGTCCTCACCGGCGCCAGTAATGGCCTCGGCCTTGCGACAGCCAAGGCGCTTGCTGTTGCAGGCGCAGACCTCACGCTGGTAGTGCGAGATCCCGAAGCGCCAGAGCGCGTGCGGGCGCTGCTAAGTCAAGATGACTGCCGTGGCGACATTCGGTTTGAACTCGCAGACCTGTCTTTGCTGTCTGAGGTGCAGAATCTGAGTCAACGATTGTTAGCGACAGGTCGTCCTATTGATGTGCTGATCAACAATGCGGGCGCTTTGTTCAATGACTTTGCCCGCACCCCTGAGGGCATCGAACGGAGTTTTGCACTGTTACTTCTCAGTCCATGGTTGCTCACCCGCGCGCTACATCCGCTACTCGCTGGACACACCCGGCCTGCGCGCGTAGTGAATGTGGTCTCAGGTGGGATGTACGCCGAGGCGCTCATCCTTGACCGACTCGAGATGGCGGAGGATGGTTACCGCGGCACAGCGGCCTATGCACGCGCGAAGCGCGGCCTGACGGTCGTGACGCAGCGCTGGGCGGAGCAATGGCAGGCGGACAATATCGTCGTTAATGCAATGCATCCAGGCTGGGCCGACACTCCCGGTGTTCAGAATGCCTTGCCAGGATTTCGCAAGCTCACGCGACGTATTCTGCGTTCGCCCGAGGAAGGCGCGGATACCATTATCTGGCTGGCGCGCGCTGCTGAGGCAGATCAGATCTCGGGGCAGCTGTTTTTGGATCGCGAACCCCGCACCCAGCACCTTACGGCGCGAACCCGCGAGCGGGCGAGCGAAGTGTCAGGTCTAGAAGCGCTGCTTGCCGATCGCGTCACGCAGGCATTGAGCCGGTCATAACACAAACGGGTTCGCCAATTCTTACCGACAGTGCGATAGTGTGATCTCCGCAGGAAGAAGGCGAAACCATGACAGATGCAGTCACCCCTTTTCGGGTAGAAATTAGCGGCTCGAGTATTGATGATCTAAGACGACGACTGGCCGCGACCCGCTATCCGGACCCCGAAACGGTTGAAGATTGGCAACAGGGTGTGCCACTCAGCTATCTGCAAGAGCTCGTGGGCTACTGGCATGACACTTACGATATGCAGCGGGTCGCCGATCGGCTGAACGCGCAGAGCAACTGGATGACGCGAATTGACGAGCTTGATATCCATTTCCTGCATATCCGTAGCCGCCACAGTCAAGCCACCCCTCTACTCCTCACGCACGGCTGGCCCGGCTCAGTTCTTGAGTTCCTCGAAATCATCGACCCGCTGACCAACCCAACCCAACACGGTGGAGATGCCGAAGATGCATTTCATCTCGTGATACCCGCCCTACCCGGCTTTGGTTTCTCCGAAAAACCGCGCCAGACGGGAACCAGCGTGCAGCGCATTGCCTCGCTTTGGGACACGCTGATGCAACGACTGGGGTATCACCATTACTTAGCGCATGGCGGCGACTGGGGATCGATGATCACTCAGGCGCTGATGATGCAAGACAGCCAATGCCTCGCCGGTCATATCACACTGCCGCTCGTCGCGCCTGACCCATCCACACTCGAATCGCCATTACCCGAGGAAGTCGATGCACTGAACGCCATGCAGTTTTATAGCGAGTGGGACTCGGGCTACTCCAAACAACAGAGCACGCGACCGCAGACGCTGGGCTATGGACTCGCAGATTCACCCTCAGGGCAATTGGCGTGGGTGGTGGAGAAGTTTGCTCAGTGGACCGATTGCGTTCGCAATAATGCGCGTCACCCTGAGAATGCACTGGCACGCGATCTCATCATCGATACGGTGATGATGTACTGGCTCACCAACTCAGGAGCCAGCTCGGCGCGACTGTATTGGGAGAGTTTCAACACACCGGATTTGTCCGTTATCGAACGACCGATCGGGGTCTCGCTGTTCCCTACAGAAATTTTTCGCTGCAGTGAGCGTTGGGCGGCACAGCGGTACCAACAGCTGGTGTATTTCAACCGAGACATTGACAACGGTGGCCACTTCGCCGCCATGGAGCAGCCCCTGTTACTCACCCACGAACTGCGCGCTTGGCGACAGGCACTCATCAACCATGGAGTTAGTTTCGCGTGACCACAACCACCCAACCCTCACCGTTTTTTATCACCGACGACCAAGCGACAGCCTCCCCCTATTGGGAAGCCCGTCACGAACTCGCGGATGCGATGCGTAAGCTCAACGCCTTGGTTGTCACCAGTGACCTCAGCGAGTCAGATTGTCAGGACATCACACGAGAAGTTGCAGCGCTTACCCATCGACTGAGCGCGCGGGACCAATATCCGGGCATTGTCGCTTGGTCAAAAGCCAAAAAGTTTGGCGATATGCCTCGGATTAACTACGAGGTGCTCAGTATTGGTGGGCGCTCTCACCCCGGTGCACCGGGTATGAAGATGCGTCGCGAAGGTGATGACACCATTGGCACCGTGACTTTCGATGGCGCCTTCGAGGGACCGCCCGGCTGCGTTCACGGCGGCTGGGTGGCCGCGCTGTTTGACCAGTTTATGGGCATGGTGCACATGGTGGGCGGCAATCCTGGGATGACGGGCGGGCTTTCGGTTCGTTACGTGAAACCCACACCGCTCTACACCGAACTGACGCTGGTGGGTCATCATGAAGTGGTGAGCGAGCGACGTACCAAGGTGACCGGTGAAATGCTAGCCAACGGTGAAGTCACCGCCACGTGTGAGGCGATGTTTGTCCGAGCGCCCACCGCCTTTCTAATGGAAAGCTTTGGTCTCAGTGCCGACTGAACACCGTTGCCCCGTCGATCAGTGTTCTCTCTACGGTGATATCACGCAGGTCCGCAGCAGTCAGCGGGCTCTCCGAGAGCACAATGAGATCTGCCGCCTTGCCGGGTTCTATGGAACCAATCTCGTCATCCATAAAAACCTGCCACGCGGCATCGATGGTCACGGCGCGCAGGGCCGTCATGACATCGACCCGTTGGTAATCGCCGATCTGTTGTCCACCGGTACTGATCCGATAGACCTGAGACCAGACCGCTTGTAGGGGCAGCATGGGGGTGACCGGTGTATCCATATGCGAGCTGTAACGCACACCGGACTCGATCGCCCAGCGTGCCGGACTCATATTCTCAGCGCGCTCTGGGCCCATAAAGATCGCCCTGTGACGATCGCCCCAGTAGAAGGTGTGTGCAGAGAAAAATGACGGCGTCACACCGAGGCTGGCCATCCGCTGGACCTGATCTTGGCGCGCCATCTGGGCATGGATAATCAGCGGCCGACCCTCGGGCCAGGGGTGGCTCTGCTGCGCGTTGGCAATGGCATCGAGCGCATCGTCGAGGGAGGCATCGCCATTGCAGTGTATTGCTACCTGAATCTGACGTTCATACAGCGCACTCACCAAACGAAACAAATCGTCCCGCGATACCGAGGGATAACCGCGGTAGTCCATATCGCCCTTGTAGGGGGTGTGGTAGGGGTGCGCTAAATACCCTGTAAAACCTTGGATGCTGCCATCGGCGATAATCTTGACGCGAGGCACTACGACACGGCCCCCCTCGAGTGAAGACAACGTCAGTTCGCCGCTCAGGACTTCCTCCTCCACCTCCTCCAACAGAGGAAATAAGGCAACCCGGTTAACGAACACATTAACCTGACTCATGGGACCCAAAACTTTCGCGAGTCCGGTTGGCATACCCCCCGCCGAGGCCGTGGTCACTCCGCGAGACAGATACTGCTGGCTTGCGAAGGTGGTCATCCGCAACAGATCGCCCACGCCCAAATCAAGGGTGTACTGATAGACCTGTCGCGCGGCTGTTTCTTCAAGCACCCCATTGGGTCGCAACCCGTCCTCGGAGTTGGGATCCCGAACAATATGACCGCCCTCAGGATCGGGTGTTGTTTCATCGATCGCCATAGCCGCCAGCGCGACTGAATTGACTGAGGCGAGGTGGCCGGAGATATGCACAATCGCCACTGGGCGCTTCCTCGATACCTGATCAAGATCGTCACGAGTCGGGTGGCGCCCCTCCTCAAGCAGTGTGTCGTCATAGCCGTTGCCGACAATCCAGCCCTCTGGGTGGGATTCGGCGAAGGCTTGAAGCGCAGCAACCAACTCCGACATCGTCGTGACCTTGCCAACTGGCGGTGAGCGCAAATCGGCATTAAAAATAGACTGACCGGAACCCGGGAAATGTCCGTGGGCGTCGACGAAGCCGGGCATTAACGTTCTCCCATGCAGGTCTACCACATCGGTGCGTTCGTCGACCATCGCGAGAATATCTTCACTTCGGCCCACACGGTCGATACGACCATCGCGTATGCTGACCGCCTCGGCAATCGAGTTGCTTGCATCCATCGTGAGGACATTGCCATTGACAAACACCTGATGAGCCGGGCCCTGAGCCGGTTTAGTGGCTATCGCAAACAAGACGTACAGTCCCGCGACAAACATCAAGACAACAAGGGATCCGGTGCGCCAATTCATGGCTTTACTCCTGATTCAATACTAGTAATGAGGGGGCGGCGGCTCGTCGATACGATCGGTCTGATCACCCTGCACCAACTGCTCGCGTAAGCGTGTCGCGAGCTCTCTCACCTGAACTTCTAAAATTTCAATGCGGCTTTGTTGATCGCTGAGTGCCCGATCGAGACTGCTGATCGTATCTTCGAGAAAAGCGACCTGCGTCTGCAGATCGACAATCTGTTGCTGCGCTTCCCGCTGCTGATCCGACATCAAGCCCTCCTGTCCGCGATGACACCCACCGCCATCCTGTGCGGTTTCGGGACACGCGCTTTCTTACGTTTTTGCCGCATCACCGCACCGTCCGCCGCAGCGATGCTACCATAGCACTTGTCGACTGAGCATGATGACAATCCGAGCATGGCAAAAAAAGAGAAATCAACGCGACTGGTGTTTAGCACCGAGACGGGTAGCCGCTGTCAGCAGTGTCTGCGGCCACTGGTGAAATGTGTCTGCGGTGAGGCGCGCCCCCAGGCCAACGCCGACGGCATTGCACGGATACGCCGTGAAACCAAGGGACGGGGCGGCAAAGCGGTTACGGTCATCGATGGACTCCCCGTTCCTACGCCGGAGCTGAAAGAGATTGCTAAGCGACTGAAGCAACGCTGTGGCGTCGGCGGCGCTGTGAAAGATGGCTGTATCGAAATTCAAGGTGATCAGCGTACTGTTTGTCTTGAAACGCTCACAGGCCTCGGTTTCACCTGTAAGCTTGCGGGCGGCTAGCGCCGCCCTAAGAATTACGCATGCTCAAAGGTAATGAGCGTCTTCTGCCCTGTCTTACGCACGCCGTAGCGCTGCACCATCTCTGGCTGCAGCGCCGTTTCGAGAGAGACAAAATCCGAATAGTCGCTGGCGAAGGTTGTTGTCAATTCCGCCTGCACGCGTTGTTGCATAGCGATCAGACGCTCAAGCCCTGCACGCTTCATAAACGGCGTCAGCAACCAGCCACCGATACCCCACGAGAAGCCATAGCTACGGGTTAACGTCGTCGGAGCCACATCGAGCATGCCGTAGATATACACCTGCTTGTGTTCGTCAGAGCCATAGCGAGACCACTCGGTCATACGCTGTGCCGCGGCGACTTCCATGGCACTGAGAATCGTATTGGTGAGCGCGCCGCCACCGATTGCGTCAAAGCCCAAGGTTGCACCGGTCTCGACAATGGCAGCACACAGCTGTTGAAAGAAATCGTCTCGCGTGCTGTTGAGAATGTGTGTCGCGCCCTGCTCTCGCAATAGCAAATCTTGAGCGTCAGAGCGCACGATATTCACCAGTGGGATGCCCTCTGCAAGACAAATACGGTTGAGCATTTGTCCGAGATTCGACGCGGCGGCGGTGTGCACGATCGCCGAGTGCCCTTCCATGCGCATGGTCTCAACAAAGCCCAAAGCGGTCATCGGATTCACAAAACACGATGCACCCTGTTCCGGCGCAACAGCATCCGACAGCGCCATGCATTGAAACACTGGTACATTGGCATGACTGGCATACATGGCACCTGCGTAGGCGCCGACCCGCCGGCCGAGCAAGGCCTGCGCCTCGGGAGAGTCGCCCGCCGCAACGACGCGACCACAGGCCTCGATTCCCGCGGGAATCCATTCGCCGATTCGGCTCGCCATCATGCGTTGGGCGCCCGGAGGCAGATCAAGTACCACGCTAGGCTGGCCATCGACCGTACTCGCACGCGCGGTTGAGAGATCTGCACCACCGATCATCAACCCTAAATCAGAGGGATTAATCGGAGACGCGTCAACGGCAATCGTGACCTCATGCTCCCGCGGTGCGGGCAGAGTGACCGGAATCAACGCACACTCAATGGTGCCGTTATCATGGGCGCAGGACTGCATTTGGAGGGTTTGCATCGTGGTTGATTACCTCATTGGTTACTGTTGACTCGACGTTTTAAGTAACGTGCGACTTAATACTGCGTCGCGCGCTCCTCATCGGATAGTAGCCGCACCGAGTGCTGACCCAGCGCGTGGTACACCACGCGATACGCGAGCACCGCTTCAACATAAGCGCGGGTTTCGTAAAAGGGTATGGTAGCAATCCAGCGCTCAACGTCCAATGTTCCATCGCGCCACCGCGTCACACGATGAGGGCCGGCGTTATAAGCGGCTAAGGCAAGCACCATGTTCCCGTCAAAGCGCGCGCTGAGCTCAGCGACATAAGCTGACCCCAAGCGAATATTGAGCGCCGGATCAGTTAACTGGGAGCGGCGATACGCCACGCCTTGGCGCTGTGCGACCAGCCTCGCCGTACTGGGCAGGAGTTGCATCAATCCACGCGCACCGCGGCCAGATTCGGCGTGGGGATAGAGCGCACTTTCCCGCCGAGCGATGGATAATAACCACTCCGCCTCGAGTCGATGGCGTCTCGCCGCCTCAGCAAAAAAAGGTGTATAGGCACGGGGGAACCGCAGATCGAGCCGATCCCACGCGCCCGCTGAATTCGCGGCATCGATCGCTAGGTTTAACCAGCCCTGAGCGAGCGCCCAGTCAGCGAGGACAACTTGATCGGTGTTATCGAGTCGGGCGAGCCAATCGAGCCATTCGGCACGGGCATCCCAATCTCGAGACAGTGTCATCAAAGCACTCACGCGCTTCGCCTCGGGTGCGGTGGGTACAAACGATTGTTCGACAACGGTCGCCGCGGATGGCTGATCTGCTGCTAACACCACCGGTCGATCTAAGCGCTCAGCAGCCAAGAAGCCGTAGTAGTGTCGCTCTGTCGATAACGCCGAGAGCAAGGGTTCCGCAGCCGCTATGTCATCGAGCGCCATCAACGATCGCGCGCGCCAATAGCGCCATTCTGCATCTGCGGCTGCAGAGGAACTGAGCCATTGATAGGCGGAAACAAAATCCCGCCACCGACCATCACCAATACAGTGACGCAAATACATTTCAGTGAGCGCATCTTCTTGCAAGCTCGCTAACGTCGCAATCAACCAATCATCGCTGACAAAGTCACTGTCGAGTAAGCGGCTACGCAGCACCGCATACTCCGCATCAGCCTGTTGTTGCGCGTCGAGCGCAGCGTGATCAATCGCCTGACCTAAAGCACGCTGCCCTAACTGGGGATTGACCTTGGCGAGACGCTGTATCACCACGCTTAACAACTCAGAGTGCAGCGGTTCAGCCGCGTGCCGATCAGTAAGAAGTCGCTCCGGATATTGATACAAGGTAATCAATTCATCCATCAATGGGCTGAGTTCGTTGGAGGCGAAACGTTTCAAGTAGCGCAACAAGGCTCCACTGCGCGCATCGAAGGCCAACAAGGCGCGCGACCAAACCAACTCGTCGGTCAGCCCGCCCTCAGCGCGCCACACCTCAAACAATGGGTCGCAAGCGGATGCTTGTGAAGCGCCGATATTCCAAAGCGATCGCGCACCCGATCTCGCAAGCTCACGATCGCCTACCTGCCACTGGGCACGATAGAAGTAACACTGCAATTCGGCGTCGCGGGGGGGATCGGGAGATACGGCAAGAAAAGCCTGCCAGCGCTTGTCCTGACCCTGGTGAAGGAGGTAAGCGGCGGTAAATCGCCGCGCCAATGGCGTATCGTTAGCTTGCTCGATAAAGGCCAATGCCTGTTCTACAGGCATACCATGAAGCGACTTGAGCAGCGCTTTGAAATCCAGATAAACCGCGAGTGGGTGCGCCTCCAGGCGCGCTCGAAGCGCCCGATAGCGCGGACCTGCGCCGGTCTTGAGCTCATTTTCCGCGCGCAAAAATAGGCTGTGGTCGATCTCAGGTGTCTGTGCAGCCCATAATGGCGCAACAGACCAAGCACTCAGACAGAACACCAAGACGACAACCCGAGGCATAGGCGCCACTCAAACGATCAACACAGCAACAGAATGCGAGTTAGGACTCTATTTTTCAATCCCAAACCGGTAGGATCTGCACTGACCCATGAGGACCTGACTGCGCATGACACGTGACACCATCCGCCTTACTCAGTACAGCCACGGCGCTGGCTGCGGCTGCAAAATCGCGCCCGACGTTCTGAGCCGCATCCTCGGTGACAGCCTCACCGGCGCTGATCCCACGCTATTTCCCGGCTTACTCATTGGCAACCACAGTCGCGATGATGCTGCGGCCTTCGATATTGGCGATGGCCGCGCAGTGCTCAGCACCACCGATTTTTTTATGCCCATCGTCGACGATCCGTATGACTTTGGTCGAATCGCAGCAACCAACGCATTAAGCGATATCTATGCCATGGGCGGTACGCCGCTCATGGCCATCGCGATTCTCGGTTGGCCGATCGAGAAATTGGCTCCAGAGGTCGCAAGTCGGGTCATCGCCGGCGGTCGCGCCGTGTGCGCCGCTGCAAATATTCCGCTGGCTGGCGGTCACAGTATCGATGCCCCCGAACCTATCTTTGGCCTCGCTGCTACGGGCATTGTTGCGACCGCACACCTTAAGGCGAACAGTACCGCTCAGTGTGGTGACCAATTATTTTTAACCAAACCCTTGGGTATCGGCATCCTCACCACGGCTGAAAAACAAGGCAAGGTTCAAGCTGATCATGCAAAGATCGCTGTCGACACGATGTGCCAACTCAACGATGTCGGCAGCCTGCTTGGCACCCTTGAGGGTGTCCACGCGCTCACCGATGTCACGGGCTTTGCTCTCGCCGGGCATCTGCTAGAGATGTGCGAGGCGGCCAATCTCAACGCATGTATTGATGAGTCTCGACTGCCCCTACTCCCTGGGTTGCGCGACTATATTGCCCAAGGTTGTATCCCCGGCGGTTGCTCACGAAACTTTCAGGCCTACGGGGACCAGCTACCGACGATGACGCCAGAGCAGCAGACGATCCTCTGCGATCCGCAAACCAGCGGCGGACTGCTGATCGCGGTGGCACCCGAGCACAGCGAAATCGTTCGGCAACTTCTTGCAGACCGCGGACTCCCCGCGTCGGTCATTGGTGAGCTCGAGTCCCCGGGTGACACCGCACAACGGATTCGCTTTGGCCACTGAACAGACACTGCTCGAGGGCTCGGCGTTTCGGGATCTGCTCCTCAATGACACGCCGATGATCGATACCCGCGCGCCGGTTGAATTCGCGCAGGGTAGCCTTCCCCTCGCGGAGAATTTGCCGTTAATGACCGATGACGAGCGTGCGGCGGTGGGCACCTGCTATAAACAACAAGGTCAACACGCCGCCGTTGCGCTCGGCCACCAATTGGTCTGCGGCACAGTCAAAGAGCAAAGAGTCGAGGCGTGGCTCGCGTTCAAACGTGCACACCCAGAGGCCGTTCTGTTCTGTTTTCGTGGCGGCATGCGTTCTGAAATCAGTCAACGCTGGTGCGCTGAGCACGGTGTTGATATCGCGCGCATTCAAGGTGGCTACAAAGCACTGCGTCGCTACCTGATCGACGAAACAGAACGCTTTGCTCAACAACAACCCTTATTGATCGTGAGCGGTCGTACGGGCTCTGCCAAAACGACCTTGCTACACCACATCGACCGACAACTCGGCGATATTCGTGCCACTGTCGATCTCGAAGGACTCGCCAACCATCGCGGCAGCGCCTTTGGCCGTCGCGTCGGCGGACAGCCCAGTCAGATTAGTTTTGAGCTGGCGCTGGCCATCGATCTATTGAAGGCCGAAGTTCACGGTCCGGGCTGGACACTACTTGAAGATGAAAGTCGGTTGATTGGTCGTTGCGCCCTACCCTTGGCATTACAACAGGCGATGAAAGTGGCACCCATCATCATATTAGAAGCCGACTTCGAGACCCGACGCCGACACTCCTGGGAGAATTATATTCTCGATAACCTCACTGCGCTCGAGGCGCGCTACGAGCGTGAGGAAGCTTTCGCTTTGTTCTCTGAAGGTTTGACCGATGCGCTATCGCGGATACAAAAACGTTTAGGCGGGGCACGTTATCGGGACTTGCAGCGCATGCTTGAGGATGCACTGAAAGCCCATCGCCAAGGTGATGCTGAGGCCCACCTCGAATGGATTGGTACTTTACTGCGGGATTACTACGACCCGATGTACGACTATCAATTGCGCAACCGAAAGCCGTTAGTGCGCGCGCGAGGGAATCGTGACACGCTGGCCGAACTCATCACCGATCCCGAACGAGTCAAGCACCTTCTAGCGTGAGCGGGTCAGTACCGACAGCACCTCAACGTGCGGTGTCTGTGGATACATATCGAGACCCGTCACCTCTATGAGCTGATATCCGGCCTGCTGAAAATCCGCCACATCTCGCGCCCATGTCGCCAGATCACAGCTGATGTAAATCACGCTCCTCGGGCGCTTTCCCGGCAGCAGCCAGGGCGCGCGAACTTTTAAGCCCTCTCGGGGTGGGTCGAGTAGCAGAAGGTCGTAGGGTTCAAGCGTCTCAACGAATTGACGCACACTCGCATCATTGAATAAATCGACAGCCAAGCCCGTGACACGCGGCAACGTCGCTATGTCGGCCACGGCCTCTGCGACACCCTCTAGGGCATAGATTGTCTCGATATCTGCAGCCACCAGGCACTCGGTGAGATTGCCCGATCCGGCGAACAGTTCGACGGCGCGAGTCACAGACAAACCAGACAACTGCTGACTCAACCACTGCTTGAGTCGCTCATTTTGGCTTGCATTGCCCTGACGAAAGGGCAAGCGCTGGTCCGTCGAGATGAGGTCTGAGTGGTCATCGATATCGAGCGTTGTCCACTGCGCACGGCCTGTGGGTTGCCAATCGCGATGGGGCAATTTCTCACGCAGACGCGTGAGCAGGAT
>JAYPVH010000004.1:130854-137144 GCA_038134505.1 Halieaceae bacterium | reverse complement strand
GGGTGATGTCGATCAGGTGATGTGATCGCGCTGCGAGATAGCCCAGAGTCCGGCCATCGCTCTTCAACTGGGCGCGCACGCGATACCCCCAAGGCTTGGACGCTGCAATGAAATCGGCGTGGATATCCTGCGCGTCGAGACGCTGTAATCGCTGCGCTAACTGCCGACGCTTCTCATCACATTGGGCGGCATAACTGACAAACGACCAGGCACAACCACCACAGTGGCGATCTCCCGTCCCCGAGTGTGGACAGGCAGGTGCAATACGCGCTTCATGGGGCTCGATGACATCGAGCAACCGGCCCTCGATGGCGCCGCGACCGTGCAGGTGCGCACGCACCTCGACAATTTCGCCATGCCAGGCACCGGGCACCAAGACCACTTGACCATTGGGTGCTGCAACCACAGCGCGACCATCACTGGTTACGTCTCGCACCGTGCCCTGCCATTGGCGAGGCGGGTGCTCAGCGACCTGTGGACGACGTCTTTTTTTCAGATTTGCTCTCGGTTTTGGCATAATGCGCGCTCGCCCTCGTCGGTTAACAGGATAAACCCCACCCCTCCTAAGGGTGTACTGCAGGTTCGAGTCCTGCCGAGGGCGCCATTTCACGCGTCATCTTGATCAAAAGAGGATGCAAAAAAAAGACCAGACGATCCTCGTCCCAGATCGACCTGACCACTCTAGGCGTCGCGCGCCTTAGGATAGCGCTCGAGGTATTCCGCAAAGAAAGGTTCGATTGTCGACTCAGTCCAACCAAAATCTTCCAGAGAATATTTCGGCCGCGCTGACTGGCGCTCGTTGTCCCCTGCACGCCAGGCGAGCATGGCCGTCTCGACCGAATCACTTAAGGTCATGCCGAGCCAGGCGTAAATGCGGCGCATGTTGTCGATGGGATCGGCAATCATCTCATTACAGTAAATATCGAGGACTTGATCACCCGGCAGGGACTCTCGCAAGCGCATGGGCCGGTTCACGTGCTCGGAGATCTGCTTGGGATAGACCCGATTGATAAAATCGACATCGACCGCACCCAGCGTACTGTGGTGTGCTGTTGAGATCGTATTGCCGAGCGACGCGAGTGCCTTGTAGGGGTTGCGGTGCGTCCAAATAAACTTGGCGTCGGGAAACGCCTTGACCGCCCACTCGAAATGCAGTGAGTGCGATGGCATTTTCAACGCCCAACGACCTGGCGCTTGAGACTGCAGAACACGCATCACTTTTTTCTGATACTCGTAGGCGGAGCTCATATCGCAGTGCAGCAAATACTCTGCGTAGCGATCGCTGACCGCACGCGACTCCCAAGACAGCGCCTTGAAATCCTGCGCATGGACAAAAATACACTCAGTGGGGCCATCTGCCCATTCCCAGTGCGGCACCGCGAAGGGCAAGTTAGCAAAGATCTGTTCCTGCATCGCCTTTTTGGAGACACAACGCGGATCTGTGCGCAAGGTTTGACTTGTGGGCGGCGGCACTGAATCGACCGCTTCCCAGTTAAGCAATGAGCGAAACTGTTCCTCGCAATCGAGCAGATAACTCATCATGGTCGTGCCGGTTCGCGGCATACCCATCACGATAATCGGCGCTTCAATCGGGGCGTCCTCGATTTCAGGGTGCTGTTTCAGGTAATCCGTGACGCGAAGCCGGTTGGCCAGAGCGCCAACGATCTCATTGTTAAGGCGGCCAAGGATCGACTCGCGCTCCGCACGTTCGTTGATACCGGCAAGCAATTCATTGAGCGGTTCTCGGAAGCTGTCGCTGTCAAACTCTGTGAGCCCCGTTTGCTGTTGCGCCAATTCGATAAACTGCTCTGCTTGCATATCAACCTTCTCTCAGTAGCGACATGTGAGCAGCGATTATATCTAGATCGAGCCTTATCCGGCTGATTTTCTTGGCAACCGCAGCTGCATGCGCAAGTCACGGCTGTCCCGAGGTGCTTGCGGAGGACAGTAATCCACTCGCTTCGCAGTCGCAGCCACTAGGCAAGCCATGGCATCAAGGATGTCATCCTCAGCAAGATCTCGGCGTAGCGAAGATGCCAAGGCCTTGTCGATGACTGTCTCAGCCGCCGGCCAAACCAGGGCCAATAGATCACGTCGTTGGGTTCGACCTAATGAAGTTTTCTTACTCTCCTGAATCACGGTACCGTCATTGAGAGCGGCGAAAACTAATTCAGGGTGGCTCTCCCAGGTAGACTGCCGGCGGTTACGATGAATCCTGAGAAACTCATCGAGCTCTCTGATCTTGGGCGTGATATTGAAACTCTGAATACTCAAGCCATGCCCTGTGCGCAAACGCGATTGATGGTTCGCCTCGGCATAGGTTTCACAAGAGAGCAGCGACCGTATGGGCGGCGAAAATACACTCGATGCTCGCAGGCGACCGAGACGTGCTCGGGCCATTCGATCGCAGTCGCGAGCCCCCGGTCCATCGAGCAACCCGATTGGCATATCAACGCATACGCGCCCTCGGGCAATGACCCGATCAAACAATGCTTGAAGAGACTGAAAGCGTTCAACAACCAACTCGTCACGGCAAAAGGCAGCAGCAACCCAACCACCACGACAGCCATCGACGCCAGCAGCTGACCACTTCATCGAAACGACTTCCGATGTCGCATGTCCAAGGAAGGCAAGGTCAGATCAATATCGAGTGACACGCACCGGTAAGTGCACATAACCGCGGACAAAATTATTACGCGTGCGTTTCGGTTCTCCGACCACCTCGATCGCAGAGAAACGTGCGAGCGCCTCTTCCCACAGCACGCGCAATTGCATCTCCGCTAAGCGATTACCCATACAGCGATGAATGCCGCAGCCAAATGACAGGTGATTACGCACATTGGGACGATCGATGACAAACCGATCGGGATCGGGAATTGCTGTAGCATCCCGATTCGCCGAAACGTACCACAGCACGACGCGTGATCCCGCGGGGATCATCTGACCACGGAATTCAAAGTCGCGCGTCGTCGTGCGACGCATGTGTGGTAGAGGCGTTTGATAACGGATGATTTCTGACACCATCGAGGGGATGAGCGCTGGATTGGCGCGCAGCTTCGCATTCTCCTCCGGGTTCTCATGCAAGAACAACACACCTCCGGACATCGAATTTCGTGTGGTGTCATTGCCGCCCACAATCAACAGCATCAGGTTACCCATGAAGGTCAGCGGGTCATCAACCATGTCAGCGGTATTAGGATCTTTCTGCAACAAGCGAATCAAATCAAAGGATTCAACGCCATCGCCTTTCCGAGCGTGCCACAGTCCGGTGAATACCTCGAGAAACTCCCAGGCAATCGCGCGACGCTCATCCAATGTTAAGCCCTCTCCGGCGGTGATCCGCTCATCGGAAGTAATCGCATCAGACCACTCACTGAGCTTATGTCGATCCTCCCAAGGAAAGTCAAAGAGCGTTGCCAACATCTTCGTCGTGAGGTTCTTGGAGACCAACTCCACCCAGTCAAAGGTTTCACCCTCAGGCAAAGCATCAAGTGCCTCAGCCGTTCGCTCGCGAATCAGCGCTTCAAACTCCGTCAGATTGCGCGGCGCGACCACGGGCTGCACCGCTCGTCGCTGATCATCATGTTTTGGTGGATCCATCGCGATGAACATGGGTACGACCATGTCGGGCTCTGGATCAAGAATGGCGATGGATGGCTCCGAAGAGAAGACTTCGGTATTCTTTTCGATCTCTACAATGTCCTCAAAGCGAGTAATTGACCAGAAATCGCCGGCCGGACTGTCTTTTTGGTAGTGCACAGGTGACTCTTCGCGCAATCGGGCGAAAAGTGCTTGCCAGTTATCCTGCTCAAAGCGGCGTGGATCAGACACATCAAGCTGATCAAGCGGTGTCGTCAACGGATCGGGCAAAATCTCTAGCGCGCTATTCATCTCGTGTCCTTCCTCAGCAATCTCTTCGTTACATCTGGAATTCAGGCAATCTCACTGTGAAATCGGGCGTATCCGCTGCGATGATCACCTGGCAACCCAGACGCGACGTCTCCTCGCGATCGGGGCGCAGGCCGAGCATCGACTCCTCTTGCGCTTCGATCTCTCCCAAAACGACATCGGAGGCGATGAAACAGTGGCAGGTCCCGCAGACAGCACCGCCGCCGCAGTCCGCATCGATACCGGGCACGTCATACTTCATCGCGAGTTCCATAACGGAAAGGCCCGGATCGGCATCCACCTGATGCTCGGTTCCGTCGAATTCAATAAAGGTGACCACAGTCATTTTCCACTGACTCCCAAAACTAGTTGAACAACAATCTACAACAATCGCGTCATCAGCGAGCGACAGCTCGCCCTATCTCATGACTTGATCACTGAGCAAAAGTATAGGCAACTTGCACCCCCTAACGCAACGAGGCTAATCCCGCTTACCGTGCGATTTATATGCCAGGGCGCGCGCGAATGCGGAACAATCGACGCGTCCAGACACTCTGCAAAAAAGGATCGAGCCAGCGATACAAACGACCTGAAATAACAATCGGTCGCCCGCGGGCAACACCCTTCAATGCGTCGCGAACGACGACATCGGCGTCATACCAAATCCATGTCGGCAAGGCAGCTTTCATACTCTCGAGCCCCGCCACCTCATGAAACTCAGTATGCGTGAAGCCGGGGCACAACGCCGTCACTTTGACACCGTGCGCCGCGACAGTCAGGTTCAACTCCTCCGACAGCATCACGAGATAAGCCTTAACCGCACCGTAATGACAGGGGCCACTGCGCGGAATACGTCCTGCAACCGAGGCCACATTGATGACCGCGCCCTCACCTTTCTCAACCATTTTCGGTACGAGGAGATGACATAGCGCAGCGGGCGACACCATCATCAACTGCAAAAACTCTTGGTGTTCAGGCCAATCTCTATCGAGCAACAGATCGGGGCCGGCGATCCCGGCGTTATTGACTAACAGATCCACGTGCAAACCTTGCGCTTCGAGTTCAGCAACCACTGAGGCCGGCGCCGCGGGTTGACTTAAATCGGCCGTGACAATGTAGGATTCGACGGGCAGTTCTCGAGCGAGTGACTCAAGGCGATCTCGTCTTCGAGCCAGCAAAATGAGATCGTAGCCCTGTGCTGCTAACTGTCGAGCAAACTCGGCGCCTAGCCCGGAAGAAGCACCCGTGATCAGGGCACGCGGTTTTGAATCATTCATCTCGGTGATCCTCTGTAATGTCAACCAGCGCGTAGCCAGCAACAGGAAAATGGATATGGACAATGCCGGTGCGCGCGGTATCTCGCGCAATAATAATGACCTGATCATCGATATAGACAAGCTCGCCCTCAGTCGCATCGAAGGCATAGTCAGACGGTGAAACGCGCACTTTGCGATGCAACAAATCTGAGGCTTGCCCTGAGCCTGGCAGAGGCCGTGGTG
Source organism: Halieaceae bacterium (assembly GCA_038134505.1). Lineage (GTDB taxonomy): Bacteria > Pseudomonadota > Gammaproteobacteria > Pseudomonadales > Halieaceae > Luminiphilus. Next base: position 131,757 of record JAYPVH010000004.1, on the reverse strand, counting down.
CTTGATTCAATGCTCTATCGAGTGCTTGATCGGCTGTTAGCTGCTCCGGCGACGGTCTTGCCACCTGATCGAGCGCACTACACCAGCGCCGCACATGACTAAACTGGCGCAATGCTGACTCTCCTCCCAGCCTTCGCCACATCCACAGCGGGTGATAACAACATGCATCGGCGTAACCGGGTGCGTCGCCCGCTAAAAATGGACGACTTTGGAGGCAAGTATCAAGACGACCACAAAAATCCAATAAGACCTCTAGTGCACGACGGCCTCTGGGTGCATCAACGCGCGCCCCCCGCATCATGCGCTGGCGGTCCTGAAGGAACAGACGAATACCGCGAAGGCCGCCCATGGTGAAGAGCATCCACAGAGCGCGGTGAGTTTTGGCTGCGCCAACAGAGGCGAAAAAAACCCTACCCTCGGCCTCGCGTGCGAGATCTGCCGCAATACCACTCATCACATCCTCACTCAGATCAGGAGATGACGACTCTGTCGCGATAACCTTGGCGCAGATACGGCTATCGCAGAAGACGTCAGCGCCAATTTGTAGCACGGGGATTCGCCGATAGCCGCCCACCAGCGCCTGCAGGACCGGACGTGGTGGTTGCGGATCAACAAGAACTGAAGACCACCGTGTCTGAGATAGGGCGAACAGGAGACGCACTTTTTCCGCGTAGGGGGAAGCCGGGTAGTGGTAAAGAACCGGCGCAGTCTGATGAGTTGTCGATGGCTTCATAGCGTACCTTGGATATCAAAATCGCGGTGTCCAAATTTTTTGGTAACCACGAATTCTGGACAAAAAAAAGCCGATGCAAAGCATCGGCTTTTCGGTAAATGAGGCTTACTTCTTCTTAGCAGCCTTTTTCTTAGCAGGAGCCTTCTTAGCAGGTGCTTTCTTAGCGGCTG
>JAYPVH010000004.1:77102-130754 GCA_038134505.1 Halieaceae bacterium | reverse complement strand
CCTTCTTAGCAGGTGCCTTCTTAGCAGCTGCCTTCTTAGCAGGTGCCTTCTTAGCAGCTGCCTTCTTAGCAGGTGCCTTCTTAGCGGCTGCCTTCTTAGCAGGTGCCTTTTTCTTAGCAGGCGCCTTCTTAGCTGCTGCCTTCTTAGCAGGTGCTTTTTTCGCTACAGCTTTTTTCGCTGGTGCTTTTTTAGCGACTGCTTTTTTCTTTGCGGGGGCTTTTTTTGCTGGGGCTTTCTTTGCTGCTGCTTTTTTCTTGGGTGCTGCTTTTGCTTTCTTTGCTGTGGCCATGATGGTCTCTCCGTCGTCAAAGAATACTACAGGCGAAAAAGTAACAGTGTTTTTTCGCGATAACAAGTCGCAGAAAAAAAATATTTATCGCGCGCAACAAGCACCCTTTCGCTTAAGAGAGAAGACTTTTTAATTGCGCAGTGATTTCCGCGACACTACCAACACCATTGATCGAGTGATAACTCGGCCCAGGAAGCTCTCTGTAAAAATCGACCAATGGTCTCGTTTGCTCTTCATACACCGATAAACGCTTTCGTACTGTCTCTTCAGTGTCATCGGGACGCTGCACCAATGGTTCACCAGAAACATCATCAATACCATCAACTTGTGGTGGATTATGCTGTACATGATAGACACGGCCGGATGCTGGATGAACTCGACGACCGCTCATTCGACTAACAATTTCTTCGTCATCCACAGCAATCTCTACGACGTGATCAATAGCAATGCCCGCATCAACCATCGCCTGCGCCTGAGGAATCGTCCTTGGAAAACCATCGAACAAACAGCCATTCCCACAATCTGGCTGGGCGATGCGGTCCTTCACGAGGCCAATAATAATTTCGTCCGACACCAAACCGCCTGCATCCATAATCGCCTTTGCCTGCTGTCCCAATGGCGTACCCTGGGCGACGGCAGCACGCAGCATATCTCCCGTAGCAATTTGGGGAATCGCGTAGTGCTCGCAAAGAAATTGAGCTTGGGTTCCCTTACCTGCACCGGGGGCGCCAAGAAGAATAATTCGCATACGATGTCCTTTCTGATAACGAAACTGCCCAAGCAAACGGCCAAGGAGGCAAAACTACTAGGGCTGCCAATTGGTTACAAGTCCCCTTTTATACGCAGTGATGACTCAAGAGGTTTCCCGCTTGGCGTGATTCCATCGTTCGTCCAACTGCTCGGGCGTCTCATCAACAAGCGAGCGACCCTGGTGATCCGCGGCGGATTCCATGTGCTGCACGCGTTTTTCAAAGCGACCCGTCGCGCCACGCAGAGCCGCCTCACAATCAACTTTCAAGTGTCGCCCTAGATTCACCACCGTAAACAACAGATCGCCCAATTCCGAGGCAATATCATCTTGAACCCCGCGGTCGACCGCCTCAGCGAGCTCGGCCAGCTCTTCACTGAGCTTATCGTATACCCCAGCGCGATCTGGCCAATCAAATCCCACTTGACTCACACGTTTCTGCACCTTTTGCGCACGGCTTAAGGCAGGCAAACTTCTGGGGATGTCTGCGAGCAGTGATGTTTGTGCTTTACCGCGTCGTTCTTCGCTCTTGATGCGCTCCCAGGTCGCTTTGATTGCTGCCACATCGGTCTTTTCAGTCGCTCGAGAAGACAGAGAACCATCGGGAAAGACGTGCGGGTGACGCCGCAACAACTTCTCAACCAATCGATCGGCCACACGCTGCAAATCAAATCGCCCAAGCTCTCGACCCATTTGCGCATAAAACACCACTTGAAATAGGACGTCACCCAGCTCTTCCTCCACCTGAGACAAATCATCCTGTTCAATGGCATCGATCAACTCGAAACATTCCTCTAAGGTATGCGGTGCAATTGATGCAAAGTTCTGCTCACGATCCCAAGGACAGCCATCGACGGGATCGCGCAGGCGCTCCATGAGATGTAGCAGTTCGGAAAGATCGATCGACTGCTCAGCCATTGTCGGCATCTCCATCGGACGACTCGAGGCGAAGACGCTGCGCTGAACGCATGCCATCGATCTCCGCCAAACGCGACAGAACACTCGCGAGGACATCCAATGAACTGACTTCGATACGCAGCCGCATACTCGCGAGCAGCGTCTGAGTGTCCGTTTGTGTCTGTACCGCAATAATATTCACGCCTTCGCCGCTGAGCACCGAAGTGATGTCGACAAGTAAACCCTGGCGATCATCCGCCTCTAACGCAATATCGGTTTGTCGAGGCGCTGTCGCGACTTCAGCCCACATCAACTCAATGAGTTGGTCAGGCGCCGAGTCCTCAGCAATGGCAATACGATGACAAGAAGATCTATGAACCGATACGCCACGAGAGCGCGTCACAAATCCAGTGATCGCTTCAGGTGCCATGGGCATACAACAGCGTGCATAGTTCACAAGTAGATGACCCGCTGCATCGAAGCGACAATCAGTCCGGATAGGGAAAACCAAGAGGCTAGGCGGTAACACCGCTCGAAATTGATCGCTCCCGCGACCGAGATATTGCACCACGCGAAAAATTTCACTCACACTCAGTTCCGCGGACCCGAGTGCATAATAAACATCCTCGACAGACGCACGCCCGAACGCCTGAGCGATCGCACTATAGTCGAGGACCGTTAGGGCCAGTCTCGCGCATTCTCGTTCCATCAGCTGTCGGCCCGCGGCGATGTGATCCTCCCGCGTTTGGACGCTAAACCATTCGTGGACCCGCGCGCGGGCTCGAGCGGTTTTCAAATAGCCGGCCGAGCTGTAGAGCCACTCGCGTCGAGGCTGAGGATCTTCAGCGGTGATGATTTCCACGCGCTGGCCCGTCTGCAACGGCGTCGTCAATGGCGTCAGTACACCGTCGACTTTGGCGCGTCGACAACGATGGCCGATCTCTGTGTGCACGTGGTAGGCGAAGTCGAGCGCAGTGGCCCCCTGAGCAAGACTGACCACATCACCTTGTGGTGTGAACACATAGATCCGTTCGTCGTAAGCCTCAAAGCGGAGCTGTGCTTGTTCTCCACCGACACCCTCGTGCCACTCGAGCACCTGACGCAGCCATTCCAACTTATCTTGGTAGCTGCCCTCGCCTCGATCGCGATCACTTTCACCGTCTTTATAGCGCCAGTGCGCACAAACGCCCAACTCAGCATCCTCATGCATCGAATGCGTGCGAATTTGAATTTCTAGTACACGCCCCTCGGGTCCGACGACTGCTGTATGTAGTGACCGGTAACCGTTTTCTTTCGGGTTGGCGATATAGTCATCGAATTCATTGGGGATACTGCGCCAAAGACCATGAATCACTCCCAGCACCTGGTAACATTTGGCCACAGAGCTCACCAGAATTCGTACGGCACGAATATCGTAAATCTGCGAAAAGCCCACACCTTTGCGCTGCATCTTGCGATAAATACTGGAAATATGTTTTGACCGGCCAGTGAGCTGAAATTGCAAACCCGCGGCTGTGAGTTCATCTTCCAACAGCCGCTGCACCCGACCGATATAGTGGTCGCGGTCGAGCCGGCGACCATCGAGCATCTTAGCAATGCGATGGTAGGCATCGGGCTGTAGATAGCGAAACGCCAGATCCTCGAGCTCCCACTTCAATTGCCCCACGCCCAGGCGCAGCGCTAACGGCGCATAAACATCTTGAATTTCTTGAGCGATCTGCAACTGCTTAGGGCGCGATGCAGTCTTCAACAATCGCATCACGACCGTACGTTCCGCGAGTTTCACGAGCGCGATACGGACATCGTCAATCATTGCCACCAGCATACGCCGGACATTGTCACTTGCGGACACCGTTTGTCCTAAGACAGCGGTCTCACGCGGGCGTCGCAGTTCACTCACCGCCGCCATTCGCACAACGCCGTCGAGGATCTGCGTCACACTGCTCCCCAGGTTCGCCTCGATACGATCTAAGGAAATCCGCTGTTCTCTTAGCGGGCGATAGCAAAGGCCTGCAATTAAGGTATCTGCGTCCAACTGCAGTTCAGCTAAAATCTGAAGCACTTCCAGGCCGTGGTCTAACGGTTCGCTAACGCCCACCCAGTCGCCGGTGGGGACAGCGAGATCCAACGGCGTGGTCAAAATCCAGCGTAACGCATCGAGAACTCGCCCTTGGGCGGGATCGTCGAGATAGCGCAACTGTGCCGAAAGCCACTCGACAGTCGCGTCTTCATCGCTCAGCATTTCAGCGATTTGTGTACGAATATTCACCATGCTGGCTGCGACCGTTAGAGGTTATAGAGGCCGGTTGAGAGATAGCGATCCCCGCGATCGCAAACGATTGCGACGATCGTCGCATTGTCGACCTCACGACTGATCCGAAGCGCAGCGGCAATCGAACCACCGGAGGATACGCCGGCAAAAATACCCTCTTCGCGAGCGAGTCGACGCATAGTCTCTTCAGATTCCTGCTGTGAAATATCAATCACCCGGTCCACCCGGTCTCGCTCATAAATACTGGGAAGATAGGCCTCAGGCCAACGCCGGATACCTGGTATTTGTGACCCCTCCACGGGCTGCAGGCCAATCACCTCGATATCGGGATTTTTCGACTTTAAGTAGCGTGATACACCCATGATGGTCCCCGTCGTACCCATTGAGCTCACGAAGTGAGTAATGCGCCCTCGCGTTTGCTCCCAGATTTCGGGCCCCGTGCTGCGAAAATGACCGAGCGGATTGTCACTGTTTGCAAACTGATTGAGCACACGACCTTCTCCGCGCGCTTCCATCGCCATAGCCAAGTCGCGTGCACCTTCCATGCCCTGCTCTGGCGTGACTTCAATGAGTTCAGCACCATAAGCTGACATCGCCCACTTGCGTTCATCGCTCATGTGTGACGGCATAATTAGCTTGAGCTTATAGCCTCTGATCGCGGCAGCCATTGCAAGCGCAATACCCGTATTCCCGCTTGTCGCCTCAATGAGCGTGTCTCCAGGATGAATACTGCCACGCGATTCGGCCTCGGCAATCATACTCATCGCCGGGCGATCCTTGACCGATCCAGCGGGATTATTACCCTCTAGCTTCGCCAACACGATATTGCTCGTGTCGCCGGGCAATCGCTGCAGGCGCACGAGTGGCGTATTGCCGATAGTGCTCTCAATCGTTGGGTAATCGGTCACGGGTTTTGCTCAACGTTTCAAGGGGGTGGCATTATACCCCCTCATGACGCATCTATCATCGACGTAAAACACGAGAAGCAGTCAGATGTTGCGCGGGAAAGCTGCAATCTGTAGCGATGTGTCGATTTCCCGCATCTATGAGCCACCAGTCCCCGACAATAGCTGTTCGGCCAGCAAACGACTTTGCAGAGGCCGCTCACCGAGGTGTACAGCGAGCGCCGCTCGGTTGACCGTTTTCAGAATTTGCCACTGCGTTGGTGAGAGTGCCGATTCAGCGCGTAGCCATTGATCAATCGCTAGTAAATCAGTACCCGCATAGGCCTGTGCGGACACATCACTGGGCATAAATAGGCTCCCCCCGGCAAATCGATACCAGCCATCTGGGTCAATGACCACGCCATCGCCGTCACAATGCCAAACCACGTCATAACCCAGGTCAGAGAGTAGCTGTGATTCAAAGCGCCTTAAAATCGATTCCGTATCGCCCTCACCGAGCGCTGCCAATGCATCGCCGTAGTTCGCAAACAGCGTCGGATGTGGATCGAAACGTGGCAACAGCCGCACCAGCAACTCATTAAGATAACTGGCACAGAGAGTGGTTTTCTGGCTATAGCGATACCCGGCTGAGGCGCTTTCAACACTGCGCAGGCTTTTCAACTCCGTCGATCCCGAGACACTCACTAATAAAGGCGTGAAGGGTTGCAATAGACTCGCCAACGAGCCGCCACGATGACGCCGATGCGCGCCGCGCGCCACGGCAGAGAAGCGCCCCATTTCGAGAGAAAAAAACTCGATGATTAAGCCTGAGTCTTGGTAGGGTCGACGCGCCACCAGCCACGCTGGCTGCACCAACGGCCTCATGTCCGACCCGACTCGTCTAACCCGAGGCTGCGTAGCGCACGCAAGTCGTCAGACCAGCCTGACTTTACTTTCACCCAGAGCTTGAGCATGACCTTCTGGCCGAGCAGCGTTTCCATATCGACACGAGCCTGCGTGCCAATGCTTCGCAACCGACTACCACGCTCTCCGATCAGAATTTTTTTCTGACCGGCTCGCTCGACCAAAATCAGCGCATGGATATGAACGATGCCTCCTTGCACTTCAAAAGACTCGATCTCCACGGCGGTAGCATAGGGTAACTCGTCGCCCAGCTGTCGAATGATTTTCTCCCGAATCAACTCGGCGACGAGAAAGCGTTCACTGCGATCGGTGATTTGATCCTCGGGAAACAAGTGTGGCCCCGTCGGAAGGTGTTGTTGAATGAGATTCTCGAGCGTATCGAGCTCGCGATGACGCAGAGCGGAAATGGGCAGCACTGCAACAAAGGAGTGGCGTTGCAACATCGTACTCACTAGAGGCAGCAAGGTGTTTGGGTCGGACAATAAATCAACCTTATTGATGAGCAAAGCGGTCGGTACCGCACTGCGCTTGAGATGACTCAGGACTAACTCATCCTCGTCGGTCCAACGATCACGATCGACCACAAACAGCACCAAATCCACATCGCTGATTGCGGAGCTTGCGGCGCGATTCATCACTCGGTTAATCGCTCGGGCCTCAGACTTATGGATTCCGGGAGTATCAACAAAAATCATTTGGGCGGCGCCCGTCGTCTTGATACCCATCACTTGATGACGCGTGGTCTGCGGCTTACGCGAAGTAATACTGATCTTCTGGCCGAGGAGATAATTCAAAAGCGTCGACTTCCCAACGTTAGGACGCCCAACAATGGCAATCAGGCCACACTGTTGTGTTGCATCAGTCACGTGCTAATTGCTCCAACATCGTTGTCGCCGCCGCTTGCTCCGCCTTGCGACGACTACTGCCTGTCCCCTGCGTCGCGGGTGCCATCTCGCCGATGTCGCATCGCACGGTAAAAACCAGTGCGTGATCCTCACCACAGGTATCGAGCAATGCATAGGTGGGCACTAAGTAACCTTTGGCCTGCAACAGCTCCTGCAAGCGCGTCTTGGCATCGAGACCAGCGGATTCATCGATTACCGCGACTTCCGGAGCGAACCATTGCGCCACGACAGTGGCGGCCTCCGTTGTCGAGCTATCCTTGATCATGGCGCCAACAATCGCCTCAAGGGCATCTGCAAGTATCGACTCGCGCTGACGACCGCCACCTTTGCGCTCACCTAACCCCAAGAGAAGACACGATGCAATATCGAACTGATGCGCCAGATGGGCCAAACCGTCCCGACAAACAAGGGTCGCTCGCAACCGGCTCAGTACACCTTCTTTAACCTCGGGGAAGCGATCAAATAGCGCCTCAGCAACGACAAAATTAACCAACGCGTCGCCGAGGAATTCTAAGCGTTCGTTGTTACGTGTACCGACGCTTCGGTGCGAAAGTGCCAGAAGCAATAAGTCCTGGTCGCGAAAATGGTATCCTAAGCGGCGCTGGAGCTGTTCCAGCTTGAGCGCATTCGAGGGGCCGTCTGTAGCCAAACTTAGCGGTCCACCTGAATCAGCAAGTCGTCGAAAACCATCACACCGTCCAAAATCCAAATCAGAGGAAAACGTACCTCATAAGTGGCATCGATATAATACTGGCCATTCTCTCGATAGACCTTGACGGCCTCGTTCGCCGGACCATACACCTGGCTAGTCTGCATCAATTTTCGAATCCGCGTTTTTAAGTCCTGAGTCGTTTGACTGCGGCTATCGAACTCTTCAGCAGCGCGATGCACGATATCTCTCACTGTCAGATATTCGATATAAATTGGTACCGCACGGGTCAAGATTGTCAGCAGTAGCGTCAGGATTAAAAGATTGATGCCGACGCTCCAGAAACTCAAGCCGCGCTGACGCCCCAGAGAACGGTAACTTGTTGTGCTGCGCACCATGATAGCTTCCTCCCTGAACCGCTTCTGCGGCTCCATCGAATTAGTCAAAGCCACCGACACGAGTGAAGCTTGGCACACTCATCAAAGTAGGCCAATGCATCCAGATCGCCACCGCCTGGCCGACGATGTCTCGCTCTGGCACCTGACCCCACACGCGGCTGTCGGCACTGTTGTCACGATTATCCCCCATCATGAAGTAATGACCCGCCTCAACGCGGACTTCAAAATCGCGGCGCAATCGCGCGTCATTGGTCTGAAACAAGTGCCCGGGCGCGTCTGTGAGCAGCTCTCGGCCGATGTTTAATCGGCTTCTGCCAAAGGGCACGGTTGACAGCCAATCCTGAGGTATCGCTTCGCCATTGACCGTCAATTGCTTGTTGCGATAGCGAATCACATCTCCAGGCAGGCCAATCACGCGCTTAATATAATAGGTGTCATTCATGTGGGGAGGGAAGAACACCACCACATCGCCGCGCTCCGGCTCTCCAAGCGACAGCACTTTCGTACGTGTGACCGGCAAGCGCAAACCATAATTGAATTTGTTGACCAAGATATAGTCGCCGACTAATAGTGTCGGCTCCATCGACGATGATGGAATTTGAAAAGGCTCATACAAAAAAGAACGCAGTAATAAAACCAATGCCAAAACCGGAAAAAATGAGCGGGCATACTCCACCATAATCGGTTCTGGGGCTTCGTGACTGACCGCCGCGGCAAAGCGTTGCCCATCTTCCGACTCGCCATCAGCCCAGCCCGGAAACTGCTCAGCTAGCGCCGCACGACGCGCCGCTCGCGGCTTCCCCCAAATCAAACTATCAAGCAACCAGATGACGCCGCTGACGAACACCAAAATGACGAGAATCAATGGAAAATCAATGTTCACAGCCGTACTCCCAAAAACGCCCTATGACTAGCTGCCGACCTGCAGAACCGCCAAGAAAGCAGACTGCGGAATCTCTACATTACCAACCTGTTTCATCCGCTTTTTACCCGCTTTCTGTTTCTCGAGAAGCTTTTTCTTCCGGGTCACGTCGCCACCGTAACACTTTGCCGTCACGTTCTTCCGCAAGGCCTTCACCGTCTGGCGCGCAACAATTTTTCCACCCACCGCGGCCTGAATTGCCACATCAAACATTTGTCGCGGAATCAGTTCTTTCATTTTTTCTGTCAAAATACGTCCGCGGCTTTGCACGTAATCACGGTGCACGATAACAGCCAAAGCATCGACACGATCTCCGTTGATCAGCACATCGAGGCGCGATAAGGGCGCCGCCTCAAACCGCTCAAATCCATAGTCGAGCGAGGCATAGCCTCGACTCACCGACTTCAGTCGATCAAAGAAATCGAGCACAACCTCAGCCATGGGAATGTCGTAGGTGACCGACACTTGCTGCCCCAGAAACTGGAGGTCAACTTGATACCCCCGCTTTTCGACGCATAAAGTGATTACACTGCCCAGATAGTCTTGAGGCACCAAGATATTGCAACGCGCAATGGGCTCGCGCATCTCGTCAATATCGGCGACATCGGGTAGCTTCGAGGGATTATCCACATTAATCACCGAGCCATCTTTCTTGAGTACCTCATACACCACAGTGGGCGCTGTGGTAATGAGGTCGAGATCATACTCGCGCTCAAGACGTTCCTGGATAATCTCCATGTGCAGCATCCCAAGGAAGCCACAACGAAAACCGAAACCCAATGCGTCTGAAGTTTCTGGCTCGTAAAACAGCGAGGCGTCGTTGAGCGTTAGTTTACCCAGCGCATCTCTAAAATCTTCGTAATCATCGGATGAAATTGTGAAAATACCTGCATAGACCTGCGGCTTTGCCTTCTGAAACCCGGGTAGAGCAGGCACATCGATATTGCCCGCAGAAATCAGCGTGTCACCGACTGGTGCGCCTTTGATGTCTTTGATACCGGCAACAATGAATCCAACCTCGCCGGCCATCAGGCAATGGGTTTCAGTTCGGCGCGGTGTAAATACGCCAACCATATCAGCTTGGTGCTGTCTGCCTGTTGATTTGACCACAAACTTATCGCGCCGCTTCAGCATGCCTTGCTTAACGCGCACCAATGACACAACGCCGAGGTAATTATCGAACCAGCTGTCGATAATCAACGCCTGCAGTGGACGCTCTCGATCGCCCTCTGGCGGGGGAATCTTAGCAATCAAATATTCGAGCGCGTCCTCAACACCCAAGCCCGTCTTTGCGCTGACTGGACAGGCGTCATGCGCATCAATACCGATGATCTCTTCAATTTCTTGCTTCACCCGTTCAGGGTCTGCCTGTGGAAGATCCATTTTGTTGAGGATAGGCAACACCTCGAGCCCTTGCTCGATAGCCGTATAACAGTTGGCGACCGATTGCGCCTCGACACCCTGACCTGCATCAACCACCAGCAACGCACCTTCGCAGGCTGCTAAAGAACGAGAGACCTCATAGGCGAAGTCAACGTGACCCGGCGTATCAATAAAATTGAGCTGATAAGACTCACCGTTGTGCGCGGTGTAGTGCAAAGTGACCGACTGCGCCTTGATGGTAATGCCGCGCTCTCGCTCCAAATCCATAGAGTCGAGGACCTGTTCGGCCATTTCCCGATCGCTCAGTCCACCGCAGTGTTGGATAAAGCGATCCGCCAAGGTCGACTTACCGTGGTCGATATGCGCAATGATGGAAAAATTCCTGATGTGACTAAGGTCGGTCACGATACTGGGCCTCTCTCCGGCGTGGGAGAATGATGGGGGGCACACTGTCCCCCACGAGTTAGAAAGCCGCGAATTCTAGCCTAACGCCGACCTCAGTGCACCGTAAGATCACTCAGTCTGCGGTATTTTCACACCGAGGAAGCGAGGCGATCCGTTACGAATCAGCCGAACTTGCACTGACTGCCCAGGAGTGAGCTCCGATACCGCGTTGCTGTAATCACTGACCCTTGTCAGGATGGTCTTGCCGATTCGCGTAATCAGGTCCCCAGCCAAAATGCCCGCTTCAGCGGCGACGGAGTCCGGCTGTACCGCTAGGACCTCTACAGCTCCAGCGAGGCCCAGCGTCTTTGAGGTCGCTGGATCGATCTCACCCACGGTGAGCCCAAGCGGATCGTGGGCCTCAGTGGGTGAAGCGCCCGCAAGTTGTCGGGGCTGTTCATCGCGATTGAGCGCACCGACCACCACCGGGATCTCTAAAGTCTCACCCTCGCGTATGACAATGGCGATCGCGTCCGAATCGGGCGAGAGCAGACCAACAACGTGCGGCAAATCGGAAGATGTGACGATCGCTTCTCCAGCGAACTGGACAATCACATCGCCCGCCTCAAGCCCGGCAGCCGCGGCAGGAGAGTAATCGACCACCTGCGCCACCAATGCGCCTTTGGGACGGTCTAAACCAAAGGCCTCAGCGAGGTTGCTATCGACATCCTGGATCGCCACACCCAGCCAACCACGAACCACAACGCCCTCAGCTTTCAGTTGCGCCACGACATTGTTCACTACCGATGAGGGGATCGCGAAAGACAGGCCAATCGAGCCCCCAGAGCGCGTGAAAATCTGTGAGTTGACGCCAACAACATCGCCTTCTAGGTTAAATAGCGGACCGCCCGAATTACCGGGGTTGATCGCCACATCAGTTTGAATAAAGGGCACATAGTTCTCGCCCTGCTCAGTCGGCAAACTGCGACCCATGGCGGACACAATACCCGCGGTGACACTGAAATCGAGGCCAAACGGCGAGCCAATCGCCAATACCCACTGACCGACCGTGAGCGCGTCCTCAGCAAGACGAAGGGTCGGCAGTCCCTGTGCGTCAATTTTGATCAAAGCCAGATCCGAACGGGGATCAACACCGACAACCGAACCTTCAAATTCACGTCGATCGGTCATGCGAATCAATACCCGTGCGGCGTTATCGACCACATGGTGGTTGGTCACAATATAACCATCCTCTGAGATGATAAACCCCGAGCCCATACCACCACGATCCTCAGGCATCGGAGGCTGGCCGCGAAATTCAAAAAATCGCTTCAGGTATTCGGGCAGTTCATCATACTCTTGAGTCATCTGCGGTTTTTTCGATTCATATTCCACCAGAATCTTGACCACAGCGGGCGTCGCCTCTTCAACTATCTCGGTGAAATCAGGCAGGTCGGCCTGACATCCCAGCGCAAAAACAGACAAAAACAATCCGACGACTAAACGTCTCAACATAGATGCCTCCAAGGCAAACAAACTGGATTTAAATTAGGACGAGGATACGATGATCCCACCTGAAGATTCGACAACATCCTCAACAGTCGGTTCAAGCGATGTGGAGAAATACCAATGGCGGAGTGCCAATCTGACCAAAAGAAATCCAGCCAGCAAACCACCCACAAAGCCTGCGATCGCCATCAACTCGCTACGAATGGATCCTAGCCAACTGAGACTCAAACCGACAACCAATGGCAAGCCATACACTGCGAGCGCTCCACCAGTGAGCACCGACTCAGGCAGTTTGATTTCTACGATGTCACCGAGGGTAAGCGACTCAAGGGCGACGTGGCCTGCGCGCGCACGAATCAAACCTTTACCTCGCGCCAACACCTGCGCCAAAACGCCGTGTCCGCACCCAGCCTTGGCTGCACAGGCGCCGCAAGCTGAGCTTCGCACGGTTTCTACCCAGACTCCCTGTGGCTCTAAGGCGACCACACGACCATGCTCCGTCGGCATGGTTTTAGGAGGCGTCGCGACGTGGCCGTATGGCGTCGGCCAGTAGTCTCGCCGTATTCACCGGTATCTCGCCAATGACTGTGACAAGATAACCAACGCCATTCATGGTCATGCCCCGGGTATAAGTGAGCGTCGCCCCTGATAGACTTGCACCCTCTCCCGGCGATAACAATTCCGGCAGCGGCTCGACAAACAGCGACGCTGTCGCCAAACCATCGCTGACGACATGCGGCCCGTCCTGTTGCGAGGCAGCGAGCAAGACAAAGCCTGGGGGGAGACTGGCGAAAGCATAGCCCGATGCGATCGGGTCGGTCGGGGGGCTGATTGCGTCTTGCTCGGCCGGTTTGAGCTTAATCTCCGCAAACTCATAGCGCTCCAGAATCTGACCCTCGGCGGTGAAAGCGATCACGCGCAGCGGCAAACCAGTTTCCACATCCATATTCATCAGGTAGGCCAGACGCAAAACGTCTTTTGGCTTTAAGGTCACGGCTGTCGTGGCGCGACCCGCAACTGCAGCACCCGGTTCAAAGTCCACGCTGTAATGCTGTGCGAGGGTGCATGACGCTACTGAATAGCTAGGCTTGGCCATAATTTGAATCATCGGCGCCGCAGCACTCGCGTTCAGTCGCCGCATTGCATCCACCGACTCATCAGGCTCGTGCAAAACGGTCACAAACTCTCGCTGTCCGTTTTGCTCGTGCAACAGTGTTCCGCGATAGGAAAAGAATCGATGGGCATCGAGTAAACGCTGCAACTGTTGCTCTCGCTGCGAGTCAAGGTCACAGGCAACAGTCAGCGAGGCGCACAGCGCGAGTACCGCAGCACACACGCCGCGGTACGCGAGGCACCGCGAGGGGGACCTAGGGCTGCTGAGGTTCTTGCGCACGAATAAACGGTACCAGCGGGCTTGGCTGCAACGGCGCAGTGGCCTGTGCGTGGATCTGCCCAAAACGACTGAATTGTTCACGAGCAATCTGCTCGTAGGGATTGACGGTTGACTCGACACGTTCTAGAGACGTTTCGCGCGACGATTGAACCCGCTGATTTTGCCCAAAGCTCGCCTGTACAGCCGCACCGTTCTGGAACCCCACGACGGCTCCCGGAACCTGTATCGCTGGCACGCCAGTCTCTTGTTGTAACATCTGCTGCCCACCCAATACGACCGCTAGTGTCACCGAAGCAGCAACTGCAAGGCCCATCCAAGGGTTACTCCGACGCTGATTTTTCAACGCTGACTGGACTGCCGAACTGACATCAATCGCTGACCCCTCCGTGGGCTCACGGCGCAGAATCGTTCGCGCTTGTTGCATCCGCCGCCACAGTTCGCGGGCCTCAGGATCTGTTTCAACCGCTTTGAGAACGCGGGCGAGATCCATCTCGCTGGCCTCACCATCCATCAAGGCTGACAATGACTCGCGCAGTGCTTCTGATGTACTCATAGAGTTCCTCTCTCTACCTTCTCTATAGGTTCATAACTTCATAACTTCTTTGACTCTATAACTTCTTTGACCAGCCCTAAACCTTCTTTAACAACGCTCTCACTAAAACGACGCTCTCACTAAGTTTTGTTTTCCGCCATCACGCTCGCCGACGTTTTTACACATCACAGTGCGGCGCGACCACCTTGGTACTCACATCTGACGCTTCGCTTTCATCAATGGCTCTGCTCAGAGTCAGAATTCTATTTCGTGCAAGAGCGCCCTCGTAAGCCACGCTCCACAATCGGCTCACGCTGCGAGCCTCAAGATCAGTCCCCCAACAGCTGGGCCCGAACCTTCAGATCGATCGCATCGCGCGCTCGAAAGATGCGCGATCTCACCGTACCCACCGGACATTCCATGACTTCGGCAATGTCTTCATAGCTCAGGCCATCGATTTCTCTCAGCACTAACGCCATTCTTAACTCTTCCGGGAGCCCATCAAGCACCCCTTGCACCGCATCGGCCATTTCTTCACCGAACAAATGGCTTTCGGGCGACTCGTCGTCGCGCAGTGCATCGGCTTCATCGAAGTACACTGCATCCTCAATCTCGGCATCGCTAGTCGGCCTTCGACTCCGTGTCGTGAGGTAGTTTTTAGCTGCGTTGCTCGCGATCCGATACAACCACGTGTAAAACGCACTTTCCCCGCGAAACTTATCCAGCGCCCTAAATGCCTTGATAAAGGCTTCCTGCGTCACATCCTCGACTTCAGCAGGATCATTCACAAAGCGCGCCACTAATGTGGCAATGCGCCCCTGATATTTCAGCACTAACAGATCAAAAGCACGCGTATCACCGCGTTGTGCCCTCTGCACCAGCTGTTGATCTGACTCTCGCGTTGTCACCGAATCGCCTTATTGCCCTGCACTATTTTATGCACTGTCTCATGCATTATTGCATGCATTACTTGACGCACTCTATGACACACTGTCCGGGCATACTGTACGCATTATCCCGCCTTTCTCAACTCACTCTGATCACTCACTTGCAAGAAAGTTCCCCCGAGCTGACACTGTGTCCGCTCAGAGCACCATTTTCAATCACCCACCGTATAATGACCGCTCTTAAGGAAAGTCGGAATCGCACTGACAGGCGAACAATCCTGGGATGTACTGGTCGTCGGTAGCGGCGCAGCAGGACTCTCCCTGGCTTTACACTTACCGCAACATCTGCGTGTCGCGGTCGTTTCCAAAGCGGGTCTGGAAAGCGGTTCAACGTTTTGGGCACAGGGTGGCATGGCTGCCGTCCTGCATGATCGCGATTCTATTGACGCCCACGTCTCGGATACGCTCGATGCCGGGGCCGGCTTGTGTCACCTGCCTGCTGTCCAACAAACAGTGAGCCATTCGCGAGCCGTAGTCGACTGGTTGATTAGCCAGGGCGTAGATTTTGATCGCCGAGATGACCAGCCTGACGCAGAGTTCCGAGAATTTCACCTCACAATGGAAGGCGGACATAGTCATCGCCGTATCATTCATGCCGCCGATCGCACAGGTCGCGCGATTTCCGAGGTTTTGGCAACTCGAATGGCAGAAGCCCAGCACATCGAACTTCTGACGGGTCGTTGTGCGGTTGATGTCGTTGTCGCCAATGGTCGCGTGCTAGGTGCTTACCTTCTCAATATTGACACTGGCTCAGTGGAGACCCACCGCGCACGTGCAGTCGTGCTCGCCACTGGCGGCGCCAGCAAAGCCTATCTCTATACCAGCAACCCCGATGGCGCGAGTGGCGACGGGATTGCGATCGCCTGGCGAGCAGGTTGCCGCGTGGCGAACATGGAGTTCAATCAATTCCATCCCACCTGCTTGTACCACCCCGATGCAAAATCGTTTCTCATCTCTGAGGCGCTGCGTGGAGAGGGAGCGACCTTGCAGCTACCCAACGGCGAGCGCTTCATGACGCGCTATCACGAGCGCGCAGAGCTTGCACCAAGGGACGTAGTGGCCCGCGCTATTGATCAGGAAATGAAGCAGGCGGGATTGGAGTGTGTTTTCCTCGACATTCGGCACCGCTCTGAAGCGTTTATAGAGACACATTTTCCCACCGTCAGAGCGCGATGCCTTGAATTTGGCATCGACATCACTAAAGAGCGAATCCCTGTTGTGCCAGCAGCGCACTACACCTGCGGAGGTGTCGTGGTCGATCAGCATGGCCACTCCGATGTCGACGGACTCTATGTCATCGGCGAATCCGCCTGTACCGGCTTACACGGGGCGAACCGCATGGCCTCCAATTCCCTTCTAGAATGTTTCGTTTACGCCCGCATGGCGGCACAACACATTGTGGAACGGACCGGTGAGATGCGCGATGAAACGGTACCACCCTGGGACGCGAGCCAGGTCACAGAATCGGACGAGGACGTCATTATCCTGCACAACTGGGCAGAGCTGAGACGTCTTATGTGGGATTACGTGGGTATTGTCCGCAGTGATCGCAGACTGGCTCAAGCCCGCGCGCGGATCGAACTGATGCAGCGTGATGTTGCGTCATACTACAGCCGCTTTCGGATTAGCACCCCGCTACTGGAGCTACGCAATTTGACTGAAGTCGCCGCCCTCATGGTTCAATGTGCGCAATCGAGACACGAGAGCCGAGGACTCCACTTTAACAAAGACCACCCTGGCGCCTCGCGCGATGCGCGAGACAGCATTGTCATTCCAAGCAACTTACCCGCACACTGTGCTGGCCGCGACTTACTCTCGCTACCGGCCTACTGAGCACCCAGCGAGCGCTGATGCGCCTGGATGGAAGCGATGATGTCAGCGAGCCGCGGCTCAGTCAGCGCCGTCCGCCCCATGATCCAGTTGAGCAAATCCTGATCCTCACATCCCATTAACTCCCGGTACTGCGCTTGTAACTCGGGCGATAATTGGCGATAACAAGCATCGACAAAAGGCGCCAAAAGCAGATCCAACTCCAGCAAGCCGCGTCGGCTCGCCCAGCGCATTCGGTTAAAATCTTCCTGCTGACTCATGGGCTCTGTCTCGGGGCTGGGGTATAGTGTTTTCGGCACGACTAAAGCTGCTTTCACCAATCAACTGAGCGACTAGTATACGCGGATCCTCGCATTACTCATCAGGCATTGCTCAGAATGCGTGACCGAGGTCTCAGAACGATTGACGGGCACAGACGAGCGAGTGCTGGCTCTCCCGCGTCGCAACAGCCGCGCCGGGGCAGGCCGATGAAAAGCGAGACATTGCTAACAATGAACAGAGGTTAGACACATGGCACCGACAGATGCAGGGAGCTGCGATACTTTGCTCTGCCTTTCAGGATCCGATGCAGCGCAGGTGCTACAGGGCCAAACGACTGCAGCGTTTATCGACCTTGCGGAAAACTCGACGGTCTACGGCGCTTTCTGCAACCCGAAGGGTCGGATTCTGGCCGATTTTTGCGCCTTTGTGTTGCGACCGGAACGCATCATCTTAAGGCTTCGCGATGGGATCGCTGAGCCACTCATGACGCACCTCACGCCGTATATTCGATTTTCAAAGTCGCAGCTCACGCGTCTTGACTGGCGTATTCACTATTGGCAGCACCCCGTCGAAGCGGTCATCGACAAGGTTTTAGTGCCGACCGATCATTGCGTCGCCGTCGCCAAAGATACGCAGTTCTGTGAAGTCTGGTCGCGGGAAGAAATCGACAAACCCAACGCTGACTGGCAACCGCTAGAGGCGACGCAATGGCGGCTTTTAGACATCAGCCGCGGAGAGGCGCGCATCGAATCGACGACGGTGGGGCTCTATCTGCCGCAAGATCTCAATTATGATCAGCGAGGATGGGTGAACTTTAAAAAAGGATGTTATACGGGCCAGGAAATCATCGCACGGCTCCACTACCGCGGCACCCCAAAGCGCCGGCTGTATCGCGCATTCTGCGACACCGATCAATGCCCTGAGCCCGGCCTACCCGTCTCAATATCAGCCGAGGGGCCAACGACCGGTAGCGTCGTTAACGCGGCGCGAGACCTCAACACAGGTCGCTATGAATTATTGGTTGAAACCACTGAAGAGACCGTCGCTGAGGGTGGCTTCTTACAGGGTCGACCAAGCCGCCCGTTAGGATTTTATTAGCCTGAGCCAATCGATAGGGTCTCGGCCCTTTTCAACCAGAAACGCATTGGCTCGCGAGAAATGCCGGCAACCCAAAAAACCCCGATGCGCAGATAAGGGTGAAGGGTGTGGCGCACTCAAAATCAAATGACGCTCCCGATCAATGAGCACGCCCTTTTTCTGCGCATGCGCGCCCCATAACAAAAACACCTTTGGACTAGCATCTGTCGATACGATATCGATAACGTGATCCGTCAACTGTTCCCAACCCTGCCCCTGATGGGAACCGGGACGCGCGGCCTCGACACTTAAAACGCTGTTCAGCAGCAGAACCCCTTGCTCGGCCCAAGGGCTTAGATCGCCCTCAGCGGGTGCCTGAGCACCCAAATCATCGGCCAACTCTCGAAAGATATTTCTTAATGAGGGCGGCAACGGCGTGCCTTTCGTCACTGAAAAGCTTAAACCGTGCGCTTGATTAGGTCCGTGATAAGGGTCTTGCCCAAGAATCACGACCTTCACAGCTTGCGGCGGCGTTGCATCAAGCGCTGCAAAAAAATCAGATGCCGCTGGATAAATGACCTTCCCGGCCGCTTTTTCAGCGCGTAAAAATGCTGACAGCTGCTGTAGCTCGGGCTTTGCAAAAGTTGATTGCAAGCATTCGAGCCACTCGGCTCTCAGCCGGATATCACGCATGTTGTACTCCGATGAGAAACAAGGGTGGTTTATTTCTCTGCCGAGAGCCACAATAGTACAACGAACTGCTGCTGAATGGCTGTAACATTGTCGGACGAAAAGCCCCTGAGCAATCCTATATTTTCTGCGCTTAAAGCCCGCAGCGGGACGTTATTGTCGCCGAAATTACGACTGACCTTCGAACAGATGTGTGACCACATGTTCGATTTATCGGGGAGCGCGCAAGTCAGCTCTGAAAAACGCACCAGCTGCTTTGAAGGCTTCTCAGTACTCAAGCAGCAAAGCAAACGAAGCATCCAATCCATCGTCGCGGCAGTTGACCAGCGCTTTGATGAACCGCTGAAAAAAGATATCGGCGGTGCGCGGATCAGCGAGCTCAATGATGACCTCAACCTTGTGGATATCGGCGAGTTTGAAGATCAACTTGCGATTGACCGGATGGTAAAACTGGGCGAAGAGCGCTACTGGTTGCCACTAGAGGCCATCACACTCCGCCTCGCAGCACTACTAGATCTTCCGGCCAAAAAAATTGAGCTGCCTTTTGGACTGCGTGCGCTGTGCGAAGGCTATCGGGAAGCCATCCGCCCACTAGAGCTTGACGAATTTGTCGTCGAGGAGTTGGATCGAGCGTTTCTGCGCAATCTGTTACCCGAGCTTGGTCCTGTCTATCAGGAGCTCTCAGACAGCCTCGCTGAGGCCGGCCTTCTCCCTGATATCGAAAAAACTCTTGAAGCCAGCGGCTCACAACTTGCAGCCGTTGCCACGCAGAAAATGCAGCGGCCGAAGCCCCGTGTACATGTTCCGCAAAATGAGGCAACTCCACCTGTTCTCGATGATCAACTCGGTGTGCAAGTGGATACCACGGGCAGCACTGACTCGAGCGCCGTACAAACGATGGCGCCGGGTGCCACCCAGTCAAGGAGCAACATGCAGAGTGGTCCTGTGCAAGACGGCCCCGCCGGAGTCTACTCAGCACCGCTGCAATCTCAAGCTGGTGTGGGCGGAACTGCAGCTAACCATGGCGCAGGGCAACAGACGGCGATGGAAAGTCCTAGCGCTTCATCGTTCCGGCCGACAGGCGTGCCTGGAGCCCTGTCGCACAGCGGTCTAGAACAGGGATTGGCGACCAACCCTAGCCTGCCAACAGAGCCGATTATTTCATCACATCTTTTCGGCGGGCCCTCGGTGACCCACAGTGGCGACAGCTTTTTGATGCGTCAACCGCCCGGTGTGGAATCACCGAGCGGGCCAACGACTCCGCCCAATACCCCACAGTTTCTGCCCAATCAATTAGGGGCGAGTGTTGCGACGGTGGATGAGCACATTCTCAACCGAGTTATCAGCGGCGCGGGTTACACAGGGGCCAGCGACACGATGGTGTCGATGAAGCTCCCCAAATCGCAAGAAGAAACAGTGGTTCAGCGCATTGTGTCTGAGCGCCAGGCAGGATCGCGAGTCGCAGCGCAAGGTGCGTCGTTAGTCGACCGATTAGGCCTCGGGCAGCTCGGCCAAGACGGTGTCGGAATTCGGGCTCGAGTGCAAATGGTCGACGATTTGTTCGATACGCTGCACACAGCCGTCCCCATGAGTACAGCGATGTCATCCAGCATGGATGCAATTAAGTTGCCACTCGCACAGCTGTCGATTTCCGAACCTAATTTTTATCGTGATCGAGAGCACCCAGCGCGACTGCTCATTGAACGTATTAGCGAACTCACCTCTCTAACGCCGGCGAACAACCCCCGTATTGAGGGCCGTGTCAAAGCCACCCTCGAAAAGCTGAGTGATCAATATGATGGCGGCAACGACGCGTTTGACAAAGCGCTGGTGGAGATTACTGATCTCGCGCTCATGATGCTGAAGCAACAACAACGCAATATTCAACGACAGGTCGCTTCAGAGGATGGCAGAGAAAAACGAGATCTCGCCAGTGACTGGGTCGATCAGGCATTGCTCGAGGGGTTGCCGCAGAAGTCCTTACCCCTGCCAATCATTCAGTTTGTTGATGGTTTTCTGCGCGACGAACTGATCCTCAGCCACATTCGCGAGGCTGACGCGAATACGCTGATGAACACCATCAACCATCTCGGCAAAGTGAATGAAGCCCTTCTCGACATTGCCGATACAGGGACGGTGCTGAGTCGACCCTCTGCGCAGAATTTGACCGCGAAATTGAAAGATTCGATTGCCGAATCGGAGTCAATGCCGACAGAATCTCTCGCTCAGCTCGATATCATCACCCTCACTCTGAGCGGCGAACGGCCGGTCGAACTCATTCGCTCAACGCTCTTACATGAGCGGTCACTCAGCGAGCCCCGACTATCTGGACGGCTGGCTGAACTTCCACGCTTGAGGCGCTGGGTGAGACAAGCACGTCAACTCCCGCTCAACAGTTGGTTGGTCAACACGCTGCCCTCAGGAGCGAGACAACATTTGCAATTGATATGGCGTAACGATGATAAAACACGTTTCGTCTTCACTAACGAACGTGGCCAGCGGCAGTTAGACGTAACGGTCATTCAGCTCGCACGAATGCTCAGCCACAGCTTGTCACCACTGAACCCATCGGATCAGTTATCGATCATAGAGCAAAGTGTTTTCGCGACTTTGGCCAAGACTCAGGATTCATTGGCGGACGCTGGGACACCCCTAGATATTGGCGGCGCAGATCGTAGCGAGCTCACAGACGAGGTTCAGAGCATGCTGCGCAGAGCGCGGCGCAGAGGCCCCACAATGAGCGCGCTAGCCATCCATGCCGAAGGGATTGATGCCGCCTTGCAGATTCGTCAGTTCATTCATGACAGCGGTGTGGCTACGGCTATCGAGGGCATGTTGTCGCAATCAACCCACGGTATGATTTTGCAAACGATCGCCATAGAGCGTGTGCAGCAAGCGATTGAGACCGGCTTTTCGGGCAGTGAGGCACTGAGTGGTATCGGCATCACTGTCATTGATGGCAACTTCAGCAGTGCGGAGATCCTATGGCAGTCCGTCGAAGATACGGCGAAACGGGGCCTCGCCTTATCACCAAATAAGGGCGTCATTGCCCAGGTGGCTGATCGTGTGACCGATATTTCCGGCGCTGTACGGACAACCTATAAGAGACTGCGCGATGAGATGCCACCCAAACTGTCTCTGCGTCGCATGATGCGAGTCGATAGCCAGTCTCATAACCAAGTCGAAGAAGCATACCTCGCATTGATTGATGGCAGCGCCGACACAAGTGGTGAGATGACGCAGCCGACCGGATACCACTCGCCCGCTCTGTCGATTGCTCTGGACTACGTTAAGGTCAACGCGATCTGTCAATTGGCCGATCACTTTAGTCGTGCTGGTGTCGAGGTACCCCTGTTCAATCTTCGTGTATCGACGGATGCCGCACTGCACCATGATTTCCTAGAATTTGTGTTGAGTGAAATCTCTGAAAGCGCTATTGGAACCAATCGGTTGTGTCTGGAGTTCAGAGATTCCAAGCGTTTGAGAGAAGAGCCTCGTATCGCGGACTTCACTCGTACGCTACGCTCTATCGGCTGTTTGATTTCGATTTGGGGTGTCAATCCATCACGGGGTAATACGTCAGAGTTGCAATCACTCAACCCGCATATGCTGGCGCTCGATCGCGGACTGTGGCCGGCCGACGATGACGAACGGCTACCTGCGCTCCACCGCGCGATCAGTGACCTGCATCACCTTGTCGGAGAGCATGTGGTTATTCGCGACGTTGTTGATTTTCAAACAGCGGCTCGTCTCGGTATCGACTTCGTGGAGCAGTTTGAACCGGAAGACTTGAGCCCCCAGGCTTTGCAAGATCGACTGCCTGCAGTAAAACGCTAGCGCCCTAGTGTCTCGGGCGTTTTCCGCCGCGCCAACTCAGTATCGTTTGGATGCCGACTGCAAAAACGCCTAGCCAAACCAAAACCAGCGCCCACACCCTGGCCTCGGTGACGGGTTCACCGAGATACAGCACGGCCACGAGAATTTGTAATGTTGGTCCAATGTAGCCAAACAGTCCCAGCGTGGTCAGCGGCAATACCCGTACAGCCGTCACGTAAGTAATTAAGGGCGCGGCTGTGAAGGCCCCACTGAGCAAAAGAAACAAATCCACACGCCAGCCAAACACGCCGATGCCAGCGCCGTCACGATAAATAATCCACAATAACGCCCAGGGCGCCATCATCAGTGATTCTAAATAGAGCCCATCAAGGCTGCCGGTCTGTGTTTTTTTACGAACGACGCCATACAGGGCAAAGCTGATTGACACAGACAGAGGAATCCAGGGAGATGCTTGCTCCGCGACCATCAGCACGCCAACAGCGCACACCGCACAGCCAATCGCGAATGTCTGAATAGGCGTGGGGCGTTCACCCAAAAAAATTGACGCCGCCAAAATGCTCATCAGCGGCAGCATGAAGTAGCCCAGCCCCGCCTCGGTCGCGTATCCCGATGTGACGGCGTATATGAATACCGACCAATTCACCGACAGCAACAAAGCCGCGACGGCACTCCATGCGAGAATACGCGGTTCGCGTAGCCGCGTGAGCAGTTCTGAGCCACGCCGCAGTAGTAACAGAATGACCACCATGAACGGCAACGTCCACAACGCCCGATGGGCAAACACATCCCAAGCGGCCGTCGGGCGCGTTTCAACCCAATAAATCGCAGCAACACCCCATATGGTGTTGGCAATCAGTGCCGATACCACGCCGAGATGTTGCGGCGATAAGTGGCCCCTCATGGCGAATCCCACAATGCCAGAGCGATCATCCTGATAGCGAGTAGCGTCATCAAAAAGGGCATCCTTTGGGCACCGAGCCACGTCATTTGTACTCGGCAAGGCGCGAGTCTACACTAGCTCGACCTCCTCCAATAGCGACGCTTAAGGGAGTCTTCATTCTGTTATTGAGAGCAAGCCCCCCCGACCAGCGCACGGCGTGGCGTCGATCACAACGCGATCGTTTGCAACGGTACCTGTCGGTCGTGATCCTCGGACTGGTCGTGTGGCCTTTCTCACTCGCCACAGGCCAAGATCTGCTTAGCCCAGAGGGTGCTGACATGCCGGACTGGTCTCGCGCCATTGTCAAAATTCGCGTTCCAGTGACGCGCAGCGAGAATGGCTATCCGAGGCATTTTTTCGAGTATTGCACGGGTAGTCGTGTGCGCGTGCCGAACTCAGAAGACATACAAATTCTGACTGCGTGGCACTGCTTTGACGGCTTCAACAGGCATCTAGATCAAGCCCAAGTGGCGTCATCCGACCAGTCCTGGCACCCCGTTCAACTGTCGCATTCCGGCGGCTCAATGGCCGCTGACTGGGCCTGGCTTAAGCTACCGGACACCTTGCCCTCCGTGCCTGCACTCAGGCTGAGTACCCGAGATGCACACCCCACGGATACGCTCATCGCCGCGGGCTTCAACCGAGATGACGAAATCGCCGATGGCGGCAACACGCTCACTTTTGACCCCCACTGCCGCATCCAATCTGCCGATCCATCGCTCGGCTCAATCAGTTCTGATTGCGTCGCCTTCAAAGGGGCGTCGGGTGG
The DNA here is from genome assembly GCA_038134505.1 of Halieaceae bacterium. Taxonomy (GTDB): domain Bacteria; phylum Pseudomonadota; class Gammaproteobacteria; order Pseudomonadales; family Halieaceae; genus Luminiphilus. The sequence goes on along the minus strand of JAYPVH010000004.1, from coordinate 106,314 downwards.
GCCGGTGTTGATGTCAACCGAATCAGGGTGGGTGGTCGCGGGCATCATCTCCGCATCCATGAATGAACTCAGCCTTTTAGTGCCCAGTAGTCTCATCGCAACGCAATGAGCGGGATAGCGCATTCAAAAATACGGAGAGGCCTCTGAACCTTAAAACGACCTTTTCGAGCAAGGTGTATCGCGGCATAACGGCCGCATCGTCGCAGGTAGGGAACCAACCTTCTTTCCCAAGTTCCCGAGCTTTGATGACCTACGGCGCACTGCCCCCGAGACAAGGCGGTGACATAGGAGAACTCTCTCGCTGGGACCACTCCTCAGGTGTGTAGGTGTGCAGCGCAAGTGCGTGAACGGGCCCGGCGAGGAGATCCGCAACGACGGCATAAACCGCTTGATGACGCGCCACTTTTCTTCGATCCAAGAAAGAATCGCTGACGAGTGTCACCTTAAAGTGTGATTCGCTGCCCGCTGGCACATTGTGCCTAAAGCTTTCGTTCTCAACCGCCAAAAAGCTGGGTTCAAAGTGATTTTCTAGCAGGTCCGTCAGTTCACGCTCAACCATCATTGCATTGTTCCATTGAGTTTTTCCCAATCTATTGGCACATGAGCCCAGTCAGTTAGCGCATATCCCTCGCTGCTGGGCACACTGCCCCACCAACTCGCTCAATCGACAGGTCATGGGCATCTATCGATTGAGGATAAGGAAAACACCGTGTATCACTTCCTCAAAGTACGCTTCATCGCTTCAAAGAAATAAGCGACACACCAACGCTTCAGGAACATGATACTGTACCCTCGTAGCAAGCTTGTTAAGCTTAAACGATCCAGACACAGGTACAACTATGGACGAGTCGTTTGATATCTACTTTTCGGGACAATGCCTCGACGATTTCGAACCCGAGGCGGTCCGCGACGGTCTGATTACTCTGTTCAACATGACTCCTGACGCGGCGGTCCAACTCATGAATGGAACCCGCCATCGAATTAAAGCGCACTGCAATGCCGACACCGTGGCGCAATTTGAGACGGCCTTGCGGCGTATTGGCGCTAGGATAGAAATTGTTCCTGTCGAAGACACCGCAACCCAAGTCGACGACAACCTATGGACGATCGCACCGGTGGGCAGTCTACTCAGCGAGGCCAAACAAACCGACCTTAGGGTGATCTCTGTTCCCGATTACAGCCTCGCTGAGTTGGGCGCTCCGATCCCAACCCTTGTTCAAGAAGTCACCCCAGTCTCGCCGCGCATCGACCATCTCAGCCTGAGGGATGACGCTAGCGATGAGTGAGCTGTCTGCGCCGTCGGATAAAACGCTGTGAGCCCTGCCACGACCACAGGCCTGCGCGCTTGGCATATTCTTTGGCGCAATCTCGCTGCAATGATCTACGACACGCTACTGGTTTTGCCACTGTTTATGGCAACGACGATGCTTTGGGTCACGGTTTATGGACCTAGAAGCGCAGAGCAAGCCACGGTACCCAACGAACTACAGTGGTTCAGCTGGCTCTTGATCCTGCTGGGCTTCTTTGGGCTATTTTGGCGAAAAAACGGTCAAACACTGGGCATGCAAGCTTGGCGCATTCAACTGGTCAACTCCAGCGGAAGCACGCAAATCAGTTGGTACCAGTGCCTGCGTCGCATCGTCGTCGCATTGATTTCAGCCACCTGCCTTGGCGCTGGCTACTGGTGGTGTCTTATCGATCGTTCAGGACGGACTTGGCATGATCACGCCTCTCAGACGCGACTGGTTCTGCTACCCAAAAAAGCAACCCAGTGATCGGCAAGCCGAGTGACACTTCGCTATCTGAACACCTAGCCCACCGACTGACATATTGACAACAGTAGGCACAAATCAAAGCTCGGCGGCACAAGCCGAAGCAAGTTCATACTGTCAGTGGCGGCTACGCAGCAAAACAATCGCCACCAGCCAACATACCGCGATAGGCAAGAGTGCAGAGAGAATCGGTGGAATGCCAAACAGCAAGCTCATAGGACCGAAAAAATCCTGTGACATTCTGAATAAAACGCCGACTAAAACACCGGTAAAGATGCGCGCACCCATAGTGCCCTCGCGCAACGGGCCGAAAATAAATGACATGGCAATCAACACCATGCCCGCGACGGCCAGTGGCTGCAGGATCTTCCCCCAAAGCGCCAATTGAATATCGTTGTTGAGCAAACCCTGCTGCTCAAGGTGGTCGGCATAAACCCATAGCTGCGTCACAGGTAAGGCGTGCGGCTCAACACTCTCGAGAATTAACAAATTGGGCGTAATCGATGTATCCCAGCGCCAGGTGGTGAAATATCGTGCATCGCTGACATCAGCAGAGCGTGTTGTCGTTACTACATTTTCCAGTACCCAGTGATCATCTAAAAACGTCCCGCGATCGGCCTCTAGCGCTGAAATCAAACGCTTGTCGTCGTCAAAAGTTAAAAGGGTCACATCGAAAATTAAGCCACCGCGCTGGACAGCCTCGACATGGACAAACACGTTTCCATCTCGATTCCACGAACCGTGGCGTCCCGCGATAGTGGAGTCATCACGTTGCTCCAATGCGCGATGACTCAGCGCCATCTGCTCTGTATGCGGCGCTATGAAATCGCCCACAACAAATCCCGCAAGCGCAAGAACAAGCGCCGGTCGAATCACCACCGCAGCCAACTGCAGTAGCGATACACCTGCCGCACGGATAATCGTCAACTCATAACTACCGGCCATACGACCCAAAGCCACGAGGGCGCCAATGAGGGCGGCAAAAGGGACAAACTCGTGTAGCCTTCTCGGTAACGTGAGGACGATATACCACAGCACATCGATGAAGCCATAGGTGTCGGTAATGTCATCCGCCTCGTCAATCAGCGCACTGAGACCATCAAGGCCCACAAGCACTAATAACACGGACACCATTGCCCCTAAGACAGATTGGCCCACATAGCGGTTGAGCCGATTCACGCAGTATGTCTCCGGCTCCGAAGAGACAGCCGCTCCCAATTCAGTTGAACAACCGCGAGCAATGCGAAAAACCCATGAACCCATACAAATACGGTGATGCCCGCGCCATCTTCAACTGCCGTTCTCGCCTGAGTCAGCGCGATGAAATACAGCAGAAACAGCAGCAGTGCCATACCGATCCGAGCAAACCGTCCTCGACGCGCATCAGTGCGACTCAGAGCGAGTGCCATCAGGGCCACAATCGGCAACAACGTCGGTAATGAGAGGCGCCAATACAACTCTGCTCGCTCCTTGGCGTTTTCAGAATGCCACAGTACGCTACTCTCGATAGCAGACAGGCGACGGGCTCCTGACAAACCGGCCTGCTCTGGAATTAACTCGCCGTATCGCGCAAATTGGGCCGCCTCGAATTCGGGCGTGCCCGGTAAACCTCGGAATCTTTGGCCATTGCGCAGCTCGAAATAGCGTGTTGCGGAGGACTCATCCAAACGAATTGCGCCGCTTTCAGCAAAGGTGATTGTGAGTCGGTCCCCACGCTCGGACGGCTGACGCTCTGCGACAAATACGTTGTTCATCACCCCCGATTCATCCACGCTCTCGGCATAAGTGACATAGTCACCATCACGCTGCTTACGGAATCTTCCCGGTGTCATGACCTGGAGTCCTTCAACCGAGCGCGGACTATCGAGCAGGATCTGCGCCCTCTCTGCTCCCAGGGGACTGACCAAAAGTGTCAGCACCGCGACCAGACAGGAGGCAACTAAGGCCGGGACTATGACAAAAATCGCCAGCTTACCGGGGCCTACCCCACACGCCCGCAAGACGACCATTTCACTATCGGTATATAATCGGCCGATCGCCAACAGCGTGCCGATAAAGAAACCCAAAGGCACAATCAGTTCAAAAAAACTGGGCAACTTGAACAACATCACGGGTAGTAACACATCGGCGGGTAAATTACCCACAGCAGCTTGCCCGAGGTAGCTCATAAAGCGACTACTGAAGACTACGAGAAACAATACGGTGCAAACTGCCGCCGTATTGACCAAGATATCGTGAGCGATGTATCGCCGAATTCGCATAGTGGGCCGTAAAAAATCAGTGAGATCTGTAACTTATCAGGTTTTGTTCCACCGTCGAGCATCATACACTAGCGACTTTTTGCCCATTGACCTTTTCTAAGGGATTGATCATGACCCAATTGACTATTCAAATTCGCAAGACAGAGCAGCCAGAGAAACAGAAAACCGGTGTCCTGGTCGTGCCATTATTTAGTGCTCAACGCTTGCCTAAGCACATCAAAGACATTGACCAAGCGCATGCGGACGTTATCGGCAAAACTATAAAATTGGGTGACTTCGACGGCAATCTGAATACACTCGCGTGGCTTCCCGGCAACCAAACCAACCAACGGCTCTTGTTGGTGGGCTGCGGTGCCCGCGCTGAATTTGGCCCTGCGAGCGGCTACCGACTCGCCTGTTCTCTGGCCACGGCACTGACTGCTGGCAAGGCGAGCGACGCGCTACTGGTCCTCGATGATCTTCCACTGAGCGATGCTGATGCCACGACTTTTTTAGAGCAGCTTGCGACCGAACTGACAACGACTCGCTATCAGTACCGACAGACCCTCACCAAGTCTTTGGCCGAACCTGCCCTACGCAAAGTCGCAATAAAGCCCCTTGCCACAGTCAGTCTCGCGCAACAAAAAAAGGCCATTGCGACAGGCCAACACATCGGCTCCGGTGTCAACCTAACGCGAGAGTTGGTCAACCTACCGGGCAATATCTGCACACCCACCTATTTGAGCCAGCAAGCACGCAAACTAGGTCGCCAACACAGCAAGTTAAAAGTGAGCGTTCTTGGTGAAGCAAAGATGCGTGAACTGGGCATGGGGTCGCTGTTATCTGTCGGTCAGGGCAGCGACCAACCATCACAACTGATAGTCATGGAATATCGCGGCGGTCCGGCAAAGGCACAACCCTATGCATTGGTGGGCAAGGGCATCACATTCGATACCGGCGGTATCTCGCTCAAACCCGGCGCCAAGATGGACGAAATGAAGTTTGATATGGGCGGTGCTGGCTCAGTCTTTGGGACGCTGTCGGCAATCGCCGAGATGGATTTGCCCATCAACGTGGTTGGCGTTGTTGCTGCCGCCGAAAACATGCCAAGTGGCCGAGCGACGAAACCGGGCGATGTTGTCACCAGCCTCTCGGGTAAGACCATTGAAATTCTCAACACGGACGCAGAAGGTCGGTTAGTCCTCTGCGATGCCCTAACCTATGTGGCGCGATTTAAACCCGTTGAAGTCGTTGATATTGCGACCCTCACTGGCGCCATCATCGTATCGCTAGGCAATGTCGCAACAGGCATTTTCGCGAACGACGACAGTCTCGCGCAGGCGCTCAGTGATGCGGGGGAGCAATCAAAAGATCGCGGCTGGCGACTGCCGCTGTGGGATGACTACCAAAAGCAACTCGACAGCAAATTCGCCGATATTGCCAACATCGGAACAGGTGGAGCGGGCAGTATCACAGCGGCGTGCTTCCTTGCCCGCTTTGCCGAGCAGTACAAATGGGCGCACCTCGATGTCGCCGGCACTGCCTTTCAGGGAGCACCTAAGGGCGCTACCGGCCGACCCGTGCCCATGCTCGTACAGTACCTGCGAAGTCGCGCTAAAGGTCAGTAATTGAATGACCCGCGTTGACTTCTACGTCGTGAAAGAAGCTGGAACGAATGCTCGGCTTCTGGTGGCAGCACGACTGGCAGATAAAGCTGTGCAGCGGGGCCATCGGGTGTTTATTCATACCGATAGCGAGGACCACGCGCGCGCGCTCGATGAGACCCTGTGGTCATTTCGAGATCATAGCTTTCTGCCGCACGCCCTGGCATCCGATAGGACCGATGAGACGGTTGTGATTGGCTGGGGTCAGACGCCAGAGCATCACGATGATGTCTTGATCAACTTGTCGCTTGATATCGCTCCCTTCTTCTCTCGTTTTCAGCGCTTGGCAGAAGTCGTCACTCAGGACGAGAAGTCACTCGCCTCTCTCCGAGAAGCTTGGCGCTACTATCGAGATCGCGGCTACCCGCTTCACAAACACGATTTATAAAGGACGCTTCAGTCACTATGGAAAAGACGTTCAATCCGGCCGATATCGAATCTCGCTGGTATCAACATTGGGAGTCATCGGGCTACTTCGCGCCACAAGGCGGTGACCAAAGCTACTGCATTCCGATCCCTCCCCCCAATGTCACCGGCAGCCTCCACATGGGACATGGATTTCAAGATGCCATTATGGATGCGCTGATTCGTTACCACCGAATGCGCGGCGAAAATACTCTGTGGCAAGTCGGCACAGATCACGCCGGCATTGCAACGCAGATGCTGGTCGAGCGGCAGTTAGAGGCCGATGGTATTCATCGGCACGATATCGGACGCGAAGCCTTTGTCGAAAAAGTCTGGGAGTGGAAAGAGGCCTCCGGCGGCACGATCACTCGCCAGTTACGTCGACTTGGGGCCTCAACTGACTGGTCGCGAGAGCGTTTCACTATGGATCCCGGCCTGTCCACGGCGGTGCAACAAGTCTTCATCGAGCTCTATAACGCGGGCCTGATCTACCGCGGTCAGCGATTGGTAAACTGGGATCCCAAATTGCATACCGCAATATCTGACCTAGAAGTCATTCAGGAAGAAGAAGCTGGGCACATGTGGCATCTGCGCTACCCGCTAGCTGATACATCAGATGCACTGATCGTTGCAACAACCCGGCCTGAAACGATGCTCGGTGATACAGCTGTGGCGGTCAATCCAACCGATCCACGCTACCAACATTTGATTGGCAAAAAGATTCGATTGCCACTGGTCGAGCGCGACATCCCCGTCGTCGCCGATGACTATGTCGACCCTGATTTCGGTACCGGATGTGTCAAGATTACTCCAGCCCATGATTTCAATGACTATGCAGTTGGACAACGGCACGACCTGCCGTTGATCAATATTTTTGATGCCAGTGCGCGAACGAATGATCAGGTACCCGAACGCTATCGTAACCTCGACCGCTTTGAGGCCCGCCAGCGGGTCGTTGACGATCTCGAGGCCGCCGGCGCTCTCGTAAAGGTCGAGGCACACACGCTCAAAGTACCGCGTGGTGATCGCTCAGGCGTGGTGATCGAACCGTGGCTGACGCCGCAATGGTATGTCGACGCCAAGACACTTGCGGCACCCGCTATTGCGGCTGTCGAGAACGGGGATATTCAGTTCGTGCCCAAACAATGGGAAAACACCTATTTTGCTTGGATGCGAGATATTCAGGACTGGTGTATCAGCCGCCAACTCTGGTGGGGGCACCGTATTCCCGCGTGGTATGACGAAGCCGGTCAGGTCTATGTTGGCGATAGTGAGGCCGCCGTGCGTGACCTACACAGCCTTTCCGATGACATCGCATTGACACAGGATGAGGATGTACTCGATACCTGGTTCTCCTCGGCGCTATGGACCTTTTCCACGCTCGGCTGGCCGGCAAAGACCGAAGCGCTACAACATTTTCATCCTGCGTCAGTACTGGTCACTGGCTTTGACATCATTTTCTTTTGGGTCGCCAGAATGATCATGATGTCCATGCACTTTATGGGAGAGGTTCCCTTCCATACGGTCTATGTCCATGGTTTGGTCCGCGATGGTGATGGTCATAAAATGTCCAAATCAAAGGGCAATGTTTTAGACCCAATTGATTTGATTGATGGTATCGAGCTCGAGGATCTCGTTGAGAAACGGACTCACCATTTGATGCAACCCCAGCTTGCGCAAAAGATTGAAAAAGCAACGCGACGCCAGTTTCCGGAGGGCATCCCAGGCTATGGCACGGACGCGCTGCGCTTTACTTTTTACTCGCTCGCCTCAACGGGTCGCGATATCAAATTCGATATCGGTCGGATGGAGGGGTACCGCAACTTCTGCAACAAAATATGGAATGCCGCACGCTATGTGCTGATGAACTGTGAGGGGCATGATTGTGGCGGCGAGCCAACGATCGCGCTGTCGGTCGCCGATCGCTGGATTAACAGCCGCTTGCAGCAGACAACCGAGGTCGCGTCTAAACACCTCGATCAGTACCGATTCGATCTAGCATCTCAGGCACTCTATGATTTCACCTGGAATGAATACTGCGATTGGTATCTCGAACTCTCAAAACCGGTTCTCTGGGATGAATCAGCGTCTCCCGAACAACTCGCCGGGACCCGTTACACTCTGATTCACGTTCTGGAGACAATCCTGCGCCTACTGCACCCGATGATGCCGTTCATCACGGAGGAAATCTGGCAATCGGTCGCGCCGATTGCAGGTCGGCGTGGGGATACGATTATGCTCGCGCCCTGGCCGCAATCAGATCCGCAGTTAATCGATCTAGCTGCCGAAGCTGACGTTGCCTGGTTACAAGGCGTGGTCACTGCGATTCGGACCATACGCGCCGAAGCCAATATCGCGCCCGGAGAAACGCTTTCTGTTCTGCTAAAAAATGCGCAAGCGAGTGATGCCGATGCGCTGGCAGGCAATGAACTTTTCCTTCAACGGCTGGCGAAAATTAATTACATCGAGCTACTCGCGCAAGAGCAAGAGGCTCCGCCCGCGCTCTCTGCCCTCTCAGGGCATCTTGAAGTGCTGGTCCCGATGGCCGGAGTGATTGATGTCGAACTTGAGCTGTCGCGAATTGACAAGGAATGCCAAAAATTCACGGCTGAAGCAGCGCGACTCGAAGGAAAGTTGTCTAATGATCAGTTCACAGCCCGCGCCCCTGCTGAGGTTGTCGAAAAAGAGCGCGAAAAACTTGCAGCGGCGCGAGAGGCCATCGCAGCGTTAAATGTGCAAAGAGAACGAATCGAGGAGTTGCGTTAGACGATCAAGCCTGCTATTGCTGTGTCATAACAAAAATGTACAGTGGAGTATCATCATGTCAGATCGTCACACAGGCACGGTGAAGTGGTTCAATAATGCAAAAGGTTTTGGATTTATCACCTCCTCGGCACGCGAGGACGATATCTTTGTGCACTTCCGCGCGATCCAGGGTGATGGATACAAAACTCTCAATGAAGGCCAGGCGGTTGAGTTCACGTTAGTCGAGGGTCCAAAGGGCCTGCAAGCCGAAGACGTCACCAAAGCGGAGTAATCACCTCGCCTGAACGCGCCCCAGTATTCGTTCGGTAAGGCCAAGCGCCGGAACAACCAAGCTCTGTGACGTCGCAAGGCTAAAAGTTCTGATAGACTTGCGCCTCTCGTCCGGGAGGCGTTATGACCAAGCCACAGCCAAAGAAGCCAAAAGCACGGCGTTTTCGCGGCGTCGAAATGCCCTACGCCTCGCATCCTGCGATCCGTGCCGTTAAGCGCGCAGGACACGAACCCAGCATTCATGGCACCAAGCTCTGGAAATCCAGTTGTCTGCTGATTGATTACCTGCAAAAAAATCCGCCGGGCGCCGCACCGACCATTCTCGATGCGGGCTGTGGCTGGGGTATCACCGGCATCTGGTGTGCGAAGAGACTTGACGCCCGGGTCATCTCAATGGATGCCGACCCAGCCGTGTTTCCATTCCTCGATGCAGTCGCCGAACTGAATGGCGTCAAAACAACGCCGCTGGTCGCGCGCTTTGAACAGCTCAAAAAGAAACAACTCGCCGGTATCGACCTACTGCTTGCGGGAGACATCTGTTTCTGGGATGAATTAGTCAAACCTGTTTGCAAAATGGTCGACACGGCTATTGCTGCAGGTGTCGGTAAAATTGTGATCGCTGATCCCGAGCGACCGACCTTCCACGACATGGCACAGCGATGTTTGGATAAACACGGCGGCGAACTTGTTAACTGGCGTACCAAGGGCTCTGTTGAGGCGAGCGGCGCACTGCTGATCATCAACAATCATTGAGTAGTCGCCCTTAGGGCACCACTGTCAGGCGCAAGCTGAGATCACTGGCAACGGCCTCACCATCAGCATTGAAGGCGGGCCGAAATATCAGCTGCCTGAGCCACCGTAAAGCCCGGCCGCGCAGGGCATCACTGTTTTGCGACCCGCCCACGACTTCAATGGTCGTCGGCCGCCCCCCCGGGGTGATGGTGAGCGCAAATTCAAGCCATGCCGGGTCCTCGATAAACTCCTCCGCCCGCTGCAAAGTCGGCCACTGGGGAATCGGAACAGGTTGCTGCAACGGGCTGGCCCCACTTGCGACCAGCTCCCGATATGAGCGTCGCGCCGCACCACGCTTGTTGTGAAACCAGCGCCAATCGGCCAATGCGAGTTCCAGCGTGACATTTTCTGGAAAAACAGCCAGTGCTCGCTCGAGCAAGCGCACACCATCGGGATAAACCGATGCCGCCATGCTTTCAAGCTGCTCAGTCCATGGCGACTCCTGCCAAGAATTCGCGGGAGTTCTCCGCACAGCGCTGAACTCCACTACCAATGGCTCGACTAGATGATCGAGCAAATAGAGGGACGCAAGATGACGCAGGGTCAACGTCGTGCAGAACCCTTCGGTAGCGGGCTCTTCGTCACAAGCGCGCTTCGCAAGGGCTGCACTGGTATCAATCACCCGTAGAGGTGTGTTCGGATCAGCGCGCCAGTCATGATCCATCAATGCATTTTGGCGAGCGGCTAGATACTGATCGCTAATCTGTACAAAATCATTCGATAACGAGGCGTCGACGTTTTCCGAGAGGCGGTGCAAATAAGCGAGTCGGTCGATGTATTCCTCGCTCAAACCACGCTGCTTGGATAGCCTCATCAGGGTTTCGAGAATAGGACGCTGACTCTCGGCCCTTAAACCCTCATTAATACGAATATTGTGTAGCGCGCGCCGCAACATCTCATCGGCCTCCTCCAGTCGACCAATGGATAACGCCGTCTCGGCAAGGGGCTGCAGCATCTCCGCTGCACTAGGATGATAGGGTCCGTTTACATCCTCAAAATTCTGAAGGCCGGTCAACTGATTCTGATACTGCGCCAGTCGCTCCGTTGACAAGCTGACCTCGGGTAAGGCTTCAACCAGTGCCTGCGGGTATTGCAAGTGGATACCGAATGGCTCGCGATCGGCTGCTTGAGCCAACATCCCGCAACACGCCAGCAAACTGGTCGCGAGTCGTCCTACCCGCGAGGTGCCAGAGCGGCGAACCGATTTGCGCTGTTTATGGGCATGTATCATCACCGCTGACTATAACGCTTGCCGTGCGGCAATAAAAACTCCTGCTTGCCGATGGCCGCTCAAACCACCGCTTTTCGAGAGGCAAAAAAAACCCGCCGTGCAGCGGGTTAAAAAAAGGGGATTGGACCTGGAGTCTGGAGGCTCCGCACCCATGGCGATAACCACCCATATTCCATAGGCGAATTATGTGGCGGGCTCCCGCTGTAGACCAATGTATTTAGATTATTTAAAATATAACTTCAGATTATATAAATCAGTGTCTGTATGAATTTGAATAAACTTTCCCGCGTGGATTTGAATCTGCTCGTGGCTCTTCAAGCCTTGCTAGAGGAGCGCAGCGTATCTAGGGCGGCAGACAGACTGGCCATTACCCAGCCCGCGATGTCAAAAACACTCTCACGCCTCCGCGATACCTTCAAAGATCCGCTCTTTTCGAGAAGCAAAAGGGGTATTCAACCGACACCGAGAGCCCAAGCACTGTCGATCGAACTGCAGCAAATTCTGGGCAACATCGATACCCTGCTCAACAGCGGAGATTTCGACCCCGCGCAATATCAAGGGGAAATGACTGTGGCTATTTCAGAGTACGTGGGATTCACACTGCTGCCACCTTTAACCGCTCGACTGCAAAACCTTGCACCGAAGTTGCGATTGCGGACCATTACCCGCGCCGAGGGTCAGCTCGACATGCTCGCGTCTGGAGATCTCGACTTCTCGATTCAAATTGCTAGAGGACACTATCCGGATCTATTTCGTACTCATCCGCTAGCGAGTTCACCACTGGCGGTGTTCGTCAGGCGAGACCATCCTTTGGTGGGCGAAACATTGAGCGTGACGCTGCTTGAACAATACCCATCGATCTCGCTCTACGTCGCTGATCGATCCGATCTCATGGTCGAAGCGGAACGAGGGGAAGTACTCATCGGAGGCCACCAAGGCACCTTAGAAACCTCACATTTGCTCACCGCTTTCGAAATTCTCAGGGAAACCGACTACATTTTGTTCTGTCCAGCCTACCTCGCCCGCAGTGACGGCGCGACGCGAGACATCGTTGCCCTACCCATGCCAGCCGAATATGCGCAAACCGTTGAATACACCCTAGTCGCCCACCAGCGCACTCAGCAATCACCGGTCCACCAGTGGTTATGGGATCAAATTATCGATACCGTTAAAACCCTTCGGGTTCGCACGGTCCACAGAGGCTGAGATAAAGGCTGAGGATACGGTGTGCTTATGCCATAATGCCAGGCTCTCGGAAGCTGTGACACGATGAGTTCAAAAGCGAAACCACCCATTCCCTGTTTTGACCGACCGATTGTCGAGACCCACTGTCATCTTGATTATCTGACGGATCAAGACGTTGCCACCACCGTCGCCGAGGCCCGTAACGTAGGAGTGGAGCGAATCATCACTATCGCCGTCTCCGCAGATAATCAGGCGCGCGTGCGAGAGTTAGTAGCAAGTCAGAACGAAGTCTACGGCACGCAAGGTCTTCACCCCCACGAGGCCGAGAGCTGGAGCGATTCGCTCGCCGCGGAAATTATCGCCGCCTGTGACGACCAGCGTATCGTCGCGCTGGGAGAAATGGGACTCGATTATTACTATGAGCACGCCGATCGCAAAATACAGCAAATCGCTTTTCGCGCCCAATTGGCGCTCGCTCAAGACCTCGATCGACCCGTTGTTATTCATACTCGAGATGCTGACGACGATACGCGGGATGTGCTTTCCAGTTTTAGCGGGCGCCTGCCGCGCGGCGGCGTCATCCACAGTTTCACCAGCTCTATCGAATTGGCTGAGTTCTGCCTCGCTGAGGGCTTTATGCTCGGTTTTAACGGAATCACGACATTTAAGAATGCCGACAATGTTCGTGCTGTAGTGGACATCACACCGCTCGATCGCATCCTACTTGAAACTGATGCACCTTATCTGACGCCGGTGCCGTATCGAGGACAACGCAATGCACCGCGCTACCTGCCCTTCATTGCCGAACAAGTTGCCAGCATCAAGGGCGTACCGGTCAACACGCTGCTCGAACAGGTTTACGACAATAGCTATCGATTATTTTTCTAAGGACAGCGCATGAGTTTTGCTGTAGGGCAACGCTGGGTTAGTCATGCGGACACGGAATTGGGACTCGGCATCATCGTCGAGATAGAGCCTCGCCGAATCACCGTTCATTTCCCCGCAGTTGCTGAAGACCGCACCTACGCCACGGATCGCGCGCCATTGACGCGCCTCATCTTACAGGCTGGGGATGTGCTGACTCGACACGACGGTGAGCGCTTCACGGTCTTGGCGGCCGATGAAAACAATGGCGTCATGCGCTACACGGTCGAAGATGGCAATGCATCGCTTATCATCTCGGAACTTGAACTAGATTCTCATATTCAGCTGCGCTCACCCCGAGATCGATTGCTAAACAATCAACTCGATAAACCCGCTGACTTCAGTCTGCGTTATCAAACACGCCGCCACAGCGCGAGTAATGTTTCTCACAACGTCAAAGGCCTGTTAGGGGCGAGAACAGCGCTGCTATCACACCAACTCTATATCGCCTCCGAGGTCGCTCGACGTTTTGCGCCGCGCGTCCTACTCGCTGATGAAGTGGGGTTGGGTAAAACCATCGAAGCGGGACTGATCATTTCACAGCAGCTGCTATCGGGGCGCGCACAGCGTGTGCTCATCGTAGTACCCGACGCGCTAGTCCACCAGTGGCTGGTCGAAATGCGCCGCCGATTCAATATCGACTTTTCGCTGTTTGACAGCGAACGGCTCGATGATGAAGGCGAGACAGCGGGATTTGATCACGCCCAATGTGTACTGACGGGTTTTTCGCTCTTTGTCGACGACCCTCAAGCGCGCGAGATCGCGCTGAACACGCACTGGGATATGGTGGTTATCGACGAAGCGCACCACCTCGATCAGCACAGCGACATCGCAGGCGAGATGACACTACAGCAATTCGCGGCCCAGTTAGCGAGGGTAACACGCGGCCTTCTCCTGCTGACCGCGACACCCGAACAGGCTGGCGTGGCCGGACACTTTGATCGCCTGCGACTGCTCGATCCCGACCGCTTCCCATCGTTAACCCAGTTTCACGATGACCAAAAACGCTTTCGTCGGTGGTCTAAGCAGATCGAGCGACTTCAAGGGGGCGAGGCGGCTGATGAGCTACCTGAAGGTATTGACCCGCAGGCCGACCCGACCTTGCAAATAGAACAACTCCTAGACCGACATGGCACCGGCCGGGTGCTGTTTCGCAACACCCGCGCGTCTGTTCCGGGCTTCCCTGAACGTCGGTTGCATGCCTATCCACTGGTGTTACCCAGCTGTTATCAAGCGCACCGACACCTGCTTCAGCCGGAATCTGCTTGTGCAGAAGCGGACTGGATTGCTCTAGACCCAAGAATCAGCTGGATTGAGTCACTGCTCAGAGAACTACGTGCTGAGAAGATTCTCGTGATCTGTGCTCGGAAAGATACTGCGGTTGCTCTCGAACACCATCTGCATCTTCGTGCGGGCATCCGCTGCGCGGCTTTCCACGAGCACCTCTCGCTCGTTGAAAGAGATCGCGCTGCAGCTTATTTCGCAGACGCCGACAGTGGTGCTCAGGCACTCATCTGTTCGGAGATCGGCTCTGAGGGCCGAAATTTCCAATTTGCACACCATTTAGTGTGCTTCGATCTCCCGCGAAATCCCGACCTTCTTGAGCAGCGTATCGGTCGCCTCGACCGCATTGGTCAACAGAACACGGTGGAGATTCATGTGCCGTGGTTCCAAGAGAGCGCACAGGCACCCTTATTTCGTTGGCTCAATGAGGGACTCAACGCGTTCAACAAAAGTTGCTCTGTAGGCTACGCACTTTATCAACAGTTCAGCGACGCGCTTCAGCGGGCTATGACGAATCCAACCGGCGACATCAGCGCGCTTATTGACGACACAACCAAGCAACGCGTCGCACTAGAAACAGAGATGCGTGAGGGCCGCGATAAACTGCTCGAACTCAATTCGCACCGACCAGAGCGTGGTCAAGAAGTGATCGCAGCGATTCGAAGCGCCGCCGGTCGCCACGTGATTGAACCCTATTCAGAATTACTTTTTGATCGTATTGGTCTTCATACGGACTACCATTCTGAGCACTGTATCGTGATCAAACCCACCGAGATGCTCCTGACCGGTCAACTGCCGGGGTTGGAGGAAGAGGGTTTGACGGCGACGTTTGATCGCGAAATAGCCTTGGCGCGTGATGATATTGAGTTCCTCACCTGGGAACACCCGCTGATTCGCGAGGGAATGGCCATCGTCAGCCAAAGCGAACTGGGAAATGCGTCAATGGCGACGCTGAAACACCCCCAAATCAAAGCCGGCAGCGTGTTGTTGGAGTGTATTTTTGCGGTTGATTGCCTGGCACCCGCGGCCCTTGAGGTCGGACGTTTCATCAATATGGCGCCACTGCGGTTTGTCATTGGGCCCGATGGTCGAGACGTCGGCCCGCAACTCGGACACGATGCACTGAACTCGCTAATCAATCCGGTGCCCGCGAGTGCCGCAGCGAACGTGATCCGTCAACTGCGCCCAGCACTACTCAAAGCGATTGCGCGTGCGGAATCGCTCGCCGAGGTCGAGGTCAGAGACCGTCGAGATCAGGCTCTAGCGCAAGCCACTCCCGCATTGCAACAGGAACTCGATCGCCTACACTATCTCGAGAAAATAAATCCGCTGGTCGATCCAGCAGAAATTACCGCCCTCACGCTGCGCCGCGATGAAACTCAAGTGGCTTTACATCGCGCGTCGGCACTGCTCGATGGGTTGCGCTTGATTATTGCCACTTAGAGACCTGAATGGCTAGCGACTCGGGGAATACCAAATCGCCGAGGTGTAAGCACGTTCCTGAATGACATCGGGTCTACGCGTATCGACATCCTCAGCCATTGCAATTTTATCGTAAAGAGAGTGCCGCGGTGTCGGTATCTGCAACACACGAACGTAATAGAACGCGCGCTGTTCAGGATCAAACGCCGGGTCACGCCAGGCACTGACCAGCCGCGTTGCGCCCGTAGCGTTATCCCAATGTCCGGTTTGACGATCCACGGTATCGGCGACGGGTAATAGACTGCCATCAGCTTGCATTCGCTCTCCGGACCATGCGATATCGAAGATATGCTCATGCGACTGACCCTGCGCATCGACCCAGCCCTTGACAATTTGCACCCGATCTAAGCTACCACTCATAGGATCCGCAGTGGCTTCAACCAAAAACCAAGGAGAGCCGGATGACGGCCCACCACTGAGCTCCCCGCCCATCGGGACCGCTCGATCTGCCAGCTGATTCGGAAAATCTGCTGCGTTCACATCTCCCTCAGAGAGGTTCCAACCAGCGTAGAAGCGCACACCAATTCTCGGCCCAGTGGTCGCATAGACCTCGCGACGACGCATTGCTGCGACAATACTCTCTCGCGTGTTGTCCTCGGCCCAAACAGCGGCAAGGCCCTGTGCACTCATGGCCCAGCCAAACGTGTTGTTGGCTTGATCCCCCCAGCTGATGTTTTTGTTCGCCGGGATCGAATCAGTCGGGAATTTGCCATGGAAGTTGTTTTCCTCAGCCGACGACAGCGCAGTATGCGCATCGGTTGAGCCAATGACACCGAACTGGTAAGGATTGATGCCTAAATTTTGTTCAATACCGAGACCGCGGATCAAAGCAGGCCGGATGTAGTCGCCCACTTTCGGCTGATATGGCGTGAACGCATTTTGTATGTAGTATGGGTATTCCTCAAAATCTGCAAAAGTATCCTCCGGTGACAGGTCAGGATGCGTCTCTGAATCGCCCTTGATCTGCGTGATCTCGACAATCGGCTCCCAGTGACGTCGTATCTCAGCCCACTCGGGGGTCAGTGGCTCGCCCATGAGCGTTTTGTCGTCAAACATCGCACCCTTCGAAATATTGGAGTTGTGCGGAATGGCGATAAAGTTCGCGCCAGTCATTGAACTGGTTTGCTCAAGCCACTGCCATAATTCCTCTGGATACACGCCTTGATCAAAGCCGTAGGGTTGAAATGCCTGTGCCGAATGGCCGTCGATATCGGATACGACAATGCGGTGCAGGTTAGAGCCACCAGGGATTGCGCTGAACTCCCAGCCCACTAGAGCGCTGAACTGGCCTGGCTCATTGTGCGCATCGGCGGTATTGGTAATTTCCCGCCAAGTATCGATTTCTGCCTGAGGTTGGGGCGGAATACCAGTGACCTCAAGGACCCAATCGCGCGCTGCCTCGACCGGATCGTCGATCGGTTCGGGCAAAAACTCGAAAAACAGTTTCCGTGCCTCACGCTTTTCAACCGCGTCGCGTAACACCCACTCTGCATAACGCCCGACCAGACGATCCCACAGTCCAAGGTGGGTACCATCGATGCCATTAAAGTAGACGTTGCGAATCACCCCCATGTATTCCGCATGATCGGATACGACCAAAAAGTCGAGCGGTGTCTCGATCTGTACCCGTCCCTGGTGATAAGGGTGAATCACCGGCAGCCCCTTAGCATAACGATAGGCCGTGTCGGGTGTCGCCGTCAGGTTATTGTTTGAGAAAGCGTCCGATGAATACGTCGTATGTAAATGGGTGTCACCCCACAACAACTGCCGCTCCGCGATCACATTGGTCGCCGCACAAAGCGAAGCGACAACCACACACCACATAGTCTTGACTCTCACTATCTGACTCATTGCCTCGCTCCTCTGCGACTGCGTCATGACCGAACCGGGGACTAGCGACCCTTCCACTCGGGTTGCTGTTTGTTCATAAACGCCGCAACGGCGTTGCGCGCATCTTCACTATCGATACAGATTTTTTGCAGTGCAGCCTCCTTTGAGATGGACTCTTCCAAGGAGTGGTTGGCGGCATAATTCAAACCTTCTTTGGTATAACGCATGGCCAGTGGTGAGCGAGACGCAAAATCGGTGGCAAACGCGAGCGCATCCTCTTGCAGCGAATCTGCTGGGAAAACGCGATTAACCATTCCCCATTCCAGCGCCTTCTCCGCGACCAGCTTTTCGCCCAGCATCATCAACTCATAGGCCCTTCGCGCGCCGACCAACTGTGGCAATAGCCAGGTTGCACCGCCATCGGGGACCAGCCCGATAGCCGCGAAGGGCTGATACAGAAATGCATCGTCTGCCATCACCGCGAGGTCACACGCCATGGCATAGGAGTACCCAATTCCCGCACAGGGGCCATTAATAACTGCGATCCAAGGCTTGCGTGACTGACGAATACTCAAAATGCCGGGCTTGTATTCGAGATTTAGAAAATCCTCGACTGCCTCGCCGTTGACGAATGCGTTTTCCTCCGACAGATCTGCCCCCGCGCTAAAGGCGCGACCGTGTGACCCTAATAAGACGACAAAAATTTCAGGATCGGCGTTTACCTCGCGAGCCGCCTCGACAAACTCTTGACGCATCGTGGTATCGAAGCTGTTCATCTTGTCCGGACGATTCAAACGAACCCGGCCGACGTGGCCAATTTTTTCTACAGTGATGGTGGCGTACTCTTGCATGATTCAATCCCCAAATTCTTCAACAATTGCGCTTCACGCCTGCACGATCGCGCCACATTCAAGCAATGCGTCAATGTCTGCCGTTTCCAGACCGACAACAGAAGCCAATACATCGCGGCTATCCGCACCCGCAGCGCGTGTCCCGTGCGCAATCCGTGAGGGTGTCCTCGAGAAACGCGGAGCGGGCGCTGGATGGGTGACACCATCGACCTCAACATACACCGAACGCTCATTGTTTGGCGCGTACTGCGTCGCCTCGACCATCGTCAAAACTGGCGCGAAGCACACATCTGTTCCTTCCATTACCGCACACCATTCATCGCGGGTTTTACCGGCTATCACAGCGGCCATCTTGGTCTTCAATGCGGGCCACAACGCGCGGTTATTTTGATCGGCAAACTCAGCATCGTCGATGCCGAGTTTCTCCAACAGCAGTGCATAGAACTGCGGCTCGATAGAACCGATCGATATAAATTTTCCGTCTGAGCACTCATAGGTATCGTAAAAATGTGCGCCGCCATCCAACATATTGGACTCCCGAGCAGAGGCATCCCACAGCCCCTGCTGCTGGAATCCCATCATCATCCACATCAGCTGCGCAGCGCCATCGACCATCGCCACATCGATGACCTGACCTTGGCCCGACCGGGCTGTCTCCAGCAGGGCTGCAAGGATGCCGTTCACCAACAACATACCGCCACCGCCAAAATCACCAATCAAATTGAGGGGTACCACTGGCTTGGCATCGCGCGGCCCGATAGCATGCAGCGCGCCTGTGATGGCAATATAGTTCATATCATGGCCAGCAGCGTGCGCCAAAGGTCCCGTCTGGCCCCAGCCTGTCATTCGCGCGAAAACCAACTTGGGATTACGTGCGAGGCAGACGTCGGGGCCAATACCGAGCTTCTCACAGACTCCAGGCCGATAAGGATCGATCACGGCATCCGCTTGCTCGATTAGTGACAGCAACGTCTCCAGTCCCTGGGGTGTTTTCAAGTTCACAATAATCGATTCTTTGCCGCGACCGCTGATAGGTTCAGCGATGCGCGCATCGATTCCACCGGGCCGGTCAATCCGGATGACGCGCGCACCCAAATCGGCAAGCATCATACCGCCCATTGGCGCTGGACCTATGCCAGATAATTCAATGACGGTATAACCTGTCAGCGCTCCCATATCTCTGGTCCTCAGAAATTTCTTGAATTAAAGGGTGTGTAGTCATCGCCGAGACACCGACGCCCAATGATCATCTTCATCACTTCCGAGCTACCAGCGTAGATTGTCGCGATCTTAGCATCTGCGCATTGACGACTGATCGGATATTCATCCATAAAGCCTGCGCCACCATGGAGTTGCAAACCCTCGTCAGCGACGCGCTGTTGCAGTTCTGAGGTTTTCAGTTTGGCAGCCGCCGCGTCCTCCGCCGATAGCGTCCCGTTATTAAAGGCCAGAGCACACTGGTCCACATAGCACTGCGTAATATCCAACTCCGTGCGCAAAGCCGCCATGGTAAATTGCGTATTTTGCATGGCGGCAAGCTTCTTGCCGAACACTTCACGCTCGCGCACAAACTCCGCCGTCAGATCCCAACTGAGCTGCGCCGCTGCAAGGTAGCCCATAGCACCCAGCAGGCGCTCCTCAGCTAGCCCCTCCATGAGATAGTAGAAACCGCGATGTGCTTCCCCCAGGACATTGTCCTTGGGCACTTTGACATCATTGAAAAAGAGTTCAGCCGTGTCCTGAGCCTTCAAGCCCAGTTTGCGGAGATTACGACCCCGCTCAAAACCTGGCATCCCGGCCTCAACCACAAACAGCGTCATGGCGTGTGGATTTTTTTCAGGGTCGGTTTTGGCCGCGACGATGACGATGTCCGCGTTAATCCCGTTTGAAATATAAGTTTTTTGACCATTCAGCAACCAGTGGTCGCCTCGGTCGATTGCTGTGGCACGCATACCGGCTAGATTGGAACCAGCATCGGGCTCGGTCATCGCGATGGCAAGAATTTTATCCCCACTGACACATCCAGGCAGCCAACGATCGATCTGCTCCGGACTGCCAAAACGGGTCAGATAGGGACCTACAATTCTGCTGTGCAGCGAGCCAAACCAGTCGGAGGCACGCGCATACGCAAGCTCTTCAATGATGATTTGTTCCCATCGAATATCGTAGTCACCTAACCCACCGTATCGCTCATCGGGCCAAACCATCAAAAAGCCATGATCACCGGCTTTTTTAAAAATTTCCCGATCGACGATACCTTGATCGCGGAAGCGTTCCATATGCGGCACCACCTCTTCCGCGAGAAAACGACGATAGGCATCGCGAAATAAATTTTGTTCCTCGGTAAATAATCTTTGCAGCATGATCTCTCGGTGTCCTTATCGCCGATTTACGCCACCGGATCGGGCGTCAAACATAGCGGTTGCTGACTCTACGGCCTACACCGCCGTCGGTGCATCCCCCAAGTGTGTATACGCCGCTGAAAATCAGTCCGCGCTGGCGGGATCCAATACCTCTCGTAACTCCCGCTTTAAAAATTTTCCATTAGCATTACGAGGCAGAGGTTCCGCCAAAAACCAAAGATAACGGGGTATTTTAAATGCGGCCAAGCGGCTTGCGAGGTGCTCGCGCAGGGTGGGCGCATCGACCATTGCACCATCCTTTAAGTGCACTGCCGCGCCCACTTCCTCACCGAGACGGTCGTCCGCCACCGCAAATGCAACACACTCCAGTACCGCGGGATGGTCAAAAATAGCGGCCTCCACCTCCGCGCCGTAGATATTTTCTCCACCGCGAAGAATCATGTCTTTGGCGCGATCGACCAAAAACAAAAATCCATCATCATCGAAATAACCAATATCGCCGGTATGCAACCAGCCATCAACGATCGTTTCCGCTGTTGCCTCGGGACGATTGAGGTAGCCCGCGATCACTGGGGTCCCTTTAACGCAGACCTCCCCAATCTGCCCCACCTCAAGCGTCTGGCCCTCCGCATCAATCACCTTACCTTCGAGACTGGGAACCAAAGGCCCACAACTCTCAGGGCGCTCAACAAAACAGTCACCCAAGGTATAAGAGATGATGCCGCTCACCTCGGTCATCCCGTAGCCCTGAGTCGGCTGCGCCTTCTGCGTCTCGCGGACCACCTTGCCGGCTAAGTCGGGCTGCATAGCAGCCCCACCACCGCCCATCGAACTCAGCGTACTGGTATCAAAATCAGCAAACGCTGGATGCGACAGCAGCTCGCGAGTCATCATCGGTACCGCACTCAGGGTGGTAATTTTTTCCGACTCGATCAATCGCAAAGCCTCTACCGGATCCCATTTGTACATCAGCACAAACTTGCCGCCCGAAACGGTTCCACCCTGTAAGACACAATTGTTCGCAGTGACATGAAATAACGGCGTGGCAATTAAGGCGGAGGTCGCTGGCGGCGTCACAGGCTCGGACAGCTCCTGATTACGCCCAAGGGCTTGGGTTGTCGCAAAGATGGTCGTCATCGCCGCGACATTCAATACATTCATGACGCAGCTTCGATGGGTCAGCTGAGCACCCTTGGGTCTACCCGTAGTACCCGATGTATAGAAAATACAGGACTCGCTAAGGGGGTCGATATCGATGATCGGCAACTCGCCACCCGTGCCCATGACCTCCGACCAGGGCGTCGCAGCGACAGGCGAAGCTGGCTCACGCACAGCAACCACTGCGATATCGGGGAAATCCGAGGCAATCTCAGCAAACGTAGCCAATCTGCGATCATCAGCCACTAATATTTTCGGCCGCGAATCGGCCAGCGCGTAGGCCATCTCGTCGGCGACCCACCATGCATTCATGCCCACAACTGCAGCGCCCACGGAGTTAATAGCCCAGTGCGCCAGCATCCACTCGGGATAATTGCGCATCGCAATCGCAACGCGATCACCCGGTCCAATCCCTTGCGCAACCAGCCAATTCGCAAAAGCAGCAACCTCTCGACCAGCGCGCTGGTAGGTCCAACGCTCATCGCCATAAACCAAGTAATCCTTATCTCCATGGGCCACAGAAACCAACCACAGATCACGTAGCGTGGCCGGTGCATTCACATAGGTGAGCAAGGTTTGGCCATCGTGCTCTAAGGTGCCGACCTCGAGTAGGCCTCCGGGAGCTAGAGTCAACTCTCTCGCTTTTCGATAACGGTCGATCGCATCCATAAAGAGATTCCTTTCGGCAGAATCCAGCAAGGCTAATGACTAACGAGTAACGAAGCAACTCAACTTTATTCAAACCAGTGTAGTGCACCTCAACAGTATTGGCATAATAAATGCCAACTGTATATATACCCTACGCACCATTGGGGAAATCAGGCTAAAATCTTTAGATCAATAACGAAAGGACACACCTGATGAGCGCACAATCGCTTGACGTAAGCCGCTTGGATTCGTGGATTCGCGACTATATCCCAGTCTTTGAAGGCAAGTTGCAGGCGGAGAAGTTTGCCGGTGGACAATCTAACCCGACGTTCAAGCTCACAGCGGGCAAGGAGCAGTATGTTTTGCGCCGCAAGCCGCAAGGCGAATTATTAGCCTCAGCGCACGCGGTCGATCGCGAGTACCGCGTCATCGCAGCCCTCTATCAGACCGATGTCCCGGTGCCACGGCCCATTGTCTTATGCGACGACGACACGATTATCGGCTCGATGTTCTATGTGATGGAGTATATGGACGGCCGAGTCTTCTGGGATCCCGCCTTGCCGGAGCTCAATCCTGCCGAACGCAAAGCGATCTACAATGAGATGAACCGCGTCTTGGCAGCGCTGCACAATGTCGATATCCACGCCGTAGGGCTCGCGGATTTCGGACGTCCAGGCAACTACTTTGAGCGCCAACTCGGGCGTTGGACCAAACAATACAGGGCTTCAGAAACCGAAGCTGTCCCGGCAATGGAACAGCTCATAACCTGGTTGGGTGAGCACATGCCAGAGGACGACGGCGTCGTGTCACTGGTACATGGTGATTTTCGGATCGACAACCTCATGTTTCACCCCACCGAACCGCGCATCATCGCGATCTTGGACTGGGAACTCTCAACGCTGGGCAATCCGATTGCCGATATTGCCTACCAAATCATGGCCTGGCACTTCCCACGAGAAGGTGCGATCGCAGGTCTATCGGGTATCGACCGCAGTAGCATTGGCCTACCGAGCGATGAAGACTATGTTGCCACCTATTGCACACGCACCCATCGCGGCCCGATTCCACACTGGAATTTCTACATGGCCTTCTGCTTCTTCCGCATTGCGGCCATCCTGCAGGGGATCAAAAAGCGTGTATTGGTGGGAACTGCAAGCAGTGATGAAGCGGCCCAACGTGGTGAACAAGTCGTGCCACTAGCAGAGCTCGGATTGCACTTCACAACCTTGGAGGGTTGACCCCTGACTGCTTACGGGGTCAGCGCGCGCTCAATCGGCCAGTCAGTGTAAGGCCGGGCGCGGTACCTTCTTTTTTACTGCTTTTTTAGGGCCTTTAGCGACGTCAGAGGACATTGTCGTCGCTTTCTTCCGGGCCGAGCGTCCCTTCTCCTGAGAAGATGCCTGTAATGCCGCAACACGCGCTAGCTTCTCACCGCCTTGAAATGCCGGCATCAACTCAGCCAGCGTTCGAGAAATTTGGGTACACCGGCGGATCGCCTCCACTTTGGGAAAAGTGGTCTGCTCCCCCAATCGAATCAATTGTTGTAACTCATCGGATGAAGGTTGGACGAGCAATCGAAATGGGTTCACGCGTTTGATACTGGGTACGATATTAATATCACCGCTGTACTCTTGGTCCAGCAATGCATGCAGCCCATGCAATGCCTTGTTAAATCTCGGCCAGCTGTCACCGTAGCGCTGCGCAATACCACGATAAAAGTTTAGCGATTCTCGGCCGATCCCCAAGGTCATTTTTCGCGCCGCACGCGACAGCGAGCTACGCCGTTCATCTCCACGTAAAAACGCAGTCGCAATGGGATTGACCATACTGACAATAGAGTGATTTGTGCCATAAAGCCGGGAGAGACGTTTGATCGGGAGATCATCGGCAACAGAGCCGTCAATCCAGCGCCGATTCGGCAAGTAAGGCTGCGATTCTCCGTGAACGTTTTTCGCCGTCAACATCACCGCAGGGAAAATCCCGGGAACGGCGCAAGAGGCCTTCACCGCCGAGCGAATAAATACATTTGGAGAGGTGATCGCATTCAGTAAACGAGAGCGTTGATGCGGCTCGGCTGGCGCGACCGTAATGCTGACTTCGCGTCCCGTTTTTGCAAAAGCCTCCTCAAAAGTGAGGTCAGGCAAAAATTGCGCGATGATCCGGTCGAGATCCGTTTCCACAAGCTGATTACCGCCGGCTAGGAGCCTCATCAAGATACCCGATTGATTTTCAAAGGAGAGACTCAGGCGCCCGGGATCCTGAAAGAACGCCAACTCACTATCGCTGTGACATCCCAAAACCGCGGCCACTAAAGCCCCCGCACTCGAGCCAGAGACTACCGGTGGCACCAAACCCTCAGCCAGCAGGGTATTGACAACACCGAGATGCAAAAATCCCAGCGTCCCCCCGCCACTTAGCAAAAGCGCTGAACGCCCAAAACACTTGCTCGCGCGGGCGAAAAACTCCTGCTTCTGCGCACCGCTGATGACCGACTCCGGCAGGTCTGCAAGCTGGCGCAAGGAATCATCGATCGCATCGATATAGTCCTCAATCAGCTGTTTCGTACCCAATTTAGCCTGACGATAAAGCACGCTTTTACCCATGCCACCCATGTTGCCGTGGATTCCTTCGTTGAGCGCGAACAGCAAACCCTGCCAGTCCTTTCTCCGGCGCAGGTCCCGTAGACGATCTAAGCGAAAGCGAATCTGTGCAGCATCGTAAAGATCAGAAGGCTCGACAGACCGCCATTGCGCCATTCCAGATTGCGCATCGTGCTCCTGCGCGAGCTCGCACCAGGCCGCATAATCAGTCGCATCATCGAGCTCGCGTTCTAAGCGTTTGAGTTGTTTTCGGCGCAAGGGAATCTCTTCCTGAGACTGGCTTAGACCAAGAGCTTAACCATTTTAGTGCTCTCGCGATAGACGTGATATGGGAGCGCGTCGTTGAACATCCACCAGAGGCATTGACCGCGCTCACGTTGGTTCTACAATTCTTAGATGAGTCGCTACCGCCCACCCAGACCCAAGGGGTCGCCCTACATCACGCCCGAAGGCGAGGCGCTGTTGCGCGCCGAACTGCACGCATTGTGGAAGGAAGAACGACCCGTGGTTACCGCCACTGTGCAAGCAGCAGCGGCCAATGGTGATCGCTCGGAAAACGGCGATTATATTTACGGTAAAAAACGTCTGCGAGAAATCGATTCCCGCGTTCGTTTCCTACGAAAACGTCTAGACGAACTCATCGTCGTGCGAGAATCTCCCAGCGACATCACCAAAGTCTATTTCGGCGCCTATGTGACTCTGGAGAATGACGACGGGGACATTGCGCAATACCGGGTCGTGGGACCCGATGAATTCGATGTCAGCGCAGGAAAACTGAGTTGCGACTCGCCGTTGGGTCGTGCCCTACTCGGTCAAGCACTTGATGCCGAAATTGTGCTCGACAGTCCCAGCGGCGAGCAGCACTGGCAGATCACAGCCATTCTCTATCAATCAATTGCGTAGACTAAGCCAACTCTGCAATACGCTGTTTTTTCAACTGAAAGCGTTGAATCTTCCCACTCGGTGTCTTCGGTAAGGCCTCGACGAAGTGAATCACTCGCGGGTAGGCATGTGCGGCGAAGCGCTTTTTCACCCATTGCTGCAGCTCGGCCACTAAGGCCTCATTTCCGGTCACACCCTCTGCGAGTACAACAAAGGACTCAATGACCTCACCGCGCAGCGAGTCGGGTACCGCGATGACGGCAGACTCGACCACAGCGGGGTGCTGCACCAGAACCGATTCGATCTCAAAGGGGCCTATTCGATAGCCCGCCATCAAAATCAGATCATCATCACGCGAGGAAAAATGAAAATCGCCACTTTCATCAACATAACCTGTGTCACCGGTCAGATACCAGCGACCGTCAGCGCTGTATCGCTCAGCGGTCTTTTCGGGATCGTCGACATACCCCGCAAACCATGACAATGGGCTCCGAGTGCAGTCGATCACAATCCGACCCACGACCCCCGCCGCGACTTCTTCATCACGTTCATTATCTAAGACTGCCGCCCGCCAACCCGGCATCGATCGGCCCATCGCGCCAGGTTTCACCGGTGCTGCTACCGAAGGATGGTGATGGTTGTTGATCATCATGCCACCCTCAGTTTGCCCATAATGATCATGGACAGTGACACCCAAGTTTGCCTCAGCCCACTCATTAATCTCTGGTGTCAAAGGCTCACCCGCGCTCGATGCACAGCGAATCATCATCCCACTGGGCACTTCGCCCTCGGCGCTCAATAAAGCGCGATAGACCGTGGGCGCTGCCGCGAAGTTGGTGACACCTAGGCGTGAGAGCACTTGCAGTGTGCGCTGAGCATCAAAGCCGCCTTCAAGCATCACCGCTGGTGTACCGGTACTCAGGGTCGCCAGCACCCCAAGATACAGGCCGTAGGCCCAGCCAGGATCGGCGGCATTCCAGAAGACATCGTCAGGACGCAGATCAAAGCCAAATTCGGCGTAGGCACGAAACGCGGCGACAGCTTTTATGGGGACAACAACACCTTTGGGATTACCTGTAGTACCCGATGTGTAAATCTCAATCATCGGCGCATCACCGTGCAACGGCGTCTGAAGTGCCTCGGCCGAGGCGGCATTCACCAGAGACCAAAATGCGAGGTCCTCGGCTTGACCGTCGGCGACGGCTACCACTTTGAGAGCAGACAATGCGCTGATCTCAGGATCATTGAGTTTATCGCGTTGACTGCCATCGACCACGACAAGGCGGGTAGCACTTCGCGACAAGCGCATCGCAATGGCTGGCGGAGCGAATGCGGTGAAAAGCGGCACGTGTACAGCACCCAAACGCCAAATACCCATCACCGAGACCAAAAAAGCCCAGCCTTTGCCCATCAACGTCGCCACACGATCACCTGAGCTGATGCCCTGTGTTACGAGCGCTTGGGCAAACTGAGTCGACGCGAGACGTAACGTCCCGTAGGTATAAGTTGTTACAGATAAATCGGCAGCCACCACACGGTAAGCGATCGCATCATCGGGATATTGATCACAGAGCAACTCAGCGAGACACACTGCCGGTCCGTCGTAAAGCGATTGCAACTCTAAAACGCGCTGATCTGGATCTTGTACCGCCATCAGGACTCCCTAACGCACAGCGCGCTGACACGCCATTGAGCGCGTAGTGTAAGTGATAGCAAGCAATGAGGGTACGCTTTCTATGGCCTGTGGACTGCCGGCTGATGCGCCAGTCTCTAGTGTGGATTGATCGGCGGCATTCCATGCGAATGCCTCTGCCGTCCCAGCTGCACGGCAAAAGGCTGCCTGCGAACACCAACATGCCGGCTAATGGACAGGATGAAAACCGCCGCGGACGGCATCACCGACTTAAGGCTTTAAATTCTCCGCCATCGACAGCAAAGCTTGTTCGCGTGGCAGCGATAGCAACTGCTCAAACACCTCGCGATAGTGCGCGCTCGGCACATAGACTGGCCCCTGCCCCAACTGCTCCAACGCACGCTGTACCACCTCTTCAGCTGACATGAGATGCGGTAGGGTTGCTGGATCAATGCCCTGCTTTCCGGGCGCCTCTGTGTCAGTAGCGCCAGGGCACAAGGTCAATATATCGACACCCAAAGGCCGATACTCAGCCCAGAGCCCTTCACCGAGCGACTGAATAAACGCTTTGCTGGCGGCATAGGTCGTCGAGTAGGGGCAGCCGATAAACCCCTCCACCGATCCGGTGAGAATGACTCCACCTCGCCCCCGCAACACCAGCGCGGGCAGCAAAGCCCGACACAAGGTCAAGGGTGCCATGGTGTTAACCATCAACATCTCCTGCTGTAGCGCGAGTGATGCCGCATCAAATCGTCCTTTAAAACCAAACCCGGCGTTACTCACCACCAGGCCAAGATCCACCTCCTGCAGCTTGGTAATGAGCGCGCCGACTTGTTCAGGCTTCGATAGATCGCAGACCCAATCTCTGGCCTCAACGGCGTAGCGGTCCTTAAGCTGAGCCGCCAATGCCGCCAACCGGTCTTGACGCCGCGCAGTCAAGATGACATTGAAACCTTTCGCTGCCAATTGCTCAGCCATGGCGGCGCCAATACCTGAGGATGCGCCGGTGACTAGCGCAGTGGGTCCATAGCGTTGCAAGAAAGTCATAACCGCTCCAACTTTTGTTCCCGTCTCCCGCTCAGCCTACAGGCGACAAGCCGGGCCTTACAAGACGCACTTGCAGGAAGTCAGTTGAGCACTCAAGCTAGGCGCGTGTAGATCTCGGTGGGCGGCGCCTAATGAAAACGGGGCTGGGGGGGGGGGGGGGGGGGGGGGGGGGGGTGGGGGGGGGG
>JAYPVH010000004.1:69657-77091 GCA_038134505.1 Halieaceae bacterium | reverse complement strand
CGGCAATGTGCGAAACCGTGACGGTGTTCGTGAGAGATATCATACTCGTGATCTAAAAAAGGCTGGGCTCTTCTTGCTCGGTGCGGTGTTATCAGTCACCACCAGTGCCCAAACGACGGTACCTCGGGCAGCCATCATTCGATATGACGCCTTGCACCATGCGGAGGTTGCACGCGACGGCATGGTGGTGAGTCAAAACCGCATCGCTAGTGAGGTCGGCGCTGAGACGTTACGACAAGGCGGCAACGCGGCAGACGCAGCCGTCGCAACTGCTTTCGCCTTGGCAGTGACCCTACCGCGCGCTGGCAACTTGGGTGGCAGTGGCTATGCCCTGCACTATGACAGCAACCAATCGGTCACTGCCGCCTATGACTTTCGTAGCACCGCTCCTGCGGGGGCAACTGAGATGCAGTTTACCAACCCACAGGGTGATATTGACTGGCCGGCACTGACCTTCGGCGCACGTGCAGCGGCAGTGCCCGGCACTGTCGCCGGTTTGTGGCAGTTGTGGCGCGAGCACGGCTCGTTGCCTTGGGCTGCTCTCATCGCGCCCGCAGTCGAATTGGCCGAAAAAGGTATTGTGGTCAGCTACGATCTCGCCTACGCACTCGACGCGGCCATGATGACTTTCAGAGCCTTCCCCACCAGCCTCGCTGTGTACGCGACGCCGGAAGGGGCAAGTTATGCCTTGGGCGATCGACTGCGACAACCCGATTTAGCCTGGACCCTCCGCGCGCTGCAGCAAGGCGGTGTTGATGCGTTCTACCGCGGAGCGATCGCGGAAAAAATCTTGTCAGCAATGGCTGAACATGGCGGCCACATCAGTCGGGACGATCTCGCAAATTATCGGGTTCAACACCGTGACCCGATTAGCACGCAATACCGAGATCGCACGGTAGTCACGATGCCACCGAGCAGCGCCGGCGGCCCCGCCCTCTTACAAATGCTGAACATCCTCAGCCAATTTGACCTAAGCGCCATACCTGCGGGGTCAGCTGACAGCCTGCATTTGCTCGCTGAGGTCATGAAACGCACCAACGCACAACGCCGTTTGGGTATCGGTGGCCTCGGAGATCCAGACTATGTTGATGCCCCGACTGACGCCTTTATCGACCCCAGAGTGGCGCAGTTACTGGCGAGCGACATCGATCGCAAGCGGGCCACGCCCGTCGCTCTCATTGCGTCTCAGGATCCACGTAGGATGATTGCGCTGGAGGCCGATCAGACGTCAGGGGAGGCGCGTGCAACCGCGGGCGAAGACGCCGTGCTCGAGAGTCGCGATACCACCCACCTGTCGGTGGTTGATGCGCAAGGCAATGCGGTGTCGCTCACCTATACGCTAGGCTATTCCTTTGGCTCTGGTTTTGTCGTTGAGGGAACGGGCATGCTGTTAGATAACCAGATGCGTAACTTCACCTTCGGTAATCCCGAACATGCCAACCGGGTCGCACCGGGGAAACGGATGTTATCGACCATGACGCCCACTTTGGTATTTGACGCAAGTGGCTCTCTCCAAGTCGTCACTGGGACGCCGGGTGGAAGCCGAATTCATACCAGCATCTTGCAACTTCTAGTCAACATGATCGACTACGGCATGTCTGTGGCAGAGGCGACACACCATCCACGAATTTACCAAGCGTGGCGACAACCAAAACTGGGCCTAGAGCGGGGTTTCAGCGAAGATACCCAACGAGCACTCGCGGCGCTGGGCCACCAACTCGATCTGCAGCAAACCATGGCCAGCACCCAGTCGATTGAACTTCGCGATGGTCTTCTTTTCGGTGCCGCCGACCCGCGACGACCCGATGCTGCCGCCATCGGCGTCACCCAACCGACCGCGTTGCCCTAGCGGATACTTTATCCGGCGTTGATTGACATCGGCTGCGGGCCATGGCTGACCTAGCAGGGCCTCAGGGTATTAGCATATACCGGTGCCCGAATCACACATTTTGTCTTGTCAGCGAGGCTCTTCGGCGCGATCGAACACCCGTCGTCCGTCTGAAAATGTTTGCATCACACGAATCTGGTGAATCTCGTGCACGGGCACCAGATAAGGGTCACGCTCTAAAATCACGAAGTCCGCCTGTTTGCCGACAGCTAATGTACCGATTTGATCCTCTAGACGCAGTTGATAGGCAGCATCGACCGTGTGCGCCCGCAGCGCCTGATCAACGCTTAAGCGCTCGCTGACCTTTGCCTGAATCGGATAGTCAGGGTTACCAAAGGATTGTCGCGTAACAGCCATCTCGATATTGAACATAGGGTTCAGTGCGTCTTCGCCAATCCAACTGACGGGGTAATCACTGCCTAGGGTCACCCGCGCGCCCGAGCGAAGAATAGAGGCTAGGGGATACAAGTGGCCAAAGCGTTCCTCACCGAGGTATTCCAGCGCCACATAGTCGTATTCAAACCAAGTTGGCGTCGTCTGGCCAATGACATTCAACGCGCCAAAACGCGTGATATCAGCGGGATCAACCACCTCAATGTGACAGATCGTGCTGCGGGTTTGAGAATCGGGATACTGCGCTTGTGCCGCTTCAATCGCGTTTAATGCGGTGCGGACCGCACCATCGCCAATGGCGTGAAGATGGAGATCAATCCCCTTGGAAAATGCCTCGTCGACAGCATCAAAAACCTGCGGGTCGGGTAACAATGGTGAGGCGCGATGCCCTTCCGGTCGCGTGTAAGGCGCGAGCGTCACCGCGGTCTTCGCTTCCACTGTCCCGTCAAGCGAGAGTTTCATTGTCGTGACATTAAAAAACTCAGAGGTGTACCGCGCGCTTAATGTTGCCAGTCTTGCGTGCGCAGTTTTGAGATCCTCCGGTCGATTACTGTAGAGCGAGCTGACTATACGCACAGGCAGTGTGCCCGCCTGCGCCATATCATAGGCGAGCTGCATCCCGGCCTCACCCGTATCGATCATGCCTGCATCAAAGGCCGCAGTGAGTCCCACCGCGGACATACTGTGAAAGAATCGCGGCGCCAATTCCGCGAGCGCGGGTATTGAGACGACGCCTAACGCCTCCATGACTGGGTCGATAGCTGCGCCCTCGACTAACCAACCTGTTGGCCGCCCCGCATCATCGCGTTGAAAAAAGTGCGCCCCAGGCACGGGGTCGGGTGTCTCCCTGTTAATTCCCGCTGCCGCCAGCGCCAGACTATTGGCCCACGCTGTGTGCCCGCCCTCGTCGATGATCAGTGCAGGCCGATCAGCAACCACCGTATCGAGTTCGGCTGCGGTCGGCCCATCGACACCAAACGCGCGCGCCAAAAATCCTGAGCCCAGTACCGGGTTTTGCTCTGGGTGTGATCGCGCGTGTTCAGCAATAGCGGCCAACACCGCCTCCGCCGTCTGGCCTGGCGATAACATCACGCCATCAAGAAGGGGCAGCGTGTCCATGGTATGAATGTGCGTGTCGATAAATCCAGGAAAAACAACATGTCCCTGAAGATCGATGACTCGCGTATCGGCCCCCTGCAGCGAGGCTATCTCTTCTGGCGTCCCAAGCGCGACGATCTCATCACCGCTCACCGCCATCGCACGATATTGTGTGGCCTGAGAATCCATTGCATAGATTGAACCACCGGTCACGATCCAATCCGCTGATTGCGCATTTGCCTGAAGCGCATAGGCAAAAATCGCAGTGCCCGCCATCGTCGTCAGTAGCCGTTTCATTACTAGCACGCCTCCTTGCGTATCGAGCTTAATCCATCGCTAAGCACTTCCGGAAAACACTGCTTAGGGGCCTTGCATGAGTGGCGGCGCGTCACGCTAAGCCATCGATCAGCCGGCAATTTTCCGAATCGCGATTGCAAGCGTAACACCGACTGGAGGCCTGTGAGACTACCTTTCGCCAAGTCAGGGGGTCTCACCCTGAAAGCCATGCGACAAAGACTGCCAACTGGCGACTCCGGAGTGTCGGAGCGTACGCGAAAGGGTCGAAATAGCACAGACATGGCAGCGAGGATTGATGTAGTCTTGAGTCTGATCGACACAGGCTGACAATGGCAGGTGAGCATGACGACCGAAGCAGAAATCGACCTTATTGACCGGGGTGCACTTGGAGAGCGACCCGCGCTGTTGCTCGTGAACTTAACCCGAGGCTACACCGATTCCCAGTCACCACTGGGCGTTGATGCCGATGCCGTGGTCGATGCAAATGTGACGTTAACCGAGGCGTTCTTACAACTTGGCCTGCCAGTATTTGCCTGCAACAGCGTCATCACCGATGATCAAGCTGGAGCCGTGCTACGCAATCGTCGTCGAGCAAGAAATATCATGACGCTCAACAGCCACTGGGCGAAGCTCGACGAGCGTATCCAGAGCTGTTTTCAGGGCGACGTGATCACCACAGCCCATGAGAGCGTCTTCTTCGATACCGACTTGGCCGACAGACTGCGCGCTTGCGAGGTCGATTCCTTGGTGATTGCCGGACTTACGACAAGCGGTAGTGTGCGCGCCTCAATTGTTGACGCCCTACAGCACGGTTTTCCGGTCGTCCTTGCTAAAGACTGTGTGGCCGATCGCGATCGCGAAACAAATCTAGCCAATCTATACGATATTCAAAACCAGTACGCGGATGTCATGCCCATGGTCGAACTGCTACTGATCTTGCCCGGCTGAGTCATTCTTGGCAGTAAATTTCGCTAGTTGCTCTGGTGTGGCCTCGCTCTGATAGCGGCGTTTCCACTCGTCATAGGGCATTCCATAAACAATCTCCCGTGCAACAGACTGATCGATTTCGAGGCCCGCTTCTGATGCCGCATCAACGTACCACTTTGACAAACAGTTGCGACAAAAGCCGGCCAAATTCATCAAATCAATGTTTTGCACATCCTTACGGCTGTCGAGGTGGCTCAGTAGACGGCGAAATACGGCGGCTTCAATGGCGTCATTACTCATCATGAATTCCTCTCTTAAGCGTTCCGTTGGCGATATGGGCTTTCTGTTGGACACGCGGGTTTGTCTTTTCCTTTGGATTTGTATTTGTCTCTGCCTTTCCCTTTACACCGACGTGGTCGTCAAACATGCAATACAGAGATAGACAGCCAATCAGCTCGCCCGCTATCACTGGTTCTCATACAACAACTCAACAGCATCCCCCCCCATCAAACCACGCAGTTGATCCAGCAAGGCATCGCTCGGATTCACCGACCATTGTGTACCCAGTCGCATCAAAGCCGATCCCTGTGCTTGGCGGTAACGCATGACCACGGGACACTGACCACCGCCAGCGGTGCGCAATGTCTCAGACAATAACTTTTTCAGTCCAGAATCGAGCTGTGTTTCCTCAACTGTGAGGCGCAGTTCACGTACCCTCGAACTGCGGGCATCCTCGAGGGAGCGGACCCCTTTGGCGCGCAACGATAACCCGCCGCTGTAGTCATCGGTCTGCAGGCGGCCCTCTACCAGTACGATGTTGTCCTTCACCAACAGCTCACGATGCTCATTAAAGGTTTCTGCATAGACCGTTGCCTCGACTTGGCCTGAGGCATCGTCTAGACGCAGGATGGCCATGACGCCTCGCTGCGTCTTGATCGTTCGAATATCGACAATCAGTCCTGCCACTGTCGCCGAGGCATCAGCTTGGAGATCACGAATTTTTCGTGGCGCAAACTTTCTGATTTCTGTTTCATACTCAGTGATCGGATGGCCGCTCAGAAAACTACCAATACTCTCTTTTTCACCGGCTAACACTTCTTTCATTGACCAAGGACGTACCCGACGATGCTCGACATAAGGATCGCCATCCAGTGCGCTTGGCACCACCGCACCAAAGAGATCATCGATGCCCGCGGCTTCGTTGCTCGCAGACTGCTCGGCCGCACGCAGCGCATCGTCTAAGGCTGACAATAAAACCCAGCGCTCACAGTCCAAGTTGTCGAGGGCGCCACTTTTAACCAAAGCCTCGAGTGCACGACGGTTGACACGACGAGAATCGGTTCGTGCCGCCAGATCGAATAGATCGGTAAAAGGCCCGGCTTCTCGAGCTTCGAGTAAGTTACTGACCGGACCCTCGCCCAGCCCCTTGATGGCACCGAGGCCATAAACAATATCGCCATCGTCATTGACGGTAAAACTGAATTGACCTTCGTTCACATCGGGCGCCTTGACACACAAGCCTAGCTGCC
Organism: Halieaceae bacterium; assembly: GCA_038134505.1. Taxonomy (GTDB): domain Bacteria; phylum Pseudomonadota; class Gammaproteobacteria; order Pseudomonadales; family Halieaceae; genus Luminiphilus. Next base: position 70,959 of record JAYPVH010000004.1, on the reverse strand, counting down.
GGCATTCATCGCGGAGACTGAGCAGCTTATCCGTATTGTCGAGTTCGGAACTCATCACCGCGGCCATAAACTCTGCGGGATAGTGGGTCTTCAACCAAGCGGTTTGATAAGAGACTAAGGCATAGGCCGCTGAGTGCGACTTGTTAAAACCATACCCTGCGAATTTCTCTACCAGATCGAAAATGCGCATTGCCAGCTCGGCATCGATCCCCTTAGCCTGCGCACCCTCTTCGAATACAGAGCGTTGCTGGGCCATTTCCTCTGGCTTTTTCTTACCCATCGCGCGACGCAGAAGGTCGGCACCGCCGAGGGTATAACCAGCAAGCTCCTGTGCGATCTGCATGACCTGCTCCTGATAGAGGATAATGCCGTAGGTCGGTTCCAAGATCGGTTGCAAAGAGGGGTGTTGATACTGCGCATCAGGATAAGCTATCGCTTCCCGACCGTGCTTGCGGTTAATAAAGTTGTCGACCATGCCCGATTGCAGCGGTCCTGGACGAAACAGAGCAACCAGCGCCACGATGTCTTCAAAACAATCTGGCTGTAGTCGCTTGATCAGGTCCTTCATACCGCGCGATTCCAACTGAAAAACTGCAGTGGTTTCGGCTCTTTTTAAAAGCTCAAAAACCGCCGGATCATCCAGTGGAATGGCGCTGATATCGAGTGGCAACTCCGCACTCGCCTCTCTGCGTCGATTGATCATCGCCACGGCCCAATCGATAATGGTCAGCGTTCTCAGTCCTAAAAAATCAAATTTCACCAGACCTGCATCTTCGACATCGTTTTTGTCGTACTGAGTAACGAGGCCACCACCTTCATCGTCACAATATAGCGGTGAAAAGTCGGTCAGACGGGACGGTGCGATCACCACACCGCCCGCATGCTTTCCAACGTTTCGAGTCACACCTTCCAGTTGGATGGCCATATCCCAGATTTCCTGAGCGGAAGCATCCTCCTCCAGTAACTTGCGCAATTGCTCCTCTTGCTCGAAGGCCTTGCTCAGCGTCATTCCGACTTCGAAAGGAATGAGCTTGGACATTTTGTCAGCCAGCCCGTAGGGCTTGTCTTGTACCCGGGCAACATCGCGAACGACTGCTTTTGCAGCCATAGTGCCAAAGGTAATGATTTGAGACACCGCCTCGCGGCCATAGCGCTGGGCAACATAGTCGATCACTTCGTCGCGTCGATCCATACAAAAGTCGACATCGAAGTCAGGCATAGAGACCCGCTGCGGATTTAAGAAGCGCTCAAACAGTAAGTCATAGCTAATGGGATCGAGATCTGTGATGCCCAGAGCATAGG
>JAYPVH010000004.1:58511-69647 GCA_038134505.1 Halieaceae bacterium | reverse complement strand
GTCCAATCCCTCGTGGGAGCAATCTCTTAAATACTGCTCAATGGTCATCCCTTTGGGCACGGGAAAATCAGGCAAAAAGGGTGTGCCCAGGGACACTTCCACCGAACACCGTTTAGCGATTTCAACCGTATTTGCCAAAGCCTCCGGGATGTCTTTGAACAAGGCCGCCATTTCCGCAGGCGTTCGCAGGTACTGTTGCTCTGAATACGCACGTAGCCGTCGGGGATCGTCTAATGTGCGTCCCTCACCAATACAGACGCGTGCTTCATGCGCCTCATATTCCTCGGCCCTCAGAAAGCGGACGTCATTGGTTGCCACCAACGGACAACCCGCCGTAAGAGCCAGAGCAACCGCAGCATGAATATAATCCTCTTCATCGGCGCGACCCGTGCGCGTGACCTCCAAATAAAAACGATCGGGGAAGTCGTGCATCCAACTTGCCAACGTGGCCCGAGCCTCCTCCGAGCGGCCTGCAACGAGGTGCTGCCCGACATCTCCTAAGCGGCCACCCGAGAGCGCAATCAGGCCGTCATTGCCGTCTCGAATCCAACGACGCTGCAAAAACGGTTTGCCCAGCGTCTGTCCTTCTTGGTAAGCGCGAGAAATCAGTCGGATCAAACTCTGATATCCGGTCTCATTTTGCGCTAACAAACACAGCGAGTGACGGCGACTATCATCACTCTCGTCTTGAACCCAAAAATCGGCGCCAATGATCAGCTTGAGGCCATGATTTTGCGCTGCTTTGTAGGCTTTTATCAGGCCATAAAAGTTTGTGTGATCGGTAATACCCACTGCGGGCATACCTAACTCTGCTGTTCGCGCCATCAACGCAGGAATCCTCACAAGGCCATCAACCAGTGAGTATTCGGTGTGTGTTCGAAGATGAATGAACTCAGTCATAGACGTGAACCTAGCTTAGTCATACCACTTCAAGCAAGCGCTTCACTGGACCAAAGCTGCGTCGATGCAACGGGGTAACACCAAACTGCTTTAACGCCCTGAGATGTTCCGGCGTGGGATAACCTTTGTGACGAGCGAAACCATACTCTGGATACGCGGCGTCAAGCGCATAAAGCTCTCGGTCACGGGTCACTTTCGCGAGAATAGATGCTGCACTGATGGCCGGCTCTATCGCGTCGCCGCCAATAATCGCCTCGGCCCGGTATGACCAGCGCGGCAGGCGATTGCCATCGACCAACACGCACTGTGGCACCATCGACAATGATTCAACGGCGCGCTTCATCGCCAACATCGATGCTTCGAGAATATTGAGTTCGTCGATTTCCTCTGGCGTCGCACGACCGATAGACCAGGCTCGGGCAGTGACCATAATCTGCGCTGCCAAGTGCTCACGCTTGTTCTCTGTCAGCTTTTTCGAATCATCAATGCCAGCAGGCCAATCGTCGCCAAGTATCACGGCCGCGGCGACGACATTGCCGGCCAGAGGTCCGCGACCGGCTTCGTCAACCCCCGCGATCAAAAGACCATCTCGGTCTGAAAACAGATCCATTACGGTGTAACCAAACCGACAACAGCGCGCGCTGTTCGCGTGGCAAAATCGCACCCGATGCCGGCTTTTAACACCTCGAACTCCTGCCGCTGCATCTCACCTGCGCCGCCGAGCAACTTAAGAATCGCATCTGCCAGGGCCTCAGGCTGCGCCGCGCTCTGTAACAGTTCAGGCACAATCGCTCTGCCTGCCAAGATATTAGGTAAGGCCACGTGTTCGGTGTAGACCATACGGGAGATAATTTGCCAAGAGAGCGCCGTCATCCGATAGGCCACGACCATAGGGCAGTCCATATACATCGCTTCTAGGGTCGCGGTGCCCGACGCTAACAGGCCACAATCCGCCGCACGAAGCACCTGCCGCCCTTGGCCCTCGATCACACAGACATGTTCGAGTTCTGGTCCCAGGGCCTCCTTGATTTGCTGCAATCGCTGTGAGTTAGCGGCCGGTATCACGAACCCCAGCTCAGGCCGCTGTGCTGTCAGTAGAGAAATCGCCTCACGCAACACAGGCATCAGCAGCGCAACCTCTCCCGCGCGCGATCCGGGCAGAACCGCGACCCATTGGCGTGTAAGATCCAATCCGAGTAACTGCCGACACGCGTTGCGGTCCGGCATGACCAACGCATCGTCGGCGAGAGGGTGTCCGACACACACGGCGGGAATGCCCGCAGATTCGTAAATCGCCACTTCAAATGGCAACAGGCAACACATTAAATCGACCGACTCTCGAATAGTTTTCAAACGTCCTCGGCGCCAAGCCCATACTGACGGACTGACCAGATGCGCAACGCTGATACCCTGCTGCCGCAGCTTTCTTTCCAGGGTCAGATTGAAGTCGGGGCTATCGATCCCCATGAAAACATGAGGCTGCCAAGCCACTTGCTGTTGATAAAGGTCTTTACGAATTTTCAATAAGGTCGGTAAACGCTTAAGGGGCTCGACAAGCCCCATCACCGACAGGTGCTCCATCGGGTAAAGGCTAGTGAGTCCTTGCGCTGCAAGACGCTCTCCACCCAATCCAGCAAGATCGAGCCGCGCGTGTTGTGAGCGTAGGGCGGCAACCGCGGCGGCGCCCAGGATATCGCCAGAGGCTTCCCCGGCAACCACACCGAGACGAAACTCGGCTGTCACTATCGGACAATTCCTCGCTCGGAGTGACGCAGAGACTCGATCAATGGCTCAACCTCGGGCGTCTCCTCACGCATTTGTTCCAAACGCTCAATTGCTGCGTCGACGGTCAGTCCCTGACGGTACACGATTTTGTAAGCGCGCCTGAGTTCACTGATCGAGGCACTGCTGAAACCGCGTCGCCGCAAACCCTCGCTGTTGATCGTCTTCGCCTCGGCGGGACTGCCCGCTACCGTGATGTAAGCAGGTACGTCTTTACCGATAGCCGTTCCCATACCGCTGAAACTGTGCGCACCAATTTTGCAAAACTGATGGACCAGTGTGTACCCCGACAAGATGGCCCAGTCACCCACCACGACATGCCCTGCCAGCGCCGAGTTATTGACCAAAATCGTGTGATCGCCGACCACGCTATCGTGGCCAATGTGCACATAAGCCATAATGAGGTTATGGTTGCCAACAGAGGTCACGCCTTGATCTTGAACAGTACCGCGATGAATCGTTACATTTTCCCTAATGACATTGTCGTCGCCAATAATGAGTTGTGTTGGCTCATTGCGGTACTTCAAATCAGGCGTCGCCTCACCAATGCTCGAAAATTGATAAATATGATTACGGGCCCCAATCCGAGTGGGACCCTTGATGACCACATGAGACTCCACTACCGTATCGGCACCAATCTCCACATTCGGTCCAATGAGCGTCCAAGGCCCTACCGACACTGACTCATGCAGTACCGCACTCGGATCAATAATGGCGGTGGGATGAATCATTGTTATCGATCAGCACATAAAATGGTTGCTGAGGCGGCCTTCGCGCCCTCAACCCGGGCTTCAACGTCAAACTTCCAAATACCGCGCTTTTCGCCCAAGATCTTAGCAAACAAATCAACGCGATCTCCTGGCACGCAGGGCCGCTTGAAACGCAAATTATCAGCACCGACAAAGTAATAGATTGAGCCGTCTTCAGGGGTCTTGCCCATGGTCACAAAACCTAAGATTCCCGCTGCCTGTGCCATGGCTTCGACCAAAAGCACGCCCGGGAACACAGGGTTATCGGGAAAGTGGCCATCGAAATAGGGCTCGTTAATACTCAGGTTTTTATAAGCCGCGATCGATTCGCCCGGCGTCAGACTGACGACGCGGTCCACCAATAAAAACGGGTAACGATGCGGCAGATGCCGTCGTATTCCCTCTATATCCATCATCACTCACCCTCTCCCTCTGACGCTACTGAGCCGTCCTTGAGCTGAGACTCCAGCGCTGACACACGCCGAGCAAGCTCGTTTAATTGCTCAAAACGCACAGCGTTACGCGCCCACGTTTTCTGTGGCTGTAACGATGTCCCCGAGGCGTAATACCCCGCATCGGCGATTGACCGGGCGACGCGACCCTGTCCACCGATGTGCACATCATCGGCAATCTCCAGGTGATCGGCCAAGCCGGCTTGTCCCGCGATAGTGCAACGCTCGCCGATCACTGTCGAACCCGCGACCGCTACCGCACCTGCGAGCGCAGAATCGCGGCCGATGCGAACGCCGTGCGCGATGTGCACATGATTATCGATGATGACACCGTCACCAATCACCGTATCGTGCAAGGCGCCACGATCAATGGCGCAGTTGGCGCCGATCTCGACACGATTGCCAACTTGGACACGACCCAATTGCAGTATTTTGTGCCAGCCCTTTACAGATGGCGCGAAACCGAAGCCATCAGAGCCAATGGTGGTATTGGCATGAATCAGGCAGTGGCTGCCCAAAGAGACGTCATGATAAAGCACCACACCCGGTCGCATTTCAGTGCCTTCTCCCACAACACAACCCGGCCCTATCACGACGCGAGCACCGATCCACACACCCGCCGCCAGATGAACATTGGGTCCAATCACCGCACCTGCGTCGACGGTCACTGAGGGATCAAGCTCTGCCGAGGGATCAATCTGCGCCGAAGCGTGTCGTTGCCCTGAGGGCCTGGGGCGGTCATCAAAAAGATGCGTGGCACGAGCGAAATCCAAATAAGGATCAGCGCTGAGAAGCGCCGGCCCCGACCAGAACTCACGCCACTCAGGGCGCAATATCACCGCGCCCGCAGACGAGTTAGCCAATTGATCGAGGTAACGCTTATTGGCGCAAAATGTCAGCTGCGAACCGCTTGCCTGATTCAAGGCTGCCAAACCTGTAACAACTTGCTCAGAGGGCCCTAACACCTCGAGGTCAAGGTGTCGGGCAATCTCAGCAAGGGTATGACTCACAAAGTTACTCGCGAGGCAGTTGGTTCAACTTGTCGGTGACTTTCGCGGTGATGCTGTATCCCAGATCGGCGTGAATTACATTTTGCTGCTGCAGTAACAGGCCAATTTGGTCGGTCTCAATGATTTGACCCAAGACCGCACGGGCAGCCTGAGCAAGCTCCTGGAACACCTGCTGAGCATTTTGCTGTTGGCTCGCCTGAAGCTTTTGCGCGACGTACTCTAGATCTGCCTGCTTGCTAGACACACGTTGACGCGCGGCAGCTTTCTGGTCGTCGCTCATCGCCGCTTCGTCGCGCTGATAGGTCTCTACTAACTGATCGCGCTCAGCTCGCAAAGCCTCAAAATTGGCTTTGTCGGCTTTAAAAGCCTCATTGTCTTCGAGCTGCGCAAGTCGCTCTTGCGCATAGTCAGTTTGCAATATCGCCGCCTGCAAATCGACAACAGCAATTCGACCCTGTGCCGATACGACCATAGGCAACAGCAATAACAGTGTCGCCACCATAATTTGACGAAACATTTTCAAGAGAACCTCCATAGGCTGAGTCAATTAAAATCCACGTCCGAGCGTAAACTGGAACACTTCACGCTCGTCAAAGTCACTCGCATTCACCGGCTTAGCGATGCTAAATGTCAACGGCCCGAAGCCCGATAACCACGTGACACCGATGCCGAAGGAATAACGAATTTCGCCGAAGTCTATACCAAAACAGTTGATCTGGTCGTTGCCACATTGTGTATTAAACACATTACCCGCATCGAGAAAGAAGGCGCTTCGCAACTGACTACGGTCCTCAATGAAGGGCATTGGAAACAAAATCTCGGCGGTGCCCTCAATGAGCACGTTACCACCAAAGGGATCGGGACGAGAGTAGATGCTCTGGACTTGAAGTTTACCCGTATCAGGGTTGATGACATACCCAACAGCCCCATTTTCGATCACATCACCGTTTTCATCGACTGCATTGGGCAAATATTGTGAACTGTAAAGTAGCGGTGGCGTACTGCGGGGGCCCAGCGTATTGGCCTCGAAACCTCGCACCGAGCCAAAACCGCCGGCAAAGAAATGCTGGTAGAACGGCAAGCGCGAGGTGCTTCCATAGCCATCACCGTACCCGAGATCTGTCCTCAGATGCAGCACGAACTCATTGTAGATCGGAAGATAGAGCTCGCCGCGATAGTTGAGCTTGTAATATTCCAGATCAGAGGTCGGTACGGCGACTTCCAACGACAGGGAGTTGGACATTCCGCGCGTCGCCAATTGCCCTCGGTTCAATGTCGACTGCAACCAGGTTAAAGTCGCTGTGTAGTTGAGATACTGGTCACCATTTTCATCGAGGAACCCGGTATTGCCCGCATTGGTCAAGGCGTTGGGATACGTCTCGAGCACAGAATCGAGTGGGAAGAACTGAATATTATCGGGGGCTTCAGAACCTTCCTCGAGAATCGTCGGCACGAAGTAACGATTGATGTAGGATTCGAAGCGCGGACTGGCTTTAATCTCCTGCACCGCATAACGACCCGCCGTAATTTGCGTATCAGAAACCCCAAAAGAGAACCCGAGACGCTGAGTCTCACTGATCGGATAACCAAAGTTAATCGAGGCGCCAACGGTGTCGGTGGTATAACTCGCCACGTTGATCTCCGAGAGGTCGGTCTTGCGATAGAAGACGGACCAGCCGCGGCTGACGCCATCTTCGGTAAAATAGGGATTGCTGTAGTTCAGGCTGATCGCGTCCTGGTAGCGCGAGGAACTGACATTCACGCCCACGTAACGACCCGAGCCCATGAAATTGTTTTGCTGAAAATTGAGTCCCAGGATGAGTCCCGCCGCCTGCGCGTAGCCCAGACTGCCGCCAATCGACCCAAAAGACTGCTCCTCCACCGTGAAATTCACGTCGACCAAATCGTCGTGACCGGGCACCTCCACAGTATCGACTTGGGTTTCTTTGAAAAATCCGAGTCGGTCAAGTCGCACTCTCGACTGCTCGATCGCCGCTTGCGACGCAGGCGCGGATTCCATTTGCCGCATTTCCCGCCGCAACACATCGTCCGACGTCCGCACGTTACCGGAAAAATTAATGCGTCTCACATAGGTCCGCTTGCCCGGATCGACAAAAAACTTCATTTCAACCGTTGAATCGTCCTCATTGACCTCGGGAATACCCTTGACCTCCGCGAAGTTATAGCCCTCGTTTCCTAAACGCCGAGTCAGGAACTCCTCAGTGGAGGTTACCAGTTGCTGCGAGTAGATTTGTCCCTCACGAACCAGCAGAAAGCGGCTGAGATCCTCCTCAGGCAATACAAGATCCCCGGTCAACGCCACATCCGACACAGTGAAAATCTCACCTTCGGTCACGTTAGCCGTGATAAATACAGACTCTTTTGTTGGCGATACAGCGACCTGAGTGGAGTCAATATTGAACTGCAAGTAGCCTCGGTCCAGATAGAAAGAGCTCAAGGTTTCCAAATCTGAGGTCAACTTTTCTTTCGAATATTTGTCGTCGCTAGAAAAAAATGAAAACCATCCGCCACTCGATTTGAGCTCAAACAGCTCCTTGAGCTCCTCGTCCGAGTACACGCTATTACCCACGATATTGATGTGAGAGATCGTCGCCACAGTCCCCTCATCGACGTTAATTTCAATCGACACGCGGTTTCGCGGTTCTGGAATCACCTCCGTTTCAATATTGGCGTCGTATCGTCCTTGCAAGACATACTGACGCTGCAATTCAAGCTGCATACCCTCGAGAGTCGAGCGCTGAAATACCTGCCCCACAGCGAGCCCCGCGCCCTTTAGGCCGTCCAGCAACGCATCGGTCTCAATCGCTTTATTCCCATCGATATTGATCTGGCTGATACTCGGACGCTCGGCAACGGTAATAACCAAAACATCGCCATCGCGACCCAGCGAAATATCATCAAAATTGCCAGTGGCAAAAAGGCTTTTCGCGGCCGCGCGTACCGCATAGGTATCCGCGAGGTCACCCACACCAACAGGGAGGGCCGCAAAGACACTGCCCGGCGCAATGCGTTGCAATCCCTCGATCCGAATATCACCAATCACAAACGGCTCGGGGATCGATGACGCGATCGCCTGAGCATGCGTTAAGGATGTGAAGAGCGCCAAAATGACGCCCATCAGCATCGCCAAGCCGCCTCGGATTTTAAGCTCTTTGTTTGTCATTAGTGACTCAATCTCCACGCCTCGATGCGGGCACATCGCGTTTTTAATAGCCCAAACAGAAGTCGAACCGACTCGGAATGCCGCAGTGTCTCAACCATTGCTCCGCCAAATCTCTGCGATCACAATCTCGCGACGTCATTATACAGCGCAAACACCATCGTGCTTAACACCAGTAAAAGTCCCAATTGGTAGCCGAGGACCTGTATCCGATCAGGGACCTCGCGACCCATCAGGATCTCAACACAATAAAACAGCAGATGACCACCATCGAGCACGGGTACCGGCAACAAATTCAATGTCCCCAGAGAAATACTGAGTAGCGCCAGAAAGCCCAGCCACGAGCCCCAGCCCTGCTCCGCGGAATCACCCGCCACCTGCGCGATGGTAATGGGACCCGAGAGATTGTTGGGGGAAATCAGACCAGTGACCATTTTACCCAAAGCTTTCACCGTCAGAACAGCTAAATCGAATGTGCGTTGTACACCACTGGACAGTGCCTCCATCGCGCCGCGCTCAAAACGGCGCACCTGGGAACCCCCAAGATCGGGTGGCCGAACCCCCATACCCACCTGCCCGATTACCATGCCCTCGCGTTCTGTTGCACGCGGCGTCACACTCAACTGCAAGGACAGACCGTCACGATCTATGAGGACTTGAATCTCCTCGCCCGGTCGCGCGCGGACGATGTCCACCCAGTCTCGCCAATCGTCGATCTCGCGCCGATCCGCTCTAAGGATACGATCACCCTCTCGAAAACCAGCAATGTCAGCGGGTTCACCAGCGACAAGACTATCGACGATGGGTGCGATTGTTGGCATTGCCAAGACCACCCCGAGTTGCCGCAAAGGTTGCGAGCTATCTTCCGCGAGCCAAGCTGTCACCGTCGCGCTCAGTTGACGCACAACGTCAGAGTCGGGAGCTTTGACAGTAATCAGTATGGTTCCGGTATCTCCCATGCGCTCAAGCAAGCGGAAGGCCACAGCAGATTCGATCGGTGTGTCATGCCCATCAATTGCAATAATTTCCTGCCCGCTGCGAAGTCCCGCCCGCTGCGCCGGACTGTTGTCAACCACCTGCTCTACCTCTGGAATGAGGCCCACCTCGCCTTGTAGATACAGACCCGACAGCACCGCGATCGCCAATAAAAAGTTCGCGGCAGGGCCGGCCGCCACGATCGCAATGCGACGCCACACCGACTGACGGTTGAAGGCGAAAGCCAGGTCCTGCGGTGAGACATCATTGTCACGCTCATCGAGCATCTGCACATAACCACCGAGCGGGATCAGGCCGATCACAAACTCGGTATCGGAACGCCCCTGCCAGCGCAGAACCGGTCGACCAAATCCGACCGCAAACCGTAACACTTTGACACCACAACGTTTCGCCACAAAGTAATGCCCAAACTCATGGATTGTGACCAAAACACCCAGGGTCAGTAGTGCAACGAGGACTGTCTGAATCAGCGACATCAGAATCTCAGCTCCTAAGGCCATGATGGTGAACGTAATGTGTGGCGCGAGACCGCGACTCGGCGTCTAATGCTTCGACAGCAGTAAGCGACTGGGGTTCAATACAATCAACCCCGCCAAGCGTCTGCGCAATGCAATGGTCGATCTGGGTAAAAGCCAGTTGACCTGACAAGAATGCAGCGACGGCGACCTCGTTAGCTGCATTGAAAACACACATTCCCCCGGGAATCAGTATCGCCTCATAGGCATGGCGCAAGCAGGGGAAGGCGTCTAAATCTGGCGTTTCGAAGTCGAGTCGTCCTGTGCCGATGATATCCAGTGGAGCAACACCGGCTTCAATGCGCTCAGGCCAACCCAGGCAATACGCGATGGGCGTGCGCATGTCCGGCTGGCCCAACTGAGCCAACACCGAGCCATCAACATAGCGAATCATCGAATGAATGACTGACTGCGGATGAATCACGACCTCAATTTGGCTTGGCACCCGAGAAAAAAGCCAACATGCCTCTGCCAACTCTAACCCTTTGTTCACCAGCGTTGCGGAGTCAACCGAAATTTTCCGACCCATCGACCAGTTGGGATGAGCACAGGCCTGCTCCGGCGTGACTTCATGCAAGCTCTCCCGAGGCCGGCCACGGAAGGGACCCCCAGAGGCGGTTAACACGATCTTCTCAACTCGCGTCATGTCAGGCCGTCCGCGTTCGTCTGTGGGAAGACACTGGAACATCGCATTGTGTTCACTGTCGACGGGTAACAACACGCCACCACCAGCCCGGACGGCATCCATCAGGACGCTGCCGGCGCTCACCAAAGCTTCCTTATTTGCGAGCAACAACCGCTTCCCAGAGTGTGCCGCATGAATCGCTGACCTCAACCCGGAAAAGCCAACAACCGCAGCCATAACGGTGTCCACTTCAGGCAAGCCGGCGGCGCGCTCTAAGGCTGCATCTCCGGAATCAATCTCAATCTCTGCAGCATCGCTCAACGCGTCACGCAACTGCTGCGCAGCGCGCGCATCCGACATGACCGCTAGTTTTGGCCGAAATTCACGACACAGCGTCGCCATGCTATCAACTGAGGTTGCGGCCGCAAGCGCCGTCACCGAAAATCGATCCGGATGTCGACGCACCACATCGAGAGTGCTCAGGCCGATAGAGCCTGTGGCTCCAAGAATAGCTAACCGCTGCATACTCAGTAACCGATAAGCATTAGCGCCAGGGCGAAGACCGGCGCCGTACCGCAGATACTGTCAATGCGATCCAGCACCCCCCCGTGACCGGGAAGCAACGATCCGGAGTCCTTGACGCCGCACTCTCGCTTGACCATGCTGACGGTGAGATCGCCCAGCACCGAGGCGCCGGCGCACGCTAAAGCCACGATTACAATTGAAGCGGGTGCCAAATGATCGAACTGCGCTGCCCGAAAATAGATCACCACGAAGGACAACAGCAAGACGCAGGCGACACCACCCCACAAGCCCTCCCAGGTCTTTCCCGGACTCACCCGCGGTGCCAGTTTGTGCTGCCCCCAAGCATGCCCAACGAAGTAGGCACCAATGTCTGCAACGGCGACGATCAAAATCAGCAGTAT
>JAYPVH010000004.1:15223-58501 GCA_038134505.1 Halieaceae bacterium | reverse complement strand
CACCAGCACTGCACCATAGGACAGAGTGAGCAAATAGACCACTGACAGCCACGTCGCGGCCATCATCAGCCAACCCATCAATGAACGCACTACGACACTGCGCCAGAGCACTGCGCTCGCCGGATAGCGCTCTACCAGCAACGTGGTCGCAGACCAAAACAGACACGCGGAACCAATATAGGGCTGAACAGCCTCTCGGGTCGGCGTCGCGTCAAGCTGACATACAATCCAAAGCGTGGCGAAGCACGCGATCGTCAACAGCGTATAGACGACTCGCGAGAACGGCCGATGCCATCCAGACAGCGCTGCCCATTCCCAAGCCCCGAGCGCTGCGACGCCGCCAAAAACAAGCGCTTGTGCGCGTAGCGGCAACCACAGCACAGCGGCCAGGAACGCCAAAACCAGAATCACTGCAGTGATGATCCGCTGTTTTAGCATTTCGTGGCATTCAACTGAGAGGCGATGCCGTCAAGCCGACCACCGAAGCGACGCTGCCGGCTGGCGAAGGATTCTAGCGCGAGATCGAGCTGCTGAGTGTCGAACTCAGGCCACAGCGTTTGGACAAAGTACAACTCGGTATAAGCCAACTGCCACAATAGAAAATTCGATAATCGCATCTCGCCGCCCGTGCGGATCAGTAAATCAACAGGGGGCAAATCACTCAAGGCAGAGTAGCCGTGAAAGACCGACTCATCGATGTCATCAGCACACAATACCCCCGCTGCCACATCCTCTGCCATACGCCTCGCGGCATCAGTGATATCCCAGCGTCCCCCGTAGTCAAAGGCGATCACCAAGCGAAAGTCTGTGTTTTGGCGCGTTACCGCCTCAGACTCCTCGATAAGCCGCGCGATACGAGGGCTGAGCCGGTCGCGACGCCCGATAAACTCGAGGCGTACACCATCGGCAGTCAATTCTGCGACATCGGCGCGTAGATAGCGGACGAGCAAGGCCATAAGGCCTCGCACCTCAGTCTCAGGTCGCCGCCAATTTTCGCTGGAGAAAGCGAATAAAGTGAGTGCCTTGATACCTCGATCGCGACAGGCTCTCAGGATCTTGCGCACTGTTTCTGAGCCTTGACGGTGGCCCGCAACACCAGGCAGATGACGTTCCTTCGCCCACCGATTGTTACCATCCATGACGATTGCAATGTGTTCCGGACGTTGCAATGTGGCGAATGTATCCGACGTCATCTACTCATCAGCCATCAAATTTCCATCAAATCGGACTCTTTGGCAGAGAGTGCGCTATCGACTTTGGCGACAAACCGATCGGTCAACTTTTGCACTTGATCCTGCCCACGGCGCTCCTCGTCCTCAGAAATGTCTTTATCTTTCACCAACTCCTTGAGCATTCCCATGGCATCTCTGCGCGCATTACGTACCGACACCTTAGCGGACTCAGCCTCGGCGCGCGCCTGCTTGATATATCCGCGCCGTGTCTCCTCAGTCAGCATCGGCATCGGGATACGGATCACGTCGCCGGCTGTAGCGGGGTTTAATCCCAGGTCAGATTTGAGGATGGCTTTTTCTATCGCGGGCGTCATGCTGCGATCGAAAGCAGTGACCGATAAAGTGCGGGCATCCTCGACAGAGATACTGGCAGCCTGATTGAGCGGCGTATCGACGCCATAGTAGTCGACACGGACTGTATCCAGAATACTGGGGTGAGCCCGACCCGTTCTGATCTTGTTGAAGTTGTGCTGTAACGCCTCTAAGGACTTTTCCATTCGCTCATCTGCGTCACTGAGTATGTCGTCGATCATGCTCGCCTAATCCTTGTTCAATGGGTTGTTATCGCGGGTTTCCGACATGCTAACGGCGAATCAGCGTACCTTCGTGGCCACCCCGAACGATATTCAACAATGCACCACGCTGCGCCATATCAAAGACGCGCACTGGCATATCGTGATCTCTGACCAGACAAATTGCCGTCAAATCCATCACCCCAAGCTTGTCGTCTAACACTTGGTCGTAGGTTAGCTCGTCATATTTCACCGCAGCGGGATCTTTCATGGGGTCGGCGTTGTAGACCCCATCAACTTTCGTCGCCTTCAGTACCAAATCGGCGTTGATCTCGATCCCTCTCAAACAAGCAGAAGAGTCTGTCGTGAAGAATGGGTTACCGGTCCCAGCCGAAAAAATAACCACGTCGCCGTTAGCCAACGCGCGTATCGCTTTTCGACGATCGTAATGATCTACGACGCCACTCATCGGAATGGCGGACATCACCTGGGTGGCGATATTAGAACGCTCTAAGGCGTCGCGAAGTGCCAAAGCATTCATCACGGTTGCCAACATCCCCATGTGATCGCCAGTCACTCGGTCCAAGCCCGCCGCTTGCAGTGCCTTGCCGCGAAACAGGTTGCCACCGCCAACAACCAGGCCAACTTGCACGCCGATACCGACGAGTTGACCAATTTCTAGCGCCAGATGGTCCAGCACTTTGGGATCAATACCAAAGGCCTCTTCACCTGTTAGCGCCTCACCGCTGAGCTTGAGCAGTATTCTTTTGTAGACTTTATCGCCGCTCACATCAGATGCCTCCCAAATGTGCCGCGTATCTTATCCCAAGTCGTCCAAGCGCGGGGGGTAGAAAACCGATATTCAGTTACAAAACCACAGTTTTTTACCAAAAAAAACGGAGCAGAGCTCCGTTTTCGTCAAAAAGCCAATCGACTTTGCATGATCGCGGCAGGTTTAACTCGCGTTCAATTGCGCGGCGACTTCATCCGCGAAGTCGACCTTCTCAACAGCGATACCCTCTCCCACTTCAAAACGTGTAAAGCGCACCACCTTCGCACCTGCGCCTTGAACCAGTTTACCCACCGTCATATCGGGGTCTTTCACAAAGGCCTGCTCTGTGAGGCTGTTTTCAGCCAGAAACTTACGGATTCGACCATCGATCATTTTCTCGACGATTTCAGCAGGCTTGCCGGAATCTTGTGCCTGCGCCGTGTAGATCTCACGCTCCTTGGCAATCATCTCTTCCGGCATATCTGCGGGGGCAACGACCTGTGGATTGACCGCGGCGATATGCATCGCCACATCACGGGCTAAATCCTGATCACCACCCTCAAGCTCGACCAACACCGCAATACGCTGGTTACCATGAACGTAGGCACCGACAACACCGGCATTCGCCTCCACTAGGCTCCCTCGACGCACACTAATGTTCTCGCCAATCTTCTGTACCAAGGCTTGGCGGGCCGTCTCAATATCACCGCCGGCGAGTACTTCGAGGTCCTCAGTGCGGTTGTCGTAAGCCTGACTGACAACCTGATCGACAAAACCGCGGAAATTATCGTCGCGAGCGACAAAGTCAGTTTCGCTGTTGACCTCGACAAGCACACCAAAGCTGCCATCCTCGGCCACTTTGATCGCGACCACACCATCAGCTGCGGTACGCCCGGCTTTCTTCGCGGCCTTCATCCCGCTCGACTTGCGGAGTTCTTCGATCGCGACATCGATATCGCCATCAGCGGCAGCAAGCGCTTTTTTGCACTCGAGCAAACCGAGCCCTGTACGCTCACGAAGTTCTTTAACTAAAGCTGCAGACATGCTGAATACCCTCTTTCTCGGTCACAGCGGTGACCCAAATCAATTCTCTGCCAGCGGACACTGACAATCGTTAGATGGAACGAAGAGGTGCCGAGGGGCACCTCTGAAATGCGTTACTCTGCCGCGGCCTCGGCTGCGACATCTGTCTCGACTGGCGCCTCGACGACTTCAACGTACTCGTCTGCAGCTGCCATCTCTGTGGATAGGCCTTTGCCCTCAAGTACCGCATCTGCAACGGCTTTGACGTAGAGGCGAATGGCACGAATCGCGTCGTCATTGCCGGGAATGATGTAATCGACGCCATCGGGATTACTGTTGGTATCGACGATACCGATCACCGGGATGCCGAGCTTGTTCGCTTCCGTGATCGCGATGCGCTCGTGATCGACATCGACGACAAACAATGCGTCCGGCAGACCAGCCATATCTTTGATACCGCCGATGGACAGCTCGAGCTTGTCCTTCATGCGGGTGCGCATCAGCGCCTCTTTTTTGGTCAGCTTTGCGAAGGTGCCATCGTTTTCCTGGGCCTCAAGCTCACGGAATCGTTTGATTGATGCGCGAATCGTCTTGTAGTTGGTCAACATGCCGCCCAGCCAGCGATGGCTGACATAGGGCATGCCGCAACGCGTAGCTTGCTCTTGAATAATCTTGCCCGCGGCGCGCTTGGTGCCGACGAACATGATGTGATTCTTGTTCTCAGCCAATCGCTTCACATAGGCCAGGGCGTCATTAAACGCAGGCACCGTGTGCTCGAGGTTAATGATGTGAATCTTGTTGCGTGAACCAAAAATGTATTGGTCCATTTTGGGGTTCCAGAACCGAGTCTGGTGGCCAAAGTGTGCTCCCGCCTGCAGCAGGTCGCGCATGCTTACTTGCGTCATAGTAAAAACTCTCTGTTTGGGTTAAACCTCCGCAGTGCCCCTCGCGTCCAACCGGTTTCCCGGCACCCGGCGCTCAGTTACAGGCCTGCGTGTGTCGTTAAATCACAGTGACTGTTACCACCTTGCGATGTAAAACAGTTCGCTGCGCTGCCTGACCACATGTCAGGAGGCGCGCTTTATATCACAATGAAAGCAAAATCAGAAGACCTGCGGAAATTCGTCACAGAGTCGGTTAGACTATGCGCTTCGCCCACATCGGCTGTCTGACCATGTCTGTTGTTATTCCAAAAACCCCTGACGAACTCGAGGGTATGCGTGTCGCTGGTCGCCTCGCGGCGGAGGTCCTAGAAATGATTGCGCCCTATGTCCAACCGGGCGTAACGACTGGGGAGTTGGACCGCATTTGTCACGATTACATTGTCGCCACGCAGAAGGCCATCCCGGCCCCGCTCAACTACAAAGGCTTTCCCAAGTCGATTTGTACATCGGTGAACGAAGTCATTTGTCACGGCATTCCATCTGACTCACGCAAACTCAAAAATGGCGACATCATTAACGTTGATATCACTGTCATTAAAGACGGGTGGCATGGCGATACAAGCCAGATGTTTGCAGTCGGTACTGTAGCCCCCCATGCCGAGCGACTGATGACTATCACTCAGGAGTGCCTTTATCGCGCCCTGGCTATCGTCAAGCCAGGCGCAACACTCGGGGATATTGGTCACGTCATACAACAACACGCCGAAGCCAGCTACTACTCTGTAGTCAGAGAGTATTGCGGACACGGCATAGGCAAAATCTTTCACGAAGAGCCGCAAGTACTGCACTATGGTCGACCGGGTACCGGTTTGGTTTTAGAACCAGGCATGACCTTCACCATCGAGCCCATGATTAACGCCGGCAAACGCCACACCAAACTCAACACGCGCGATGGCTGGACGGTCAGCACACGCGACGGTCGCCTGTCCGCTCAATGGGAACACACGATCGCGGTCACGGAGAGCGGCTGCGAAGTGTTCACGCGCAGAACCGATGAAAACCTGCCGGTATAATTCTTTGAAGCCGTTCGAAACAACCCTGTCAGGCCGAGGGCATTTGCCCTTTTTCACCAACCACCATCGACTGAGCTCACCCACTTGCCAACAACTAGACTTCTCCGCCCGTGCACTGAGTTAAAGACCGCGCGATGACCTCAAATCTACCAGACCCAGTGCTTGTTGACGGCAAAATATTGCTGCAACGAATCAATCAAGAGCAGAGCGATCAATTTACGCCCACAGCGTCTGTACAGCCGCTACTCGCCGCACGCAGTGATGCCGTTGATAACGTGCTCATTCAATTGTGGCAAAGATTGGTAGACCGAACAGATGGCGTCGCCCTGATCGCGGTCGGTGGTTATGGTCGCGCGGAATTGTTCCCGCACTCCGATGTCGATGTCTTAGTCCTATTAGCCGAAGAGCCTGAGGATACGTTGAATGAGGGCATTACCCGATTCATCACGGCACTCTGGGACCTCGGATTGCGCATCGGCCACAGCGTGCGCACCCTCAACGAAGCGGTCGAACTGGCATCCCAGGATATCACCATCGTCACCAATATCATGGAGGCGCGAACGCTCATTGGCGACACCGCGCTCCTGCGGACCCTACAGTCTCGAGTGGGCCCTGAGAGAATTTGGAGTAGTACCGATTTTTTTCGCGCCAAAGTCGCGGAGCAAAACGCACGCCATCAGAAATATGGCGATACCGAATACGCACTCGAACCCAATGTCAAAAGCTCTCCCGGCGGGCTACGTGATCTTCAAGTCATCCGCTGGATTGCGCAACGACACTTTGGTGCAGACGCAACAGCCGCCGCGACCACCAATTTCCTCAATGCGCAGGAGCGACAACAGTTATCGGATGGTTTAGCTTTTCTCAGCAAAGTTCGATTTGCTTTGCACAGCCTCGCCGATCGCGAGGAAGATCGACTACTGTTCGACCATCAGCGGCGACTCGCAGCAATGTGGGGCTACCAAGACGGTGAACGCTTGGCGGTCGAACAGTTTATGCAGGAGGTGTATCGCTGGTTACAGACTGTCAACCAATTGAACGACTTATTGATCGCTTTTTTTGAGCAAACCCTTATCCATCCCGCAGAATCAGCCCACATCCGCATGATTGATGACGACTTTGAGGTGATTGATGATCGGATCGCAGCGAGGCATCCGGATGTATTTCATCGATGCCCTGCTAACTTGTTGCGGTTGTTTGTCATTATTGGCAACGATCCGTCGATCAACAGCATTGATCCTCCGACGCAGAGAATGCTCCGAGCGGCCCGGGATCTGATCGATGATGATTTCAGGCAGCACAGCGCGCACAGACAGCTGTTCATCGAAATCCTGAGCTCGCCTCACAACATGACGTTACAACTGCGCAGGCTCTGGCAACACGGTCTACTCGGTCGCTACCTGCCGCTTTTCGGCCAGATTGAAGGGCAGATGCAATTTGATATGTTCCACACCTTCACCGTAGACGCACACACCATGGCGGTGATTGCCAATACGCGGCGCTTTTACAAGGCTGATTATACGGACCGATTCCCTGTCTCGACACGGATCGCGCAAAGATTGCGTAAACCCGTCCTACTGTATATCAGTGCGCTGTTCCACGATATCGGCAAGGGTCGCGGTGGAGATCACTCAGAGTTGGGCGCGGAAGATGTCCGAGCGTTTTGCATCAACCATGGCTTTGATGCCCCCGATACAGAACTCGTAACCTGGCTTGTCCGCAACCATTTGGTGATGTCGACATTTTCGCAACGACGTGACCTCTCAGACCCAGAGGAAATCCAGCAGTTTGCCACGCATGTCGCCACCGAGGAGCGACTTGACTACCTCTACACCCTGACTGTTGCAGATATCGACGGCACCAATCCCGAGCTTTGGAATGCCTGGCGTGGCTCTCTGCTGCGACAACTTTATGCCGAGACGCGTCGGGCAATCCGACGCGGTTTATCGAACCCACTGGGTCGCCAAGAAGTCATCGCTGCGACACGACGTGCTGCCGCTGAGCTACTAGAATACCGCGGATTCTTCGAGGAAGACCTCGCTACATTGTGGGCAACACGCGGGGACGACTATTTCCTGCGCGAGCGACCAGAGGATATCGCTTGGCATACGGAGGCGATCGCCAACCATGAAGACATGACCCAACCGCTGGTACTCGTGCGTCAGGCGATGGACTCACCGGTTGCCAATGCGACCCAGATCTTCCTCCACACGCCCGACAAACCGCAGGTCTTTAGCCGCATCTGTGCCGAACTCGAATTGCAAGAACTCAGCATCAATGACGCCCGAATCTACTCGGGCACAGATGGCGCCACTCTCGACACTTTCTTTGTTTTGCGCGCGGATGGTAGTCCGCTAGATGGTCGTCCCGAGGAGTTAGAGGCGATCGAGGTGGCGCTGACCAATGCGTTAGTATCCGAGGCACCCCGCGCCTCGCGCCGTAGGATCCGGCGAGCATTGAAATCGTTCATCATCCCCACAGAAACCAGTGTGACTCAAGATATGCAGCGAAACCTGACAGTCCTTGAGATTGCAACACCCGACCGACCCGGGTTACTAGCGCGAATCAGTGCGTTGTTCGTTGACATGGGCATTATTGTGCAGGGTGCAAAAATTCAAACGTTGGGCGAGCGTGTGGAAGACGTTTTCTTCCTCACCGCAGCCGATGGGGCGCCACTGACTGACCCCGCTCTCATCGAAAAAATGCAAACCAGAATTTGCGAACTCCTCGATGAGCCGAGCGAGAATAACCCATGAACCCAGGACTGGCCGAGTTACAGCCCTACCCGTTTGCGCGTCTCGCTGCGCTCACGCAGGGCATCACACCTGCACCCCAATCGGCCATTGCGTTCGGAATTGGTGAACCGCAACATGCGGCACCAAAGATCATCGTTGACGCCTTAGCAAATCATCTTGATGGCATCGGCAAATACCCGCTGACACGTGGCGAGCCCGCCCTGAGAACAAGTATTGCAACGTGGTTAACACGACGCTTCAAACTGTCTGGTATCGACGCCGAGAGGCAGGTCCTTCCGGTGACTGGTACTCGAGAGGCGCTTTTTTCGATAGCACAAGCACTGATCACACCGGGATCGGGTCACCGAGTGATCTGCCCCAACCCGTTCTATCAAATCTATGAGGGCGCAGCGATTTTAGCCGGGACTACGCCGCGCTTTGTCAACAGCAACGCCAAGCTTCATCACCGACCAGACTTTTCACAACTGAGCGACGCCGACTGGGATCAGTGTCAACTGCTGTACCTGTGCAACCCGGGAAATCCGTCAGGTGCTGTGATACCCCAGAATGAACTTCAAGAACTGATCGAGCGCGCACATGAATATGGCTTTGTGATTGTCTCTGATGAGTGTTACAGCGAGATTTACCCCGATGAAGCGCAACCACCTGTTGGTCTACTCGAGGTCGCCGAGTCTATGGGCGTGGCTGATTTTCGCCATTGCTTGGTTTTCCACAGTTTGTCGAAACGGTCCAACGTACCGGGCATGCGATCAGGGTTCGTTGCCGGCGACGCAGATTTAATCTCAACTTTTTTGAAATATCGAACCTACCACGGCTGTGCAATGCCCCTGCACCACCAGATAGCCAGCATTGCGGCCTGGAGTGACGAGGATCACGTGATTGAAAACCGCGCGCGTTATCGCGAAAAATTCGCCGCAGTGACACCCATACTGCAGCCGTATCTCGATGTTACCACTCCCGATGCCGGCTTTTACCTGTGGCCGAGAACGCCCTGTGACGATGAAACATTTGCTGTTGAATTATTGCGCCACGCCAATGTGACAGTACTGCCCGGTCGCTATCTCAGTAGGATGGCGTATGGGGTCAACCCCGGAGAGCATTATGCGCGCCTCGCGCTGGTCGCGGAACTCGATCAGTGCATTGAGGGGGCGCGGCGAATTGCGACGGTGTGCGAGGCCCTCTGGTCATGAGCGTGTTGGCAAACGCAGACCCGCGGAATTTAAGTAAAGCTGAACGCGTGGCCTATATTGACCAGCGTCTCGAAGCGCTCTACCCAAATCCGCCCGTGCCTCTAGATCATCGTGATCCGTACACCCTGCTAGTCGCTGTGCTGCTGAGCGCGCAGTGTACTGATGAACGAGTCAATCAGGTCACGCCAGCACTGTTTGCCCTCGCGGACGACCCCAAGACAATGCGCAAGCAATCCATTGAAAAGATCAGGGAAATTATTCGGCCCTGTGGCTTATCGCCACAAAAATCTAAGGCAATTCACCGCCTGTCGGAGATCCTAGAGGATGAATTCGCTGGCACCGTGCCCAACGACTTTGATGCGCTAGAACGGCTACCCGGTGTCGGCCACAAAACTGCCAGCGTTGTGATGGCACAGGCCTTCGGCGTGCCCACTTTTCCCGTCGACACGCACATCCATCGATTAGCGCAACGCTGGGGTCTCACTAGTGGGCGCAACGTCGTTCAAACCGAACGCGACCTCAAACGCCTGTTCGATCGCGAGCGCTGGAATGATCTACATTTGCAGTTTATTTTCTACGGCCGTGAATTTTGCACCGCTAGAGGTTGTGATGGCCGAGTCTGCGAGATCTGTCGCAACTGCTATCCAGCGCGTAAACATCCAAAACAGACGTCAAAAGCGTAATGTATAGAAACCATCAATGCGCGAGAGCGCCGTCTCTGTTACCCTTGCCGCCGCATTGGGAGAAGTCATGCCTGCAGTCCTCTACGGTATCAAAAATTGTGACACGGTGAAGAAAGCGGTTCGCTGGCTCGAACAGCGAGATATCGCCTTTGAATTTATAGATTTTAAGTGCCATGCACCGACCGAGGCTCAATTGCAGGCTTGGCTTGAGCAGGTTCCGCAAGAGCGCTTAATCAATCGCCGGAGCACCACGTGGAAACAGTTGCGTGATGAAGATCGGCTTGCAGTCGATAGCGGACAGGACCTCAGCATCATTGCCGCCCATCCAACGCTGATCAAGCGCCCGCTACTCGAACTAGGATCGACGGTTGCAGTAGGCTTTAAGCCCGAACACTATGCATCGATTTTTGATGCCTGAACGGAGAAAACCCCTATGACATCTATGCACGGTTTCGGACTCGGTATCGCCAGTAAAAACACCTCTGGTGAGATTTTGGAGGTCTTTTACCCCCAGCCTTTGGCACATCTCTCGGGAGCTGTGGCTTCGGCGATCGAGGGCGTATCGGGCGAGTTAGATGACACGAGCCTAGCACAGCTTGCCAATGCTCTAGACCAAGCCGGAGAGAGCGGTCTCGCACAAATCGCACGGCAACTGATCAACTGCCAAGAGACCGTCGTCGCGACCGCCCTGACCGAGAATGCACCACCGAGAGACGTGTCGGAGGCTTATCTTAAGCTGCACTTGCTTTCACACCGTTTGGTGCAACCACACGGCACCCAACTCGAAGGTATCTTCCCGCTGTTACCGAATATTGCCTGGACCAATCAGGGGGCAATTGACC
Organism: Halieaceae bacterium; assembly: GCA_038134505.1. Lineage (GTDB taxonomy): Bacteria > Pseudomonadota > Gammaproteobacteria > Pseudomonadales > Halieaceae > Luminiphilus. The sequence continues at coordinate 47,534 of JAYPVH010000004.1, read as the reverse complement.
TTCGTGAACTGCCACAGCGACAACTTGATGCGCGACTTCGAGGTGAGGTCATTGAGGTCGCCAGTGTCGATAAGTTTCCGAAGATGACCAACTATGTTGTGCCAGCAGGCGTTCGTATTGCCCATACAGCCCGCGTCAGACTGGGCGCTTATCTTGGTGAAGGTACAACCGTCATGCACGAGGGTTTTATTAACTTCAACGCGGGCACCGAGGGTCCAGGAATGGTCGAAGGCCGTATCTCCGCCGGAGTCTGGGTCGGCGCAGGCTCGGATTTAGGTGGCGGATGCTCAACCATGGGAACGCTCTCGGGAGGCGGCAACATCATCATCTCGGTCGGTAAGGAGTGTCTGATCGGCGCGAATGCTGGCCTGGGTATTCCCCTGGGTGATCGCTGTACTATTGAGGCGGGCCTGTTTATTACCGCGGGGACTAAGGTCACGGTACTCGATGGTGCTAGAAAGCCTGTAGACACAGTGTCCGCTAGGGATCTATCGAATCGATCTGATTTGCTGTTTCGCCGAAACTCGACGTCCGGTACTGTCGAATGTCTCACAAATCGCTCTGCGATCGAACTCAATGAAACACTCCATGCCAACAATTGAGACACAGTCAACGACACTCATGTTGTGTCGGGATCTCATGACCCGGGAGTCCGTGACACCTGAGGATGCTGGTTGTCAGGCACTGATGATGACGCGACTCGAGGCCTGCGGATTTGTCTGTGAGCCCATGCGATTTGGCGATGTCGATAATTTTTGGGCCAGTCGGGGCGAAACCGAGCCGACCCTGATTTTTGCGGGGCACACCGATGTTGTTCCCACGGGTCCAGAAGACCATTGGCAGTCGCCGCCTTTTACACCGGTTGAACGCGACGGATTGCTATTTGGTCGCGGCGCGGCAGATATGAAATCGAGCCTAGCTGCGATGATTGTCGCCACAGAGGAATTTGTTGCCAACTTTCCGCAACATCGCGGCCGGATCGCTTTTCTAATTACCGCCGATGAGGAGGGTCCCGCTGTCGATGGCACCACTCGCGTGGTCGAGGCCCTGCGTGAACGTGGCGAGCAGCCTGCGTGGTGTATTGTCGGCGAGCCCTCGAGTAGCACTGAACTGGGCGACACCGTCAAAAACGGCCGACGCGGATCACTCAACGGCCAGCTGATGGTTTGCGGCCGCCAGGGGCACATCGCCTACCCCCATCTCGCAGACAATCCTATGCATCGCGCCTTTGCTGCACTGAATGCCTTAGCAAGCGAGGTCTGGGACACAGGTAATCAGTATTTCGAGCCCACATCGCTGCAGTTTTCTAACCTGCAGTCGGGTACGGGCGCGAGTAACGTTATACCGGGTACGCTTTCGGCGCAGTTCAATATCCGCTTCAACGATGAATGGCGATCAGCGCAACTGCAACAACGATGCGCTGAAATTCTCGACAGCTTCGCGCTCGACTACCGTATTGATTGGTCTTTAAGTGGCGAGCCCTTCATCACGGAACCGGGCGAACTACTGGCCGCGGTTGAGGCAAGCATCGAGACACACACGGGGCTAAAACCTCAGCTGTCGACTGGTGGAGGCACTTCAGATGGGCGTTTCATTGCCACGCTCGGGACACAAATAATCGAGCTAGGTCCCGTGAATGCGTCAATCCACCAAGTGGATGAGCACGTCCGTATCGCTGATCTCGACCGTCTCAAAGCCATCTATTACGACACATTGGTAGGGCTGTTAGGCTCACCCTGAGACGTCGCTTCAGTGCCCGAGCATCCAATCGACTAAAGACGTCCATGCGGATTCGTCCCGCGCGGGTTCACCGCTGAGATTGCCGTCAAAAATGATTCGCAGTACGTCCCCGTAATCGGCACGAAATTGTTCGGCGAAGGCAGTCATAAAGCCCTCGATACCCTGCGCAAGCGCCGTCATGCTCGGATTCGCTCCCTCGACAATTTGCGCATGGCACTCAACGATTAACACGACGCGAGTTCGGTGGACAGGGGTACTTTGTGCCACAGCACCTCGCAACAACGCCAGCAAACCCTGTACCGAAGCAGACAACCAGCTTATTTGGGTGTCCAGCCCATCATCCTCTGCGGTCAGCACGACTGTGTACACGATCGCCCAGGCAGCACCCCACTGGCGCAGGCCATCGAGCACACGGCCTCGTCCAGCAGTCGTCGCCAGGTCGGCGACCACGGTTGTTTGTGTCTCTGGGTACCCAACTGCAACCTGATTGAGGCGATCGGGGCACGCATCTACAAAGCGGACCGGTGCGCGCGCGCGGGCGAGTCGCGAGAGAATTGCCGCGTGCGACTGACCGTGTAAACCGATGACAATAATGTCGTCCATCACAGCTCTGCTCTCACCACGACATCAAATCGAATGCTACTGCCCCGAATCACGTGAGTCGGCTTAAATGGCGTGAGCGGTGACGCTTTCAACGGGCGTTTAATCACCACCCGCGACACCGGCTGCGATAGCGCCCATTCCACTAACGCACCGGAATCATCCGCGCCCCGATGGAGTTTCTGCAAAACCGCCAAATCCTTTTTTGCTGCCGCCTTCTTTCCCGAATCCTCAAACATGGGGTCGAGATAGATTACCTGGTGATTAGAAACATCACTTAGCTGCGCTGATCCAGGATACAGCGACATCCGCGCCACCGCCTCTCGCACATTGTCGTGCCGACAACTCGCGCCATTCACAAGGGCCTGTTGCAGTAGATGACACAGCACCATTGATCGCTCTCGCATCTCCACCCGACAGCCTAGATCAGCGAGCACGAAGGCGTCGCGACCGAGACCCGCGGTCGCATCAACGACACTGGGTCGCCGATCTCCCTTCACACCAATCGCCTTGCCCAATAACTCATTATGGCCACCCCGCCGACGATGGCGCATTGCAGCACTGTCAAAGTCAATTTCAATAGGCCCCGGAGCCTTCGGGCCCGATATCAAAAGGTAATCCCCCGTCATGGCGACGACGAGTAACAGTTCAGAGGATCCGTTCACCGCCTGATACGACCCGAAGGACAGGCCAAGCTGCTCAGCAACCTGCTCAGCACGGCGCCGATCTGTCTGAGTTTGTGCGACAACAGTGATTCGATTCACGAGGGAGCAATGCCTATCGTGAGTGATCTCTGGCCCCAGTCTACGTCAAGCTGAAGGTTCTCTGCTGCCAGTTCAAGGCCATGCTTGGCTACGACATCGAGTATTTGCGGAGTTTCTGAGCCGCTGCTCCCCGCAATCGGCCGAATTTTACCCAGCGGCTGGCCACCAACCTGCAAATTTCTCAGGTCAGCCAATTCAGCAAGCGCCGCAGTGACGAAGGCGCTCGGGCCATGCAGGCCTTCCTGTCCCGGAAGTTCGGCGGAGAAATTTCCAAGCAAACATTGCCCGGCCTTTGCATCGGCCAATAAACGCGCGAGACGAATCGTGACGTCTCCTACGATGTAGCTAAATACCGTCGGATCGATCCCCTCTGCCTGAAAAAGCTCGTAGTGACTACCAATGTGATACGCCGCGCGAATCGTCGGAACGGTGTTCCCCGACGCTTCGGTCTTTGCGACGGCGTTATCGAGTAGGACGAGCAAAAGAAACAGCAACAAATCGAAGTCCGGGAACGGGCCCACATCTCGATTCCAGACATAGTAGCCATCGCCCGTTGTAGTCCTGGCAAAATTGACATCCACACCTTGTCGCTGCAACTTGCTGTGCGCCGAATTCATCGAATAAGACAGGCTGTTTAATTGACTCGCCTGTTCAAATGGTGAGTACAGAGAAAATTCCGCGATATCAAATAACAGCACCGCACGCCGTTCGACAAAACCGATTCCATAGCGTCGAATCACGGCATCCGCAGCGGCAAGTGCCTGCGGCGTCTCCGACAGGGGCTGATCAAGCTTGATGAAACTGGTAGAGACGCCCAAACGCCGCGAGACAGCAAAGATTTCTTGATGCGTTTTCAAACGGGATCCGGAGATCACTGAGCGAACAAAGGTTTCATTGCTGTCGCGGGCGGCATCACTGCTTGCAGTTGTGAAATGACCCAAAAAATAGTGCGGCACCACAATAGTGAGCAGCCCGCTGGGATCAAGCGCCGCACACAACACCATGTTTTGCCCCAACCGCCACTGCTTTCGTAACGCAATTTCCAATTGGCGCAGTTGGCTATCTTGCTCTTGGTCTCGAATTTCTTGCTCTGCTTCTACCACAACACTCACTCTTGAGCCGCGATTTTTGGCATTATAGGCACAACCGAGCGGAGTTGCTTATGTATCGATGCATCATCAGCGCCTGCAGTATTTGTATCGCGCTACTGACCGGCTGCAACGATTTGCGGCACTATGACGTTTCTTTTAACGACCGCCCGATCGCGGGTCCAGCGGCGTTGTTCAATGCCTATGACATTGACGATCCAGCATTAGCACGCTGTGTCGCTCAAGCGATACAGGATCAAAACATTCGCAATGCAGCGGCGCTTAAACAACTCAACTGCAGTGATGCGGGGATTCAATCGCTCACTGGACTCAGCACGTTTTCTGCACTAACTCATCTAAAGTTGTCTAACAATCAAATTAGAAACCTGGTCGAGGTGGGGCAACTCAGCACGCTACAATCGCTTTGGCTGGACAACAACATCGTGATTGACCCCGTCCCTTTGCAAACCTTACCGCAACTCAACCGACTCGACCTGACGGGCAATCCACGACTACCGTGCCCTCAGTGGAATTCGAGCGAGGGTATTGTGGAGTATCGATGGCCGGAGCATTGCCTGACGCTATGATCTATTGGCTTTACCGCGCGCTAGCGCGACTTCCCCTACCCCTGCTTTACGCCCTGTCGGGTGTGTTAGCGGGGTTGCTTTACCACGTCGTGCGCTATCGTCGCCATGTGGTGAGGGAAAATATCGCCAACAGCTTTCCCGAGCACAACCTAGCGTGGCGCAAAAGCTTGGAAAAGCGGTTCTACCGAGCATTTTGTGATAGCAGCGTCGAGATCGTCGCGACGCGCGCTTTACCATTGCCCGCTTTTACCGAGCGTGTTCAGGTCGCGAATCCGGAATTACTGCGCGAGTTGTCGGACAACAATCAACGCTCGGTGATCCTAGTCCTGATCCATCAGGGCAACTGGGAATGGGCTTTGCATGCGGTTCAACCGACCACAGATTTGCGTCTCGATCCTGTTTACAAACCACTCCATAGCCTTGGGGCAGACCGGTTTGCACTCGAATCGCGGTCGCGATCCGGGGGTCGGCCAATTGCTATGCGACAAGCAGCGCGCGATATTTTGAAGTACCGACGAACACCGCGGATCATCGTGCTAGTCGCTGATCAAGCGCCCGGCCGACGTTCCCGTGCGCATTGGACTCAATTCCTGAATCAACAAACACCATTTTTTACCGGTCCAGAGGACATTGCAAAAATACTCGACTCCTCGGTCGCATTTGTGCACTGTCGCCGGCAGCGACGCGGGCATTATCTGATTGAGTTTGAGACTCTGACCCGTGACCCCGCATCGCTCGATGCGGGAGAGCTACTCGACCGTTATGCACAGGTTGCGGAGCGTGCCATTTTGGAAGAGCCGGAAAGTTACTTATGGAGCAATCGGCGCTGGAAGCGGCGCGCTGCGGATTACTCAGCCCAAGACTGAGCGGGCATCAGCACCGGGTAGATCGACCCGACGCCACGCGAGCACTGTATCCTGACACGCGTATTCAACCTGACACTGCTCAGGTAGATCCAAGTTTTTTAAAGCAGCACGTGCCATGGATTCCGAATTGTTTTTCCGACTGATGTGACCGATCACCAGTTGACGTAAGGCGGCCGTATCGAGCGCCTCAATCAGGTGGCGAGTCTGCTCGTTGTTGAGATGCCCCCAGTCTCCGGCAACTCGATACTTTACCGTTGCGGGATAAGGCCCCCTCGCCAATGCGTCTCGGTCATGATTGGCCTCAATTAATAGCCCGTGGCAGCCAGAAAATGCGTCGATCACCCGCGGCGTAATACTGCCTAGATCCGTTAGAATCCCAACGCGCCAATCACGCCAAGTGATACAAAACTGCACAGGCTCGCGCGCATCGTGCGGAACGGGCACCGCGACGATGCGCATATCGGCCACCGAGAACGATTCGTCCGGTAGAATCGTGTGCGTTTGCGTTACTTTGCTCAGGCGACCCGATGCTTGGGTACCGGCAGTCGCATAGACAGGAAGATTGAAGCGCCGCGCCAGGGTGGCAACACCGCCGATATGGTCAGAGTGTTCGTGTGTGACCAAGATTGCTGACAATGAGGATGCCTCGATGCCAAGCGCACCAAGTCGCAGCTCGGCTTCGCGGGCATTGAAACCACAGTCGATGAGCACCGTACCACTGTCAGTATCAACAACTGTTCCGTTACCGCCACTGCCGCTTCCCAGCGACGCGAATCTCATCAGGAAATATTGCCCTGAAGTACAGTGAGTAGTCCCTGCTGCTCAAGACTAGTCGTTTCGCCACCCTCTTCAGTGGTCAGGGAAATTCGAACCTGTTGCTCCGCCTCGGTATCGACATTCAATCGATATACTTTACCGGCAAACGGATGGTCATCTTCGTCACCCCACAGCCATCCAAACCAGCCCTCACCCTCTTCGCCATCGGGTCCAAGGTAAGTCACGTAAAATTGCCCTTCGCTACGATTTTTATCATCGATGCGGAATCCAGAATCCAAAAGTCCTTTTTCAACCGAGGCCCAAGCGCGGTTAAAAGGCAAACCAAGAACAATCTGCATCCCACCGCTATCAGTCTCTTCGAGAGAAATTCGACCGGCACCCGTCATTGACCGATCAGCCACCATGGAGATGGGCGTTGAATCGGCACTGTTGGCAATGTATTGGGCAATATTGCGCAGCATCGTCGACTCAGCCTCGACGTCATCCGAATTGAGAGGCCAGTCCAAATCTTCGCCCGATTGCGTCTGCTGCAAGATATGCAGTTCAGCAGTATTACGCTGGATCCCGCCGTCAATGCGGAATCGGAATCGACTCGGCAAGGGGTGATCGTTCAACTCAACATATTGGGTGTCTATCAATCCGGCAGTCGGATCAACTGATGTCACACCGATGCCGCTGGCAGACAGAAACGCGCGGACCTGCGGCCACAGCTGTCCAGGAGCAACTGCGACCAGCGCCCACGATTCATCCGCCAAACGCTGTATGCGCACCGCGTCGTAGGCATTTGCCGCCGTCAATGGGGTCGGCCGCGGCACAGTGGTCGTCATCAGCACCGACGCCCCGCTAGAAGCGGGCGGTATCGGGTAAATCGATTCAACCGTCGCTGCATCGATACCGCTAGGTAGCACGAGCGCTGGAGCCTGCTGCGCATCGCGATAATCGTTGTCATCGTTACCCAACCAGCCGTCTGGGCCGTACAACCAACTGCAGCCCGAAACTACGAAGCTGGCTAACAAAACAGTCAATTTTTTCACGCGTCGAATTGCTCCAGAGCTTGTTGAACCCGATTCTGCCCCGATGCCGACAGTATCGTCAAAGGAAGTCTGAGCCCGTGGCTGATTACACCACGAAATCCCATCGCCCATTTTACCGGTATGGGGTTGGGCTCAATAAACAAAACCGCATTGAGCACGGACAATCGCTGATCAACTGCCGCAGCCGTGTCAAAATCACCATTTAGCGCAGCGCGACACATCTCCGCCACGGCATTGGGCTCGATATTCGCGGTGACGGAGATATTACCTTTTGCACCGACTCGCATGAGCTCAAGCGCGGTCGGATCATCTCCAGAATACACCGCAAATGAACTCGGCAAGCTTTTGATCAGCGCAGCTCCACGCGCAACATCGCCCGTCGCGTCTTTAAGACCCACAATGTTCTCTATTTGGCTGAGTCGCAGCACCGTGTCGTTGCTCAGATCACATCCTGTACGACTCGGCACGTTGTAAAGAATCATTGGCAAATTCACGGCCCGAGCAATGGTTGCGAAATGCTGGAACATACCCTCTTGGGTCGGCCGATTGTAATAAGGTACGACAGACAAAGTCGCGTCCGCTCCAGCCTCGGCCGCCGCGGCACTGAGCTCAATCGCCTCACGCGTCGAATTAGATCCAGTACCCGCGACAATGGGTATGCGGCCTCCAGCCTGCCTCGCTGTGAACCGAATCACCTCACAATGCTCAGCGTGCGATAAGGTCGAACTCTCACCAGTCGTACCCACCACACCCAGAGCGCTCGTTCCCGCATCGATATGCAACTCGACCAAACGCTCCAGCGCCGGCCAATCGATGTCACCATCGGCATTCATAGGTGTTACCAGTGCAACGATGCTTCCGGTTATCATCGAAGATCTCCAGCAGAAAAACGCTTAGCTCAGGGGGAATTCAGAATTGACGGCGACATTATCCACTTCAGGCTCTCGGAAACAACTATCTATCGCGCAGATTTTACCGCTATTCGTGTTTATCGGACTGGTGATGCCCGCCTATCCAGTGGCCGCGCAGCAGTTTGGTGAGCCACTCAGTCGCAGAGTTGAGCCACTCACGGCGATCGATCGGCAGTTTATGAGCGATCAAAGAGCGCGCGTCGAGCAAGCTGCCAATCGGATCGGCCGACAACTGAGCGGCGACGCGACGCGTGATATCGACACCTTGCAACGACTCCTCGACCGCAAATTGGTCTCAGCGGATGACAAGCTCACCCTGCAAGCAATGGGTATCGTACTCGGCGACCTGATCGCAGGCTCGCTTGAGCTCGACTGGGTGGTCTATCGCGATCGCGCTGGACGTTCCCGCGCCCTGCATCTTCATGATTCAGAGGTTTTTCTCTTCCCCGTCACTATGATCTCAAGACGATTTGAAGCTGGCGCTCAAGTCAATATCCAGACACTCTATGAGAAAACTGTGACTGAAACTCGCCAACGGCTCCCTGGAGGACGCTGGTTTCAATAAGGATGATGTCGCGACAAGAGCTCTGAGCAAGTCATTCAAGAGCCTTCGCGCTGGTAATCAAAGATACCATCGCGCAACAACGTCCGGTGCCGCGGGCCCTGTACCGATGGATCATTACTGTCGAAGCCTGCATCGCCATCGTAAAGAAACACCATACCCTCATCATGGGGGACAACCCTGGGGAAAAAATAAGGCGCTGTTCGGCCGCGTGCCCAGTTCATGGCGTTTTCGACGGTCTGAAATGACAACAAATCGGTCAAACTGACCAATGTCGGCGGCGGGATCTTCAGCGCACCACTCATTTGTTCTGCGATGGCCACTTCCGGTCGAAGCCAGCGATGAGCTACCATCTCGCTCCCATCAACCACCACCTGCGCATCCGAGGGCATTGGCGCTAGATAAAACCAGGTGGCAAAGCGGCGCTTGACCGCGATGGGTGTGAGCCAGTGTGAGAAATAGATCAAATCAGAGCGCTCGATGATGATGCCGGTCTCCTCACGGAGCTCGCGCACCGCGCCTGACTCTGCCCTTGCCTGATCATCATCGCCCGGATCGTCTGCCTCGACTTTCCCACCGGCAAAGACCCAGCTCCCCCCCATGTTGCGCAGAGCGTCATTGCGCTTAAGCAGCAACGCCTCCAGACCCAGCTCGCCATCACGGATCATAATCACTGTCGCGGCGGGAACGGCTTCGCTCACCTGATCCGAAAATTCCATCATGGAGCTCTCCTCATCTGATTGATCGACATTGATACGGTCGATGCAACCGGGGTCACCGCATCAGGATACTGCGGCACACCGCGCATACAGCAGCGCACGGACTTACAACTGTGAACTGCAGCTGAGGCAGCGTAGATACAAATCCCGAGGGTCTCGAAGGTGGTTCATCATCTTCACAGGCTCCACAACAGCCGCCAACCACTGAGACATCAAGGATTGATTGCGGCTGTGCTTGATGGCAATGAAGTCACCGAGTTCCTCAAGTAGCAGCAGTTCAGGGCTGAGCGGCGTGCCGACTCGGCGGACCGTCCAAGACGAGGCCTCTCCCAGAGCGGCAGCGGCAGCCACAGCCTCGTTGAGACCGCCGAGTGCGTCGATCAGGCCGATCTCCAGAGCATCTTGGCCCACCCATACCTTGCCACCAGCGACACTCTCGACCTGCTCTATCGTCATACCCCGACCAGCAGCAACCAAGGCGGTAAAGTCACGGTATATTCGGCCAATCATCGCAGTTATCATTCGCGCAGCATCCTGCCCCAGCGGCCTCCCAGCGACCATACTGGATGCCAGATCACTGGTTGCCACGCCATCGACATTCACGCCCGCAAATGCGTACAACCGCTCGAGCGTTGGGAAGGCTGCGAATACACCGATACTGCCGGTGATCGTACTCGGCTGCGCCCAAATTTGATCGGCGTCCGCGGCGATATAATATCCTCCGGATGCCGCGACACTCGCCATCGAAACCACGACCGGCAAGCCAGAGGCTTTCACCCGCAGCACTTCCTCGCGAATCAACTCTGAGGCGAACACACTGCCACCTGGAGAATTTACGCGAAGCACAATTGCGGCCACGTTGTCGATTGCCTCGGCCTCGCGGATTTGCTCGACGACAGTATCGCTTCCAGCGAGTCCAGGACTCGACTCACCCGGCACCAATTCACCCTCGACCGGAACGATGGCAATGACCGGCAGGTCAGCATCGACTAATCGCGCCAAATCTCGCTCCATCATGGCCTGTTCTAAATACTGTTGCACGTCGATTCTGACCCACTCTCCCTCATCATCGACGGCACCGACATGCTTGGCCATGCGCGCTTGAAGCAACTCGCGGTTTAGGAGTTCATCGACCAAGCCCGCCTCAACCATCAGCGCTGCCATGTTGCCTTGAGCCGCCTCAAGTCGCTCTGGGAAATCGTCAATGAGCGCCTGTAATGCGCCCGGCGGCAAATTTCGAGCGGACTCAATAGCGCTCGCATATTGTGTCCACAAACCATTCACCCAGCGGGTCACAACCTCCCGTTCATGATCGGACATGTCATCGCGCAGGAAGGGTTCGACAGCTGACTTGTTCTCTCCAACGCGGAACACATGCATGGTGACCAAAATGTTGTCCAGCAACTGGCGGATATAGCTGCGATAGGTTGAAAATCCAACAATCCCGACATCACCTTGGGGGTGGAGATAGACGCTGTCGGCTTGCGAAGCGATCAGGTATTGGCCCTGAGAATAAAAGTCAGCGATGGCAATTATCGGTTTCCCAGCCGCCTTGACCTGCGCGAGCGCGGCATTGATCTCACTGCCTTGGCTAACAGATACCGCATTGAGCCCGCCGAGATCCAATACGACAGCACTGATACGTTCATCGTCGGCGGCCATCTCGATGGACTTCACTACGGCGCCCAAAATTAGTTGCTGCTCGCTATCGCCAAACAGTGCCTCTGCCGGCTCTGCGATACGACGGTCCTCAGTGAATGACCCGACTGGATTGACCCACAGCGCACCACGCTCGGGAATCGACTGCAGCTCAGAATCGCCACTACCGAAGAACGCGACGATCAACGCCACCACGATTGCCACGGAAAACAACGCACGCACACCATCCGCCACGATAGTGACGAGACGCCATATCCCAGAAAAAATTTGTTTTAGCAATGGCATTTGGCGCCTCCTAAAAGTGCCTATCTGTTAGGGCATGGGTTGCGTCTATGGCATCTCCCGCCAGACCATCAGCAGCCTGCCCCGCTTCAAACCTATCGTCTATCAGTCAGCGACTCATGTTTTGCGACTAACAGCGAGATAACCCGCGATCGCAGAGAATAACAGCACCGTCAGTGCCAAACCCAGCTGCGCCAAGCGGTCGCCAGATAACGCAAATACACCCTCCACCGACGACACAAAATACAGCAAATCCACAATACACAACCAAATCAAACCCAGACGGTGCCTTTTCAGCAAGACAGGCAAAAACACCAACAGAGGCAAAGTCCGCAGTAGCCACGCGGGCCAAGGTGCATCAAAACGCGCCAAATCTGCTGCCTGTTGCGCTATCAGTGCCGCCCAAGCGGCCATCGTGAGCCACCAACTGAGTCGCGCCAACTGCACTGAAAACCGTTGAAGCATACCGAGCTGTCCCTCAAGCTGCCGTCAGGCTGCGCAGGGCCCAGCGCGCAAGTCGCTGGCCCAATGCCTGACAGACTGCAATTTCATTGTCATCGAGGGGCTTGTTGCTGTGCTCTCCGGCCCAGTGACTTGCGCCGTAAGGCGTACCACCCGAGGTGGTTCGGCTCAACGCAGACTCGCTGTAGGGAACCCCTAGCAACACCATTCCCTGGTGCATCAACGGTAACATCATTGACAACAAAGTACTCTCTTGCCCGCCGTGCAGAGAACTCGTCGATGTAAAAACAGCCGCAGGCTTGTCAACCAGTGCACCGCTCATCCACAGCGCACTCGTTTGGTCGATAAAATATTTCATCGGCGCAGCCATATTCCCAAAGCGGGTAGGACTGCCCAGAGCGAGCCCCGAACAGTGGCGCAAATCTGCTTCTGAGCAGTACAGCGGCCCGGTGTCTGGAATCTCATCGAGACTCGCTTCGGTATCAGCGGAGACGGGGGGCACGGTACGTAAGCGCGCTTCAACACCTGGCACTTGCTCGACACCCCGAGCGATCTGCATGGCCATCGCCGCGGTGGCTCCTGAACGGCTGTAAAAAAGAATCAGTACATATGGTGGTGCCGTGCTCATAACGTTGTTCCTGTGCGGTTGGGTGTCGCGTATTCTGACAGATGAGCAATGCGCTTCGGGTCCGCAGAAAAAAACCCCGTGGGCTTGCTGAATCGCATCGTCTACACTGACACCTTCGCGGGATTCTTTGGCCCGCTGTTTTCGTCACGGCTGTTTTCCAGCAGCTTGGGGTTTGCGATGACTGTAAGACAACCCATCATACAGAAAGCACTCGGGCGCGCCCAATACCTATGGCGACGCTATCGAGACGATCGATGTCATGAAACAGTGACCGCGTTGGTCTACATGACGTTGTTTGGACTCGTGCCTCTGATCACAGTTCTCTACGGTCTCGCCTCAGTGCTGCCCAACTTCAATGGCAGTGATCTGCTCATTCAGGATTTTTTAGTCGATTATCTCTTGCCAGAAAGTTCTGCAGCCGTGGCAGATTACCTGCGGCAGTTCTCGCTCCAAGCTCGGAACCTGTCCACTCTAGGCGTGGTCATTTTAGTCGTCACTGCGGTACTCATGCTGCGCTCTATAGAGGCGGTGCTCAATCATATTTGGCGCGTCAAAAAAGCGCGGAGTGGTCTATCTAGCCTGCTAGTTTATTGGGCCGTGCTGTCGTTGACGCCGATCTTAGTGGGTGCGGCGATCGGTCTATCGGCCTATCTCTATGCGGCGAGCAATTTTCTTAACCTCGAACTCTCGCAGCTTCACGGTTTACTGCCGCTGCTGCCCCATCTGATCACCGCGACCACCCTGAGCCTTCTGTATTTAGTGGTGCCAAGCAGCGACGTACCGCCCCTCCACGCCCTCATCGGCGGGTTGTCCGGCGCCTTCGCCTTCTATTTGGCGCGACGGATTTTCGCGCTGGGAGTGATCGGCGCGGACTACACATTTGTCTATGGCACCTTCGCAGCGATACCACTATTTTTGGTGTGGTTGTATGTCTTCTGGAGCATCGTACTGCTCGGTGCATTACTGACCCACAGCCTGTCGGCGTGGCAATCTGAGCAGGATGTGCGACGTCCATTGCTACTGAAGGCTCTCCTGGTACTTTTCCAGCTGTGGCGCGCGCATCAGAACGGAGGCGGGCTTCGCGAGCGCGCAATTTTACGTGGTACCCATGCCGGATGGGGACTCGATGCGATCAGTTGGCAAACCATTCGTGATCGTCTCGAAGCCAGAGCGATTATTTCGACATCAGGTCGCAACCAGTTCCTCTTGAGTCGCGATCTCAATACCGTTTCTCTCGATGACCTCGCGCAGTTGCTGAGCGCGGAACCAGACGTGTCTGACTTTTCAGCTTACCCATTGACGCACGCGGCAGGCGTGCCGTGGCTCACCGAGGTTCTGGAGCGCCTCAATGGCCTCTCGCAAGTGCAAACGGACCATCTATCGATTTCGCTATTCGATTTATTTTCGCCAGCCGCGCTCGATAAGAGTGAGTTTCATGCCGGTTAAGTTAGTTCATTGCGCAGCGCTGATTATCAGCATACTCGCCAGCTTGGGTTGCGAGCAGAACACCACGAGTCCCGTCTCCGGTGCAGGTCCTTGGCGGCTGGTCAACTACTGGGCGGTGTGGTGTGAGCCCTGCCGCGAGGAGATTCCCGTGTTCAATCGGCTCGACCAAGAACACGATCTCGCTGTTTACGGTGTCAATTTTGACCGCCTGCAGGGCGAGGCGCTAACAACTGCAATAAACGAACTTGGTATTACATTTGAGGTACTCACTTCAGACCCCGCAGCGCTTCTGGGCACGCCACGTCCTCAAGTACTCCCAACTACGCTGGTGATTAATCCTCAGGGCGTCGTCATTGCGACTCTGATCGGCCCGCAAACGGAAGCGTCTCTGCGTCATACCATGCGCCAACATGAGTATCCATCAATCCACCGAGGAACAGCGCAATAGCGACCTCGCCGCGACCAGCCGTCCTTTGAGCCAGACGTATTAGTATTGAGCAGGGTGAGAATAAAAAACGCCGGCGGGTTAGGCCGGCGAATGAAGGAGCCACTCAAAACGGGGAGAACCAAAGACTGATTCTGACTACCGAGACGTTTCCCTTACGCCGCCCCCGCAGAAGCGTCATCTCAGCAGATACTACTCAGACCAGCTCGTTTTGAGAAAGTTCAGTCATTTAGAAAAAATTTATTTTTTTCTTAGGCGGTCCAGATTGCCGAACCCGCCTGACCGGAGCCGCTAGAGACGAAAATCTCCACTTCGGCGAGCGTCTCGTCCGCAGACGCCGCTACGATGTCCTGCAAACAGTAATGCGCGAGCTCCTCGACAGTCACGTTCACCATCGGCAGTAACAAGGTCTCATCGACGGGAAACCGCAGCGACCGGCCGTTAAACAGAGCGACATAATCGTCTCCATCCTGGCTGACCTTCAGAAATGGGGAGGCGTCTGGCAACAACATGTACTCATCATGGCGCGCGCAAAAATCCCTAATACGACGCTTGTAAACATTGTAGTCTGCGGAAAACCCATTGGGACCCATCGGCGCCAAAATCCGTGCCGAAACCGCATAATTGTGACCATGCAAGCGCTCACGCTCGGTCGCCGAAAAAATTGTAAAGTGGGCGGCCGAAAACTTATGGGCCTCCTTGGCAATGTGTAGTGTGGTCATGCGCGCCATTTGTGTTTCTCT
This sequence comes from Halieaceae bacterium, assembly GCA_038134505.1. Lineage (GTDB taxonomy): Bacteria > Pseudomonadota > Gammaproteobacteria > Pseudomonadales > Halieaceae > Luminiphilus. The sequence goes on along the minus strand of JAYPVH010000004.1, from coordinate 32,221 downwards.
AGACTTGTGCTTCGAGAGCAAGATGAAGCCATCTCTTTTGCAGAACCAAGAGATGAGAGCAAGTCACAAGGACAGATATCCAATAAACGGCCAGTAGTAGGCAATCGAGTTGAGCTGCGCTATGGTGAACGTCGCAGATCGCAAACTTAACAAGGACACCTCTTTGACCTCAAACCTTGCCATTATCTCCGGAGCCAGCGCAGGCATTGGTGCTAAAACCGCCACGCTGTTCACCGATCAGGGCTACCGCTGTATCAACCTATCGCGCAGACCATGCCCTGACGAGCGCGTAGAAAATTGGCTAACTGACTTCAGCGATCCACAGGCCGTCGCGTCGACTGCGCAAGGGCTCGCCCATGAACTGTCGCAACAAGCAAGCCGCGTCTGTTTGGTTCACAACGCGGCCTTGATGCTAAAGGACTGTTGTGACAGCACGGCCGACGCCGATTTGCATCGTGTGCTGCAGGTGAATGTTGCCGCAATCAATACGCTCAATGGCGCGCTACTACCGCACTTGTCGTCGGGCTCGAGTGTGCTCTACATTGGCTCGACGCTCGCCGAAAAGGCCGTCGCGGGTGCGTTTAGCTATGTCGTCAGCAAACACGCACAGACCGGAATGATGCGCGCGACCTGCCAAGATCTGATGGGCCGCGGCGTGCATACCGCGATGATATGCCCGGGCTTCACCGATACAGAAATGCTCAGAGCGCACCTCGGACATGACCCGACTATTGTCGAGGCAATCAGTAGCCAAAACAGTTTCGGCCGTCTGGTCAATCCGACCGAAATTGCCGACATGATTTGGTGGGCACACCAGTCTCCCGTCATCAACGGCGCCATACTTCACGGCAATCTAGGACAAATCGAGCACTAATATGACGTTATCCGATGGGTTTATTCAGGAACGACGGGAGCGCGTTTTTCTCGTTCTCGCCGGTGTATTCCTCGCGGCAATGACGCTACTGAATGTGATCGGCATCACCCGCTTTATTCAGTTAGGTCCGCTGGCGCTGGCGGTCGGCGTGCTGCCTTACCCGCTCACATTTCTGTGCACAGACCTCATTTCCGAACTCTACGGAAAAGCTAGAGCGAACTTTTTAGTGAGCGTGGGCTTGGGCATCAACGTCATGATTTTAGCGGTTTTAACGCTCGGTGACTGGTTCCCATCAGTACCCGCAGACACCATGCCTCCCTGGCAAATACTTCAGTTGTCGGAGCCTGTGGCACTCCCTAATGGCGACTTCGCCAGCGGCAGCGTCGGCTTATACCAACTCATTTACGCCACCACATCAGGCGCAGTGTTTGCCTCCATGCTGGCCTATATTGCGGCACAATACTGCGACGTCCAGCTGTATCACTTTTGGCGCCGACTCACTCGCGGCAAGCACCTGTGGTTACGTAACAACTTCAGTACGCTTCTCAGTCAACTGGTGGATTCCGTGATGGTGGTCAGTGTCACGTTTGGTGCAGTGTTTTTTCGCGGTGAAATGACGTTAAACACCCTGCTCATACTGGTGGGCAGTAACTACGCTTTCAAAGCGCTCGCGGCACTCGTAGACACTGTCCCGCTCTACCTTCTCGTAGGCTGGTTGCGTCCCTATCTCCACCTAGGACCGCACGACTATGCCATCCCGCAAATCAAGACCACAGATTAATATCGCGTAACAGTGGAATGCTCAATGAGCGACCTCGGATCAGCGTTTCTTGATCAATAATATCGATCAACGCCATGAGCGCACGCGGCGAGCGCTCGGTCCGTGTCATAACGTAATTCACAACTTCGTCGCTGACAACTATGCCCCGACACTGTACTCGCCGAACAAACAATTCTCGCAAAGCCACATCATCATACTCGGGCAAATGGAACACCAACAGCGAACCCAGCCGCGATTGTAAATCCGGTAGCCATCCCCCCAGTTGCTGAGGAGGCGCATCGCCGGCAATCACAAGGGTTGCACCCGAATGGAGCGCGCGATTAAACAGGTGAAAAAGCGCCTCCTGCCAGGGCCGACTTTCGCTGATCGACTCGAGGTCATCGATAACGATAACTTCGGATAACTCGGCCTGTTCGAACACCGCCTGCGGTGGGTAAGTCGTCAGCAACGATAGTGGCAAATAGCGGCTCTCATGCTGCGCTTGCAAACAGACTGCTTGCAATAAATGACTGCGCCCAGAACCCGCCTTGCCCCACAGATAAATACCGGCGCTCTGATCTGCACGCTGTTGCAATGCGGCCTCAAGCGATTGCGTTACCGGGCGCGATACCCAGTTATCCCAACTCGCCTCCTCATCGAGTCGAATCGCCAAAGGAATCTGCTGTGGTGTCGCCGCCATCACTCACCCTAATCGCGATGATACAGATCACTGGCTCGATAGTGATTCAACCCATGCCGAAAGAACACCACCGCAATCGCAGCAATGGGGAGTGCGAGTAAAATACCGGTAAAGCCCGCCAACTCGCCACCCGCTAGGAGCGCGAAGATCACCGCGACGGGGTGCAAACCGATGCGATCACCTATCAGCCAGGGAGTCAAAACAAAGCTTTCTAACAACTGACCGATCGCGAAAACACCAGCGACCAATGCCAACACCGTGATGTCCGCATCAAACTGCACCCCAGCGACAATCAATGACGCACCGATGCCGACAATCGCGCCCACATAGGGCACCATGCTCGCGATCCCCGCGAGACAGCCTAGTAACACGGCGTACTGCACGTCGAGCAACCACAGTCCGAGGCTGTAGACTACCGCCAAAGTCAGCATGACCATTAACTGACCGCGCATAAATTCTCCGAGCACACTGTCAGCCTCTCCGACGATCAGCGATAGCTGCTGTTGCCATGGTCGAGGAACCAGATCCACTAATCGCGCCACAATGTGATCCCAATCACGCATGAGGTAAAAGGCCACCACAGGAACCAACGCCAGATTGACAATGCCGAGTAAAAAATTCGCGCCCGAAGCCGTCAGGTATCGCAACACGTTGGCGCCCATCGCCCCCACAGACTGCCATCTGCTAGCCAACTCGCCCTGCACATCGATCTTGGGTAATTGGATCGGACTGATACTGAGTTGCGCCTGCACCCAGGGAAGCGCAGTTTCGGCAAGCCACGCGTAGCCTGCTGGCATTTGTTGAATCACTTGGATCAACTGTTGAACCACCGCCGGCACGACAACGGCAACGGCAATCATGCTAACAAGCAGCAACAGTACGAACACTGCGATCACACCAGCCGTTCGACTCATACCTCTGTCTTCCAGCCGATCGACTAGGGGGTCTCCCAAATAGGCGATCAGCGCACCAATGGCAAAGGGCATCATAATGTCTTTCAGAATAATCACCGAGACAATCAGCACAATACTGAGGGCCACGAACCACGGCCAACGTCTGATCTCACGCTCTTCGATATTCATTGCGCCTCCCAGGCCAACTCAAGCGGATCGGCGGAAAATTGGCCGTCAGCAATGACCGATAATCGACTTTGTTCAGGTAGTAATCGTGCCAAAGCCGACGCCGACTCGACACCTGAAACACGGAAAGTCAGCACATCACCGGCCATCGCCGTTAACTGAAAGTGCTCAACGAGAGCAATTTCATTCAGCACAGCTAATACCGCTAAGTAATCCGCTACGGCTCGGACACCATAGATGTTAACCATGACTGGCCGCTCGGTCTCTTGATTTGACAAGGCCATTGCATACTGTGCGAGATAGCGATCGATTGCGATTTCTGCCGCCGCGTCAATGAGCCTCACGTGATCCACACCCTGAACCCGAATTGTCTGCTCTCGATCCTCATCGAGGTAAAGCCAATCAGCAATATGAAAGCCACTCCCGAGAGTCACCCAGCGGCCGAGCAAAATATGCGAAGTACCGTAGCGACCAGAGGCTGCTCGTATCGCATCGACGTCGTTCTCCCAGACATCCTCAGGAGCAAGCTGTAACGCATCTTGCAAATCAAGAACGGGCGTTCGCAACGCAACGCCACGCTCGGCGAGCGTGCTGCGCAGTGAGTGCAACAGCTCCGCATCCCGATCGAGTGTCGCAAATCGACGGCCATCCGGCTCGTCGATCACCAGCCACAAAAGTAACGGCGGTCGCGCCTGAGTCCAATAAGTCGCTCCCGCCGAACGCAGCAAGTCGAGCACCATGGCCTCATCAAATTCTACCCGCAGCTCGGTGCCATCGTCATGATCTTGATACTGATACAAGGACACCCAGCGTGTGGCTGCGGCAAACGCATCCTTTACCACAGGTTGGTTGACGATATTTCGGTCGCCAGTTTTACGAATCAACAAGCTGGAAAAGGCCTCACGTATCGCTTGATTAAAGACCGATTCGGTCCGATCTGGCACCGCGACCGATTCAGCAGCGAACGATTGCGCTACACCCGTGTCAAACAGTGACAAGGTCAACAGCATTGCAGCAATTCTAAGCTTGACCATGAAACGACTCATCTATGGCATTTTGATGGAGTTTAGCAGTGATTCACCCCGAGGTCGCTTTCCAGCGACGACGAGAGGCAGTACCCTTGGCACCGACACATGAGGTGACACTATGAGCGATACTACATCCACGTCCTCTCTCACATACCGCGATGCAGGCGTTGATATCGATGCCGGCAATGCGCTGGTTGAACGCATTAAATCGGTGAGCGCGGCGACCAAAAGACCAGAGGTCTTAGGTGGCCTTGGCGGGTTTGGCGCGCTCTGCGAAATTCCTGAGGGTTATCGTCGGCCTGTCTTGGTGTCGGGCACCGACGGTGTCGGTACCAAATTGCGCTTGGCAATTGAACTGGGCATTCACGATACGATCGGCATTGATCTCGTTGCCATGTGTACCAATGATATCGCCGTCGTGGGTGCTGAGCCCCTTTTCTTTCTCGACTACTACGCCACGGGAAAGCTAGACGTCGATGTCGCGGCGAATGTCGTGACGGGCATCGGTCGCGGCTGCCAACTGGCAGGCGCCGCCCTAGTCGGGGGTGAGACAGCCGAAATGCCAGGGATGTATGAGTCTGGCGACTATGATCTTGCGGGATTTTGCGTTGGCGTGGTTGAACGTGACGCTATTATCGATGGACAACAGGTCGCAACTGGCGACGTTTTGCTCGCGCTACCCTCGAGTGGACCGCACTCCAATGGTTATTCACTCATTCGCAAAATCATCGAAGTGACCTGTGCCGACCTGCAGCAACCCATGGGCGACTCGACACTGGCGCAGGCGTTGCTTGCCCCCACAACGATTTACAACAGGCCGCTTTTGGATCTTCAGCGACATGTGCCGATTCATGCGATGGCTCATATTACTGGTGGCGGTCTTTTAGAGAATATCCCGCGGGTACTCCCCGAGGGAGCGTCGGCGCATATCGAACTCAACAGCTGGGCGTTACCCGAGGTCTTCGCGTGGCTACAGCGCGGCGGCAACGTCGCGGAAAATGAAATGTTTCGCACCTTTAACTGCGGCGTCGGTATGGTGATCGCGGTCGCGGCCTCCGATGCCGACACAGCACTGCAAGTGCTCAGCGACGCAGGCCAACCCGGCTGGCGCATCGGATCCATCCAATCCGGACCCAACGATGTCCGCCTCATAGGCTAAATGAGAGCGACAGCCTCGATGCCTAACATTGTGATACTCATCTCCGGCCGCGGCTCCAATATGGAGGCACTGCTCGACGCCGCGGATCAGCAAAAGCTCGGTGGGCAGGTCAAACTGGTCGTCAGCAATCGTCCCAACGCAACAGGTCTGCAGGCAGCGGCAGAACGCGGTATCGATACGCGAACTCTCGACCACACTCAGTTCCCAGATCGCGAGTCTTTTGATGCCGCGTTGCGCGATTTGGTCGCTACAGCAAACCCCGATCTCGTGATTCTCGCCGGTTTTATGCGCATCCTCACACCCGTGTTCGTCGATGCTTTCGTGGGTCGACTGATCAATATCCACCCCTCATTGCTGCCCTTGTATCCCGGTTTAAACACGCATCAACGCGCCATAGAGGCGGGCGACGCATTCGCGGGCGCTACCGTGCACTACGTGACCTCAGAGCTCGATGGTGGGCCGCCCATTTTACAGGCCCGTGAGGCCATCCAACCCGGCGACACACCGGAGACTCTCAGCAACCGAATATTAGAACTCGAGCACCAAATTTATGCCCTCGCAGCGCATTGGCATTTGAGCGGCCGACTCCGATTTGCGTCAGGCACTGCCACGCTCGATGGCGAGCTGCTGCCCGCCACAGGCATGCTATGGGATCCACAATGCCAGTAGGCGCCATTGTCCACCTGCTGACTCGCGATCGTCCTCGCGTGCACGCCTGGTATCTCTGGCATGAGTATCGGCCCAGCCTAGCGCTATTTTTTCTCTCCTTCTTGCTCATCCTCAGTCCTATCGCAGGAGGTGAGGCTGGCAGCGCATTACGGCCGTATACTGCGCGCTATGACACATCGGTGATGGGCATGGACATCACACTCAGGCGACAACTACGGCAGCAGGAATCGCAATGGACCCTCACTAACTCAGGTTCAGTATTATTTTTCTCCCTAAGTGAGGAAGCGCAGTTTCGGATCGATCAGGGAAGAATCCTGGCCGACTCTTTCCTTTACCGGTTGAAAGGGCCGGTCAATCGTCGTCGCGAGGTTCAATTCGACCCCGAACAACAGCGGATACGATCGCTGCGCAAAGACGAGTGGACCGAGCACCCGTGGTCCCCGGAGGTCCTTGACCGACTCAGCACCCAGGAGCAACTGCGCCTAGACCTGATGACTGCGCCACAGGCTCCAGAAACCTTGACTTCAGTCATCATCGATGGCCACCGCATCAAAACGCGAACATTTACATTGATTGAGGAGGTCTCGATCACGACCCCGGCAGGTGATTTTCGCACGCTTCGCTACGACCAAGTTCACGATGACCCAGAACGCCAATCGACACTGTGGTTTGCAATCGATGCCGATTATCTCCTCGTCCGCAGTGAGCATGTGGAGGACGGCTCAGCCATTACGGTTGCGCTCAAGTCCTTGCGTTGGGATGATCCTACCACCGAGGCTGAAGACTGATTACGCTTTCGGTAAGGTCACGCCTCGCTGCCCTTGGTATTTACCACCGCGATCCGCATAGCTCGTCTCGCAGGGCTCATCCGATTCAAAAAACAGCATTTGCGCAACGCCCTCGTTGGCATAAATTTTTGCCGGCAATGTGGTGGTATTGGAAAACTCGAGCGTCACATGACCCTCCCACTCGGGTTCTAATGGCGTCACATTGACGATGATACCGCAGCGCGCATAGGTCGACTTACCCAAGCACACGGTCAGTACATTGCGCGGAATCCGGAAATACTCAACGGTGCAGGCCAACGCGAAAGAGTTGGGTGGGATGACGCAAACATCGCCCTCAACGTGAACAAAGCTGTCCTCATCAAAGTTTTTCGGATCAACCGTCGCCGAGTGAATATTGGTAAACACCTTAAACTCACGCGAACACCGGACGTCATAGCCGTAACTTGATGTCCCGTAGGAGATCAGACGTCGATCACCATCAAGACGGACTTGTCCTGGCTCAAAGGGTTCGATCATGCCGCGCTCTTCAGCCATCTGACGAATCCATCGGTCTGATTTTATACTCACAGCAACTCCTTCACTCGTTACTCTTTAGATTGTTACTCTTTCGATCGTTACACGTTGATGCGCGATTTGCTCACGCCCTGCTAACCGCCCAAGGACCCATCTCCTTAAGCACGCGCTGATACCTGCTAGCGCCTCTCTTATTCTGAGATTTCATTCAGAACACTCATTCACAACCGGCCGTGCATTCAGAACCGTCTGCCGGTCGAGCCTCACCTATCCTGATCAATCATCACTCATCGACATCGTCGGCGTCGGCGGCGGCGGTTGCTGCGACAGACACTCTATCAGCGCGGCCGCGGCCTGACGATAACTCTCCGCTTCGATCGATTCCGGATGCTGATCCACCAGAGGCACTCCCAAGTCTGACGCCTCGCAAATCATTCTTGAGAGCGGCAGATTGGCCAGTACAGGCACCGCGTAATCCTCGGCAACTTGCAACCCACCCTGCGCGCCAAACACAGGATCTTCATGCCCGCAGGCACTGCACACATGCACCGCCATATTTTGCACCATTCCCAAAATCGGGACCTTCACTTTCAGGAACATTTCGATACCTTTGCGCGCGTCGATGAGCGCAATATCCTGGGGCGTTGTGACGATCACTGCGCCAGAAAGCTGGGCTCGTTGCGCCAGAGTCAACTGGATATCACCGGTTCCCGGTGGCATGTCGACTAACAAAATATCCAGCGCACCCCAGTCGGTTGTCTCAAGCAATTGCGCCAACGCGCTGCTCGCCATCGGCCCGCGCCACACCATAGGCGTCGATTCTGTGGTGAGGAACCCCATCGACATCGCCTCGATACCGTGGGCCTCAATCGGCGCCAAGCGGTGCTGCGCTCTCTGTTCGGGGTTCACCGATGGGTCAACACCGAGCAGCCGATGCTGGCTGGGGCCATAAATATCGGCATCGAGTAGACCCACACGCCATCCTGCATCGCGCAACGCGGCCGCAAGGTTCACCGTGACCGTCGATTTGCCGACGCCGCCCTTACCCGATGCGATCGCTACGATGTGCCGCGCTGGATTGCCCACTACCTCTCCTTAAGCCGAGCTTTCGGCCGATCTTGTCGCCAACATCAAAAGCGTGATTATAGCGCCTTAGGCATGAAACACGCAGATGACTCCGGTACAATTCGCGACCTAATTCCGCCAATGTCGATTTTAGCCATGAGCACTCCGGTTCGTCAGATCCTCGTCACCTCCGCACTGCCCTATGCCAATGCGCCCTTGCACCTAGGACATATGCTGGAGCAAGTTCAGACGGACATCTGGGTTCGCTTTCAGCGTTCTCGAGGACATCACTGCCGCTACATCTGCGCAGACGACGCGCATGGTACCGCGATCATGCTCTCCGCAGAGCGTGCTGGAGTTTCTCCTGAGGCCCACATCGCCGGTATTAAAGCGCAACACGAGTCCGACTCCTCGGGTTTTCTTATTTCTTTTGACCACTTCTACTCGACGCACTCCGAGGAAAATCGCCGCTGGTCCTGCGAGATCTTTCAGCGTCTCGAGTCAGCGGGACACATTACTACGCGGGCCATCACACAAGCCTTCGACGAAGAAAAGGGACTGTTTCTTGCCGACCGATTCATCAAAGGGACCTGTCCACGATGCAAAGCGGACGACCAATACGGCGATAACTGTGAAGCCTGCGGTGCCACCTACTCTCCAGCCGATCTAATCGATCCCGTCTCGGCTCTGTCGGGTACAACACCCGTGAACCGAGAATCGGATCACATCTTCTTTCAACTGAGCCACTTCACGGATCTACTCAGCGAATGGGTTAGCGGTGAGCAGCTTCAGTCCGCAATCGCGAACAAATTGCGCGAATGGATCGATGCCGGCCTGCAGGACTGGGATATCAGCCGAGATGCGCCCTATTTTGGCTTCGAAATTCCTGGCCATCCCGGCAAATATTTTTATGTCTGGCTCGATGCGCCCATCGGCTATATCGCCAGTCATGAAAATTACTGCACCCTCACGGGTGACGCCTTCGAACCGTATTGGCAACCCGGCTACGAGACTGAGCTGTATCATTTTATTGGTAAAGATATTGTGAATTTCCATGGTTTATTCTGGCCCGCGATGCTGGATGCCGCTGGACTCCGCCAGCCGACCGCAGTCTTCGCCCATGGTTTCCTGACCGTTGATGGCACCAAGATGTCTAAGAGCCGCGGAACATTTACGCTGGCTTCAACCTATTTACAGCATCTTGATCCCGAGTATCTGCGCTACTACTTTGCTGCCAAACTATCCTCAGGCGTTGACGATATCGACCTCAACCTCGATGACTTTGTACAGCGAGTGAACGCGGACCTAGTCGGCAAAGTGGTGAATATCGCTAGCCGATGTGCGGGTTTTTTGCGCAAGCGGTTTGATAATCAACTTTCCTCGGCCTGTGCCGAGCCTGAGTTAGTGCAACAGTTCATTATCGCGGGAGACGAGATCGCTTCGCTCTATGAGGCTCGCGAGTTTAACCGTGCCATGCGCGAGATTATCGCCCTGGCCGACCGGGCCAACCAATATATCGACGAGAAGAAGCCCTGGGTGCTCGCCAAAGAGGAAGGTCGCGATCTGGAAGTGCAAATGGTCTGCAGTGTGGGTATCAATTTATTCAGAATTCTCATGACTTACCTCAAACCGGTATTGCCGGCGATGGCTGAGAAGTCCGAGAAATTTTTACAAGTCAGCTTGGATTGGCATACCCTTCAGGGCGCGCTGACAGAGTGGCAGATAGCGGATTTTGTGCCACTGTTACAGCGCGTCGATCCGACGGCCGTCGAGGCGATGATCGAAGCGAGCAAATGATCATTTTTTTATAACGAAAAGTGATTGTAACAGTGCAATTTTATTCCCTAAAATCAAATCTTTAACAGGACTCGTGGAGCGGTTCCATGTTCGGTGACTACGCGTTGCTTCTCGTTGGAGCTGTGCTCGTCAACAACTTCGTATTGGTACAGTTTCTCGGACTGTGCCCCTTTATGGGCGTCTCCAATAAACTCGATACCGCAGTCGGCATGTCGGCCGCCACCACCTTTGTCCTCACTCTTGCATCGGCCTGTAGCTACCTGACCTACCACTACTTGTTGCTACCCCTGGACCTGGCTTACCTCCGCACCATTAGTTTTATTTTGGTGATCGCCGTCGTGGTGCAGTTCACAGAAATGGTCGTGCGTAAAACCAGCCCCTTGCTCCACCGCGTGCTCGGTGTCTATTTGCCGTTGATCACCACCAACTGCGCTGTACTGGGCGTCGCGTTGATCAATATCAACAAGGCGCATAACTTTATCGCCACGTTGTTTTACGGCGTCGGCGCAGCGCTGGGTTTTTCACTGGTTCTCGTCCTATTTGCAGCGATGCGCGAACGACTGGTTATCGCAGATGTACCTGAGCCATTCCAAGGTGCGGCCATTGGTATGATTGCCGCAGGGCTCGCATCACTCGCCTTCATGGGCTTTGCAGGGTTGGTGCCATCGTGATCGAAATGCTCTCCAACGATCCGCTTTTAGCTGCTCTTCTTGCGCTACTCTCGCTGGGAATTATTTTCGGAGCTCTGCTCGGGTTCGCGTCCGTTCGCTTTCGGGCTGAGGGCAATCCTCTGGCCGAGCAAGTCAACGGCATTTTACCGCAAACCCAATGCGGCCAATGTGGCTACCCCGGCTGCCGTCCCTACGCAGAGGCGATTGTTGACGGTGACGCCATCAACAAGTGCCCGCCCGGCGGCGAAGATACGATTCAAGCCTTGGCGGATCTGCTCGATGTAGAGCCGCTGCCATTGGATGCCGAGCACGGTGTCGAAAAAGAAAAATTGGTGGCGTATATCCGCGAAGCTGAATGTATTGGCTGCACCAAATGTATTCAGGCCTGCCCAGTTGACGCAATTTTGGGTGCAGCAAAACTGATGCACACGGTCATCGCCGATGAGTGCACCGGCTGCGACCTGTGCGTGGATCCCTGTCCCGTTGACTGCATCGACATGATTCCCCGTCACAGTGGCATCGCTCACTGGCACTGGCAACTTCCTTCGAAAACTACCGGCATCATTGCCTCGGACCGCGCTGCCGCATGAGATTGATTCACGACATACCCGGTGGCATCCACCCGCCAGAGCGTAAAGCGCTGTCGCGACCTGGCCAATTACGCGAGTTACCCCTGCCGAATCGCTTGGTGTTGCCTATGCGGCAGCATATCGGCGCGCCCGCCAGCCCCATTGTCAAAGAGGGGGACCGAGTATTGGGTGGACAGTGTATCGCCGAGGCAACAACGTCGATGTCTGTCGCAGTGCATGCTCCGACTTCGGGAACGATTGCCCGCATTGGTGCGCACCCCATCGCCCATGCGTCGGGCCTTGATGACCTCTGTATCGAGCTGGAAACTGATGGCAGCGACCAGTGGCTATCCCACTCAGGCGTCACCGACTATCGCGCCCAAAGCCCGGAAACCCTCATGGCGCACATCCAGCAGGCGGGCATTGCTGGACTCGGCGGCGCAGGGTTTCCCACGGCAGTGAAATTACTCGCGCGCGAGCGCGGACCCATTGAAACACTCATTATCAACGGCACGGAATGTGAGCCCTATATCACCGCCGATGACACCCTGATGCAGTGCGAGGCGTCGGCGATTATCGAAGGGGCCCAAATCTTGGCTTATATTGTCGGTGCAGCGAACATCGTGATTGCGGTCGAAGACAACAAACCCGATGCACTCGCCGCCATGACAGCGGCGGCGGGCGACGACATCGAGGTGGCCACCTTTCCCACCAAATATCCCTCGGGTGGCGAAAAGCAACTGATTACAATTTTGACTGGCAAAGAAGTACCTCGAGGTGGTATCCCCGCCGATATCGGTATCGTCTGTCAAAATCCAGGAACGGCGGTCGCCGTGCGCGATGCGATCGTTCACGGCAAGCCCCTGACACATCGCGTGATCACGCTAACGGGGGAGGCGCTCACTTCCCCGGGTAACGTCCGTGCCCCTCTTGGCACGCCAGTTGAAACGCTCATGGAATTTGCAGGTTTTCAACCGCCTATGCACCCCCGCGTCATTCACGGCGGACCGATGATGGGATTTGCGCTGGCGAGCCTTGCCGCACCGGTGATCAAAACGACCAACTGTCTCTTGGCGCCAACTCCGGATGAACTACCTCTACCGCAACCTGCGCAAGCCTGCATCCGCTGCGGTCTGTGTGCCGAGGCCTGCCCTGCATCGCTTCTGCCGCAGCAACTGTACTGGTACGCCCAGGCTAAAGACCAACAGCAACTCGAAAAACACCATTTGTTTGACTGCATCGAATGCGGCGCCTGCGCCTGGGTGTGTCCAAGCAATATCCCCTTGGTACAGTACTACCGAGCGAGCAAAGCCTACGTAGTCGATGCGCGACAAGAAAAACAACGCTCTGAGAATGCGATGCATCGCTTTGAAGCCCGACAAAGTCGCGTGGCTCACGAAGCCCAAGAGCGAGAAGCCAAAAGAGCTGAACGTAAAGCGGCGGCGGCAGCCAAAGCAGCGGCCTCAGGTGAGGACCCGGTGCAAGCCGCCATCGCTCGTGCGGCCGCTCGTAAGGCGGCGCAAGCGGAAACTGCTGATGAACCTGGTGACCCCTCATGAGCCTGATGACCAACAGCTCGCCCCATGCGCATCGACCACTCAGCGTTGCCGACGTCATGCAACGCGTTTTGCTGGCCACACTGCCCGGCGTTTTGGTGCTAACTTGGTTTTTTGGGCCGGGTACCCTGGTCAATATTCTTTTCGGTGGCGCTTTGGCACTGCTTTTCGAGGCCCTGGCACTTAAAGCGCGTCGCAGAGACCCGTGGCAAACATTGAACGACTACAGTGCCCTGGTCACCGCAACACTCTTGTGCATCGCGCTCCCGCCTTACTCACCGTGGTGGCTCATCGCGGTGGGAATTGCCTGTGCGGTGCTCCTTGGCAAACAGGTTTTCGGCGGCTTGGGCTACAACCCCTTTAATCCCGCCATGGTGGGTTATGTCGTTTTACTCATTTCCTTTCCCGTACAAATGAGCAGTTGGCAGGCACCGCGTGGTCTGGCGGAAGTCCCTGGGCTGCTTGATGCGCTAGAAGCATTATTCCTGCCCGCGCACTATGATGGCGCCACAGCCGCAACTGCGCTCGATCTTTGGCGCCAAAATAAGGGAATGATGTTCGAGGATATGGCTCGCACGACGCCGGAGTTCGGTCGCTGGGGTGGGCGCGCTTGGGAATGGGTCAACATCGCCTTCTTGGTGGGGGGACTTTGGCTGCTGAAACAGCGGCTATTCACTTGGCATGCGCCCGGGGCGATGCTACTCACACTCGCAGTGTGCGCACTACTTGGCTTTGACGGTGGCAGTTCCACCGGCGGAGGGTCAATGACCTTTCATTTGCTGAGTGGGGCGACCATGTTTGGCGCGTTCTTTATCGTGACAGATCCCGTGAGTTCCGCCGTGTCGACTCGTGGTCGATTCCTATTTGGCGCGCTGATTGGCCTCTTGGTCTATTTGATTCGCGTCTTCGGTAACTATCCCGATGCGGTGGCCTTCGCGGTGCTGATTCTCAACTTTGCGGCACCGTTGATCGATCAATACACTCAGCCGCGCGTCTATGGCAGTCAGAAGGAAGACGACGCGTGACACTCCTTGGCGCAATATCACGCAATGGGCTGTGGCTCGGCGCTTTCGCCGCAATGACCACGCTGGCAATCGTCTGGACTGAGCGCGATACACGCGATGCGATCATTGCTTCAGAACGCGCGGCAGAGGCGCGACAGCTGCTGGAGATCTTCCCCAAAGAAACCCACGACAATAGTTTGATCGACGAGCCAATACAGCTGCCGGCCAACGATCCGTTACTGAATCTTCGTCAGTCGCGCAGCGGTTATATTGCGCGCCGCGAAGGCCGAGTCGTCGGCGTCATCCTGCCCACCACCGCGCGTGATGGCTACAGCGGGGATATCCGTTTTCTCGTCGGGATTCGAGTCGATGGGACTGTGGCAGGTGTCCGCGCCGTCAGTCATCGTGAGACACCGGGGCTCGGCGACAAGGTCGATCTCAAAAAATCACCGTGGATTCTAGGTTTTAACAATCGAAGTCTGAATACAGCGACTCGTGCCGATTGGTTTGTCCGCAAAGACGGCGGCGTGTTTGATCAATTCACGGGGGCGACCATTACCCCGCGCGCCTCAGTTGCGGCTGTGCGCCGGACGCTAGAGTACGTGGATTTACACCGCGATCAGTTGTTCGAGACTGTCGCAGGTACGGGAGACAGTTATGAGTGACACATCGCTGGCGACACTGACCCACAACGGGCTGTGGAAAAACAACCCGGCTCTAGTACAGCTCCTTGGACTGTGCCCTCTGCTAGCGGTCACCGGGTCAGTCGTCAATGCACTGGGGCTAGCCGTGGCCACTTTATTTGTTCTGGTCGTATCCAATACCTGCGTGTCGCTTATCCGCAACGTCACTTCAGAGACTATTCGGCTGCCCGCCTTTGTGATGATCATCGCCGCCGCGGTGACGACCATAGAACTCCTGATGCAGGCCTACGCCTATGAGCTGTACCAAATATTGGGCATCTTCCTGCCACTCATTACGACGAACTGCATCATCCTTGGACGAGCCGATGGCTTCGCGCGTAAACATGCCCTGCCTGCCGCCATCTATGACGGCTTTATTATGGGGGTCGGCTTTGGCCTCGTCTTGATACTTCTCGGCGCGCTGCGAGAGCTCTTGGGTACAGGCGGGTTATTCGCCAACATGGACCTGTTATTTGGTGATACCGCCTCAAGCTGGCAGATCGTTCTATTTGCGGACTATCAGCCACTACTTGTTGCGATTCTCCCGCCGGGCGCTTTCATTATTACCGGTGTTTTAATCGCGGTGAAGAACAGTATTGACGGACGTATCGCTGCAGCGAGGGCGCGCCATGCAGCGGCTCCGACGGCAGGTTCGAAACGGGTCCGCGTCACCGGAACGATCAGCTAAGCGCTGATCTTATTGACATTGCGCTCACACCCAGAATAACCAGCACCAGCAGAGTAGCGCCCCTGTGATCAGGCCTTTCAAGTACGCTAACCACACCACCTGATAATCAGACCAACCGAAGATAACCTGCTGACGTTTGATGAGTTCTGCATGCCATTGAAAAAGTTTCATCGTCAATTCACCCAATTCTGCGCTCATGCCCTTCCCACCAAGGCTCTCGCAGCACCGTTTTGAGCACCTTGCCTGACGGGTTTCTCGGTAAAGCATCCACCACCTGCAATTGTCTCGGAATCTTGTAGCCGGCCAGCTGACCGCGACAGTGCTCAATCATGGCCTCCAGTGTCACTGGGCTATCCGGTTTTAAAGCAAATACCGCCAGAAGCGCCTCGCCATATTGCTCATCGGGGACGCCAATAACGGCCACTTCAATCACGCCGGGCATCGCCGCCAGAATATTTTCAACCTCGACTGGATAAATATTTTCGCCGCCGCTGACAACCATATCCTTCAACCGGTCACGCAAAAAAACAAAGCCTTCCTCGTCTCGGAAGCCCGCATCCCCGGTATGCACCCAGCCATCTTGTATTGTATCGGCAGTCGCCTGCGCACGATTGAAGTAGCCCAGCATGTTGCTCGAAGATCGCAGACAGATTTGACCGGTTTGATTGACTCCCAGCTCGGCGCCATCATCATCAATAATTTTTACCTCATTGCCAGGGCACGGTTTGCCGCAGGACCGCAGAAGATGCTCCTCCCCCGCCAATGCGCGCTGGTGGTCATCGAAGGACAAGGCGACCACCGTGCCGGTGGTTTCAGTCATGCCGTAGACCTGCTGCATTTTGCAGCCAAAAAGGTCGAGCGCTTCGCGCAGCAACGACGCACTGATCGGTGCCGCACCATAGGCGATGCTCTGCAAAGAACTGAGATCATAATCTTCAATATTCGGCACCAATTTGACGATCGCCTGTATCATCGCCGGCACCATAAACATCGTATTCACGCGTCGAGATTGAATCGTTTCGACAACCCGAACCGGATCGAAGGCTTCCTGTAAGATACAGTGACCGCCCGTCGCTAAAATAATATAGCCGACACCCACACCGCCGATATGAAACAGTGGTGCGACCGTGAGATCAACGTTGGTTGATGTGTATTGGCCATCATTAGTGACTGCCATCATGCCAACGAGCGAGCTCACATTGCGATGCGACAGCACGGCGCCTTTGGGCTTGCCTGTA
Source organism: Halieaceae bacterium (assembly GCA_038134505.1). Taxonomy (GTDB): domain Bacteria; phylum Pseudomonadota; class Gammaproteobacteria; order Pseudomonadales; family Halieaceae; genus Luminiphilus. Next base: position 15,380 of record JAYPVH010000004.1, on the reverse strand, counting down.
GTACCGCTCGTATAGAGTTGCAAAACCGCCTCATTTTCATCGACGGCTTCAGCGCGGACCACTTCCGGCCCGGCTGTTTTCAAGGTCGCCCGTAACGATGTCGCGGCATCATCGCGATCGGCGACCAAATGTGTGTCTCCAGTTCGCTGCGCGATGG
>JAYPVH010000004.1:0-15213 GCA_038134505.1 Halieaceae bacterium | reverse complement strand
CGATGGTCTCGATAACCGTTTCGTCAAAACTCGAATCGGTGACGAATAAGATGCGCGCATGAGCGTCATCTAAAATAAACGCGAGTTCCGCGGGCGCCAGCCTGAAATTCACCGATACGGTCACCGCACCGATACGACTCGCCGCTAAGTACAAGGCGAAGTGTGTCGCGGAGTTCAAACCGAGTACAGCAATCCGCTCGCCCACCTGCACATTTTGCGATTGCAAAAATCGTGCGATGGCGTGGGAGTGCGCAACTAGATCGCTATACGTCCATTGGTGATCATGCGCGTCGATCGCGGGCCGAGCCGGTCTCAGGTCAGCATGATAGTCAACCGGTTGATGTAGCAACATCGCCACCTCCACAAAGCGATCATAGCTTGAGGAAGACTAGGCCAATCCAGTAGCCACTGACAACTCTCGAGCAGCCAAAAAAAAGAGCGCCGAAGCGCTCTTTCACAACACTAGGATGGCTCATGGCGTGCAGTCAATGACGTACTGAATTTCATTGCCGCTGCCGCCTGGAATGCTGTAAGTGATTTCGAGATAGTCGTCGGTGGCGGCATCATCAGCCTCACTGCGCACTGTAATCCCGTATAAATACGGTGCCAATGCGCTGCTATTGGGTGCCGCTCCAGCTGGACTAATGACTTCGCACTCCCCTGTCGCCGTCGCGGTAACTGAGGTACCTAACGGCGGAACATTCCCAAAACCATCGCTAATCGCGAAGACATAACTGCCCGCCGTCACCGTATCCAGCGCGGGGTCAAGGGGCGTGGTCAAATCGTCTGCTGCATAGAGCGCCACTAAGAGGTCTGCCGCATCATCTGGACCGGCGACAAGTTCTAGGTTGGCATACACCGAGACCAGATCACGCGAACAATCCGTCGAGTCCGCGGGGCATGCGAGACCATTGAAGAGCGCGCCGGCCAAGGGTGTCGTGGTAGCGAAGATTCCGTCTACCTCGGCATCGACAAAGTATTCGCCGCTGTCATAGGCAGCACTTTCGTTATCATCTCTGTAGGCTTCGCTGTTGTCATCAAATGACTCCGCTATCTCATAGGTGCCATTCGCGTTGGTATCTTCGAAGCGTTCCTCTCCGGTCAGATAACCCAGGATCGTGATTCGGTTGTCTTCACATTGATCCAAACTCGATGGCTGACTAACCCAGTTGACAAAACAACGTCCGGTGACCGTCGTACACGAGCCTGTCGGTGTTGCCACGCCAATGCCACCGCACTGCGAGGAGAAATTCACCGTCGTTCCATCGGGCACCGGATTGCCAAACCGGTCATAGGCACTCGCTGTCACCCTCACCTGAACACCGTCAACCACGGCCGCTCTGGCTGGATTCAATGTATCAGCCACAACAGCAAACCGCGCCTGAGTCGCGATGCCTGCTGAAATACTCAGCTGATCTGAGACCACGGATATGGGCTCATCCAACAACGGATCACCTCCGGTCTTTGATGTCGTTGCGATGACGCGAACGGGCGTCGGCAAAATGCCCGAGTTGACCGTGACACTCACTTGCCCATTACCATCGGTGGTGCCGGTGGTATCGGACAAGCTAATGCCTCCGGTTTCGGTACTCAGCGTAAAGACCACTGACTGCCCTCCGACGGGCTCTCCTGACCCATCGAGGATCTCAAAAGTCACCAGCGAGCGCTCTTCGAGCGACGTACCGCCACCCGTACCCTGCAGCGCGATAGCGCGCGGGGTCGCGGCTACGAAAGTCAAAAAGCGATCTCCCGCGCCGGGCTCGGCCGCCAAGGTTAAATCCACTGAGGCCGTCATCGGTGAGGTCACACCAGGCTGTACTAACTCAACCGTCACGGTATCTGTTGTCCCCGAACAGTTCTCTGTCGCCGAATAGGTCACAGCCACAACGCCGTCACGCGTAGTCGTCGTCAAACCAGAATCGAGTGTCGCCCACGCGTTGTTTAAACAGCCACTGCTAAAACGTAGCGTCTCCGCCGTATCGACCAATTCGGTCCCCGCCGCATTGGCGACCGCGACGAATAACTCGATGCTTCCCCGGTAGCTCACCGTAGCGCTGCCAGGAAGCACACGAATGACACCACTGACGAAATCTCCCGCATTATCCAAAGTACCAATATCCAGATCGGGGACAATCGCTTCGATCGGGGCGACATCAGAAACGCTACCCAGCGGCCCGTTAAAAGTCGCGGTCACTTGCCCCGCACCGGTCGCGCCGCCATAGCCGACTGTGAAACTCGCATCGCCGTTGTCGGTCAATGTTGCGCGATTGTTAGGCGTAATGACTCCAGACACGCCACTCAATGACAGACTCACGACGCGGTTATCAAGGCCCACCCCTAACGCGTCTTCAAGACGTACCCACACGGTGACAGACCGGGCTGAGGAATAGGTGTTGGTCGCGCCGAACGCATCCTCAATGCGATCGATCACGATTGAATAGGGCGGCGCCTCATCTGCGGCTTCAATGTTCAGTGAATTACTAAAGGTGCCCTCTGAGGAGGTGTATCGAGCGGTCACTGTACCTGCGCCGATCTGGCCATTAAACCCTAGCTCAACACTCGCCTGACCGGCGGCATCCGTTAGCGCTGACGTCACACTGATGCTGCCGAGAGTTGTTGAAAATGACACGATCTCGCCGGCGCCTACTGGATTACCTGCATCATCGAGGACTGTAGCGGTCACCGTGATTGCATTATTGATCGACAGGACTCCCGCAGATCGCGTTAAGGTTAATGAATAGGGGTTTTCTACCGTCGACTGCACCGCCTTCTGAGCGCGAAGTGTGTTTTCACCATCGGACCAGGTCGCGGTGATGAATCCCCCGCCCACAGTACCGTCAAAGAAGAGCCCGAAACTCGCCTCACCGCCCTGAGTCACAGCCTGACCATTACTGGGGCTGACGGTGCCGACCTCTGCATCCAGAGCAATCAACTCGCCATCAACGGGCACGACATCGCCATTGACATCGACAATCTGCACGGCAATAGACAGTGGATTAGCCGCAGAGAACAAATTGGTCGCTACACCTTGCGGATCGGTCAAAACAATCGCCAACGCTGCAGGCGCACCCGCGACCGGGCCAGTGCCGCCACCGCCACCGCCGCCACCCGCAAGGCGGGACTCAATCACTGCAGAATCTGAGAGGGTCCCGTCCTCGGGCGAGACAAAACTCACTGTGGCCACACCTGCACCGACAATGAAGTCATAGCTGATCAAAAATTCCGCCTCACCATCCGCGTTGGTGCGCGCATTTCCATTGCCGGGCGTCACAACGCCGAGATCGTTCTCCAGCGTGATCAGTTGATCGGCTACGGGATAATTCAATGGATCGGTCGATGACAAGGTCGCGATCACAGCCACCGATTGTGCATTAGACAGAATGCCATCATTACTCACGGTGGTAATTTCTAGGGTGTATTTATTGCTGGTTGGAATGGCCTGCACATTTTGCTGGCGCGAGATAACCTCCGAGCCGTCGTCATAGGTCACCGTGATGACTCCGGCACCGGTCACTGAAGTCGCATTCAAAGCAAACTGCGCCTGACCTAGCGCATCAGTCAGCACTTGACCATTGCTTGGGACGATCGAGCCGATGGTGGTCGCCAAACCGAGGATTTCACCCGCCAATGGCGTCACACCGTCAGCGGCAAAGAGCGTCGCTGTTACCGTTAGGGGGGCATCAACCGAGAAGATTGCGCTTGAGACGCCCGCCGGCGTCTCAGTCTCAAGGAACAACAGCGCACGGTCGCTAGGTGGTACGTTGACCGCCTCGATATTCACGCTATTGCTAACCGTGCCCTGAGACGTGGTATAGCGTGCAGTAATCGTGCCGGCTCCAATTTGCCCATTAAAACTAATCTCAAAGCCCACTTGACCCGTCGCGTCGGTCAGAGCGGAGCTGACATTCAGAGCGCCCAACGACGTTGAAATGTTGATAATTTCGCCAGCCGGTATGGGCTGCCCATTCACATCAAGTACCGTGACCGACACCGTGATAGTGTTATTCACTGATAGCACACCGGGAGAGCGATTCAGCGTGATCGAATAGGGCTCATCGACCGATTCGATATTGACGCTACTGCTAAAGGTCCCCTCTGCCGATGTGTACCGCGCGGTCACCGTCCCCGCGCCCTCTTGGCCAGCGAAACTCAGAGTAAAGCTCGCTTGTCCCGCGGCATTGGTGAGCGCAGACAGCTGGTCTAACCTGCCCACGGTTGTCGCGAGCGTCACGATTTCGCCAGCACCAACCGGCTGACCACCGGCATCGAGAACCGTGACCGATAAGTCGATGGGATTGTTGACCGAAATCATGCCCGGTGAGCGCGTCAGGGTGAGCGAATAGGGATTCTCGGCAACCGCTTCGATGTTGAGACTATTACTAAAAGTACCTTGCGCAGTCGTGTATTGTGCCGAGACAACTCCGGCGCCAACCTCACCGTTAAACCGCAGATCAAAACTTGCCTGACCTGCAGCGTTGGTCAGTGCCGAGTTCACATCGAGGGCTCCAAGGGTGGTCGCAAACTCGACAATCTCACCCGCTGCAATCGGTTGGCCCGCGTCATCCACCACGGTCACGGTGACTGTAATTGGATTGGCGTTCGATAACACACCTCCGGAACGCGCGAGAGAAAGTTCATAGGGATTCTCAACCGTCGACTGCACCGCCTTCTGCGCTCGGAGTATGTTTTCACCATCGGACCAGGTCGCGGTGATGAATCCCGCGCCCACAGTCTCATCAAAGGTAAGCGTGTAATCAGCAGTACCAACCTGCGTTACAGCCTGACCATTGGCGGGATTCAACGTGCCGACCTCAGCCTCAATCAAGATCAATTCACCATCAACCGGTACCACATCGCCATTGACATCGACAATCTGCACCGCAATAGAGAGTGGATTAGCCGCGGAGAACAAATTGGTCGCAGCCCCTTGTGGATCGGTCAACACAATCGCCAACGCAGCAGGCGCACCCGCGACAGGGCCCGTACCACCGCCACCACCGCCACCACCGGCAAGACGGGACTCGATCACCGCAGAATCCGAGATGGTCCCCTCGGGCGAGATAAAACTCACCGTGGCCACGCCTGCGCCAACAACAAAGTCATAGCTAATTAAAAATTCAGCCTCACCATTGGCATCGGTACGCGCATTACCATTGCCGGGCGTCACAATGCCGAGGTCGTTCTCCAGCGTAATCAGCTGGTCGGCTACGGGGTAATTCAATGGATCGGTTGATGACAAGGTCGCAATCACTGCCACCGACTGCGCATTGGACAGAATGCCGCCATTGCCCACCGTCGTGATCTCTAGACTGTATTTGTCACTCGTCGCGATGGCCTGCACATTTTGCTGGCGCGATATCGCCTCCGAGCCACTGCCATAACTCACACTCACCACGCCAGCACCCGTCTCACTGCCTGCGACCACACTAAACTGTGCCTGCCCCTGCGCATTAGTCAGTGCCTGGCCATTGGTGGGTTCTACAGAGCCAATACTGGTCGCGATCTGCAGCAGGGCTCCTGCAACGGGAGTGATGCCGTCTGACGCGAGCAAAGATGCGGTCACAGACAGCGGCGCGTCAGAAGAAAACAAGGGGCTCAACACACCGGAGGGGGTCGCTGTTTCCAGTGACATGACATAACTATTCAGCAATTCACGCTGCGATTGGATACCCTGCGCCGCTGTGTAATCCACACCGCCTCTCGTGTAGGTTGCAGTGATGTTGCCGGCGCCCTCGGTATCATTGAAGGAAACGGTGAAGGTGGCATTGCCCGAGGCATCCGTCAACGCAGAGCCGTTCTCAGGCGACACCGTCGCAACCTCAGTGGTGAGTGATACGAGCGCACTAGCGACCGGACTGCCTGAATTATCACTGACATTGACAGTGACGGTCAGCGCGGAGTCCGGTGCAACGATGGTGCTCGCGCTGCCCGAAGCGTCTGCCGTACTCAAACTCAAGGTATAACTCGGTGTCGTAGTGGTTGTGCCGCCGCCTGAGAGAAAGCCCGACTCGCTGCCACCGCCCCCACCGCCGCCACAAGCGACCAATGTCGTTGTCATCAGCAGCACCAAAAGAGCCTTCGCTTTGCGTACCGTTTCTCGAATTCCCATGGTCACCCCCACCTCACTGTCTCACCACGCACGCACCGACAGCGTACGCCTTACCACCCCGACGCGACTGACGAGCGGGTATGATGCTAAGACTACAATGGCTCTTGCTAATAGCCCACCCCAGTCGCCGGCTACCTCGTCGACAGCCCAGGCTACGTCGTTGCTTAAACCACCCCACCTTACCACGTTGCATTCGACAAAGGATCGGCAAAATTCATAGCGAAAGTACCGAATCTCTCGACTCTCAGGGGCGCTCGCAAAGGCCATTTAACCACACCGCACGATCACTCCTCACTCGTCAGAGACGCACAAACCTGTCAGACTCACCCGATGTCAGAGACGCCAACAATCGCCCACGCCGACGACGCTACTTGGCAGGCTGAGCTAGAGCGCCGCCACCGGATTTTGCACATGGGTTTGCAACCGCTGGTGAGCCGCTTTGATGCTTCGGGGGCAATGCCTGCTCGTCGTGCGTTGCCGCCCAAATTAGCAAACGATAGCCAGTCGACGCCGGCCGCTATACCGACATCCGTCAAAGCGCTGCTCAATGCTGTCAGTGACCAAGACCGGGCGCCGCAAGGGCCAAGAAAAGATCAGGTGAACGGTACACACACTAAAGCCGAGACCACGACCCAGCCGCCTGCGCCCGATGCTGTGGCGACAAGCGACGCCACATTCAGCGTCATCATTCTGCGTGCCTGCGGATGGCTCTGGGTCGAAGGTCTCGAGGATGGGTTGTTGCGACGGGAACAGATTCTTCTCACACAAGCCATGGCTCGAGCCATCTCAGGGCCAACCACCCAGATGAACGCGCACTGGCAACAGTTTGATTGGCCGATGGTCGACAACACCAGTCTCGCGAGAGATCGCGAGACTGGGATTCACATGCTTCGCGGTTTGCTCAGTCGGATGACCAAAGAGCAAGCCGTCACTGGAACGATCGCAATGGGCTGTCATTCCGTTGTCGAGACGGCCTTACAAGACGTTCAAGCGAGGATTCCCGCGACACTTGAAATGCTCGTCAATCCGACGAAAAAGGCAGATGCTTGGCGCATTTTGCGCCCACTGCGCGCGCCGCACTCCTAATCGATGTCCATCGACCGACTCGGTGCACACCAGCTGTCTTCCGCCGCTGTACTCTATGCCGATGGTTCGGGGCCTCAGTGGTCATTTCTTGAGCGTTTGTTCCAGCAACCTCACGCACGCAGCTGGGTATTTTGCAAATCTGAAATTATTGCCTGTGCCTGGTTCAGTGTGATTGAGACCGAGGCAGAGCTGATCGATATCCGTGTTCTCAGTCATCACCAAGGTACTGGCATTGGCCGCCGACTGTTAAGCAAAGCGCTCGATGAACTGGGCTCGGAACGAGTCTCCACCGTCTATCTCGAAGTCCGTGAATCAAATGTTGCCGCGCAAAAGTTGTATACCCGCCTGGGGTTCCTACCCGAGGGCCGCCGAGCGGCGTATTATCCCACCATCGAGGGACGTGAAGACGCTGTGTTGATGCGCAAAACGATTGTAGCGAGCTGAAAACGCGATGAATATTTTAGAAACTGATCAATGGTGTCTTCTTTTGCCCCCCGAGTGGCAGGCAGAGCAAGAGGATGGGCTGGTTCTGATCACCGACGTCGATCAGATCGGTGAGATTACCATCAGCACGCTATGCAAGGCCGAGGGTGCTATTTCGGCGACAGAAATTGCCGAGATGGCGAGCACTGAGTCGCCCGAGATCACGCAGTGGCGCGCCGCGACCGTGGGCGCATTTAATGGGGTAGAGGGCGACTTCATCGAAGCACAGACGGCTGTCCGCGAGTGGTATGTCGCTGCGGGGCAGGTGCTTTTGTATATCACCTACGATTGCGAGATCGATAACCGCGGCATGGATGATGCCGCGGTCGACGAGCTCCTCAATACGCTGGTACTCGGAGAGGTCTAAGCCGCCGTCTCGCCCCGGCTGGGTGATTCGATATCGAACCACTTACGGCGAGGGTGTGGTATCCAGCTCAATGTGGATATTCATCCCATCCGTTTCACCCACCACCGATTGAATGGCGGCATTGATTTCGTCTTCGGTTGGCTCGCGACCTGCATCGCGCGCCGAGTCCACCGCCGCGCGAATTGCCGCGGCTAAGGCGGAAGGTTCCGCCTGTTCATCACCGACAACCGAGACCTCTACGACGCGCATGTGTTCAGTGTCACCAAAAGCCCCATCAGATTTCATCACCCAATGCATTTCATGCGCTTCGCCAGATACTGGTGCTTCCGTATCGTCGCCACGGAAAACGAAAACGTTTTCTCCCTGCGCGGGAGCCATAGCCTCCATATGACGGGCATGGATACGATGAAGATCTGGTAGTGGTGGCCGAGGAGCAATCACATCATCGAGTAAAATCGCGCCTCCTATCAGCACACCGAGCAACAGCGCAGGACCATATTGATTCGACATCTTCCCTCCTATAGGTTTGACTAGGCTGAATTTGGTAGCGAAGTGTAGACCAAACCCCGCGAGAAACAAGACAAGAGGCCACATATGAGCTTGATTGATCCAAATAATTCAATGGCGATCATCGCCGCGTTGCTGGTCCTGTCAGCCCTCGCTTTTGCTCTTGAAAACACATGGCTCGGACAGCGTCTCACGGGCACAGTGTTGGTCATTGCACTGGCTGTTGTCGCCGCAAACGTGGGTCTGATTCCGCATGCAGCAGCTGGCTATGACATGATCTTCAACTATGTGGTGCCGCTGCTTATTCCGCTGTTTCTATTACAAGCCGATCTGCGTCGTGTGTTAAAAGAGGCTCCGCGAACCGCTGCTGCTTTTTTCATCGCCATGATCGGCACGGTGGCGGGCGTATTAGTTGCCGTGGCAGTGCTGGACCTCAGTAGCCTCGCGCCAGCGGCGAATCTCTCAGCCGACCGGTTGGAGGCGGCGATCGCCGGTCTGTTTGCCTCAACCTATATCGGTGGTTCGGTCAATTATGCCGCGCTAGGTGAGATGACCGGTCTGAGTGCAGATCGGGCATTTTTTGCCGCGGCAACGGCGACGGACAATCTCTTTAGTGCGCTATTTCTCAGTCTACTTGCCGCGTTACCTGCGCTACAGCGCCTCGCACGCTGGTTCCCTACTAGAGATATTCCAGACACTGTCACAGATGGGAGTCAACTCGTTGAATCGGCACCGATCTCAGCCCACAGCTTGTGCTGGGCATTGGCTTTGGCTGCGTTTATCGTCGTGGCCAGCGACGCCTTTGTCACAGTAATCAACATGCCTTCGCTGCGTTATATCGTGCTCACCGTCGCGAGCGTCAGTATTGCAACTCTCCTGCCGCAAGTGCGCGAGTGGTGCGCCGGCGCCTTCTCACTGGGCATCGTGTTGTCGTTCACATTTTTTGCGGCCATCGCGGCCGGCGCCGACATCGCCGCTATGATCACTGTCGCACCTATCCTTGTGCTGTTGGTCCTGATCTTACTGACTGTGCACCTGAGCGTCGTTTTAACCTTAGGCCATTTATTGAAGCTCTCTCTACCCGAGCTCATTACCGCAAGTAACGCCGCCATTCTCGGGGCAACCACTGCACCGGCGCTCGCTGCGGCGAAGGGCTGGCAGCATCAAGTCACGCCGGGGATTCTCGTGGGCATGCTAGGCTATGCACTCGGTACATTGGTCGGCGCGGCGCTATTTAATGGCTTGTAGATGTCAACTGATGCTAGGAAGGTAAAGGAATCTCTCTGAATGACAGATGACAAGGGCGCCGAGACAGCGTTAGCGAGCCGACATTATTTGGAGGTGTTGCACCGCTTTACCATCAAACAGTCGCCACTGACCACACTCCACGATATTTGCTGGAATATCGCCGAAACGGCCATCGCCGATCTTGGATTCGAAGACTGTGTTGTCTACCTGCTCAAAGAAGACGGTGAAACTCTGACGCAAGTCGCTGCTCACGGACCCAAAAACCCGCGGGAGCGCACCATTCATAACCCGATTGAGATCCGTGTTGGCGACGGTATTGTCGGACATGTGGCGCAGTCAGGCGAGCCGCTTTTACTAGCCGATGTTCGCAATGACAGTCGTTATATCGTCGACGATGCCTTTAGGCTTTCAGAGCTCGCAGTACCCATTCTCTACGAGGATCGGGTCATCGGCGTGTTGGACTCGGAGCACAGCGAACCACATTTCTTCAGCGAAGAACATGTGCAACTGTTTACGACCATTGCGTCACTCGCCTCGACTCGGATCGAAACGGCAATGGCCATCGATCAACTTGAGCGAAGTGTCGACGAATTGAGTCGGGCGCAACAAGCGCTCGAATTGCAGGCTGAGGATCTAAAATCTGCGCGTATTGCTGCCGAATCGGCCTCCGTCGCCAAAAGCTATTTTTTGGCCAATATGAGCCATGAAATTCGCACACCCATGACCGCGATTGTTGGTTTCGCTGGACTGCTCGCCAATGGTCGCGGCGCCCCCGATGAAATCGAAGAATGGCACCGCCTGCTCACTCAAAATTCGCATTATCTTCAGGGTCTAATCGGCAATATACTGGACGTCTCTGCCATCGAGGCGGAGCAAATCAGTCTCGACATAGAGACTGTCGATTTAGAAGCCTTCCTACTCAACATCTTCGCGATTGCCCAGTTTCGGGCGCAAGGAAAAGCCCTGGCATTGCATTTCGAGCCACGCGGCCAGCTACCCTCGAAGGTCAAGCTTGATGCGGCCAAGGTTCAGCAAATTCTCCTGAACCTACTTACCAACGCCATCAAATACACAGAGCTGGGCTCGATCAGGTTTGCTATCGCCGTATCACAGCGGGCAACGTCGGACTGTGACATCCGTTTCGAGGTCGAGGACACGGGCATCGGCATCAAGAGCGATGTCTTGACTGATCTATTTACACCGTTCACCCGCGTTCACGATACAAAGCGCCACGCGGCGATCGAGGGAACCGGGTTGGGCTTGGCCATCAGCCAGCGCTTCGCCAAACTCATGTCAGGTTCCATTTCGGTGACGTCTTCGGAGGGCGCGGGTAGTCAGTTTGTCCTAGAACTACCTGTTGAGATTGCCGACGATAGCCACTGGCAAGAACATGATCCTATCGGGACTGCCAAGGAACGCCCGGCGACAAGTGTTGTGCAAGCGCCCGAGCGACTTCTCGAGGGGCGGTCAGTATTGCTGTGCGAAGACAGCGACACTGTCGCTACACTACTGAGAGCCGTTCTGGAACAGAGCGGGGCCAAAGTTGAGCATTGCGTAAATGGCCTGGAAGGCGTGCATCGGTATGAAGCACTTCGCCTCGGAGACCGAGAACCGGATCTCGTCATTATGGATATGCAGATGCCGGTGATGGACGGCTATGAAGCAACAAAGGTCCTTAAGCATCTCGACATTCCATGCCCTATTCTCGCACTCACCGCTTTCGCGGGAAAAGAGGACGAGACGCGATGTCTGGAGGCCGGATGCGACGCCTATATGACCAAACCGATCGAGGTCAGTGGCTTTGCTGCAAAGCTGTTGTCGCTGATCGAAGGAGGCGCGCCCTAAGGTATCGCCAGGGTAATGGCTCTCTGGCGCAAACGCGCGCCGGCATCGACGCCGCCTAACCTGTGGGCACCTCAGTAAATGGAATACCCTTATCCATACGCGGCTCCTGCGGCAAGCCAAGCACGCGTTCTGCCACAATATTCGCCAAGATCTCATCGGTACCACCGGCAATGCGCAGACCCGGTGCCCCCATATAAGCCATCTGCACCGCCCCAGCCTCTAGGGATAACTCGGGATCCCAGATCACGCCGGCCATTTCCATCAGATCCATACAGAAACTTGATAACTGCTGAAGCTTCGGTGCACCGATTAATTTTGCGATCGAATTCTCTGGGCCGGGCATTTCCCCGCGAGACATCGCGGTGAGCGATCGGTAGCCAGCGAACTTCAAACCGGTCTCCTGCACATAGAAGTTCGCAATCTTCGCGCGGACTGCGCTATCTTCAATCGCGGGTCGACCATTGAGCATCACTCGCTGGGCAATCCGCACCGCCATATCGACACCCACACTAAAGCCACCCTCGCCAATGGCGGCCCGTTCATTCATCAATGTGCTCAGCGCGACGTGCCAACCCTGACCCACCTCTCCGAGCCGCTGACTGTCGGGGATCCTGACATCGGTAAAATAAACCTCATTAAACTCCGACTCACCGGTCAACTGCTTGATCGGACGAATCTCGACCCCGGGTGACCGCATATCGAGAAAAAAGTAGGTCAAACCCTTATGCTTAGGAACGGTGGGATCCGTTCGCACCACCAAAATGCCGAAGTCAGAATAATGTGCGCCTGAGGTCCAAATTTTCTGACCATTGATGACCCACTCATCACCATCACGCTCAGCGCGTGTTCGCAATGCGGCCAAATCAGATCCACTCGCAGGTTCAGAGAACAACTGGCACCAAATTTCCTCACCACTCGCGAGCTTCGGTAGATATCGGGCCTGGTCGTCAGCGGAAGCCCACATCATCATTGTCGGGGCAGCCATACCCTGACCGATCATAAAAAATCGTGAGGGTACATCGTATTTGCTCTCTTCTTGATCCCAAATGACTTGTTCGATCGGGGTCGCACCCCGACCTCCAAACTTCGGGTCCCAACCAATGCAGGCCCAACCCGCATCGTATTTTCGCTGCTGCCAGAGTCGCGCAAATTCGAGCCGCGTTAACCCTTCGATCTCATCGCTGCGAGGTACGTTATCCGCTAACCACGCCGCCGCTTCTGCACGAAAACGCGCCTCGTCCTGAGTATCGTTAAAATCCATCGTCAAATTTCTCCATTCATCACAAGGACACGGCCTAGGCCACTGCCGCGCTCGACCTATCGAGCTCACCGACCAAACGGTCCTGCCACATCGCCTCACTTCCCACCACACTGGCCAAAAGTCGCGCGCGTCGATAGTAGAATTGGCAGTCAAACTCCCAGGTGAAGCCCATGCCGCCGTGGGTTTGAATGTTCTCCTGCGTCGCGAAGAGTGAAGCCTGAATTCCCGCGACACGGACAGTTGCTGCAGCGAGGGTCAGGTCACTGCTTTTCTCTTGCAACGCCCAAGCACCGTAATACCCGTTCGAGCGGGCGAGTGAGTTTTTCGCATACACTGCCGCCAACTTGTGTTTGATTGCCTGATACGAACCAATCTGGCGACCAAACGCATAGCGTTGCATGGCGTATTCTCGCGCTTGCTCGAGCGCCGCGTCAGCGAGTCCAATTTGCTCCCAACCAAATAGTACCGCGGCCCGATCAAGCAATGCTGCGATAGTCGTTTCCCCATCGGCCTGCAACGGTTCAGCTTGCACGTTATCAAAATGGAGCGTTGCGTGACTGCGACTGAAATCGAGAGTTTGCAGCTCATCTCGTCTCACACCGGACTGCGCACAGTCGACCGCGTACAGGCCCATAGCCTGTGACGCGGCATCTTTCGCGACCACAATCACCAGATCCGCAATATCACCATCTGGCACGGGCAACTTGGTTCCAGACAGCGATCCGCCCGAGAACGTTGCTGTGATCGTATCAGCACAGGGTCGGCCTATGCCCTCGGCGAACGCAAACGTGCCAATAACGCTACCCTCTGCTAACTTGGGTAACCAACGTTCTCGCAGGGCTTCGGTGCCGAATTGCAGTAAAGCCTCACTCGCAAGATAGACACTCGAACTAAAGGGGATTGGCGCGACAGCGCGGCCCATCTCCTCCGCAATCACGGCCAACTCATAGTAGCTCAGGCCCAACCCACCATATTCCTCGGGAATCACAGTGGCCATCCACCCCATGTCTGCAACTTTACGCCATAGCTCAGCATCAAAAGGTGCATCTGAATCAAGTGCCGTGCGCACGGCGCTGGGAGGGCAGTGTTGCGATAAAAAGCCTCGGGCCTGATCCCGCAGCATCTGCTGCTCTTCGGAAAACTCAAAATTCATGTGTTGTGTCTCACTCGTTATGCGTAACTTGCGCCAAATCAGACCGCAATCAGCGAACCGCCGTCAGGCCCGTCCGGGAAAAAATTTGAGGACAGCGTTGTCAAAGTGTAGGCGGTTCACAGCGTGATCCCAAGCTTTTTCGCCCGGATCAATCCTGAGTTATCCACTCGATTTGTCAGCAGCTGTATCGTCGTCTCCCAAGCGATATTGTTATCCGGCGTTGTTCGTTTTACAGTGCCCGCTCATTACGACTGAGTCTCTCACCATCATGGCGTTCCCACTTCTCAACCGGCTCTGGCAGCAGCGTGTGCAACCCTTCACCGCACTCAATGCCATGCGTAAACTATTGGCCAACCCCGACGATACCGAACAAGTCTTTCGTATCATCGAGGCGCTGAAAGGCAATGGGCTGCAGCGCGCCCACCGCCGCCTTCGCAGTAGCGACGAAGGACAAGCGCTACTGCTCAATCGTCCCGATATTGTTCGAGTACTGAATGACCGTGAAGCACTCATGGCGCTACCGGAGGGCAGCATCGGCCGTCGCTACGCCGGCTTCGTTCACGGTGAGGGTTTGAGTGCTGACGGACTCATCGCCTCGAGTGAAACGGGGCAGTCGCTCGATCTTCTGAGCCTGCAGGAGCGCTATATCGGCGAGCGACTGCGCGATATCCATGACCTGCAGCATGTCATGACCGGCTATGGGCGCGACCCGCTCGGGGAGTTGTGTCTGCTGGCGTTTATGACCGCGCAGACGCCCAACCGTGGCATCGACTTTATTATTTTTATGGCGCGACAAAAGTATCAGCGCGAGTTTCCCCGCGTACCCGTTGATGCGATGGTGGCTGAAGGCCGCCTCATCGGGCTGGAGGCGCAGTGGATGCTGGAAAAACCGTGGGAGGCACTGATCTCACGTGACCTGTCCGCACAGCGGGAGCTCATGGGCTTTAAAGCGCCCACACAGTATTTGCGATTCTGCGAGTCTAACCCCCAGCTCATTCAGGATTTGCGATTGCGCGGCATCAACGCGGTTCCAGCAGCGTAGAGGGCACAGCCACAGGCAAAAAAAATCCCAGCACTCTCGCGAGTACTGGGATTTTTATTTAGAAGCCTGGCGATGACCTACTCTCACATGGGGAGACCCCACACTACCATCG
>JAYPVH010000003.1:166765-200003 GCA_038134505.1 Halieaceae bacterium | reverse complement strand
ACGATGAAGCAGAAGCGTGATGCGCGGTCTAAAACGACATACGTCCACGTCCACCAATGTGGGGCAAAAAATGGCTCAACGTGCGGTTTCACTGCGCATTCGAGGTCAATGAGTGTTGCAAGGTCGTTCATTAATCGGTCACATCCGTGCTGTGAAGCGGGAGAGTTTAGCATAAGGTTATTAGCTTATAGAAAAAAAGAATAAATAAAGAATCCCGGCGTTTGGCAGTATGGCACGCTTTAGATACTGAGCAATCCACGCAAAACCTAAGGAAAGGCATGTACAAGATTTTACTCTTTATGAAGCGCCGTTCGGACCTCTCAATGGACGAATTCAGGGCTTATTACGAGACTCAGCACGCACCATTGTGTCGGCAGGGTCTTACTGGCGTGGCGCGTTATGTGCGGCGCTATATCACACCGCTTAGGCATCCAGAAACTGGGGCCTGGCAGGATAGCGAATTCGACGTCATTACCGAGCTATGGTTCGCATCTCAAGAAAACAGAGATCGCACCGCGGTGTACCTCAGCAGCAACTTCATGCCTCAGGAGATCGTTGAGGATGAAAAACAGTTGTTTGATCGCTCGTCATTTCGACTGGCGATTGTTGATGAGTGTGAAGATCGCTTCGACAATGACTCAAGCGGCAGCCGTCGGCGCCGTTAGTCGGTATAGGCCCGGCAAACCTTTTGAATTCTATACAACCCGGTCGGCTTACGGCACACGGAGTCATCGAGTCAACGTGGTCGAAGCGCCCCGGAGTGCAACACCATGAATGCGCATAATGTATATTATGTTAAATAAAGGAGAAGGTGATCCATGGATTACGATCACACAGCTCCGCCCCGCCGAATGGCTCTAAACAAACATGAGTCGACCCAGACAGCCCGCGCTGCACCCTGCGGTGTTTAAGCGGCGCCGGCGAGTTCGACGAGGCCATGAGACTCACTACTCAAGCTGTTACAGCCAAATGCATGGAGCCCGCCCAAAATAGCTTGTCCTCGGCGTTAGCAGATCAAAAGCCCCGTTGCTGTGCATAATCATCAAACGACTGGATATCATCTCTCAAAAAAAAGGAGCCAGGGGCTCCTTTAACAGAGTTCGCTTGGCGTCACCGCCCTTTCCACACCGGTGCGCGTTTTTCAGCAAACGCGGTCGCACCCTCGATTGCGTCCTCGCTGGAAAACACAGGATTCAAATAGGGCTGCTGCTTCGCAAAGAGCTCCTCAGTAGACCAGTCAGCCTGCGACAGCATGACCTGTTTTGTTACTTTCACCGCAAGCGGGCCGTTGGCCGCGATTTTTGCCGCTAATGCTTTGGCGGCATCGAGAACGCTCCCCGCTGGATGAATGCTATTAATCAGTCCCAAGTCAAAAGCCCGCTGTGCATCGATAAAATCCCCGGTCAGCCCAAGCTCCAGTGCGACACGGGGCGAAATTTGCCGAGGTAGCCGGAAAACGCCGCCCGCCCCCGCAACCAAGCCTCGCTTAACCTCTGGAATGCCGAAAGCAGAGTTATCGGCCGCCAGAATCAAGTCGCAAGCAATCGCGATTTCCAGGCCTCCGGCGAGTGCATAGCCTTCAACAGCGGCTATCAGGGGTTTATCCGATGACTTCTCGGCCATACCGCCAAAGCCACGCCCCGGAACGAAGGGGTTTTCTCCGCGGACAAACGCTTTGAGGTCCATGCCGGCACAAAAACTGCCGCCAGCCCCGGTTAGAATCGCGACCCGCATGTCGTCCTCTGCATCGAGGGCGTCGAGAGCAGCCGCAATCTGTTCCGCAACCGCGAGGTTGATCGCATTTTTGGCTTCTGGCCGGTTAATCGTAATGATCATGACGCCGTTGTCTCGATCAATCAGGACTTCATCTGTCATCAGATTCTCCCATGTCTCTGAAAAGGAATCGGCATCTTAGCGTGGTTGCATCCGGATGCCACCGTCCATACGGATGCATTCGCCGTTGATGTAATCGTTATCGATAATACTTGCCGCCAGTTGCGCGATTTCGTCTGGCCGACCCAAGCGCTTGGGGTATAAAACGGACTGAGATAGCGTCTCCACAAATGACGGAGTCAGGCCATTAAACAGGGGGGTGTTGATCAGTCCCGGTACGATGGTGTTCACTCGAATACCAAATTGGCTTAAATCACGCGCCACCGGCAGTGTCAGTCCAACGACCCCACCCTTGCTCGCGCTATAGGCGGCCTGCCCTATCTGTCCCTCATAAGCAGCGACCGAGGCCGTATTAATGATCACACCGCGACCACCATCCTCTGTTACCGGCTCATTACGACTCATGATTTCGGCGCACAGTCGCAACACATTGAAGGTTCCTGTCAGATTGACCCCAATCACAAAGTTCCATGTGTCTAGTGGGAAAGCACCGTCACGTCCGACCGTTTTTGCTGCATTGCCTACCCCGGCGCAATTGACGTTGATGTGTACTGTGCCAAATGTGTCTATGACCTTCTTTAAGCCGGCTTGGACCGACGCCTCATCGACGACGTTCACTGGAGCAAAAAGTGTCTTGTCCGCACCCAGTTCGTCCACCATTTCCGCGCCGGCGGCTTCGTTTAGGTCAAAAATTGCGACCTTCGCACCGCCGCCGGACAAGCGTCGCACCACGGCCTGCCCGATTCCTGATGCGCCGCCAGTCACCACCGCGACTCTGTTTTTTAATTCCATACTGAAATCCTTAATCGACTCATGCGTTTTCGTAAAATTGCGTGATCATTTGACTGCTCTGGCATTGCTCGACCTGTACCACAGCGCCCACGGGATCCTCGGCCAGGAACCGCGGCGCGATCATACCATCATCAGGGTCAACCTTTGCTACAAGTCGTTCACCCGCTGAATCCTTGCCGATAGCAATAATGTCCCTGACGCTGTCTCCCTGATAGCGTACCGTGTAGGTTTCTATCGCCATGGACCCGCGACTGTTTGTAGCGACCTTCACTCTTGGCGCTAGATAGGTGCGCGGCACGACGCGTTGCGCTAGCGGACCGCTGGGCTGTTTTGCACTGTAAATGCCCACGGCATGTTTCGTGAGGTGCCCTCCATTGGCGCCAACCAACCCGATGGCTGAGGGAGCTGCACGCAAGCGCTCCACCATCGTCGCAATGGCGTGTAGGCTATAGTTGTTCCCAGGCCCACCAAAGAAGCTTAAGCCGCCAGTGACTGTCAGGTCTCTGGCATCGTCGATATCCAGCTCAAGAGCTTGCATCGCCGCGAGCACCGCGACCGGGAAGCAGCTGTAGAGATCGAAAAGTGCGATATCTGAACTATGCAAACCACTCGCTTGCAAAGCATCGCGATAGGCCGAGATCAGCGCTTCTGACTGACCCAGTGTCGGTCGGGTTAAAACCGGACTGTCGACACTTTCGCCGTGACCGTGGAGATGGATACAGCGTGCCGCACGTCCGAGTTGTTTCGCAACTGCCAGAGAAGTCACAACGATTGCCGCACTTTGATTCACGTTATCGCGCGCCACAAAACGTTTGCGATGCGGGGTTGCAACAAGGCGATTATCTTCGTTGGTCTCAAGTAGCTCAGTGGCTGAGTAGGCTCTCTGTGAGAACGCCTGGGGATGTGTCGTCGCCACGGCGCTCATTCGGGAGAACAGGCTCCCCATGAGAGCGTCGTAGTCCTGCAGGCTCATACCCCGCTCAGCTCGGTGCGCGTTTTCCAGCAAAGGATAAATGTCGATTGGCGCCCAAGCCCCTGCTGAGGCCAACTCTGGCTCATCCATTAATTCGAGACCCTGCCCTTCATCAACATCGGGTGGCGGAAAGTGCTCCGTCCAGTCAGGAGTCGGTGATTGCTGCGCGAGCAAGCGTTGTGTCAGCAGCGCTTCCGCGCCCGTAATCACTGCGCCCGCGATATCGCCCCGCTCGATAGCGAGTAGCGCATCTTTGACTGCACGGCTGGGCGCATCTCCCCCTGCTGCGGTGTAGATCGTTTCAGCACTTGGCCTACCGATGCCATGCGCGACAGACGCAGCGTAGTTCGTTGGCTCCCCAAAAGGAGCGAGTAGACGCTGCATCGACTGAGGCACAGAGTCGCCAAAAGTTCGCACAAACGTAACACGATCGATATGGCTGAGCATTGCCTTACCACCGGCATCGCTAATGGCCGCGTGCGTTGCATTGATCGCGAGCGCCCGCGGTGACAACCCGATAAAATTGGGCTTGCGCGGATTCTCGGCGCACTGCCCCACTCCCAAAATAACCGGGATCTGCTCATCCTTCATTGCTTAAGCCTCGAAATAACTGACAGTCGTACGGTGCAACAATCGTTCGTAACCCTCGTAACCACCGGTAGCCTTATGTAAGACCGAGCGATTGTCCCAGATCAACAACATCTCGGGTTCCCAATGGTGGGTATAAACGAATCGGTCGTCGCTTTGATACGCCATCAATTCTAGGAGGATATCGAGTGCTTCGTCGTCTGGAAGCCCTTCGATTCCCACGATATAGCCGACGCAGCCGAAAATACGTTCGATACCTGTCGCCGGGTGCGCTGACAATATGGGGTGCGCCTGCACCGCATAGGCCGACTGATCGGCGCGTATATCCATACTGCGATCACTCGACCGATCAACGTCTCCGTACACGCCCTCGGGAGCATAGGGTAGCTTCGCCGAGTGGATGGCATTTCGTCCTGTCAGCGTAGCACGCAGCGCACTGGGCAGCTCCGCCGCGGCGAGTTGCTGATTGGCAAAGCAGGTCTGTCCACCGACGGGCGGTATGATTCGAGCCTGTAAGCAGGTCGCTGCCGGGGGTGTCTTTTGAAAGCTCCAGTCAGTGTGCCAGTTTTCTGCGAAAATGGGCGCCGTCTCATCAGCCCGCCGACACACCGCAATAATATGGTTCCGGTTGGCGATTGGGGCAATAAACGGATCATCACCGAACGGCCCAAGGCTCAAAGAGAACCGTTCTAAAGCATCATCGTCCAATGCTGCGCCAGGTATCGCCACAACATGATACTGATGCAGTGCATCGATCAACGCGGAACGATCTTCAGATTTCAGAGTCCCATCATTAAGTTGGATTGATTCGATTCGCGCACCGCAGGGTGCTTGATAAGGCACAATCTGCATGCTTAACCATTCCTCACGCACGTTAGAGCGCTGAGTATGCCTGTTTTTGCTATGCGTGTTGAGCGACGCGGCCTATTCGGAGATACCGACTTGCCTTGGGGACTGCTAAACTCTCGTTGTGTCTGGCGACAGCCGTCACATCGACTCAACAAAGGACTCGTTGGAATGAATCGCTTTATTCGCGTCATGGCCTCGTTGGCCGTCGCCCTTTCGCTACAAACTGCTGCAGCATTCGCATTAGCGCCTGATCCTGAGCAATCCGAGACGCTCGAAGATATGATCGATCTTCTCCAGAAACGGCATTATCTCCATGCGAGTTACGATGATTTTCTATCAAGTCGACATCTAGACAGTTATCTCGATGCACTTGACCCGCAGCGCATGTATTTTTTGGCGAGTGATATTGAGACATTCAATCAATGGCGGTTGACCCTAGATAACCTGGGTAAAGAAGGTGATCTCAATCCAGCATTTTCAATTTTTAATCGCTTTGAAGAGCGACTCGCGGCACGGTTAGACCGTATTTTGACGAGCCTTTCGGCAGAGATGGTGAGTCGCCTCGATTTTTCGCGCGATGAATCAATTTTGGTGGATCAGGCTGATTTGCCTTGGGCTGAGACAATGGCGACTTTGGATGATCGCTGGCGCAAGCGAATCAAAAATCAAGTGTTGTCACTGCGTTTAGCCGAGCAAACTGAAGATGAAATTACAGAGACCCTAGAACGACGCTATCGGAACCTGCGAAATCGCGTCGACCAGTACACAGCGCAGGATGTTTTCTCTGTTTATGCCAACGCCTTGACTGAACTATACGACCCACACAGCACCTATTTTTCGCCGCGAACAGCCGAAAATTTTGATATCAATATGAGCCTTTCATTCGACGGTATCGGCGCGCTTTTGCAAACGGATGACGAATACACGAAAGTGTCGCGACTCATTCCTGCGGGTCCCGCCGAAAAGCAGGGAGAGCTGAAGCCCTCCGACCTCATCATTGGCGTCGGACAGGGGACAAGCGGTCCTATTGAGGACGTCATTGGCTGGCGAATTGATGAGGTCGTTGATCTCATTCGTGGACCTAGAGAGACTTTCGTCCGGCTCGAGGTGATTCCAGGCGCTGGCAAAATGGATGAGCGGCACGTGATCACGCTGCAACGCAACGAGGTCAAGCTTGAAGAGCAATCCGCTCAGAGCCAAATCATCACGATATCGGACCCTCTCGGGGTCGATCGTCGGCTTGGTGTGATCAGTATCCCGGCGTTTTATATCGATTTCGAGGCGTATCGTCGCGGCGATCCCGAGTACAAATCGACCACTCGAGACGTCAGGCGTTTATTGTCTGACCTCGAGCAAGCGGACGTCGACGGCGTCATTATTGACCTACGTGGCAATGGCGGAGGTTCGTTGCAAGAGGCAAATGAACTCACTGGACTGTTTATAGAGTTTGGCCCAACGGTGCAAATTCGAACCACCGAGAGACGCGTGGTGCGCGACGGAAAGCGACAGCGTTCGCCCTATTACGAGGGACCTCTGGCTGTCATGATTAATCGTCTGAGTGCTTCGGCATCGGAGATTTTCGCCGGCGCATTGCAAGACTATGGCCGAGCGATCATTGTCGGTGATCGGTCCTTCGGGAAAGGTACCGTCCAATCACTCATTGATCTGCCCCAGGGGCAATTGAAGGTCACTGAGAGCAAATTTTACCGTATTTCGGGTGGCAGCACGCAGCACCGAGGCATCGTACCCGACGTGACCTTTCCCTCCACATTCAGTGCCGAGCAAATTGGCGAAAGCGCGCTTGATAACGCGCTCGATTGGGATCAGATTGCGGCCGTTCGTTTTCCTCGGTACACGGATTTCACCGGAGTGGTTGGGCAGCTGCGATCGCGGCATGAACAGCGTGCCGCGACAAATCCTGACCTCATTTTCCTCGAAGATCAGCTCGCATTACTTGAAGGCAATGACAGTATCACTGAATTACCTTTAACAATCGAAGCGAGGCAGGCGTTGCTCGATCAACAAGAGCATGCGGCACTAGAGATAGAAAATAAGCGTCGACGAGCAAACGGCCTCAGTCCCCTCGCGAGCCTGGGATCTGGCGATGACGATGAGCAAATTGACAGCGACATTACTGACTCGGACCGCAATACGACCGAAGCGAGCGATCCCTCGCATGATGATGTGCTCCTGCGTGAGACAGGCCAGATTTTGGCGGACTATCTGCACTTGAAGCGCGCCACTGCGGTCAGTGCGCTCTAAACCGAGTGCAGTCAGGGTCGAGGCAAGCTTCACACACTAAACCAGCTCAAATCCTCTCGCAGGGTGACAACGTCTCCAACAATCAACAGTGTCGGCGGTTGAAGGTTGTTCTGTGCGACAAGGCCTTCAATTGTCGCGAGTGTCCCAGCAATCACGCGCTGCTCTCGGGTGGTGGCTTTCTCGACAACCGCGATGGGCGTTGATGCGGCGCGGCCGACCCGCTGCAGTTCTCGACAAATGATGCTCAGGCCCGCCAATCCCATATAGAAGACGAGGGTTTCCGAGGGCACGGTCATCGACTCCCACGGCAGATTCAGTTCGAAGTTTCGCGTGTGGCCGGTCACGAAACGCACTGACTGAGCATGGTCTCGGTGTGTCAGTGGGATACCGGCATAGCAGGCAGCTCCCGAGGCGGCTGTAATACCGGGCACAACCTCGAAATCAACACCGGCTCGCATCAGTTCAGCGATCTCCTCTCCTCCGCGACCGAAGATAAAAGGGTCACCGCCCTTTAGTCGGGCGACGCACTTCCCTTCTCTTGCGTAGCGTAGTAAAGCGTCGTTGATTTCGCTTTGCGGTAAGCTGTGTTCTGCCGCCTGCTTTCCAACATAGATCTTTTCCGCGTCTCGGCGCGCCAGATCAAGTATGCCCTCGCCGACCAGACGGTCGTAGAGCACGACGTCGGCTCTTTGTAATAAACGCAAGGCCTTGAAGGTCATGAGATCAGGATCACCGGGGCCTGCGCCAATCAAGTAAACGGCACCGCGACCTCGATGATCCCGGTCATTGAGTAAGACCTCAAACGTCTCCTTCGCGAATTGATCATTCCCCGAGAAGATCAACTGAGGAATTGACGAATCGAGCACTTGCTCCCAGAACCTTCGGCGTTCTTCCACATCAGAGATCGCATCCGCCACGCGTTCACGCTCTGTACTCAGAAACTCTGCGAGGTGGCCATACTGCGGCGGAAATTGGGTTTCGAGGGTACTACGGATCCTGCGAGCCAGCACTGGACTACTCCCTGAGGAGAGAATACCGATGAGTAAAGGATCGCGATCGACAATGGCCGGGATAATAAACGTGCAGAGCTCGGGATCATCGACAACATTGACGGGTACAGGAATGTGTTGCGCTGCTTCGGAGACGGCTCGGTTCACCTCGCGATCTGACGTCGCCACGACGACGGCTGAATAGCCCTCCAGAGACTGACCTGACCAAGGCCCAGAGATATGCTCACCACCACCCAGCAAATCAAGCAATGCTGGATTTACCTCGATAGCGATCACATCGATAACCGCACCTGCCTTGTGCAACAGCGACGCCTTACGCGTCGCGATATCACCGCCCCCTACAAGCAGAACGCGACGCCCTCGCAAAAGCAGACCGGTAGGTAGGTAGCGCATCACTATCCGATATGGGTGCTGCCGCCCATGTAGGGCTGCAGCACCTTGGGAATACTGACCTGACCATCACGTTGCTGGTAATTTTCAAGCAACGCAACGAGAGTTCGCCCCACGGCAAGTCCAGACCCATTTAGCGTGTGCAGGAGTTCGGGCTTGCCGCTAGAAGGATTACGCCAGCGCGCCTGCATCCGTCGCGCCTGGTAGTCGCCGAAGTGCGAACAACTTGAGATTTCCCGATAGGTGCATTGTGCCGGCAACCACACCTCTAGATCGTAGGTCATCGCTGCAGAAAAGCCGAGATCACCACCGCAAAGCAGAACCTTTCGGTACGGCAGCTCCAACGCCTGCAAGATCGCTTCGGCGTGACCAGTCAGCGTCTCAAGCGCCGCCTCGGCTTGAGCCGCACGGACAACTTTTACCAGCTCCACTTTTTCAAACTGATGCTGTCGGATCAGACCGCGAGTATCTCTCCCGTAACTCCCAGCTTCACTGCGGAAACAGGGGGTATGGGCTACAAAACTCAAACCTTCCTTTCCCAATTCAGCCTCTTCGATGATGCGATCACGCACCATGTTGGTGACTGGTACCTCTGCCGTAGGAATCATATAGAACTCTGACGCCCCCTCGACTTTGAACAGGTCTTCACTAAACTTAGGTAGCTGTCCAGTGCCGACGAGCGAATCGGTATTGACCAAAAATGGGACGTAGACCTCGGTGTAACCGTGCTGCTGCGTATGGGTATCCAGCATAAACTGAATCAGCGCGCGCTGTAGCCGAGCGAGGTCGCCTTTTAGCACTGAAAAACGAGACCCCGTTATCTTCCCTGCCACCTCCATATCGAGTAGCGACATCTGCTCGCCAATATCGACGTGGTCTTGGATCGGAAAATCAAATTCGTGCGGCACACCCCAGCGCGATATCTCGATATTTTCCGCCTCAGAAGCACCTTCGGGAACTCGTTCAGAGGGGATATTAGGCGTTTCCTGTAACAGTTGGTCAATGTGTGCCTGCGCGATCCGCGCACGGTCGGTCGCCGCCGTAATCTGGCCCTCAATTTCCACTAGTAATTCTGCGACCTCGGCCTTCGCGTCGTCGACGGAGACTCCCTGCGCGACCCGTTCGCCAATTAACTTTGAGGCGCGTTTGCGTTCAGCAAGTAGCGACTGGGAGTCGATATCGGCGCTCTTTCGTATCGCATCGAGTGTAGCGAAAGCTTCAGCATCGAAGTGATGCCCTTTAATTCGAAGCCGGTCCGCAATACCCTGCGGATCTTGGCGAATAATCTTTAGATCTAGCATAATTCTTTCTTTTCAGCTTTAGCGCAAAATAAGGCGCGCATCATACTCTAAAAGCGCATCACAGTGACGACAGAGATTGTCTCGCAATGGCAGCACCCAATCCGACGCCTAAAAAACAACTCACACAAGAAGCGAACGCGTACTGCAGCGCAACCGACCAATCGCCCTGCTCAACGATCTGTAACAACTCCAGAGAAAAGGTAGAAAAGGTGGTAAAGCCGCCGAATACGCCAATCACCAAAAAATATCTAAGATCGCCGTGCAGCAGGCCGCGTTCCAATAAAACAAATACAACGCCAATGCCGAGTGAGCCTGCGACATTGACGAGTAGCGTTGCCATAGGCCAGGAACCGCTCGTCAGTGGGGTGACCCATAAACTGACGGCATAGCGACCCACGGCGCCAAGCGCCCCCCCGATAGCCACCCACAGAGCATTCATCACGGCCCTTCCTTTTTGAATTGTGCATCAGCTGATCGAAGTTGACGCAGCTTTTCAGCAATCTGAATCTCCAGGCCTCTTTCGACCGGCTGATAAAAGCGCTGGTTTTCCAGCGCATCAGGCAAGTATTGAACACCCGCTGCATAGCCATCGGGCTCGTCGTGTGCATAACGATAGCCCTGTCCATAGCCCTGCTGCCGCATGAGGTCCGTCGGTGCGTTGCGCAGATGTTTGGGGACGTCCTGTGAACCGTATTGCACCACTGCCTGCTGCGCGGCAGCGAACGCTTTGTATACCGCATTGCTCTTGGGGGCGCAGGCCAAGTACACCGTTGCTTGAGCCAGGCTCAACTCCCCTTCTGGGCTGCCAAGCCGCTCCTGCACAGCAAGTGCATCGAGTGCTAGGCCAAGTGCGCGCGGGTCGGCATTACCGATATCTTCACTCGCCGTTCTAACCAGGCGACGAGCGACATAGCGGGGATCACAACCACCATCGAGAAGCCGTGCGAGCCAATAGAGTGCCGCGTCTGGATCGCTCCCTCGGATCGATTTATGTAACGCGCTGGTCTGGTCATAGAACTGCTCGCCTCGGCGATCAAAGCGGCGCTCAGTGCCAGAGCAAATTCGCGCGACGATGGCCGAGTCGATGGCCTCTAAGCGCTCTTGGCGAGCGAGTGACACACAGAGTTCTAATAAATTTAGACCGCGACGAGCGTCACCATCAGCCGCATGCGCAAGCTCCTCTCTCGCGTCATCCGTCAACGTCAAGCCAGTAAAGTGATCGCGCATCGCGCGATCGATGAGTCTTTCAATGTCCCCTATTGCCAGAGGTGTCAGTTGATAGACCCGCACCCGAGAGAGCAATGCCGAGTTCAATTCAAACGAAGGGTTTTCTGTGGTCGCACCGATAAAAATTAACGTGCCATCCTCAACGTGCGGTAAAAAGGCGTCTTGTTGCGCTTTATTAAAGCGGTGTGCCTCGTCAACAAACAACACCGTGGCCTTGCCGGCGTCTCGATGAAGGCGTGCTTGCGCCACGGCACTTCGAATGTCGGCAACACCACTTAACACCGCGGACAACTGGATAAACTCGGCGTCGGCAGCAGACGCCGCAATCCGCGCCAGGGTGGTTTTGCCCACGCCTGGAGGGCCCCACAGTACAAAGGAGTGCAGCACCCCCTGAGCGATCGCGCGAAACAGGGGTCCCTGCGGATTCAGGACTGCTTGCTGGCCTACGTAGCCCTCGAGAGACGTCGGTCGCATGAGGGATGCCAGCGGCCCCTGCACAGCTGGATCCTCGTGTTCAAACATCGGTAGCACACCTGTTGTCATGGTGGCGTTACACCCTCTTGAATAATGAGGTCAGCATCATCCGGAACGACCATCTCAAATTGCGCCCTATCAATCGGACCGCTGGGTTCAGGACGCAATACGATCACTGAGCGTTGCGCCAAAGCATCGATGAGCGCTAAGTGTATCTCGTCCTCAACCCGCATCACCGTTAGCGACTGAAAGTTGACGCGAGAGTCTAGGGGCGTAATGTGCAAGCGATCCTGACTTTCGAGGATCTCGTAGTCGTTGACGATGTCCGAGAGGTCGCTGAACAACAATTGTAACGGTGTAGCGGCGTCGTCTGGCACAGGCCTTCTGATGACGGTCAACAGGTCCTCGTCGTATTGCCAGAGGAAATCACCGTCGATCAACAACAATTCCGATGTTGGAGATAGCGTCTGCCAGCGAAAAAAGGTCGGTGGTAATACGGCGAAGCGCCCCGATGCTTGGTAAAGCAAACGCCCCTCTTCCGAATAAACCTGCTGAGCGAAATCCCCCTGAGCCTGATCGAGCCCCGTTAGCGTCGACATGACGGTGTTTTCGGCAAGCGTCGTGAACGAAACCAACAAATTGACCACGACGAGGCACCAGCGCATAGGATTAGTCCTCGATCGGCGGCGGCGCGAGAACCTCTCGCTGGCCGTTGGTTCCCATCTCTGAAACGACACCTGCGGCTTCCATCGCCTCGATAAGGCGTGCCGCACGGTTATAACCAATACGAAGTTTTCTTTGCACTGATGATATTGACGCTCTGCGGCTTTGGCAGACGTAGTGCACGGCTTCGTCATAAAGCGCATCGGCCTCCGGATCATCGCCCTCTGCCGCCGCACTTTGCAATTCTCCGGCGGTGACTGGCGTTTGCCCGCCCTCGTCAAGAAGACCTTCGAGGTACAGCGGCTCACCTCGCCGCTTCCAGTCGCCGACGACCTTGTGAACCTCATCATCCGAGCAGAATGCGCCATGAACTCGCATTGGCACGTTGGAGCCCGATGGTAAATACAACATATCACCGAACCCCAGTAACTGCTCCGCCCCGCCCTGATCTAGGATGGTGCGCGAGTCGATTTTCGAACTGACAGAAAATCCAATACGGGCCGGAATATTCGCCTTGATAAGGCCAGTAATGACATCAACGCTTGGCCGCTGCGTGGCCAATATCAGATGGATGCCGGCAGCTCGGGCCTTTTGGGCGATCCGTGCGATGAGTTCTTCGACTTTTTTGCCCACGATCATCATCATATCGGCGAATTCATCGATCACAACAACGATACTGGGCAGCTTCTCTAAGCTGGGCGCAGACTGCTCTTCCCCCATCATTTCAAGAACGGGGTCAGGTTTCCACAATGGATCCAGAATCGGCTCGCCAGCTTTCGCCGCATCCAAAACCTTTCGGTTGTACCCCGACAAGTTGCGTACACCGAGCATCGACATCAACTTGTACCGACGCTCCATTTCCGCCACACACCAGCGCAAGCCATTGGCGGCATCTTTCATATCAGTGATCACTGGCGTGAGAAGATGCGGTATGCCGTCATACACCGAGAGCTCAAGCATCTTAGGATCAACCAGAATCAATCGCACATCATCAGGTGTCGCCTTGTACAGCAGGCTCACGAGCATGCAATTCACGCCAACCGACTTACCCGAGCCGGTGGTACCGGCAACTAACAAGTGAGGCATTTTGCCAAGGTCGGCCACGACCGGGGTGCCGGCAATATCGTGACCAAGGGCCAAAGTTAAGGGCGAACGCGACTCGTCAAAGACACGAGATCCCAGAACTTCACGGAAATTGACGGTTTGCCGATCGGCATTGGGGATTTCAATACCCACAACACTCTTGCCGGGAATGACCTCGACCACTCGAACTGAGATCACCGCCAATGACCGAGCAAGGTCCTTTGCCAAGTTAGATATTCGTGAAACCTTTACCCCGGCCGCAGGTTGAATCTCGAACCGGGTCACGACCGGCCCGGGATAAACCGCGGTCACCTCGGCGCTGACACCAAAATCCAATAACTTCAGCTCTAGAAGACGGGATAGAGACTCGAGTTCTTCCCGACTATAACCGCGGTTCTCTTTGCTCACCGGTGCGTCAAGAAGTTCCAGTGGCGGCAACTCGCCCGTTACGGGCATGTCAAATAACGGCTGCTGCTTCTCCTTTTGCACACGCGTGCTTTGTTCCGCCTCTGCCTTTAGGGGCTTGATCTTTGGCGGTGTTCGTTTTTTTTCCTTTTCGACGTACTCATCGATTTGAGTTTTTCGAATTTCAAGCTGCCTTTCGCGCGCACGACGATCGCGAAATCGATCCCAGCGCTCTATGCCAAACGATCGTATGACTGAAACAGCCTGCAGGAGTCTGGCTCCGATCACTTCCATCAGTCGGAGCCAACTGATGTCTGCAAAGATAGTCAAACCGGTAAGCAGTAACGCGAGAAGAATCAAGCGCGCGCCGACGGGGCTAAACGCGGCATTAAACCCAGCTGCTATCGCGCTACCAAAAATCCCTCCAGCTCCCTGAGGAAGGCCAGATTGACCGAGATCGTTGATGCTAGCTAAACCCGTAAAAGACAGCAGGACGAATATCAGTCCTAATCCCCGCAGACCCACCAGCGGCCAGTCGATGGGCTCACCCTCGTCCTGCACCAAAAGAATTTGAACGGCTCGCCATGCAAGCAGGAGGGGTACGACGTAAGCGGCGAATCCCGCCAAGGAGAAAACCACGTCGGCGATAAACGCGCCAGTGATGCCTGTGAGGTTGGCGACCGCATCGGAGTCCCCACTTGAAGACCAGCCCGGGTCACCCGCGTCATAACTGAGGAGAGCGAGTAAAACGAACAGGCAGACCGCTGCTACAGCGATAAACCACGCATCGCGCAATCGACGTCGATGGCCCAAAGACGCGCCAGCGACGCGCGAGTCAGTGGCTTTTGTTGCAGATTTAGACAATGCACAGACCCCGCTAGGAAAGTCGCATGTTAGCACAGGATTGTGCTCAGGAGACTTGAAAATCAATGCTCCCCCTTGGTTCGAGCGCCCTCGTGCTGTAGTCTTGCCGACTCCGTTTCGACTTCTCATGCTGACTGCCGCCAACCGGATTTAACTATGAGTGTGACGCATCATCGACTGATTATTCTGGGCTCTGGTCCCGCGGGCTATACCGCTGCGATCTATGCAGCACGCGCCAATCTGCAGCCAGTGGTTATTACTGGGTTGCAGCAAGGTGGACAACTGACCACCACGACAGAGGTAGAAAACTGGCCGGGCGGCACGGCGACGCTCCAGGGACCTGAGTTGATGCGCGCCATGCAGCAGCACGTTGAACGATTCGAAGCCAGCATTGTGTTTGACCACATCGAGGCTGTAGACCTAAACAACAAGCCAATGAGACTGAGCGGCACGAATGAGTACACCTGTGACGCGCTCATTATCGCAACCGGAGCATCCGCACAGTATTTGGGGCTACCTAGCGAAACGGCCTTTATGGGCAAAGGGGTCAGCGCCTGTGCAACCTGTGATGGTTTTTTCTACCGAAACAAGGCGGTGGCCGTGATCGGTGGGGGCAATACGGCTGTTGAAGAGGCCCTTTACCTGAGTAATCTGTGTGAATCGGTTCATCTCGTCCATCGCCGAGGCGAGTTGCGCGCGGAAAAGATCCTACAGGACCGTATATTTTCCCGAATTGATGAGGGCAAGATTATTCCTCACTGGCATCACACGCTTGAGGAGGTACTTGGCGACGCGAGTGGCGTAACAGGTATAGCGCTACGCTCCTCACAGAGTGACACACTCAAAAAATTGGATCTTGCTGGAGTCTTTATCGCAATCGGACACAAACCCAACACGGAGATGTTTGCCGGCCAACTCGACATGGATGGCGGCTACATTCGGATCCATAGCGGCACAACTGGGGATGCGACGACGACCAGCATTGCGGGCGTATTTGCTGCGGGTGATGTCGCCGACCATATTTATCGTCAAGCTATTACCTCCGCGGGATTTGGCTGTATGGCAGCGCTCGATGCCGAGCGCTATCTCGATCAATTATCTGTGTGAGGCCATGATCGAGTCGCCTTTCCCGCCCACGGAACTGGCATTGACCGAACCGAACGGCCTTCTTGCTCAGGGAGGCGATCTGTCGCCGCGGACGCTTTTAAACGCTTACACGTTGGGTATCTTCCCCTGGTTTGGCGCCAATGAACCCATTCTTTGGTGGACTCCTGATCCTAGACTGGTTCTCGATCCGGCCAAGGTCCATCGACCGCGGTCTTTAAAAAAATTTCTTAGCCGTAGCGCTTGGAAGATCACGCGTGATGCGGCTTTCCAGCGGGTGATTACCGCCTGCGCATCACCGCGGGCCGATCAAAATGGCACTTGGATTCATCAGGATATGATTGAGGCCTATTGCGCGTTACATCAGTTAAGGTATGCCCACAGCATCGAGGTAGTCGACGCCTCCGGAGACTTAGTGGGCGGTCTTTACGGCGTCCGTATCCAGGGTATATTTTTCGGAGAATCCATGTTCAGTCGCGCGACCAACGCCTCCAAGGTGGCGTTGCTTGCACTGTGTCACTGGTGTCTTCGCGATGGTATCAACCTAATCGACTGCCAGATGCCGAGTGAGCACCTCGTCAACCTTGGCGCAGAGTTGGTCACTAGAAAAGACTTTGAAAATCGCCTCTGCCAAGCTATAAATCGAGACACCGTGAATGCTGACCAATGCGCAGCTCCGTGGGTGAGGACCCAAGAGGATTGCGCCAGCGCGAATAACGCCGTTTGGGCTAAGGATCTGGTGTGACTGCATCGCTCAGAGAAATCAGGGTTTTCACCACATTCCCACACCAGTGCAGTTATTTGCCCGAGCAAGAGGCCACGACGCTCTTCGTTGATCCGCGCCAAGCGATTTCTCCGACACTTTATACACAGCTGTCAATGCTCGGCTTCCGCAGGAGCGGTGAACACATCTACCGACCGCATTGTTCCCGATGTAATGCTTGTGTGGCGTCTCGCATTCCAGTGAAGGCCTTTCAAATATCGCGTAGCCAACGTCGAGTTCTGAGCAAAAATCAAGACCTGTCTCTAGTGGTTAGCGACAGCATTTTCGATGACGAAGCTTGGGACCTTTACTCGCAGTATATCGAGCACAAGCACAAAGACGGCGACATGTATCCCCCAGACCGTGAACAGTACGAGTCGTTCCTCAAAAATGGCCTAGCCTGCACCGACTATTTCAGAATCTACGCTGGCAAGACGCTGCTTGCAGTCTCCGTTGTCGACACAATGGTCGATGGTCTCGCTGCCATCTATACTTTTTACCATCCTGATCACGAGCACCGGAGTCTTGGCACCTACTGCGTTTTACAGCAGGTTGAACAGGCTCGGCTCTCAGGACTCGATTATGTTTATCTTGGCTACTGGATCGCAGACTGCCGAAAGATGAATTATAAGTCGCGTTTTCAACCGCTCGAATTACTCAAAGATGGCCACTGGCAAACGCTCCAGAATAACGGCTAAATCAGAGCCATCATGCTGTCAATCGGCACCGGTACAGCAGCGGCGAGAATCGGTCACCGTCGTGCTTTAACTGACCGCCGTATTCAGGTAAAGTGCGCGCGGTATTTGGTAGAGATCAGCATTAATGGCGAAAGAAGATCAAATCGAGATGGAAGGTGAAATCATCGACACTCTTCCTAACACGACTTTTCGAGTGCGTCTCGAAAACGGTCATGTGGTGACGGCGCATATTTCAGGAAAGATGCGTAAAAACTATATTCGTATCCTGACCGGCGACAAAGTTCGCGTCGAGGTCACACCCTACGATTTAACTAAAGGACGCATTACTTACCGAGAACGGTAAGGCATTCCTGATCGCCCGAAAGCCGCACTGGGTCGCTCGATCAGTGAGCCCCATGCGAACGCGATTGATCCGATATTTCCTCTCAGCTGTTCCACCAGTAGCTCCACCCGCTCTTTGCGTCAGGCAGCGACCGCTAACCGGACGCCCCATCACATGAGCCGCGCCCACTTGCGATGACGGTGTGGGCCTGTTGGGCGTGCCTAGTGGGCAGGCGCAGGCGCTTTGACCGCCTCCTCACTCTCTGAGGTTACGAGTAAAGACTGACCGTCATCGGCGACCGTCACGCTCGCCGACCCGCCCTTAGCGAGCGCCCCGAAAAGCACCATGTCCGCCAGTGGCTTTTTGATGTACTCCTGAATCACACGGGCCATGGGCCGAGCGCCCATAGTGCGGTCGTAACCCTTTTCAACCAGCCAGAGACGGGCCTCGACGTCGACTGATAAATCCACTCGCTTTTCATCGAGCTGCCCTTGTAATTCAGTGATAAATTTATCGACTACAGTCATGATCACATCCTCAGCGAGCGGCTCAAAGCCCACGACCGCATCCAAGCGATTACGAAATTCCGGCGTAAATATTCGGTTAATCGCTTCGAGCGCATCCGTCGTGTGATCTTGCAGCGTAAAGCCGATTGAGCGCCGCGAGATACTCTCCGCCCCAGCATTGGTGGTCATGACCAAAATCACATTCCGAAAGTCCGCCTTGCGGCCATTGTTGTCAGTCAATGTGCCGTGATCCATCACCTGCAATAAGAGATTGAAGACCTCCGGGTGGGCTTTCTCGATCTCATCGAGTAGAACAACTGAATGAGGGTGCTTGGTGACTGCATCGGTGAGCAATCCGCCTTGGTCGAAGCCCACATAGCCCGGCGGCGCGCCGATTAATCGGGAAACGGTGTGACGTTCCATGTACTCTGACATGTCA
Source organism: Halieaceae bacterium (assembly GCA_038134505.1). GTDB lineage: Bacteria > Pseudomonadota > Gammaproteobacteria > Pseudomonadales > Halieaceae > Luminiphilus. The sequence goes on along the minus strand of JAYPVH010000003.1, from coordinate 181,397 downwards.
AAGCGCACCAATTCCAAGCCCAGTTGCAGCGCCATTTGCTTCGTCACTTCGGTCTTACCGACGCCCGTCGGGCCCGCAAGCAGAAAGGAGCCAATGGGTTTATCCCCAGTTCGCAATCCGGCGCGCGCGAGTTTAATCGCGCTAACAAGCTGACTGATAGCATGATTCTGGCCGAAAACGGTCAGCTGCAGGTTGCTCTCCAATTTCTCGAGCAAGCTCCGGTCATCACTGGTGACGGTTTTCGGCGGAATTCGCGCAATTTTGGCAACAACGACCTCAATATCCGAGGGGCCGACCACCTTCTTGCGGCGACTCACTGGCTGTAATTGCTGGTAGGCACCTGCCTCATCGATGACATCGATCGCTTTGTCAGGCAAAAACCTGTCGGTGATGTATCGGGCGGCCATTTCGGTAGCGACGCGTAACGCCTTATCGGTGTAGCGCAAGCCATGGTGCGCTTCGAATCGCGACTTAAGTCCTTTAAGGATTTTATAAGCATCATCTACCGAGGGCTCAAGCACATCGATCTTTTGAAAGCGTCGACTGAGCGCCTTGTCCTTATCAAAGATTCCGCGGTACTCAGCAAATGTCGTCGAGCCAATACAACGCAGCTTCCCAGAACTGAGGAGCGGCTTCAGCAGGTTGCTTGCATCCATAACGCCACCCGAGGCAGCCCCTGCACCAATGATCGTGTGGATCTCATCAATAAACAGGATAGCCCCCTCCTGATCCTTGAGGTTAGCTAGCAATCCTTTAAAGCGTTTTTCAAAATCGCCTCGATACTTAGTCCCCGCGAGGAGCGCGCCTAAATCCAAAGAGTAGACCACCGCATTTTGAAGGACCTCGGGGACCTCGCCATCAACAATTAGCTTTGCAAGACCCTCAGCTATCGCCGTTTTACCGACGCCGGACTCTCCCACAAGCAGTGGATTATTTTTTCGCCTACGAGCCAGAATCTGTGCAACCCGCTCCACTTCATCGAGTCTTCCAATCAGTGGATCAATCTGCCCGGAGGCCGCCTCCTCGTTCAGGTTGGTGGCATACTTCTCAAGCGGCGATCCCTCGCCGTCATCATCCTCCTCGGTATCTGCAGCCGAGTGGTTCGGTTCACCATCAGCGTCTTCAGCATTTTTGGCAATGCCATGGGTGATGAAATTCACCACGTCTAAGCGCGAAATATCTTGTGCTTTCAGGAAAAAGACAGCTTGCGACTCCTGTTCAGAGAAAATCGCGACCAGGATGTTTGCTCCGGTCACCTCGCGCTTGCCGGAGCTCTGAACATGGAATACTGCGCGCTGAAGGACCCGTTGGAAACCCAATGTAGGCTGCGTGTCCTCACTGTGCAGCTCTTCGAGCAGCGGCGTCGTGGCGTCGATGAACTCAATCAAATCGCCTTTTAGAGCCTCAGTGTCAGCGTCGCAGGCCCGCAGCACTTCAACCGCGGTGGCGTCATCGAGTAACGCCAACAACAGGTGCTCTACGGTGATGAATTCGTGGCGTTGGCTGCGGGCCTGTCGAAAGGTTTCGTTTAGCACTTGCTCCAGATCACGGCTCAGCATGTCAATCCTCCTCGTCGTCCTGACAGGGCTCTGTTTCACACAATAGCGGATGTCCACTGTCCCGCGCCACCTGATTCACCATTGCTGCTTTCGTCTCAGCGATATCCCTCGGAAAGATACCGCACACGCCCTTTCCCGACGTATGGATGGTGAGCATGATCTGGGTCGCTTTTTCGCGTCCCATTGCAAAGAAGCGCTCTAGGACTTCGACTACAAATTCCATGGGCGTATAGTCGTCGTTGAGCAACACCACCTTGTACAGCGGTGGCTTTTTGAGCTTTGGCTTTACCGGCGCGACCGCCAAGTCGCCACTGCCATCCCCTTCCTGCGAGGGATCTCGAGCTGCCCGAATCGCGCCGCGTACGGCTTGTTTATGCAAGGAGAATAACACGCCCTGTCCTTCCGAAAGTGTAAAACGGGCGAGTAGTATAAACGAATCTCAGTGCTGTCGATGACCTGGTCTGTGCAACCTCAGCAACAAAGTCTATTGCGGGACACAAAAAAACCCGCCGAAGCGGGTCTTGCTTGCGTTCGCTGGGCTTACATGTGTTTGATGATTTCTTGCCCAAATTCAGAGCAAGACACGAGCGTTGCGCCCTCCATCAACCGCTCGAAATCATACGTTACGGTCTTGGCCTGAATAGCCCCGTTCATACCGTTAATGATGAGGTCCGCTGCCTCATTCCAACCCATATGTCGCAGCATCATTTCGGCAGAAAGGATCAGGGAACCGGGGTTGACCTTGTCCTGCCCCGCATATTTCGGCGCAGTACCGTGAGTCGCCTCAAACAAAGCCACGGTGTCAGATAGATTCGCACCCGGCGCAATGCCAATGCCGCCGACCTGAGCCGCTAATGCATCTGACAAATAATCACCGTTCAGGTTCAGTGTGGCGACCACACTGTACTCGCGAGGACGTGTCAGAATCTGTTGCAGCATCGCGTCTGCGATCACATCTTTGACGACAATTGGACTGCCGGTTCGCGGGTTCTTGATCTCAACCCAAGGCCCGCCGTCGAGTTCAACGCCGCCAAACTCTTCGACGGCGAGCTCGTAGCCCCAGTCTCGGAAGCCGCCTTCAGTAAACTTCATGATGTTACCTTTATGCACCAAGGTGACCGACGGCAGATCCTGATCAATCGCGTACTGAATGGCCTTACGCACAAGGCGCTTAGTACCCTCTTCTGACACAGGTTTTATGCCGATGCCGACATTGACGGGGAAACGAATTTTCGTCGCGCCCATTTCCTGAATCAAAAAGTCGACGACCTTTTGCGCCTCGTCGGTGCCGGCCTTGAACTCAATACCGGCATAAATATCCTCCGAGTTTTCGCGGAAGATCACCATGTTGCAATCGCCAGGATTTTTCACAGGAGACGGCACACCTTCGAACCAGCGCACGGGTCGCTGGCAAGTGTAGAGATCGAGTTCTTGTCGCAAAGCGACATTCAACGAACGAAAGCCACCGCCAACTGGCGTGGTTAAAGGACCCTTAATCGCTACGGTATAGGCTTTAATCGCGTCGAGCGTTTCCTCCGGAAACCAATCTCCGTCGTACAGTTCGGCTGCTTTTTCTCCGGTGTAGATTTCCATCCAAGAAATCTTCTTTTCGCCGCCGTACGCTTTTTCAACAGCCGCATCGACCACGTCAAGCATGACCGGGCTGATATCAACGCCGATGCCGTCGCCTTCGATATAGGGGATAATCGGGTTGTTGGGGACATTGATACTGTTGTCCGCATTCACGGTGATGACCTCACCAACTTCGGGGACTTGAATGTGCTTGTACGCCATAATCTATCGATCCTTCTTACTCAGGCTGTGGCTTGTGATCACTGTGCTCGGAAACGGATTCGGGACTTCATGAAAACACCTGATCCGACGCTTGGCGAGCATCGCGAGGCCAACCGGCTCTCGTCGGGCGCGGAGTGTACCACTAAGAGAGGCAAATGGGTTCCATGACGGACATTATTCTCATGAATAAGCCCTATCACGTGCTCAGCCAGTTTACCGACCGCGATCAGACGGTCGACATCGCACGCGCCACGCTCGCAGACTTTATTGACGCGCCGACATTTCGTGTGGCCGGTCGGCTCGACTATGACTCCGAGGGGTTGCTGGTACTCACCAATGATGGCGGTCTGCAGCAGCGGATAGCCAACCCGAGGCATAAACTCTGGAAAACCTATTGGGTACAGGTCGAAGGTCAAATCACGCCAACAGCCTGCCAACAGTTGAGAAAAGGGGTCCTTCTGAAGGACGGACTTACCGCGCCTGCGCGCTGTACCCCGATAAGCGCTCCCTCGCTGTGGGAGCGCACGCCCCCGATTCGGGTGAGGCAGCATATTCCCGACAGCTGGATTGAAATCGCGATTGCCGAGGGCAGGAACCGGCAGATTCGTCGAATGACCGCAGCCGTGGGTTTTCCCACTTTGAGATTGGTGCGTACGCAAGTCGGTGAGTGGACGCTCAACGGCCTCGAACCGGGAGCCTCGAGGCGGATTGTGATAGGCTCCGCGCCATGACGTCAACCAAGATACAACCCCCTACGAGATGGACGCCAAACGTGACCGTTGCAACGGTCATCGAGCGCGGCGGCGCATTTCTGCTCGTCCAGGAGTATGACCCGCAGCGGAAGATGATCGTGCTCAATCAACCCGCGGGGCATTTAGAGCCTGACGAGAACCTCTGTGACGCGGCTGTGCGAGAGGTCCTCGAAGAAACTCGCTGGCGGGTAACCCTGACCGCCTACCTAGGCGTATCGCTCTATCAGGCAGAGAATGGCATCTCCTATCTGCGCCACTCCTTCTCCGCGAGCCCAGATCAAGAACTGACCGAGCGAGAACTCGATTTGGCTATCGACTCCACAATCTGGCTCACAGCGGCCGAAGTTCGGGAGCAAGAATCCCGATGGCGATCGCCTTTGGTGATGCGAGATATCGACCGCTACCTGTGTGGACTGAGTGCACCCCTCGCTCTGGCGTGTCATCAATGAGCCTCAATCACAGCACGAAGGTGATCGTCGGTATGTCGGGGGGCGTGGACTCCTCCGTCACCGCACTGTGTCTTAAAGAGGCCGGTTATCAGGTCGAAGGCCTGTTTATGAAGAACTGGGAGGAAGATGATGGTACCGAATACTGTACTGCGAAAGCGGACTACGCCGATGCGCAAGCTGTAGCCGATCGCCTGGGCATCAAGCTGCACGCGGCCAATTTTGCCGCTGAATATTGGGACGGTGTGTTCGAACACTTTCTTGCCGAGTACTCCGCGGGAAGAACGCCCAACCCTGATATTTTGTGTAATCGAGAAATTAAATTCCGCGCGTTTCTCGACTACGCCACAGCACTTGGGGCCGATATGATTGCCACCGGCCACTATGCGCGCACCGAGCAGCTCGACGGGCAGCACGCATTGTTTAAAGGTCGAGACGGCAATAAGGACCAAAGCTACTTTTTGCACCAGGTTGGCCATGAGGCGCTTGCCCGAACACTCTTTCCCTTGGGCGACACGCCAAAACCTCAGGTCCGAGAATGGGCTGAGCAGGCGGGCCTAGAAACCGCGCGCAAGAAGGATTCAACAGGGATTTGCTTCATTGGAGAAAGACGTTTTCGGGATTTCCTTAAGCAGTATCTGCCGGCACAACCCGGTAGGATTGAGACGATTGAGGGCGATGTTATCGGTCAGCACGAGGGTTTGATGTACCACACCATTGGACAGCGACAAGGCCTGAACATTGGCGGTCTATCGGCCTATCCGGAGGCGCCCTGGTATGTCGTCGACAAGGTGGTGGAGCGCAATGTCCTCGTCGTGGTGCAGGGTAATGATCACCCCGCCCTTTTCAGGTCATCGCTTTTTTGCTCCGATATCTTTTGGATCTCCGGTCATGAGCCCGCGCGGCCTTTGCATTGCGCTGCAAAAATCCGCTACCGGCAATCGGATCAGGCCTGTACTGTAACACCCGAGGGGCGCGGCTATCGTGTGGATTTCGTGACGCCCCAGCGCGCTGTTACCCCGGGTCAATCGGTCGTGCTATACCTCGACGAGCACTGCATCGGCGGCGGGATTATCGAGGTGGCCCGGTGAGTGCGAGCGACGACCGTGTGCTGGCCTTGGCAGGGGTCGCGCAGGCGGCAAAAATTGTCGACCAAGTCGCAAAGACTGGTACTTGGCCCCAAGCCTTTTTGGAGGCATCGGTGCAATCGTTGTTTACGTTTGACGCGCCCTCGGTTGACGCAGTCTACGGCCAGAGGCAAGGGCTCAAGTTAGGACTCGATCAATTGGCGAATTGCTTGACTTCGCGACAATCGGCCGATCAAGAGGCTATAGCGCGTTACTTGATGGCTTTGTTGCACCTTGAGGCCCGATTTACCAAGCGCAGCGATCTGCAACAAGTCCTTCATCAAAGATTGCAGCATACCGCCTTCAAAAAAGATCACTTTTCCAATGATATTAACGGCTTATTCGCAAATATTTCGGCAATCTATCAAGATACGCTGAGTACTCTGCGGTTTCGAATCAAGGTGACTGGCAGCGTGCAGCATTTGGAAAAAGAGCGGAATGCCGATATCGTTCGAACCGTTTTGCTCGCAGGCGTCCGCTCAGCCCATCTGTGGCGGCAGCTAGGGGGTCGCCGTTGGCATTTGCTGTTTCAGCGCGGTTCGGTAGCCCAGCAAGCATTAAAACTGTCCCGTGATATCACGATTCGGTAAAATCGTGGTTGTCGTGGCCCCCGTTGTGTTAGGAGTAACAGAATGACATCGACCACCGAACTGACTGCGCTCTCCCCTCTCGATGGTCGCTATGCGGACAAAGTGTCGGCCTTGCGAGAAGTATTCAGCGAATATGGGCTGATCAAGCGGCGTGTCAAGGTTGAAATTCGGTGGCTACAGAGCCTAGCGAGCGCACCCGGTATCGGCGAAGTTCCGGAACTCAGCAGTGCGGCTAACGCGCACCTCGAAGCACTGTTAAGCGATTTTTCGGAGGCCTCCGCCGCCGAAGTCAAACGCATTGAGAAAACAACCAACCACGATGTCAAAGCAGTCGAATACTTCATTAAAAATACTTTTGCAGGTCACCCAGAGCTCGAAAATATTTCCGAATTCGTCCACTTTGCGTGTACCAGTGAAGATATCAACAATCTCTCGCATGGACTCATGCTCAGGGATGGCCTGCAGGTGCTGACCGAGAGCATGCAGGCGATTATCGGCGCCATCACTGACGCTGCGTTGCAATATGCTGATGTACCCATGTTGTCGAGAACGCATGGTCAGACTGCGAGCCCGACGACCATGGGCAAGGAGCTTGCAAACGTCGCAGATCGTCTCAGACGGCAGTTACAACGCTGCCTAGATGTCGAGATTCTGGGGAAGATTAACGGTGCTGTGGGCAACTACAACGCCCACGTCACCACCTATCCAGACATTGATTGGGCTGCGCATGCGCAGGCTTTCGTCTCAGGCCTGGGTTTGAACTGGAATCCCTACACTACACAAATCGAACCGCACGACTATATGGCGGAATTGTTTGATGCCTTGGCGCGATTCAACACCATCTTGACTGATTTCAATCGCGACATTTGGGGCTATATATCGCTGGGCTATTTCAAACAAAAAACTGTGGCGGGTGAAGTGGGGTCATCGACTATGCCGCACAAAGTCAATCCCATCGATTTTGAAAACTCAGAGGGTAACTGCGGTTTGGCTAACGCGATGTTGGGGCATCTCTCGAGTAAGTTACCCATTTCGCGTTGGCAGCGCGATCTGACCGATAGCACAGTGCTGCGCAATATGGGCGTGGCTGCTGGCTATTCGCTGCTCGCCTATACGTCTGTGTTGAAGGGGATATCGAAGCTAGAACTCAATGCCGCAGCGATGGAAGCGGATCTAGACGCTAGTTGGGAGGTGCTCGCAGAGCCCATTCAAACGGTCATGCGTCGCTATGGCATTCCCGAACCCTATGAAAAGCTCAAGGCACTGACGCGCGGACAAGCGATCGGCCAAACCACTTTGCACCAATTTATTGATTCGCTGGCGCTACCTGAAGCGGTCAAGAACGATCTGAAGCAACTCACACCGGCAAGCTACATCGGTACCGCCGCCGAGCAAGCGCGGGCGCTATCGAGTTAGCTCAATGCCCGAGAGTCACGGCATTGATGCGCTCGACGTTAACCTTGACGCCTTCATGGCCGAGGATTGGCAGCAGCGAGTCAGGTTCTTTAAAGGCGCACTCTCTGGATTTATGTCACCGATTGATGGCGATGATCTGGCAGGTCTCGCCATGGAAGACGGGGTTGATAGCCGTATTATCACACTGACCGCGGAAGGCTACTGCCGACGCGATGGCCCGTTTGTCGCCGACAGCGACTTTCAAGCACCAGGCGCTTGGACGCTGCTTGTGCAGGGCGTAGACCGTTGGATACCAGAGGTCGCGCAGTTGCGACGACTGGTCAGCTTTCTGCCGAGCTGGCGTTTTGATGATGTCATGGTCAGCTACGCGACACCCGGCGGCGGCGTCGGCCCACACTTTGACCAATATGACGTCTTCCTACTGCAGGGATTGGGACGTCGCACCTGGCATATTGGCCCAACATGCGACACAACGACGCCGACGGACTTATCCTCGGGTGTCCCGCTTGTTGACCCTTACCAACCTATCGCCACCTATCAGGCCGAGCCTGGGGATGTGTTGTATATCCCACCCGGTGTTGCACACTGGGGTATTGCGGAGAGCGAATGCCTGACATTCTCCTTAGGCTTTCGCGCATTGCCGATCGCCGATCTCATGGCGCGCTTGACTGACCATATGCTCGAAAAGCTTGATACAGGATTGCTACTCGAGGATCGTCATTCGCTGGTGAACACAGCCAAGCCCGGGAAGTTGAGCGACCGATATTGGCATAATGCAAGATCCGCGATTGATCATGCAGTCGCCGAGTTAGATTCGGGTGCTTGGTTAGCCGAACAGCTGAGCGAGATTTCTGGAGACGCGGCTCTCACCCCCGAGACAATGCCCCTTCCGGATCGGGTGGGTCTTCGCTACGTGTCGAGTATCGTCTGGCAAACTACGGGCAGAGAGCTCCTTGTTGCGGTCAACGGCGAGCGTTATCGCTACTCAAAAGCTGTCGAGCCCGCGCTGATCGCCCTCACACGCAGCATACCGCTCTCTACTCAGACGTTGAGTCACGCCGAGCGGGATGTTGTAACGAGGCTTTGGTCCCTCGGACTGCTTGCTGATTGGTCATCTTTATGATTGCAATCGACGATCTGGAGAGTCAAGAGTTCAAACAGTTTTTATACCTGTTTCAACATGCTTCGCGGCATGTGGATATCGTCAGTCAGGCGCTCGAAGCCCCTCTCTTCCAACACGCTGTCTTCATCGATGCCCTCACGACACTCGCCAGACGCGGTCGACATAGCAGAATTCGTATCTTGCTCGCCGATCTCGGCCGCGCACAAAGACGGGGGCATGTTTTGTTGCGGCTGCACGAGCGTATGCCGACCGCACTGCATATTCGAGTACTGGAGGAAGCCTCAGGACATCACCCAACTACTTTTGTGATAGATGGTGGCGTAGCCCTGAGTCTGCAAGAGCGCCTTGCGCGAATCTATCGGCATGAACGAGGCGAGGCACGGCGAAGACAATTACGCTTCGAACAGCTCTGGCATGGCGCGCGAATTCCTGAAGAGTTGAGACAGCTCTAGACTAGCGACTGGGTGGGGTGTACCACACCGGCGACGTGTAGGCTCGCTCCTGTGTCACGGCGGGTGATGCCTCGGGAATATCAACGCCGAAGCGTGCCGCATCGTAGGCAACCCAACGTGGTGTCTCAACCTCAAGAACCCGCGCGTAATACACCGCAGGTAGCTCAGGATCGAAGTCCGGATCACGCCAGTGCGTACTCAATGACGCCGCCCCATAAAGATTGCTATGAGTCGCCGTGGCCACATCAACTGTCGACGGTAGACGGGGAAGATGGCCAGTGTCGTCTGGTCTGCGTAGCGAGGGATCGCTCCAGACGACATTGAAAACGCGCTCCTGCCTGTCTCCCGCTTGATCGATCCAGCCTTTCACGATTTGAATGCGATCAAGATTGCCCGATAAGGGATCTTTCTGTGCGGCAATCAAAAACTCTGGCGTAGCGCCCTCAGGAGGGTCTTTCAGATCGCCGCCCATGGGCACCCCATACTGGTATCCAAGATGCATCAAGTTGGGGGTGTATACCGCCTCGTCGGGGAAGTGCCAGCTCGCAAAAAGTTGCACGATGATTCGCGGTCCTGTCGTCGCATACGTTTCCTTGCGTTCAATCGCGTCAAAAATCGCCTCTCGGGTATTCTCCTCCGCCCACACGCCTGCGAGACCCGAGGCAACCATCTGCCAGCCTTCGACCACCGCGGTCTCTGAGACTCGGGCCATTGCCGTTTCCAGTCGATGCGCGCTAGGTTCAATACCGCTGTGCTTTCCGAAAAAATTATCTTCAGCTGCTGTTGCAAGACCAGTGTGGGAGTCCGTCGCTCCTATCATGCCGAATTTGTACGGATTGATTCCCTCTGTTCGCTCGAGTTGCAATCCGATTTGCAATCCACTCCGGGCGTATTCGAAGGGCAGCATATCCGGCGTTTTTGGCGCAGAGAGATCGAGATTGCCACGATCCCAGGTTTCATAGTCCGCAAATTCATCATCGGGGGACAACAACGGATGGGTTTCTCCGTCACCCTTAATCTGCGTCACCTCGTAAACCGGCTCCCATCGAGCGCGCTCACTGAGATACGCTTGTTCAAGGGGCTGTCCTGTCCACGGATTGATGGTGGGAAACATCTGTCCATTACTCAAGTTACCGTTGTGGCCAATGGCCAGCACGTCGCCGCCGGTCTCTGATTCGTAGCGACGCATCCAGCGCCAAAGTGCACGTTCGTCAGGACTGCCCAATGGCGTGAGGCTCGTCATAGGGTCGACCTGACGTGCCTTGAGTGCGCCATCACGATACATCACGACCCGGTGTCGATTGTCTCCGGACTCGGTCGATGTCCATTCATAGCCGATGAAGCTAGTGAATTGCCCGGGTTGGTAAAAAGCGTCGGCCGCATCCGTAGTGATCTTCCAGGCATCAGCAAAAGCCGCCGAACCGGGTCCAGTATTGAGGGCCTCTGGCACGCTATTAGTCGTTAGCGACAGCACCACCTCTATGGCAGCAGCCACTGCTTGTTGCCCCCCTTCCCGCGTCATCTCGTACCATCGCCGTCCCGTCGGATCAGCGAGCATCGCAGCGTCTCCGGCGTGTAAACGCGGGAAAAAGCCCATTAAGTCGGAATGGTCTGAGACCACTAGAAAGTCAAGTGGTCGAGATAAGCGAGCTGGCTGACCCGTCGTAGCAACGACGACGTCGCCTCGCGCGAATCGATAAGCATCCTCTGGCATCAGTCTGGCGCCGAAGGCACCTGCGTCTGGCGACATGCCAGTGTGTAAATGCGTGTCACCCCACAGCACCCTCGGGAGTGGTTTCGCTGCATAGGGAGAGTATGTGTCTTCCGCGTAGGCCTGCGCGACACTTAAGAAGAATGCGGAAGCACATAGTGCGTTGATTAGTTGGCTTGGCTTTATCATGCGCGAGAGTCTCTCAGATTTCTATTGAGGGCGTTAACCACGCACTGATGCACCACCATCCACAGGAAGAATCTGTCCGGTGATGAACGATGCTCTTGGTGAGGCGAGAAATGCGACCGCTTCAGCGATTTCACTGGGCTCGCCTAATCGCCGCATGACTGCCGCCTGCTTTAAGCCCTCGGCGATTTTCGGCTGCTCATCGAAATAGCGTTCGACACCGGGCGTACGAATCACGCCCGGCGAAACCGCGTTAATGCGAATGCCCTTGCTACCATACTCCGCGGCGGCGCTCTGCGTCAGAAGATTGACGCCGCTTTTTGCTGCCGCATAGGCCGTATTAAAGGGCTGCCCGCGCAATGAAGCGTTGGACGAGATGTTCACAATGCTGCCGCCTCCATGCGCCAACATGTATTCAATCTGATACTTCATACATAGAAAAGTGTTGGTCACACACAGCGCCAAGGTCTGTTCCCAAACCGCGAGATCGTAGGTATGGATGGGGCCGGACCCGCGACTGACTGCGGCGCTGTTACAGGCAATATCCAAGCCACCGAGACAATCGACAGCATGCTGGGTCATCGCAGCAACCTGAGACTCATCACTGACATCACCACAAAAGGTTTCGGCAATACCCCCCTGCTGTTGGATGAGTTCGGCTGTCTCAGACGCAGTGTCATTATTTAAATCCGCCACCAATACTGAGGCGCCCTCTCGCGCAAGGACGAGTGCTATCGCACGCCCGATGCCCACGCCTGCCCCGGTCACCAGTGCAACTTTTGAAGTTAATTCCGACATATGCTCTCCCCCGCCTTAGGTCATCTCTTCGGACTAAATCGCCTTTCTCGCGTTTCGATTCCGCGGTAAAGGTGTTTTACTTGTTGGCGCTCTGGCTCGACAACCTCCTTCGAGACGATGCGGAGCAATTCGACCAAGGAGAGACCATGTTAACTGACAAATTTAGGCTAGACGAGCGTGTGGCTTTGATCACCGGAGCGGGCAAGGGTATTGGCCGTGGTATCGCGCTCGCCTTCGCTGAAATGGGCGCCGATCTCGTCTTAACCTCGCGGACGGAGTCTGAACTCTCGACACTGCAAAGCGAATGTGAAGACCTCGGCGCGACTGTGCTGACGTATACCGCAGAGATCACGGACGAACAGGCAATGGAAACGCTGGTTGCACAGGTGTCGCAGCGCTTTGGGCGTATCGATATCCTCATCAACAACGCTGGAGCGCCCGGGAAGGGTTATGGTCCGCTGGCTAAAATCGATCGCGCGCGCTTTGCACACACCGTGGAACTCAACCTGACCAGTGCGTATACACTGACGCACCTCGCACTCCCTCTCCTGCAGGCGTCTCGCTGTGCCACTATCGTTAACGTATCGTCGGCGCTCGCATGGATGGTCGATCAGAACTTTGCCGCCTATGGCGCCGCGAAAGCAGGGGTGAATCAGATGACTAAGATCTTGGCCTACGAGTTGGCGCCAGAGATTCGTGTAAACGCCATAGCGCCTGGGGCAGTCGAAACACCCAGTACCGCTTTTATTGTTCAAAATGCGGCGATGCGGGAGGCGACGACGCGCTGGATACCGCTGCGCAGAATGGGCCAACCTGAGGATATCGCGCTGGCCGCTCTGTATTTGGCATCCGATGCCAGTGCTTTTGTGAGCGGCAAGGTCCTTGAGGTCGACGGCGGTATGGCCGCATTGCCCGGCAGCGCAATTGAAGCAAATATAGCGGAATAATCGAAGGAGACAGTGAATGAGTGCATGGCTAGTTACAGGTGCAAGCACCGGCATCGGTGCCAGTGTTGCAGCCAGCCTAAGGGACCAAGGCGAGAATGTGTTGACGCTCGATATTCGCAACGGCGATATCATTGCCGATCTTAGCGATCCCGCGCAGCGACAGGCGGCGATCGAAACAATCAGAACCCGCCATTCTTCGCTCAAAGGCATTGTGACCTGCGCAGGTATTGCATCACACATCCGCGATACGGCGAAGATTGTCTCAGTTAATTACTTTGGTACGGTGCAGCTGATCGATGGGCTGGAACCGCTCTTGAACAAAGGCGCTAGGATTGTGGCCATCTCATCCAATTCGGCGCCGCAAAGCACGAATGATCAGCTTGTTGCCAGCATGTTAAGTGGCGATGAGAATGCGTCGCGAGGCGTGGCTGAGTCAGTATCAGGCCACGAGGCCTATGCAAGTAGCAAACTGGCTGTGGCGCGCTGGGTTCGCCGCCGAGCGCCTGAGCTCGCTCGGCTCGGCGTGAACCTCAATGCCATCGCACCCGGATATATCGAGACACCGATGACGCAAGCGGTCGCGGAGGACCCGCGGCTAGGTGACGCCATCAAACAATTTGTCGGCAGCATTCCGCTCGGGCGCCCGGGAATCCCCTCTGACGTCAATGCCTTGATTCAATTTCTGCTCTCGGATGCCGCAAGTTTCATCGCCGGGTCGGTCATTTTCGTTGATGGCGGCCACGACGCCATGTTTCGGCCGGACGCGGTGTAAAAACAATGCATGCAGCCCAAAACCTTTTCAAGAATCTTCTGAGAACTGCACTCGTTCTCACTGGGGTCTGTTCTGTGTTTGGTATCGCCTCGGCAACTGCCGATGATTGCGTGGATCGACAAGAGAGCAAAAAAGCACTGTTTGGTGACCTGCACATTCACACCCGCTATTCCTTTGACTCCTACACGCAGAGTCAGCGCAATGGCCCTGATGAGGCCTATCGATACGCGCGTGGGGAAGTGATCACCTTGCCTGACGCTGCCGGCAGGCAGACTCGCGACGTCCGTATCGATCGCCCTTTAGATTTTGCTGCTGTCACCGATCACGCTGAATTTCTCGGTCAAGTTTCCGTATGCACGGCGGATCCTTGGCGACTGGGTTATTGGTGGCCACATTGTGTGATGACCCGAGCCGATAATCTGTGGGTCCAGCTGCTAGCAGCTCAGTGGTGGACGAGCTTAGGCGGACAAAGCGCAGATGAACCTGAGCTGACTGCAGCCTGTCATCTCAGCGACTGCGATACAGCTGGCGCTTCTGTCTGGCGCGAAATACAAGCGGCCGCAGCGCGACACAACGATGACAGCGGCGACTGTCGATTCACCACGTTTGTGGCCTACGAGTACACCGATGCGCAAGATCAGCGCAACATGCACCGCAACGTGATTTTTCGCAACCAACAAGTACCACCAGCACCGATTTCGATTTATGACACAGACCGGAAATTCACTCGTTTGTGGGATGAGTTGAAGTCACAGTGTCTTGAGTCGGATTCGGGTTGTGACGTCCTGGCGATACCCCACAACAGCAACCTCGCTGGCGGCAAAATGTTTCGCGATCCGCTCGACGAACAGGAGGCTCAGGACCGCCTGAGGATTGAACCGCTGGTGGAATTGGTGCAACACAAGGGAGCCTCCGAGTGCCGCTTTGACCGCCTTGCTGGCGTCGGCGTTGATACAGAG
>JAYPVH010000003.1:81207-166755 GCA_038134505.1 Halieaceae bacterium | reverse complement strand
CCGTTCGGGCACCAATCCTTTTAAACTCGGTTTTATTGGCAGTACCGATACGCACAGCGCGACGCCTGGTGCCGCTCAGGAATTTGATTACGCCGGGCACCTCGGTCGCAGAGATGCACAATACCGGAACATCCAAGACCATTTCACCGCCAACCCAGGCGGCCTCGCGGTGGTCTGGGCAGAGGAAAACTCCCGCGATGCTGTTTTCGATGCGTTACGCCGCAGAGAAACCTACGCGACATCAGGGACACGCCCTACGGTGCGTTTCTTTGCCGGATCCTTTGATACCAACGTCTGCGCCTCTCCAGATCTTGCGAGCATCGGATATCAACAGGGCGTACCCATGGGCTCAACCCTGGCTCCTGCTCCGGACCGATTGCAGTTTTTAATTGCCGCTGCGCAAGACACAGGTACACCGTCACACCCCGGTACTGCGCTCGAGCGCTTACAGATCGTGAAGGGCTGGGTGGATAGCGACGGACAACCACGAGAGCGTGTCATCGACGTCGCCGGCAGCGCGACGATTGGTCTGGGTGTCGACCCCAACTCTTGTGCACCGCAGAATCAGGGGCAGTCACAGCTTTGTACTGTGTGGGAGGATCCAGACTATGATCCGGGGATATCGGCTTTTTATTATGTCCGCCTGCTCGAGGCACCTACGTGTCGGTGGAGCACGCTGCAGTGTCAAGCGGCTGGTGTTAACCCGTTTGACCAGCAGTGTTCAGCACAGGCGCAGCAGGCCAATACCCTACTCTATGCCCACGGTGAAGCGACGGGCCCCGTCTACGAAGCCTGCTGTACAGATGCATCGGCTGAGTCTTTCTACCAACCCGTGATTCAGGAACGCGCCTGGACGTCGCCAATTTGGATCGAATAGCACGCCCAGTGGTGTGCGCTCCTCGCCGACTAACTGGCGTTGCGGACTGCCAAAAAACTCTCAAACACTCTGGAGCAGAATCATGAATAAGAAGATTGAACCGCGGGTTGTTCGCTATGGTGGCGCAATGTACGGCGAGAATGAAATCCAGCGTGTAAACGATGTTTTGCAAGACCCCTTCGGCCTAGTCCCCGGCGAGATCGTCGTGGAGTTTGAGCGTCGCGTTGCGGATTTTATGGGCAAGCGTCACGGGGTCATGGTGAACTCCGGCTCGTCGGCATTACTGGTAGCCATGCGTCTTCTGAACCTTCCACCGGGCTCTGAGGTCATCACGCCCGCCCTCACCTTTTCCACCGATGTTGCCAGTATTTACCAAGCAGGCTACGAACCGGTCTTTGTCGATGTGGGACTGAGCGACTATCAAATTCTCCCTGACCGCATCGAAGAGATGATCACCCCCAACACACGCGCCATGTTGGTGCCAGATCTTGTCGGCGGCATCGGCGATTGGGACCGGCTGCGCGAGATTGCCGATCGACATAATCTGCTACTGGTACACGACTCCGCCGACACTTTGGGAGGCACTTTGCGGGGGCGAAAAACGGCAACCCGGGCCGATATTTCTATCACGAGTTTTTCCGTGTTCCATATCATTACCGCTCTTGGTAATGGTGGCATGGTATTTTTCGATGATGACCGGTATCTCGATCCAGCCCTCTCACTCAGAGCTTGGGGCCGCTCCAGCGAAAAATACATGTTTGGCACCAAGGTGGCTGAGAGTGACGGTCGATTCTTGGAGCGCCTCGATGGTATCGACTACGACTCACTGTTTATTTTCGAGGATCTCGCCTACGGATTTATTCCCAACCAAGCCGGTGCCGCCTTCGGCCTAGGTCAGATGGATCGCATCGAAGAGCTCTGGGCGCTGCGCAACCAGCGGTTTCAGGAATACTATGCATTTTTTGAGCAATACGCGGATCGGTTCATAGTACCCGCCACGCTGCCGGAGACAGAGACCACTTGGATTTGTTTTCCACTGCAGATTCGCCCAGAGACAGGTTGGTCACGCAGAGACTTCCAAGTGCATCTGGAGGACAACGGCGTCTTTTCGAGGGTCATTTTCTCCGGCAATATCACGCGCCATCCCATGTTGAAAGGCCGCCAATTTAGAACGCCGCATGATGGCCTACCTCATAGCGACCAAATCATGGAATTCGGCATCATGCTGCCCTGCCATCCGACCATGACCGACGAAGACAGTGCTTATGTCCATCAGCTGGTTAGCGACTTTGTTGCCGCGGATGGCACCCCCTCAATCTAGCATGGCGGAGCAACTCAAGCGATGCTGAAGGCTTAGAGGGGCTTGGCGTTATTTTCTTGCGCGAGATGCAAAAAAACGGGCACTTCACCCCCGCCGTCGACCTCGAGGGTCGCACCGGAAATGTAACTAGAGCCTTCGCCATCAAGCAGCAGCACGGCGCTCGCGATGTCCTCAGGTTGTGCCATACGTCGCATCGGCAACATATTGGCAACGCGGTGGAAGCCCGCCTCACCACCGTAGTGCGCAATACCTGCCTCGTGGTGGACCAGTCCGACGATGAGACTGTTGACTCGAATGCCTGGCCCCCATTCCATTGCCAGCGATTTTGTCGCGCTTAATAGCCCCGCCTTCGCAGCGCCATAGGCGACCGTTCCCGGAGAGGGCCTTGCTCCGGATACCGAGGCAATATTGACGATATGTCCAGGGCAGGATGGGTCATAAAGTGCCTCATAAGCCTGCTGTGCCAGAACGAGGGGCGCTGTCAGGTTCAATGCAATGATTTTGGCTGTGAGCCCAGCACTTGCTGTGGACGCATCAACTGGCGGACTCCCACCTGCGTTATTGACCAGCAAATCGATACGACCGAAACGTGACAGTGTCTCATCGATAACCCGTTGCGATTGCTCCGGATCGCGAAGGTCTGCCGAAATGAAATGTACCGTGCGATCACCATTTTGAATCGGCTCAGCGGGCAGGCGCCGACCGCATGAAACAACCGTGTACCCCTGCGCCATTAACGCGGAGCAAATTGCGCGGCCAATATGCCCCGCTCCGCCGGTCACAACCGCCACAGCCTCATTGACCATCGTTCCTCCCACGGGTGGATTTCTATAACTTGTGTGTGGGTAGCCTAGCAGATCTCAGTGATCGAGCCATCCGGGACTGCGCACCATGGCTAAAGTTAACTAGCCCGTATGAAGGATGACACCCACAGCATAAAAACCGTTAAGCTCTCTACTCCCTGAACTCAAAATGCCAGGAGCCCCCATGTCCGCCCTTATCCTACAAACTCCCTCCGAACTGCTTGATTTGGTAGGAACCACCCTTGGCCCCAGCGAACCCCTGACGATCACGCAGGAACGCATCGACCTGTTCGCAGAGGCGACCGGAGACCATCAATGGATTCACGTCGATGCCGAGCGCGCGGCCAGCGGTCCCTTCGGCAGCACAATCGCTCACGGTTATCTGACGCTGTCTCTTGCAAGCTTATTTCTGCCCCAGCTATTACAAGTAGAGGCGGCGTCAATGGGGGTCAACTACGGGACCGATAGACTGCGGTTTCCCTCGCCAGTCCCGGTGAATTCGACCCTGATCGCCACGGGCGAGGTGATCAGCGCTGAGCCAGTCAAAGGCGGTGTGCAAGTTGTGGTCAGAGTCACGATTGGCGCCGAGGGTGCCGACCGGCCAGCCTGCGTGGTCGACACAATCAGTCGCTTTTACGACTAGGCGAGCCGAGACGAATCAGAGGTTGAACACCCGACGTGCATTTTCGTGTAGAAACTTCGGCCACACCTCATCCTTAAACGGAACATTGGGCATGTCGCCAAAAATACGCTCCAAAGACAACCCCATCGGGAAATAACCCGCATACATAATTTTGTCCGCGCCGCGTGTGTTGGCAAATTGAATGATGTCCTTGGGATAGTGCTTGGGTGCGAACGCACTGGTCATGTAGTACAGGTTCGGGTATTTCAGCATCAGCTTCCAGGCCAGATCAGTCCAAGGCTCGGCACCGTGCTTCATCACCACTTTCAATTCTGGGAAAAACCAGCAAATTTCATCGAGGTGCTCAACTTTTTGAGGCTCCATGGGAATGCGGGGGCCCGGCACGCCCACGCAGGGGCAAAATGGAATATCCAGATCAACACAGGTGACAAAGATCGGGTACCACTTCTTGTCATCGAGGGACACCTGCGGGCATAACCCAGCGGGGAAGGCACCGATGGCTTTGATGTCATACTCTTCCTTAAGACGTCGAATTTTTCGCACTTCCTCCATCCCGCGATTCGGATTGACTTCGTAACTGGCAATGAAGCGATCCGGATGCTGTTTGACTGCCTTGGCCTGAACAGAGAGGAGGCCCTCGTCAACGCCCAGCATGGCCTTTTCAATATTGAATTCATCCATTTTGTCGATGGTATACGCAATGTAATCATCGTGTTTGCCAACCTTGGGAAGGTCTTTAAACATGTACTGCGCCGGCATCTTGAACATTTGCCGACTTTCCTCATCCATCAACAAGGGCTTAATGAAGTCATAGAAATTTGACGTGTCGTCATTTGGAATGGCCAGCATCAAATCAATGATCGGCATGTCACTGGGATAGCTCATACGTTGTCCCCTCAGAGGAATGATAGGAAGTCCAAACTGTGCACACGAAACAAGTGAAATGCATCGTTCATTAGGACACTATCGTGTTACCGCGTGCGAATTTTAGGCGCGTCGGTCTGGCCGCGCATCGTTTCCAAGAATCTCTCTAAGGGAGCTGGCGCTGCCACTTGGGGCAAGTCATCATTGCTATTGTGTGCCCAAAAACGCTCCCAACTCGGAAAAAGACTATGAAATGCACCATCGTAAGCCTCGCGATCAGGCCAGCGCATCTTGTGATCTCCGACGGGCGGTGCATTTAAATCGGTGGCGTACCAGTAACAGGGCAACCGTCGCTGAAACAGCCAACGACCATCGATGCGCACGTAATGATCCCAGTACAGCATTTGCATTATGACCCAATCAATACCGCCATCGGCGCGGGGCGTCTCATGTTCATTTTTTGAATAGACCACCCCAACCGCATGATCCGGGTCCGTGAATTCAATAATGTGGTTACCTATGTGATGGGCGGTACCGGTGAACTGATCGCGAAGCGTTTCATCCATCCACGCCTTTAAATGATGGCGCCCGCTTTTATCCTTGCCGACTCGGATATCTTCGGGGAACAGATTCACCAAAGCATCGAGATCTCGCATATCGAGAGCGAGCGAATATTTAGCTGCCAGCTGTCTAATCGCGTCGAGTGACTCCACTCGATCTAGCCGTGCCGCCAAGCCTCTTAACTCATCCATTAACCCTGTCCCCTAAACTTTATCGTGATTAAACCCCACGCGTCCTGCACCAAGCACATTGCGCTGGCCTCACCATTGAAGGCCCGGCAACTCGCGGCGTTCCGACGTGGACATTGCTCAGCTCCGACAAGACCGCGCCCATGCGAGAACCGTATCCACGTTACAAACACCATTGTATGCCCATTTCGTATTACCATGCGCACCTCAATCCCGTCTGTTCCCGCGAGGGAACAGCGCCTCTTCTTTTCAGAGATGCTGTCATGACACTGTCCGGCCCTCAGTACATGCTCATCAGCGCTGCTAGCTTTGCGGGCATGGGTGCGTTGGTCAAGGCCGCAGGTATCGAAGGCATTCCGCTGATGGAAATCCTGTTTGCCAGGGCGATTGTCTCGCTACTGCTGAGCCTGGTTGACTGTTGGAGACTCGGCATCAATCCGCTGGGTCACCGTCGAGATTTACTGCTACTGCGCGGCATTGTGGGCTTTCTAGCGTTGAGTTGCTTCTTCTACTCAATGCTTCACCTGCCGTACGCCGAAGCCACCGTTGTGCAATATATGCACCCCATCTTCACGGCATTTTTGGCGTACCTCATCATCCATGAAAAAACATCGAAGGCTACGCTGGTCTGCATTGTTTTCAGCATGATAGGACTGGTCGTGATGGCCTCCCCCAACCTGAGTATGACGGCAGCGCAACAGCTGTCCGGCAGTGGCCTCGCGGCCGGTATCGCGGGGGCTTTCGGGGCCGGACTGGCCTACACCATTGTTCGTAAGTTATCCCGAACTGACCACCCCAGCGTCATTGTTCTGTATTTCCCACTCGTCTGCGTACCTGCAGCGTTACTCGTCGGCTTCGACCAATTTGTCATGCCTCAGGGGTCCGCTTGGTGGGTGCTGATTGGCGTTGGTGTTTTCACCCACGGAGGCCAGGTGAGCCTCACCCGCGCCATGGCAGTTGACTCAGCCTCTCGCTCGGCAAGCCTCAGCTATATTCAAATTGTTTTTGCAGCGCTTCTGGGATTTATTGCCTTTGGTGAGATTCCTGCGCGGACAACCGTTCTCGGAGCGGCACTCATTCTTTTTGGGGCCTGGAGCAATATTAGGCTCACAAAGAGAACGCAATTTAACCAGTAGCCAACTCGCGATACGACCCCGCGTGGAATAACAGCGGCGCGCCAGAAGCGGTCTGAAAACTGTTTACTCGGCCTACAATGATGTGGTGATCACCCGCAGGATGAACTGCATCAATAGCACAAGAGAAGACCGCTAACGCGGCATTGACCACGGGAGCCCCGTACGCATCGGCACTAAAATGATCGCTGTTAGTTTGATGCTCACCGCGCTTGGCGAACTGTGATGACAGAGCGGATTGATCGCTATTGAGTACCGACAGCGCAAAGTGCTCACACTCGGTAAATGCAGCAAAGCAATCAGAATCGTTTTGAATACTCCACAAAACGAGTGGCGGCTCAAGCGACACTGAGCTGAACGAGTTGATCGTCATGGCGATAGGCCCCATGTCCGAATCATTCACAGTGACCAAGCACACGCCGGTTGCAAACGAACCTAGCGCATTGCGAAACTCTCTCGGATCCATGTTAACCGTCCTGTTTTACCGTCGCCTTAATTACAGATTAAACCGCTCGCGAACTCAAATCCGGATGCGGGTTGACAATGTCGACGGAGCAGACTCATCAGTCCTGTTTCACGACGGGTAGGCTCGCATCGGCGCCCCACTCGGCCCATGACCCATCGTACACAGCCACACGATCCTGTCCGAGCAACTCGGCCGCCAGCGCAATGATACAGGCCGTAATGCCCGATCCGCAGCTCGCAATCATCGGCACTGTCAAATCGATCCCAGACTTCGCAAATTCTGTTTTTAGCGTGTCTTTCGGCAGAAAAAAGCCGCCGTCGTCCGTCAACACATTCGCAAAGGGTAGGTTGAGCGCCCCCGGCATGTGGCCACAAGCCAGGCCCGCTCGAGGTTCGGGTTGCGCTCCGACGAACCGGTTGTGACTTCGAGCATCGACTACCTGGGCGTTGCCATTGGCAAGTGCCGCAACGACATCGGCACAATCGGCAATCGATTGATGTTGCATTTGGGCGATGAATCGTGACGTTGGCGTTTGCGGCCCCATACCTTTTGCTGTGTGCGTGGGCAGCCCTAGCGTCTGCCACCGCGGCAGCCCGCCCTCTAAGATTGACACTCTGCGATGACCAAACACCCGAAACATCCATCGCGCCCGCGGTGCAGAGAAGATTCCCTTGCCGTCGTAAATCACCACATGGTGATCGGCACCAATTCCGAGCTGTGAACACGTAATTTCAAAGTGTTCAGCCGTGGGGAGCATATGGGGCAACGGATTGCTCAAGTCTGCAATTTTGTCGATATCGAAAAAGCGTGCGCCGGGAATTCGGCAGCGGGCATGCTCCATGGCAGCAGAGCGATTATCGGAGGGAAGGTACCATGAGGCATCGAGCACTCTGATTCCCGAATCGTGCAGGTGCTCCGCAAGCCACTCGCAGCTGACAAGGGGGGACACCTGTTTCAAGGTAGTGAGAACCAAAGTGAGCTTCCAAAAAAAAGCCTGCGGGACCGAGAGTGTACCGCAGGCTATTGAGCAGGTGTATTTAGTTGGCTTGGTCGATGGCCTGATAGTAATCCATCAGAATCTGCGCTACCTCCGGTCGAGAAAATTCCGGCGGGGGCGCTATTCCCTGGCCTAACATCTCTCGGACCTTGGTCCCCGAAAGTAGGACGAAATCCTCAGGGGTGTGATCCGGCGCGTCGCGCATCATCACAACACGATCAAGCTTTTTGCTGTAAGCCGTGTGATCTGCGCGATAAATTTCGAGCAACAGGGCTCCCGCAGGGACGTCGTCATCGAAGATGGTTTGGGCATCAAAGCCGCCGTAATAGTCGCCAACGCCCGCGTGATCGCGCCCGACAATCAGGTGCGTACAGCCTGCATTTTGGCGAAACACCGCGTGCAATACCGCCTCTCGTGGGCCCGCGTAGAGCATATCAAAGCCGTAGCCGGTCACCATGACGGTATTCGGCGGGAAGTAGACATCAACCATCTTTCTAATGGAGGCATCACGGACATCGGCCGGAATGTCGCCGGGTTTCAGCTTGCCGAGCAACATATGAATCAAAATACCGTCAGCTTCGAGGTCGGACATCGCCATCCGACACAGCTCTTCATGAGCGCGGTGCATTGGGTTACGGGTCTGAAAAGCGACCACCTTTTCCCACCCTCGCTGAGCAATTTCCTCGCGAATCTGCATGGCCGTTCGGAACGTTTCAGGAAAATCAGTTTCAAAATAGGAGAAATTCAGCACCTCAACGGGTCCTGACAGCAGGACTCGCCCCTGACCGTTGAATGCTGCAACACCGGGGTGCGCAGGATCTTCGGTGCGAAACACCTGCTGAGTCGTTTGCGCCATATCCTCGTCGCTCAAGGTCTCGATCGCCTCGACCGTCATCACCGCCAAAATAGGCTCGCCGGTGACATTTGGATCACGCAGCGCAATACGATCACCCACCTGACCGTCAAACTGTTGCACTAAGTTGGTCACGGGTACCGGCCAAAACAATCCTGATGATGTCGTCATGTTGGCCGCCACAGACAACACATCGGCACGGTTCATAAAGCCTGAAAGCGGCGTAAAGTAGCCCGCACCGAGCATGACCGCGTTGGCGGCAGTTGCCGAGCTCACGAGCACGCTGGGCAGTGATGCAGCTTCCGCAGACAGCGTTGCGTGAGCATCGGCTGCGACGATACAAGGGGTGAGTGCGTCTGCACCATGGGGTTTGATTAAGCTCACTGTAGACTCCTTATTCGCCCGAAGTGATCAACCCCTGCTCCCGCAGGTAGTTGAGAATAATAGTGACTTCTTCCTCTAGGGACTGCTGATCCGTATGCAAGTGAATCTCAGGTGAGAGCGGCGCCTCGTAGGGGTCATCAATACCTGTGAAATTTTTAATTTCTCCAGCACGTGCCTTTTTGTACAAGCCTTTGGGGTCGCGCGCTTCTGCAGCGTCTAGACTGCAGTCGACAAAAATTTCGACGAAGGGCATGTCAGCGGCGTCATGTAAGGCGCGGACCAGATCCCGGTCTTCTCTGTAGGGACTGATAAAGCTGCTGAGTGCCAACACGCCCGAATCAACAAATAACTTGGAGACCTCTCCGACACGACGGATATTTTCCGTGCGATCCTCTGCGCTGAAACCGAGGTTTTTGTTGATACCCATGCGCACGTTATCGCCATCGAGTCGGTAACAGAGGATACCCATTTCATACAGCGCACCCTCTAGGGCCACGGCGATCGTGCTCTTGCCGGAGCCCGATAAGCCTGTGAACCATAAGGTAGCACCACCATGCCCCAGCAATTTGGCGCGCTCTTCTCTATTGATATCACCCTCGTGCCAGTGCACGTTTGTCGCTTTTTGTTCCATGACAGTAATCCCTTTAAACCATTAAACTAAGACGGCGCGGATTGTACGACTCGATTTTATAGTCGTAAATGTGGTTTTATTAGTAAATTCAACCAGTTTTGTAGGTTATTAAAGATGCGATTTTCGCTCCGACAACTTGAGGTCGTGCAGGCCATCGCCCAGCACGAGACCACTGCGCGCGCTGCTGAGGCGCTCAACCTCTCTCAATCAGCAGTGAGTGCGGCGCTGCAGAACTTAGAGTCCACCTACAGCGTGAAACTCTACGACCGTATTGGACGTCGGCTGGAGCTCAATCCACTCGGACAGGCAGTGAAACGCCGTGCAAGCTCGATGTTAGCGCAAGCCCAGGATCTCGAGCGCCTGTTGCTACAATCGACCCTGCCCGATCAGATCCGAATCGGTGCCAGTCACACCATCGCCAATCATGTCCTCGTAGACTACATCGCAGATTTCCATCGCTTATACCCAGAAACGCGGATCGAGGTCTCTTCTGGAAACTCCCCCGCCATCATCGAGCAAGTCATCTCCCATCAGGTCGAACTGGGGTTGATTGAAAACGATATGAATCATCCCGAGCTCTCCTTCGAGCCCTGGTTGAGCGACGAACTCGTGGTTTTTGCTGCGCCTGATAATCCTCTATGTGACATCGCCGTTCTCAATGACAAGCACCTCAGTAGCCAACCTTGGATTCTTCGTGAGCCCTCCTCGGGTACTCGACAACGCTTTGATCAGGCTTTTTCGCACTTACTATCCAAACTCGATGTCCGCTACGAATTTCGACACAATGAGCCCATTAAGCGTGCGGTGGAGCAAGGACTAGGTTTGGGTTGCCTCTCAAGTCGAACGCTTGCTAGTGAGATTCACGACGGACGGTTGGTGCCGCTGCGGCTTTCAAGCCGCTACTCGATGCAACGGCGTTTCTTTATGATTACGCCGAGCGGTGGCTATGAGCCGGAGGGCGTGCAACGATTCAAGCAAATTTGCCAGCCGACCGATCGCTC
Source organism: Halieaceae bacterium (assembly GCA_038134505.1). Classification (GTDB taxonomy): domain Bacteria; phylum Pseudomonadota; class Gammaproteobacteria; order Pseudomonadales; family Halieaceae; genus Luminiphilus. Next base: position 156,033 of record JAYPVH010000003.1, on the reverse strand, counting down.
TCCGCAGACCCAATGAACCCACTACCACCGGTACACTGATGACTCGCACACTCTCCCGCTATGCCAAACGTCTGTCTTCCAACAGTGGCACGGTACAACTCATGGAAGATCTTGGCCGAGCCGATCGCTTTCCCGGAGACGCCTACCGCTTAGGTGGCGGAAATCCAGCGCTCATACCCGAGGTGGTCGCGATCCTGAGAGCCAGCATGCGGGAGATTGTTGATGACGTAGACCGTTTTTCTCGCTTTGTCGGTCACTACGACAGCCCTCGGGGCAACGCCATGTTCATTGAGGTGCTGTGCGAAATGCTCCGCAACACCCTCGGCTGGGCAGTGAGCCCGGAGCATGTTGTTTTGACCAACGGCAGTCAGGCGTCGTTCGGGGTCTTGTTTAATCTCTTCGCTGGCCCTTACGACGATGGCCATTATCGGCATATCGCCTTACCGGTGGTTCCGGAGTATGTAGGCTACAGCGATGTCGGTATCACTGAGCGGCCGCTCTTTCGAGCAACCGTGCCACGTATCGAGCGCACAGGCGTGCACCGCTTCAAATACCGACTGGACCTTGATCAGCTCTCACTCAGCGAAGACGTCGCCGCGGTATGTTGTTCACGACCCACCAATCCGTCGGGCAATGTCCTCACCGACCAAGAAGTCTCCACGCTCGCACGCTTGAGTCGAGATGCCGGCATCCCCCTGATCATTGATGGCGCCTATGGATTACCGTTCCCGGGGATCATCTTTAATGAGGCCACGCCCTACTGGGACGACAACACCATACTCTGTCTATCGCTGTCCAAGCTGGGCCTGCCCGGCGTGCGAACCGGCATCGTCATTGCTCCCCCGGATATTGCGGAGTTGGTGCGAAACGCCAATGCCATCAATACGCTGGCCCCAAGCCGAGTCGGACCTGAATTGGTCAGCGATTTGCTGACAAGCGGTGCGATCGCAACCCTCTGCAGTGAGGTGATCCAACCCTATTACGCGTGTCGGATGCAGACCGTCTGCGAGATGATTGATCACCATATGGCAGACCTGCCGGTTCGAATTCACGAGCCTGAGGGCGCCATTTTTGTCTGGCTCTGGTTCGAAGGCTTACCGATCCACAGCGACGTTCTTTACCGCCGGCTGACAGACGACGGTGTGTTTGTCATCGCTGGGCATCATTTTTTCCCTGGTTTGCAGGACGCCTGGCAACACAGCCGTGAGTGTATTCGCCTCAACTACGCTAATGATTTACAGATGATTGAAAACGGCATCAAAATTATCGCGAGACACGTGCGCGCAGCCTACGCCGAATGCTAAGGAGACCGCTCGACCTCAGCATTGTCATGCGCATTGGGAAGGGTTAAAAAATCAATCCCTACCAGTTGTGCTCTGTACGCAGTAAAACGCTCAGCAGTCACACTGCGCTGCGTTACAAATTGAACATGTGCTGTCGCAGACGCCTCTGGGTTGAGCTGCACAGCCCACAGCGGCTCGATGTCGCTGGGTAACATGGAGTATCTGATGTCACCAATGCGATTGGGTGCTCTTGGGTCGACGGCAAGATAATCCTGGGAAAACCACGCGAAGCGTCCGATGTCGGCGTACTGCTGGGTTTCCTCAGCCAGCCATGGAAAGTCGCGCTGCAGGTCGAGTCGCGGCACACTGTCACCCGGCAGGTAGGTCACCGTCCCCCCGGCGTGAATTGCGTCAACATAAAAATGCGTCCCATCTCGATCACTATAAATCGATTTCCACAAAATCAGGTTGCCCAAGGTCGGCTTTGCACTGACGAGCACCTTTTCGTGCCCACGGCTGAGCGCTATCGCCTGCCCCGCGGACACCGCGCGCCCTTGCTGCCAACTACCCAATATGCCGATGTAAAAGAACACCCAAACAACACCTATCCGAGCCCAACGCGCCTGCGCCATTCGCGCAGCCGAAATGGCACAGAGCAGCAACGGTAACGTCACCATCGGATCGACCACGGCAACCGTGTCCCAAGAAAAACGATGATCTGAGATCGGCCATAACAATTGAGTCCCATAGCTCGTACAGGCATCAAGCAACGCATGGGTCGCGTAGCCTAACGCGGCAAAACATAGGATTTTTTGAAATCCGAGCGAGAAACGAAACACAAAACGAAAGACCACGGCACACAGCAGTGCACCCAAAGGGATAAATAATAGCGAATGGGTAAATTGGCGGTGAAACTCAAGCGCCAATAAGGGATCCTGAGAGGACCGAATCAACACATCGAGGTCAGGCGCCATTCCCGACAGGGCGCCGAGCAGTGCTGCCTGCTTTTGCTGGGACTTGGGCGCAAGCGACTGCGCAGCGACAGCACCTAGAACACCCTGGGAGATCGGATCCAAGTCAAACGCCTTATATCAGTCGCGAGCAGAGCACTAGTTCTGCAATGCTTCAAGATGAGCAAAATAATCCAAGGCTTCCGGATTGGCTAGGGCGTCACGGTTGCTGATCGTTTGGTTGTGCACGATCTGCTTGACTGCTAACTCAACCACCTTGCCACTGATGGTTCGCGGAATCGCTGGAACCGCAATAATTTTCGCTGGGACATGGCGCGGGGTTGCTCCCTCTCGAATAGCGGTCTTGATATGTGAGACAAGCGCGTCGTCGAGCACCGCCCCCTCCGCCATTGCTACAAATAGAACAACGCGCTCATCGCCCTGAAATTGCTGACCAATGACGACGCTATCTAGTACTGTTTCAATTTTTTCCACCTGCCGATAAATCTCCGCAGTACCGATTCGAACGCCACCGGGATTGAGCGTCGCATCACTGCGACCATGAATGATCACGCCGCCTCGCTCTGTGATCTCACCAAAATCTCCATGCGCCCAAATATTCTTGAAGCGTGCAAAATAGGAGGCATGATATTTTTGATCCCCGTCATCGTTCCAAAACCCAATGGGCGCCGACGGGAATGGCTGAGTGCACACCAACTCGCCCTTCTCTGCGCGGACCGATTCACCCTCTTCATTCCAGATATCGACCCCCATACCCAAACCAAGACACTGAATCTCGCCGTTATAAACAGGCAACGCAGGGTTACCAAGCACAAAGCATGAAATGATATCGGTGCCACCCGAAATGGAAGACAGGCAGACGTCCGCTTTAAAGTCTCGATAGATAAATTCGTAGGAATGCCGATTCAGAGGTGATCCCGTTGATAAAATCGTGCGCAGAGATTTGAGGTCATGCGTTTGGCGCGGGCGCACTGAGGTTCGCTCGAGAGAATCGATGTACTTTGCCCCCACACCGAAAATCGCAATCTGCTCCTCGTCGATCAAATCGGGTAGGATCCTGCCGCGTCGCCCGAAGGGGCTGCCCTCATACAGCACCAGGGTTGCTCCCGTGGCCAAGCCGCTGACCAACCAGTTCCACATCATCCAACCACAGGTTGTGAAGTAGAACAGCACATCGGATGCGGTGAGACCGGTGTGATAGACGTGTTCTTTTTTGTGCTGTAGCAGCGTGCCGCCGGCCCCATGAACGATGCACTTGGGTGTGCCGGTCGTCCCAGACGAATACATAATGTAGAGCGGGTGGTTGAACGCCAGCCTTAGAAACTCGACAGACCCTGAAGATCCCGTCCCAAGCGACTCCCACAAAACGCAGGGTCCTCCAGATAATTGGCGCTCCTCGGCTACACAGGGACTGTCGTCCACCGCAATCATGACCAACTGTTCTAGCGACGGGAGAGACGCTGCAAGCGCGGCGACTCTCTCTCGAGTGTCAACCCACTTGCCGTTATAGCGGTAGCCGTCCACCGCAAACAGCCACTTGGGTGCGATTTGCGAGAACCTATCGCGTGCACCCGCCATACCGAAATCGGGCGAGCAAGAGGACCAAATAGCGCCAATCGATGTGGTCGCCAGCATCGCGACCACTGTTTCAATGATATTGGGCAGGTAACCCGCGACACGATCACCCTCACGAACGCCCATTGCTCGCATTGATCCGGAAACACGCGCCACCTCAGCGCGTAGCTCACGATAGGTCATAGTCCGTCGATGACCTGCCTCTAGGCGACCGACTAAGGCGATGCGTTGGTCGTCTTGCCACAACAAATTCTCGGCAAAGTTCAAACGACTTTCTGGAAACCATTGCGCACCAGGAAATCGCTCTCCATCGCGCAGTACAGGGCCGTAGCCTTTGCTTCCGATGACCCCCGTGTCGTCCCACACCATGGACCAAAACTCCGCCGAGTTTTCCACTGTCCAGCGATGAAACGCGCTAAAGTCAGCAAATTGAACTCCGGTATCGCGCTCCACTTGCTGTTGTAATTGAGTGATTTGAGCACCCTGAACCTGCTCTACTGAGGGTTGCCACAAACATTCATTCATTGTCCAAAATCCTCGGCTTTGACCGCGCGCTTTTTACCTCGTCGACACTCAGTGCAAAGGCGGCACACCCATGACAAGCGTTCACCGCGGCCCGGGAGCGTCTGTCTTTCAGTGCGAGTGAGACCCTTGGCGAGTCACCTAATGTCCTGACACCCCCCCTCGGGAAGCAACTGAAACACCCCGAGCTGCGCGCTCTAACTTATTCTCGCCAAAAAAAAGCGCTTTGCAAAATTGACCTGTTGCTTCGGGTCCGCGGCAGTATACGTGATCTTCCTAGAAATCGAAGTGTAGTTTGCGAATTTGCTCCCGTTGGCGCGCGCTTTGACAAGCACTTGACGTACACTAGAGGCTCAATCGACGTCGACACGCCGCTCGGCAACAATGGTCATCCGCAGGAACCACACTCATGACAACTCTGTATCCGTCGCTCAATCATGGCCTCTCTGAAGAATTAGCACAGATGCGAGAGATGGTGCACCAATTTTGCCGGGATCAGATTGCCACTCGTGCGGCTGATATCGATAAAGACAACGACTTCCCGCGAGAGCTATGGTTAAAATTTGGCGAGCTTGGATTGTTGGGTATGACGGTAGAGGAGGCTTATGGCGGCAGCAACATGGGCTACCTCGCCCACTGTATTGTGATGGAGGAGATCTCACGCGGCTCCGCCGCGGTCGGCCTTTCCTATGGCGCCCATTCTAACTTGTGTATGAACCAGCTGCAGCGGCATGGTACCGAGGCTCAGAAGCAGCGATATTTACCACTGCTATGCCGGGGCGAACACATTGGCGCTCTGGCGATGTCAGAGCCGGGCGCGGGTTCTGATGTGGTGTCGATGCAACTCCGAGCGACTCAACGAGGCGATCGCTTTGTCCTTAACGGCTCAAAGATGTGGATTACCAATGGCCCAGATGCCGACACCTACATCATCTATGCGAAAACCGATCCTGACAAAGGTTCAAAAGGCATCACCGCGTTCATTGTCGAGCGGGATACGCCCGGCTTCAGTCGCTCGCCCAAGCTCGACAAACTGGGGATGCGAGGGTCAAACACCTGTGAGTTGGTGTTCGAGGACTGCGAGATTTCCGATGATCAGATACTCGGGGACCTTCATCGCGGTGTTTCTGTGTTGATGTCGGGCCTAGACTATGAACGCGCGGTGCTGTCAGGCGGCCCAGTCGGCATCATGCAGTCGTGTCTCGACGTTGTTCTACCCTACGTTCATGATCGACAGCAATTTGGACAGCCGATTGGAACCTTCCAATTGATTCAGGGCAAAGTCGCCGATATGTATACGCGACTCGCAGCGACTCGCTCGTTTCTCTATGCGGTCGCGCGAGCCCTCGACCGCGGCGAAGACAGCCGAAAAGACGCGGCAGCTGTCATTTTGTTCGCTGCCGAAGCAGCCACACAGTCTGCCTTAGACGCCATCCAGATACTCGGCGGCAATGGCTATATCAATGATTTCCCGGCGGCTCGGCTATTGCGTGATGCCAAGTTGTATGAAATCGGCGCCGGCACCTCCGAGATTCGGCGGATGCTAATCGGCCGAGAGCTGTTTGCAGAGACGGCCTAAGATGTCCGCGGTGACTTGACGAGCCGAACCCGCTGGCTAAAAAAGTCTGCTTCTTCATCGGAGCGATGGCTGACTAAAATAATCGTGGCATAGCCGAGCGTAGCGATCCGATCTAGCACCGCCAACAACCGACGGCGGTTGGGCTCATCCAAGCCCTGTGTCGGCTCATCCAAAATCAGCAGTGGCGGGTATTTCACCAGAGCACGCGCGATCAGCACCAGCCGCTGCTCGCCATAGCTGAGAGACCCAAAGCGATCGCGTGCCCGATCGGCAACCCCCATCAGATTGAGCCAACGCTGCGCTTTAACAACCTCGAACTCGCTGACAGCAGCGTAAAGACCAATGGAATCGTGATAACCCGAACACACCGCAGTGATCACATCGACGCTCACCCGGTAGCGACGATGCAGATCAGCGCTGACAATACCCATTTGCCGCTTGATATCCCAAACCGATTCACCGAGGCCGCGTCGATAGCCCATAACGGTCACATCGTTTGAAAAGCACTGCGGGCAATCTCCGGTGATGAGACCGAGCAACGTCGACTTCCCCGAGCCATTTTCACCTGTGATCAGCGTGTGCTGTCCCCCTGCCACTTGAAAATCAATTGGGCCGAGCACCGAGTGCCCCTGGTAGGACACTCGAGCACCCTTGATATCCACTAAGAGCTCACTACGCAGTCTCCCCCGCGTGGGTAACTCTGGCCAATCCTGCTCTTGTATTTGCTCGGACTTCAGGAGCGCCGCGACGCGTCGCTGACTTTCAGGATCCGTCGGTCGCCCGAGTTCCTCAAACCGTCCCGCGTCAATCACCGCAAGCCGATTCACCCACGTCGGGATATCCTGATGATTGCTCACGAGCAGTATTACTGACACACCCTGTTGCTGAATATGATGCAAAGCCTCAGACAGTGACCGGCAACTCTCCACATCGAGACTGTCGAATGGATTGTCGCAAATCAGCACCTCATAACCGCTAAAAAAAGCACTAATAATCAATATCTTACGGCTTTCACCTGTGCTCATTTCTCGATACGGACGATGCAAAACCTCAGTCATATTGAGCTGCGCAATTAACGGGTCCCCAGCGCAGCCCTCTGGCACGAAATCGATCCCGCGACGGCCACTATCAAAATCATCCGTTAAATCGGAGTCGTCGTTGTACAGCTCCTCTTCAAAAACGGCTTGTTGCGCCTCAAAGGACACGAGGTAAGCGCGTTCCGCCGGGACAATGCTGCCCGTGGGCAATGCCATCTGGCCGAGCAAAATTTGATCGATCCACTGCTTTCCAGCACCGTTCCGGCCAACAACACAGCAGCTTTCGCCGCGCGCGTGTACCCATCGGTCAATCGTGAGATTGGCGACCTCGGCATCATGAATCTCTATATCAACCACAGCGACACGTCCCTACTCACCATTGATCAACAGGTTTTATCGGATGAAACCTCGTCGGGCCTAGCGAGGCGAACAGTGGGAAATACACGCCGGTCGTCCGGCGCGCGCTACGCAATGGGCTCGATATCCCCGCGATCGGGAGACTCCTCTTGCCATCGCACAGAGCCGACCGGTCGCTCGAGCAAGCGACGGACCGAAATCGGCGACAGGCCAACGTGCATGTCCCGAGCGCGTTCGAAAACGACCCGTTCCTCTACCGTTCCACGACTCCTCAAACGCAGGTAACCGTCCCAAGTCGAACAGCGAAATCGCTCCTGCCACTTCTCTGGCGCTGCGATATCTCGTGACAACATCCAATCTTTTGCGCCGTTACGCTGCCGAATCAATCTCAGCTCTTGCATTACGTTGTAAAAATCCCGCGCCTGCTCCGGCGCAACTTCATAGCTCACTTCAATCAAAACAGGACCGCTGCGACCGTTGATACCCAGTTTAATCGTCGGGTCACTAATCATGAGATCGGCGTCCTCAGTTGAGTGCAATCGGTCCTGTACTCGAAAAAAGAAACCGGCCAACAGCGTCGCGAGGAGAATGCCTGCAGCGTAGTGCAAGGTAGTACCGGTGCCCACGCGCAGTACCGATTCCCCCCAAAACCATGAGCCGAAGGACGCGCCCAAACAGATCGATGTGGTGTTTAAAGCGACCGCCCGTCCCATCACCCACCGCGGAACAAACAACTGCAGGGTGACGGTCGCCGTTGTCATCACCGACATCCAGGCTGCGCCGCAACCCAAAAGTAACAGCATCGTCAGCCATAACTCGGCACTTGATCCCACACCGAATACAAGCACCGCGAGAATCGCCGTCGCCACTCTGACAATCGATTCGTTATGGAAGCGTCGAATCCAGTTAATATTGAGACCCAGCAATACCGAACCGACACCAAAACTCCCCAGCAACAATCCAAAGGTCTGAGCGTCACCCCCCAGCAAGTCCCGCGCCACCAGCGGCATCAGTGCGTTCAGCGCAGAACTGCCCAAACCAAAGAAAAAGATGCGCAAAATCACCGAGCGCGCCGGAGTCAAGTTAAATACATAGCGCACTCCTGCCCCGATCGCAGAGAAAAATCGCTCCGGTGGCAATCGGGATGGTTCGATCACGCGCTTCCACAACACCAGCGCGATAATCATTGGAATATAGCCGATGGCATTGATCAGGAATGCCACACTCGCACCCATGGCCGCAACGATGCCACCACCTAATGCGGGACCAAAGCTCCGCGCGACGTTGTAACTCATGCCGTTGAGGGTGATGGCTGGTGGTAACAAGTCAGCTCCCACCTGTTCGCTGACGGAAGCCTGCCAGGCCGGGCCCATAACCGCCATGCCACAACCGATCCAGAAGCAAAGGCCTAGCAGTATCGGGGGCGACAGGATGTCTAGTTCTGACGCGATAACGAGACCTATCGCGCCGAACATACTGATCAGCAAAGCGACAATCTGTACCCGTTTTCGGTCAAATGTATCCGCGAGCGCCCCCGCAGGGAGCGTGAGCAGAGCCAGCGGCAAAAACGTTGCGGTCTGCACTAACGCCACCCATTGTGCCGATGCAATTAATGACATCGCCCATGCTGCACCCACGCTTTGAATCATGACCGCGGCGTTACTGACCAAACTGGCGGTCCAGATCCGTCGAAATACGGGGACTGTGAACGGCGCTAACGTGCTGACCACAGGTGAGCCTTGCGTCGCAGAAGACTCAGCCACGCAAAAGATCCCGCGCGATGATCATGCGCTGAATTTCACTTGTCCCCTCATAAATTGAGGTGATCCGCGCATCGCGCGCCAATCGCTCGACTGGATAGTCCGCGTTGTAACCGTGCCCGCCCAACACCTGTTGCGCCACGTAGCAGGCACGATTGGCAGCCTCAGAGGCGTACAGCTTCGCCATGGAGGCTTTGACAGCGAAATCCTCGCCCTGTTCTTTCAGCGATGCCGCCTGCAACACGAGCAAGCGCGCGGCCTCTAGTTCCGTGCTCGCATCGACCAGCTGCCACTGAATAGCCTGAAACTGGGCGATTTTTTGCCCAAACTGCTCGCGCTCCAGTGCGTAGTGCGTCGCATACTCCGTCGCCGCAAGGCCGACACCGAGTGCGAGCGAGCCGATACCAATACGCCCACCGGCGAGCTCACCGAGAGCAACTTGGTAACCTCGATTGAGCGTACCCATGAGTGCATCGGCCGGCACCCTGCAATCCTCGAAGTAGACTGGATTGGTCGATGAACCGGTCTGCCCCATCTTGTGCTCTGCAGGCCCGACGACCAACCCCGGAGAGTCAGCTTCTACCAGAAAACAGGAGATGCCCTTGCCGCGCGGCGCCTCTTTATCAGTCACCGCCCAAACGACAAAAACGCCGGCAAACTCGCCACTCGTGATGTAGGCTTTCGCACCATTCAAAATCCATGAATCACCGTCGCGGACCGCGCGCGTCTGCATCAACGAGGGGTCAGAACCTGCACCTGGCTCTGTCAGGCAAAACCCTGCAGCGGGGTACTCGCCAGAACAAATACGCGGCAAGTAACGCTGTTTTTGCTCATCGGATGCAACGGCTTGAATGACCTCAGCGACCATATTGGTGACCGAAACCGTCACCGCTGTCGCGGCACAGGCCTTGGCAATTTCGGTAATGGCCAAGCTGAACGCGACACAGCCCACACCCGCGCCGCCGTAGTGAGCATCAACGTTAATGCCCATAAATCCGAGTTCGGCAAGCTGCTTCAGATTCGCGAAAAAAGCCTCTCGCCCCTCACCCCGGTCGAGCGCAGCCGCATTCGGCGCTAACTGATCCTGTGCGAATTGACGTGCCATATCTTGAATAAGATGCTGTTCTTCATTGACCTGAAATAACACGGTGGGTTTCCTTCCATGTGCTGATTATGTGCTGAGCCTAACTACTCGATAAGTAACCGGCACTAATTAAGCGGCTCGTCCCCCTGACGACCACACGAAACAATAGACCATGAACTCAACAGCATTGTACAATAGCGGCAGTCACTGTGGAGTACACAAGGCACGATTTTGTTTGCTAAAGATTTGTGTCGGAGCGTTGTCAACCAGAGTCAAGTATTGGCTTTGGATCTGGTCAGAACTATTGGCACGCCCTGCTGACCACCAAGCTTGCATCAGCCAGGTGTGCAAACACAAGCGAGTTGGAACTTGCTGCTGCCGCAGAAGTCCTAACGGATGTGGCTCGAACTTACGTAAAAAGTCAAAATAAACATCCAGTCATTGAAATTGGTCGAGGGGAACATCTATGAATCGCCGAGAAATACTCAAGCTCAGTGCCCTCACAGTGAGCGGCGTGATGTCCGGTACGTTATCGCGGGCGCTTGTTGCTGGGGTAACTGGTCAAACTGGTCAGTGTGAGCAAGTCTTCGGACAGCAATGGGCGCAAACCATTCGAATTTTGGTCGATCTGATCCTGCCAAAAACCGATACACCGAGCGCAACAGAGGCGGGAACACATGATTTCGTGGCGGATGTCTACGCCAATTGGTGCAATGACCAGGAGCGCAGCATTTTTGACCAAGGCCTCGTCGCACTTGATGCCCATACCGTCGCCTCCGAAGGCGCTCGCTTTGAGGCCGCAAGTCCTGCCGCGCAAACGGCAGCACTTCAGGCGGCGGCTGACTCCGCTAAGTCTTATGAGGCGCCGAGAAGTGTTGCCTGGTGGGGCGGCGGCCATGACCCTGCAGCTCCCTTTTACAATGCGCTCAGAGATCTAACAATTACCGGCTTCTATACCTCGGAGGTAGGCGCAACGCAGGCCTTGGTATCCGTACCGATGCCCGGTCGCTTTGATGGCGAGTACCCAATCGCCGAAATCGGCAACAAAAGCTGGTCAGCATAAGGAGACAAAGATGAGCAACGTGACTGAATTTGACGCGATCGTCGTCGGCTCCGGAGTCTCCGGCGGCTGGGCTGCGAAGGAGCTCACCGAGAAGGGCCTGAACGTGCTCATGATTGAACGCGGACGCATGGTGGAGCACGGTAAGGATTATGTCACCGAGCACAAGCCTTGGTGGGACAATCGATTTCGCAATAAGCCTCTGCGCGAGATCTATGACCGAGACTACCCCGAACAGCAACGGCTTTATGCCTTTTCAGAGATGACGCGTCACTACTTTATCAACGATCGCGAGAACCCGTATAACGGCAACGAAGGCAATGACTCGTTTCTCTGGCACCGCGCCGATGTAGTCGGTGGTCGCTCGCTCCTTTGGGGGCGCCAGGTCTATCGCTGGAGCGACCTCGACTTCGAAGCCAACAAGAAAGATGGTCATGGCATCGACTGGCCCATCCGCTATCAAGATATCGCGCCTTGGTACTCCTATGTCGAAAAATTTGCGGGTATTACGGGTCAAGCTGAAGGACTCGCACACCTACCCGACGGTGAATTTCAAAAGCCAATGCCCATGAGTGCCATCGAGAAACACGTCAAGGCAGGGATTGAAGCGAACTATGACGATCGGATCATGACCATGGGGCGTTGCGCGGTTCTCACCGAGCCACTGAATGGTCGTGCGCCCTGCCATTACTGCGGGCCGTGCGAGCGCGGTTGCTCTACGGGTTCCTATTTCTCCACCCAAAGTGCGACGCTTCCCGCTGCGCGAGCAACGGGCCGACTGACACTGATGTCTGACACAGTTGTCGAGAAGCTGATCACCAATGATGCGGGTGACAAGATTAGCGCAGTTCAGGTCATTGACCGACACACCGGTGAGCGCAAGCGATACAGTGGGAAGATTGTCTTTCTCAACGCCTCAACATTAGCCTCGATCCAAATTTTGATGAACTCAAAGACTGCGCAACACCCGAATGGGCTGTGTAACCAAAGCGGCACCCTCGGGCAGTACCTGATGGACCATACGCTTGGGTCCGGCGCGGTGGGCATCTTCCCATTATTTAACGACCTGACCACTTACGGACGACGTCCTAATGGCATCTATATTCCGCGCTTTAGAAACGTCAACGCACAGGATGAGGTGCCCTTTGTCCGGGGCTACGGCTATCAAGGCAGTGGCATGCGTATGGGGGGCACAGGTATGGCCGCTCAATACCCTGGGTTTGGCGCCGGTTTGAAGCAGGCCATCGAATCTCAAGGGCCTTGGATGATGTACCTCGGAGGCTTTGGTGAGTGCCTACCGTTTGCGCACAACGCAATGTCCCTAGACGCTAATAAAGTCGACTCGCTGGGCCTGCCGATCATCAATATCAATTTTTCCTGGAGCGACAACGAACAAGTGATGCGAGAGGACCTGGTGACTGAGGCGGAAGCCATGTTGAAGGCGGCTGGAGCGGTCCATACGATGACGTTTAAGTCAAACTCTCGCCCCGGTGAAGGGATTCACGAGATGGGCGGTGCAAGAATGGGCCATAGCCCACAGGACTCAGTGCTGAATGCACACAATCAAGCGCATGAAATCAATAATCTATTCATTACGGACGGTGCCTGCATGACGTCAAGCTCTTGTGTGAACCCATCGATCACTTACATGGCGCTGACCGCTCGAGCGGCAGATTACGCGGTCGCACAGCTCGCCGAGGGTCGAATCTAATGTGGCCGCAGGCGCTTTGGAAGCGCGCGCTCATCATTCTTATTCTCGTGGGCCTAGGGATCGCGGGCAAAGGCATCTATGAGGCACGACAGCTTGGGTTCATGCGGATGCCCAGCTATGACGATACCCCGCCAATACTGCCAACACTGGAGTCCCCCAGCGTACTGGTGTTTTCTAAGACGGGCAGTTTTATCCATCGCGAGGCGATCCCTGCCGCAGAAACTGCGATCACCGCACTGATCGAGGCGTCGGGTGGTTCCGTCTTTATTACCGAGAATGGTGCAGTACACAATGCTGAACAGTTAACGCAATTTGATGTGGTCGTATGGAATAATGTGACTGGTAACGTTTTGACCGAAACACAACAAGCGGCGCTAAAAACCTACATTAGCGAAGGTGGCGGTTGGCTCGGCATCCATGGCTCAGGAGATTCTTCTGGCGATTGGGCCTGGCAAAACGAGGTCTTGATCGGTGCACACTTTATCGGCCACCCCATGGAGCCGCAATTTCAGGAGGCGGAGGTCACTGTTCAGACAGAAAGCGCGATCACTGCTCACCTACCCCGTCCTTGGCGACGCGTTGACGAGTGGTACTCCTTTGCCACACCCCCGCAACAGGACAACGTCGACATCTTGCTCAACCTTGAAGAGACCACCTACGTGCCGGGCGAATTTTTCGGCCAGGCACTGGCAATGGGGTCGTCACACCCCATCGCTTGGCGCCATGAAATAGGCGCCGGCCGCGTCTTTTATACCGCGATGGGACATACAGCAGAGACGTTCTCGGAACCTGAGTTTCTGGAACTACTAGCCAAGGCTATCAGTTGGAGTGCGGGGCAGCAGCCCGAAGCGCTCAATCCAGACGCCCTAGATGAGTGCAGCGATTGCTAACCGATGAGCGCCTCAATGGTGCGATCAGTGCGCATCGCCAAGGTACCCCACTGCCCGGTCGGCAAGCCCATGGCTTGCTGCAACGTTAAGCCAATGCGCGAGATCGGGTCGCCATAGCCGGCAATATGCTGGCCCGTTTTAATGCGCCCGCTACCACTACCGGCAACGATGACGGGGATCCCCTCCACCGCATGCGATTTGGCTATCGAACAATCCGAATGAGCTAACACGACGGAGTGATCCAACAAGGTACCCTCCCCCTCTTCAATCTCATCCAATGCTTGCAGAAAATCTCTCAAGCCAATCATGCTTTGGTCTGCAAACCAGCCAACCTTCGGCTGATAGCCCAGTGTAGCGTCGACAGGTTCTTCATGCGTCAGCGTGTGATGGGTCGTGGTGGACCCACGCTCACGCAGATTCGACGCGGTGTCGGACAGTAACATATTGAAAATTCGCGTCTGATTCGCTTGCACCGCTCGGGCTAACAGTTTCGACATCAACCGATGATTCTCGAGAACGGTGTCCATCTCTGCACCGAGTTCTGGCATCTCTGGCCTTGACGGAAACTCGAAGTTTTCTACCGGCGCGGGTGGCTCGAGTCGCAGAGCAATTTGCTGTTCGAGCTGACGCAGGCCATCGTAGTACTCCTCCAAACGGGCACGGTCAGAGGCGCTGACACGGCGCATGAGATCTCGTCGAGACTCTGACACCTGAGATAACACAGATTGCTGAACCAAATCGGTCGCTCTGGGCGCAAAGTGACCGGCGTTAGGATCCTGAAAGCCATCGCCAAACACTCTGTCGTAAAACGCCAGCAGCGAGATCTCACTGGGGTTAGGTGAGGACGCGGCGCGATAGGAATAACTGTTGGTGGTCCCCGATGCGCTGAGCTCGAGCGAACGAAAACGAGTGTCACTGCCAATTTGATCGCCGATCAGCACGTCTAGCGTGGGCGCGACAACTTCGCGATTGGGAACAGGAATCCCAGTTCTTAAACCGAGGCAGCCAGTAACATGAGGCTTGTTCGGAACACCGTCGAGCTTGACGTCAAATCCACTCAGCAAAGCCATCTTCTGCTGAAATGCCTGCACATGGCGCAAATGCTCAGGTAACTCGAACTCAGTGCCGGTCGCTTGGGGAATCCACTTTTCAGGAATAAACCCGCAGCCCCAGATCCAGGTCCCAAAACGCAAGGGGTAATTGGCTGGGGTTGATGCCAGCGCTGGAATTGCAAAGGTCTCCAAGAACGGAAGACTGACTGTGACCGCAGCACCTTGAAACATGCCCTTGAGGGCTGATCTTCTCGTGATTGCCATCTATATTCTCTCCCCTAGTGCGCCTGTACCACACGAGGTTGTGTCCAAACACTATAAAACTGATCGCTATTGGCGATTGCTGACATTAACGCAACCACCTGATAACCGCTATCCGCAAATACATCGACCAAACCGTCCAAGTAGGCGCGCTCTAACCATTCAGTATCTCGCCCTGCCGCATAACGATACATTTTTTCCACAAGACAACGTGGGGTTTCCGGATGGTTGCGTAACGCATAGGCGAGTCCCGTCGGGTCCTCATAGCTGCGCCCATCGAGCGAGCCCGACGTATCAATCGGTGCATTGTTCTCCGACGTCCTAAAACTGCCGGCCCCATCGAAGTTCTCAAGTGATAACCCCACAGGGTCAGTAATGGCGTGACAGCCCATGCAACTGGGATCTTCCCGGTGGCGCTTTAGGCGATCACGCGCTGTCGGTAACACGTGGTTACCCGTTTCCTGTAGCAGCGCAAAATTGACATCGGCCGGCGGGTCAGGGACCTCTTGGCAGAGGAATACTTCACGAATGGCTGCACCTCGCAGTGTTGCAGAGGAACGGCCCGGATGCGCATAGGACGCCAAGAAAGCAATATGGCTCTGAATCCCCAGGCGGTGGCTCTGATCGGAAAATTCCTGCCGCTCCCAACCGACTCGGGTCGGAACAGGCATTCGGTATACGACGCCGAGAGGCCGTGTAACCCATGCCGCTTGCGTTGTGAATAAATCTCGATAATCACTCCGCAAATCGAGCACGTGTTCCTCGATCGTTTTGAGTGTTTGTTCTTTTGCATCGAAGGCAACCTGCGGCACAAACGCTGGATAAATCACTGGGTCTTTTAGCAGGTTCTCAAGATCACCCAGAGCAAGCATATCTTCAAAAAACACCCGAACCGCCTGCCGCAAAGTCGGCGCATTGATCAACCTATCAACCTCCGCTGCACGCAATTGGGGGTCGCGTAGCGCGCCCCTCTGTGCCGCTTGCATCAGCGCTGCGTCTGGGGGCGCTGCTGTCAGAAAAAAGGCCAGCCGCGTGGCCATTGCGGCATCATCGACCCACGCGACGCTGGAATCGATAGGATCGCCGATCGACTCCACGCGCCACAAAAACTCAGGGTGCATCATCAAAGAGCTCAGCAATGCATGCCAGGGGGTGCCAATGTCGCTGTCGAGGTTCCCAGCGCGCTCAGCAATGCCGCTCAACTGCTCAACCTCCGCAGCAGCCAGGGGGCGCCGTATCAGTTGCTGCCCTAGTTTCTGGCTCACTACTTGTGCACACGCACGATCAAAGCCCGAGGTCTGCTCGATACAACCAAAGTGTGACGCAAGCCAGCCCGAACTCCTCGCCCACTCAGCGACCGCTTGTGCCGAGACGTAGTACTGCTCGGCGCTAAAAGCCGAAAAACCAACCTCGGATGTGCCTGCGGCAATCAGGCCATGACTGCGCAGGGGCGCCTCGTGACGCAGAACGATCGGTACCTCAGCACCGAAAACTGTCTTCAGAGTATTATCGTATTCCACCGCGGTCAGCCGACGTGCGAGCGCCGGGCCGCCGGTGGGTTGTTCCCAATCGGGCATTCGCACGGGTTCTGGAAGCACGAACCCCACGACCACGATCGCAACCAGTATGAGCCCGAGCAGCCGTTTCATTGTTCACCCTGCGTGATTGCGTTGTAACGGCCTGTGCTCAAGTCGCCGTCTAGAGCATCGTTGAGACTGCGTGACTCAACGTCCACGATAAATGCAGGTACCGCGGCAAATCGGTACTGCGTTGAAATGGCCGTACATCGTCCTAACACGGGATCATAGCTCGCATCAGCCATCTCTTTCATGGCATGGTACACCCCATTGCAACTCCGTCCTTTTACGCGAGCAGCACCCGCCGCAGATACAAGTCGCAAACGGGTCTCTGCGAGATCGCCATTACCAT
Source organism: Halieaceae bacterium (assembly GCA_038134505.1). GTDB lineage: Bacteria > Pseudomonadota > Gammaproteobacteria > Pseudomonadales > Halieaceae > Luminiphilus. The sequence goes on along the minus strand of JAYPVH010000003.1, from coordinate 138,962 downwards.
TCGTGGCGTTACGATAGCCCATGTGCGCATCGTACATAGCCTCAACCGGTGTATAGCCAGCCAAGAACCCCGCGAGGCCGCTACCGTCAGCAGCGACGCGGGCTTCGACTCGGCCTGCCTTGATAACTCGCTTCATACGCAGTGAATTGACAACAAAATGAAACTGCATATCGACTGGGTCTGTGATCAAGACGCCATCAACAATCCGACCCGTGGTCTCTGCACGGAATTCTTCTTTCTGATCCAACGCGTAGGTGGCCCAACTGAGTGCCTCCCGATTCGCGCTCAATGCAATCGGATCCGCTCCCGCTGCGATTTTCACTGAAACCGCATCGTCGTTGACCCAGTGATCTACCCCAGTCAGATCCAATAAAATACTCCATTCTCCCGCGAACATACCGATGGCAAAAGAGTTCGACTGACCAGTCGATTGGAAATCCTGGGTACAACCGATCGCGCGATAAAACTGATTATCGATCACCGCCTGACCCGAAGAATCAAGAAAGTCTTGGTGCGCACAGGCGCTGCCCACGTCACCAGCCGCATCAAGGTCGATGCCACTCGAGGGCGTATTGGCCACGTTCAGGATACGGTAGTGTGGATCTGGTCCCATCCCTTCGGGATCGAAACAGGCCGGAATACCATTCGGACTCTTCTCCTGAATACCCGCAATCAAACCCCGTCGGACATAGGCGTCATCGGACTCATCTGGCAAGCGCGCACCCTCTGCGCTTTGCATCCAAACCTGATTCGGCCCAACCGAGAAGCCATCAGGACAGCCGCCATGTTCAGCTGCATCGGGCCCTAAGGCAAAAGCGAAATCAGAGAAGATGAAACCATAATGATTCAGAGGGTCTGGATTAGCAGACGATAAGGGCGCACAAGATAGCAACACCAGTGCAATGAGTGGCCTCGAGCGGCGTGCCAAACCGGGGCGTATGCTCTCGACACTCAACCCCATCGCTGGCGACCTAAAGGTACAAAACGTTCGTCCAAAACAACGGCTCCCTAACCCCGTTTCTCTGCAACGAGCAGTCCCGATGTCACGCCTTGAGAACAGGCCAACGGTCATCTCGCTTGCTTCCATTCCTCCCAACACCGAGTCATCGCGACACCAGGGTTCACCGGCTCACCTTCACAGCGCTTATCGCGACCAAAAGCGGCCTGTCGGACCACATCAAGGAGGCCTTGCGAAAATACAAGACCACCGCAATAATTGAACACAACTGTTGAATGAAAACAAGACCGCTGATTGGGCGTCCTGCTCAGCATTCTTTTTGACCGAGGGTGCCGTCCATAGCAACAGCGCACAAATGGATAGTCATAGCGGCATGAGATAGCGGAATGAGATTGAGCCTTGGGGAGTAACGCTGGATGAATCAGGTAAAACAATCTAGCGACAGACGCGGCGGGTGCGCTTGATGGGCAATATAAAGCGCGCAGTGTCGAGGCTGTCTGTATTGGATCGTCCTGAAGGCGGTAGCGCACTCGAGCTTATTCGGAATCACTGCCGCCGTGTCTTTGCCTGTTGGGCACTGCTGCTTGGCTTTGTCGGCACGGACGTTGCACTCGCGCAAAATCCACTCCACTCGCAATCAGACTCCGGCCTTTATCTGGCGCAACTGGGAAATTGCGAGAGTTGTCATACCGACCCCTCTGGAGGCGGCCCCTTTGCGGGAGGACGTCCCATTCACACGCCCTTCGGCGCAGTCTACTCCACCAATATCACGCCCGATAATGAGAGCGGTATTGGTCGCTGGACTTTTGATGATTTCAAACAGGCCATGCGACATGGCCGGCGGCCTAACGGGGACTACCTGTATCCCGCATTCCCCTACACCGCATTCGCACAACTCAGCGATGCTGACTTAGGGGCGCTTTTTGACTTCCTAAAATTACGTGAGCCTGTCAGTACGGAACCGTACGAGAATACCTTGGCTTTTCCATACAACCAGCGCTGGCTTATGAGTTTTTGGCAGATGCTCTACCACGATCCTAAATCCAGTACCCTCGACGCCTCGCAGGACGAGACGTGGAATCGTGGCGCTTATCTGGTCAACGCGCTTGCACACTGCGGCGCCTGTCATGCGCCGAGAGATTGGCTCGGTGGCACGGAAACCGACGCAGCAATGACCGGGGGGCGCTTGCAGGACCGAGTCAAATTGGGCTGGGTGAGGTCTTGGTCAGCAACTAACTTAACCGGACATGCACGCGGCTTAGCATCTTGGAAGGCGCAGGATCTCGCCGAGTACTTACAAACGGGACAGAGCGACATTGCCGTTGCGCATGGACCAATGGTGGAGGTGATACAAAACGGTACGCGTTACTTGACCGATGCCGATCTCAACGCAGTGGTGCACTACCTCAAGTCACTACCCGCTGCCGAGGCTTCGGACGTGTCACCTGACGCATCGGCTGCGGTTCTTCGCGACGGTGAAATTGCCTACACGGTCCATTGCGCCACGTGCCATTTAAGCGATGGCATGGGTGACCGCACTATGGGCGTACCGCTACGGACAAGCCCCATTGTCCGTGCCACACACCCAGAATCTCTCATCAATGTCATACTGTACGGCCCTGAACTGCCGGCACCGCCCTTCTCCACCAGTCGCAGTGGCATGGGAATGCATGGCAAACGCCTGTCGAACAACGATATCGCAGCCATCGCCAGCTATATTCGGACAGAGTTCGGCGATAACGCCGGCGCAGTGACCCCGATAATGGTGCAAAAACAACGTTAATTTCTACAATAAACAATCAGGGAATAGAGCAGGTTATGGATCAGACGAAGCAACGCATCAGAATGGGCATGGTCGGCGGTGGCGAGGGCGCATTTATCGGCGACGTCCACCGAAAAGCCGCACAACTCGATGGACATATCGAATTGGTGTGCGGCGCCTTTAGCCGTGATGCAGAGAAAAATCAGCGCAGCGGGCGCTCGCTCGGTCTCCCCGCCGAGCGCATCTATGATGACTTTAAAGACATGATGCGAATAGAAGCTGAGCGGCCGGCCAATGAACGGATGCAGTTCGTCAGTATCGTCACACCGAACAACTCACATTTCGCGATTGCAGTGGCGGCGCTAGATGCAGGTTTCGCCGTGTTATCTGACAAACCCGCCACTTTTTCTCTCGACGAGGCGAGACAACTGGCAGAAAAAATAAAGTCGACAGGTCACTTATATGGGCTGACTCATACCTATGCTGGCTATCCGATGGTGAAAGAGGCTCGTTTTCGTATCGACCGAGGGGATCTTGGCAGCATTCGCAAAGTGATCGTAGAGTACCCGCAAGGTTGGCTCAGCAACCGAGAAGAGGATGCCGATAATAAACAGGCCGCTTGGCGTCTCGACCCTGCGCAAGCCGGCGTCAGTAGCGCCATGGGTGATATTGGCGTGCATGCAGCGCACCTCGCTGAATATGTATCAGGGCTCAAGATGACTGAGATCTGCGCAGATCTTTCGTCCCTAGTGCCCGGTCGTTTACTGGATGATGATGGATCGATACTGCTGCGCTTTGATAACGGCGCTCGCGGTGTACTGACGGCAAGCCAGATCTGCGCCGGTGAGGAAAACAATCTTAAACTCAGAATCTATGGTGAGCGTGGCGGCATGGAGTGGTCGCAACAAGAGCCCAACACGCTGTGGCTGAAATGGCTCGATCGCCCCGCGGAAATGCTACGCACTGGAGCGCCGGGCATCGAGAGCCCTTTTGCGCAGCACAACACACGAACACCATCGGGACACCCCGAGGGCTATCTTGAAGCTTTTGCCAACCTTTACAACGCTTTTGCTGGGCAAATTCGTGCCAAAATGCAGGACGAGCCAGCGAGCGAGGCCGACCGCGACATACCGGGAATCGAGGCCGCACTGCGCGGGATGCATTTCATCGAGCTCGCTGTAAAAGCGGGCAACAGTGAGCAGAAATGGCATACTGTGGCCGATTTCAACCAATATCTTTAATCCAATGAGAGGACCACTGCGATGAAGGGCCCTGCTATTTTTCTTGCGCAATTTGCTGATTCCACAGCGCCGTTCAACAACCTGGACAATATCACGCGATGGGCCGGCGAACTCGGCTACGTTGGGGTGCAAATTCCGACTTGGGAGTCGAGCCTGATCGATCTCAAGCTCGCCGCGGAGAGTCAAGACTATTGTGACGAGCTTATCGGGATCTGCGCCCAAAATGGTGTACAGATCTCCGAGCTATCCACTCATTTACAAGGTCAATTGGTCGCCGTTCACCCGGCTTACAACGAACTCTTCGATGGCTTCGCACCTGAGTCTGTGCGCGGCAATGCATCGGCGCGACAGGCCTGGGCGGTTGAGCAGCTCATGCTAGCAGCGCGCGCGAGCCAGCGGTTGGGTCTCAATGCCCATGCCACATTTTCGGGCGCGCTACTCTGGCACACCATGTATCCTTGGCCGCAACGTCCAGCTGGACTGGTTGAGACCGGCTTTCAGGAGCTGGCCAAGCGCTGGCTACCGATCCTAGATGCCTTTGACACTGCCGGGGTCGACGTCTGTTATGAGATCCATCCTGGAGAAGATTTGCACGACGGCATCAGTTTTGAGCGATTCCTCGCCGCAACAAATGATCATCCCCGCTGCAGCATGCTCTATGACCCCAGTCATTTTTTGTTACAGCAACTCGATTACGTGCAATTCATCGACTTCTACCACGACCGCATCAAAATGTTTCACGTCAAGGATGCAGAGTTTAATCCAGACGGTCGCAGCGGCGTGTACGGCGGTTACCAAAGCTGGGTTGACCGGGCAGGGAGATTCCGCTCGCTGGGTGATGGCCAGGTCGACTTCGGCCGGATCTTCAGTCAGTTTGCACGCTACGGTTTTGATGGCTGGGCGGTATTGGAGTGGGAATGCTGCCTGAAGCATCCAGAAGATGGTGCTCGTGAGGGCGTGGAGTTCATACGCCAGCATATGATTCGGACCACCGACAAAGCCTTCGACGATTTCGCTGCAAGCGGTGTTGATGAGGCGGCGAACCAGCGTATCTTGGGCCTCACCGATGCCTGAAGCGCAGACAAGTAGTGAGCTTCCCTCCCATGGCTAAAGTCGACAAGCAACCCCACTGTTCAAGCATCGGTATCGGCTGTAACACGTGGCTTTGGGTTTCACCCTTTCGCGACCAAGACGTCGGCTTGTTAGAGCGCATCGCCAGCTTTGGCTTCGACAGTGTCACGGTACCGATCGAGCAACCCGGTGACTTTGACCCCGGCCGAGTTCGCGCAGCCGCGGATCAATACGGCCTGCGGGTTCATGCGACTGGCGCTTATTCAGCCGAGCGTGATCTCACCCACGATGATCCTGAAGTCCGTTCCAGTGCGTTGGCGTACATTGAAAAGTCGGCGGCGATTGCCTCGGAAATGGGTGCTACGCTGCTGGTTGGTCCCGCCTATTCAGCGGTTGGCAAACGTCGACATATCCCAGAATCTCAGCGCCGCCTCGAGTGGCAACGAGCGGTCGAAGGTCTTAGTTTGGCGGGAGACAGCGTGGCCCGCTACGGCGTGCGAATGGCGGTAGAGCCCCTCAATCGATTCGAAACAGATTTGGTCAATACGATCTCGCAAGGCGTTGATTTAATTGACACGATTAATCATGACCATGTCCAGCTGCATCTCGATACCTTTCACGCTCATATCGAAGAAAAAGACCTCTACAGCGCGATCTTGCAGGCAGGAAAACGACTCATCTATGTCGATGCCAGCGAATGTGATCGCGGTACTCCCGGCAGTGGACAGGTTGACTGGCTCGGTCTGAAAGCGGGCCTCGAAGCCATCGATTATTCCGGCGACTGCGTGATCGAGACATTTACGCCTGAATGCCTCACCATTGCGGCAGCGGCAGCGATCTGGCGGCCCCTGGCTTCATCTCAGAACGACATCGCCCGCGATGGATACCGGTTTTTGGAACAGCTACTGCGAGAACCAACAGAGCGCCTAACTTCAATAGAGCGGGACTTAAACCCGAATAATAAGGAGAACCTCCATGACTGCGTCAACCTTAGACCGGCAGCGTCTGTACTTAATCGGTAACTTGTCTATTTTTATGATCGGGCTCGGCTTTGCCGTCCGCGCTTCGATCGCCCCAAATCTCATGACAGAAATCTTTGAACCCATCGACATGGTCAATGCGGCGTCGATGGTGGGCGGCGCACTGGGGGCTACATTTTCTGGTTTCGCGCTCACCTTACTGTTCGGCAGTGCTCTGGTGGATTGGGTCGGCATTAAACGCATGATGCTGTTTTCTGCGTTTGGTTATTTAGCGGGCTCCCTGGGGCTATTCTTGGCGGCGTCGAATCCGCTGGCCAGCTGGGCGAGCGATACGGTCTGGGTGAGTTTGCTGCTCACTGGCCTTGGATGGGGCGCAGTGGAAGCGTCCTCGAACCCTATGATTACAGCGCTCTTCCCGGAAGAGAAAACCCACCGCTTAAACGTTCTCCACGCATGGTGGCCCGCCGGTATCGTCGTAGGAGGCTTAGCCGGTGTCGCAATTACCAGCGCGCAACTTGATTGGATGCTCAATCTCGTCCTACTCGTACTGCCGGCAATCGCTCTCGTTGCATTGGCGGTGAAAACTGAGTTTCCGGTCACCGAGCGCGTCGCGGCGGGTGTGAGCTACGGCGAGATGTTTGCGGAGCTTCTGCGCAAGCCGATGTTCTGGTTGTTCTGGATCTGCATGTATTTCACGGCGGCGGCGGAGTTGGCGCCCGGCCAGTGGGTCAATATTGCCCTATCCAATATCGTCGGCATGCAAGGTATCATTCTGTTGGTCTATGTCAGCGCACTGATGTTCGTCATGCGCCACTTCGCGGGTCCCATCGTCAACGTGCTGTCACAAGTCGGACTCATGTTTGTGTCTTGCCTCGCCGCCGGCGTAGGTTTGTATCTGCTGAGCGTGGCTGACACCCCCCTGCTCGCCTTTCTTGCGGCCACAGTCTGGGGTGTTGGGGTGTGCTACATGTGGCCCACCATGCTCGCAATCACCTCCGATCGCTTCCCCCGCGGCGGTGCGCTGGCGATGGGATTGATGGGCTTCGCCGGCGGTATGTCGATCCAATTTGTGTTGCCCGAGATGGGCGCGATCTTCGATACTGCCAAGCAGCTCGCGGAGTCCAATGGCGCACTCGCAGACGAGGCCATTCGTTTTGCCTCGGTTGAGTCCTTTCAAGCTGTGAGTGTCGTACCACTCCTATTGCTGCCCGTCTTTGGGCTCATTTGGTTGGTCGATCGAAAGCGCGGATATCGCGCCGAATCGATCAGTCATACATCGTGACAGAAGACAACTGGGTCCTTGAAGAGACGCAAGGGCCCATCGCCATACTCACCCTCAACCAACCTGACCGCCGCAACCCCATTTCCGATCACGGCATAGTCGAGGCACTGGTAACTGCACTGGAAAAAGCGGACCGAGATCCCACTTTACGAGTTGCGATTCTCACGGGGGCAGGATCGGCTTTCAGTGCGGGTGGGGATCTGGCGCAACTCGCTGCAGGCAGCGAGAAAAGCCTCATTGGTCGGGACCCTGGAGACACGCCCACGAACTATCGCCAAGGCATCCAGCGGATACCACGCTGTATCGAGGCCCTGGGCATCCCCGTCATTGCCGCCGTCAATGGACCTGCGGTTGGCGCTGGCTGTGATCTAGCCTGTGCCTGTGATATTCGGCTTGGCTCAGATCGCGCCATGTTTTCAGAGAGCTTTGTCGCGCTGGGCCTGATTCCGGGAGACGGCGGTAGCTGGTTGCTGCCACGGATTGTCGGTTTTGCACGGGCGACGCAGATGGCGCTAACAGCGGAGCGCATTGATGCGCATACGGCGTTGTCCATAGGTCTCCTGAGTGAGGTTACCTCGACCGAGGGGCTCCTCCCCAGAGCGCTGGAACTTGCCGGGATGATTGCAGAGCATCCGCGAGAAGCCGTTCGCGCCACACGGCAGCTTTTACGGCGCAGCTGCCAACTGACCTTAGATGAAACGCTAGTGCTCGCCGCGGCCGAGCAGGCGCTCGCACACGAGCGGGAGGAGCATCGAAGCGCCTTAGCGCACTGGATGGCGAAAATTAAACCGTCCTGACGAGCAGTTCGCCGTCACGGCGTCAATCGCTTTTCAACAGCGGTGTTGAATAGTAAGATGCTCCACATCGTTAACTCTGCTACCCAAAGTCTGTGGCAGAAAGTTGTGCACGTTACCAAGGAGTGAACAATGAAGCCCGGCGCGAAACTGAAAAGCACCGCCTGTGACACGGAGGTCATGGTCATCAAGGCCTGTGAGGGCAGTCTGGAATGTGGCGGCCAGCCCATGGCTGACGAGAAACCTGATACGCCTGCGGCGCTCGATCAAAATTTCAGTGCCGGGACCCTGATCGGCAAACGCTACGTGAACGCCGATCAATCGCTCGAAGTGCTCTGCGTCAGAGCAGGCGCAGGCTCACTGGCGCTCAATGGCGCCGCGCTTGAGATCAAAGACGCGAAGCCACTGCCCTCTTCGGACTAATCTTTCATGAATATCGCACTTCTGCTCCAGATGGCCGCCGAAGCGGGTGGCGATCGCACTGGATTGGTCTGTGATGGCCGACGCTGGTCGTACAGCGAGCTTTTTGAGGCGGCACAGAGAGCGGCTGTCGTATTTCGAGATTCCGGCGCGGCTTACGTTGCGTTGCTTGATGAGAGTAGTGAAGCGGCCCCCATCGCGCTATTTGGCGCAGCGCTCGCCGGCATCCCGTATGTGCCGTTAAATTACCGCTTAGCGGATGCCGATCTCGGCGCACTGATCGATCGTATCGAGCCGGCATTGCTGATCGGGGATGCCACGCGCGCCTCGGCAATCGCATCGAAGAGGCCGAAGGCTTTGAGCCGTAGCGACTTTCAAACGGCTTTAAAGAGCGTCTCTGCCGAAACGGTCGATGATTCGGAGCAACCGATCGCTGCACAAATTTTCACTAGCGGCACGACCTCGGCGCCGAAAGCTGCACTGCTCAAGCACACCAATCTCATGGGCTATATACTCGGCACTGTCGAGTTTATGTCGGCCGCAGAGGAGGAAGCCGCGCTTGTGTGTGTGCCGCCCTACCACATTGCGGGCATCGCGGCCCTGCTCAGTTCTATTTACAGCATGCGCAAGCTGGTCTTACTCCCTGCCTTTACACCTGAGGCCTGGCTCGATCTGGTTGAAGCGGAGCGCGTCACCAATGCTTTTGTTGTGCCGACGATGCTAGCCCGCATCGTCGCAGCGCAGGAGTCCGGACACAGCGCCGATGTGACATCTTTAAAGGCCCTCGCCTATGGCGGTGGACGCATGCCCCGAGAACTCATCGAGATCGCTCTGGACCGCTTTCCTGAAACAGGTTTTACCAATGCCTACGGTCTCACAGAGACCAGTTCAACCATTGCCCTACTCGGACCCGAGGATCACCGTCTCGCCCATGCTTCGACTGATCCCATGGTCCGTGAACGCCTGTCTTCAGTCGGGCAGCCATTGCCCACGGTCGAGATCGAAATCCGCGATGACAATGGGCAGGTTTTACCCGCGGGAGAACCCGGTGAAATCTATGTCCGCGGGGAGCAAGTCTCTGGCGAATATCAAGGAAAATCCGCACTCATCGAAGGCGGTTGGTTTCCAACTCGCGATCAAGGCTACCTCGATGGCGAGGGTTATTTGTTTTTGGGTGGCCGAGCCGATGACGTCATCGTCCGTGGCGGCGAAAATATGGCGCCAGCAGAAATCGAAGATGCGCTCAGCGCGCATCCGGCAGTGCAGGAATCCGCAGCGGTTGGCGTACCTTCGGCAGAATGGGGGGAGACCGTCGCGGTCGCCGTCGTATTGCGCGCGAGTGCCGAGCCGATCTCAGAAGTTGATGTGAAGGAGCACATTCGCACCAGCCTCCGATCATCTCGGGTACCGGAGTATGTGACCTTTGTTGATGCGCTACCCTATAACGAGATGGGTAAATTACTGCGTCGTGAAATCAAACAATGGTTCGATGTTCATTAAGCAGCCGCTCAACAGACTGCACCGCTCCACGCTCACGAACACCCAAACAAAAAGCCCCGCTGAGCGGGGCTTTGTGATCGAATAAATCGCTTCAATACTGAGCCGCTGGCATTCGCACAATGATCCCATCAAGCTCGTCACGCGCTTCGATCTGGCAGCTGAGGCGACTTTGCTCATTCGGATCGATAGCACACTCCAACATACTCGACTCGAGCGCATCAGGCGCACCCGCCTTGTCCATCCACGCCGCATCGACATAGACGTGACAGGTCGCACAGCTACAGCCACCACCGCAATCACCCAAAATACCGGGGATGCTATTCTCTATAGCACCTTGCATCAGCGTCGTGCCCGGGGAGAGCTCTGCGACGTGCTCAGTACCGTCGTGTTCGATGTAATGCACTTTGATCATGTTCACTTTTTCCTTGTGTCTTCAACTGAGTGATGCGTGTCGGGTCGTTGCCTTATACCGCTGATTTTGCGCATACTGAGAAGCCCCAGAACGCCTTTGCGAGGCGACATGATATCCGAGTTTTCAACTCAGCGCGATCCGATAAATTGTGCTTCGCGCCGACTGCTTAGAGCGTTTTTCGTACCTATTCTTGGCAGTATTTTCTTGCACAGCCTTGTGGGTGCATCTGCAATCGACGCGGCCGAGCCATCGGTCAGCCTGGTGGTTTTAGGGGACAGAACCGGCGGGCACCGCCCCGGAGTCTTTGAATACGCCGTCGAGCAAACCGCAGCGCTTAATCCAGATCGGGTGTTGAGTGTCGGTGATCTCATCGAAGGGTACAGCGACTCACCTGATGTAATCGACGAGCAATGGCGAGAGGTTGAGGCGATGCTCACACCCATCCGGGATAAACTGATTGCCTCGCCAGGTAATCATGATATTTCCAGTGCGATGACACGTGAACAATGGCGTAGCCGTTTCGGGTCGACCTATCAGGCGCAACGGATCAATGATGTCTTGGTCATCGCCCTCGATACCGAAGACCCTCCTGTGGTCCCCTCACCCGACATTCTGCAGAAGACGCTGGCGCTGGAGCACGCGATGGCGCGCGATCCCGAAGGTACCCAGGCGCGCTTACTCGCCATGGCCGCCAATCGAGAAGCGCCCGTCGACCTACCCGGCGATAGTCATCTTTCCGAGACGCAAGTAGCCTGGGCACTGGGGGCACTTGAGGACAACTCAGATGTCGCACTCACGATTCTTTTGATGCACAAACCTGCATGGCGTCATCCAGACAGCGGCTTCGCGACCATCGAAGCGGCGGTGCAAGATCGCGAAACGCTGGTCATCGCTGGTCATGAGCACTATTTCGAGGAGACAGAGCGCAATGGGATTCCCTTTATCATCATGGGTACCTGTGGCGGCATCTGGTTACGAGAGGGTCCCGGCCGGCTCGACCATATTCTTCACATTACGAGCGCTAACGGCCGCTATTCTCTCGACTCCATAGCAGTCGACTTAGAGGCTAAATAACAGCCGTCGCGGGATAGTCGGTGAAGGACAGCGATCGAATGGGAATCAGCTGACGCGGCGCGACCGCCCAACAACCCAATGGCCTCGGTTCATGGGCCGCAATCGGCTGTCTCGAGCAAGGTATCGACCAGCCCCCACGAGAGGGCCGTCTTCGCGGAGATCCTGCGGCCACTTAAAAACCAATGCAATAGCCGTTGCCGACCAATTCGCCGGCGAATACTGACGGTTCCACCGGACCCGGGAATCAGACCCATTCGCAGCTCTGGCAACTGAAAAAAACTATTGCCTGCAGCGCCGAGGTGTTCGGCAAATGCGGCCAGCTCAATTCCCGAACCAATACACGCACCGTGTACCTGGCATTTGACTCGCGCCTGCACAGCCGCAAGCTTGATCGCAGGGCTGCGCTGCATGCGGATGTTGTGGGCTTCTCGAGAATTGTTAAGAAGGCCGAACTCCCGGAGCTCCCCGCCAGTGGAAAAACATCGCCCGCGAGCACGAAGGCTGAGTGACTGAATGGTTGAATCAAGCAATACAACATCCAAAAGATCATTCCACGCCTCACGCATGGCTATGGTCATCGAATTATGCAGCTGCGGCCGATTCAGCGTCGCCACGATGTGATCATCCTTCCGTTCTATAACGATCGCGTCGCTGTCTGTGACAATGACTGCCTCGGGTGGGTCGCGTTGTGCGAGCCATCGCCTAAACAGTGCCCCATCTTGCAATCGCGCGTAGGCAAGCGACTCGGCCTCCAGACCCTCCGTTATACTCAAGGGTTGGCGCAACAGCTGACACATCTCAAATACGACCTCGGAGGCGGCCTCAGCACGCGCTCGCATCAACGCCGCTTCTTGCTCTGTCGCGACCACGAGATCCGCCGCCTGATCGGCCTCGCCCACCGCAATCACAAGGTTTTGTTGATGTCGCAGCCAATTTAGGGCCTCTGGGTCATCAGGTGCGCGACAACTGGGCCCGCCCGCCACGCGTTCAGCCTGCATAAATTTGTGTCCCCGCGACAAAAGTGGCGCGAACCTCCGCTGTCATCGGTCGCTCTTGTATCTGGTCGATACTTTGCTTTAGGAGGCATAAATCTGCTGCGCACCCGACCCCCAAGGACTGCATCGGTACGCCAGGCGCTGCCGTATCGGACCCCAGTAATTGCCACAGTTGCTCACCGCGCAGTCGCTCAGAGGTTGTGATGATCGCGCCAGTCGAGGTGGTACGATCGAGCGCTGCTTGCATGGCTAACCACGGGTTACTATCGCCATAGGGCGCGTCACTACCCCAAGACACAGGAATGCCTCGTTTCAGCCAGCTCTGACCGCGATAGAGGATGTCGAGATCCTCAACCTGTAACTGTTCGCAATATCGATCGCCCCGTTGCCACAAAAATTGTGGTTGAGTCACGACGCGGATGCCCAGTGTCGCCAGTTCGCTCAGAGCGTCATCATCAACAAGTGACGCATGCTCAATGCGATCGCCGTCGATCACACCGACTTGACGGAGCGCATCAATAGCCACCCAGAGCTCAACCCGCGTAACGCAGTGAAACGCAACAGCACGCCCAGTCGCATGCGCATCGGCAATCTGTCCTACCAAGGTATTGGCGTCGGGTAGCGCACTCTCCCTGAGATAGATCTTGACGGGGCCCAACGCGCACCACTCGGGCTCATCGACAGCAACCCGATGCAACTGATGACAGCCCATGACTCTCAACCGTTGCTTCAACTGGCCGAGCCTTTGCGCTTGGCGTAACGCCCACCAAACGGTCTGATCGTTGTGAACCCCGGCATCGGTCACGGCAGTGATTCCCCAGCTCGCCAGTAAATTCGAAAGCACTGATAGATCGGGAAATGTATTTTGTCGTTGCTCAGAGAGCCAACCACCTAAGTGCCAGAAGCGGCCATTTGGTCGACCTTGTTGGTCCATCTCCGTACCCACGGGCCACTCCTGATCGAGGGCTTTGATCTCCGCGAGGGCCATACTGTTATATATCCACAGTTGGCCTGTTCTGTCCTGAAGCCGAATCGCAACCTTGTTGCTCAACTGATCTAACCACGATGCATCGATTTGCGGAAACCGCTCAGCAGACAAATTCACGCCGCGTAGTGGCTGTCCTTGCTGTAACGCGGTCGTCAGAGCAGCAATAAGGTCGTCTTCGGACCAACGACTCGAGTCATCTAAGGCCACCGATTGCAATGCGCGCGCAGTCGCAAAGAGATGAATGTGATGATCCACAAGCCCCGGGAGTAATAACCGACCCTGCGCGTCGATCCGTTGGGTCGATTCCGGTAACAGATGAGCGGCACTGCTCTGGGACGCGGCCTGGCCAATCTCTGCGATGACACCGTCTTTGAGCACAACATCCACCAAGCGCCCTTCACGCAACCACGCGCGTTCAATCAACACCGGTGCCGAATGGGATGCGCTCATGACAATCCAAGCTCTGCGGCCAGTGGCGTGTTGTGCGCCCCGAGAACGGGGGCTACAGGATAGGCATCGGTGCGCCCGATGGGCGCCGCTGCAGTGGCTTCAGTCACGATAGCCATCATTCCCTTGGCTCGCGCGGCAACACCCGCAAGCCGTATATCCAGCAGTTCGCCGCCGCCGGCCGCCCAGCCAGCTAAAACAGCGACCGCTGCGTGTAGCCCGGTGAGTGGATCCGCTATCGCATCGCCGAAAAACAGCGGCCGCTGATCGGCTTCTGACCAAGCCACCAAACCGCCGGCGACTGCGGCGTCATCGCCAAAAGCGATCCATTGAGCATTGGGCTCGGCGCGTCCATAGCCGGTCACCGAGCACCACAGTTTCCCCGGCCGTGCTGACAAAAACTCCGTCGCGGAAATACCCAGTTGCGTCAGAGCGCGAGGCCGCGACGCCTCAATGACAATATCAGCCTCGGTGAGTACAAGGTCGAGGAGCTGTCGATCCCTGGCGTCCTGAAAATCGATGGCGAGACTCATCTTAGTTGCGTTCATCCAGCGATAAAAAGCCTCAGGACCGAGCCGCGCGCCGTCGGGTCGACCCACGGACTCAACCTTGATGACACGACCGCCGAGGCGTCCGATCAGACTGGCGGCTAAGGGGCCGGCCCAAAGACCACTAAAATCGACGACCGTTGGCGCTTTGCGCTGCACGTGTGGCGCATTGAGCCGAACTCGTGACAGCCATGGCAGTGTACTGTGGTCACCGGGACGGGCAATCCCAAGACCCAGAGTTCGGCCACGCAAAACTAACTCACTTAAAGATGCTTCGCTGATGGCCTCGGCCAAGCCCTGACGAGACAGCTCGGAAGTCAGGGTCAGTGCGGGAAGCAGGTCAACATCCGTATCGCGCACCAAGGACAATGCCAACCAGCCATCTCGCGCTTTAAACCAATGACACTGCCCCCCGTAGGAATCCGTCGACGTTCCCGCTCTGGGACGTAATGCCGCACGCTCAGTCAATAGGCTGGAGCCAAAACCGTCGGCCGGAAAATATTCCGGATACATCGCGTGCAAGCATTCCCAGCATCCCTGCGCGGCCCCGACAACACCCGAAGGAAAGGCATCGCCTTGCTTTAGACCAGAAATCTCGCTCAACTCAGCCTCGATCACACGGCGTTCTGCTGCGGTCTGCACGCCATCGCGAGGCCTACCGTGGCGCTGCACATCAAGCTCAAGTGACAAGGCATGCGCATAGTCACGCGGGTTCACTGGTTGTGGGTGCTGACTGGTTCTGAGACCCACGCTATCTCTCCAAAAAGGGCTGGCAAACCGTTACATTGTGCAAGCAGCAAACGATTCGAGCGTGCCGTTGACTATGGATCTGGGGCATACCAAATCGGCGAGCTGATCGCGCGCTCCTGGATGCTCACAGGATCCATGGGTGGATTGCCGAGCTTCACCGCATCAAAGGTGGACCATCGGGGTGTCGGAATCTCCAAGACCCGCACGTAGTAGACACTCGGCTGCAGCGGATCAAATTCAGGATCTTGCCACCAAGCGTTTAGCACGCCCTCACCGACATCATTTCGATAACTTGCGTCAGCGGCATCCACGGTATTTGTAACGCTAGGCAGGACACCGCGCTCATCAGGGACTCTACCGTCTGACCAAGCAAGATCGTAAATGGTCTCATGGGACCGGCCTGATGTATCGATCCAACCTTTAACCAATTGAATTCGATCTAGGTGAGCACCCAACGGATCCTTGGCAGCCTGAACAAGAAACTCGGGTCGCTCTCCCTCCGCCAATTGCAACTTTCCGCCCATCGGGACTGCGTGTTGATAGGCTTTCGCTACGCCATCACTGTGTTGCAGCCACTCGGGATCGAGCTGTGCGCCAGCGAAGAAACGCACAGAAATGCGTGGCCCTGAGGTGGCGTAGGTTTCCCGGCGTTGCAAGGCATCAAAAATAGCTTCTCGAGTATTCTCACGTGCCCAAACAGCGGCCAATCCCCCCGAGGACCAACGAGTGACTGGATTGATTTGATCCAGTGCGATACCCACAGCACCGGTTCGCAGCCCTGCACTGCCATCCATCACCGGTAACTTGCCTGAATAATCTGACTCATCACTCGGCGAGCTCGCATTGTGGCTATCGCTTGAGCCGATCACACCAAATTGGAAGGGATTGAAGCCATACGCGCGCTCAATGGCCAATCCCGTCAGTAACGCATCCCGCGCATAGCCACCTCGAACCGTATCAAGTGTATCCTCGGTGCCGACAATCATGGATGCGATTTCATAGTCGGCAAATTCATCCAACGGACTCAACAATGGATGTGTCTCTGACGCACCCTTGATCTGCAAAATTTCACTCACCGGTTCGAACTCGCTACGTCTCTGAGCGAGCGGGTCGTTGATATCCAAACCCCACTCCCCGCCAACTCGGTACATCAAGCCTTTGCTTTGATTGCTGTTATGCGGAATCGCTAGAACATGACGCCCCGCGCCACGCTCTGAATCGAGGAAAGCCCACAGATCCTCTGGTCGTCCGCCATCGAGCGCACTAAAAGGTCGCTCTGAAACGCGTTCATCTCGATAAATCACATTGCGGTGCAGATGAGTGGCGAGGTCTCCGGCCCAGGCTGACCATTCCCATCCGATCAACGCGCTAAACCGCCCCGGATCATTATAGGCCTCAGCCGCATCAATCACCTGTCGCCAAGCGCGCTGGTTAATTTCGGGATCAACCGTCATGCCCTGCTGAAAACCCAGATCTTTCATCCGCGAAATGGTCTCCCACCAGTACCGCATGACCGCAATCTGATTCTCCGTGGTTAACAACGCGCGCAGGGACATTCGCTCTGTCGGAATATCCCTGAGCGTCTCTCGCGCCTGCCCCAAAAACTCGGAGTGATCAGTCACTGCCGCGAAATCAAGTGGCCGCTGCGCCTGAATGCCGTAGCCCACGGCATGCTCGATCGCGTCACCGCGCGCGAACCGATAGGCATCCTCTGGCATTGCGCGGACACCCATCAGAAACGCATCGCTTGAGAGCGCCGTATGAATATGCAGGTCACCCCAATAGAGATTGTTGAGCGGGTTCGGGTCTGATCGCTGCAATTCACCTAGAGGACTCATAGATGTCGCATCAAAAGGCGGATCAATGCTCGCGTCCGGAACGGGCCCGCACCCATACAGTGTCACGCCGATCAGCAGTACCGACAGTCTCGTGACAACACCACTGCGCTTCACAGCATATCGAGATAACGATGGCTTGGAGGACGAACACCGTTTGGTCATGCGAGGCATCAGTACACCACAGCCGGCGAGCGCTCAGGCGGCGCGCCCAGCATGTCGCGATGAGATGGCGGTTGGACGCCATTGTCCAGAACCCCGAGTTTCGCACCCATCTCTGCACCGATGACTGTTTTGCCAGCCCAGCTATCATCTTCATCCGAGCTCATTGCGTGAATAATATGACCCGTGTACTCGGGGCTCTCCGCCATCTGCATGATGACCTCGTACTGTTCTGGATGGACCAGTGCTGCCTGAGAGGCGCGCTCAGTTTTCAAGGGGCCCATCCAAATCGATACGGCGCGCACGCCCGTATCGAGAAAATCCTGTTGCATATCGGCCGCGAACTTGTCGATACCGGCCTTTTGCGCACCATAGGCTGGCCCGTGCATATAGCAGTTACCCCCGAACGAAGAGCCAAAAACAATCAACCCTGAACCCTGAGCCACCATCATTTTCGCCGCATGCCAGCTCGCCACATAAGCCGAGCGCAGACCCACATCAAGTATGTCGACGGCCGTCAGTTCCTTCTCCCAAAACGGAGCCGGTGTAATGAGTTGTGGGTGGATTGTCGTCGCGTTATTCACTAACACGTCGAGACGGCCACGCTCGCGCTCAATAGCAGCGAAAACAGCCTCGACCGCGGCGTCATCATGGTGGTCACACACAAGCGGTATGCCGCGACCCCCGGCTGCGGTCACCGCCTTGGCCGTGTCGTAGACCGTACCCGGCAAGACGTCACCGGTCCAACCCACCGCAGCACCGATGGTTTCAGAGCGACCCGTGACAAACACCGTCCAGCCGTGCTGACCTAACGCCCGCGCAATACCCGCGCCGGCGCCCCGACTCGCGCCGGTCACAAGGGCGACTTTTTGCTCTGCTTGTTGATTCATTGGCTCCCGTTGCTCTCCTTTTTGTCACGCCTTACCTTAGCGATCGCGCCTTGCAATGATGATCTTGCCACTGCAGACCCAACCTGTGCCATCGTGTATTCGCTCAAGTCAGCCTAGAGTCCCTGGGCGGCTCTGAACTGACGCGGACATCGTTATTCATCGCATTTGGCTCGGCAAGCGCAAACCAGCGGATCTTCCCCTTTTGAATCGCACAACAGGAATCCCTCTGACCTCTGCTGCGGCGCCGCGCGTTATCAAAGCGACTCGCCTATCATCTAATCGGACGATGCGATGAGCGGACCGAAACACCAATGATAACGCGTATTCCCACGAATAACTCAAGGAGCCGTACCATGTCCATCCAGCCATCATCTCGCCAGGTGCTCGCCGCGGCGATCACCGCGTTAGCGACCTCGACTCCCCTCTGGGCACAGCCTATGCTTGAAGAGGTCATCGTGACGGCACAAAAGCGTGAACAGTCATTGCAGGACGCGCCCATTGCGATCACCGCCTTCTCAGAAAGCGACATCCAGACGCGTGGCATCCGCAATGTCCAAGATATCAGCATGTTTGTTCCCAACGTGCAGGTAGCGCCCAATCCCGCCGGCGCGACGTCCGCCACTTTCGCGATTCGGGGATCCACCACCATCAACCCCGCGATCACCTGGGAATCGACGGTGGCGATGTATCTCGATGGCGTCTTCATTGGCAAAAACCTCGGCGGCATATTTGATGTCGCAGAACTTGCTCGGGTTGAGGTGCTGCGTGGCCCACAGGGGACCCTGTACGGCAAAAATACCGTCGGCGGCGCCATTAACCTCGTCACTCGCGAGCCGGGTGAAGCGTTCGATGGCTATGTCGAAGTTAGTGCTGGCAACGAGAATTATGTTGGCGTTCGCGGTCGTATCGATACCGGCCGAATGGGTGCAGTCCGAGCCTCTGTATCGTTCTCAGATCGCGCGCGGGATGGTTTTTACGACAACATTGATTTTCTCGAAAACCCCGCACTCGATCCGGCAGGTGGCTTCAACCCATACACGGGGCCGGCGTCCACCAGCGAATTCGCAAGCTGGGATAGCACCGCGCTGCGCCTCGATGTCATCGCGGATGTCTCAGAGACATTGACCGCACGCTACAACTACAACCAATCTAAAATCGATAACGCGCCAAACATGGGCCAGGTGACCAATGTCGATGCATTCGTGTACGAAAACGTTTTCATGTCTCCTGATTTGGTGCCGGTCCATGAGCTGTATCTGGAGCCGGGCAACAATCGCGCCGATGGCATCAGCAATGACTTTGCCGGCTTCGACCGATCCGACACCAGCGGGCACAGTCTCACACTGACCTGGGATTTGGGCGATCTCACCGTGAAGTCGGTCACCGCCAAGCGCGACCTCGAGTGGGCAGATGCCTTGGATATCGATGGCACGCCGATGGATCTTTTCCACTCTGCACGCTACGTCGACTATGACCAGTTCTCCCAGGAATTGCAGTTAGTGGGAACCAGCGGTGCCATGAACTATGTCGCGGGGCTCTACTATTTCACCGAAGAAGGTGATGTCTTTAACCCGATCTCATTTTTCAGCTTCGGCGGCTTCGGTCTGCCCACCGATGACAACGAGTATGGTATCGACAACAAATCTTGGGCGGTTTACGGACAAGTTGATTTCACGCCCGATGCAATGCCAGAACTGACGCTGACCGCGGGTCTGCGCTACACCGACGAAGAAAAGACCCAATCCATTTATCACCCCAACACCTCCACGTTTGGGGCGGCGCCCGCTTTTGACCTCAAAGAAAGCGACAGCTGGAGCAACACCACTGGCACATTTATCGCAAGCTATGCACTGAACGACGACTCGTCGATCTATGCAAAAGTCTCACAAGGCTGGAAGGCTGGCGGCTTCAACGGCGAAGCGCCCACTGCCGATGCCTTCTTAGACAACTTCGATCCTGAAGAAGTGCTCGCCTACGAGGCTGGATTCAAATCGCGACTGATGAACAACCGCGTCGAGCTCAACGCCGCTGTGTTCTACAACGACATCTCCGACATGCAATTTAGCATCTTCCTAGAGGGCAGCGGTGGCGCTGCATCAACAGTTGACAACGCGGGTGCCGCGACCATAAAAGGTTTTGAAGTTGAGCTGACCGCACAGCTCAGCGACGGTCTTCGACTCAGTGCGAATTATGGCTATCTCGATGCAAAGTATGATGAGTTCATCGACGTCGACCTGTTCACGGGAGAATACCGCGACTTCAAAAATGAGCGCGACTTCCCCTACGCCCCAGAGGCGACTGGCAGTCTTGCCCTAGATTGGCGGGTGGGAGAACTCGGTATTGG
Source organism: Halieaceae bacterium (assembly GCA_038134505.1). Taxonomy (GTDB): domain Bacteria; phylum Pseudomonadota; class Gammaproteobacteria; order Pseudomonadales; family Halieaceae; genus Luminiphilus. The sequence continues at coordinate 118,509 of JAYPVH010000003.1, read as the reverse complement.
CGTGCTCGACGCGCACTTTGACTGGAGCTTTAAGGACGACTATGTCGTCTACACCGATCCCACTCAAAATGCGACCGGCTCCGTCGACAGCTACGAAATCGCCAATGCGCGTCTTTCGCTTAGCGATATCCAACTGGGTGACAATGCCACTCTTGAGGTTTCCGCCTGGGGTAAGAACATCTTCGATGAGGAGTACGTCGAAAACACCATCCCGTTTGGTGCGTGGACCATTAGCTATTGGGGGTATCCCGCGACCTACGGTGTCGATGCGCGGATTAACTTCTAAGCGCGAAAACGGCTAGACTGAAGACCGCCCTACTGGGGCGGTTTTTTTTGCTTTTTACACTCTTTCGCATCGGGACGATCTATGCACACGCGACCAAAAATCACTGCTCTCCTCATCCTTGTGATCGGTATCATTCTGGGTCTTTTGCTGTCCCCGACGCCTGCGGGACAGTCGGTGCAGCAGCGCTTAAACAGTCTCTCGCGGGACGCATGGGGTGAGGCTGTTTCCAGCGCCGCGCGATGGAACGCCCGTATCGATGCCCGTGCTTCGTTGTTTATCGAGTATCCGGAGCTTATGAGCGCCATTCAAAAAGGTGGCGCCTTCGGTGGCGATTTTTCAGTCCCGATCGCCACCCAAATCTTCAATCCCTCTGAGGCGGGGATTGCCGATGCGCGTCGACTCGGTCGCATTGAACAGATGGCCGAGCGAACATGGATTATCTACCTCCCACTGGTGAATGTTATTGTTTTTGAGACCGATGAGGGCATCGTTTTGGTCGACAGCGGCACCGCCGCAGAAGGGCCGGCGATTCTCGATTTATTGCGATCAGTGTCATCACAACCGATTCACACCATCATCTATACCCACGGACATGTCGACCATGCCTACGGCAGTTGGGCCTTGGTAGACGATCAGCCGGAGGTGATTGCACAAGCCGATTTGATGGCGCGCTTCGAGCGTTATCAATCTTTGCCGGGAAATCTCGGGAAGTACATGGGGCAGAACCCTGAGCATATTATTGCCAGTGGTGAGTTTTTCGTGCCGCCGACACGAACCTTTCGCGATGAACTCACCATCTCAGTTGGCGGTGAAGATTTTGTGCTTCGCGCGAGACCTGGCGAGACCGATGATCAGCTCTACGTCTGGGTGCCTAGCCGAAGTGCCATCGCGACCGCAGATTACTACCAAGGCTTTGTACCCAATCTTGGCAATGGCAAGCGGGTGCAGCGTTACCCAGAGGAATGGGCCGAGGCACTCCGAGAAATGGCCGCAGAGACCCCGCGCCTTCTATTGCCGGCCCATGGTGTGGCGATCACTGAATCCGACGTAATCAAGAACAACTTAAATCTGCTGGCCGATGCGTTGGACTATGTGATTCGCTACACGAAAGACGCGCTCAACGCCGGCGTACGCCAGGACTTGATCCCCGCAGGCCTGTCCATGCCAGAGCGCTTCAGTAGTCATCCAACGCTGCAAGAGCAATACGTATCCTGGCGCGACATCAGCAAGATGGTCGTTCGCCGTTACACGGGCTGGTGGGACGATATTCCATCGCACTGGTCGCCCGCGACTTTTGATCGGCAGGCCGAAGAGATTATCGCCCTCGCGGGCGGTATCGATGCCGTCGTCGCCCGAGCGCGCACACTTGCCACTACAGACCTCATCATGGCGACCCATTTGACCGATTGGGCATGGTTTGCTCAGCCGAATAACGCGTCGGTCCAGCAGTTGGTGATCGATGTGTACAGGCTGCGTATTCTCGATGAGGCGGCCAATACGCAAGAGATACTCGCCTATGTGGAAATCATGGCTCAGGCGCGCCAACGCCAGCTTGAATCGGGCTAAGTTCGCAGCCAAAGCGTCACGGATCGCAGGAAGAGCCCGAGCGCATCGTTTTCTGCTGTCTCAGAGAGACGGCAAGGCCTCTGCTCTAGCGACCAGTGCCTGAGTCATTCCAGCAAATCCCTTACGCATCGCTCGACCCATCAGCATTTCGATCACTGGACTGAGCAGACCGGAAAGCTGAAAGTGCGAGGTATATCGACAAGTCCCATCGGGCAAGGCTTCAAGCGTGTGACTGCGATGACTGCGCAAAAAAACCGGGATAGGTTTAATACCGTAGGTAAAGTAATGGCCAGGCTCAACCGCGATGATCCACTCCTTTTGACGGACGACGCGCTTGCCCAACACCACCTGCATCACGATGGCGCGTCCAGGATGCAAATCGCAATCACATGCTACGACAAAAGGGTTCCAATCACCGTAGACCGCGAAGTCCGTGAGAACCCCCCAGACGCGCTCAACCGAGGCGCAGATCACGTGGCTTTCTTTGAGTTCCATCGTCCAGTCTCCTTTCCTCAGGTCTTGTCTCTACGGGTCTTTGGTAGACCGCCCTCAACCTTGTGATTGCAATACCGCTCCAACCGGCAACCGGCTGGGCGTCACACATCCCGGTTGCCTGACCAGCCTGTGCCGATCCGATGCAAGCTACGCTTGCGACGCAGGGATCCGATTATCGATGATTTGATTGACCGGGCGGTGGATACACCAAGTGCCCGCTGGGTGGTAAATGTAGGCCACGCAGCTATTGCAGTGGTCACACTTCGACCGCTGCGTCGGGTCTTGCCGCCAGCGATTGACCAGATCTGGTTCTCGCAACAAGGCGCGCGCCAGAGCAACCGCCTCAAAACCGCCAGCCATCGCTTGGCTGACATCTTCACTACTCGTTACGCCACCGAGGTAGGCGAGCGGCAGTGAGACCGCCTGACGAATCTGCTGTGAATACTCCCACAGATACATCGGTTTAAATTCTATTTTTGGCTCTGACTTCGCAGTCAAGCCAATGGCCATGCCGCTGAGACTCCACTTGCCCAAAACGCGCTGAATCGCGGCAACATTCATGTTGCTACCGAAGGTAAACCACCCAGACTCGACGTTACGTCCCGCAGACAGCACCAATAAATCGGCTCCCGCCGCCTCCAAAGCTCTCGCCGTCACGATGCCATCCTCGACACTCGCGCCGCGGCGGCGTCCGTCGGCGACGTTGATCTTGGCAATCACCGCAATGCGGTCGCCGACCGCATCCTTCACCGCCCTGAGGACTGCGGCTGGGAAGCGGACACGATTCTCGGCAGAGCCGCCGTACGGGTCGGTGCGCTGATTGTCCATGGGAGAGATGAACTGGTTCAGCAGATAACCGTGTCCCATATGAATTTCGACCGCATCAAAACCGGCCTCTAGCGCTCGAATCGCCGCATCGACAAAAAGCTGTGTCACGCGTTCCATGTCGTGTTCATTCATCGCACGACGGAAAACGTTGCCGCGTAACAGACCCGCAGTGTTGACACCGGACATCGAACTGAGTAGCCGCCTGGGTTGAAAAATACCGGTCACGAACGAACCGCCATGAGTAATCTGAGCACAAATTTTTCCGCCCGCCTCGTGCACCGCTTGGGTCACGACACGCAGATCTTGAATGACATCATCGTGCAGCCAGATCTGATCCTTGAGCGTCCGACCGGCTTTTTCTACTGCAAGATACGCCATCGTGGTCATGCCCACACCACCCTGCGCAAGGCCTTGGTGATGCGCGAGCATGGCCTTCGTCGGCACGCCGCGGTAGGACATATTTTCGTTCGCGGCAGACTTAATAAACCGGTTTGGTAAAGTGATTGGCCCCACATCGAGGGGCTGGTAGGCTTTCTCAAACTGACTATCGGACATGCTCATTTCCTTCCAAAGATGGTGCCCTGATGCCTCGCGCCACGGTATGCGCTCGACGCGTTGGCCAAAGGCGCCTCAATCAAATCGCTACCGCAACGCCCAAAACCATCTTTACACCGCAGCAAGCAGGCAATTAAGGTGGTGGTTTCGTGTTTTTAGCAGAGCCGAGTCGATGAGAAAAGTCAGTACCGTAGTCCTAATGATCATCGCCATGATCGCATCCTTCGAAGTCGGTCGTCGCCACGACACGGCGAAGCACGATGAACACCCAACAGAGATCGACTCTCAAGGTGACCTGCCCCGCTGGCAGGTCACCTCCAACTCTGAAAAACCCTCGCTCAGCGCAGCCTTCGAGGGGTTCATGCAGGCGCAACGACACGCTCTTGAGATTTATCGGCAGTCACCCTACTTTGAATCGTCGCTCGGAGAAGCAGAAGCCTACCGCAGCCTGTTGTATACGGTGATCGGCAGCATCAAGGCGGGCGCGCTTGCAGATCATGATCACCCACGGTTTATGCGCGCCGTGGACTGGACTAGCAAAGCGGGCCTAGAAAATCCGGACAACAACTACTACATCGCCTTTATCGACGATCAGGGCGTTTACAGGATGTCAGGCTATCGCGGATCAACTGCCGATATGGTCGTCCAGTTAGTCGCCGGTCAACCGGGTGTGGGCGATGCGGGTACGAGCCGGAACGTCAGTATCCTGTACGGCGACGGCTTGATTGTCGACGAATTAGGGCGTTTCGAGATTCTGATCGGTGGCCCCGATCCTGGCCCCGAGCACAACTGGATGGCCAATGGTGATGGCGCTGAATCGCTTTTCGTTCGTTTTACTCATGCCGATTGGAACACGGAAACCCATCGGCCATTGGCTATTGAACGCCTCGATAGCGACGGTCGCCCGAGCCCGCCGCTCTCGACCGATACGATGATTCGTGCACTGGACCGGACCGCGCGATCCATTTTCGACCGCACGGTCACCTGGGTGGATTACGCGAACAACCGAATGTGGGCCAACGCGCCTCGCAATGGCCTCTCCGCGCCAAGAGCAACACAGGGTGGCATGGTCGGCCAGTATTCTGCCTTCGGAAGTTTTGATCTCGAGGAGGGTGATGCCCTGCTCTTGGAGTTTGAGCTTGCAGATGCACCCTATTTTGGCATGCAACTGGGCAATTTGTGGTTCACCAGCCTGGAGTATGAAAGCCACACCAGCTCGCTCAATCACAATCAACTTGCCTGCAGCGGGACGTCGCTTTGCCAAGTCGTCATTTCAGAGCAGGATCCCGGCATCATCAACTGGCTCGATACCGAGGGTCATCAGCAGGGTCTCATTTTTCTGCGCTGGCAGGGCCTGGAGGCGCTCCCGAGCGGCACTCAGGCTCCCACTGTTCGGCGCATCAAATTAGCTGAACTCGGTGCTCACCTCGATCCGAGCACCGTGCATATGAGTCTGCAAGAACGACGGGAGCAGCAGGCAGCGCGTCGCGCTGCGGTTCATCGGCGCTTTGGGGGCTGACAGGGCAATGTGGCCAGGGAAACGCTGCGCCGAGGACCCACCATAGCGCATCCACTTGCGGTGCCCGACAACGCGTAATCAGAACCCTTCGACTTTGTGCGCCTGCTTCCAGATGAGTCCTGGAAAGAACCGTCGCATACGCGCACCGAAGGCGGTTTGTTTTCCGGGATACGCGACAAATTGACCGCGCTCTAGACAATTTTCGACCTCATCAATCACATCTTTAGGGGTCAAGGTTTCACCCTCTCCCGGCAATTTCGGCACGACGGTCGCCTCGGCTTGTTTCCACAGAGGCGTGGCGACTGCGGGCGGGCAGACACAACAAAAGCGAATGCCTGAATTGAGATTCTCGTGATACAAAATTTCGGTGTAGGTTTGCACTGCACTCTTACTGCTACAGTAGCCGCCCATCAAAAGACCGGGGATCAAACCAGACATCGACGAGAAGCTGACGAAGTCACCACGACCGCGCGCAATCATGGCGGGCAGCGTCGCGGTGGCAATATTCACCAGCCCACCGTAATTCACCTCCATAATTTTCAGCTGCGTTGCAGCAGTCTGCTCGAGCAGACGACCAAAGGGCATGATGGCGGCTGCGTTCACGACACGGTCAATCGGCCCCAAGTCCGACTCCACCTGTTGTACAGCGGTCTCAACTGCATGGGTATCGGTGAGGTCAACATGCATGGCCCGTACCGATGGCAAGCCACTCGCTGTGGCCGCCATGCCCTCATCATTGACATCAAAAAGCACCACCGTTGCACCCTGCTCTGCCAACTGACGGGCCCAGCTTTGCCCCATACCACTGCCGCCCCCGGTAATCAGAGCGATGTCGCCTGTAAATGCCATAGTCAATGCCTCTCTTATGACTTGTTAATCAGCCGCCGCTGATATCGCGGCCCCGGCCGGCACCAATCCGTTGAGCGCCGCTCAGTCCCGAACGATGCGCGAGACGCTCATGCAGCAGCCTGCGCATCGAAGGTGATCGGCATGGCCTTGATTGTATTAATGAAAAATGACCGCATGTAGGTGATATCGCCGGCGAGCTCTGGATTGCGCAACCTCGGAATAATCTCTTCAAACATGATGCGCATTTCGAGTCGCGCCAAATTCATGCCAAGGCAGAAGTGCTCGCCGATACCGAAGGATCGCAGTTCGCGACGAATTGTTGGCATCCGCTTGGCCCGGTGAATATCGAACACCATAGCATCGTCCCCAAAAACATCCTCATCGTGATTGACCGCGTGGTAGTGCAGTACCACTTTGTCGCCCTGCTTGATGTGACAGCCATTCCACTCGATATCTTGCGTCGCAGTGCGTCGCATCGCGATAAAGGCGGTGTTGTAGCGCAGCATTTCCTCGACCGCATCGGGGATATCCTCAGGATGATCCACAAGGTGCTGCAGTTGCTCAGGGTTTTCAATGAGAAGGCGCATGCCATGGGCAGTCGCCGTACGCGTACTTTCATTACCACCCACCATCAGCAGAATAAATACCCAGGCAAACATATCGTCGGTCAATGGCTCGCCGTCGACCTCCCCTTCAAGCAGCGCTTGTATGACGGACCCGGTGAAATTCTCTCGCTGCTTCTTGGCTAACTCCATTGCATAAAGGATCACCTCGAATGCCACACCATTCGCTTCCTCGCGACTGGTCGTCACATCGGGGTCATCAGCGAAGGCCATCACATTGGTCCAATGAAAAAATTGCTTTCGGTCCTCCTGAGGGACGCCGAGCAACTCTAAAATAGCGATGAGCGGAAGCTCTGCTGCGACCTCTTCCACAAATTCACAGGCTCCCTTGTGTACAACGCGATCAACGATATTTTTCGCCTGTTCACGGAGCCAAGGCTCAAGCTGTGCGACCGCTCGGGGCGTGAAGGCATCGCGCACCACTTTTCGGTGCAGCATATGCTTCGGTGGGTCCATCGCGATAAACGAATTGTCGTTCATAATCTTCTGGGTTTCGCGTTCAGACTCGATCACCTCCATAGGAAATGGGCCGTTGAGCTGAGAGGAAAATAGTTCTGGATTTTGCGACACAAAATCCAGCGCCTCTCGTTTTACTGCGGCCCAGTAAGGCACTCCCGTTGCCGGATCATCGCACCACACTAACGGCCCCTGCTTGCGCAGATCCGCCAGCGCCCCATAAGGCATACCCTGCGTGTAGGCGTCGAGGTCTAAGATGTGGGTAAACGGACATTGCTTCATGATGTTGTGGTCTCCTAGCTGCGGGGCGTTCGTCGCCCAACATCTTCACTTTACTCATCGATTTCATGCGGATGCGCATACAGCATGCGGAACATCGTTGATGACAGCGTGGACCGCTGCGCCGGCGCTGCCGACACACTTTAGCGCGCTGATCTCGGAAGCGGCGACTGCCCAGCACGATCGGCTCTCGCGCTCAGTTGTCTTAACCTTACTTCTTTTACGCTGTTCGCAAAGCATCCTACGCTTGATTTATTAGGAAAACAATGTTTTCTTAATAAATCACCCACCACTTCCCGCCCCACCGCGACTGAATATGGCAAAACCACTGATCCAACCCGAAGAAATCTACGAGGCAGCGTTGCAGCTGGTTCAGCAAACGGAATCGGTCCCGCTGACCATGCGCCGCCTGAGTCAATATCTCGGCTGCTCCTCGCGAACGCTGTACCAGCAGGTGGGCCGCCAAGAGGATCTCATTCGGGGCGTCCTAGACCACTACCTACGCAGACAAGCAGCGCCCATCACACCCAATGCGCACTGGCGCGAAACCGCTTATCAGTGGGCAGTCACGCTCAGAGCATTACTCGTCGCAGTGCCACACCTCACCAAACAACTCAGTACCGCCAATCGAGGCGCGATCGTGGAATTCACTTACCCGCTGTTTGAGGCCATGCTGGCTGCGGGTTTAACGCCGAAAACGGCAATTCCAGCCTGTCGATCTATCGTGCACGTCACGACGAGCCTTGCCATCGCCGAAATAGAAACGATGAGCGGACCAAACCCAGCGCAGTCACACGATGACCCCGTCTCTGGTTATGCGGCGCTCCATGAGGCCGCGAATTTTTATGGATTGGTGCCCAATGCGAGTGAGGTCCCAGAGACGTTTGAGCAAACCCTACGTTGGTTGATTGCCGGAATCCCCTCTGCATAACCCGGGACCTGCAACCAGTGCAGCCCACGAGGCAGCACCAATGACCACGAGGGACGACAATGCGACGAATTTGAAGCGACTTTGGACTTTACAGCGCCTGCAGCCGACACAGTAAACGCTGCGCGTCTAAGCCGCATCGTGAGTCGGTGCTGGGCCCAAGATCTCTGATGATCATGTGCGTATGACCTGAACCAGCCACCGCTCTACCCCGTACACATGATGATCAAAAGGACTACCTGGCGGGTAGCGACAGACTTGCCCAGATGCAGGACGTACTCTAACGTGCTCGAATGCCGTGAGACCACGAGTGCGTAGAAACGTCCTAGAATCAGCAACGCACGCGACAAAGAAGCAGGACAAACGCCGAAGACTGAGGGGGGAGCCCATGACCGACCGGATTACAGTGGTATCAACCGACTGCCACGCGGGATTACCCATCGCGCAGTACCGACCTTATGTGGATAACGAGTACCTCGAATTTCTAGATATGGCGGTCGCGATGCAAGTTGAGATGATGAACAAGGCCGAGGAGCGCTTTCTCATCAAGGAAATTAACGATGCCTGGCGTGCGCCCATCCAGCAACAATTGACCGGCGCTTGGGACTACAGCGAGCGGCTGCAGATGCTCGCCGACGATGGCATCGCCGCGGAGATCATCTTTCCCGACGGCATCACGGAACAAAACACACCGCCTTTTGGCGCCGGCTTAGGTCTCTCCCCACAAGATGCCGTACCGGACCTACAGTGGGCGGGCGCCATGGCGCATAACCGTTGGCTCGCCGAGCTTTGTGCCAATGACCCCAAGCGTCATTGGGGTGTTGCTTCGATCCCTGTCTTATTTGACATCCCGCGGGCAATCGAGGCGTTGCGCTGGAGCCATGCTCAGGGCTTACGAGGTGTTATGTTGCCGACCTTGTGGGGCGAGTACGCGCCCTACCACCACCGGAAATACGACCCCTTCTGGGCGGAGTGCGAAGACCTCGGCATGATTGTCCATTTCCATTCTGGGCCGGCACCGATGAAGGACTATTTTGGCGATCAATTCCCGATGGAAGACGACAGCGAACAACTCCCGGGCGGCATGGGCATTTATGTCTCCGAGGTCATGTGGTGGCTATTCCGACCGATGACCTACATGATTTGGGGGGGTGTGTTTGAGCGTTTTCCCCGACTCAAGGCAATGATTGTTGAGGGCGGCACCCTGTTCGTACTGCCGAGTTGGCTGAAGCTACTTGATCACAACTACACCGATGTGCAGTTCTCAGCCAAACTTGGCGATTTTCGCTCTCACCTCTCCATGGCGCCAAGCGACTACTTTGCCCGAAACTGTGGCATCGGCGCCTCCTGTGTGCCGCGCCGAGACCTTGACCACTGTGACGCTATTGGTTCACACAGTGTCATGTGGGGCAGCGACTTCCCTCACCCGGAAGGGACCTGGCCCAACACCCAACAATACTACCGTGACACCTTTTCTGGGCTTCCCGAGGATCTTGGCTGTCAGATTCTCGGCAGCAATGCGATGGACTTCTACGGCATGGATCGTGACTATCTCAACAGCATCGCCGCAGAGATTGGCCCCTCAACTCAAATCTTCAGCGCCTGACGCTACTCGAGGTTAACTATGCAACGCGTTCCACTGTGTGATTCCAAAACTACATCCACACCTGACTTCCCGATGGGCTGGTATTCCGTTGCTCGCGCCCATGAGCTCAATGCAGGCGACGTGATCAGAGTGCATGCGCTCGACCGCGAGTTGGTGGTCTACAGGACCGAGTCCGGTGTGGCGCGTGTACACGACGCCTTCTGCCCCCATCTCGGGGCGCACCTTGGTGTGAACGGTAAAGTCGTCGGTGAGGCCATCCAATGCCCCTTCCACGGCTGGCAATTTGGTGCAGGCGGTGAGTGTGTAAAGATTCCTTACTGCGAGGACATTCCATCAAGGGCTCGCGTCATCGATTGGCATGCCTGCGAGACCAACGGTGAAATTTATCTGTGGTACCACCCCTGTAATGAGGCGCCGCAATGGCAGGTTCCCACCATCGAAGAACTCGGAAACGAACACTGGACCGCACCCCGGTACGCAGAATTCGAGGTGCCGACGCATGTTCAGGATATCGCTGAGAACTCGTGTGACCCAGAGCACTTCCAATACGTGCATCTTCAGGAAAACACCCCCCCTTCCACAGTGACGATCGACGATGGCGACGGCCGAACAATCCACCTGCGATCCGACATGGCCGATGCGGCCATACCCGGCAAGCTGCATGCTCAGATGTTCCAGCCTGGACTCGCTGTGGTGCGTAATGTCTATGGCCCAGGTGCAGAAATGACGGTTTATAACTCTTCTCAACCGATCGATCGCAACACGACGCTGCTGCGCTGGACGCTATGCGTGCGCAATGAAATCGCGGACATGGTGGGTGACTCAGCCATGGATGGCATCATCGCCGGTTTGCAGCAGGACTATCCGATTTGGGGTAATAAAGTGCATCGCAGACGACCGATCCTCTGCAAAGGTGATGAGTCTCTGGTGCTGTTCAGGAAGTGGGTACGTCAGTTCTATCTCCCAGACGCTGAGGAAACCGCGGCATGAGTGACACTTACTTTAGCGGTAAAGTTGCCGTGATTACCGGTGGCGCGAGCGGCGTTGGCCGGTCGCTCGCGTTCGCGCTCGGCGCCCGTGGTGCGAAGATCGTGATTGGCGATGTCGATGCCAACGCAATGACGACCGCTGCTGAGGACTTAGCTCGCGCTCAAATCACCGCTCATGTCACGCATTGCGATGTGACCGACCTGGCATCGCTGCAACGCGTCGCCGAGGAAACCGAAACGCATTTCGGACCGCCCGATTTGATTTTCGCCAATGCGGGCATCGGTGCCGGCGAGGCGGGACCGATGTGGGGGTTTTCCGAGAAGGACTGGCAGTGGTGTTTCAACGTGAACGTCTGGGGGGTCGTGAATACCATCCGGGTATTCATGCCCCGCTTAGTCACCCGAACTGAGCGGACGCATTTCGTGGTCACCGGATCAGGGAACGGCGCCTACAGCATTTTGCCCGATGTCCCGATCTACACCGCGAGCAAGGCCTCGGTTCACGCGATCACCGAAAACCTCCACTACCAGGTCCAAGCAGGCGGCCTTCCCGTGGTGGTCAGCGCGCTATTCCCGGGGCCTCATGTAGTGGAAACCGGGCTTTTCAACTCGGGTCGTGTACGTCCTTCGGAGTTTGACAAAGGTGTGGCGGGCAACGAAACCGGCATCAATTCCGTTGAGGACATGAAGAAAATGGCCGCGGATTACGGCTTCGAGCTGCAAACCACGCACCCAGATGAGGTGGCAGAGATGGCCGTCAAGGGGATCGAGGCCGGCAATTTCTGGTTACTCGAGCTGACAGAGGATGGCGAGGGCAAAGTCCGGCGCCGAGCCGATATGATCATCAACAAAACGACGCCAGTCCCCGAATCAGTGGGCTAACCGAGGAGCACTCAGATGACCCAGCAGACAACCGCACCACAAGGCAATCCGGGAGACATCGTCAATTGGCCGATGCTCAAGATACATTACCGAACGGACGCAGAGGCCATTGCTGCGTTACTGCCACCGGGGATGACCGTTGGGAAAGAGCCTAACGTCAACTTGACGGTCTACAACTTTCCGGTGCCCGACGAGCCCGAGTTTGGGGTTGTGACGACGGTCAATGCTGACTTCAATGGCATCGAGGGCGAATACACCCTGGGCTACGGCATCGACCAAGAGTCTGCGATTTTTATCTCCCAAGAAATGAACGGCCAGCCTAAATACCCAGCCGACATCGAATTCTATCGTTTGGGCCCGGTGGTGCGCGCGCGTTGCACGCATCAGGGATATACATTTCTAGAATTCGAAGGGATGAGTGACGGCCCGACGGAAGGCAAAGGTGAATTCAGCCAACATGAATGGTGGATCAAGGTGTCACGCGCTGTGAGCATTGGCGGGCCTGCAACGGGCTACGATTTCCCGCCCCATGTGGTCCACGTGCAAAGCGACTACGGCACTGCGTGGCAAGAATCGGTCACGGGAAAGCTCACGCTGAGAGACAGCCCCTGGGATCCGCTCACGACGCTGCTACCGCTACGAGAGCAGCTGGACTGCTATCTCTGGTGGCCGACCTTTCTCGGTCGCTCAATAACCCTCTCTGAGCCGCTTGACCCTGACGCGTTCCTGCCCTTTGCCGACACCATCGGCGGCTCCCGCTATCCGGGCAGCAATGGTGGTCCTCGACGCGCCTGAGAGAGCCCTGCCGAGGATATTGTCACCATGAGTGAGTCACCACTGAGTCTCGAGCAACGGATCACACGTCTCGAGGACATCGAAGCGATCAAGCAATTGAAGGCGCGCTGGTGGTTCGCCTGCGACGCCAGAGATATCGCGACGATGCGCAGTTGCTACAATGAGGCCGATTTTTTGATCGATTTCGGCTTTATCGGCCGCTATACCGATATGGATGAATTCATCGCCGTGTTTGAATCGCTCGCGTGTTTCCCCAGCCACATCGATATGCACCATGGCACAGCGCCCGAAATCACCGTTCACAGCGAGCGCCATGCCTCGGGTCGTTGGCGAATGCGGTTCCAGCTCCTGGAATCCGAGAAGCAACAGATTCAGCTGATGAGTGGCACCTATGCTGACCAATACGTCAAAACCGATTCAGGTTGGAAAATGTCGGTCTCCTGTTACACCCTGGAGTCCAATCTATTCCTCTCGGCTGAGAATGGGACACTGTCATTACAGCAAATTGGTCGCGAGCCCGGCCTCGTCACTGAGTCGGCACCATGACGCGCCCAGCGCCTACCGACGCATCGGATGCCGTGACGCTGTGGCGAGAATTCTGTGACACATTACGCGAAACCGGCGAGGCCGCGCTAACCACTGCCACGGTAGCCGACGAAGTCACTCGCGCTGAGGGCGTGCGATATCTGTCACGCATCGCGCGGGCCGCACTCGAATGGTATGTGGAATTTAACGACCCTGAGTTTCCGGTGTTTTATAAACCCTCGCACGAAACCATCAAAATCGGGGCCGACAATCCCGACAACCTGTATTTAAAAGCGGTGATCGATGGACGCTACGACTATGTCATTACGGGGCATCGAGGTAGCGTCGATTACCTCTCCTTCGCCTCAAGCAAAGGCAGTTATGCGAAGAACTTTAAACAAATCGAAACGGGTTTTATCGACAGTAAAGATCTGCAGATCGATGGCCAGGGTCGGTTCGAAATCGTCGTGAGTCAAACGCCACACGACGGCAACTGGCTGGCGATTGATGGGGCCAGCGAATCAATTCTCATTCGGCAAACCTTCCTCAATCGCGCCCAGGAGACACCCGCCGAACTCCAGATTGCACGACGTGACCGCGGTGTGTCACCCGCCACTTTGTCGATGGCACAGGCGCGTACGCAATTTCAGACTGCAAGCAACTTTTATCGCAACACCATAACGCTCTTTGCCGATTGGAGTCGGCAGATGTTTGAACAGCCGAATGTCCTCCAACCCTGGGATCAAGCGTTTTGTCATTCTGTCGGCGGTGATCCTAATATTTTCTATTATCACGGCGCCTTTCAGCTTGCTGACAACGAGGCGCTTGTTATCGACGTGCCGGAGATACCCACCTGTCAAACATGGAATATCCAGATCGACAACTACTGGATGGAATCGCTCGACTATCGCTACGAGCGCATCAGCGTGAATCGCCACACTGCGCAGGCCAATGATGATGGCAGTGTCACCTTAGTGCTGAGCCACCAGCCCATCAACCACCCAAATCGGTTGTCAACCGCAGGTCATAAGACAGGCACATTCAGTTTTCGCTGGGTAGGCGCAGAACGTATCGTCCACCCCACGGCCCGTGTGGTGGACGTTACTAATCTCGAGGATGTCCAGTCATGAGTCAGCAGTCCATCAACGCAGAACAGATTGTCCAATCAGCCTTCGCAGCCAGCGGAGCGAAGGGCTTCAATGATCTCGGTTTTATGCCGATCTACGAGCGTTATGTTGACGCACTCAACAGCGAGGCAAATCTCAATGATGCGGGTGTAGCCTTCCATCAAACCCGACTCGCGGACATTCTTGCGAACCGACTGCGTCTGCAAGACTGGCTCATACGGCATCCTGAAATTCTCGAGGAACAGATCCAAGCACCGATTGTGGTCGTGGGGCTACCTCGCACCGGCACCACCATGCTGCACAGAACAATCGCTAGTGACAGCCGACTGATGGCACCGCTATGGTTTGAGGTGCGCTACCCGGTCCCGCTCGCCGAAACCTTTCGTGAGCGGGATGAGCGTATCGACATCGCCCGAGCCGAGGTGGCCGCCATTCTCGATGCAGCACCTGAGCTTGCGGCAATTCATCCCTTTGACGCGGTGGCGCCCGACGAAGAGATCATGCTGCTCGAGCAGTCCTTCATGAGCACGGTCGCCGAGTCATGGGCACATCTGCCCGAATTTGGTCGCTGGCTCTATCAGCAAGACCAGCAATACGGCTACGACGACCTGAAACGCTTGTTACAATGTTTACAGTGGCAGAAAAAACAATGCGGACACCCTGGGGGACGTTGGCTGTTAAAAACACCGCATCATCTGCATTACCCGCAAACCCTTTTTCACACATTTCCCGACGCCTCAGTGATACAGACGCATCGCCATCCTCGTCACGTCATTCCGTCCTATGCCAGCATGATTCATGCGCTCATTGCCCCCTATTCGAACTGCGCAGACAAAGTGGCCATTGCCGCGCATTGGGCCGACAAATGGCGCAGGGGACTCGATACAACGGCGACCTTCAGAGAGTCCGATCAGGGTCGCTACTGCGATCTCTGGTTTGAAGACACTGTGACCCAACCTGAGCGCGAGATCACTAAGGTTTATGACTTTATTGGGAGCGAGTTGACCGAGGAGGCGCTTGCAGAGATGCGGCAGTGGCGCGAGCTCAACCAGCGCGAAAACCGACCCGAGCATCACTACACGCTGGAGGAATTTGGCTTCAGCGATGCTGGCATTTGCGAACAGTTCGGCAATTATATCTCGCGATACATCGAGCGTTAATTCTCTACGAACTTGTAACGTTCCTCACCGCGCACAGATCTTCCACTAGGGTGCCATGTACTCGCCGCCGTTGACGTCCAGCGACGCGCCTGTCACGACTCGAGTGTAGTCCGACAGCATCGACAAGACAGCGCGTGCGCAGTCCTCCTCAGGCGGAATAATGCCTAGGGGGATACGCGCAGTAATACCGGCAATGACCTCATCTCGGTCGGCGCCGGCGGCGACCTGTTGATCAATGTACTGATAAACCGGCCCGCCGCCTATCCAGCCCATTCTGAGTGCATTAACGCGAACACCAAAGCGTCCCATGTCCACGGCCATATGCCGGGTCAGCGCATTGAGCCCGCCCTTAGCCGCGGCGTACATCGCTTCTCCCGGGAACGGCTTGACCGATGACATGGTCGAGACATTGACAATTGAGCCGCCGCCTACGGCCTTCATCGCGGGCAAACAGGCCTGAGCCATGCGCAGCGCACCGCTACAGATGACATCGGCAACATCCACGATTCGATCGGGATCGGCCACATCAGTCGTCGCCCAATCTCCGTGGATATAGGCGCTGTTGACCAAGCCATCGATACGCCCAAAAGCATCGACCCCAGCCTTCGCGAGCGCGTGGCAGGTCGCGGTGTCAGTCACATCGGTTGCCTGACCGGTCGCCTGATACCCTGCATCGCGCAATTCTGAAACCACGCTGGCAACAAAATCACCACTGCGCGCACCCAACACCACTGCTGCGCCCTCCTCGACGGCGAGACGCGCGAGTGTCCGACCCAAGCCGGGACCCACACCCGACACAACGATGACCTTATCTCTTAACAACATGATCTTGATTCCTCCACAGAAGATCTCTCTACACTAACCAACCCGCTGATTCTGCGCAAAAAAAACGCACCTTACAGTGCGTTTTATTCTCTGTTGACTGAGATCAACTAGCCAATCGATAACAGGTTGTCTCGAGATCCGGTATAGACCTCGGCGCAATAGCCATAATCAACCGGGAGATTCACACCGCTAATAAAACCCGCAAGATCACTACCGAGTAATACCATGACATCGCCCATATCCCGTCCCGTGGCATATTGACCAATCGCTGGCATGAAAAGCCCGACAATGTCATCGGTCATCCCCCCTTCTTCTTTCAGCGATTTCATGAAACCGCTATCTGTTGGCGAGGGCGATATGCAGTTAATACGGATCTTTCGCTTTGCCAGTGGTGCCGCATTCATCATGGTATAGACAATGATACTCTGCTTCGAAAATCCGTAGGCATCACCTGTGATATCAGCGTTTGCCTCAACGAACTCGGCGACGTCTGCGAAAGGCTGCTCGCGACTCACCCAGGGCTTCAATCGATCGATGTTGGGTCGCCAGCCCATGCCTGCGGTAGAGGAAATTGAGGTAATACTGCCGCCCTCTTTGATTCGTCCCATAAGACCCTCGGTGAGATAACGCAAACCAACGTAGTTGATCAAAATAACGTCCAAGCCGCTGAAGGGAGGCTGCGGAACCCCAGCGCAATTGAATAGCGCATCGATCTGCTGAGGCAACGCGGCAATCGCCGCATCAATATCCGCGGGGTTTTTCATGTCGACCTTGATCGTCTCTTTGACCCCGACAGAAACCGGCGCGATATCGAGGGCATAGACCTCGGCACCCAGCGCGACCAATCGCTCAGCAGCCGCCATACCCATACCGGATGCCGCCCCAGTGACAACAACTGTCTTTCCTTGGTACCCCAAAACATCATTCATATCTTTACCCCAAATTGAGTTTTTCAGTTTGTTGATTCGGTCGAATTTCGAGTAGATCGACGGCCACACCCCGGGGCTGTGACAGCGCGAATGCGACAGCGCGCCCCACATCCGCCGCAGCCATACCGATTCGCATCCACTTCCCAGAATCAGACCACGCCTTCAGGGCGTCGAGCAGAGCCTCACTCTCCCACTCCGATGCGAAGCGCGTATCGCCCGCGCCGGGGCGAATGCAGGTGACACCGATGCCGTCGCCCGCGACCTCATTGGCAAGGTCGCGCGTGAATCGCTCAATTCCCGCCTTAAGCGATGCATACACCGATAGATGGGACATCTCATCGTGGTGAAAGGCAGAGGCAGATGAAATGTTTACGATCCGCGGATTGTCGGACTGACGCAGCAACGGAATAGCCGCCTTGCAACAAAACAAAGTCCCTAAATAATTGGTTTTGATTTGTTGGACGACCTCGTCGTAATCAAGTGACTCAATTTTTTGCGGCCGAGCGATACCTGCGTTGTTCACGACGGCATCGAGGCGACCCAGTAAGGTCAACGTCTCGGCCAGCGCTGCTGCAACCTCGACCTCACGCCCCACATCAGCGGTAATCGTGACGACACGATCGCTCGCGAGGGCCTCGCGCGCGGCTGACAGCTTTGTTTCACTGCGGGAAATGAGTGCCACGCGCGCACCCGCACCGATGAGCGCCTCAGCCATCGCGAGGCCAAAGCCCTCAGACCCGCCCGTGATCGCCACACAGTAATCGGCCAGATTCATGCGCGCACACCCATGGCGATGGTCTTCGTCTCAAGGTACTCCTCAAAGCCTTCGCGTCCCATTTCACGACCAATACCGCTCTGTTTATAGCCTCCAAACGGCGCATCACCGGCGTAAAAATTACCGCCATTGACGTTGACCGTCCCGACTCGCAATTTGCGCGCGAAGGCCAGTGCGCGCGATTCATCCGCCGCCCAGACACTGCCAGATAAGCCGAAGTCCGAATCATTCGCAATCGCTAGCGCATCGTCTTCATCCTCGTAGCCGATCACACACAAGACTGGACCAAAGATCTCCTCTCGCGCAATGCGCATGGTATTGGTCACATCGACAAAGACTGTGGGCTCAACGTAGAACCCGCGCTCAAGCTGTTTTGGAACACCGCCACCCAGCAATACGCGTGCGCCCTCCTCGCGCCCGATTTGTATATAGTCGAGAACGCGTTGCCGCTGTTTTTCACTGATCAACGCACCCATAATCTCATCGGAGTCGGGATTGCCGTAGCTGATAAAGGTAAAGTAGGTGGTCAACAAGTGCTCGACTTCCTCTAACCGCGTCTTCGGCACCAACAACCGGGTGTTGAGTGCACACCCCTGACCCGCATGAAAGCAAATGCTCAGCGCACTCAAGAGCGCATTGCCGAAATCCGCATCATCGAGCAGGACGTTGGCTGATTTTCCACCGAGCTCCAAAAAGACCTTTTTAACCGTGGCGGATGCGCGAGCCATAATATGCTTGCCAATGCCGGTAGAACCGGTAAATGACACCATATCGACGCGAGGATCGGTGGTCAGAATCTCCCCCGCCTCGCTCGGATCAGACGCGGTAATCACATTAAAAACCCCGGCGGGAATATCGGTGTGTTGGCTCACGATTTCACCCAACAGCGCTGCCGAGAGCGGTGTATCGGGGGCCGCCTTTAAGACCACGGTGCAGCCCGCAGCCAGTGCGGGAATACTCTTCGCTAAATTAATTTGCAACGGCACATTCCAAGGCGTGATACAGGCCACCACGCCGATCGCTTCCTTTTCTACCAGGCGACGGCTGCTCATTCCCATCAGGCTCACCTCACCGATATCGCGCTGCCAGTCATACTGCGAAAGCACATCAATCGTGTCTTGGATAAAAGAAATCGGAACATCACACTGCGGACCCATTGGCCCACAAATTCCCAGCGGCGCACCCGTTTCCGCGGCGATGAGTGGCTTTATCGCCGGTGCATGAGCCGCTAACGCCGCTTGCAACTGTTGTAAGCAATGTTGCCGGAAAGCGTGATCTGTGGACCATTGGGTGTCATCGAACGCGCTGCGCGCCGCGGCAATCGCTCTCAGCACATCATCCGCAGAGGCGTCTGCGCTGTGTGCAAACACTTCGCCCGTCGCCGGGTTGATGTTGTCGTAGGTTCGCCCATCTGCCGCGTCAATGAGCTGCCCGTCGATCAGCAGCTGAGAAACCAAGCCCTCAGTCTGCCCAGACAGCACGCCTGTCATGGTTGGTAATCCCCGCGACCCAAGAAAACGTCTTCGATGATCTCGCGCAACTCATTAGCCTGTGGCATCACCACACCCTTAGCACTGGCCGTTTTGATCGCACAGTCGAGGTCTTTTCGCGCCAAGCGTCCCATGGCATCGAAATATTGCATCATCTCTTCAGTCGCACCTTGGGCCAAAATTTTCCGACCGGCGGCAAACATATACATCTGTTCGTTAACCACGCCGTTTGATTTCCCGACCTCGCGTAACAGGTCGACAGACAGGCCACATTGCTCGGCCATTTTCGCAGCCTCTGCCATTGCGGTGAACTCGACGTACTGCATCATGTTGTTGCACAACTTCAGAATGATCCCCGTGCCGACGCCGCCGGCGTGAACGATACGCTCAGCGGACGTCTCGAAGATCGGTGTAACCCGGGCCAACGTCTCGTCGTCAGCGCCGACCATGTAACACAGTTTCGCCGCTTCGGCGCCATGGGAGCCGCCTGTGATTGGTGCGTCAATCACCAACACACCATGGGCTGCGCCATCTGCCGCCCACTTTTCGATCTCCGCTTGCTCGACTGTGCTATGAATCGCGATGACCGTGCCTGGAGCTGCATGCGCGAGCAGACCCGCTTCGCCATACAGCAGCGATTCCACCTGCACACCATCGCGAACGCAAATCCCGATATGGTCACAGCTTGCAGCGATGTCAGCGAGATCACTCGCCGCCCGCGCGCCGAGCTCAACCATCTCCGCGACCGCGGCCTCGACCAAATCAAAGACCACAACGGGTCGGTCTAATTTGAATAAATGCGCCGCGCTGGGTTTACCGATGTTACCTAGGCCAATGTAGCCGACCGCTTTTTCTGACGTCATGGTGGGGTCCCCCGATGTATTTCCAAATTTGAGGCTCAAACAATAATTGGGGCAGAGGTTTTTTGTCAAGTAATCTTGACTTTGAGTCTACAGTTATTTACAAATAGCTCATGGATGAAACAACTCACAATCAACAGGTAGCGGCGCGATCGCCTGCCCGCCACGACAATATCCTGCGTCATGCGACTGAAATCGCGACGTTTGTGCAGCGCTCTACTATGGCGGCACTGCAAGAGGCGGGTGCTTATCAGTGGCTGCGCATGCGCTATGCGCCCTATATCACCGCAGCAGCCACGGGCTTAATGAGCGCATCGGATCTTGCAGTGAGTTTGGGTGTATCCCGCCAGGCCGCGCATCAAGTGGTCAACGAGCTTGAGCGCCAGGGCTGCCTCAGCCGCAAGCCCAGCGAGCGTGATCATCGCAAGAAAGTCTTGTGCCTCACTGCTGCGGGTAGACGTCTGCTCGCCCAGGGCGCTGAGCGTGCCGTAGCAGTCCAAGAGCAGGTGGTTGCGGAGCTGAGCCCGTCGGATCGATCAGCGCTGAATCGATCGCTCCATCGAGTGGCTCAGGCGCTCGGTATCGTCACCCAAACACCCCAAGAGAATAGTGACCCATTTGCTCTGGCGATTATCCTGCCGCAGATAGCGGAGCGTCTCACTGCGATACTCGCGGTAAAGATTCGCGCTCGAGAACTGCCGCTGCTGTCAGTACAGGCCGGCTGGATCCTCGATGCAGTCAGTCGCGGACACGCGCGTTTGACATCGATCGCCGAACGCTATGACCTGTCCAAACAAGTCGCGAGCGCAGCAAGCATCGAGCTCGAGAAGCATCAACTCATCAGCAGCCGTCGCGATCCATCGGATCCGAGGCAAAAAACGCTCAGCTTGGCTCCCGCGGGTGAACGCCTGCTCGATATCTCACTCGCCTGTATTCGCGAACTCAATCAGGAGCTCACGGTGGCGTGCTCTGCGCCCGTTATCACGCAATGGAGCGGTATCTTAAGTCGCCTCTACGCAACGCTTGAGCGCATACAGCACCACAACACGGTCGACGATGAGACGCTCGCGGATCACGCAAGCAAGCTCTTAGTTGAACTGGGTGATGCCAATGCTCACAGACTGATTCAACACCTTCACCAACAACTACTCTCAAGGAGACCCATCCATGTCTGACAACGACCGACGGGCACGTGGCGAAGCCACATTTAAGGCGGTTTATGCGGGTGATGTCATCGCGGCGCCACCCGGATACGACTTCTCTGACATCATGTTAGAAACCTTGTTTGCGGAGATCTGGACACGGGACACACTGTCCATGCGAGATAAACGCATTCTCCTGCTGGGCATGATTGCCGCGCAAGGCGAGGCCGACACCTTCAAGATCCAAACCAAAGCGGGCATCAAAAACGGGGAACTGAGCGCCGAGGATGTGCGAGACATCCATATTTTTGTCGCGCAGTACTGCGGCTACCCAAAAGCCGCTAAATTACTGTTTCCGATGGAAGAAGGCATCGCCGAAGGGTTAGCGGATCTCAAAAAGGCCAACGAGGGTGATGGCGCTGAGGCCTAACAGCGACGCGTTAAACAACCTGATACAGCTGCATTCTGAATGGCGCCAATCGCCTTTAAAACCCAATAGCCCCCAAGACATGAACAGAGTGGACCTAACATGAGCTTTGAATACCTCTTTTATCCGGCACTGACCTGCATGCTGATTAATTTCTTTCTACCGGTCGCGATGAAACCGTTGCTCTACCAAGTCTCGGCACTGCGAACGACGCGAGACCACGATAAATCGATCAACAAGCGCAAGTGGAAGGAGCGGCCCGAACGATACCAGGGTCGCTTTCGCAGCAGCCGGCTGATTGGCCTACTGGTCAATGTCACCTTCTACCTTGGCGTACTGCCCTTTATCGTCACCTTTGATACGCCCAGTGTGTGGCGCGTCCTCATCGAGGTCGTCGTTATCCTGATGGTCTATGACCTACTCTACTACCTCACTCACCGTTTTCTGTTTCACGGCAAGGGCTATTTTCGCCGCGTGCACGCGGTCCATCATCAAGCGAGGTCACGGGTCAGCTCGATCGATTCATTTTTGTTGCACCCCGCCGAGCTCATCATCGGAATTTTGCTGTTTCATGTGACCACCTTTGGCCTGGCGCTAGCCACGCAGCAGCCATTCAGTGTCGTGACGATCGCGATCTCTGGGGTCATCTACACGCAGCTCAATATTATCAACCACACGCACATCACGATCGGTTCGGGCCCCTTCAAAGTTTTTGACTGGATCGCGATGAAACACGATGCCCATCACATCGACATGCACCACGGAAATTATTCGACCATCACCTTGTTTTACGACTGGCTGTTCCGCACACTGGAGGTGCACCCTCGCGAGCGGTCCGCGGACCTCCCCGCTGAGGGCTAGGCTGGGCGCAAAGACAGCCCAGAGTACCCCCAAGACGTTTTAGAGGTCTATTGAGACCTGGCAAGCCTGCCGAGCGGGGCGTGGTTAAATTAAGGCGAGTTGCCAAAAGTTACTTTTAAATGTTTGATTAATAAGGAAACATAGGATGGAAGAAGGCAAGGTTGCGGTTGTCACGGGTGGATTGGGCGGTCTTGGGCAAGTGGTGTCTAAACTGCTGGCGGAACAAGGATTCATCGTGTACGCAACCGACATTCGCCCGCCCGAGCAACCGATCGACCAGCCCGGCGTGAAGTTTTGGCAGCAAGATGTCGCGCAAGAGGCCGACTGGATCGCGCTCAGCGCGCACATTGAGTCAACCCATGGCGCGTTGCACGTCCTGGTGAACAACGCCGCCATATTAATGGCCTACCACATTGAGGATCAGCCCGCCGACGAGTTCGATCTGCTCACCCAAATCAACTTTAAATCGGTGTTTTTGGGCACCAAACATATGCTGCCGCTCCTGGTTGCCAGCGGCCAAGGCAGCATCGTGAATATGTCCTCCTCCTCTGCCCTCGTGGGCTTTCCCCACTTTGCCGCCTATGGTGCAACCAAGGCCGCGGTGCGTAATCTGACGATGAGCACAGCCATCCACTGCGTCGAGCAAGACTACCCTGTGCGCTGCAATTCAGTACACCCCGACGGCATCCTGACGCCCATGATCGCAAATGTCCGCGGTAAAATGGCACCACTGCCTGAGCATGTGGGACCGAAAATGGCCAAATATGCCTGTCAGCCTGAAGATGTGGCCGATGTCATCGTTTTTCTTTGCTCTGACGCCTCGCGGCATATGAATGGCGCTGAGCTCCGGGTCGACGGCGGCGCCACGGTACAATCACCCTATAGCTAACGCCCGAGCGCCAGCCTTCATCTTTGGCGCGCCGCCTAAAACGTTGTTCTCATACCAGATCCGCTCACGCCCCTCAACCTCGGAACTGAACGCGGCATCCGGGTGCGCTGGGCCAGTATCCGCACGTCGACACTTGTTGATGCGCTCACGCGCTCGCCGATGGTCAGCTCATCTTCGGCGCCGGTGCGCCCAACACCGGCCGCAGCGACTTTTTTAAGGAGCATCGGCTCAGAAAGCGTCTCGCGAGACGTCTGCTCAGCGCAAGAATGTGCCGCACGCGATGTTCATACATTGGGGGCCCAGTAGCAGTTTGGGTGGTCATGAACCAGGCCGCGGCCCTAAAGCATTCATTCCATATCATGCGAACGGATTACATCCGCTTTATTTGTGAAAAAAGAGTCGACTCAGGCGTTGACGCGCGTTCTCTGCCATAGCATATTCGGGCTGTTACACTCAGTCTAATAAGCTTGTTTTGTGCATCACCGTACGAAACGCATAACACAAACGATAGAGGGAACCATCATGACGCGTGTCCATCAGAAAACCCTACTCGCCACCGCTGTGATCACAGCGCTTGCAGCACCGCTTGCGCAGGCCGAACTCGAAGAAGTCTTGGTGACTGCTGAGCGCCGCGAGGCTTCGGTGCAAGACACCCCCATCGCCATTCAAGCACTGAGTGAGCGCATGATCGAAGAGCGGGGTATTAGCAGCATTACCGACATTTTCCAGCAGGTCGCCGGGGTTCAAGGCTACACGCCGCCGGGCACTAGCTCATCGCCGGGCTTCAACATTCGCGGTGTCGGCGATGGCGCCTCAACCAATCTGTCTCTGGATCCCTCAACAGCCAAATACATCGACGGTATCTACATCGGCAAAGCCGGCGGTTCCGGCATGGATGTTGCCGACCTCCAGCGTATCGAAATTTTGAAAGGGCCTCAGGGTACACTGTTCGGTCGGAACTCCACAGCTGGTGCGGTGAACTTCATCTCGAAGGCGCCCGCTGAGGAAATGGGTCTCGACCTGCGTCTTTCGCGCGGTGATTACGGCTACACCAGTTATTCTGGGCGTGCTGATGTTCCACTGAATGACCATCTTCGGCTGGCCTTGTCTGGCTACAGCCGGCAACGCGACCCAATTTATGGCAACACCAATCCCACGCAAGAAGGCTTCCAAGACATGGACCGTGAAGGTGGGCGTATCGCACTCCAGTTCACACCGACTGACTGGATCCAACTTGATTGGATCCACACCGAGGATACCGTCGATGAACTCGACCCCATGCTCGATATCGTGGGCCTGAACCCGGCCTTCGGAGCTATCGCAGCCCTAGCAGGCTCAGGCGGTAATTTGAACAGCGTTTCCATCAACTCAAGAGACCGTATCGACAACCAAGTACAGCCCATTGTCAATGGCCTGGGCGCGACATTAAGTGACCTCTTTTTGGGCACGGACTACCTGCAGTTGAGCGCTGTTGGCGGCCCACAGGTGCAAACACCGTTTGCTGCCGTTGCGGACCAATATTTGGGGATGGCTCAGGGCTGGATTGACTGGGCGAATGAGGAACTGGCCAGCTATGGTAAAAACCCTGGTGTGGGCTCCAGCGATGGTCCCTCCTACGCCCTGACAGAAACCCGCGCGGACACTTTTAAAGCCACGTTCCAGCTCTCCGACTCTATGGAACTGCGCTATATCTGGGGTCGGCGCGATGTCACTGTAGAGGACGCCTCTGATATTGATGGCATGGACAATAGCTGGGCCTATGGCAATGTCGGCGAGTTCCCAGCGCTGTATACCGGCTCAGCCCTCTTCGCATCCGTGCGCACACCATTGGTGCCGGGCTTAGAGGCCTTCGGTTTGGACGGGTCTACATTCGCACCGGGCTTTTTAGATTCCGCGATTACACTCAACACGACCACCGGCCTTTATGAGTTCCCCGTGGGCGTGGTACCCGGGCTAGGCAATACGACCCTTCAGCTGACCCCCGACCAACTGGATATGCTCCACGTAAATCTAGCCAATGACATGATCTCAGCGGTTAGAAACTACGGTGGCGGTGTGTTCAGCACACGGTCTTTCACCGACTATGTGCAGGAATCTAACGAAATACAGCTAGTCGGCAGCACGGCCACCCTCGACTGGGCCGTCGGCGCGTATTTCTTCACCGAAAACGGAACCTTTGAAAACCTACAAATTGCGACCATTCCCGTGGCATCCACCAACAGCACGGCATTTGATCACAAAGCGGACAATTTCTCAGTTTTCGGCGAGGCCACCTATCGTCCTGAGAATTCACCCTGGGCGTTTACTGCGGGAATTCGCTACACAGAGGAAACCAAAGAAATTACTTACAAGCACCGCGGCTTTGACAACAACACAGAGTCCGGTATCGGCGGTTGGATTGCGCAATGGACCGCGCAGCAAATCACAGCTATTTATGAGGGGCTTGGTTACGCTCCCCCGGGTAGCGCCGCCGCTGTTGCACCCACCGAAGCCAATTTGATGGCGGGCTATGTGTTTGACCTAGAAGATCTGGAAACCATCCCAGAACTCGAGGGTGTCTATGGCCGCAAGTTTAAGAAAGAGTTTGACAACATCAGCTATCGTCTGGTCGCGCAGTATGATTTCAACGACAACGCCAACGGCTATATCAGCTACACCACGGGCTACAAGTCAGGCGGCTATAATGGTGCCTTCTTCGATACCGCCGGTGATAATGCTGACGCCTTCGACGAGGAACAGATTGCGAGCTTAGAGGTGGGTTACAAAGCGACGCTGGCCGATGGCCGGTTACGCGTTGACGCCGCTGCATTCCAGTACGAATACGACGACATACAGGTATCAACCGTCGAAACCCGTAACGGTACCGTATCGTCACAGCTCGACAACAGCGGTTCAGCGACGCGGGAAGGATTTGAGCTAAACGCTGCTTGGCAGGCAACCGACAGCCTTCAATTGCGCTTGGGTTACGTCTTCCTCACCGGCGGCTTTGACGATTATCCGTCTGTTAATGTCTGCCCGCAGCCCGCAACGATTCCCGGTGCGCCCTGTGACCTACCGCTGCAAGCTAAAAACGCGATCTCACCCGAAAACTCGGTTCAGGCCGCTTTTGACTGGGATATGGGACGGCTGATGGGTGGCGACTTGAACCTCCAGGTGAACGCGAACTATCAGGACGCGACGGTTTCGATTGCCACGAGTCAGGGGGTTTACAATGCTCCCACGGCTGCACTGCCATCGATCCCAGTGGACTTCTATCAGCCTGCCAACCAATCGCGCACGCTGGTTGATGCGCGCTTATCTTGGGACGTTGACATCGACGAAACCGCCGGCGTTACCGTCGCGCTGTGGGGCCGAAATCTACTCGACGAGGACTACCGAACGTTCGGTTTTAACTTCGGCCCAGCGCTGGGTCTCCCTGTAACCCAGTGGGGCGTTCCTGCAACCTATGGTATCGACGTGAACATGAAGTTCTAAGATGCCAGTGCTAGAAAAGCCCGCCTAGGCGGGCTTTTTTTTTGCGCGCTTGGTGTTGATTTGAAAGTAATCTGTTTAGACCAAGACACTACTCTCGACGGGCTTTAATCTCGAGCCCATGTTGGGTCGCTATGGATCGTGCCGGTCGACGCCTCAGCCTCCTTTATTTTGGCTATTACCACAATCGCGTGGTCCGCGCCACTGTAGAGTCGTGTCACGCTTGACCGAGCCAGCCCAATAATGAAAAAACGAAGCGCAGAATGATGATGTCAACGACAACGGCAGAAGGCAGCTATGACCAATACCGAACGAGTCCGCGCGTTTTTTGACCACTTAAACAGCGCCAACATCGAGGGCTTTGTGGCCATGTACCACCCCGACGGGACGCTGTGTACGATGGGTCAAACCTTGATCTCAGGACGCTATCCCAAAGCATCTATTCTTGCCGCGGGGGGCGCCATTTATGACGCCTTCCCCGACGGCCTCACGTTCACCATCACCGGTATGACCAGCGAAGGCGATCGCGTGGCGGTTGAGGCCTACTCAGATGGGCGGCATATCTCAGGACAGCACTACCACAATGAGTATCATTTTCTTTTTCGCTTTAAAGACGGACAGGTTTTAGAACTGAAGGAATATATGGATACCGAACGTGTCACCGAGGTCCTGTGCGGCGGTCAACGACCAGCGCCGAGCGAAGCGTGACGACATCTACCCACCAAGACGCCCAACGAGTCACTGGGCTTCTCTCGACTTTGATTTAAGGAAAAACTATGAACACACAAGCGTTGTATCCTGAAGGCGTTGCATTGGTTGTCGGCGGCAGCGGCGGCACAGGGCAGTCCATTAGCCGCGCCCTCGCACAACAGGGCGTGACCGTCTGTATGACCTACAACAGCAACAAAGCCCGGGCTGAGGAGGCGGCCGAAAATATTGCGGCACAGGGCGGCCGCGCCGAGATCGCACAATTGACCATGGACAATGTCGAGGGCATCAAGTCGATGGTGAGCGATCTGGTGGCTCAGCACGGTCGGCTACATTCGGTATTTTTCGCAACCGGTTTTGACATTCCGCAATTGCCCATCGCCGAGGTCACACCCGAGCTGTGGCAGCGCGTGCTGCGCTCAGATGCTGAGGGTGTGTTCAATGTCGTACACGCCACACTCCCCCACCTCCGCGCAGGTGGCGGCGGGAGTTACACGCATATCAGCTCAGCGGGGCTTCAGCGCTTCCCTGCGCTCGACATTCTCTCGGTTGCGCCCAAGGCAGCTATCGAAGAGCTCATCAAGGGTATTGCCAAAGAGGAAGGTGAGCACAACATTCGTGCCAACAGTATCGCCATCGGGGTCATCGAAGCGGGGATTTTCCTACGCCTTAAAGAACAGGGCGTGTTTGATGACAACTGGATTAACACGGTGAAAGGTGCACTCCCCATGCGGCGGTTCGGTCAGCCCGAGGAAGTCGCCAACATGGCGGTATTCCTCGGATCAAACCTCGCGAGTTATACCACCGGACAGCTGATTCCCGTCGATGGTGGCTTCGGGGTCTGAATTGAGACCATGATGGCAGGGGGCCGGGACATGACAACTTATCCTTACGACGAGGTCTACGATAGCGCGGCGCGACTCAAGGCCGCCTTTGTTGAGGCCGAGGCCCGCGGCCAGTGGAGCTGGATTGCCGAGGCTTTCTATCATACTGACGCGGAATATTTTTGCCCCTATGGCGGCGTCATGCCCGTGCTCGCCCGCGGCGTCGCTGAGATCGCTGCCACACACTACGGGCGAGATATGGAAGTCGGTGCGGCGTGGAAAGGCTGGCAGTTCCCGATCACGCATATCAGTGTTCACGGTAATCAAATTATCAATCGCTGGGTCAATCGCGGGCCCGGCCAGCGCGCCGACGGTAGCTTCTACGAAACCCAAGGGGTCAGCTTCATTACCTATGGCGGTGGCGGTAAATTTTCTTCCCAGTACGACCTCTTCGATATCGTGCATCAGATGGGGCTGTGTGACGAGCTCAAAGCCGCTGGGCTGCTCGACCCCGCGCTTGAGGCGCAATGGGTGATCCCCATGAAGGCGCGCATTGCAGAGGCGGTCGCGAATTAGTCGTCGCTTGCCCGAGACCAGACGACGGTCTTAGTGAAAAAAGCCACTTTCACGCGGATGGTGAGCGTATCCTCCTCCACGCTGATGCGCGCTTTGCGAAACTCACCCAGTTGCTCAGCCCACACCATGCCGCGATAGCCAGAGCCCTCTGCTTCAATATCGCGCATCACGATGCGATCAACCGCCTCGCTACGCGCGTCATGGCGGACGACGCGCCCCACCAACCCCTCTGATTGCGCTTCAATCAAAACCCATGCGGGCTGGTCGTCAACAAGCCAAAGACCTTCCAAAGACTGAGCCATTGCTCCGAAACACTGTAGGGTCGCCACGAGACCCACCAGCGCGGCCAGTCTATTCATCGACATCGAAATGCCCCCCCAAAAATTGAGCCCGAATAGCGAGCTTGTCGAACTTTTCGGTGGCACCGCGCAACAGCGGCTCGTTAGAAATCACGATGTGCTTCGGTACCTTATAAGCGGGTAGCCTGTCCTGTAGGGCCTGCCGCATCTGCGCCTCAAGAATGGATTCACCGTCCTTGGGTCGCACAATCAACACCAGCTCCTCACCGAGGGTGTCATCAGGCACACCAAACACCACGCAATCCTGCACCACATCAATAGCGTAGCACTGCTGTTCAACGTCGCCTGGGAAAATATTCTCTCCACCACGAATCACGATTTCCTTAATTCGCCCTGTGATGAATAAGAATCCATCCTCATCCACATGACCGACATCACCCGACTTCAGCCAGCCCTCCTCGGACAACACCTGCGCCGACGCCTCAGGGCGATTCCAATAGCCCTCTGTCACGGTAATACCGCGCATCTCGATCTCACCACTGCCCCCCGGTGACAAAACAACGCCCTCGGGGTCGACAAAACGCATACCGATAATGGGTGAAAGGACGCCCGAGGACCCGGGCCGCATGTCGTAGAGCTTACCCGACGCTGTACTGCCCACAGCGAGTGTTTCAGTCATCCCGTAACCCGCGGAGTTACTGATTTCTTCAAACCGCTGCGCGACCAACGCCGGCAGGTCTGAAGGCACAGCTGCCCCACCCGATGACAATCGCTGTAAAGACTGGGTATCAAAATCGTCGAAATTGTCCTGAATTAATAAGCTTTTGACCAAGGCAGGGACACTACTGAACATCGTCACCCGCTCGCGATCAATAAGCCGCAGCGCCTCCTGAGGATCCCACTTGGGCATAATCACCACAGCTTGCCCCGTGACCATGGGTAACACAAAACTTCCGAGTAAACCGGTGCCGTGAAAAAGAGGGACATTGAGCAACGCTTTCTCCTGCACCGCCCCACCCCGTAGCTCTCGCGCCCCCTCAATGGTCATGGCGACGAAGCCGGTGAACATCATGTTAAACACCGCCTGTACAATCGGACGATGCCGGTGCATCACACCCTTGGGCGCGCCCGTACTCCCTGAGGTATAGAGCATCATGCACGGGTCTTCGCCTGCGGCTTGATAAAGCAAACCGGGGTTCTCTTGCGCGAGGGCTTCATCGAACATCACGCCACGCACAGGCTCAGCCCCGTCATGCTCATAAACCAATAATCGGCGCTCAGTCTCGAGAAAGTCCTCGACGGCACGCCCGCGTGCATCATCACAAATCAGCCAACTCGCGCCCGAATCGTTCAGAGCGAATAGCAAATCATCGCGCTGGCCCCAGCTATTGATGGGCACAGCAACGGCACCGCCCATCACCGCCGCTGCAAAAGCGATGAGCCACTCTGGGCGGTTCTTCATCGCGATGGCTACGCGATCCCCTGGCTTGAGTCCTTGGGCCTGAAAATAGCCAAGCAACAACTCTGCAGCGGCAAAAAAATCGCTAAATCGTAAGCGCTGATCACGATAGATCAGAAACTCCGCCTCCGCGTGACCTCGTGCATTCTGGATCAACTCCGTCACAGCTTGCGGCGCGTGCTTAAACACCGGGTACTCCCGACCGCGGAAGCTATCACTCACAACCTCAAAGAAGGAATCGGGAGCGGTTAGCTCAGCAATCGTCTGAGAAATATTCATCGCGCAGTCCTTTCAAGTTTCAGCTCATGCAACAGACACGCCGGCGAGGATTCCCGACGGGTGCGCTCTCTCTGGCCGGCATAGCCTGCCAGCAAAGATCTGAGACTGGGTCCATAGGGTAATGGCATCACAGCGCCCTACCTTGCGCCAAGACGGCTCAGATTCCTAGCCCCATAAGGGGCCTCATATCGTCCCTTTAGGGGTGGCGTGAGACAGATAGGATCCGCGACACTACCGTATTGGATTGCGAAGCAGCACTCGCTACCCACCACACCCAAGATCAGGACTTTTTATGGGCTATCGACACGTCGTTCTCGAGCGCTTTGGGGGGGCCGAGAACCTGGTGATCAAAGACATCGACGCCCCTATACCTGCAGGCGCAGGCCAAATAGGTGTGCGAGTCCTCGCGGCGGGCATGGGTTTCACCGACTGCATTATTCGCGCCGGTGAGTATGTTCAGGTGAAGGACAAACCGCCGTTTACTCCCGGTTATGACTGGTACGGTGTGGTTGAGGAAGTTGGCGATGGCGTCAGCGACCTACAGGTGGGCGATTATGTCGCCGACCTCTCAGTCATTGGCGGCTACACCGAATACCTCATCGCGGACGCTGACCGCGTCGTCAAAGCCCCCCAAGGGCTCGACCCCGCCGAGGCCGTTGCCATGTTACTGTCCTACACGACCGCGTATCAAATGCTGACGCGAATCACACCGCTTCTCTCGGGAATGACCGTCCTCGTCCATGCCGCGGGTGGCGCTGTCGGTACGGCGCTCCTTGACCTCTGTCGCCACTTTGATCTACGCGTGCTCGGCACCGGGTCCGCGGCTAAAAAAGAAGTCATTGAGTCCTTCGGCGGAATCGCGATCGACTATCGTCATGACTCTATTCCCGATTCGGTCCGCCGCCACGCACCAGAGGGCGTCGACGCCGTTTTCGATACGCTGGGTGGCCGTAGCTGGCGACAATCCTACCCTTTACTCAAGCGCGGCGGCTGGCTCATTGGCTTTGGTGCGTTGCAGGCCAATCAAAAACAGGAGAGCATTCCCAGCCTACTTCTCGGCTTCGCACAACTTCTCGGTGTTTGGCGATTGATCCCCGACGGACGACACAGCACCTTCTATAACATCCAGTCACGCCGAGAGACGCACCCTGAGGAGTTTAAGGAGGATGTACAAAGCCTCTTTGCGCTTCTGAAAGACCGGGTTCTTACGCCGGCCATCGCAGACCGGGTGACACTTGATCAGGTGCCCGACGTACACCGCTTGCTCGATCGTGGTGACATCGCGGGTAAAGTAGCGATTCTGATGTAAACGCTTAATTCACTGGGGCGCCTGTCCCGATGTGATTGGCCGTGGGCCTGGGCCTATAGCGCAGGAATGTTTTACGACTCAAAACACGTGGCTTTGCGGTGTTCTCACAGTGCGTTATTGATGCAGACTCCGGCTTCTTATCGCCACAGTATTCGACTCCGCGAGCTGCCAATCCCCTAACGCAACGAGCTGAGCCGCGACCGCTAGACTGCCTTGTATGAGGGCTAGGAGCGTCCCTAGGGTGAGCGCGGGGCCAACGCCTGCGCTAGATACGTTGCAGTCCGTTGCAGGATGTTCGACAGCGATGCCTCGGGCCCTGACACCCAATTCAGCAAAGTGTAGAAATAGGTGCCAACAAGGAGTGTCACCTGAATCTGCAAATCGATGATGTCATCTACCTCGCCCCGCGCTCGCGCGGCACTGAGCATAGAGGCCATCGCTCGGTTGAGTTGCTCTAAGCGACGAGAACCGGTCTGTCCATCTAAGAACGCCGCCATGCCCGATGAGAGTAACAGTTCCGTTAGCGCCCGATGCTGTTCCAGATACTCGGCTGAGGCGGCCATAAATTGGCGCAATTGCGCCCCGAATTCCCGCTCTGTCGCCATGGCTTGTTCTACATAGCGCACCGCTGCGCGATCTTGTTGTTCGATCAAGCCGGACAGGATCGCAGCTTTATTATCGAAGTAGTTAAAAATCGTCGGGCGAGACAAGCCACTATGCGTTGCAATTCGGTCAAACGTCGTGGCCTCAAAGCCATGAGCCACAA
Source organism: Halieaceae bacterium (assembly GCA_038134505.1). GTDB lineage: Bacteria > Pseudomonadota > Gammaproteobacteria > Pseudomonadales > Halieaceae > Luminiphilus. The sequence goes on along the minus strand of JAYPVH010000003.1, from coordinate 85,152 downwards.
ACAAAGTAGCGGAAGACGTCAAGATCTGTGCCCGCGTCCGCGCCTTTTTCTGTTCGCGTAAAGACCGCTTTTCTGGACCTCTGCTCGTTGGCATTCAGTGCACCCTCTCTGACGACCTATCTTTGGAATGTCCCATCTCTGTAATGAGCCATCTCTCTAACGACCCAGGCTGTTAGCACGAAGCAACAAGGATCGAGCATTCGCTCGCGACGTCGCCTCCAAGGTAGTGGCTTGTGCCTGACAGTGACCGGAAAGACGTGCTTTGGTATGTTTGATTATTTTATACTATAGTATAAAATTAGACTCAAGTTTACCTTTTCCGGAGCGCGCCTCATGTCAGTCATCGCAAGTACACGTTGCCCCCTACCCATGCCCGCAGGCTGGTACCAAGTCCTCTACTCAAATGAACTAGGTAGCGGCGAAGCCACACCATTGCGCTACTTTGCGACCGATTTGGTGGCGTTTAGGACCGAAGACGGGGTGGCGCAGGTACTCGATGCCTACTGCCCGCACATGGGAGCCCACCTAGGCTACGGCATTCGCGACCAAGCCGGACATGCAGCGCGCGTCGTAGGCGATAGTATTGAGTGTCCTTTTCACGGCTGGCGGTACAACGGTGCAGGCCAGTGCACCCACGTTCCTTACGCGAAAAATCTGCCACCCCGTGTTGAGCGTGGAGAGCAAGTCATTCGCTCCTGGCCTGTAAGAGAAATCAACCAAACCATCCTCGTCTGGTACCACCCCAATGGTGCTGAGCCAGACTATGAGCCCGAATTGATACCCGAAGCAGAGGCAAACAATCCTGACTGGAGCACCGCGCATATCCACCAGTGGGAGCTCAATACCCATATGCAAGAAATCGGCGAAAACGCGGTGGATGCGGCGCATTTCATTTACGTACACGGTGTTGACGAGTACCCAGAGCCCGCGGAACTCGCGTTCGAAGGGCCGATCCGACACGGCCTATTCCACACCAAACAGCCGACACCTCGCGGCATTATTGACGGCAGTATCGCCAATCGGAGCGTAGGACCGGGTTTAAGCCGTGTGAAGTTCACCGGCATCTACGACACGGTATTGATGGCCAACATCACCCCGATTGAACCAGAGTTGTCCCGGGCTTTTTACGCCTTTATTCAGCCCACCGCGACCGCTGACACCCTAGGCAAGACGGTCGGCAAGGCGATTGTCGCCAATATCTGCCAACAGATGGAAGAGGATCGGATTATCTGGGACCGCAAGCGCTACCTAGAGCGGCCCCTGTTGTGCGATGGCGACGGTCCCATTGCCAAATTCCGCCGATGGTATAACCAGTTCTTGGTCGAGAAAGAGTCTGCCTGATCGATATTGATAGACGTCGCTGCAGATGACGGGGCCGAATGGTGCAAACTCAGCGCAACGAGCACTTGCTGCACCGATTCGCTGGCTGGTTCGTTAGTTCCGATTCGCGGCTGCATAAAGCAAAAGCATTCGTCGCAGGACTGCCGTAGCAACGGCACAGCGTGATAGAAGTGCTGATTAACCGCGCCCCGAAGACCGTTGACTACAACGCCTATCGGACTTTCGAGGGGTCCGTAGGTCAAAGCCGGGAAGGCGCCCGCGAAACAGCCTCAATCGCCCGAGTTTATTGGCCGAACCGTCAAATACCTAAGCACGACGCGTAGCGTTGTCGATGGAAATCCGACGATCCGAACAGCTGGTTGCACACGCGCGACCGCTTCAGGAATAACCCGATATCCATTTCATCTGTGACACCCATACCGCCGTGTAGCTGTACGGCTTCGCTGCTTGTCTTCTGGAAGCAGTCATTCGCGAGGGCCTTCGCCGCACTAGCGAGCTGGGTGATCTCCTCTTGCTGTCGGTCAAGCGCATCCAGCGCGGCGTAGACGGCACTGGCGGCGACTTCGAGGTCACAATAAAGCTGCGCGCAGCGATGTTGTAGCGCCTGAAAACTACCAATCTTGACGCCGAACTGTTCACGTTCAGACAAATAGGCGACCGTGCGATCGATCAACTCACGTGCCCCCCCCAACATTTCCGAGGCCATTGCGACGGCCGTGATATCGAGGGCGCGAGCAAGGCCCGCTGCAACCGCGTCCCCCGCCAACACATCATGAGCGTGAACGGGGGTTTGATTGAATACGACACTGGCATAATTCCTGCCATCCATCAGCCGACGGCTATGCACTGTCATCTCTGGCGCGTCCACCGCGACCCGGACAACGACCGCATCACCCTGAGCATCCCGCGCAACTACCAGCAATCCATCTGCGCCGTCAAAATCCATCACCAGGGTCTTTTCACCGCTCAAGTGACCATCGATCCAGCGGGTTTCTAGCCGATCCGGCGCATAGTGTGGCCCCTCATTAATGGCTGCCGTCAACACCTGCTCACCCATCACCAAGGGCGGCAACCAATCCTCTACTTGGGCCGGAGACGCGCACTGTCGAATCAATTCTTGGGCCAAAACAACACTGGAAAGAACCGGCGCCGCGGTGAGCCGGCGACCCATTTCTTCGAGCACCGCGCCCATTCCCAGCCAACCAAAATCCGACCCACCGTAGGCCTCGGGCGATGTCAGTCCCGGCAGACCCAACTCAACCATGCCACGCCAAAGCTGTTGGTCGTAGGCACCCAAGCTCGGATCGTCCCGTAACGTGCGAAAGGCTTCTACCGGTGCTTGATCGTTTAAAAAGTCAATCATCGACTCTTGTAGCATGCGCTGCTCATCATTGAGGATCATGCCGACTCTCCTGAGGGTAAGCCGAGCACCCGCTTGGCAATGATATTCAGCTGAATCTCGGAGGTCCCTCCGGCGATCGTCAGCGACTTATTAAAGGCCCAGCGTTCAAGCATTGTTCGCGCCTGTTGCGAAGCCGCATCATCATCAAAGCTAAGGCCCTCAGCACCTAAAATCTCGAGGACGATTTCGTCTTTGACCTGGGTTTCCTGCGTACCAATATGCTTCATCAAAAGGGGCAATCGAGGATCTGATACCCCTGCTTTCGCCTGCTGGAAAATACGCATACCCAACTGATTGATCGCTGCATCCCGCATCATATGTTGACTGATGCGACTGCGAATTTCAGGGCTAGACAGGACGTTCGTCTCATCGAGACCAATAGCGTCCTGCGCCAACTTCGTCAGACTGATGTTAAAAACCTCAGACATCGACTCCGGGTTCGACATCATTTTCCGCTCGTGCTTGAGCAGCTCTTTAGCAACAGCCCAGCCGCCGTGCAACTCGCCAACAAGATTCTCCTTCGGCACTTTAACGTTATCGAAAAAGGTTTGGCAGAACTCTGACTCGCCGCTAATCAGTTTGATCGGCGTTGTCGACACGCCCTCGGTTTCCATGTCGATCAACAGGAAACTAATACCGTGGTGTTTAGTGGGCCCCGAGTCATCGGTGCGCACCAAACAAAAAATCCAGTCCGACTTGTCCGCCGCGGTGGTCCAGATTTTAGTGCCGTTGACCAGAAAATGATCACCACAATCCTCAGCGCGAGTCCGCAGACTTGCCAAATCAGAGCCCGCGCCGGGCTCGGAATAACCCTGAGCCCAACGAATTTCTCCACGGCAAATGGCACGCAGATGCTGCTGCTTCTGCGCCTCGTTACCGTAGACCAAGAGCGCTGGACCCAACATCCAGATACCCAAATCATAGAGCGGCAGCCGACATGACAACCGGGCCATTTCCTGCTGAAGGATTTTTGTTTGCGCCGGCGTTAACCCCCCGCCCCCATACTCAACGGGCCAATCTGGCGCAGTCAATCCGCGATCGCGACAGGCTTCAAACCAACGCTGCGCATCGTCGGAATAGAACACACGTTTACGGCCACCCCAAATCTGCTCCGCTCGCTTGATCGGTTGGCGCTGAGACAAGGGACAATGCGCCTCCAGCCACTCTGCAATTTCGCTGCGGAAAAGCGACAAGTCGTCAGT
>JAYPVH010000003.1:74753-81197 GCA_038134505.1 Halieaceae bacterium | reverse complement strand
ATGTTATACCCTTGTTGTATCGTGGTTGCTTCGTTGTTGTGGTGTGCTTGAGTTGAGCTTGTGTGGTGCCTGCGTCGCGCTCACTAGGCGGGTTTCTGAAGCGCTACTTTGACGCATCGCTATGATCCCGATGCGACGGCCTGCTGTCATAGTCTATATAGCTTATCAGTGCCTTTTCACGACATTTGACCCATTGGCATCACTCTTTTAGCTTACGCCTGCAGCGCCATTGTTCGCGAGCGCAATGAACCGCTCCGACAGCACGCAAAGCGCGATAACGAGCTTATTGCACTGACGATGCGCTGCGTTTTAGAGTGCAAGAACCACCAGAACTCAGTGACCTTGCAAAGCCATCAACGCGCAAGATCAGAAGCTGAAATAACACACCAACTGGAGTAACAGTGTTATGGCAACAGCATCAGAATATGGTTTAGGGCCACACACCTTCCCGCGAGGTTGGTTTATTGTCGCGGAAAGCCACGAAATTAACGACGGTCCGATCGCGGTACGATTTTTTGGTCGTGATCTCGCGCTGTATCGCGGCGAATCGGGTCAGCCCGTCATGCTCGATGCCTACTGCGGACATATGGGCACGCACCTTGCGGCGAACCGAAGCGCGATGATCGTTATGGAGGGTGGGCACATCGAAGGTGACTCGATCCGTTGCCCCTACCACGGATGGCGTTACAACGCCCAAGGCGAGGTCGATGATATCCCCTATCATGACGGCCCATGTCCCAAGTCCGCTGCTATCCGCTCGTACCCAGTGGTCGATAATATGGGCTGCATCATGGCGTGGTTTGACGAAGATGGCGTCGATCCGGACTACCCCGCACCGTTTCTCAGTCAGTGGGATGACCCCCAGTGGTTGCATTGGCGCCTCGATCATCTTCCTGAGCTCGCAATACACCCTCAAGAAGTGCTCGATAACATGGCGGACATGCGCCATCTCGGTCCAACGCACGGCGCGCCCAGCGAATATTTTGAAAACGAGATGCGCGACCACATTCTTATTCAGCGCCAGGGAGGACCCATGGCACTCTATGGTGGGGTGATGTTGTACACCACCACGTGGTACACAGGTCCCGGCATTCTTCTGTCAAAACAGGTCTGGGGCGACACTGCCCAATTCGAGATGATTGCCAATACACCGGTTGAAGACGGTGTGATTAAGGCCTGGCACGGTTGTTTGGTGAAATCAGCCACCGGCACGCCGACCGATGAGGACCGAGAGATGGGCCGCCAGGTCCAGGCCGGTGCCCTTGAAGCCTTCAGTAAAGATTTTGAGATCTGGCAACACAAGCGGCCGGCGCTCAAACCCATGGCGTTGAGCTCTGAAGGTCCGTTCCTCAAGGCACGCCAGTGGTACGGTCAATTTTATGCGCAGCGCGGTACGGTGACACAGACGCAGGCCGGTCTCAATGGCGTTTATCATATTCCCAATGTGCCAACACCTGCTGACAAGAATCACGCGATCGACGACGGTCTTCCCATCTAAGCTTGAGGCTTCGCTCGCGGTTTTATGAACCGACGAGTCGTCAGGCGAGATCGCTGGGAGTGTCGTCCTCTTCGGCCTCAATCACTGCCAATACCGGCGCATTGAGGCCGCGTTTGAGTGCGCCCAAGCCTTGGCGCGGCTTACCCATCATCGGCTGCGCAATCGCCAAGAGTGATGTTTCTACGTCATCAGCCGCTGCGACCCCATCGATCACCGCTAACTCAAGGGCCCGTTGCGCCGTTAACCGCTCCCCTGTCAACAACATATCGCGCAAAGCGCGAGTCGACAGTTTCGCGCCGACCAAGGCATGCATTCTCGCTGTCAGCGGCGCGCCCATATCAACCTCGGGGAGGCAAATGTAGCCGCGATCTTCACGCATCACCGCATAGTCAGCGGCCATCACCAGCATCGCACCGAGACCAAAAGCGTGACCGTTGACCGCGGCCAACACCGGCACGGGCAAACTCAGCAGTCGACCGATAAAGCGCATACAGTCAGAAATGACCTGCATACTGGTCTCAGGCTGGCTCAAAATCGCGTCAAGATCGAGGCCTTGGGAGAAATTCTTCCCTTCCCCCCGCAGCATTAATGCGCTCACCGAATCGTCAGCTACGACACGGTCGATCTCGGCATTCGCACTCGCTAGTGTGACCGCGTTAAATCGTCCCTCACCGAGCATTTGCAACGTTGCAATCGTCATCTCACTCCCCTTTCCTCATCGGCTCATGCCACCGCTACGAGTCACCACAACTCTCTGTGCGAGGTTGCCACTAGTAAGGATGTCACTCCTCACGACTCGCTGGTCCTCGCAGCAGTAGGCCTATCGCGACACACAGGCAGGCCATGGCATAGCTCAGAGAGCCCGTGGCGGTACCGAGCGCAGTGACCCCATCCTCCGTAGCGAGATAATCTGGCACAGCCACTCCCCACAGCAGCGCAAAAACCAACACGAACAGCCACAAAAATCGTACAGGCGCAGACTTGGACTGCGTTGCCACAAACCGGCTCTCAGCGCGAAGGCTTAGCCAAGTCAGCAGCGCGGCTCCAATTAAGATCGACGACGCGACAATCACCTCTGACATCGCTGTCATTGACACACCGAGCACCGCAAACCATGTCGCGGGTGACACTAAAACGGTTGCTACAGGGACCCAGAGCCCGGCAAACACACTCCGTATCAGCACCTGGGGCAAAGGCATTACCGCACCGCCTTTAGGCTCAACGAGCGGCAGGAGCCGCAGAACACCCCAGGTCAGTAAGACCGGACCCAAGAAAGCAAAATTCAGCATACTGGAGACTGGTACCGCACCGAGATGACTCAGGAACTGCGGGTGATTCCAAATCCACCAGCCATACTGCGGTCCGAAATGATCGAAGATTTCATAGAAAATATGATGCGCGAAGCCGACAACGACTCCGGCGAGCAAAATCTTCGAGCCCGGCCTGACTACCTTGAGCTCAGTCATCAAGACAAAGCTCGAAAACATCAGCGCGGGATATAACGCCATGATGTATAAAGGCGCTCTGCCAAAAAAGAAATTGACCGTAAACTCGTTGTGGAGAAAAAGAATATCGTTGGCATCGCCACCGATTTTTTCTGGAAAATAAACAGGGACCTCCATCGCGAGCATAAACACAACCGATGCCAGCCAAAAACAAAGAAAAGTGGCCTGCCCCGCCTTCCATCGGGTCCATGCCCAGCGCAATCCGACCACAGCGCCAAGAATGAGTAGCACCTCGATCACATTCATGGTCCAGTGAAACAACGTGAAGGGGCTCTTTAGGTAAATCCAGCTGTCGAGATTATCTTGAGCAAAGCCACCAATCTGTGACGCCAAGTCAACAAAGCGTTCACTCACACCCTTCATGCGACGAGCGCCGGCTGACCGATAATCTGCGTCATGTCATCGCCCGCGTCATAGCGGCTTTTCCACTGTGCGTAGTAGTCAGGAAGCGGCTGATTCACGCTGTCGTGCCAGGGCGACTGTGAGGCGAACACGCCGATCGCTGACTTGAGCTTTGCAAGAGTCGGTATGCGCGAAAAGGGATCATCGGTGAACGCCGTCGGCTCGACGTCGGTACAAATCTCGACGAACTGCGCTTTGATCATGTCAAACAACCCTCGGGTGTGACGCTGGAAATCCCCCGTGTGCTTGATTCGAAACCAGTGGCTTCCGACGACATGGTTATAGATCGCGTAGGCTGCGCTGCGGTGCTCAATCTCTTCGCAAAAGTGCCAGACGAACAGTGACGCGACGCGGGCATCTCCACCGCCAAAGAGTGCCTCGCGATGATCTAAGATCATCTTAAAAAATGGCGTAAAAATAGCCTCTAACCCGCCCGCGTAAGCGAGGTGATAGTCGAGAGATTCCGCGTGATACAGCGCGTCGTAACTCTCAAGAACGTCATCAAATACGTCTTGTAGCGCCGGATACCGCGCGATCAGCGCCTTGGCGTGTTGGAGATGCTTTGCCGCATGAATGGCCTCTTGCTGCCGGAAACCCACAGCCTCCTGCAATAGCTCCGGATCGGTAATGACAGCCTCGGCGTCGCGCATCACACGACACATATATTTTTCGAAACCCACGACAAACAGTGTGATCTGATTCATCAACACCGCGAACGAGGGATTGTCGGGATTCCAAATGAATTCCGACGATGAGACGTCAAAAGCGATGTTCCTCACTATCAGCTCAGAGCTCACGGGGCCTCCTAGGTCGCCTGGCTAGGCCGCAATACAAGCTTACAACGTGCCGCCACCATTTGCTGCCATCACCCTTTCACAGGATCACTGCAATGCACTATAGCGACTTTTCTGGCGCCTCAGTGAACGACCTGTCTGTCCACTCGCGGAAAAGTCACTCTAGATCACTTCAAACAGGCCCGCCGCGCCCTGCCCCCCCGCAACACACATCGTAACCACGCCGTAGCGACCACCGCGCCGCCTCAGCTCGCGCAACAGCTGACCCACCATGCGCGAGCCCGTCATACCGAAAGGATGACCGATCGCAATGCTGCCGCCATTGACGTTGTAGCGCGCGTTATCGATACCCAAGGCATCACGGCAGTAGACACACTGCGAGGCAAAGGCCTCGTTGAGCTCCCAAAGATCAATACCCCCAATCTGAAGACCAGCCCGCTCAAGTAACTTCGGGATCGCAAATACGGGGCCGATTCCCATCTCATCCGGCTCGCAGCCCGCCGTCACGAATCCGCGAAAATAACCCAAGGGTTCGATACCCAGCTCTTGCGCTCGCTCGCCAGACATCAAAAGGGTCATCGACGCGCCGTCGCTTAACTGTGAAGAGTTCCCGGCAGTCACTGACCCATCCTCAGCAAAAACGGGTTTGAGTGACGCCAATCCCTCGAGCGTAGTATCCGACCGATTGCACTCATCGCGATCAACCACAACCTCGTGCAAAGACTCCTCTTGGGTGTCGCGATCGACACGCTTCATGGTCGCGGGCATGGCCACGATTTCATCGTTGATGGCACCGCGCTCGAGAGCCTCGGCATAACGCTGTTGGCTCTGCAAACTATAGAGGTCTTGCGATTCACGCGAGATCTGATAGCGGCGCGCCACGACCTCCGCTGTGTTCCCCATCTCCATAAATACGCCCGGCTTTTCTTCGAGTAGGCGCGGGTTTTGCTGAAAACTACCCTGATCCTGACGGACCCGCATCGAGATCGATTCGGCACCACCAGCAATCAGCACGTCGCTAAATCCGGAACCGATCTGCTGTGCAGCCATTGCAATCGTTTGCAAACCAGAGGCGCAGAATCGATTGACCGTCGTTCCGGTAGCCTCAATGGGCAATCGCGACAAAATTGAGGCCATACGCGCGAGGTTAAAGCTCTGCTCGCCCGCCTGATTGGCGGCGCCGACGATCACGTCCTCAACGCTTGCCGCATCAACTTTTGGGTTGCGTTCGAGTAGCGCGTCGATTAGAAACGCAGCCATATCATCGGCACGCGTAAGATTAAAACTCCCTCGAAATGACTTTGCGAGACCGGTTCGCACGCTATCGACAATCACAACATCTTTCATGCTGGTCACTACTCCTTAGTGGATCGACGCCTACTCGCCGATATCGTTGATCGGCTTGATCCGCAAACTAATGTGATCGCCCCGCTGATGATGCTCTTCCCACAATCGCCGATAACCCGTGCGGGCAATACGCCATTCACCGTCAACCTTTTGGTAGTCGTCCTCGTACAGGGCGCTACCCATCACCGTGATCTGGTTGTCGAGCTGAATAAAGATATCGTGGAGGTACCAGATTCCGGTCGCCGAATCGCCTGACACTGAGATCTCAGGATGATGTCCGTTATGCATGCCAAACGATGTCGGTTGAAAAGACTTTCGGTAAAACGCCTCCAGCTGCGCCCAGCCGACTAGAGAAAAGTCGTAGTCCGCGCCCTTAAAATAGGCTTCTGCGTCTGCCGTAAAAACCGTTTGAAGACCCGCGATATCACGGGTATCGAGAAATCGGAAATAGCGTGACTTCAGCTGTTTGATGCGCTCAATCGCCTCGAGATCCAACATGACATCCTAGCCCTCGTGATTGTTGATCAACTTGGCGCTTTGATACGCCATGGTCATCGCCGGGCCTAGGGTAGCGCCTGGCCCGGGGTAGGTCGGAAGAATTGCGGCTGAGCAGTTACCGATGGCAAACAAGCCCTCGAATACACCGCCGTCCTCTCGCTTCACGCGCGCGTGGATATCCGTATCGAGCCCCCCAAGCGTACCAAAGTCGCCCGCCTCGATACGCATCGCATAGAACGGCGCCTCGTCAATGGTGGCGAGACAGGGATTGGGTTTGATTGTCGGGTCTGCGTAGTAGCGATCATAGGCCGACTCACCCCGGTGAAAGTCCTCATCCACTCCCGACACCGCAAAGCGATTCATACGCTCGATGGTGTCCTCCAAGCCATCCGCGTCGATC
>JAYPVH010000003.1:54711-74743 GCA_038134505.1 Halieaceae bacterium | reverse complement strand
ATCCCGAGCTGTTCAGCGAGCTCCCGAATTGAGCCGGCTTTGGCAACGAAACCGGTTTCGAACCAGAACTTAGGGATCTGAGAGTCCGGTTTCATCGCCGCAGTCATTAAAGGACCCACCATGAAATTTCGTCGGAAGCGGGCATCAAATACATGCCACGCTGGGGCATTAGGCGATTCTTCAGTGTGTGTGGCAAACAGTTCTTTCTGAAATGCCATGTAATTTTGCGACTCGTTGGCAAATCGCCGCCCCGCGCGGTTCACAACACAGGAACCCGGGAATGATTTCTCCATAATCGCTAAACGCGGTTGCGGTTCTCCGGGAACGCAGAGCGTGGTTGTCCACCACGCGTCTTTCATCAAACGTGTTTTTGCCCCGAGAGCGAGTCCCGCTAGCAACGCATCGCCTTCATTGCCTTTGTTGCCGGCACTCCACTCGGTATTGGTCGGCGCGGGCAGGTACTGTTCTCGCAACTGCTGATTGTGCTCAAAGCCGCCCGCGGCCAGCACAACACCCTTGCGGGCGCGAATTCGCTGAGTAACGCCGCGATGCTCCACGACTGCGCCGATGACCGTGAGACCCTCGCTGACAAGCGATGTCATGCGTGTTTCAAAGACCACTGGAATCTTTCGCTTGATCACCGACAGATACAGCCGAGCAATCCCCGCGGAACCGGTGCAGAGCCGCCGTGCAATCGGCGTTTTAAAGCGCCACACCACATCGGTCACATACTTAAATAACAACTTCGCAAGAAGCCGTTTCCAACCCGGTGCTTGCGTCATAATCAAATGCGCTTCTACCTGGGTGAAATGAATTCGATCAAACATCCGCATCATGTGATGGGTCCAGCGCAACCGTTTCCAGTCATCACCTAATTCCGACATATTAATAGGCGTCGGTTCAAGCGAACGATGCCCCGCTCTCGCACCCTCATAGTTAGTGTAGTAATCCGGGTAATGCTCTAAAGATTCATAGGACACATCGGTGCGATCCATCAAGAAGCGCAACATTTTCGGCGAATTCTCGATGTAGTTATCGATCAGCTCTTCAGGGACATCCTCGCCAAACAGCGTGCCCATCAAATACTGCTTAGCAGCCTCTGCAGAATCCTCAGCGCCGCACTCCTTCGCACGATGATTCGCCGGAATCCAAATCCCGCCCCCGGAGTTCGCACTGGTGCCGCCGATCTTGTCGGTTTTTTCAACGATGAGGACATCCTGAGTGCCCATCTCCCAGTTGCACAGTGCCGAGGCCAGAGCGCCATTGCCCGACCCAACCACTAAAACATCGACCTCGCGGTCCCATGCTTCACTCATCTCAGAATCCTCTTTGCTATGTTCTACTCACCAAGGTCATTTTTCGGGAAGATCGTGATGCATGCATCTCGAGCGCACCTGCCCTTCATCAGCCTTATCACCCTATCGAGCTTGCACCCTCGGCTTCTATTTTTCAGAATCTTCTTTTCAGAATCGTCATTTTTCTGAAGCGTCGTGATCGAAAACCCCAGGTCACGGCGCCACCTCTTGCAGCGGGCATTGGGATAAAGCCCGGCCTTATCTGCAGCCCTTCTGCAGCACTGGCCACACAGCGAACCGACTCATTGAGATCCTTAGTGCGCGGTCACTGCTTTGCAACCCCTAGCTTGACTCGGAACAATACGCCCCTTTAATGCCCGCGACCATTGTCATCAACACGACAAGCCTTGACTACGTCCCTTTCGGTTATAAGCCGCATTCAGGAGGAAACGAAGTTCGACAGCCAATTTCCACCCTGATGACGCAGCGCTGAGCAATACGTGGGCTTGCTCGCGATGCCGGCCCTCCCCAAAACCCGGTAATCCAAAAGGATGAGACCTCATATAAGACAATATCGAGGCAGTCCTTTACTCTCAAACGCAATCTTAAACACTGAAACGCTAGAAAAGGTCAATGTCATGTCAAGCGACTCACCCGCCATCGCCGCACACCTCGCTTCAATTCGAAACGCTCAGGCCGGCAACAAAGCCGAGTGGCTCGCCCTATTTGCAGATGATGCGACCGTACACGATCCTGTGGGTGCCTCAGCGCACGATCCAGAGGGCCTTGGTTTTACCGGTAAAGCGAGACTCTCTGAATTTTGGGACACGATGATCGCCACTGGGGACTTGATCCTGGTCTCGCATCGCCGCATCGCATCGGGCCCGTTTGACTGCGCCTGCGTGGTCACCGCAACGAATCGGCTACCGGGCGACATCAAGACGTCTATCGAAATGGTGGTGACCTATACGGTCAACAGCGACGGCAAAATCGTCAGCCTGAAGGCCTATTGGGACCAAAATGTGGTGGCGCAACAACTCGGCTTAGCCTGAGCCCGCCTCTTGCCGTGTCGGTCAAAACGTTGATTCAGCGGATCAATACACATCGAGGGGCGTTAGCGCCCGCGAGACACTGTTCCACTGATCAAGCCATCAACCGTTCTTCTGGGAGCGCATTATGAAACAGCCATCCTTTTCCTGTATTGATGTGAGTGAAGTCGCACATTGGGACGCTGAAACGGATGTTATTGTTTGTGGCTTCGGCGGCGCTGGCGGCTCCGCAGCGCTCGAGGCGGCCCGGGCGGGCACAAAGGTCATTCTCTTCGAACGGGCCAGCGGCCCCGGTGGATCAACCGGCATGTCGAGCTGTGAGATGTACCTCGGCGACTCCGGCGGTACACGGTTACAAAAAGCACTCGGCTATAGCGACAGTACGGAAAACATGATCGCGTACATCATGAAAGCCTTTGGCGAGCGCGCCGACGTGGCCAAAGTCGAAGCCTACGTGCGGGGCGCCAAGGAGCATTTCGACTGGGTTGAAGCACTGGGGGTCACGTACAAAGAGGCCGTCATGTTGGATCGGGAGGTTGTCCCCTTATCTGACGAATCCCTTCTATTTACGGGGAATGAGCGCACGCTCGAGTTTATCGACGCGGCAGAGCCCGTGCCTCGGGGACATGTGCCTTCGCATGAAGGCGATTTTGGCGGCAAGATCTTCATCGAGGCGCTGGCTAAAGCGGTCGCCGATGCCGGCGTTGACGTACAGTACGACGCCCGCGTTATTCACCTTGTCAAAGAAACCGGCACTGTGGTCGGCGTACTCACCAAGCAAGAGAACCAGGTGCGGGCTGTTCGTGCGCTGCGCGGCGTCGTGCTCGCCTCCGGCGGCTTTATCATGAACGAGGCAATGCGAGCACGCTACATTCCCTGGGTCAACCAATGGGCTACGCCCTATGGCAACCCCTTTGACATGGGGGACGGCATCCGCCTCGGTGTGGCGGCTGGTGGCTACACCATCAATATGGACGAAGCTTTCTTATCGCTGCCGATTTACCCGCCGGGGAAGCTCACGTTTGGTTTAATGCTCAACCAACGTGGCGATCGTTTCGTTAACGAAGATGCTTACCTCGCTCGCCTGGCCCACTTTTCGAGCCTACAACCAGAACAAAAAATCTATCTGCTACTGGATGCCGAACACTACGACCACCCTATGTATTTGGAACGCTTAGCGGTTGTCGCAACTGGCGATTCTATCGAAGAACTCGCGGCGGAGACGCAAGGATTCCCCGACGGTGCACTGCAAAACACGTTGTCAGAGTACAACCGTCACGCTCAGGGTGGTCATGATCCCGTGTTTCGCAAGGCCCCTGAATGGGTGACACCGCTCAATAAAGGCCCCTTTGCGTTACTCGACCTTTCTTTTGACGCCCAGACCGCCGTCATTATGCCGGGCACGCGCGGCCCACTGACGTTCTCGTTGGGCGGGCTCGACACGCTACCCACCGGCGAGGTCAAGGCGTGGGATGGCGACGTCATACCCGGCCTTTACGCGGCCGGGCGGGTCACAGCCGGCCTACCGCGCTCTTCCCAAGGCTACGCGAGTGGCATGTCTGTCGGTGATGCCACGTTTTTTGGGCGCCAGGCGGGTAAGAGCGCTGCTGCGCGACACGGTTAATCACACTGCCCGAAACATCATCAATCGACGTTAGCATCGGCCTACACACTTTCATCGCGCCTGAAAGGCCCGAATAATCCATCGATCTCTCTAGAAACCATAACGATTGCAATGTATTTTGCCCTTCTTAGGCCGTATGAATGATGCGTGACGCATCAATTCAAACGACATTGTGAACTGACGCAAGCAGAGAACTAGACGAGCTATGGCGATTCGAGTCATTCAATGGGGCACAGGCCACGTCGGTGCAGAGTCTTTACGGGTGCTTCTCAGGCGCGACGACCTCGAGGTAGTCGGTGTATGGCGACATTCGGCTAACCAAGTCGGACGGGATATAGCATCTTTAACCGGCGGACCGGATACCGGAATCTGTTTTACGAATTCGTTGCAAGAGATCGTCGCAATAGATGCCGATTGTGTGCTGTATATGCCTCGCCGTGCGCACATTGACGAGGTCGTCGCTCTGCTCGCCTCGGGTAAAAACGTCATCTGTACTCCCTTCGCCTTTTTCGCAAAAAGCTGGCCTGAGGCTGACTATTCACGTATCGAAAAAGCCTGCGCAGCGGGAAGCAGCACGCTCTATGGCACCGGGCTCAACCCCGGTTTTGCGGGGATGATCCAGCCCGCAGCATTGCTTGGAATGAGCAACCGTGTCGATCACATTCGTATTGAGGAGCGTGCCAACTGGAGCTTCTACGGCAATGCGGAAATCACCCTGGAGCTGATGAAATTCGGTAGCCCCGCCGAGGAAGCAGCGCTAGAAAACAATCCGTTCGTACAATTCAACGATCAGATTTTCAAAGAGCAGATCAGCATGCTCGCCGATGCGCTGAAGATCGCACTCGATGAAATTACCACTGATCAGGATCTCGTATTGTCAGAAAGTAGCTTCGATATTCGTTCAGGCCACATTGCTGCGCAGACGGTTTGCGGCCAACGTTATCATTGGCGCGGCTGGAAAAATGGTCGCTCATTGATTGAAATCGATGCGCTATGGAACGTCGGAGAGGATTATCCGACACACTGGCCGAAACCTCGGGATGGCTGGACCGTCAGCATAGAGGGTAGTCCTTCTATGCAAACGCATTTTGTAACACTGGCGAGCTTTAAGCCAGACAGTGGCGCTACGCTTGACGATCATGTGCATTCAGCCGACATCGCCACTGCTATGCTTGCGGTGAATTCGATACCCCAGGTGGTCTCGGCCGCCGCCGGCGTCATTGCCGCGCACCAAATGCCTCTGGCAATCCCCAACCGACCATTTAACGAGTAAACGACGCAGAGAGATTTTGTATGACGACTGATAATGCATCCGCCTTGAAAAACGACTACGACGGTCCCTTTGACCCCGCACTCTCTCTCGATGACTTCTCCAGAGATTTTCTGAGCCGGCTTTGCCACGAATACAATCTGCTGGGGCACCTACTCGATCGGGTCGGTATGCCGGTGATTGGCATGAAATTTGGTCTCGACGACTTTGTCGGCGCGGCGATCGAGGAATGGCAAGGCGCAAGCCCCATTTATTCGAAGCGGATGCAAGCGCTCATGAATTTTGAGGGAGATACGGTCGAAACTGTTTTCAAAAATCTTCAACTAGAGGTCGGCGCACCGCAACAGTTCATGGACTTCCAATTCCGCCTCGACCACAAAGATTATGGCGAGTTTTGGCTAGCCCACTGTGGTGCGCTGCTTGACCTTGAAAAAAATGGTAACGACGCAACAGTCATCAAGAAAATGTGCTGGGACATAGAAGACCCAACATTTGACGCGACCGCTGCCGCGACGCATCCAAAAATCGTGATGCGCCCGTTTCATCGGCCACCTCGGATTGACGCAGAAGATGGTAATGGACACGGTCGTTACCCACACTGCCGCTGGAAAGTTTACAAAGAAGCAAAGGGCCAGGATTTCGAACAAATCCCGCTCATGTACGAAATTGCCGAGAGTCAGCTGGCAAAGATCAGCCTGGTACCCCCCTCTGCTGAGGCGCGCGAACAGGGTGGACTCGATCACTACGCCGGAGAATTTGACCCACATCTACAGTTCGAGGACTTCTCTCAGAGCGCGCTACAACTCATCACGCAAGAGCAGGCTGTACAGACGCATCTGCTGGCCGCCTCCTATGTCCGTAGCAATGCTGCCCGCTATGATGAGGACATCGCCCGAGAGGTCTCAGAGCGTCAGTGGGTCGGCCACGCCGCGCTGTGCGTCGAACGCTTACAGGCCAACCTAGGCTTGGAAGGTGATGATATAGAGACCATGGCCAAGGTATTTCAGTTACACCCGCATTTTTATCCAAGAAGCTACATCGATTTTCACGTTGATGTCATCGATGCGTCATCACTGAAACTGACCATCGGCAACTGTCCGGCGCTGAATGACAGTATTGGCGGCGGCTGGTTCGATCAGTTGGGCACGGAGCCTCATCCGGCTCTCGAAGCCATCGCGGCACAGGTGAACCCGAAGGCTCGCTGTTTTTCAGTTGCCAGCGACGCGACCGGGGCGCTGTGTTGGGAGATCGTTGTGGACCCCGATAACGAACCGCTCAAAGCGCCCTTGGAGCTTCAGTTTGGTCGCACAAGCCTCGGTGTGAAATTTCAATTTGAGCGCCGCAGGCTCCCCGGAATCATTGCCCGCGGTTAAGCGCTCACCCAAACCATGCAACGGCGGCTAGGGTAGTTCGGACGATCAAAAACGGAGTGGCTTTTCACGATGACCCTCTACCAGCGCTATCTCCTCACACTGTCACTTCTAGCGGTTCTTGTCAGCAATATGGACCGCTACGTTGTGTCTATTCTGATGGAACAAATTAAGTCCGATTTGACGCTTACCGACACCCAACTCGGCTGGCTTGTGGGTCCAGCCTTCGTCATTGTCCATGTGCTATTCCAACTCCCTCTCGCGCGTCTCGCCGATCGCTGGAACCGAAAGAATATGATCGCGGTAGCAATGGGTCTTTGGAGCCTCCTCACCGTTGCAGCAGGGTATGCCAAAACTTTCCCCATGTTATTGATCACACGCATGGGCGTTGGCATAACAGAAGCCGGATGCTCTCCCCCGCTAGCTTCGCTGTTGTCGAGCAATTTTTCGCCCCAGCAACGTGGCAAAGCCATGTCCATTTTCACCGTCGGCGCCATCTCGGGAATCGGTGCAGGCATGTTGCTAGGCGGCTTTCTCGGTCGAGAATTTGGTTGGCGCGTGGCGCTGATTGCCACAGGAATTCCTGGTGTTGTGTTGTCGCTGATCTTTTTTCTCACAGTGCGCGAGCCTGCACGAGAGAGTCATGCGACAGACTCCGAAAAACCATCATTGATCTCCGTGCTGGGTATCTTGCTGCGTCGGCCCACTTACGTTTGGCTCATTATTGGCACCAGTTGTTTAAGCATGACAGCGCTAGGCCGCAGTGTGTGGGAGCCCGTGTTCCTGATGCGGACCTTTGGACTCGACCAAGCGGCAGCCGGTCTCACCTATTTTCTCATCAGTCCGATCCCCTCTTTGATTGGCGCCCTACTCGGAGGAATGCTGGCTGATCGCCTGAGTCGCTCAGATCTGCGGTGGTATATGTGGCTTCCCGCACTTGGGATGGCGGTCGCCTTCCCAACGACCATCGCGTTTTTGTGGCTTCCTATCGATATTGTTGTATCCGGCACAGCAATACCCCTGGCCTTTGTATTTTCGGTAGCCGGCTCATTTTTCGCGGGGATGGCCTCGCCCGCCACCATTGCAACAGCACAAAACCTATCGCCGCCGCACATGCGCGCCACGGCGCATGCCATTTGGACCATGGCCTCCAACCTGATCGGTATGGGTCTCGGTCCTCTGCTGGTGGGGATACTCAGCGATCATTGGCATGCCGAGCATGGCAGTGACGCGCTTCGTCTCGCCTTATTAAGCGTCTCGTCACTCGCCTTGGTGGCGGCGATCGCCTTTGTGATGGGCGCCCGAGGAATCCGTAACGACCTCTCAGAATCTCAAGGCGCTAGCCCCACACATACCGAAACACTCTAAAGATAGGCGCGACGCTGTCAGCGGGCGGGATCGACCACATAGCGAATCGCGCGACCCGGATCCGTCATGGTTTGTAGCGTCGACGCGACCTCTGCCAGGCCAATTCCCTCGCCTAACCAGGGCCGAAGATCAATTTGGCCGGAAGCGATGGCATCGCGCGCGACGACCATATCATCAGGCAGTTCGCCACCGGCAAAATGCACGGTCAAACGCTTATTTTGCGCCGTCGGCACATACAGCTCCTCGGGCTCGAGACAATAGCCTCCCATCACGATACGACTGAACGCGGGAGCACGATTGACGATATCGGTCAGCATGCCAGGTCGGCCGGCACACTCATAAATCACATTAGGTGAACGACCACCGAGATCACTTCGGGGCCTGTAGGGGTCATCAACGCGCACATCTACAAGGACATCAGCGCCCATTAGCGCGGCCATGTCCAGTCGGTCGCTGTGAATATCACAAGCCACCACAGGGCCAACACCTTGCAGCTTCAACGCGGCGATCACGCCGAGCCCGATCGCACCACAGCCGAGTACTAAGGGTATATCGTTGGCCTGGACGCCGCCGGCTCTGGCGTGCTCCACCCCTACAGCCAACGGTTCTATTAGCGCTGCTAGATCAAGATCGAGATCCTCAGGTACAGACAACAACAAGTCCTCATCGAGCAACATCAACTCCCCATAACCTCCGGGACATTCTGGGTAGTAGCCAACGATGCCAAAGGTGTTGCCCAATCTCACGCCAGGAACCGAGGTCACGCGTGTTCCAACGGGTAGCGGACGACGACTGCCGGGGCCGTAATCCACGATTTCCCCTACGTATTCATGCCCCATAACAATCGGCCGGCTCAAATCGATGCGCGCGTAGGGCCCATCACTTGGCTTTGATCGCTCGATGATGGTCTCTGCCGAGTGAATAAAATGAGCATCAGAGGCACACAGCGCGCAGCGATGTGTCTTCACCAAAACCTGACCTTGCTCCGGCGAGGGATCCGGTAAGTGACCCACACGCATCGCTCCATTTTCTAGTATCGCCGCTCGCATCTCGCTGTCCGTTGCATCAACTGTACTGGGGTAATCCGACTGAGGGGCACATGCGCTTGGGCGCACTGCCGTTCGTTATTTTTTGATCATCGAGGCGAGGGTTTTACCCATCTTTTCACCAAAGGGAGGCAACATACCCGATATTTTCGACAGATTCAGTGCCCCTTGGCGATACACCGTACGCGCGTGACTAAAGGTCAGAAAGCCTTCGCGACCGTGGTAGTTGCCCATACCAGACCCACCGACACCACCAAATGGCGCATCGACATTTGCTAAGTGAACCATGACATCGTTGATTGTGACGCCGCCCGATGAGGTTTGGTCCACGAAGGCATTGAGTGCCGTAAGATTTTTACCGAAGGCGTACAGCGCCAATGGCTTGTCATGAGTATTGATATAGTCGATGACCTCCGCCGGATTCTGATAGGTTTTCAACATGATGACCGGGCCAAAGATTTCTTGATTGGTGATGTCGGCACCCGCTTGCGGGTTAATGACTAAATGGATGGGCATGACACGAGAGCCCGAGTCCGGTTCTCGCGCGGACAACGAATGGACTGCGGCGCCAGCCTCGCTCGCGTTTTCTAGCAAACCTCGAACCCGGTCATAGCTCCGCTGATCAATCAGCGAGGTTAAATCATTCAAGGGCGCCGCATCCGGGTAGAGCGTTTGAAAAGCAACGCGAAGATTCGCCACTAAGCTGTCTAACTGTGTTTCATGCACGAAGATATAGTCCGGAGACACACAGACTTGACCACTATTTTGCCCTTTGCCCGCGATGATCTTCTCTGCTGCATCGAGCAGATCTGCATCTTGGGCAATATAAACCGGCGACTTGCCACCGAGTTCGAGCGTCACAGGCGTTAAATGTTGTGCCGCGGCCGCCATAACTCGCTTGCCAATATGCCCTGAGCCGGTAAAAAACAGATGATCAAAGGGCAGCGATGCAAACGCTGCCGCCACGTCAGCACCGCCCTCGACCACCTGAACTTCACCACCGGGAAAGTACTGTGAAAACAGCCGGTGCATCAGTGCTGAAGTCTCTGGCGTCAACTCCGATGGCTTCACCAGAGCGACATTACCTGCTGCGAAGGCATACGCTAAGGGGTTAAAAACCATCGCCACTGGAAAGTTCCACGGCGCCATGATCCCAACGACGCCCTTTGGCTGGTACCGAATTTCGGTGCGGGCACCGAGTAGTCCCATGGGCATCATGGTCGCGCGGCGCTCGGCGCGCATCCAGCGACGAACATGTTTCTTGGCGTATTTGCAGTGCGCGATGGTGTTGAAAATATCGCCCATGAGCGTCTGGTAACGATGCCGCTGACCAAAATCCTTGGCAATGGCGTCTACAAACTCATCCTGATGGTCAACAAGCAAATCGATCAGCTTTTCCAGGCGAGCCATCCGGTCTGAGGCGCTCAAACAGCGTGCCTTGCCAAATACTGCCCGCGCCCGTTCAAGTGCGCTTTGTAATGAATCTGCCACGTGGGCCCTCCTCGGTGGTATCGCGATCTAAAACCCGCACAAGGGCGAACTCTAATACAAGTGAGCAACCCCGCGGCTGATTCAGCCCTTCAGGCTGAGCCGCGCACATCACACGCCAGTCGCGCCTTTCAAATACAGCATGAATCAATACTGACGCTAAATCGCAATTTGTGCGGTCGCATAACCGGCCATGTGTGGCCCACAGACCGGAAACACCACGTCCATATGAGCCACATGTGTCGAATACCCGAGAAAATCCTCCTCTGAGTTGAACGTCGCAATCACTGAAATGTCGTGATTGCCTTCGAGTAGACTCAAATCAGCGCCGACCCAAAAGTCGACAATGGTGTTAACGTGGTTTGGCAATTCCGAGAAAGCAGCGACTATCGTAGCGCGCTGCTCTGCGGTGGTTTCGGGATGTAACTGTACCAATGTGACATGTTTGATCATTGTTAGCTCGCCTTTGCCTGCTGCTTTTGTGCTTCTTCTTGTTCATGTTTTTCAATCGCCGCTTGGATACCGCCCATGTACGCGGTCATAAAGCGATCGGCATTGCTTGACGCCCACTCGAGCGATGCGGGCCGATTATTGTTGCAATGCTGAAACTTCGGCATGACATAGCGCGCCACCAATTCATACGACTTCTTAGTGGCCTCGTAACTCGCAGCGTTGTGAGCGAGCGACAAAAATGAACCGAACCCACCAGATTGCTCAAGCAACTCGTCAATTCGCTCGACAAGATCGTCGGGCGTCCCGACAAGTCCGACACCAAATGCACCGAGCCCGCCGCTGGTCCACACCTCACTTGCCTCATCTAGATCTTGCACATCGGGAAAGAGCTCGCCGCCGAATTTTTTGAAATAACGCATCATATCCAGCATGCCGTATTCGAGGTCTCGGCGCGCCTGCTCGCGGGTCTCAGCAATGTGAAATGGAATCACCACACGCCACTCGTCACGGTTGATGGTTTTGCCGTGTTCATCAGCCTTGGCCTGAGCAATCTGCCAGCTATCCGCAAGCGCTTCAAAGCCCTTGGGACTCGACGCCGCCACCGATAACATGCCCACCCCGTGCTCACCAGACAAACGCGCGCCCGCTGGAGAGATCGCAGATGCAACCACCATGGGTAGCCGCTCTTGGTAGGGCAATAGATGACAACGCGCCTCATTGAGTGTGAACCAGTCGGTCTTCTCGGTCACGACCTCTCCGTCAAGCAATCGCATCAGAACGGCCAGGGACTCACCCATTCGGTCTCTTAGACTCGCCGGGTCTACCCCCATCAGATCGGCAGCGGCAATCAACTGACCTGGTCCCACTCCGAACATGAGACGCCCCCGGGTCTGATGATCGAGCTGGCAAATGCGGTCAGCGAGAATCAGCGGATGGTGGTACGACAGCGAACTCACTCCCGTTCCCAACTTAATGTGGCGGGTCCGCTCTGCAACACCGGCAATAAACAACTCGGGCGAGGCGATGCATTCATAAGCACCCGAGTGATGTTCGCCGATCCATGCCTCATCGAAGGCCCACTGATCCATAAATTGCACGAGATCCATATCCCGCTCTAAGGCAACGGTTGGATTGGTGCGGTCATCGTGGAATGGCGCAAAGAAAGCGCCGAATTTTAGCTTCTTGGGTCGGTAGCTCATGATGCCTCCAAAAACATTTTATGTGCAATGTTTTGTAAAGTTACCTGAAACCCCTTCTCGACGCAACACCTGCGGGGATCGACTGTAGCAACCGACAGAATTTGCTATGACCGGCTTATGTCGCGCCGTCGAACCAATCGGTGAGACCCCAGGGCGAATAAGGGCCAATATTCATCTGCTCAACGACGCCGTAGCCAACTTCATCACCGCGCCGTGCTGTTACAACTTGCTGCACGTGTACATTTTCTAGCGCAAGTGGGTCGCAGTCCTCGACGGACCACTGCTCGGCCTCAACCACCAGCTCTCTGTGCCACTGCCCGTGCGCCCACTTTGGGTGTTGGTAGCCTAGTCCGTTCATTCCGAACACGATCGAGGGAGTCCCGATCTCAATCTCGAGCTGATCTCGGAAGCGGTTGGTCATGCTGATCTGCGCGTGTTGCAAACGCCGAGTGCCGGGCTTGAGTTTGAATTGATGCTGAATTTCGCCCTGCCAGATCACCATATTGGGATCGTTGATCTCGGGTATCGATTCAGTGTTGGCGTAGGTCGGCAGAAAGACTTGATCGTTATGCCACTGGTAACCGTCGCTGTCTTCGTACCATCCAGCTATTGTGCACTCGTTCTCCCAGTGAATCGGCACCCAGAAGAAGTGCGTCGCCACGAAGCGATCGATAGGAGCTCCCCCTTGGTAGCGCTCTCCGACGGGGCGAATCCCCCAGGAGCGATCTTTCATCCCAAGCGTTTCGTCACCCGGCAACAGTAACAAGTCGCCGTGATACCGTATCCAGCCCCGCCAGCGACCAAACTGGTCCATACGACAGGTGTCCATCACGACGTGGCGCTCATTGCGGAGTGTTTGGCGCTTTTCTTTGACTACACCGGTGCGGGGCATGAACTCCAAATCACATTCAATTCCCGTTGAATTTGGGCCGATAACGATACGATGACGACCCATCGGTTCGAGAATCTGCAGTTCAAAGGGGCCGATGCTCAGATCTGTCGGATCGTTTGGCGCTCTTCGGGAAGCATGAAAAGCGTGTTGCTGGCCATCAATCACAAAGCTCAAACTGGCATCGGTAATGCCCAGATTGGCGTATCGCCCGAACGCGACAGCAAAAAAATAAGTGCCTTCTTTGTCGTGCCCATTGTACCAATAACGATCATAGGCATAGCGGTCGCTGGTCGCCACAATGGCGATGGGTTCCGCGTGTTGGTGAATGGGATAATCGTCTAACTTCGTCAACATGATGCGACCCCTACCCTGCAACGATCAATCGAAGCACAGTGCTCAACGAATACGGCAACGTCAACAGCCTTTCGATCCAGAGCATCATTGGGCTGAAACATGCTCGCTGAACTGACCAGCGTGCGCGTCAACTGACCAACTTTTTAAAATTTGTTTTAGGAAGCGAGACTGCGCGGATCCTGTTGAGCCCGAACACCCATCCTTCACCAACGTCCAGATGTACTCAGTGAAGGCGCTTATGTATTTGGGTCGCTTGAGAAGCCGCCTTGGTTGGCGCTGTGTAACACTCAAGCCGTCACCAAAGCGATCGCGTCGAGATCGACGGCCTGTTGTAGTTGGCGTTCGATCAACAGTCTGAACATCTCATCACTTCGTGCATCAGAAGATGAGAAACTCGCACCCAAAATGATGATTAGCAAGCCATGCAGTGACTGCAACCGGTACTGCCGCCACGCTTCCTCTTGTTCAATTCGCACACCGGCGCGCGCCAGCTCCTCGCAGAACTCCGCAACGAGGTCTCGCTCCCATGCGCGCCGGTCTTCAACGGTCACACTACCGCCCAGAAAATAAGCGATATCGGTCAGGGGACTCGTTTCTGCGATCGTTTGCCAATCCACCAAAACGCAGTATTGGTCGGTAAACAATAGATTTTCAGAGCGAAGGTCACCGTGAACCAAGGACATCGCTCTCGGCACTGAGGCGATATAGCGCTGGTAATGCCCAGCAAAAAAGTCGCCCACTGCACGCATTTCAGAACTAAAGTTGGCACCGAAACGATCCGCAAATGATGGCCAGTACTGCTGCAATAAGGCCTGTCCCATTGCACCGCCATCGATCGCTGCCTGCGACATGATGTAATCCGCGCCAGCGAACTCTTGGCTGCCATAAAACGTGGCAGTGAATCGTGCGGCTTCGCGCAGGGCCATCCGCGCGCGTTCTTGAGTCTCGGGAACAAACTGCGAACCGGGCTCCGCTGGCGCCAAATCTTCCATCAATGTGACAAATTCAGTGCGCGTGTCTGCGATCTCATTCAGATAGATTCGTGGCACGCGCGCCGAAGTCCGCGGTGCGACGTGACGATAGAACATGACCTCGTGGTAATACGCGCCCTGCAAACCGGCCATTTCCCGCGCTTTGGGGTCTTCCGCGGGGAATTTCCCGACTAATGTCGAGGGCAAGGTGTCTGCATCACCTGCGTAATCGATTCTGAAGCGAACGTTGTCTCCCATCTTTCCCGTACCGATCACTTCGGCACTCAGGTTATGCACCTGCACGGGCGAGTCGAACGCTTGAGATAGCGCCGATGACATCCAATCCTCATCGATATCCTGCCAAGGCAAAATTCTCATTTGAGTCATCGCTATAAGATCCGGTAAAAACACTCCCCCCCATTACAATCTGTCGGGCGCAGCGAAGAATCGTCTAAATGGCTGATACATCGTGAAAACACAAACCCTGCGGAGAGGACCTCAACACACCGTCACATCGTATCTTGTCACGACACAACGAATGCAGTGTGCTGAAGAAAGCGCTAGGCTTGCGCTAGTGGGAAAACGCTCTGTTGGAATGGCCCGCCCGGAGAGATTCGAACTCCCGACACCCAGGTTCGAAGCCTGGTGCTCTATCCAGCTGAGCTACGGGCGGAGGCGTTGCAAGGTTAGGGGCATGACTGTGATTCGTCAAGGCTCCGCGATCAAACTCCGTCATAAATTGCCTGATTGAGCTCCCTCCGAGAAGCACGCCGCATCAAAGACACGGACCCAGTCTACCCAAAGCGTTGCAGGAAAGTCCTCACGCACCACCTCACCACCCAAGGTGCCCCCGACGGCGAGATTGAGAATGAGATAAAACGGCAGATCGTTAAACACCCACGGATAGGGCACGATGAGCTCAGGTGTCATTCGCCCGTGCTCTCGGCCATCGACAAACCAGCGAATATCATTAGGTTGCCAGTCAATACCAAAAACATGAAAGTCATCATGCCAAGCACGAGGTGACAGCCACGTTTCACTGTAATGAACATTGTTGGGCCACAACGCACCAAAGTGCGCCGCACCAATGATGCGATTCGGATCGTTGCCAGTCCATTCAGCGATATCGATCTCGCCCTCAAGTGGCCAACGCTGGGTGGCACCCTCAGGCAACATCCAGAATGCGGACCAAAGCCCCCTGCCCTGCGGCATCTTCATCCGCGCCTCGATGCGACCAAAGCGGGTGGAAAATGCACCGGCGCTTTCAATTTTCCCCGATACAATCCGATCGTTAAGCACGGCTGCGGTAAGGCCTAGCAGCCCGTCTTTAAGCTGTATTTGCGACTGCGCATAGGTTTGTTGCTCATTATTTCCCCAACCGCAAAGCGCTTGATCGCAGCCATCGCCAAGAACTACCTGCCAATGGGGCGCCAGATCCGGGCCGTCAAACTCGTCGGACCACACCACGGCACAAGGGTCATGTGTAGCCCACCCTAGCGCAGGCCACAGCGCGATCAGTACGCCCCAAAAGCCGCGACGACCCGTTGGTAACACACTCATTGATCGACCCAGGAAGCGAAATGCGTCAATCAACGCTTAAGCCGACCAAAAAGCGACGTAAATTAGCGCCAGTAACAGCGTGACAACGACTCCTGCTCGGTTAAAGCCGGCCGTCGTGCCGAAGTCGATATCGGCCAGAGCAACGGGTTGATCGCTGCTCGGGGCAGCCGTCAGCCTTGCAACCATGACACCCAGCGCGAGGTTAATCAGAAACACGAGCCAAATTCGAAGGACAAAAGGCAAATCGGGCAACACAATCTTCAGAACCACACTGCCAACGACCGAGCCGATCAGCACAGCATAGGCACTGGCTTCGTTAGCCCGCGTGTAGAAAAATCCCAACAGGAAGATCGTCACGACGCCTGGGGCAATAAAGCCCGTGTACTCTTGAATGGTCTGAAAGGCGCTCGCCATACCGCCCAAGAACGGCTGTGCTAGCAGGAGAGCGACCACCATTGCGACCACGGCGACCACCCTGCCCACGGTGACGTAGTGCCCTTCACTCCGAGCGCTGGTGCTGTACTGTCGATAAATGTCCATGGTAAAAATTGTTGCAATCGAGTTCATCATTGACGCCAGAGAAGACACGATCGCCGCGATTAACGCAGCAAAGATTAAACCGCGGAGCCCTTCAGGCGCCATGCCCATCAGCGATCCATAGGTGCGGTCTGATTTATCGTCGAGCAATTCGGCTGACAGAACGCCATCCTGAGCAAGAACCAACGCCGCGATACCCGGAATCACTACAATCACCGGTATCAGCAACTTGAGGAATGCAGCGAAAGCGAGACCTTTTTGAGCTTCCTGCAGACTCTCAGCCCCGAGCGCACGCTGAATGATGTACTGATTGAAGCCCCAGTACGAAAAATGCAGCACCCACAAACCACCCAAGAGGGTCCAAATGCCGGGTAAGTCGCCGTAGCTCGGATGCGATTCATCGAGAATCATGGCGAAATGACCGGGCACCTCAGTGCTGAGACGCTCAAGTCCCGCGCCGGCCCCTTGCCCCGCAGACACCGCGTCAAGCGCGATCCATGTGATGGCCAGTCCACCAATAATCAGAATGGTGACCTGCACAATATCGGTCAGTGCCACCGCTTTCAGCCCCCCGTACAGGGAGTAAAGCACCGCAAATGCAGCAAGACCTGCCATTGCCGGGAATACCGCGACGCCGGTCAAACTCTCGATCGCCAGAGCACCCAGCCATAGCACGGTCGCCAAATTAACCGCGGTGTACAGAACGATCCAGTAAAATGACATCAGCGTCTTGACACCCGTTCCATATCGCGTCTGTAGGAACTGAGGCATCGTATAAATTTCACGTTTCAGGAAAATTGGCAGGAAGTATTTGGCGACAATAAGCAAAACAATCGCCGCCTGCCACTCGTAGGCTGCGATGGCGAGCCCGACAACATAACCTTGCCCAGACTGACCAATGATCTGCTCCGCCGAAATATTCGCAGCGATTAAAGAAGCGCCAATGGCCCACCAAGGCAACGACTTACCTGCAAGAAAATAATCCGTTGCGTCCTTCTGATGACCGTCACGCTCTCGAGAGACCCACTGCGCAAGCGCAAAAAGACCCAACGCATAAACTGCAACAATCGCGATATCGGTGCCAGCTAACATAATATTTCCTTATCTATTATTTGTTTGAGGAGGCCAGCGTCCCGCGATCACTGCGCTGTAGCGACAAGACTTGGACAGAACACTGGCAAAGCTGGATCTAGCTTTTCTCGCACGACCACCTCAGCCAAGTCTAAAACGAGACTGCCACCCGTCGCTAGCAGGAATGGTGTATTCACCTTGGTCAGGTCCAAGCCGAGCTCAGAAAAGCAACTGACAGGTACGTGCAGACTCGCCCAACTACTTGGCTCCTGAGCCTCAAGCGCATCGGTAATATCAATGACCCCGCTGCAGGGCCAGCCACAATCCATCCTTAAACTCACAGGCGCTGTCGCGGGCTCCACGAGACGGTACTGAAAACTCAATGCCCCGCCACTCTCTGCCAATCCGGACAGGTCAACGCTGTCCTCGTACTGGAAGAAAACCTGGGCGAGATCGTTGCCGGTGCCGCGCCAAATAATGCGGCGAGCATCCTCCTGAACCACATTGTCAATCACTGATAATTCAACCAAACCTTTTCCACTCACACCCCCGCGAGGACCGATAGGCTGCATCCAGTTTCTTGAGTCACCGACAAAAAGAGACCAGGGCGCTTTTACGCCCCCTGCGAACACCGGGACATCTCTATCATTTTGGGGAACGTTCGGCGTCTCAGACAACGTAGCCATCGCCACATCTGACTCGACACTTAGCCCATAACCGCGTGCAAACGCCATATCGCTAACAGGGAGCCCCGGATCTACGGTATTGATTTCAGCATTTGGCCATCCCATCGGGAGACGACCAACGAAGTCATATTGGACTTCACCCTCGGCCGACCTCAATAATACGTCGGCCACGCCCTCACCTTGAGACCCAGGCAACCAAGCCACTACAAAAGCATCGGCAGCATTAATCTCAGCATTCACCCACCGAGGCCGGCCGCTAAGAAAAATCGCTACAACAGGCACACCGCTCTGCTTGAGAGACTGAAGGACCCCTAAGTCTTTTTTTGAACCGGCTTGCCATGCCAAATCATCAATATCACCCTGCCCCTCGGCGTATGGCGTCTCGCCGAAAACGTAAATGACCGCGTCAATATCAGTTGGAACTCCGTCGACCACTTGCCGCCCTGAGATGACATTGCCCCCCGCAGCATTAATCTGTTGCACCAGCCCCGAGAGAATAGAATGTCCTCCCGGAAAATCCGCATTGTCGTTGCCGGTTCCCTGCCAGCTGATGGTCCAGCCGCCACTTTGCTGGCCGATGTCATCCGCGGCTGCGCCGAGCACAAGGTAACGACCCTTCGGACTCAAGGGTAACAGCTTCCGATCATTTTTCATGAGCACCAGTGATCGGCGGACCGCTTCGCGCGCTAGCGCCCTATGAGACTCACTCCCCACCTCTGCTAACACGGCTGCTGCCCGTTCCGAGGGTAGACCACGTGTCATGACGCCACCTGCGAACTTGACCGCTAAAATTCTACTCACCGCCTCATCGATACGCGCGATCGAGATCTGGCCTTCATTCACCTGTCGAACGAGATTGACGTGCATAGCGCGCCAGTCCTCCGGAACCATGATCATATCGATACCAGCATTAATGGCCTGTACGCAGTCATCAGGAGAGCATCCTGCGACCTGCCCGATACCATTCCAATCGCTCACGACAAAACCTTCGAAACCGAGCTCCCCTCGAAGTACTTCAGTCAGTAGCTCTTTATTGCCGTGTACTTTGTCTCCATTCCAGCTGTTAAAAGTCGCCATGACCGTCATAACACCAGCATCTATCGCGGACACATAACCGCTTCCGTGCACCGCTAACAAATCTGTCCGAGACAGCCGCGTGTCGCCCTGATCAACCCCTCCGGCGGTTCCACCATCGCCGATGAAATGCTTTGCCGTAGCGACCACTCCAGCACCTTGCATCGCATTAACAATGTCATCTGCGAACAATCCGACCACGTCTCCGTTTGAGCTAAATGACTCGTAAGCGCGCCCCCAGCGGGGATCCTGCGCCACAGCCACCGTGGGCGCAAATATCCAATCGATACCGGTCGCCTTAACCTCGATGGCTGTCGCCTCGCTAATCGCGCCAACAAGAGAGGCATCCCCCGCAGCGCCAAGCCCGATGTTATGCGGAAAAATGGTGGCACCAATGACATTATTATGCCCATGCACCGCATCAGTGCCCCAAATCACTGGAATGCCGGCATTCCCTCCCGATTGGTCGATCGACGCGAGATGATAGGCGTCGGCTAACGCCAACCAGTCGGACACCTCAGCAAATTTGTTTCCCTGAGGGAATGATCCACCCCCGTTTAGGACACTACCCAACCCATACACTCGCAAGTCTTCAGGCGTAACATGCGCAATTTCGCCCTGAATCATTTGCCCGACTTTCTGCTCGAGCGTCATTTGGCTGAGAAGCTCATCAACTTGACTTTGGAAGTCAGCAATTTTGAATCTTTGAGAGGTGACGCTTACAT
>JAYPVH010000003.1:50190-54701 GCA_038134505.1 Halieaceae bacterium | reverse complement strand
CGAAAAACGAGGACTCCGACAACAACTGCCGCCAGTGTCACCCATAGCGCGGTGCTCAATGCACTCCCCGTCTGCGTTACCGTATTTTTTGAACCGGAGCTCGCTCCGCGATACTGTGCCGTTTTCTGTCTCATACTCATCACTCTACAACTCAACCTCGACGCTTGGGCACCTGACCTACTCGGCCCTGCACCACTCACTCCCTGTCCATACCCTAAAGGCTCTGTCGTCCCCTTTCCTCGCCCTGCGCTTCAAAGTCAGCCGCCATCACTACACACCGATAACACCTCGACGGTGAGGCCTGCCTGGACCGAAGGCCGAATCAAATCCATAGGAAGCCGCGGCCTGCCTTTTCCGAAGCTCGCTCGCATGCTAACGACCCCGACGCGGCAAGGCACGATCAAAAGCGATAACTGGGGACTTCAGTGCGCTGAGCCGGATCGGATAACACAGACTTGTCCGAGACTGACGCGCGCTTCACGCGCAACGATCAGCATGCTAAGGACTTGCGGAGAGCGTCGAACCCGCTTTTTTCTGTCGATGTTGACTGGCAGTGCTCTATCACTTTTATGCATTGGTTAGATCCTTCACCCCAATCAAGCACTGATTACAGCGGCACGGCCTCACTTCGATAGTCGATAAACAGGGACCTGACCAATCGTGAGATATCTCTGTCCGGGGAGGCGATTACAATTGACGATTCAAGGTATGCTCCACGCAGGTTTAGGCATGAATCGCTGTCGATAATAGGGCCGAGATCCCATTTACCGCACATTGGATCCCACTTATCTCAACAGCGTCGCAACGCGGGGTGTGTCGTGGGATGTTAGGGGCTGAGATAACAATACCGTTTTCATTTGAGATGGAGTGACTCCCACGATGCAGCGTCAAATGTTTGCAAGAAAAAGGGTTTCCGCAGCCGTATCGGTTGCGCTGGGTGTATCGCTGTCGGTTCCGGGCGCTGTGCTAGCCCAGAGCGACGACACGCAGATGATCGAAGAGGTCGTCGTTACGGGTATTCGGTCTAGCCTGAAACGCGCGATGGATACAAAGCGCGATTCTGCAGGTGTCGTCGATGCCATCACCGCAGAGGATATCGGCGATTTTCCCGATACCAACCTCGCTGAAGCGTTGCAACGCATAACCGGTGTCTCGATCGATAGGCAACGTGGTGAAGGCGCCACAGTCACCGTTCGAGGATTCGGAGCTGACTTCAACTTAGTAACGCTTAACGGCCGCCAGATGCCCACGCACAGCGGCCTCGGCCGGTCGTTCGATTTCGGCGATATTGCCTCTGAGAGCGTGTCAGGCGTTGAGGTGTATAAAACATCTCAGGCGCAGGTTGCGACCGGCGGTATTGGCGCTACGATCAACATTCTCACTGCAAAGCCACTTGATAATCCCGGTACTCGCGCCAGTGTGAGCGCCAAGGCGGTGATGGATAGTTCAACCTACACGGGAGAGGACTACACTCCGGAAGTGTCGGCCTTCTTTTCCCAGACCTTTTTCGATGACACAGTCGGTATCGCAATTTCTGCGAGCGTCCAAGACCGGCACTCCGGCCAAGCCTCTGCCTCGAACTCGGCATGGCTTGAGCGACCTGGTTCGCAGATCCCTAGCAATGGGCAGCAAACTAATCAGCCCGCAGCAGACGCAATCGTCGCGCTGCCGCAGCAGATGATCTACACCCTCGATGAGTGGGAGCGTAGCCGAACGAATGGCCAGATCACATTACAATGGGCTCCTGCCGAGGCTTTTACGGCGACTCTCGATTACACAATGGCCGAGCTTGAGCTCGACCATCGTTACAACAACATGTCGGTCTGGTTTAGCCCGACTGGACAATCTGGCACTTATACTGATGGCTCTATCGTGTCGCCTTTAGTCTATACGGAAACTAACAATCAGCCCGACCGACCGATGGGGGCGGGTGTAGACGCATCGCTGAATACCCGTGACTCCTACGGCCTCAATCTCGCCTGGGATGTGTCGGATCGGTTGCGATTGGCGCTGGATCACCACAGTTCTGTGGCCGAGCGGCAGCCCAATAGCCCGTATGGAAGTTCAGCAAATATCTCAATGGCCGCCTTTGGCCGAACCTCAGCCTCTGTGAACTATGCAAATGAGATTCCCATCACGACGATTACAATGGCCGATCCGCTTTCTCCTGACGATATGCAGATCACCGGCAGTGTCTTTGCCAACAGCTGGGCAGAGATGGATATCAGGCAGACTCAATTCTCTGGTGAGTTCGACCTCACTGATACACTGCAGATTCAATTTGGCGCAGCGAAGACAGAAATTGATAATTTTGAGTCTGGGTCCATCGTACAGCGTAACTCATGGAGCCAGAATCAGGCCTCTGCCTTTGGAAGTGTCACTGATTTGGTAGTGCCTGCATCGCTTGAAGGCATTTACGACGAGCTCTCCGCTGGCGACCAAGTCACCAATAATTTCTTCTTGTTTGACATGCAGGCCATCGCGGAGCGCGCTGAGTTTCTGCAGTCACTACCGGAAAGCAACCCACTTCATTTACCGACTTGGCTCGCTGGTGGCGACTGTGGCACTGGCTTCTGTGCGGATAGTGACCCTGGCTTTGGCAACCGGTTCGAAGAGGATTCGGATTCTGCTTACCTACAAGTCACGTACTCTGGAGAGCTGATGAATCGGCCCTTCAACCTCAGAGCCGGATATCGCTGGGAGGAGACCAATGTGACCTCTAGCGCCGAGTCGCTGGCGTACTCTAAAATCGAATGGGCGTCTACCAATGAATTTACCGCAGTTCAGGCGGCGGAGGCTGTTCCGAGTGCCTTGACTGGGAAGTATGATGTTGGTTTGCCCAATATCGATTTTGACATTGAGATTGCTCCGGACCTCATTTTCCGAGCTTCCTACAGCGAGACCATCGCCCGGCCAAGTTATGCAGACTTACGTGGCAACCTATCGATCGGCCAAGTACTCAGGGTTGTTCAAGGAGAGCACATCGCCAGTGGGGTCGTAGGTAACCCAGGGTTACTACCCCATGAGTCAGAAAACTTCGACCTGTCACTCGAGTGGTATTACGATGATGCAAGTTATGTCTCGGTCGGCTACTTTGACAAGGCAGTCGTTAACTTTGTGACTTCGGCTGAGCTAGAGGATGTTGTGCTCTTCGAGGGCTTAGCTCACCCTGCCCTCGGGCCGCTCTATGAGGCAGCCATTGATGCACTCGGTATCACTGCATCAAATGCCGATATTAGAGATTATATCTTCACGAATTTCGCTAACGAAGCTGGCGTCAATGTGGCTGCACAAACCATTACCGGTGTGCCCGGCAGGGATGCACCCGCGTACTTCGATGTCGACACCCGGATCAATTCGTCTAACGAGGCGAACATCGATGGCTGGGAGATCGCGTGGCAGCATAATTTCTGGGATACCGGATTTGGCTTTATCGCGAACGCGACCTTTGCCGACGGTTCCGCTGTCTTCGACAATTATTCCAATGAGCCTCAGTTTGCGTTGCCCGGCCTAAGCGATACGCGAAACCTCATTCTTTATTACGAGGGCTACGATGTTCAAATTCGCGCAGCCTACAACTGGAGAGACAAGTACTTCACCGGTGGTGTCACTCAGCCAGGCTACGCCGAAGAGTATGAGCAGTGGGACGCTCAGGTATCCTATGAGCTGGTCGATGGTCTCACGCTATTTGCGGAGGGCATCAACCTCACACGAGAAACCTGGCGAACACATGGTAGAGAGGTGTCTCAGCTCTACGGTGTTGGTCAAATCGGCGCCCGTTACAACGTCGGCTTCCGCTACGTCTACTAAACGGCTCCGCCCTCTGAAAAACCGCTCTATGAGCGGTTTTTCTGTTTTGTGGAAGACGTTAAAGTGTGTCTTTCAATGTTTTAGCTACCTTGTCTATCCACGCTATCGAGAAACAATGCAATGACCCAAGCAGTGTCCAAGGTTATCGTCGTCGGCGGAGGCACCGCAGGGTGGCTCACCGCTGCGAGACTCGCTGCCACGTTTGATACACGCGGGGGCAATTTCAGCGTGACACTCATTGAGTCTCCAACCCTCAGCACAATCGGTGTGGGCGAAGGCACATGGCCCTCGATGCGTACCACTTTACTTAACATTGGAATATCAGAAACCGAGTTCATGCGGTATTGCTTTGCGTCTCCCAAGCAAGGCACCACATTTCTTGGTTGGGTTTCAGGGCAAAAAGAACAGTATCACCACCCCTTCAGCCTGCCCGAGGCCTATACAGACCTCAATCTTGCGGAATTCCTGAGCGATGTGGATCGTTATGAGACGTTTGCGCACCGGGTCACTCCACAGGCCACCTTGATCGATGAGGGCTTCGCCCCGAAACAGATCAACACACCCGATTACGCCTACACGCTTAATTATGGATATCACCTTGATGCTGGTAAATTTGCTGAGCTTTTACGAAGTCATGCGACTGAACGCCTCGGCGTCGATCACCTTCTGGCCGATATAATTGGTGTCGAACAGGCCGACAC
>JAYPVH010000003.1:46867-50180 GCA_038134505.1 Halieaceae bacterium | reverse complement strand
ATCCGTTTCCGCCATGAAATGACCAACGGCGTCACCGGCGACATTGCCGCAGTCGTAGTGGGTGACAATAGGCACAGTTCGGGAGATCTGTTCATCGACTGTAGCGGCATGAGCGCGTTGCTGATTGGGAGGCACTTGGAAGTACCCTATCGGTCCATGAAAAAATACCTATTCAACGACCGAGCGCTCGCAGTTCAAGAAGCCTATCCGACCTCGGACCACCCTATCGCCCCGACAACGCGGGCCACTGCGCAGTCGGCCGGCTGGGTTTGGGATATTGGACTACAGCATCGCCGCGGCATTGGTCACGTTTACGCCAGTGACTTCTCATCGCAGAGCGAGGCGACGGAGGTGCTGAGAAACTATGTTCAAAATCCTCGATCCGCCAGCGGCGGATCTTTCGAACCTCGGTTGATTAAGTTTGAACCCGGATATCGTGAAAAACTATGGTCACAGAATTGCGTCGCAATAGGTCTCTCTGCTGGCTTCGTCGAACCTCTCGAGGCTTCCGCCCTTGTGTTAGTGGAACTATCTGTAAAAGCACTCATAGATCATTTCCCGGCAGACCGAACACAAATGCGCCGGAGTGCCGATACATTCAATAACGAATTTTTGCATCGGTGGGAGCAGATTATCGAGTTTATTAAGTTGCATTACGTGCTGTCTGCAAGAGACGACTCAGACTATTGGCGTGCTCATCGGGATCCAGCAACGATTCCAGACTCATTGCAGCACAAGCTTGACACTTGGCGACTGAGGCCGCCATGGTTTCAAGATGAAACTCGAACGGATGAGATGTTTCCGTCGGCGAGCTACCAATACGTTTTGTATGGCATGGGCTTTGTTACTCAGAATCAACATCCTAAGCGAAGAAATGCTGAGACTTCCCGTACAAAGGCCGCGCTTGTGCAATCAGAGATGGATGCAAAAATACATCGTTACAGACAAGGACTGCCCAGCACACGTCAGTTAGTGGAGATGGTACAAACCACTGGTTTCAGAGCGTCACAGCAGAAGGTAAGTCAGGTATGAGTAATATCCAAAAATTAAATAACACCCATCACCTCGATCTTCAGGTCGTAAACCAATACGGTTCACACCTGGGCGACGCACAAATGTTCACTCTGACATTTCCAGGGGAAATGAGATCTCTGCAAAGTACTTATCCTCTATTGCTGTGGAAACCGTCCGACAGTTCCCAGTACAGCCCCGTGGCACTACTCGGATTTGAGGAAGGTGAAAATTTGTTTTTATCTGCCACGGGATGGGACCAAGATCCAATACCGCTCATGATGCAAAAAGGTCCCTTCATGATAGGCCAGGAGTCGAAAAATAGCGAAGTTCGATTGGTGGTCGCGCTGGACTTGGATCACCCTAAAGTCGTTGCAACCAATGGGGAAAGGTTGTTTTTCGAACACGGAGGAAACTCCGATTATCTAGAACGTATGACAAATATATTGGAGCGCATTCATCTAGGTCTGGAGCACAATCAGTTATTTTCAGAGGCACTCGAGCAAGCCGACATTGTGAGTCCAATGAATCTTAACATTCAGTTAGAGGACGGCTCGCAGCATGAATTACGAGGATTTTTCGGGATCGATGAGGAAAAGTTGCAACAGCTACCCGAAGAAAAGCTCAACGCACTTCATAGAGGCGGATTTCTACTGCCTATTTTTATGTTAATCGCATCGCAGGGACAGCTACGACCGCTGATTCTGAGAAAAAATCAGGCCCGGCGCTAGCGTGACAGTCGCTGACGAGGCACAAGCAATACCCGAGCTCAACCGATCTTCTGCATCGATGCTGACTGACGAGGATTTGTTGGCTGAGACACCGTGGGTCGCACGCGGGCTCGCGTCGTCTTGGCCTATTGTCACAGAGGGCAGAATCAGTCGCGAGCTCGGTCTCCAGCATCTGCTCCAGTTTTATCAGGGAAAGCCTGTCAACGCTTTTCTCGCGGAACCCGAGGTCAATGGACGATTCTTCTACAACGAGACAATTGATGGCTTCAACTTCGTCCAACTCTCCACGCAGCTGAACCAAGTCGTCGATAAATTGCTCGAGATACAAGATGACTTAGCGCCACCCGCACTTTACGTCGGATCCACCAATGTGGATGCTTGGCTTCCCGGGTTTCGTGCCCTTAACGACCTGAGACTCGAGCGATTAAATCCATTGGTCAGTCTGTGGCTCGGCAACCGTTCTCGTATTGCACCTCATTTCGACTTCCCAAGAAACCTCGCTTGCTGTGTTATCGGTTGTCGTGACTTTTTGCTGTTTCCACCCGACCAAGTCGGTAACTTGTATATGGGCCCTTGGGATCACACACCAGCGGGGCAGCCGGTTAGCATGGTGGATCCTGTCTCTCCAGATTTCGATCGCTATCCGCGATATCGGCTGGCGCTGGAGAAGGCCGTCCACACGCGACTGTATCCTGGAGACGTTATCTACATTCCCGGGATGTGGTGGCACGGAGTTACAGCACGAGACTCTATCAATGCGCTCGTTAACTATTGGTGGAGTGAGACGCCTGCAGTCTATGGATCACCGGCCGATGCGTTATTGCACAGTATATTGTCCATTGGGCAGTTACCCAGGGCTCAAAAGCTTGCGTGGCAAGCACTCTTTGAAGCAACCGTCTTTTCTTGTGCAGATAAACCTCTGGGACATCTACCAGAAGATCGTCACGGCATACTCGGGGGCGTAAGCGAAACCAAGGCCCGCCAGCTACGAACCGAGCTCATCAATAAACTGAGGCGTTAACACAGATGCACGAATCAGACACCGTTGGGCTCCGAGTTGTCATTGCCGGTGGAGGTACCGCCGGTTGGATGGCTGCGGCGGCGCTCTCCCGGCTCGTCGCCTCGCCGATACAGGTCTCTCTCATCGAGTCAGAGCAAATCGGTACCGTCGGTGTGGGTGAAGCGACGATACCGACACTACTGACAATTAATCGTCTGCTACAAATTCCAGAGCCCGACTTCGTAAAGGCGACGAAAGCGACTTTTAAGCTCGGTATCCAGTTTGAGAACTGGCAGAAAGTCGGTGATAGCTACATCCACTCATTCGGTGACACTGGCAGCAATTGCTGGGCTGGTGGATTTCAGCACTTTTGGTTACGCGCCCACCGTCTCGGCCTCGCCAAGCGCTATGGAGATTACTGCCCAGAGCTCGTGGCTGCAGAGGCCGGCAGGTTTGGTCAAAGCTCTACTGAACCTCTAAATTACGCCTATCACCTCGACTCGACGCTTTATGGCCAATATCTTCGAAGCCTCGCGGAGAGTGCTGGAGTGCATCGGATCGAGGGTATCAT
>JAYPVH010000003.1:0-46857 GCA_038134505.1 Halieaceae bacterium | reverse complement strand
CACCTCCGCCCCCTAGAACTTCATCCACACAGCGGAAATATCCACAGCGTGCATCTTGATGATGGCCGGTCCGTTGCGGGTGATCTGTTTATTGATTGCACGGGGTTCAAGGCCCTACTTATAGAAGGTGCACTCAAGAGCGGCTTCGATAACTGGTCCAGTTGGCTGCCTGCCGATCGTGCCCTGGCGGTACAAACCGCGTCGATACGCGCTCCAGTGCCTTATACCCGCGCTATTGCGCATGAAGCGGGTTGGCGCTGGCAGATACCGCTGCAACACCGTGTTGGCAATGGTTTGGTTTACAGTAGCCACTATTTGGGCCAGGAGGATGCCAACAAGCTTTTCTCGGAACTCATCGAGGGACCTATGCTGACTGAGCCGCGGCCGATTCGTTTCACCACGGGTCAACGGAAACGCTACTGGACTAAAAACTGTATAGCGCTTGGCCTTTCTAGTGGTTTCATTGAGCCGCTGGAGTCAACCAGTATTCATATGATACAGAACGGGATTATGTGGCTATTGTTGATGTTTCCAGAGCGGGGCATCCACTCCTCCATCGTCGATGAATACAACGCCAAAATGCGACTCGAGGCGGAGCACATTCGCGACTTCATTGTGCTGCACTACCATCTCAATGAGCGTTTCGGAGATCCCTTTTGGGATTATCTGCGACACATGGAGATACCCGACTCACTCCAACAGCGCATTGCACTTTTCCGTGACAGTGCCCGAGTTTTCAAACCCCAGGATGATGTGTTTTCAGAGAACTCCTGGGTCCAGGTCATGCTTGGACAAGGCGTGATGCCACAGGGATATCACAACATCGCCGACGCACTCAGTGCCGATCAACTGACCTCACTGCTACGTGAGCAGTCCAACAAAGCGCAAGCGATTGTCAACAAACTACCTCCGCATGGAGCCTATGTAGAGGCACTAGTGAAGCACGCGTCGCAACCGACTCTCAACACTTAGGGGCTTTGTAGACCCTCCTCGATTCGAGGCGCGTATCACAATCCGACAACGTCCACCCGACCCACTGCCGACCCGAACCGATGGC
This sequence comes from Halieaceae bacterium, assembly GCA_038134505.1. Lineage (GTDB taxonomy): Bacteria > Pseudomonadota > Gammaproteobacteria > Pseudomonadales > Halieaceae > Luminiphilus. The sequence continues at coordinate 45,800 of JAYPVH010000003.1, read as the reverse complement.
AAAAAAAAGGGTGGCAATGCCACCCTTGTCTGCAATGCCCTAGCCTACTGCTGATTGCTCTCTACCATGACATTGGTCACCTGAACCGGTGCGTCCTGGTCCGCGAGGTACATGAGGAAGGAGCTAAATGTCTGCCCTGGAGTTTGCGGCGGAATATCGACTGAATATCCCGTGAGCGCTGATCCAATGACAGTGACAGTCTCCGTACTGAAGTTGGGATTCACGTCTGGGTACGGGGCGTTCTCAAACACAAACCGCACGCCCACTGGAGAACCACCATCCGGGATAGCACCGTCAAAGGTGACGCGCCCGCCGAACTCAAAGCTAAACGGATAGAGGTCAAGATTGTTGTTAGCAAACCCACCCCATACCTCAGCGCCAGAGGGATACGTATAAACCTCATCGGTCACTGTGGTCCCGCCAAATACGCCACTAAAATCGGCTGGACCGCTAACAACCGGTGCTACAGGCTCTGGCAAAGTCGTCACCGTTACATTGGTGATCGTGACCGGGGAATCCTGATCAACCAAATACATCAGGAACGAGCTGAACGTCTGATCGGCTGCCTGCGCTGGGAACTCCACGGTGTAAGTAGCCTCTGCACCCACCACTGTCACGACTTCTGTCGAGAAGTTCGGGTTCACGTCCGGATACGGCGCGTTCTCGAATACGAAGCGCACTCCAACGGGGGACCCACCATCGGGAATCGACGCAGTAAACGTCACGATACCGCCATTGGGGAACGAGAACGGATACAAGTCCAGATTGTTGTTCGCGAAGCCGCCCCAGACTTCAGCGCCCGAGGGGAAGACGTAGGTGTTATCGGTAACCTGCGTTCCACCAAATACGCCGCTAAAATCGGCTGGAGCTGACACTACAGGCCCACCAGGCCCCGGTCCCGCCGCCTCAACCTCGTAGCGCGCGTTGGCGACTTCAAATGAGTATCCCTGCTGATTTCCCCAGGTCGGAAATAACACCAATCCGGCGTTAACGTTTGAGATGTCCAGACCCATGCCGATTAAATCTGACACGGGGAACTCAAAACTGGCCCAGGAATCAGGAGTGTAGCCGCTCAAATCGAGCACCTGGTCACCTGTGCCACAAGGGTAGAAACAGTCGACTTTAAACACCATGCCGGCTCCGACCGTCGCCGCGGGCACACGTAGGTCGAACTTCAACTTACCTGCTGCGGCAAAATCACTCAAATCTACGCCGCCGGCAGAACCGAAGAAAAATACTCCGTCCGCCCCATTGGCACCAAAATTAACATTGAGTGCTGAGCCAATCGTCGCATCGCCCGAGTCGCTGACTGTCCAAGTAATCTTGTTTGAGGTATTCCCATCACCACAATAATCACCATTGACAGTCGTGTCGTAACCACATGCTCCTCGATCCCAAAGCGCACCGATCTCACCATCGGCAAAAATGGGGACCAGTGCACCATCGGCCTCCCCGCCTGGAGCGCGAATGCCGCAGCCATTGCGAGACGGGTGTCCACACGCTAATTCGATGTTATCCACCATCACACGCGCGTAACTCGTCGGCTCGAGGACAAACAAACTATTGATACTACTGGTATCGAGAGGTTGCTCCCCAGAATTAGCCAGCAGCTCGTTGACGGGCACGCTGACTGAGAACCACTCATCATGCGGTAGGTCGGCCACAGAAAGCATCTTGAAGCCAAGTGCCGGATATCCACTGTCCATCTTGATGGCGATTGAGCTAGCCACATCCGTATTCGCAGAATCAATAAACATATCGAACTTCAACTCGCCAGCATGGATTTCCCAAAAGCTCGGATTGTTACCGAACCCTACGAGTTGGGTCGTAGAACCATCGACAGAATTGATGGATATATTGCCCATTGATGACGTCGATACCTCGATCACGGTACCACGGCCGGCCACCTCAGTTTCCATGAAGCTCAACGAACCATTGTTGTCCCAAAAGGAGTTAACGGCCAACTGACGCACGACCTCTTCACCGCCGATCATCCAAGAAAATGCCTCTGCAGCATCCGTGTACAGCGGAAAAGAAGCGACGAAGGGCTCCTGAGCATCCGGTCGCTCCATCGTCCGATCAATGTTTGAATTACACCCAGTACCACCCGCACCGCCGGCTGTACACCGGTAAACACGGACGTAATCAACCTCCATTGAGCTGGGGATATCGCCTGCGTTCACTTCCCCGGGTAAATTACCGCCGACCGCTAGGTTAATGAGCAGGTGAAAATCCGTGTCAAAGGGCGCTGTGGCGGGACCACTGACGTAGCCCTCAGTCAGACTCTTGTAGAAATAGCTATAGTAGTGGTCAGCACCGACGGTCATCACATGCTCGCCATCGATCAACCAATGTATCTCATTTTGATTCCACTCCACAGAGTAGGTATGAAACTCTCCGGAAGGATCGTCAATGGCGACGTCTTTCCCAGCGAGCTGATTCAGTGGCCATGGGAAGCCGTGGTGTGCCGTTACGAAGGCGCGCTCGGAATCGGTACCCGCATTGACAATCTCCATGATGTCGACCTCACCACTGGACGCCCACCCGCCATAGGGTGAGGCGGTGGGTAGCATCCAGACAGCAGACCACAAACCCTGGCCGTCCGCGGCTTTGACACGGGCCTCCACCTTGCCGTAAGTGAAATCAAACTTATTTGCCGACCGGAGTCTGGCAGAGGTATGAGGAAAGCCTTCTACGACCTCCTCGCTCTTCGCTGTAATCGTCAATAGCCCGTCTGCGACGGTAGCGTTCTCGGCAAGGTACCACTGAGACTCATTATTACCCCAGCGCGTGAGTCCAAATTCCGAACCATCACCCAGCTGAGCCTCCCAGTTGTTAGAATTTACCGCACTACCATCGAACTCATCGCTCCAAACTAACTCCCATTCTTCTGCGGCAGCAGGATAAAATGGCGTAGTTTCAGGAGAACTAGCGCCTCCACCGCCGCAGGCGGTCAGTACAGATATTGCAGCACCCAGTCCGATCACTCGCGTGTATTCAAAAATCGGTTTCGACATCAGCAACCCCATTATCAAAAATTAGTGAAATTCCAGCGTCGTTATCCCATAACGAACCATGTCAATTAACTGAAACGCGACAGTCGGGACTTTCAGCGAGATAAGCGGGAACCAAGGCTGAGGTGGCGCTAAGTTAGTAAGTGTTTCACCCCAACTCTAAAGTTTCGGCTGACTTTAAGGGACACCTCGTTGTCTAAATGCAGAAGGCACTCACCTTTCGGCAAGGCCTGCACAGAGCCTACTTTTTCTAAATTAACAATGGTCGATCGATGAATCCGCACAAACTGAGCAGAGAGCCGCTTTTCCAGCTCTTTCATCGTTGAACGGAGAATAAATGTCGTCCCATCTGCATGGACGCACATGTAATCTCCAGCCGCATCGATCCAATCAATGTCATCAAAATTGAGTAAAGTCGTCGTGTCACCATCTTTTATTGGCAGGCGTGCTCGCTTCGCGTCAAAGCTATCCATCGGAGCATGGCCACCTCGTTGCTTGATATCTTGGATCGCCCCCATCACCCGACCCTTGTTCGAGTCAGGCTGATTGTCCAATATCATTTGGGTTGAAATTCGCGTTCTAATGCGATCGACGGCGACCTCGACTCGCTTTGCGTCTAGAGGCTTCATAATGTAGTCGACGGCATGATAATCAAATGCCTTACAGGCAAACTCATCGTAGGCTGTCGCGAACACCACAGGTGGCAGCACATCAGATTGGGTGTTTTCAATCACACCGAAACCATCCAGCCCCGGCATCTGCACGTCGAGGAAGATGGCGTCAAACTGCATATGGCGCAAAGCACTAACAGCCTCCCGACCATTTCTGCATGTCTTTGCGACCTTGATATTCGGAAACGACTCCAGCACTGATTTTAAAAACTTCAGAGCTAACTGCTCGTCGTCCACCAACAGCACATTGAGCACCCCATCATCCATAGCGCATTTTATCCTGTTAATCCTGATGTGTGACCCTCTGTGAGGTTTTGCACCTCAAAAATCGCAGGGAGCGCAATGTCGATCTTAAAACCACCGAGACCTGATGAGCCAACATGTAGCGTGAACTTTTCGCCATACAGCGTTGTCAACCGAGCACGAGTATTACTCATTCCTACTCCACTACTCTCTGCAGCATCAAACTGAACGGCACTATTCGAGGATACTGCCTGACCCAAGACACCACTATCCTCGACACTCAGCATCAACTCATCGCATTCCATGCGTGCTGAAACTCGAATCTCACCACCTGCCTCGCACTTGGCGATAGCGTGCTTGATCGCATTTTCCACTAAAGGTTGTAGCAGCAGGCTTGGTAATTTACATTCAAACGCACATTCTTCGATATCAAATGTCACCTGCAACCGATCTGCAAACCGAACCAACTCAATCTCGAAATATAGGTTGAGCGCATCAATCTCTTCTCTCAGAGTCACGGTAAAGGCGCGGTCTCGCTCTCCGTCTAGGGAGAAACGCAAAAATGTTGCCAGGTTAACCAACATTTTTTGTGCATCCTTAACGCTATTGTCTTCAATCAATGCGCTCACCGAATTCAGCGTATTAAAGAGGAAATGCGGGTTTATTTGATAGCGCAATAGCTTCAAGTGAGCTTCGCGTACATCAGATTCCGCCTGCGCCAATTTCAGAGCTTCCTGCCGACGTCTTGACTCGAAGCGCAGCAAGCTTTGGTGTTCTTGCTGCTGTAGTCGATAGTATTTAATGCCGTGATACAAAGCGGCCCAAGCGAGAAAAACAAAAATCGAGGGGAACACCCAGCCACCAAAATCCGACCAAAGATTGCTTTCCCCAGTCATCGCCATGAATAATAACAATCGTAAAACAGCCCACAATCCTGAAAAAACGAGAACCGCGGAAAAGATTGACGCGAGCCGAACTGCGATCGGCCACGACCAAACCCACCTAAAACCCAACCGCATCACCGATGTGAGGAGCAAGCCTAAAATTGACTGTGCGAGATTGTGCGCCAAATAAGATAACTCGAACTGTGCATAGGGAAGAGACAGACTCAGGTAAGTCAGTAGCGATATGCCACTCCAGCCTAGGCACTGCAGCACCCAGAAGATACCGACATCAGAGTCATTAACCGTTCTGAAATAGGCGTGTCCACCTGCATGAATGCTGTCCGAGGGTGCATCCAACTCTTTGGAGATCAATCCCCCTGCTTTGCTTTGGTCGACCTGAATCATAAAAAATAGCCTAAATTCTCTGCTTTTTCCTGTTACACTCGCGCCGCGTCCGAGCGATCCCGCCCGAAAGAAGACGGCTTCGCTGTCGTATGGACCCTCAGTGTAATCAACTTGGAGTGGACCATGGAAGATCTGAACCATCAAGCATCCGCGACCTTGCTCGCAGACGAGAATCGAGAATTTCTTAGCGCTATGCTCTCCGCTGTGCTCGATAATCCCATGACCCCCATGGAGAGCTCACAGGCAAAAATTTATATGGAGCAAATCGCCACTCAGCGGGCCAATGAGGGGGGCGCGGAGGTCGTTTTGTTCCAAATTGTTCAGATGACGAAAGCCGATCTCAGCTACCTCATGCGCTTTGCGCTGCTGAGTAACAACCAGGCGATTGGCCTCGACGTCACCGACTTAGAAAGTGGGCAGAGCTTCATTCCTGAATCGTGTCCGGTGACAATCCTGCACCCCGACACTCTGAATTAGTACACGACCGCCTTCGGCCCCCACTCGGCGTGCAATCCGCCCCGGCCTCTACAGGCAACTATGATCCTCTCAAACCCGCTAGCGACATAGACAGGGCTTTAAACGTGATGGGCAATCAGTGCCTCATCGCGGACTTGTTCGGGCCGGTTTCGCAGTAGCTACCACTGAAGGGGTGCTGTAAATGGTGACCGAGACCGGACAATAAGCCTCAACAAGCCGGAGAAACCTTCGATGCATCAGAGAACCCGGGATGTAGAAGAGCTCACTGAGGCCATCGTGGCCTATGCGATTGATAGACTGCGTATGGATCCGCCTACGCTCGACGGCCCCCTCTCAGAATCGGCGTTAACCACACGAGCCGGCCAAACCATTACGCCGGAAGGTCTCGGCGGCATGAAGGCGCTAAAAATGTTCATCGATGTGTTAGCCCCAGCCTGTATTTCGGTTGACCACCCCAGACAACTCGCTTTTGTTCCTGCCGCACCGACGGAGGCGGCGACGTTATTTGACCTGATCGTCGGTGCTTCGAGTATCTGCGGTAGCTCCTGGCTCGAAGGATCCGGGGCTGTGTACGCAGAGAATCAGGCACTACGCTGGCTCGCAGACCTCGCGTCGTTCCCCGCTGAGGCGGGCGGCGTCTTTGTTTCGGGCGGCACCGCAGGAAATTTGAGCGCCCTTGTCGCCGCAAGGCACGACGCCCGCGGTCGGCGACCAGAAACAGCCACGATGCGCTCATTAGTCATCTCCTCGCAGGGCGCACATGCCTCAATCCGTCAAGCCGTGCAGGTCATGGATGCTGATATTCTTGAGGTCGGCGAGGACCGCTTACTCGGCAGCGACGTGACATCAATGCTCGCTAATCTAGACGAAAACGATCGCCGACGGCTCATTGCAGTCGCGGCTACGGCGGGAACAACCAACCTTGGACTGATCGATGATTTATCTGGGATCGGAGAAATATGCCAACGAGAAAATATATGGTTTCACGTCGACGGGGCTTATGGGCTGGCCGCACTGGCGGCACAAAGCGTACGCGAGCAATTTTCTGGAATCGAACTCGCCGACAGCTTCATTGTCGATCCGCACAAATGGCTATTTGCGCCCTTTGATTGTTGCGCTCTGATCTACCGTAACCCAGCCGTGGCGCGCGCAGCCCATCGCCAGCATGCGGGCTACTTGGAGGCTCTATACGATGGTATTTGGAACCCAAGTGACTACGCGCACCACCTGTCTCGGCGCGCTCGCGGATTACCACTTTGGTTCAGTCTAGCAGCGCACGGCACCGAAGCCTACGCCGAAGCCGTTGAAAAAACGCTTCAAACCACCAAACTCGCCGAGCAACTCATAGAATCGAATAAGGATCTCGAACTCGTGATTCCAAGTCACTTATCGATTGTGGTTTTCCGTCGAATCGGTTGGACAAACGAGGACTACGCTGAGTGGTCTGATAAACTGCTTTCAGATGGCGTGGGCTTTGTCACACCCACCAAATATCAGGGTGAAACTGTGCTGCGGTTTTGCATTGTCAATCCGCGAACCACTGAACATGATATCAACTTAATACTGCAAACCCTCAGTGAGTCATGATGATTCGTCACGATAAAAAGTCCGCCGATACAGGCGTGTTGAGTCATTCTCGATGGGAAGTACTTCTACGGTACCGTACAATCGAGATCATCGCGCTGTGGGAAGGCCGGCTCACAACTCGACATCTCACTGAAATGTTTGGTATTGGGCGTCAACAAGCGAGCAAAGATATTAATAACTACAAGCGCTCCGTGGCACCCGATAATTTAGCCTACGACACCACGCTCAAGGGCTATTATCCGACAGAACAGTTCGCACCAAAAATCACACGTGGTGAGGTTTCTGAGTACCTAGAGCTTGTGGCGAGCCATGGCGAGCTTGGGCAGACGCTGAGTGAACGGCCATTTTCTCATCCGACGACGGAGAATCTCCAGGTACCTCAACGGCAAGTCCGCCCAGAAATTCTCAGACCAATTTTACAAGCCGCCAGAGAACACCGACGTCTAGAGGTGGATTATGTCTCGCTCAATCATCCCGACAGAGAGGGCCGAATCATTGTCCCGCACACCCTTGTTTGGACGGGGCACCGCTGGCATGTCCGCGCTTGGTGTGAAAAAAACCAAGACTTTAGAGACTTTGTTTTGACGCGTTTCCGCGGCGAACCAGAGCTGATGGACCTGTCTCCCCATACTGGCGTTGAGGATCATGATTGGCACACGTTTGTCACCGTTTTGCTCTCTCCTGACCCCAGACTGACCCCCGAGCAACAGGATATCGTCGCAGTCGACTACCAGATGTCGAACCAGCAACTAGCCATCACAGTACGCGGAAAGCTTGTCCCCTATTTGCTGCATCTTCTGCACCTTGATTCCCCACCCGCCACAGATGACCCCCTGGCACAACAGATTGTATTGGCAAATCGTGATGACCTCGCACACTGGCTTATCCGCTAGTGACTCGCGGCATCGTCTCACCCATGGCCACCCGCTCAGACCCTCAGTCAAATCAGTTGAATTGAGAACCTGACCTGATCTCACAGCTGGGATGTGAGCCCACCTCGGACGAAGCATGATCAAGATCACAATTCCGCTGATTCACCTGTGAGCCAGCTCACAAATTCGAAAAGTCCCTCTCCTCCATCAAGCGATCTCGAGACACAATGCACAAGCGTTAAAAATTCTGTTGTTTTAGAGCGACATTGACCAATGGGGATAGCTACAATGAACATGAGCAGTGCGATCGATATGAAGGCAGCCATGAGTAATAGTCCAGAACGAAGAGGCAAAGACACAGCGCTTCCTGAGCGCATACACCGCGTTCTCAACGATGACCAAATGGCGACGCTGCACCAAAAAGAAAACTTTGGTTGGACCGTTGCGTTTGTACGCAGGCCCCTTTTTCAGCCTGTAGAAGTTGTACTCGTGAGCCCCGACGCCAGTGATTACGTCGTATTGGACAGTGACGGTAGCACACGGCCGTTCTACAACGTGCGGACCACGGATTTACGCTAACTCGCCCTGATACGTAAGAACCAGCCCGAGCGGCTGGTTTTTTTTGACTTCCTAGACCGCTAGGGCTTTCTGCGTCGCGTCGCGGGCGTAAACATGCTCGTTTTGGGATAGCGCGGCTTTTTACCTGTTTGCAGATAACGATGGATCGATTCTTGAGACTGAATTGCGGTGGCCTTCTTTTTCAAGGCGGGGATGATGTTTTTCTGCTCGGCATCTAACACCCGGGCCTTCACATTGTCGTACCACTGCTGATCAAGAATATCCTGCAGTAAACGCTGCGCAGCATGATCGCGAACGGGGCATAGCACCTCGACGCGCGCATCGAAATTGCGTGTCATCAAATCGGCTGATCCGATAAAATATTCCGGACGGCCGCGGTTGTAAAAAACGTAGGCCCTAGGGTGTTCGAGATAGCGATCAACGATGCTAATCGCCTCGATGTTCTCCGATACCCCGGCAATGCCCGGAACTAGGCCGCACATGCCCCGAACAATGAGACGAATCTCTACACCAGCCTGACTCGCCTCATACAACTTCAAAGTGAGAGCCTCATCGACCAGATTATTGCACTTCAAAATGATCATTGCCGTGTAGCCATCGCGCGCGTTGCGAATCTCGCGCTCAATTTTCTGAATAATTCCAGATCGACTGGTATGGGGCGACACCATCAAAGCCTGATAGTCAGGCCTCAAGTACGAGTATTTTAGAAAATCAAATACAGCAGCGACGTCTTGGCCAATCTGCTGGTCGCAGGTTAACAGTGAAAAATCCGTGTACAGCTTTGCGGTTTTTTCATTGAAGTTGCCTGTCCCGACATGACTGTAAAACTGAGTTCTTCCCTCTTCCCGCCGCTCGATTAAGAATAGCTTGCTATGAACCTTCAGCCCTTGGATACCGAAAATGACCTCTACCCCCGCATCGGTCAGTCGTTGTGACCACTGAATATTGGCCTGCTCGTCGAATCGAGCAGCCAACTCCACTACCGCCACCACCCTTTTACCATTGTTAATCGCATTGATGAGGGCATCGACCACTCGCGAATTATTAGCCACACGATATAAGCAAATTTTGATCGATGTGACTGCTGGATCGAGGGCCGCTGTTTTCAGCACATCGATGATGTAGTCGAATCGGTGATATGGATAATACAAAAACACATCCTGCTCACGAATATTGGCAAAGATGCTAGCCTGGTCATCGAGTCGGGGAATGGCGATGGTCGGGAGAGGCTTGAACTCGAGATACCGAGGACCCGCATTAGGAAAATCCATGAAATCCTTTGAGTTATGGTATCGAGCCCCAGGAATCAGACTGTCGTACTTGCCAAAGCCGAAGCGCTTCCTCAGGTAGTCCACCATGGACTCCGGCATTCGTTGGTCATAAACAAAACGCACTGCATGGGCTTTCCGACGTTGTTTTAAACTTGATGCCATGCGTTCGATGAGACTCTCATTGATTGATGCATCGAGTTCGAGCTCTGCGTCTCTGGAAAATTTAAAGCAATAGGCCGCAGCCTCCTCAATATCAAAAACGCCGCGAAACACCTGCACTAGGCAGGCTCGAATAATGTTATCCAACACAATATAGACGCGACCCAGTCGTCTTCCGCGTTTTTTCGGTATCTGGATGAATCGCGGCAGACGATCGGTAGGCACTTCAATAACGGCAAACTGCTCGCCTTCAGTAGATATCAGACGCACAGCAAGGTACAGCGATTCATCCGTGAGATTAGGAATCGGTTGATCATCTCGTAACAAGATTGGCTCGAGCTCGGGCAGCACCGTTTGAAAAAAGTAGTGCCGCACAAACTCCAACTGACCATCATCAAGCTGCTGCTCATTGATCAAATAGATTTTGCGTTTCGCGAGCTCACGCAGAAGCAACTGGTAGATCGATTCAAACTCAGCCTGTAAGGCCACAACCCGGGACTGAATGCTCGCCAACAAGACTTTGGCTTGATCCCGCTCCTTCCCTGTTGAGACGCTGATTAAGCGACGCACCTCGGCAACCCTCACGCGGAAGAATTCATCGAGATTACTGGAGAAAATACCCAGATAGCGCACCCGCTGGATAAGCGGTACCGACCGATCTTTAGCTTCCTGCAGAACTCGCGAATTGAACGACAACCAACTGAGTTCTCGAGGGAAAAACAGCTCGACGTGCTTTCGCTGCAATTTGCTGTCTTTTTGCGGCGCCATGGAACCACCTGCCAAAATCAAAGACGCCATAGTAGCGCGAGAGTAGCGCGAGTTGGTACCAAAAGGTGCACGGATCACCCGATTGACTTGGCGTTTGTCAGGTCACATCGAAGGTAATCTAAGGTTTGTTCTGCCACTTTTTCTGGGTGCTCTAACGGCAATAAATGGGACCCACTCATTCGTATCACCCGTCCTGGGCTCAGCGTCTGCCATTGGTCATATGTCCTTTTAGACACCACATTGGAGCGATCGCCGACAATGCCAAAGACTGGGCAGGATTGGCCTAACAATAGCGGCCAGGCAAGCGGTCCACTGCGATAGACGCACGCCTCCCACTCACCGCTCCAACGCAAGCGAACACCACCGTCGGAGTCCTCTGAATGTCCCGCGCGCACGTAGTGCCATAAAACGGCGTCCGAAAAATCTGCAAAGACACGCTTGCCGCGGTAAAAATCGAAAGCCTGCTGAAAATCAGTAAACTCATGCGGTCGCCCCAAAGCCCGATCAATTAACGCAAAGCGCATCCCTGGCAGCCGCATCATGACCTTTGCTGCGAGCCATTGTGACCGCGGCAGCATGACAGGGTCGATGGCAATAACGCCACAGACTCGCTCCGGTAGCGCCTTGGCGACCTGAAGACTAATGACTGCACCCATTGAGTGTCCAATCAACCAAACAGGTTCAGACTCGGTATTGGACAGGGTGACTATCAGGTCATCGGCGTAACGTGACCACGGCAAGGTGCGTGGCGCGGGCGAGCCATCCCAGAGGGGTCTGTGCTCGACATACTGGAGGTGGATGTCCGTCGCGAGCGCCTCGAACAAGGCGGTGTAACTCATTGGCGGATAGCCGTTAGCGTGCGCGAATACCGCGCGAACCGAGTTACCCTCCCCGCCAAAGCTGATCAACTGTTGCATGGATTATTCTCAGTGAAAAATGTCTTGACGAGCCCGCCCATTGCGATGTGAACCGCAGGCTGAGACTTCAAAGTACAGCACGCGGAGGGTTGGTATAGCCCGCGCTAAGGCGGGGCAGTATACCAATTCCAAGGGCAGATCGGGGCCGTGACTTTTGACTCGGCACTTGTGTACAGTGTCGCGGTTCCCGTTCTCGGAGTGTCCGATGCTTCATCGCCGTAGCCATTTGAGAAACCGCTATTCCGTTCATCTCCTTTTACCCGCTCTGATCACAAGCGGACTGTTTGCGTGGGCACATTCCGCGATTGCACAGGCCCCAATCGTCAATCTAGACGTCAACACCTTCGACCGCGTTATCAACAACGGCCACGTGATCGACCCAGCGTCTGGGCTGAGTGATATTCGGCATATCGGTATCAAAGATGGTCGTATCACTGCAGTATCCCAGTCACCGCTGTACGCCGCGAATAGTATTGATGCTAAGGGGCTCATCGTCAGTCCAGGATTCATCGATATCCACAGCCATTCGCCCACCCCGCTCGGACAACAACTCAGCGTACTCGATGGCGTCACCACGCAACTCGACTTAGAGGCCGGCGCTTACCCCGTGGCGGCCCACGGTCACTTATTAGAACAAAACTCATTACAGCATTTCGGTAGCTCCGTAGGGCATTTCGCCATTCGCTGGAACGTTGTGGAGGGCGTCGACCAGCCCTACATCTTTTACGGCAGACGTGCGGCACCGATGGGTGGTCGAGCTTGGACTGAGCCTGCCACTGCCGAACAAATCGAGGCAATGCGACACGCGCTAGAGGACGGGTTGGCTTCTGGAGGCATCGGCATCGGATTACTGCTTGATTACATGACCGAAGCGATCACAGCAGAAGAACTGACGATGGTGTTCGAAACCGCAGCCAAATGGCATCGACCCGTTACAGTGCACGTACGGCGGGGCCTGCCGGGCGACATGCGCGGCTTGCTCGAGATCATAGAGGTCGCAGAACGAACAGGCGCCTCAACATTGATCTGTCATATCACTCACTCTGCCATGGGGTCTGTTGGGGAGTGGCTAGCCGCGATCGATGCCGCCAATTCACGGGGCGCGCAGATCACGACCGAGACACTGTCCTGGCTCGCTGGAGGAACGAGTATCTCGGCCGACGTTTTCCTCCGCCGTGATTGGCGCCAGATATTCGATATCGATTACACCGATGTACAGTGGGTAGCCAACGGTGAGTGGCTGACCGAGGCGTCTTTCTTGCGATACCAGCGCGAACAACCACAGGGCATGGTGAATCATCACTATGTCAAAGAAGAATGGCTCATCGAGGCTTTGCAATGGCCCGCCATGATGATCTCCAGTGACGCGTTGCCTGCGATGGATTTACGAGTGAAAACCAACCCAAATATCGCTGGAACGTTTAGCCAGTTCATCGCCCGCTACGTACGAGAACTCAAAGTGCTGACGCTCGAAGACGCGATAGCGCGTATCACCTGGCTCCCGGCCCGTTGGCTTGAAAGCTCGGCGCCGAGCTTTCTTCGAAAAGGCCGAATTCAACCCAATGCCGATGCCGACCTCGTTATTTTTGATCCAGAGCTGATTGCACCCAAAGCGCGCTATGGTGAGCCCTATGAGACATCCATCGGTATCTCTTATGTCTTGGTTTCGGGACACATTGTCGCCCTCGATGGCCACATCGTTGATGCAGGGACACCCGGCGTTCAGATCACCGCAGGCGTCGCCTCCTCCGCACCAACGCCGCAATGAGCAGAAGCAACTGTGATATTGAGCTCAGCGCAATAACCCAACTCATGGAGCCATTCCCCCGCTCGATGTCAATGCCGTACAATGGCGCGTCAGACCCCGTACGCTCTCGGGGAAATTCTGGATAAGAACAACAACGCGGGTTTTGATGCCTTTACTCGGACCTGGCCCGCAATCAGCAAACAATGCACGACCCACTAACAAATGGACTGAACATGACCCTGCGACTCGACGACCCCCAGTTACTTCGCACCGATGCCTACATCAACGGGCAATGGCTTCCCGCTGATAGCGGCGCTACGCTGACGGTATATAACCCTGCCACAGGGGACGTTGTGGCTGAGGTCGCCAAAGTGGGACAGGCGGAAACACGCCGAGCCATCGAAGCCGCAGAACAGGCGATGGCGACTTGGAAAACACAATCCGCCAAATCCCGAGCCAACATCCTGAGACGTTGGTTCGACTTGATGATGGCCCATCAAGAGGATCTAGCGCGTATCATGACGGCCGAACAGGGCAAAACGTTGGCCGAAAGCCGCGGCGAAGTCGCGTATGGCGCCGCCTTTGTCGAATGGTTCGGCGAGCAGGCAAAGCGGGTCGATGGCGACGTCATCCCTGGCCCCTCGGCAGACAAGCGTATTGTCTGCATCAAGCAACCTGTTGGCGTTGTTGCGGCAGTCACACCCTGGAATTTCCCGAACGCGATGATTGCGCGTAAAGCCGCACCGGCGCTCGCCGCCGGCTGTGCTATTGTCATTAAGCCCGCCTCAGAGACCCCGCTTTCAGCCCTCGCCATGGCCGAACTCGCAGCGCGCGCGGGCGTGCCTGCGGGCGTACTCAACGTCGTTGTCGGCTCCTCCGGAGAGATAGGGCCTGAATTAACCGGTAATCCAATTGTCCGGAAGTTGACCTTTACAGGGTCGACCCCGGTAGGCAAGGCGCTTGTCAGAGACTGCGCCGAGACGCTTAAAAAAACCTCAATGGAACTCGGGGGTAATGCCCCGTTTATCGTATTCGAGGATGCCGACCTTGACGCCGCGGTTCAGGGGGCGATGATTTCCAAATACCGCAACAGTGGCCAAACCTGCGTCTGTTCAAACCGGCTTCTTGTGCAGGATTCGGTTTATGACGCTTTCGTTGAGAAGCTGGTAGCGGCCACGGAGGCATTAGTCTTAGGAAACGGCATGGACGACGGCGTATCCATGGGACCTCTAGTCAATCGCGGCGCGGTTGAGGACGTTCATGAGCTCGTCACATCCTCCGTTGCGGCTGGCGCTCGACTGGTCACCGGTGGTGCGCCAGCGGATCTCGGTCCCTGTTACTACCAACCCACTGTGCTCACCGAAGTCACGAGCAGCATGGCGGTATTTCGCAACGAAATTTTTGGCCCGGTGGCACCTGTAGTCCGATTCCGCGATGAAGCCGAGGCGCTGCAAATTGCCAATGACTCAGAATACGGACTGGCAGCCTATTTCTATACGCGCGATATTGGCCGCGTTTGGCGAGTCGCTGAGGGCTTAGAGTACGGTATTGTCGGAATTAACGAGGGCATTATTTCTAACGAAATGGCCCCCTTCGGCGGCGTCAAAGAGTCGGGCTCTGGCCGTGAAGGCTCAAAGTATGGTATCGAAGACTACCTAGAGATTAAGTATATGCTCATGGGCGGGCTCGACCGCTAGTGATGCTTGAATCCAAACCATGACCCAACCCCGTGTCCTTCATATCGAGCTAGGACGGCACCGTCTTGGCGGCACGATGCAGGTTTTCTATCTGCATCGCGCGCTCTCAGAATCGGGCATCGCCTCACGCCTCATCACCCCTGAATCCTCGGTGTTGCATCAGCTTGCGATCGCAAACAACCTCGATGTGACGCCGATCCGATACTCCGGAGATGCGGATGTCAGTGCTATTTGGAAAATTGCGGCCATTGTGCGCAACTTTTCACCGAATATTGTGCACATTCACAGTCGTCGAGGCGCGGATGTCTGGGGTGCTATCGCTGCGCGACTCGCCTCAAACGCTAAGATTATTACTGCGCGTCGTGTCGATGATCCGATTAAAAGGACCCTTCTAAATCGCTTTCGCTATGGTCCACTTTGCGATCATATTGTAGCGGTGTCCCAAGGTATCGTACGAGCGCTCGAGGCTGGCGGAGTGTCTAGGGACAAGATTTCTCAGGTCTATAGCGCTATTGAGGCCCAACAGTACCAATCAGACGTGACGCCTGACGTCATCCGCGCGGAATTAGGTCTTCATGCTGAAGGTGCTGTTCTGGCTGTGATCGCTCAGCTCATCGAACGCAAAGGCCATCGCTTCTTACTCGCCGCCATGGCGCAAGTGTTACAAGCATTTCCACAAACACAGCTGCTATTTCTTGGGGAAGGTGCACTCGAAGAAAACCTACGCGCTCGGGTTAGCGACCTTGGCCTCACTGAGCGGGTCGTCTTTGCAGGCTATCGCGACGATGTCGGCCGCGTCTTACAAGCCATCGATATCCTCATTCATCCTGCCACGATGGAGGGCTTCGCGAATGTTGCGATGCAGGCGGGCGCAGCAGAGAAACCCGTCATCACGACCGACGTGGGCGGCATGCCCGAATCGGTCGCCGATAAGGAGACAGGGTTAGTGGTGCCGCCCCAAAATCCCAACGCGCTGGCGGAAGCGATTATCTCACTACTCGCTGATCCAACTCGCAGTAGGGCGATGGGTGCAGCAGGCAAACAGCGGGTGGAGTCACGTTTTACTATTGAGGCGATGGTCAGTGGCACTCTCGAGATCTATCAGCAGCTATTGAATTCCCAAATCAGCACCTCAGTCGACTAACAAACCCTCGGCCTTGACGTAAGCCAGTGTCTCTTCGAGAGCGACTGCGAGCTTCTCGGTCAGCTCATCGACCTGTTTCTCGGTAATAATGAGTGGCGGGCAGAGTGCGACTCGATTAGCTCCGACAGCGCGGACAATCAATCCAGCTTTCTCAGCGGCCTTCGCACAGTAAGCGCCAATCGCAGTGCCTTCGAACGCCGCCTTACTTGCCTTGTTAGCGACCAACTCAAGGGCTGCGATCAGACCCCGACCACTCACCTCACCCACGAGCGGGTGATCAGCGAAGTTGGCCAAGCGGGCCTGTAGGTACGCTCCCACGCGATTCGCATGCGCGTAGACCCCATCCCGCTCATAAATCTGCAGCACTTTGTTGGCTACAGCACAGGCCAGAGGATGCCCGCTGTAGGTATAACCGTGCCCAAATACGCCCATTTGTGACGCTGATGCATTGACTGCGTCAGCGAATTCGCCGCTCACCACTACGGCGCTGATCGGCACATACGCTGAAGACAGGGCCTTGGCAAAGACCATCATATCGGGACGCATCGTGAGGGCCGTCGCACCAAAATCTGTTCCCAACCGACCAAAGCCACAAATCACCTCATCGTCCCAAAGCGAGATGCCATAACGATCTAACACCGCCTGAATCGCCGGAAAATAGCCATCCGGCGGCACCAGAACACCACCAGCGCCATTGATGGGCTCAGCAATCATCGCGGCGATGGTTTCGGGTCCCTCAGCGAGGATTAACTGCTCTAATTCCGCCGCGCGACGGGCGACAAACTCCGCTTCCGACTCACCCTCTAGGCCAAACCGGTAGTAATGCGGCGCGCCTGTACGAAGCACACCGAGGGCCTCGAAAGGAAGTTGGAAATGACTATGGTTTGGTGGCAGTCCAGTCAATGAGGCCGAGCCGAGGGTTACGCCGTGATAAGCCTTTTCCCGACTAATAATTTTGGTACGCTCAGGATGCCCGGTCGCGCTAGCGTGGTAGCGGATCATTTTCATCAGGGTGTCGTTTGCGTCGGAACCAGAATTTCCGAGAAAAATCCGCGCGTCTGAAATCGGGACGATATCTGAAAGACGATCTGCGAGCGCCATAGCCTCTGGGTGGGTTTTACCACCAAATAAATGGCTAAAACTCAGCTCACGCATTTGACGCGTGGCCGTTTCAATAATCTCCTCATTACCGTAGCCAAGCGCTGTACACCAAAGGCCAGCCATACCCTCTAAATACTCGCATCCCTGTTGATCGTAAACATAAGCTCCTTGAGCACGCGCAACGACAAGCTGCTCCGAAAAACTCGGGTTCGTCGTCGGATAGATCATTGCAGTCATTTGGTACTCCTTGTGCCTCAGCGTGTTTGAACGAGGGTGAAACCTTCAATCATTGTTCTCTTGTGCGGTCTTTTGTTACTGCGGTTTAAAATCCATTTGTGAGATTCACTTGCAGGCGCCGCTGTCCGAGGATCCTTTTTCAGCACGTGTTGCATGCGGTGCAACAAGAAACACGCATGAAAGCAGATCCCCTCTCTTTCTTACCAGCCAACATCATCCATAATCGGACGGAATGCCAAAGAGTAGAGCTTGAACGCTCAAAGCCTCTACCCCCAATGATGGGTAGATCGGCACCCTATTTTCGAGTGACGATTTTAACGTGGCCACGGTCTCGCAGACGCAACATTTTCGCACCATGGCGTGATATTTAAAGCCCTGTATCTGCGGCTATCACGGCGGCCAAAACCAGCCGATTCAGCGGCGGGATGTGGCAACCTTGGTACACATTCGGAAGGCGAAGACCGCTCAGTGTGCTTTGACCCTCTCCTTGCCACAGCGGCTGCAGCGATACCGCGTAATTAACTCTCCGCGATGAACTGCGAACGGATCTGCGGTCATGACCTGCCAGCGATGGTGACCATTCCGGCATAGTGTTTGGTCGGCCGGGCGTTTTTTCTTCGGAAATTGCAATATCTCAGTCATGCTGAGGGTGCATCACCGTCCGCTCGACCGCACGAGACCACTGCAAGCGCCTTGCTCGTCGTGCGGCGGGCTTGAGAGATGCACTAAAGGACACATCAGCACGCCAAACCTGAGTAATCTTATCTGTGCTCGGCCAGAGACCCACACCCAACCCCGCAAGAAAGCAAGCGCCGGCCACCGTGGTTTCAATCACCTTGGGACGCACAATATCTCGGCCGAGGTAATCGGCTTGCAACTGCATTAATAAGTCATTGGCTGCCGCGCCACCATCAACCCGCAAACGACGCAACCGCCGCCCTGTGTCCGCCTCCATGGCCAGCAGAATATCGGTGTTTTGGAGAGCCATCGCGTCGAGGGTTGCCCGTGCAATGTGCGCGGAGGTCGTTCCCCGCGTGATCCCACTAATCGTGCCCCGAGCGTCAGGCTCCCAATGCGGCGCACCCAATCCAGTCAACGCGGGAACGAAATCAACGCCACCGCTATCGCCTACCTGAGCTGCTAACGCTTCGATATCGGCCGCCGAGGCAATGACTTGTAGTTGATCGCGCAACCATTGCACAGCCGCGCCACACACAAAAGCACCGCCCTCTAGCGCATACGCAACGCGCCCATCCGCGAGCCGCCAGGCCACAGTGCTGAGCAAACCCGCGGCCGACTCGCGCGGTTTAGAACCCGTATTCATCAGGATAAAGGAGCCGGTTCCAAAGGTGCACTTCGCGTCTCCAGCTTGGAAGCACGCCTGTCCGAACAAGGCCGACTGCTGATCGCCAGCGCAGCCGCTGATCGGAATACCATCCGGCAAACCGGGTACATTGCGGGTCACCGCAAGCTGCCCACTCGAGTCAACGATTTCAGGCAAGATCTCCCTCGGAACATCAAAAAGACGCAATAGATCTGGATCCCAATCGAGGGTCTGTAAATTCATCAAAGAAGTTCGCGAGGCATTAGACACATCAGTGATGTGTCTTTCACCACCGCTCAGGCGCCACAGCAAAAAGCTGTCGATCGTACCTGCGCACACCTGCCCCCGACGCGCCCGAAGTCTGGCACCTGCATTGTTCGCCAACAACCAGCGAAATTTACTGGCGGAAAAATAGGGGTCGAGCACCAAACCCGTCCGCGCGCGAACCTCTGCTTCATGCCCGGCGCGTTTAAGTTTCTCTGTAAATGGCGTCGTCCTTCGACACTGCCATACAATGGCGTAGTCGAGCGGCTCTCCTGTGACGCGATCCCACAACATCGCGGTCTCGCGTTGGTTGGTGATACCGATTGCGACAATATCAGTTGCCGATACTTTAACGCGCCGCAACAGCACCCGGATGCCGGCCAGGACCGAACTCCAGATCGACTCCGCGTCATGGGAAACCCATCCCGGTTGCGGATAGAGCTGTGGAAACTCATGATTCACACTGCCCAACAAGCGCCCCCGGGCATCCATCAATGCGACGGTTGTGCCAGTGGTTCCCTGATCAATCGCAAGAACGACGCGCGCCACAAAAACCTCCTGATTCTACAAAGTCAACGACTAACCGCGTGTCGGGTCGTAGCCTTCGATCGCTTTGATCTCCAGATAATCGGTGAAGCCATGGGCGCCCCATTCGCGGCCATTCCCAGACTGCTTAAACCCGCCAAAGGGAACGTCGAAGCCGCCCTCAACGCCATTAATACGTACGTTGCCCGCGCGGATGCGCGCAGCCACACGACGCCCGTGTTCAATATCCCCTGTTTGAATATACCCAGCCAAGCCGTAGGGCGTATCGTTCGCGATCCGAATAGCCTCTTCCTCACTGTCATATGGCAACATCGCCAATACCGGCCCGAAGATCTCCTCCCGTGCGATGGTCATGCCATTGTTCACGTCGGAAAAAATGGTGGGTCTAACGTAATAGCCTTCGCTGATACTCTCAGGTAGACCCGGTCCACCACAGACCAGCCGTGCCCCCTCATCTATTCCCGCATGAATGAGTCCTTGAATTTTGTCCCACTGGATTTTCGAGACCACTGGACCCATGGTCACACCGTCCTGGTCGGTGGGGCCCAACACGACACCGGCTGCCACCTCTGCTGCAATTCGCTCTGCCTCCGCGAGCTTTGCGCGGGGCACTAACAAGCGCGATGGCGCGTTACATGACTGTCCCGTGTTATTAAACATGTGCCGCACACTGCGTACGACAGCCGCTTCAAGATCAGCGTCGTCGAGAATCAAGTTGGGCGATTTCCCACCGAGCTCTTGCGTCACCCGCTTAACAGTTGGCGCCGCATTTTGCGCCACTAGTGACCCGGCACGCGTTGATCCGGTAAACGACATCATATCGATATCGGGATGGACCGACAGTGCCGTACCAACAGTCGGGCCGTCGCCATTCACCATGTTGTACACGCCGGCTGGGACGCCCGCTTCGTGCATAATTTCAGTGAAGAGGTAGGCTGACAATGGTGCTACTTCACTCGGCTTCAGGACCATCGTGCATCCAACTGCAATTGCAGGGGCGACCTTGCACGCCACCTGATTCATAGGCCAGTTCCAGGGCGTAATCAGGCCACAGACACCGATCGGTTCTTTCACCACACGATGCACACCGAGGTCTTCAGCAAACTCAAAAGTCTTGAGCACGCGGGCCGCTTCACGCAGATGCCCAAGCCCTGCTCCCGCCTGAGAGCGCGCCGCAAATGCCGCTGGAGCGCCCATCTCGAGTCGAATGGCCTCACCGATCTCTGCGATTCGCCGTTCATAGATCGCTGCGATTCGCTCAAGCAACTCGATCCGTTCGGCCTGACTCGTTTGGCTAAAACTTTCGAAGGCCGCCTTTGCCGCGGCGACTGCATCGTCCACATCAGTAGCAGACCCCAGCGAGATCACACCACACGGTTGCTCGTTAGACGGATCGATCACCTCACACTGCCGCGCTTCTCTTGGAGCGACCCACTGGCCATTGATATAAAACTGTAAGTATTCGCGCATAGAATCCTCGCTGTGATAAAAGTCAGGGTTGCCTGAGTATGCGATTGGGATGAACACCATCGCTATACCCCATAAAGGGCGGATGAATTGAATAACCGAGTAGCTCCTGTACCCGCGGTGGCAGCGCTTTCGCCTGCTTCGGTGGTACCGCGAGCAGCATGCTCTCCAGCGGCCGCGCCCAACCGGCACAGTACTGGGGTGTCACGATCAGCCGGTTCTCCTCTGAAACATTAGCGCCACCTCGATGCCAAACATCACTGCGCGCAATAACGAGCGAGCCTGCAGGCGCCGTTGCTTTACACGCATCTGGGTGATAACCGGGGTCCTCTAAGGATTTGGGATCACTCACATCGGAGAAATCGCCGTCATGGAGTACGCCGGGGAAATCTGCTTCCGCCCAGCGATGACTGCCGGGAAGAAATTCCGTAGCGCCGTTCGTATCGGTGACTTCGTCAAGGGTCCAGAACGTCGAGATGCCAAAGACATTATGGGGTGGCGGCACATGAATATGCGCATCATCGGTGTGCCAGGGTTGCGCCGATTCGCCAGGCATGAGGTCTATCGCCAAACAGGCAGACAACAAGCAACTTGGACCTAGCAAATACTCGGCGAAGGCAAGTGCGAGCGGATGAGCGATCAGCTCAGAGAAACAGGGATCTTTCGCCAACATCGCGTAGACGCGATGGCTGCGCACACCCTCAAAGACGTTCCTACCCCGCTGGTCACGCGCTAAGTACGGTGCGAGCGCGTTCCGAAAACGACGGATGTCGTCTTCCGCAAGCAGGCTCGGAATCACAATGAAACCGGTTGATTCCAACGTATCCAACCACAACTTAGCCTGCGCGTCGCCGGCCCACGGACGAACTTGCTGCGTGAATGCGGCAATGCTCTTCATCGTTTAGCGATCTCCATTAGGGTTTAGCGACGTCATGCGCCGATTTGTCACCGTTCATTCTGTAATCGACTGACTCATCAAAAGACGACGATATTTTGAAGCATTTTATAGATTTCGTCATACTCCCCCCTTTCGCCACGACAACACTAGGGATCGATTGACCATGAGTTCACCACACGATGAAGACATGATGTTGTTTCGCGACATGGCTCGACGCGCCTTTGAGAAAGAGATTTCTCCGTATTACGACACTTGGGAACGCGATGCGCTGGTGCCTCGTGAGGTCTGGTCTACCTTAGGGCAGGCCGGCCTGCTTTGCCCCGACGTGGCCGAGGAGTACGGTGGTGCGGGTACGTCAGCCTTAATCACCCTCGCGATGATCGAGGAGCTGGCCTATCTCGGGTTTGGCGGCTTAGCCTCAGGTTATGGCATTCACAGCAACATCGTCGCACCGTATATCAGTCGACACGGCACCCCCGAACAGCGAGCCCTGTGGTTGCCCAAGATGGTCTCCGGCGAGGCCGTCGGTGCACTCGCGATGACAGAGCCAGGCGCTGGCTCTGATGTTCAGGGGATTCGGACCCATGCTGTACGCGACGGTGATGGCTGGATTCTCAACGGATCAAAAATTTTTATTACCAATGGTATCAACGCGGATCTGGTCATCGTCGCCGCGATCACTGATCCAGGGCGCGGCGCTAAGGGCACATCGTTATTCCTTGTCGATGCGCACAGCGAAGGCTTTGAGAAATCTAAAAAAATTGAAAAAATCGGCCAACACGCATCTGATACAGCGCTGCTTTTTTTCAGCGATGTCCGCATCCCCGCGAACGCTCTGCTGGGAGAAGAAAACAAAGGCTTCGCTATCTTGATGGATGAATTACCGCGAGAGCGATTAGGGATTGCCGCGCAAGCCATTGCTGCTTCTGAAGGAGCACTCGACATTACACTTGAGTACGTGCAGGAGCGCGAGGCTTTTGGACAGAAGATTGGTCAATTTCAGAATACGCGATTTAAACTCGCCGATGTCAAAACGGATATTGCCATCAACCGCGCATTTTACGATCAATGCGCCAATAAATATGCGACGGCGACGTTACCCACCGATGAGGCGGCAATGCTCAAACTCGCCAGCTGCGAGATGCAATGCCGAGTTGCCGATCAGTGTTTGCAGTTGTTTGGCGGCTATGGATACACAACTGAGTACCCAATCTCGCGCTTTTTCGTCGACGCACGTATTCAAACAATCTATGGTGGGACCTCGGAAATTATGCGCGAGCTCGTCGCCCGATCGCTTCTGGGGCGCTAGCCCGCCGCAAAAAAATGGCACGCCCCATTCCATATCCTTTTTACTTAACCCTCTTAACCGTCTGAGGTTCGACCCCATGCGCTATTACCTCTTCCTCATTGTTGTAGCACTCGGCGCGCCACTCGCTGCAGCCAATGATGACCAACTCAATCAGATTATCGACGCCCATTGGCAATGGACTTTAGAGCAGTATCCAGAAAAACGGAGTGAATACGGTGATCTCAGTGGCGAGCGCATTTGGACCGATATGAGTTCAGCAGCATTCGCGCGCCGTGATCAAGCCCACGCCCAATTTATCGAGCAATTAGAAACCATCGAACCCGCCACATTGACAGAAGACGCCCAGCTGAATCGCAGCTTGTTGTTAAGGGAGCTTAGAGACCAGCGGGAGAGCTTTGCGGAGGGCCTCCACCTCATGTCGATGAATATGCGAGACGGACCTCAGCACTTACATGGCGTGACTGAATACCTCGCGCTAGAGGACGAGCAAGATTTTGATAACTGGCTGGCGCGCCTCGAAGCACTCCCGCCGCTGCTGGAGCAATATGAAGCCTTGTTGACCGAGGGCATCGCACGCGATCGGGTACAGGCGCAGATTGTTATGGCTCGAGTCCCCGAGCAACTCCAGCGGGTGATCACACAACAACCCCAGGACAGTCCATTTTACAAACCTTTCGCCAACCTCCCTGACTCGCTCAATCTTGAAGCACAGCGCCTTTTGCAGACCCGAGCAAAAACAGTTATCGCAGAAATAGTGACACCCGCGTATCAGCAATTTGAGCGATTCATTGTCGATACCTACCTGCCCGCGACGAGAGTCGAACCAGGAATTGGCGCCCTTCACGGAGGACGATCGGCATACAGCCTACTCGCAAGACAATTTACGACCACCGAGTACTCCCCCGAGGCGATCCATCAAATAGGGTTAGCGGAAGTCGCGCGTATCCGCAGCGAAATGCAAGAGGTGCTCGACAGCCTCGATTACGCGGGCTCGCTAGAATCGTTCAATGAATTTCTGCGCAACGACCCGCAGTTTTATTACCAGACAGAGGCAGAGCTCTTGGCTGCGTACCAAGCCATTGCTAAGCGCCTTGATCCTGAACTAGTCAAGCTCTTCGGTCGCTTGCCAAGGATTCCCTACGGTGTACGGCCGATTCCTGAGGAAATCGCTCCCGACACTACCACCGCTTACTACATGCCTCCCGCTGCAGATGGAACTCGGCCAGGTTGGTATTACGTCAATTTATATCGGCCGGAGGTTCGGCCGAAGTTTGAAATGGAAGTGTTGAGTGTTCACGAGAGTGTACCGGGTCACCATTTGCAAATCGCGCTCGCACAGGAGCTCGGCGAGCTTCCAGAATTTCGAAGAGAGGCCGGCGTCACTGCCTTTGTTGAGGGTTGGGGTCTCTATTCAGAACGTCTTGGATACGATATGGGGCTCTATCAGGATCCCTACTCCCGTTACGGCCAGCTCACCTATGACATGTGGCGCGCTGTGCGGCTCGTGGTCGACACTGGCATGCACTATTTTTCATGGAGTCGTGAGCGCGCAATCAACTATTTCATGGCGCAGACGCCGAAAACCGAAGCCGATATCGTCAACGAGATTGACCGCTACATCGGCTGGCCGGGGCAGGCATTGGCCTACAAAATAGGTCAATTGAAAATGTTGGAGTTACGTCAAAATGCAGAACAAGCATTGGGGGACGACTTTGATATCAGACGCTTTCACGATGCGATGTTGGGCGCCGGCGCGATTCCACTGAGTGACTTGGAGCGACGCATGCAAGACTGGTTGGCTCAGGAGCTGGTCTTGGCGCAACACCCAGTTGACTAGCATCTGAAGCCTTTTTAGGGTTTTTCTAATCGCGCGATATCATCGCCCTGCAGACTCCCGATTTCGAGGTACTCGCCGCAGGGGTTGACCCCTGTGATATAGGCCATTTGATCACCCGAGCCCTGGAGATTATGGACAACCTCCCCTTCAAGATTGACCGCGATCACAAAGCTGGTCACATTGGCGGCTGATTCCATCCAGTGTTCAGGAAATAGCGAAATAAAAGCGCGTAAACGCGGCATATTGGCCAAGCTATCAAGACTATCCCGCAAAGATGGCATTGCGATCCAAAACAACCCATCGCCATCGAAGCGAATATTATCGGGGGCACCGGGAAGTTGATCGACGAAGACCTCACGTTCCCCCGCGCGCTCCCCCTTCAGCCACAGTCGGTGCGTGCGCCCCATCCCAGTTTCATTGACAAGTACATAGGCCTCGTCGGGGCCGAGACTCACTCCATTTGCAAAAAACAAACCTGTCATTGCCACGCTCAGATCGCCTGTCCGAGTGTCAAAGCGCATTAACCGTCCGGTCCTAGATCCCTCATAGAAATCGCGCATCGTTTCGCCAAATCCATAGCGCTGGCTTGCATCGGAAAACCAAATCACGCCGTCATGGGTCACATCGAGATCATCGACAAACTTCATGCGTTCGCCTTCAAAAGCGTCCACCAAAACCGTGACATCACCTTCAGAGCTTACGGCTAAGACACCGCGGACCGCGTCGGCGATCCAGAGACCGCCCTCAGGATTGCTGCGAATCCCCAGTGGGCGGCCCCCGGTGTTGGCGATGAGATCGACGCTGTTATCTGGCGAGATCCGCAAGATACTTCCGTCCTCGATGCCGGTATAGCGGATGCCTGCCGCGTCGCAAGCGACGTGCTCAGGTCCGGGTCCTACTGTGACTTGAACCGCCTCATCAAGTCTGAGATTGGGTGAAAATACACCGGTCAGTCCTGGATTGCTCGGCGGTGACCATCGCTCGACCTGAATTGGCGCTACAGCGGGCACAGCGAGCCACGCTATCAGCAGGAGTGCGATGAAACCCATCCAGAATCGAAACGACATGCTGCACTCTCCCTTCGGCCATTTTAGTCCTGTGCTTTGATACAGTCCGCCAGCGCGCCCACCAGTGAGGCCATTTGTTCTCGCTGCATCACAAAATGTGGGGCCAATTGAATGGTATCGCCGCCGTAGCGGACTAGAAATCCACGCTCCCACATGGCCATGGCGATGTCAAAGGGTCGCCGGAGTGGCTCCCCTGGATAGGCCTCGAGTGTGATCGCACCGGCGAACCCGCAGTTGCGCACATCCTCGACCGTGGGCAGGCCGACCAGAGCATCGTGTAGGGTGGTTTCCCAAAATGCTGATTCCGCTGCTACGCGCTCTACTAGACGCTCTGAAAGGAGGAGTTCTAGCGACGCCAGTGCGGCAGCGCAGGCGACAGGGTGCGCTGAATAGGTATACCCGTGGGCAAACTCCAACACATAATCGGGCCCGCCTTGTGCCATGAACGTCTCATAAATTTGTCGCTGGGCCACCACTGCACCCATGGGGATGGCACCGTTGGTCAACTGTTTTGCGAGCGTGATGATATCGGGCACCACACCAAAAGCCTCGGCGCCCGTCAGGGCACCGACGCGACCAAAACCCGTAATAACCTCGTCGAAAATCAACAAAATATCGTGTTGATCGCAGATGTCGCGCAACCGCTGCAGGTAACCTTTCGGCGGCGGCAGCACGCCCGCCGAGCCGGCCATCGGCTCGACAATGACCGCTGCGATGTTGGAGGCGTCATGTAAGGCAATCATATCGAGCAACTCATCGGCCAAGTGCGCGCCACTCTCAGGAAGACCACGACAGAAGCGATTCTCAGGCAACAAGGTGTGTCGCAAATGATCAGACTCTAGAGTTTGCCCAAAATGCTTCCGGTTTGCACCAATGCCCCCGACCGATATGCCGCCAAAATTGACGCCGTGATAGCCTTTTATTCGGCCAATAAATCGTGTCTTTGAAGGTTGCCCTTTCAAGCGCCAATAGGCTCGCGCCATTTTCAGGGCGGTATCAGCCGACTCAGAGCCAGAATTAGTAAAGAACACGTGATCAAGGCCGGAGGGCATCAGACCCTGGACCCTATCCGCGAGCTGGAAGGCTTTTGGATGGCCATACTGAAATGCCGGCGAATAATCTAATGCAACAATTTGCTCCGCCACGGCCTCGGCGATTTCCTTGCGGCCATGGCCCAATCCGGAGGTCCATAATCCAGAATGTCCATCGAGTATTTGTCGACCGTCGCGGTCGGTGTACCAAACGTCTTCCGCTGCGACGATGATTCTTGGGTCGCGTTTGAACTGTCGATTGCCGGTATAGGCCATCCAATGCGCATCGAGATTAAGCGATTCCAAGCCGAAATGGTCCTGATGCGTCATGATGCACCTCCTTACAGGTCGCTCAAGTGTACTGCTTATCGCTCTGGTGACAATCGTCGCGACCTCCCCCGTCGGGGTTGATATTGGGTATAGTGTAGGCGTCCGATCAAGAATTCTTTAACGGTTTCAAGGAGTCTGGCTATGCGTCCAAAGCGTTTGATTATTTCTATTCTGACTGGCTCGATGCTGCTGTGGGGTGTCGCACACGCCCACATGCGTCAAGCTGAGCCGCAACAGTCGATGCGCCAATCCTATTTCGCCCTGCTTGGCATGACGCTCCATCCCATGGGTGAGATGGTCAAAGGCAACATCCCCTGGGACGCGTCACAGTTCGCAAATTGGGCCAATGACCTCGCCTCGGTCTCACAGTTTTCGGTGGAGCGTGCCTTTGGTCCGGGCAGCGAGATGGGTCAGACCCGAGCACAGCCCGATATTTGGCTCAATATGGACGACTTCAAGGCTAAACTAGCCGCACTGCGCCTTGAGACGAGTGAACTCGCGCGGGTGGCCGACAGCGGCGACGCAGGTGCTATTCGTGCGCAGTTCGGGAAGACCGCCAGGACCTGTAAAAGTTGTCACGACGACTACAAAGCAGACGATTACTTGTACTAGGTATTGACCTTGGCCGCGGCCAACGCAATGACATCGATCTAGACGTCGTTCGGAACCCTCCGCACATCTGACAGCACACGCGGCTTGTCTCACCGCTGCCGAATCCGGCACAGAAATCGGCTCACAGGCCGACGGGTTCCCCAGCGACTCCGTGCCCACAGTCACACGGTATTGTCACTGTGTGTCAGTCTGTCGCGGGAGACACTGAGAAACGGGCCGTGTTCAAAAACTGACTGGCGAGCCTAAACTCGCCATCGGGAAGCCGTCTCAGAGACTGGAAGATCGCGCTACCAGGCACCAAAGACCGGCTAGATACTGAGTTTAAAAATACGAGGGAGCCCGAGGCGCACTGGTTACGATGAGCGTGAGCGCCGTGGCGCTGATCAACAGAACAGCCAACCAACCAACCCAAGGACTCGCTGCCAAGTGACTCGCGCGTGTGAGCGAACGGCCGCGCCACATCACCAGAAGCAAGTCTCGGCCACGCCAATGGTGGTAAGCAATCGCCAGAATATGAACCGCCACAACAATCTGTAACAGATACCAGTTCAGTTCATGGAGATCGGTCATCAGACCGCTATAAGTTCCGGCCCAGTACGCTAGGGGACCCTCGAATAAAATATCGTCGCGACTCATTAAGCCCGTCGTCGCCTGTATGAAAAGCAACGCAAGCATCAGCAGGGTCGACCAGGCTCCAATGGGGTTATGACCCACAAAGGATTCTCTACCTTGCCAATAGGCCTTGAGTCTGCCCATGCCTATTGGAAACTCACTAAAACGCTGATGTCCGCCCGCGGTCACACCCCAGACGACACGTGCCAACACGAGCACCCAGATGCAGAAACCTGCATATTGATGCCAGTCCATGTGCCCGCTTTCTCCAGACCACCAGAGAAAGGCGACCAGCACGACGAAGCTCCAATGCGTCGCACGGACCGGCAAATCCCAGACGTCATGTTGGTCTGAAGCCGAATCATTCATTGGATTGTAACAGCGTCATCAGCGCCAGCACGGTGGCCTCTACCCCGAGAGTTATCGACTCCTGAGGCGCTACCTTAAAGAGCGGCGAATGATGCGAGGGCACCGGTTCCCCGCCTGCCGCTTCTCGATCAAAGTCTGCTTGCGGCGTGCCGCCAACGGCGAAGTAGACGCTGGGAATATCGGGATCTGTAGTAAAAAATGGAAAATCCTCTGCGCCCATACCCAGTCGCTCTTCCTCAAAAAAAACATCCTCTCCGAAAGCATCTGCCCACACATCACGCATGCGCATCGTCAACGCGCGATCATTGAGTGTCGGTGGCACACCGTCGGCCTCATTGACAATCACGGTTGGCAACATATCTTCTGGGAGCCCGGCGACTCGCCCCATATTTTCGGCGACGCGGCGAATACCATCGAGGAGAAGTCGACGATCCGATCGTGACTCGCTTCGAACGGTAAGCTGGAGCTTCGCTTCGTCGGAAATAATATTGTGCTTGGTGCCACTGTGAAAGGAGCCCACTGTAATGACGCCGGGACGCCGCGGCGGTAAGGTGCGACTGACCACCGTCTGCAGCGCCAATACGATCTGTGAACCCAGGACCACCGGATCAATACCGCGATGGGGGCTAGCGCCATGGGCACCGACACCTTTGATCACAATATCGACCGTATCCGCACCTGAATAGGGTGATACCGGATCGGCCGCGAGCTTACCTGTTGGCATTTGTGCTGCGACATGAAACGCTAGCGCAAAATCCGGCTGACCAAAGCGCTCCCATATCCGGTCTTCGCGCATTGCTCGTGCACCGCCAATCGCTTCCTCAGCCGGCTGACCAATCAACATTAAAGTGCCCTGCCAGGCATCTTTATGCGCTGCCATCATTCGGGCACTTCCCACAAGCGACGTGATGTGAACGTCGTGGCCACACGCGTGCATGACGGGAACTTCACGGCCCTGCCAATCGATCTGTCGCGCAACCGATGCGTATGGCAAACCGGATTTCTCCGGAACCGGCAGGCCATCCATATCAGCGCGCATCATCACCATAGGGCCGCTACCGTTTTCCATAATGGCGACGATTCCAGTACCCCCGATTTCCCGGTGCACTGTGTAGCCGAGCGCTTCAATTTCATCAGCTAGGCGCGCAGAAGTCTGCTGTTCCATCATGGACAATTCCGGATGCCGATGAAAATGGTCAAACAGCGGCCCAAGCTGCGTCGTGTAAATTGACTTAATTTCCTCGCGATAGTCCGATGCGAACACAAGCCCACTCAACGCGAGCGCAACAAGCCCCAAAATACCTCGCAGTACCATCACCAATCTCCTCTCAATCGATACGGACCCTAGTCCCACCAGAGTGATATCCTGCACCAAATCCGCTCAGAGAGCGATCAATAGCTGCGTGCCAACCGGGTAGCAATTTGTGAGGGATGCAAGCCATGACAGCGAAGCTGGGGTCAGCGCCAGTGGTTGGCGCATCGTCGGTTAGATTTTGTGTCGTATTAGTGCTAGCACTAACCTGTTGGACTGGCTGGGCGTCACCGCTGAATAGCGATGCCATTAGAGCTCGCTACGGTAGTTACAGCGTCGTCGTGATCTCGCAGTCAACGACGCAGCGCGTCGCCGCACTGCGATCTGGCTTCGCTTCAGATAGCATATGCCGTACCTTGGCACTGACACAATTTGCAGTACCCGTCGCTGCTGAACTGCTCCCGGCACATCAGCGAATTCTTGCTGGCGCCAGTATCGGGGAGACTATTCGCAATGCGGGCTTTGTCGTCACGAAAAGTGATCCGATCTATTTTCAACTGAGCTCATGGGAGCTCTTTGAACAGCTCGCGCAGCATACGGTACCGCGAAATGCACCCTTGCTGGCTCAGATCTACCGTATCGGTGCAACGACCGCTGAAAAACACATCCCCTACGCGGTCATCATTGAGATCTATCACCCCGACTATCGATCGCTTGAGGAGCAAGAAACGATCGGCAACGATGCCATTGACGCGTTGGATCCAACCTATCGCGTCGCTCTGGACTCTCTGAACACTCTGAGGCGCGAAAACCCCTAGCCCAACATCCGCATCGCGAGACTTAGGTCGAAGCCTAAATGACGGGCGTGCTCGATCGCAGCAGACTGCTCCTCCGCAGGACGCGTGGCCACCCATAAGTTGGTACAACGGGTCCCTGTCCGACAGTAAGCCAACACACGCTCCGTACCTTGACCGGAGAACATATCGGCAATCATACCGATATCATCGCCGGGAAACGTCATTGGATTCACCGGATATTGCACAAATCGAATCCCCGCGGCGCTACAAGCAGACGCCATCGCTGACATAGCAGGCTGATCTGGGGACTCGCCATCTGGGCGATTGCAGACCACCACCGTGAAACCAGTGGCTGCCAAACCCGCGACATCATCAGGGCTGATCTGCCCACTAACACTCAGGGTCGGGGTGAGTTCGATGACATGCATAAAGCGGACTCCTTCAATCGCAGTGATTTGAGACCCCAGTCTACTGGGCAATTAACCCGAAGTCAGCATCGAGCACATCGATGATCTCAGCCTCAGGGTCCTCTGGCACCTGTAATGGCGCACCCAATATATCTTCCGCTATCGACTGATAAGTCTTCGCCACTTCAAGGAAAACCTCCGCTGGCAAGCAGAACTCTCGTGCCAAGGTTTGTCGCTCATCCATACGGTCTTTATTCAAAAGCACGTCTGGATCTGGCACCGTTCGCAGTAACTCTTGACGAAAGCCTTCTTTGGAGCGTTCTACGGTCCGACCGTCAAGATAGTCTGCTGCAGACCAAATACGCGAAGAGTCAGGTGTTCCCACCTCATCCATGTAAATGAGCTCGGACGCTCCCGAGGCGTTAGAGACGTAGCCAAATTCGAATTTCGTATCGACAAACAACTGCCCAATGTTCGCAAGGTGATCTGAGATCACATGAAAACCGGTAGCCAGCAACTGCTGATAGCGGGCCACGTCATCGGCGCGCTCGAAACCCAACGCCTGCCATTGTTGCGCAATCACTTGCTGACTAATGTTGACGTCATCGGCCTCCGGAACACCGGGAATTCCGATCAAAATCCCTTTGCTCGATGGCGTCATCAGGAGCTCGGGGAGCCGACCATCTTTCTTCAAGCCATCGGCCAATGCGATACCACAAAAATCACGCGTCCCGGCAGCATAGGCCCGCCACATCGAGCCCGTCATATACTGACGCGCAATCGCCTCGATTCGCACGGGACGCGCGCGCTGTACAATCCACACAAGCGGATGTGGCGCCTCGAGAATATGACTACGTGCCAGCCCATGCGCTTGGAACTGTTGAAACCAAAAACCGGAAATCGCATTCAGTGCTGCACCTTTTCCAGGAACGCCATCGAGTCCATCAGACGCTCGCCAAATACAATCAAACGCGGATAAACGGTCGGAAACCACCATCACCGCGAGCTGGCTTCCCGGCGCCACATCGTAGCCGCGCGAATCAATAAGGCGCGCACTCTCCTCAGGACTGAGCCAATACACAGATCGGACTTTGCCCGAGTGGACGGGTTCGCTGGTTTTAATGGGCAGCTGGTCATTCACGGCCAGCACGCGAGTAGGACGCATGTCAACATTCCAATTTTGCGATGCGCACAGTGTCGCCCAAGAGAGCCCATTTGACTACCGGATTAAAGTCGCTAGCATGCGCCTCATCACCGCCAACCGAGATTGCCAATGTTGCTGCGACGTTCCCACCAAATGCTTGCGCTCTGGCTACTGAGCACGGGTACCGCTTTTGCCAACGATAACCTCACGCTCGAGACGGTTGTTGTCACCGCGACCCGGGTAGCGGTTAATGGATCCGAGTTGCCGATGACCTGGTCCCGCGTAGATGCAGAAGACATTACATTTACAGCGGCGCAACATAACCAACAGTTGTTTCAACGGGTACCGGGTGCCTGGGTCAGCCGAGGCAATGGGCAGGAGTCGTTGGTGGCTTTGCGCTCACCCGTGCTCACGGGTGCTGGCAGTTGCGGCGCGTTGATTACTGCAGAGGATGGGATCTCGCTGCGAGCACCCGGATTTTGCAACGTCAACCAACTCTTCGATGCCAACATCGCGCAGGCGGGTTCCGTGGAAGCGATCATGGGTCCCGGTGCCGCAGTATTTGGCTCAAATGCACTACACGGCGTCATCAATGTAACGACTCGCAACGCGCAACAGACCGGCCAATACCTAAGCACCGAGTTGGGAGCCCGCGATTACTATCGGACCAGCATCGGGCTCTCCAATCAAATCTGGGCTGTCAATGCATCGACAACGTCCTACGGCGGCTACCAAGACCAATCGGGATTTCGAGAGCAAAAGCTCACGCTCAGGAGTGATACCCAAACCGATGATTGGTCGCTCTCGGGAGCGGTCTCAGCGAGTCTTCTCGATCAAGAAACCGCAGGATATATCCAAGGAGACAATGCTTATCGTCAGGGTGATTTGCGCACCACCAATCCCAATCCAGAGGCATTTCGCGATGCTTGGTCGGCGCGCGCCTGGCTTCGCGCAGAGCGCGCCATGACTGAGGACAGCGTACTCACTTTGACCCCCTATCTTCGCACCAATGGCATGCTCTTTTTGCAACACTTTCTTCCTTGGAAGGCTTCAGAACGTAATGCGCACCGCAGTGTTGGGCTGCAAGCGCAACTGGCTTCCAGCGATGTCACGACCCGCTGGGCGGTGGGTCTGGACGTTGACGCCACAGAAGGCTCACTGCTGGAGTTTCAAGCCGAAGACTTCAGCGCCAATCAACCAGCGGGCATTCATTACGATTACGACGTCGACGCCACGAGCATGGCGCTATTTGCACATCACTCTCAGGCCCTCTCCGAGTCAGTTCGCACGGAGGGAGCCTTGCGATTTGAGCAAACGCACTACCGCTATCAGACCAACGTCACCGAGGGCAGTGCCTGCTCGCCTTCCGCAACGGCCTGTCGATTCTATCGGCCCGCCAATCGGTCCGACCGATTTAATGACTGGTCGGGCAGCCTCGCCATTGTTAAGGATCTGACCCACACCCAGTGGTATGCCCGACTCGCCCGAGGCTTTCGCGCGCCGCAGACTACCGAACTCTACCGATTACAGGCTGGGCAGTCGGTTGCCGAGATTGACTCAGAGCGCATTGACAGTGCCGAAATAGGTGTGCGGATTAGCCCTAACGAACAATTCAGCGGCTCGATCAGTGCTTACGCCATGCGCAAGACAAATGTAATCTTTCAGGATCGTGATCGATTTAATGTCAGTGGCGCTCGCACAGGACATACGGGGGTCGAATACGACTTCGCCTGGCAAGCCCATCAAGACTGGTCGTTTTCGATCAGCGGCACCCTTGCGGAGCATCGCTATACGAGTGAGATTGAATTATTGGGCTCCAACGCATCCCTTAAAGACAATCTACTGGACACGGCACCGCGACATTTTGGTCGGGTCAGTGCTGAATTTAATGGACAGTGGCTTAATCGACCGCTGCGGTCGGCCCTCGAATGGAACTGGATGGGCGCCTACTTTGTAGACCCCGAAAACGCGCATCAGTACAACGGACACCAACTGCTCAACTGGCGTTCATCCTGGTCGCTGAATGACGATCTGACTTTGTCTCTTGTCGCGACCAACCTGCTCGACCGCGCGTATGCAGAGCGCGCCGACTTTGGCTTTGGCAACTACCGCTACTTTGTTGGAGAACCGAGGTCACTGGTGCTCGGCGTTCGCTGGCAGAACGACCCCTGAACGAACACTGGGTGATCTCAGATATAAGCGCGCAAGCCCACCGCTTCCCGCACGCGGGCTAGCAACGCCTGAGCCTGTGGGCGCACCCGAGCGGCCCCCGCCTGCAAGGTCTCTTCTACTTGACCAAGATCAGCCATGAGCGCCTCATAACGCTCACGTGCAGGCGCAAGCTCATCATTCACGCGCTCGAACAGTTGCTTCTTCGCTTCCCCCCAGCCAATACCGTCTGCGAAGGCCGCGCGCATACGCTCGCGCTCCGCTTCATCGGCGAAGGCACACCACACCTGAAACACAATAGCGTCATCAGGATCTTTGGGCTCTCCAGGCTCTAGCAAGTTCGTTTTGATTTTGTTGATCGACTTTTGCAACTGCTTTTCCGTGCCAAAGAGCGGAATCGTATTGTTGTAACTCTTGCTCATCTTGCGACCATCCAAACCTTGCAGAACCGCGACGTGCTCGTCGACTACCGCCTCAGGAAGGGTAAAGATCGTGTCGTAGTGGTGATTGAACCGCTGTGCGATATCTCTAGCCATCTCGACGTGCTGAATCTGATCGCGTCCGACGGGCACCTGATGCGCGTTAAAAATGAGGATATCCGCCGCCATCAATACCGGGTATGAAAACAAGCCCATCGTGATACCAAAATCAGGATCGGCACCGCCCTCTTCATTTGCGGCGACGGCAGCCTTATAAGCATGCGCCCGGTTCATCAACCCCTTGGCTGCGCTACAGCACAGCACCCAAGTCAATTCGGTCACCTCCGGGATATCGGACTGGCGGTAAAAATGGGCCCGCGACGGATCGAGACCCAGCGCCAACCAGGTCGCGGCAATTTCACGACTCGACTGAGCGATCCGATCGGGGTCTTGCGACTTAATCAGCGCATGGTAGTCCGCGAGGAACAGATAGGCATCGACATCGGGTTTAACGGACGCTGCGATCGCAGGGCGGATCGCGCCGACGTAATTACCCAAATGCGGAGTACCGGTCGTAGTAATGCCGGTGAGCACACGCGTCGCCATGGTTATCTCCTCTCTACAACTTATGCTTTGCGATCAAAAAAGGCACATAGCAACTCGATGAGTTGCTCCGGGTCATGGGTGGCAGCCAATTCACGAATAGAATGCATTGCGAGTGTCGGAAGACCGATGTCTGTCGTCGCAATACCCGTTTCCGCCGCAGTCAATGGACCGATGGTGCTACCGCACGCCATATCCGAGCGCATCACGAAACTCTGCACCGTGACACCGCACTGCTCCGCGAGTAGCTTGAGCCTCGCTGCACCCTCCCCTGAAGTTGCATAGCGCTGGTTGCGATTAATCTTAATGACGGGTCCCGCGCCCAAAATAGGGCCGTGGTTGTCGTCGTGCTTATCACTGAAATTTGGATGCACTGCGTGCGCATTATCGACTGAGAGCATCCAAGAATTTTCGCGCAATTTCCTTAGCGACTGCGACCCGTCCGTGATCGCGCACAGCACATCGGTCAGCATGGGACCCTGCGCGCCAACGGTCGAGACACTGCCGACCTCCTCGTGGTCATTGCAAACGAGAAAAGACCATTGCGTTGTCGGAGCCTGCAATAAGGCCTGCAATCCACAAAAGCAACTCAGTAAATTATCGAGACGCGCCGAGGCAATAAAATCATTGCGCACGCCCACCAATGCGGCCGGCTGTGAGTCGTAAAGACTCAGCTCATAATCGAGAATACGCACTGTTTCATCAAGGTTGTGCTCTTGTTTTAGTTGCTCAGCGAGAAGCGCATTGAAGTCAAAATCTGATTCTTGCTGCGCCAACTGCAGCAAAGGCAAAATATCGCGTTGAGGATTGACGCTTCGATTGGCATTTGCCTCACGATCAAGATGAATCGCTAAACTAGGAATAATCGCGATCGGTCGCTCAAAATTAACCAGGGCGTTGCGCAGTTGTCCCTGCTCATCAACGTAACTGACTCGTCCAGCGAGCGAGAGATCTCGATCAAACCAAGGATTAAGGAGCGCACCGCCATAGACATCGACCGCCAACTGCGCGGTTCCCTGCCGGACTTTGAGCGGCTGCGGCTTCACCGATAAGTTAGGACTGTCCGTATGCGCACCGACAAGGCGTATACCCACATCAGCGGGGCCATCACCGACGCGAAAAGCAACCAAACCGCTGTCGTTGCGAGTGGTGTAGTAACCCTGTCCCGGACATAGCGTGTCAATTGCGGGCAGCGGTTGAAATCCCTGTTTTTCCAGCGCACATACTAGCTCTCTCGTCGCGTGAAACGGTGTGACCGATGCGCGCAAAAAAGCAAGCAATGCATCCAATGATGTTGTCATTTAGCTCTCCGGATAACCCTGCAGCCCGATAAAAATAAGCAAGAGTCCCAACACCACGCGATAAACCGCGAAGGGCATCAGGCCAATGCGTTGTACCCACCGCGTGAACGCTGCGATTGTCAGATAAGCGGTCGTTGCTGAGACCACCACTGCCACGGTTAATTGTAACGCTGAAATCGTCGCGAATGTGCTTTCCCGCAGATCGATCGCACTGAACACCATGGCACCTAGGATCACTGGAACGGCGAGCAGGAAAGAGAAACGCGCCGCTTGGTCAACGCGGTAGCCCAGTAACAGGGCTGCTGTGATCGTAATACCAGATCGCGACGTGCCAGGAATGAGCGCCAGGGCCTGCGCACAACCGATCAATAGCCCATCTCGCATTGACACCTGTAATCGTTCGGACGAGTGCGGCGCTTCTCGCGCAATGCGACTGCGTAGATCGGCCCATCCGAGCAGGACACCGAAAACGAGAGTGGTCAGCGCAATCACGGCCGTTCCTCGCAAGTAGAGCTGCACGTAGTGTCCTGCGAGTGCGCCGACACACACTGCGGGCATGGAGGCGACAACCAATACCCACAACTCACCGCGGCTCGCGCCGTCGACGCGCAAAGAAGGCATCAAATCTCCGAGCAGTCCCAACAGATCTCTGCGATAAAAACCCAGCACCGCAATCAATGTGCCCACGTGAACCGCGATATCGAAGGCGAGTCCTTGATCGGGCCAGCCTAGCACCTGGCTGGGCAGGATAAGATGCGCCGAACTGGAAATAGGTAAAAACTCACTCAAACCCTGAATCAATGCCAGAGTCACGGTTTGTAACCAATCAACCATGACGTCCCTGCTCCGTCAGTTTCTTCCAACCGATCGTCTGCTGAACATAATGAGGCTGCAGAGCCGCGGGTGCCTCTACAGGGGCAAACCATGCCTGTTTGCCACGCGCGAATTGGCGAGCCATCGATAGAGCCCTTGGCCTGCAGAGGGGCTCCCACACGGCGACCGAGTTTGCCAAGGCCACCTGTTTCAGCGCCTCACAGCCCGAGCCAATCACCGCGATACGGCGATCGCATAGTCCCTCAGGGATTACGACGTTGTCAGGGGCACACAGAAAGGGCTCTCCCAAAACCTCAAGCCCGCCTTTCTCAGCTCTAAACCATTGACCGTAGATTTGCCCAATCTGCGCGTCGGTCACGCTTAACACGGCCGAAACGTCATCTAATCCGCCATCCATTGCAGCGAACAGTTGCGCCGTGAGTGAACAGCACGTGACGATTGCAATGCTCTGGGACCAGGCCAAACCCTGTGCCACACCGACAGCCACGCGCAATCCTGTGAAAGAACCCGGTCCAACACCCACCACGATCGTTCCAACATCGTTTGCGAGCGATGACTGACCCAAGACCTCGTCGATCATCGCCAGAATATGCTGATTATGCGCTCGCGCCAGATTAAGATGAGACTCGTTCGCAGCGCGCTCATGCAGAAACGCCACTGAGCAGGCATCGGTCGAGGTGTCTAGCGCCAAAATTCCAGGCATCATTCGGATTCACATCACACTGAGGTCAATATGATCCCACAGCCGCCAGACAAGTTGAATGCTTCTCTGCCAATGACACTCGGTATTCTGGCGGGCGGTCTGGGGCGCCGAATGGGATCCCGTGACAAGGGCGTGGTCGTAATGAAAGGGAGACCCCTAGCCACAGGGATTTTAGAGGCCAAGGCAGCCTGCGCTGAAAGCATCGTTTGCTGCGTCGACAACGCGTACTTGTACCGACATCTGGCGGATCGCGTGCTTTGTGACCTAAGTCCCAATCGAGGACCTGTTGCCGGTGTGCGTGCGCTACTTTCAGCGACGACCACTCCCTGGCTGTTGGTGTGTCCCGTTGATCTGACTGGACTGAGTGCATCGCTCATATCAAGCCTCTATGAGGCCATCCAACAAGAGGACTCAGGCCTATTTCCCACGTCCCTCGACGGGCAGCACTGCGGATTGGCTCTGGTTCGGCGCGATAAAGCGGATACGACGCTCAAACAAACGCAGCCAAGTAGTCTCAGCGCATTTTTCGACGCGGCACAACTGCGGCCCTTTCCGACAGAGCACCCTCTTCGCGATATCGACACGCCTGAGGATATGGGCGCAAAGCATCACGCCTGAGCAATCTGCAGGGCGACGTAGGCACAGTGAGCGACCACCACACCAACGGTGAGAAAGGCGCGCAAACGCAAATACCACGAGGCACCGCGACTGATCCGTCGCTCGTACCATACCAAAGCTAAATAGCCCAAGATGAGCAACGCCCCCGCAAGAACCAACTGACCGATGAGAACTGCTGCGACAGCAAATAAAACGACGCCATTGGAAACAACAAGACGTCCGAGGCGTGCCTCACTGGCCACTAAGGCCGCAGATCCCCACAGTGTGCCCGCAACAAAGCACTGGATAGCGAGTGAGTAGATCACGAACCCCTGATGGGATACGGACTGAGCCAAGCCATTTAAGCAGGCTATACCGTAGAGGAAACCGTAGAAAGGCATCAAACCGGCGTAACCCAGTAGCTGAGTCATCAATCGGGCTGACACGGATCAAGCTCCTCTGGGTGTCGCATAATCGTCAGCACAATCTCTCCTACTGGCACACCTAACTTAGACATCGTCGAGGTGTTGATCAGGACGTGGTCGGTCACCAGAAACATGGTGTCATCAACAGTCAAAATCAAGGTGCTATCACCCCATGGAATTTCAAGGTCGTATTGCATCTGCAGTGTGTTACCGACCGCCCTGAGGAGGGTGGTCCCCACCACATCATTCGCGGATGCGCGATAGATGCCTTCGCCTTCAGACACGAGCTGCCAAACGCGTTGCTGCAGTTCGCCGTCATCAAAAACAAAGCGCTCTTTCAACGTGCCGACGCCCGCTTCCCAGCAGGCATCGATGTCCGCCTCAAAGTAGCGCGACTGCCGACCGCGCCAGTCTTTGAGCACACCATAGGCTGATAGTTTGCCAACAAAAAATGTCTCTGGATCGAGAATAGGCCCACTCTTGGCCTGTTGCTCCTGTGACACTGTGGTGCACCCCACCAACAGAACAAACAGTAGCAACTGTAGTATTCGACACATCGTGGGGCTCCTGTTCTGATCAATCCTTAATCGACCGGCCACTAAAAAAAACCCCGGCCAGATGGCCGGGGCAACGAACCATCTGGGGGAGATGGTTGTGACGCTCTAGGTGTTGCATCGAGGGGGGAGTGATGCGCACCGAGCCTTCACATCTGTGTATACGCACGGTCGTAAAATTGGATCAATCCCTGCGATCAGGAACACATCGGCTGGTTGTCCGGCATGCGAACAAGCGAAGCTCATAGAGTTAAATATTGATATAAAACAATAGTTTATTGTAAACATCTAACAACAAATCCCAAAAAAAAGGCGACCCGTAGGCCGCCCAGTAAAGCATCTTGTTATGCAGTCGCGCAAAGATAGCGGGATGAACTACAACGTTCCCACCAAGGTCCAGCCAGCCCACCAAGCTGTGCCCGCCGGATCAACTGCACCCGCATAGGTGGTGGGGTCGAAGAACGATGCATCGAAATCCAATGGATCAGCCGGCGACGAAGGCAGTGAGTATGTTGCCTCGACGGTCGTCCAATCAATCGCCGTGAGGCCTGATGCAGCCGCTGCTTGCGACGCATAGTTTGCATCCAGATTGGCTGACTCAACACTGACCGTTGCCGCATTGATAGCGGAGGTGGCCAAGGTTCCGCCAAAGCCGTTCGATCCGCAGTCCTGCACCCAATTGTTGAACACCAATGTGGTACCGACATTAGGCACTGAGCTCGCATCGATGTTGGCACAGGTTGTCAGCGCCGTTGGGCTGTCGGCCAGTGCGGTCACCACCATATTGTGGAAGAAACCGGCAGATGACTTCTTGAAGTTCAAGATATAGTTGGCGCCACCTGCAGCCTTTGTTGCGATCACGGTACCGTTGACCACTGTCGGCTTGGACAGCCACGCCGTCGTGCCCTCAGTATCCATCTCGAAACCTTCACCGTTGCTATCCGCACCCTGCTTCACAAGAACATATTGCAAGTTGCCCTGATAACCTTCGTCCCAATCGACCGAGTCGTCGCCCGCATTAGTCACCACCAAGTGCTTGATACTGGCGGTGCCACCGTAGAACTCTACGCCGTCATCGAGATTGTCATTGATCTGGATGTAATCCATCACAGTACCGGCACCCACCGCGTTGAGAGACAGACCGTTGATTTCATCACCCGTGGAGATCTCAGTACCACCCTCGGTGATAATGACGTACTTCAACACACCGCTACTGTCATTGGGGTTGTTCCCACCAATGTAGTTCACAGCGCCTTCACCATCCACGTTGCAGGGATCGGTTGTGCAGGCGTTGTGAGGGCCGTAGCCGGTTAACTGAACGCCGCCCCACTCGCCCGACCCTGAATAATCAGAATCCGCCGATGAGAAGATAATCGGCGCGCTCGCTGTGCCAATCGCAATCAGCTGTGAACC
The DNA here is from genome assembly GCA_038134505.1 of Halieaceae bacterium. Lineage (GTDB taxonomy): Bacteria > Pseudomonadota > Gammaproteobacteria > Pseudomonadales > Halieaceae > Luminiphilus. The sequence continues at coordinate 3,743 of JAYPVH010000003.1, read as the reverse complement.
ACGGTTCACATCGAGCACTGACGCCTGCAACGGATCAGCCGAGGGTAAGCCCTTGATCTCGACGCCCGCATCAATGGTGAGCGTGACATTCAAGACTGCAGAGCCATCAGAGCAGGTATCGGCCGCGGTCAGCTGACAATTTCCGTTACCTACGATAGTGCGACCTTCGAGCTGGTACACGTTACCAGCAACGAGGTGCATATCTTCTGTGATGGTCGCAGGGAGCAGACAGACGTTCGTTGACACCTCGGTGGTCCCCGTCGGACACGCAACCGGGCCCGTGCTCGGATTACCTACCGTTCCTTCGAGCGTCCACGACGCCCACCAAGCACTTGCTGCATCGGGATCAACCGCACCGATGTAGTCCGTGGCATCCAAAAAGCTGGCATCAGCTACAGATTCGGCAAAGGACGTATTCACCGCGCCCCAGCTGATAGGCGCTGAAAGCCGCGCAGCTGACGCTTGAGAGGCGCCGAGCGAGTTCAAATTCGCATACACCGGCGTGACGTTAATCGCTGCAGCGCCCATATCAAAGGCCGCGCCACCCTGAACGGCTAGGGTGCCCTGATCGCCGACACCGGGGGCACAGTCTTGAATCCAGTTATTAAATACCAGTGAGGACCCCACATTCGGCGCAGAACTGGCATCGATATTGGCGCAAGCGATCTGTGGCTCCGCACTGTCTGAGGTTGTGGTCGCTACCACATTGTGGAAGAACCCGGCAGACGACTTTTTAAAGTTCATCATAAAAGACGCCTTACCAGCAGCAGAGGCGCCAATCAAGGTCACATTCGCCACTGTGGGCTTGGACAAGAACGCCGTAGTGCCTTCGGTGTCCATCTCAAAGGACTCGCCTTGGCTGTCTGCACCCTGACGAATCATCACGTACTGGAGATTGCCCTGATACCCTTCGTCCCAATCGACCGAATCATCGCCCGCGTTGGTGACGACCAGGTGCTTGATATTCGCAGTACCGCCGTACAATTCGACACCGTCATCCAAGTTGTCATTGATTTGGATAAAGTCCATCACTGTGCCGGAGCCCACGGCATTCAATGACAAGCCGTTAATCTCATCTCCCGTGGAAATCTCAGTACCACCTTCGGTGATGATGACGTACTTCAGCACGCCACTGCTGTCCGCTGGGTTGTTGCCGCCGATATAGTTTACCGCACCTTCGCCGTCCACATTACATGGGTCACCTGAGCAGTTATTGTGTGGCGCATAGCCGGTCAATTGCACACCGCCCCACTCACCTGAACCTGCGTAGTCCGAATCCACAGCAGAAGAGAACACGATTGGACTTGCAGCTGTACCTACAGCGACAAGGCGCGAACCACGATTGACGTCCAGCACTGCAGCCGTCAGCGGATCATTGGAAGGCAATCCTTTAACTTCGACGCCCGGCGCGATGGTCAGCGTCACATTTTCAACCGCTGTGCCATCCGAACAGGTGCCCAGCGCTGATTGAAGACAGTTGCCGTTGCCCACGATCACTCGACCGTTGAGAGTGTAGACATTACCCGCCACCAGCGTCATATCGTCCATCACACTACCGGACAATTCGCAGATATCTGCCTCAGTCTCTGTCGTTCCCGCCGGACAGGGTGCGGTATCGGTCGTACCACCCGTACCGCCGGTGTCTCCGGTCCCCGAGTTATCACCGCCTGTGCTGCAACTGTTATCGCCTGAGCAATCACTGCCGCCGACGCTGTTGTCCGTCGTCGTCGTGGTCGTCGGCGCCGAAATGGTGATTTCAGCTTTATCACCTTCGCTACAACCCCCAAGGCCCAAGAGGAACCCAGAGGTTAATAGCACCCAAAGCATCTTTCTGTTCATCACTTCACTCCCTTTTGGGTTTGACGTTGGTCGCTTTTGACCATCTGCTTACAACTTAAAACTGCCAATCGAAAGACATCGACACCGCACTGCCTTTCTCATAACGCTGGAACACCAATCCGCCCTGGGTGTACTCCACCGGTTCGTTTAAAATATTGTCGATCTTTAATTTGAGTGTCGCGCTATCACTGAGGTCGTAGCGGTACACAAGATTGAGTTCGCCGCGCGGCGCCAAATAGACGTCCGGCGCGCCCGACACGCCGACATCGGCAATGGACGCACCATTTTGGTTGTACAACAGGGTGAGCTGATGGCCACCGAGGAAATCGTCGTACCCCATCACGATATTGCCGGTGTATTCAGGTTGTCCCTGCAGCGGCCGTGCTGCTTGATTCAAGGCGACAACTTCTGATTCGATAAAAGCGGCGTTAAACGACACAAAAACAGTCTGGTCATAGCTGCCACCAATCAGGAACTCTTTGCGCCCTTCGACCTCAATTCCGTAAAGCTCAGCGCTATCTGAATTTTGAAATGTGCGCGAGTTTTCTGCTGTCCCCGACGCCGGCTGAACGACGCGCTCAATCGGATCAGTCATATCCTTATAGAACGCGGCGACCGACAAAACATCGTCTTCGATATCACCGAAATACCACTCCCAGCGCAGATCAACGTTGAGGATGTCCGAGGTCTGCAGATCTTTATTACCCCTCACGCGGACATTGAATTCGTTGTCGAAATACACCGCATTGGACGCCTCTTTAAAATCGGGCCGTGCGATGGTCTGACTCACAGCTAAGCGAAGCTGCTGATCCTCGGCATAAAACCAATTGATACCGAGACTGGGCAATGCGACCGACTCATCAATCACACCTTGGACAGGCGCGCCGGTAGTGAGGTCAAAAGTGTCGGTTGTCTGGTCGTACATCTCATAGCGAACTCCTGCGATCACTTGCCAATCCAGCCCAAGGGTGTAATCGACCATGGCGTAGACGCTGTTGTAATTAAGCTCAGCCGTATACTCATCGGATACCGCCGTTCTAATCGCAAACAGGTAACCGGTGCGCGCATTGTCCTGAATACCCCCCAAGGCCGGTGACACATCGCCGTTGTCAGCGACAACTAGCGGGCACGACTCTGTTCCCTCGCCCTCGCCCTCGCCACAGACATAAATAACATCCGATACCAGCACATTCGGCGCGCTTCGCAACGTGGCATTGCGAGAATCCTTGAAATAACCGTAGGTCGCGCTGTCAGCCTCGCGCTCGCGATAGATGGCCTGAGCGCCTAAGCGCAAGGACGCAAAGCTATCGCCGTCGTCTAGAAAATCCCATGTGACGTCAAAAGAGGCATCAAAATTGTTGTCGACCAGCTCGTCCCAGCGTTTGTTGGAGTTACCCGGCTCGAAGTTGAACCCTTGCAACAATGCTGTCTGCCGATCGTTGCTTTGTGAAAAATCATAGTCATCGCGCAGCGTATCAGCGTCGGTATTCTGCTGCGCGGTTCGGAACCGGACATCAACACGGCCGGGCACATAACGCTTAGCCTGGCTCGCTGTCAGCTGCCACTCACCGAACAATGACCCGGTCTCGTTGAGAAAGTGCGAGCCGAGCAGCTGAGTCGAGAGGTACTGGCGCTCCTCCCACTGACTGGTATGGCCGTAAATCGATTGAAACTCGTCGCCCTCCTCGCCCACACTGCGCTCGAAGAATGCGGCTGTAGAACGCGACACGAAATTATTCCACTCGAGCGTGGTGTCACCGATATTAAGCCCGACCGATAACAGACCCGATGCATCGATATTATGGGTCGCCGACTTAAAAACTTGATCATCGGCGAGAAAACCACTTGCGGTATAGCTTCGACGAATCCCCTTGTCATTCATACTCCATTCATTACTGTAGTTC
>JAYPVH010000002.1:149995-217185 GCA_038134505.1 Halieaceae bacterium | reverse complement strand
GTTTAAACATAAATAGTTCTGTCTAATTCACTGTTTTGTTCTACTCCACCGTCACGCTCTTTGCTAGATTGCGCGGCTTGTCGATATCGGTACCTCTCGCCACCGCTACATGATAAGACAGTAGCTGCAGCGCCACGGTGTAGGCAATGGGGCCGGCGAGCTCGCTACAGCTGGGCATGTTGAGGACATGCACGCCATCGTCAGGAACATAGCCCGCGGCCTCGTCAGCGAAAACAAAAAGCTCTCCACCGCGCGCCCGGACTTCCTCTAGGTTTGAACGCAATTTGTCAAGGAGCTGATCGTTCGGCGCCACAGCCACCACAGGCATCTCGTTATCAACCAACGCTAAGGGGCCGTGCTTGAGCTCGCCGGCAGGGTAAGCCTCGGCATGGATATAGGAAATTTCCTTGAGCTTCAGAGCGCCTTCCATGGCGATCGGATAATAAATACCACGACCTAAAAACAACGCATGATGCCGGGGTATGAAATGTCGGGCCAGTTGTCTGATATCGGCATCGCGCGCGAGAACAGCAGCGACAATATCAGGTAGCTCTTTGAGCGATGCGTGTAGCGGCGCAAGGTCTGTTCCCGGCCGCCGATGACGCGCAAGACAGCCGGTGAGTACCAGCAGCGCGGCGAGCTGTGTTGTAAACGCCTTTGTCGAGGCCACACCGATCTCGGCGCCAGCGCGGGTAAGGTAGAGCAGATCGCTGGCCCGAACAATGGCGCTGTGATCGACATTGCAAACCGCTAGCGCCGCTAAGATACCGCGGCTTTGGATATGCTTGAGCGCGGCTAAAGTGTCCGCGGTTTCGCCAGATTGAGAAATACTGACGGCCAAGGTGCCGGGCAGCAAGACCGCGTCGCGATAGCGGTATTCCGAGGCAACCTCAACAAAGCACGGGATGCCAACGAGCGATTCGATCCAATACTTCGCCACAAGGCCGGCATGAAAACTCGTACCACAGGCAATAATCTGAACAGCTTGCACCTGCGACAGTACCGTGGATGCTGACTCGCCGAGCAAATGATCGTCGATCTCATCAAAATCGAGCGTGTCTTTGAGCCGCTCGGATTGCTCGAAAATCTCTTTGCGCATGTAGTGGTCATACTGCCCCAGATCTACGGCATCATCGGCCGCCGCCAGGCGCGTCGCCTCGCGCCGGACCGGCGCACCGGTGTGATCACTGATTTCGTAAGCACCAGGCGTCAGACACGCCACATCACCGTCTTCAAGATAGATAAAGGTGTCCGTGACGGAGCGAAGGGCTAGCGTGTCAGAGCCAGCAAACGTTTCGCCAATGCCGATGCCCAACACCAAAGGACTGCCATGGCGGGCGACGATGACGGTGTCAGGCAAATCTCGATCGATCACAGCGATGGCGTAGGCGCCCTGAACACGCGCAAGTGTCGATCTCACCGCGCAGAGCAACGTCTCTCCTTGAAGCAAATGCTGGTGCAATAAATGGACAATGACCTCGGTGTCGGTGTCGCTTTGAAAAACAACGCCCTGCGACTCAAGCGCCCGTCGGAGCTCAGCGTGGTTTTCAATGATGCCATTGTGCACCAAAGCAATTCGGTCGCCGGCAAGGTGCGGGTGGGCGTTCGCCGCACTCGGCTCTCCATGCGTCGCCCAGCGAGTATGGGCAATCCCTGTCGTGCCAATGATCGGCGCTGCTGCTTGCACAGCCTCAAGCTCAGCGACTTTGCCCGGCCGTTTATGGCACTGGAGCGCCTGCTCTGGAGACACCACCGCCATACCCGCCGAATCATAACCGCGATACTCAAGACGCCGCAGGCCCTCTAGCAAGATTTCTGAGACCTCGCGTCGCGCCACAGCCGCAACAATGCCGCACATACGCTCTAGTCCTTCACAGGTTTGGTCGGTCTCAGCCAACCATCGATATTTCGCTGTCGACTTCGACCCACAGCGAGCTGTTCAGAGGCGACCGCCTCAGTGATAGTCGAACCCGCTGCAACAAAAGCACCCGCTTCGATCACCACTGGCGCCACAAGGGTGCTATTAGATCCTATAAAAACGTTGTCGCCTAACTCCGTACGGTGTTTATGGGCGCCGTCATAATTGCAGGTGATCGTGCCCGCACCGATATTACTGTCGGCACCAATGTCCGCATCACCAATATAAGCGAGGTGATTCGCCTTGGCACCCGCGCCCAAGCGCGCATTTTTAACCTCGACGAAATTGCCAATTTTGCTGCCCGTATCAAGCGCGGCTCCCGGGCGCAGTCGCGCATAGGGGCCTGCCGCGACTGCCGTACCGAGTTGCGCGCCCTCGATATGGCAAAAGGCTTCAACCCGGGCACCGGCGCCAATCTCAGCGTCGCGAATGACACAGTGTGGGCCAATAGAGACGCCATCACCTAACACGACGGTGCCTTCGAATACACAGCCCACGTCGATCGATACACCAACGCCACAGGTGAGTTGGCCGCGAATATCGAGTCGCGCGGTATCTGCCACCGACACACCCGATAGCAGTAGCTGCTCGGCTTGATTGGCCTGCAGTTGGCGCTCTAATTGATGAAGCTGGCGTAAGTCATTGACGCCCTGCACTGAGCCGGCGTCATCCGTGCTCATCACGCTAACGGTTTCACCCGCAGACACAGCGACTTTCAGCGCGTCTGGCAGATAATACTCGCCCTGCGCGTTGTTGTTGTTGACCTGTGCAAGACACTGCTTCATTTGCAGCGCAGGCCCAGCAAGTACGCCCGTATTGACTTCGGAGACCGCTCGGGTGACGGCGTCGGCATCTTTCTCCTCTACCACCGCGACAAAAGCGCCAGACGCGTCGCGCTGGACTCTTCCATAACCCGTAGGATCGCTCAAGACAGCCGATAACAAAGCAAAGCCCGTCTCAGCCGCATCGACCAAAGATCGCAGGGTAGTCTCTCCGATCAGCGGCACATCCCCATAAAGAACCAAAACGGTGGCGCTGTCGGACACAGCCGGCAAGGCGACCGACACGGCATGCCCCGTGCCGAGTTGCTCCGTTTGCTCATGACATTGCACATCGGACGCCGCGATCACTGACGAGACCTGCGCTGCCTCATGGCCGACCACCACATGAATCTGCGCAGGGTTCAACGCGCGTGCGACGTCAATCACATGCGCAATAAGCGGCTTGCCGGCTAGACAATGCAACACTTTTGGCAGCGGCGAACGCATCCGCGAGCCTTGGCCGGCAGCAAGGATAATGACTTCTAACATGCGATGTTCCTTGTATTGAGGCCATATCTTTTCATGTTTTGCGCGATATACAACCTGTGGCCGCGCTATCGCGACAAAAACCCATAAAAAAACCGCCCTAAGGCGGTTTTTTTTAGAAGCAATGCTTTAACCGCGGCCGGCTCGGTTTTTAAGTTTGCGCAAGGTCGCAAGCTGGGCCGTTGCCTCGGCGAGTTGTGCTGAAGCGCGACCATAATCGAGTTCGCCCGACTGATTCGCCAGGGCATCAGCGGCCGCTTGCCGCGCAGCTTCGGCGGCGGCCTCATCGACATCATCAGCACGCAATGCGGTATCAGCCAAGACCGTAACAACATCGCCTTGAACTTCTAAAAACCCACCGGACACATAGTAAACCTGCTCGTCCCCATTCTGCTCAACGATGCGCACAGGACCGGGCAACAATTTGGTCAGTAGCGCAGCGTGTCCGTAGCACACACCCAGCTCTCCGAGTTCTCCGGTGGCGACCAGCAACTCTACGAGTCCGGAGTAAATCTGGGCCTCGGCGCTGACGATGTCACAATGTATGGTCATAGCCATGGGGGTTTTCTCCCGCGCTTACAGCTTGGCCGCTTTTTCTACAGCCTGCTCAATAGAGCCGACCATATAAAACGCTTGCTCTGGCAGATGATCGTAATCGCCCGCCAAGATACCCTTAAAGCCGGCAATGGTGTCTTTGAGTGACACGTAGATACCAGGCGAGCCAGTAAATACCTCGGCAACGTGGAAGGGTTGTGACAGGAATCGCTCGATCTTACGTGCCCGTGCCACTGTCAGCTTGTCTTCCTCTGACAGCTCGTCCATACCCAAGATCGCGATAATGTCTTTGAGCTCTTTGTAACGCTGCAACACTGACTGTACGCCGCGCGCGACTTCATAGTGCTCGCTACCGACAATCAGCGGGTCGAGCTGACGTGACGTTGAGTCGAGCGGATCGACCGCAGGATAAATCCCCTTCGCTGCAATATCACGACTCAGTACAACCGTGGAATCCAAGTGCGCGAACGTGGTCGCCGGCGACGGGTCGGTCAGGTCATCCGCTGGCACGTAAACTGCCTGAATCGAGGTAATCGATCCCGTTTTCGTCGACGTGATGCGCTCCTGTAACACACCCATCTCTTCCGCCAGTGTCGGCTGATAACCTACCGCTGAGGGCATCCGGCCTAAAAGCGCGGACACCTCAGTTCCAGCGAGGGTGTAACGATAGATATTGTCGACGAACAACAGGACATCGCGGCCTTCGTCGCGGAACTTCTCAGCCATCGTCAGACCGGTCAAGGCAACGCGCAAACGGTTGCCGGGCGGCTCGTTCATCTGACCATAGACCATCGCCACTTTTGATTTATCGAGTTCGTCGATATTTACAACGCCAGACTCCTGCATCTCAAAATAAAAGTCATTACCTTCTCGCGTTCGCTCACCAACCCCTGCAAATACTGACAAGCCGGAGTGCTCCGTCGCAATATTGTTAATGAGCTCCATCATGTTGACCGTCTTGCCCACGCCCGCACCACCGAAAAGACCCACCTTGCCGCCCTTGGCGAAAGGACAGACGAGATCGATCACTTTGATGCCGGTCTCCAAGAGCTCTTCAGAGGCCGCGAGCTCTTCATAGGTCGGTGCTGCACGGTGGATTGACGCGCGCTCTTGCTCGCCGATCGGCCCTCTTTCATCAATCGGGTTGCCCAGTACATCCATGATACGACCCAACGTCTCCGTGCCCACCGGCACGGAAATCGGTGCACCCGTATTCACCACGCTCAAACCGCGGCTAATACCCTCGGACGACCCCATGGCAATCGCGCGTACCACACCATCTCCCAACTGCTGTTGCACCTCCAGCGTGAGATCTTTCTCACTGACGGTTAATGCATCGTAAACCTGGGGGACTGCATCGCGGGGAAACTCAACGTCGATGACCGCGCCAATTACCTGTACGACCTTTCCGCTACTCATGTTCGGGTCCTCTGTCATTTCTATTGCGGTGCTGTCACCGCAGGATTAATTCTCTCAGGTTGACTGCGCTCAGCTAATGGCTGCCGCACCACCCACAATTTCTGCCAATTCTTGTGTAATCGCTGCCTGTCGTGCTTTGTTGTAGATCAGCTGTAAATCATCGATCAACTGGCCCGCGTTATCGGTCGCGTTTTTCATCGCGATCATGCGCGCCGCTTGCTCACAGGCGCCATTCTCAACAACCGCCTGATACACCAAAGACTCGATGTAGCGTGTTAACAGACCATCGAGCAGCTCGCGCGCTTCTGGCTCATAAATGTAATCCCAGTGATGCGCCAACTTTTCATCATCGGTCGCCTCAAGCGGCAACAACTGCTCAACCCGGGGCGCCTGAGTCATCGTGTTCACGAACTCGTTACCCACCAAGTACAACTTGTCGATGCTGCCATCGACATACTGGTCCAGCATTTGTTTGACGCAACCAATCAACTGCTCGATCGATGGCTCCTCACCCAAGTCGCGCGTGCTGGCAACCACATGACCGCCGACACTTTTGAAGAAGGCTTGCGATTTGGCGCCCACCAAGCATAAATCGATCGCGACATCCTCAGCCGAATAGGCCTTCATTGAAGTCAGCGCTGCTTTGAATAGGTTGATATTCAAACCACCGCACAGACCGCGATCAGTCGACACAATGATGTAGCCGACGCGCTTTACGTCGCGCTGCTCCATGTAAGCATGCCGATACTCGGGTGCTGCGTTGGCAATATGACCGACAACCGCTCGGATACGGCGCGAATACGGCTTACCCAGCTCCATACGGTCTTGCGCACGACGCATCTTACTGGCCGCGACCATCTCCATCGCACTGGTGATCTTCTGCGTACTTTGAATGCTTGAGATCTTCGTCCGAATTTCTTTTCCGACTGCCATGTCTGATTACCAGGTTTGAGTCGACTTAAAGTTTTCGATGCCCGCCTTCACAGCCGCCTCGCGCTCATCAGTCCAGTTGCCGTCTGCAACGATGTCTTGCATCAAAGCACCGTGCTCAGCGTGCAAATACGACATCAGCGCTGATTCAAATGCACCGATTTTCGCGACGTCCACATCTTTGAGGTAGCCCTCGTTGGCGGCGTAAAGAAGCACGCCCATTTCAGCAATCGACAACGGCGCATACTGCTTTTGCTTCATGAGTTCGGTAACGCGCTCACCGTGATCAAGCTGCGCCTTGGTGGCATCATCCAGATCTGAAGCAAACTGCGAAAAGGCGGCCAATTCGCGATACTGCGCCAACGCGGTACGAATACCACCTGAGAGCTTTTTCACAATCTTTGTCTGCGCGGCACCACCGACGCGAGAGACCGAGATACCAGCGTTCATCGCTGGCCGAATGCCTGCGTTGAACATATCGGCCTCGAGGAAGATCTGTCCGTCTGTGATCGAAATTACGTTGGTGGGAACAAACGCAGAAACGTCGCCAGCCTGCGTTTCAATCACCGGCAGCGCAGTCAAAGAGCCCGTTTTACCCTTCACTTCACCGTTGGTGAATTTCTCAACGTAGTCAGCATTCACCCGTGCCGCACGCTCTAACAAGCGCGAATGCAAGTAGAACACGTCGCCAGGATACGCTTCACGACCTGGCGGGCGACGCAACAACAGTGAGATCTGTCGATAGGCAACCGCCTGCTTCGACAAATCATCATAAATGATGAGCGCGTCTTCACCGCGATCGCGGTAGTACTCACCCATCGTGCATCCCGCGAAGGGCGCAAGATATTGCATCGCGGCAGGGTCCGACGCGTTCGCCGCAACCACCGTCGTGTGTGCCATGGCGCCGTGCTCTTCGAGCTTTCGCACCACTGCGGCCACCGATGACGCCTTCTGCCCCACAGCAACATAGACACATTTAATGCCTGTACCCTTCTGATTAATAATCGCGTCAACCGCGATGGCGGTTTTGCCGACCTGCCGGTCACCAATGATCAACTCTCGCTGACCACGACCAATCGGAACCATCGCATCGATCGCTTTGAGGCCGATTTGCACAGGCTGGTCAACGGACTGGCGTGCAATAACCCCCGGCGCAATTTTTTCGATAGCGTCTGTCAGGTTCGTCTCGACTGCACCCTTGCCGTCGATCGGATTCCCCAGCGAGTCCACAACCCGACCCAATAGCTCGGGACCGACAGGGACTTCCAAAATTCGCCCAGTACAGCGACAAGTTTGACCTTCGGCCAGCTGCTTGTAGTCGCCTAAGACGACCGCTCCGACCGAATCTCGCTCAAGGTTCAGTGCTAATCCAAATACACCGCCCTCAAACTCAATCATCTCACCGTATTGCACTTCGGTAAGCCCATGAATGCGAATAATACCGTCGGTGACCGATACGATGGTGCCTTCGTTGGTCGCTTGCGACGACACATCAAGCTGAGCAATTCGCTGCTTAATGATGTCGCTAATTTCCGAAGGGTTCAGTTGTTGCATGACCTCAGTCCTCTATCAAGGCGTCAACGCGCCGGCGAGCTTATTCAGCCGTCCGCGCACAGAGCCGTCGATCACAAGATCGCCGGCACGAATAATGGCGCCACCCATTAGGCTGGCATCCGTTTTAGATGAAATACTGACTGTGCGAGACAGTTTCTCTGTCATCGCCGCAGACAATCGGGAGAGCTCTGCTTCGGACACATCAAACGCCGATGTGACCTCGACCATCACTGCACCCTCAAGGCTGTCTTTGAGCTCGGCGAATTGCACACCGACCTCTGGAAGCAGAACGACACGGTCATTCTCTGCCATCACAGACAGGAAGTTCAGCACCGACTGCTCAAGATCGCCCCCACAAACCTCGGACAAAACAGCGACACGCTCGGCCGCTGTTTTTTCCGGCGCTGTGAGCAAAGCTTTTACGGCCGGTTGCTGGGCAACCGCGGCAAGAACCTCAAGAGCGGCATTCCATGCGTCAAGCGAGCCCGCTTCCCGAGCGAACTCGAAGGCTGCTCTGGCGTAAGGGCGCGCTAAAGTCGCAAGCTCTGCCATGACTTATTGCTCCGAAGTGAGCTGCGCCAGCAGCTCTGCGTGCTTGGCGGCATCAATTTCAGCGCCGAGAATTTTCTCTGCACCAGCAACCGCCATGGCACTGACCTGAGACAGCAGCTGCTCTTGAGCTCGTGCCCGCTCCTGCTCGATCTCTGAAGCGGCGGCAGCTTTAATACGATCTGCTTCGGCAACCGCCGTTGCCTTCGCCTCATCAACAAGCGCGGTCGCTCTTTTGTTGGCCGCATCAATAATGCCCGCGGCTTCGCGTTTCGCTTCTGCCATTTGTTCTACAGCCTGCTTCTGTGCAAGCTCTAGATCGTGGCTCGCTCGGTCAGCGGCAGCCAGACCATCAGCAATTTTTGCTTGACGCTCCGACATTGCAGCGACAATCGGCGGCCACACGTAACGCATACAAAACGCTACGAATGCGACAAAGGCCAGCAACTGCCCTATTAGCGTTAGGTTGATATTCACGGTTTGCTCCTGTAATCACCTATTTCACTGGCACTCACATGCCAGCAACGAACCGGGCGATTGTTAGCCTGCAACCACAAAAATAAGGTACATCGCGATACCCACACCACTAATCGGAATCGCGTCGACCAGACCCGCGCCGAGGAAGAAGGTGCCCTGCAGTTTTGGCGCAAGCTCCGGTTGACGCGCTGACCCTTCGATCAACTTGCCACCCAAAATACCTACACCAATAGCGGCGCCCATGCCTCCCAGACCCATCATGATGGCGGCAGCAACGTAAATCAGTTCCATGGTTCTCTCCTAGTGAGTTCTTACAAAAAATTAGTGGTCTTCATGGGCCATGCTGAGATACACAATCGTCAGGACCATGAAAATGAAGGCTTGTAGCGTGATCACCAAAATATGGAAAATCGCCCAACCAATTTGCAACAGCGCCGCAGGTAACATCCATGCGAGGCCAACGCTGAACAGGGCGGCAATCAAAATAAAGATCATCTCGCCTGCGTACATATTTCCGAAGAGTCGCAAACCCAATGAAAATGGCTTCGCCAAAAGTCCCACCACTTCCATAAACAGGTTGACGGGTATAAACACGGGATGGTTAAACGGGTTGAGAGTGAGCTCTTTCACGAACCCAAAACCCTTCACACGAATCGAGTAGTAAATCATCAACACAAAAATACCAATCGCCATGCCCATCGTGATGTTGGGGTCTGTTGACGGTACGATTTTTTGGTACTCAACGCCCACCAACATCAGCGCGTGTGGCACCAGATCTACTGGCAATAAATCCATGAGGTTCATCAAGAACACCCAAACAAAAATTGTGAGCGCGAGCGGCGCGATGAGCGGGTTTCTGCCGTGGAAAGTATCCTTTACCTGACCGTCTATAAACTCGACAACCATTTCTACAAAATTAACAAGCCCTGCAGGAACACCCGCGGTTGCTCGCTTGGCGACCGACCGGAACAACCAACAAAAAATCACGCCAAGCCCCAATGACCACAGCATTGAGTCGACATGAATTGCGTTAAACCCCATCGCCGAAATTTCATTCGCGCCGTGTGCAAGTGTCCACTGACCACCTTCGGCAACGACCTCGCCATCGGCGCGCACAAAACCGCCAGGCAACTTGCCATAGGTGAGGTTCGTTAAATGGTGAACGATATACTCTGAAACTGTTTGTTCGTGTCCGCCAGAAGCCATGTCGACCCGTAAACTCTCTGTTAAGTCGCCATCATGTGCAGCATGATCGCAATGTTGTCTTGGTTTATCCGCGCGCTCACATTGGGTTTACGCGCGATTACAGCCTTTCTTTGGGGTGCCCCTATCCGCCGTTCCGAGACGCTCGCGCGGTCGCGATTGGCGTTGCAATCAGAACCACGATCGTTCCCAGCATCACCGGGGCCCAGTCCGAACTCGGCACCAACGAGAACCACACCGCAAACAGCAGGCCACTCATCGTGTATTTGGCCACCCCCAGCGCCACAGGATTCCACTGGGCAGATGGCTGAGTGAGCTGTACCGCCATCCACAGCTGCGGTAACCACACCGCCATACCGCCCGCTGCGACACCCGCTGCCGCGGACAAACCCCAATACCACGCAAAAAAACACGACAACCCAGCCTCTATGGCCAAAACCCAGCCCAGAGCACGTAGCAATTGTCGGCGTAAGCGAGAAAACGGCCCCGAAACCATGATTCATGCCGCTCCCAAAAGGGGCCTGCCTGATGCGGGCGCAAGTCTAGTCGAAATGGGTCGGCGCTTCAACAGGCCAAAATGTTACTTTAAATGACTCAAAATACCGTCGAGTTCTTGCAGCGAGCCAAAGTGTATGGCGATTTTTCCACGACCGGCAGCAGACGCCTGAATCTGTACTTTTGCGCCCACCCGCTCACTCATCTCTCGCTCAAGGCGCGCGACATCTGGGTCAATGCGAGAGCGGCCGGCGGTGTCATTATCTACAGACAGGCGATGTTTCACCAGTTGTTCAGTTTGGCGAACCGACAACTGCTTCTTAACAACCTGCTGCGCAGCTTTCAGCTGCTCACCGCCCTCTAGGGCAAGCAACACCTTAGCGTGACCAGCACTTAACTGACCGTCCATGAGCATGTCGCGGACCGTTTGCTCCAACACTAACAGGCGCAGCAAATTCGCCACGGCGGGCCGTGACTTACCGACCGCTGCTGCGACCTCGCCTTGGCTGAGACCAAACTCGTCTTGCAACCGCTGTAAGGCAATCGCCTCCTCGATAGGGTTCAAGTCTTGTCGCTGAATGTTCTCAATGAGCGCCATCGCGATGGCGGCCTCGTCAGAAATCTCACGAACTACCGCTGGTATTTTATCGAGGCCCGCAATCTGAGACGCTCGCCAACGGCGCTCGCCAGCGACAATCTCGAACAAATTGGCACCGACAGCCCGCACCACTATGGGCTGCATAACGCCCTGGGTTTTAATCGACGCGGCTAATTCTTCCATTGCGTCTTGCGCAAAAGTGCGCCGCGGCTGGTATTTGCCGCGCTGCAATTGCTCTAGAGGGATGCTTCGAACGCTTTCCCCAGAATGAGGATCTGTTGTTTTGGGCGGCTCAGGCTGAGATGCCTCGGGTTTTAGATTTGCAGACGGGGCGGGCGCTAATGCTGCCCCAAGCAATGCATCGAGTCCGCGATTTAATTTCCTTTTCTTATCACTCATTGTTCTAGTGTTCCCTGGCGGCGAACAAACTCCCCCGCTAACGCCATATAAGCTCGCGCGCCGCGAGAGTAGCGATCGTAGTGAATGCCCGGCACGCCATGGCTAGGTGCTTCTGCCAACTTGATGTTTCGGGGCACGACCGTGCGATAGACCAACCCTTCGAAGTGTTGATGCAGTTGATCCGAGACTTCGTTTGTCAACGCATTCCTGGGATCGTACATCGTTCGAACAATGCCCTCGATTTTCAGTTTAGGGTTGACCGTTTCTGATACGCGCCGGATGGTCCCTATGAGAGCAGACAGCCCCTCTAAGGCAAAATACTCACACTGCATAGTAATCAGTACTGAGTCTGCCGCGACAAGCGCGTTAAGCGTCAACATATTCAACGAAGGCGGGCAATCAACAATAACGTAATCAAAATCAGGCTGAGCAGCCAATGCCCGCCTCAAGCGCTGTTCCTTTCCCTCCGCACCGACGAGCTCGACCTCAGCAGCGGTGAGATCGCCGTTGGCCGGCAACACGGAGAAACCAGAGTCTCCCGCATCTATCAGGGCTGTCCCGAGCGAAACGTCTCCCAAAAGAACGTCGAGGATGCTGACGTCGAGTTCATGCTTATCGATGCCACATGACATGGTCGCGTTGCCTTGTGGGTCAAGGTCAACCAACAACACGCGATGCTTCATCGCAGCGAGTGACGCGGCGAGATTAACACTGGTGGTGGTTTTACCAACTCCACCCTTTTGGTTGGCGACAGTGATGGTTTTCATTGTGGTCTGGCCTGCTCTATCAACACCTGTGTACAACGACAAGGTGGCGCTGCTCGTTCAGCCCCGGGACTGACAAGGCGATCCGTTCGTGCATTACAAACCCACTGGCGCTGATCTGCAACTGTTCTCTTGTTTCGGTTGCGGTCATTGCGAAAATTTTGCCCGCTTGTTCCGTCAGATGAGCCACTCGATTCACCAGCGTGTTGAGATCAGCAAAAGCGCGCGCTGTAATGCTTTCAAAGCGCGTTGTAGGGCGCCAATCTTCGATTCTTGATTGTACGATATCGACATTCGACAACTGCAGCTCTCTTACGACCTGAAACAGAAAACGGGTTTTTTTACCGTTGCTGTCGAGCAGCGTAAAAGCGCGATCAGGAAAGTTGATCGCAAGTGGTATACCCGGCAATCCCGCGCCTGTTCCGACATCGAGCAGGGGCGCATCCGACAAATGCGGTGCTATCGACAAAGAGTCTAAGATGTGGCGGGTTACCATGTCCCGTGGCTCTCGAACAGCTGTGAGGTTAATCGAGCGGTTCCAGTGCGCCAACAGTTCGACGTACGATAGCCACTGATTGTGTTGGTGCGCTGTATGCTTCAGCGCCAGCGCGCCCAAACCGGCCTGCAATCTCTCAGACGGAGTCTCAACCATTACTGGCTGTAGCCAAGGTGTCTCGCGCTAGATCTTTTTTCCGCAAGTGAATTAACAGAAGCGACAGTGCCGCTGGTGTAATGCCCGATATCCTGCCAGCGCGAGCGATGGTGTCCGGGCGTGCTTCAACCAGTTTTTGCTGGATCTCAAAGGAAAGCCCAGAAACCTGGGTGTAATCAATGTCTTTGGGTATCGCCATTTGCTCATGTCGCTTGAGTCGAAGGATTTCCTCTTGCTGTCTATCGATATAACCCGCGTACTTGATCTGTGTTTCAACCTGATCGGCTGCCTGTTCGTCAGCCAGTGGCTCGCCAGATAACCCAGCGACATCCGCATAACGCAGTTGCGGCCTGCGAATTAAGTCGGCCAAGGAATATTCTCTTGCGAGGGTTTGACCGTGCTGCGTTTGTAGGCTGTGCGCCGCGTCGCTACCAGGCTGAATCCAAGCGCGCTCGAGTCTTTCGAGCTCCTGTTCGATCTGTTCTCGTTTGTGGGAAAACTTTTGCCAACGATAATCGTCAACCAATCCAAAAGCCCTTCCTTTCTCTGTGAGACGCAAGTCCGCATTATCTTCACGCAAAAGCAGTCGGTATTCGGCTCGAGACGTAAACATTCGGTAGGGCTCTTGCGTACCAAGACTCACTAAGTCATCGACTAGCACACCAAGATAGGACTCGTCACGACCCGGCTCCCAAGCCGCAAGTTCCTGAGTGCTACGCGCGGCATTCAAACCCGCCAGCAGCCCCTGGGCCGCGGCTTCCTCATAACCCGTAGTGCCATTGATTTGACCTGCAAAAAATAGGCCCGACACCGATCGCGTTTCTAAAGAATGCTTGAGATCACGCGGGTCAAAATAATCGTATTCAATGGCATAACCCGGGCGGATAATCTGGGCCGACTCCAAACCGACAATAGAATTCACTAGTGCCACCTGAATATCGAAAGGCAACGATGTTGAAATACCGTTAGGGTAGAGCTCCGTGGTTGTCAAACCCTCTGGCTCGATAAAAATTTGATGGCTGTCTTTGTCGGCGAAGCGATGAATTTTGTCTTCAATGCTCGGGCAGTAGCGAGGGCCGGTTCCTTCAATTACCCCGGAAAATAACGGTGAGCGATCTAAGCCACCGCGAATAATGTCATGGCTTTCACGGTTCGTTTGCGTAATCCAGCAGCACCGCTGCTCCGGATGAGCTTCTCTCGACCCGAGCAACGACATCGTGGGTCGCGGTTCATCTCCCCACTGCTCGAGCATTTTGTCAAAATCAACTGTGCGGGCATCAAGGCGTGGTGGTGTTCCGGTTTTGAGACGCCCCACGCGTGGGCATAATTCTCGAAGTCGATCAGCCAGGCTCACCGAAGCCGGATCTCCGAGTCGACCCCCTTCGGTATTATTGAGACCCACGTGGATCTTACCGCGCAAGAAGGTCCCCGCAGTCAACACCACTGCGTTGGCGCTAAAGTACAGGCCTGATTGTGTGCTAACACCGGTGACGCGGGTGCCTGAAATTACAATATCGGTCACAGCGTCTTGAAACACATTGAGGTTTGGCTGGTTCAGCAAGTGCTGTCGTATGGCATTGCGATACAGCACTCGATCAGCTTGGGCGCGCGTTGCGCGCACCGCGGGTCCTTTTCTAGCGTTCAGGATTCTAAATTGGATTCCCGCTGCATCGGTTGCCTGAGCCATGACGCCGCCCAATGCATCGATCTCCCGCACAAGGTGGCTTTTGCCAATACCACCGATTGCAGGATTGCAAGACATCTGCCCGAGCGTATCAATCGCATGAGTGAGTAACAGCGTTCTAACGCCAGTTCGCGCAGACGCAAGCGCTGCCTCTGTACCGGCGTGTCCGCCACCAACAATGATGACATCGAATTGTGCTGTCGCGTTGGCCAAAGTCAGGCCTCCTAGATGTAAGGCGACGGAGTATATCGCTAGCGCGAGCAACAAGGAATGTCAGCATTTCACCTCTCTGCGAGTCGTCTTTAGCGTGTCTTCGTTCTATCTCATCAGTAAAAATATAGATAAATAAATATATATAGAGATGTTATTTAAATGCTGTTGTTATTGAGGCCTGCCGTTGCTCTGGATAACCCTTATTTTATTCGTTGCATCAATGGTTTATCGAAATGATAACCCTCGTTTTTTGTTTAGGATGACTTGTCATTAGCGTGGGGGGATGCTGTGGTTAGCGCATCGCGTTCCGCACCGATTTTAAATAACGGCGGGATTACTGCACCGCTGACTCACTTGTTATTCACGCAGTTATTCGCCGCTTACGCGGGCTATTGAATGCCTGTGCAGTGAGTCAAGAGCACCTTGTCGGTAAGCTGTGAGTAAAATAGCGTCGCGTTTTACAGTGGATAGGTCTGTGGGAAAGCGGTTATTTTCCAATGCAAAAACTGGAGAAGATTTCCCCTAGCAGCCTATCAGATGAGACTAGACCCGTAATCTGTCCGAGGATTTGATGCGCATCGCGCAAGTCTTGTGCCAGCAGTTCTCCGGCTTGGTTTGCAGAAAACTGGTCTAGCGCGAGCGCTAGATGCGACAGTGTTTGATCGAGCAATGTGATGTGCCTTTCGCGAGCGCTGAACGGTGTGTTGGCTACATCGGTGACGCCCAGACGCTGGGCGATGGTTTGGCGGAGCACGCCGACTCCCTCACCTGTTTTTGTTGAAATCGCGATGTTGCCATCAGCCTGTACACCCGCTGATCGTTGCGTCAGGTCAATTTTGTTATACACGATCAATGAGGGAACGTCGGCGGCGATGGGCACGGGCGGCTCGGTATCTTGATCGTCTACAATGATCAGCAAAAGGTGACTTTGATCAAGCTCTCGATAAGCTCTGCGAACGCCCTCTTGTTCAATCTGATCTGTCGCCTCTCTGAGCCCCGCTGTGTCACTCAAGCGGACAGCGATGCCGGCAATGTCGACATCTTCTCGGATGATATCGCGCGTGGTTCCCGGCTGATCGGTGACGATGGCGAGATCTTTTTCTGCGAGGGCATTCATCAGGCTACTCTTACCCGCATTGGGCTTTCCCGCGAGCACGACAGAAAGGCCTGATTGTATCAATGCGCCTTGGCGTGCCGATAGACGAAGCGCAGACAACGCTTCGATAAGGCTCTCTAGCCTCTCTTTGACATCACCTTGCTCAAGAAAATTAATTTCTTCTTCCGGAAAGTCGATAGCGGCTTCAACGAACACCCGAAGCGCGAGGAGCGTCTCCGCAATCGCATCGACACGTTCTGAAAAGGCGCCCTGGAGTGACGCTTGTGCTTGTCGAGCTGCTGATCGCGTGGAGGCGCTGATGAGATCGGCAATAGCCTCTGCTTGTGTCAGGTCGATTTTTCCGTTTAGAAAGGCTCTTTCGGAAAACTCTCCTGGGCGCGCGAGTCGGGCGCCGTGTCTTTGTGCTACTTCAAGTAATAGATTGAGGACCACAGGTCCTCCATGGGCTTGCAACTCGACCACATCTTCACCAGTGAAGGAGGCAGGTCCAGGAAAATATAGGCAAACACCTTGGTCGATTATTTCAGAACCGTCACTGAAGTTTCGCAGCGCAGCAACACGCGGCGTGGGAATAGACCCACAGATTTCTTGTGCAACGGTCGAAGCAGAAGCACCCGAGATTCGGATGACACCAATACCAGCGTGTCCTGGCGCCGTAGCGATCGCGACAATGGTATCGGTATCCAGTGTCATGATGGCGACGTACGTTTAGTGCTTGAGCCCTTCGCGCTCAATTGATCTTGTGATAACGAACTGTTGCGCCATGGACAACAGGTTGTTAACGACCCAATACAAAACCAACCCAGCGGGAAACCACAAGAAGAAAAACGTAAAGACCACCGGCATCCATTGCATGATTTTAGCCTGCATAGGGTCGGGTGGCGGCGGGTTCAGTTTTTGCATGAAAAACATGCTCCCACCCATGAGTAAGGGCAGTACATAGTAAGGATCCATCGCTGCAAGGTCATGGATCCACAGCGCAAAAGGCGCTTGTCGGAGCTCAACGGATTCCATCAGTACCCAGTAGAGCGCAATAAAAACAGGCATCTGGATGAGGATTGGCAGGCAGCCCCCCATCGGGTTGATTCCCTCTTTTTTGTACAGCTCCATCATCGCCTGAGATTGTTTTTGTTTGTCATCTGCATGCTGCTCTCTCAGAGCCACGAGCTTGGGCTGCACTTTGCGCATGCGAGCCATGGAGCGATAGCTCGCTGCAGATAAACGAAAGAACAATGTTTTTACAAGCACCGTCAAGAGAATAATTGCTACGCCCCAGTTACCCACCGCAGCGTGAATGTTGGTCAGCAGCCAAAACAAAGGTTGAGCAACCCACCACAGCCAACCGTAGTCCACAGTGAGGTCAAGGTGCGGTGCGAGTTCTGCCAGGGCGTATTGGTCTTTCGGACCAACATAGAGCGTGGCTGACGACGATCCGGTGCTGCCGGGCGCTACGATTAATTCGGGGCTTACGAGACCGGCATAGTTGATACCGTTGTCCGATTGGCGTGTGCTGTAAAGGTGTTGTTGGTCGGGGCTTGGAATCCAGGCACTGATGAAATAATGCTGCACCATCGCGATCCAGCCACCCGGAAGCGCTTTCTTGAAGGGCTCCTCCGCGACCTCATCGAAGGTAAATTTGGTAAAACGCTCATCAGGCTGTGTCAGCGCCGCACCCAAGAATGGCCTCATGCCCATGGCGCCCGTGTCGGTACCGGGAGCGAGGGAGCTGTCTCGTTTAAGTTGCGCAAAAGGACGAGCTGACCAGGGCGTCAGCGAATCGTTGTCAACGATCCAAGTAATGGTTACTGCATAGCTATCAGCAGAAAATGAAAACCGTTTCGTGATGCTAATCTCTGGGTTGTCGCCAAGATAGGAGAGATCGACGAAACCGTCTCCAGAAGTGATGTCATAGTGAGTTTCTGCGCTGGCAAAGCGCGCGCGCGTGGGCGCGTCGATACCGTTTTTGCCCACGAGACCCGACTGCGCTATGTAGGTTCGTTCGCTATTGTCCTCGAGTACGACAAATGGCACATCTGGGGTGTCAAGCGACTCGGGAAACGCCGGTAGCGCGACTTCAACAATATCGCCGCCAAGCAAACTGATCGCGAGTGCTAATTTGGGCGTGGTTACAGTGACCAACCCTCCGACGCTGCGCTCGGTTGGTGCCTGAGGTAACTCAGGCACCAACCCGTCAATATCGCTTGCTACGGGCCCGTTCGTGCTCGTCTCGAACATCGAGTCTACAGTGCTGTCCATTTGAGTGAGCCTATGGGTCTGCATCTGCGGTTCTTGTCGCGCCTTAAACGCCGACCATTCACCAACGAGCATTAGAGAGAGGAAAATGCTCGCGGCGATCAAAGCAAAACGTGGGATATCCATAACAACAAACTCAATGGGTTGACGCGTCGTGCGACGGCTTCGTGGATTCAGGCACGGGATCATAACCTCCCTCATGCCAAGGATGACACCTTCTAAGACGATTAATTGTGAGCCAGACGCCCTTTATTGGTCCGTGCTGCTCGATAGCAACGAGGGCATAGCTCGAACAAGTTGGCTCGAATCGGCAGTTTTTGCCCAAATACGGACTGATGGTCCACTGATAGATGGTAATCATCAGTTGTAGTGCTTGGGTGGTGACTTTCTGCAACCAGCGCAAAGGTTCAGCCATCATGATGACAACTTTCGCTGCAACTTAAGCCAAAGGGCGCCTATTTCCAGTCGTAGCGAGGGCTTTTGGTGTGCTTGCGCACCAGATCTTGCCAAGAAAACGATATCACAACACTGAGCCAGGACGCTCTGCCGGTGATGTTCCCGCGCCAGGCGCTTGATACGATTCCTGTCGACAGCTCTTTTAACGTTTTTTTTGGCGACGATAACCCCTATTCGCGACTTTTCTTTGCCATTTGCGACCGCGAGCAATGTGCCCGCGCTATTGCTGACCTTGATCTGCGCGTGGTTAAAGACAAACTCATAGTCTTCTCGGCGCAATAATCTCGCCGTTCGGGGGAAGCCGTGCTTACAAGCGGGCATCGTTGCTATGTCAAGCCGGAGACGGGCCGGGTGAGTCAAGGGGCCCGTTGCGCCGGACCCGAGAAAAAGTAGCAGCTTAAGCTGAGAGGCGACGTCTGCCGCGAGCACGACGCCGTGATAAAACAGCGCGACCGCCTTTAGTTGCCATTCGCGCGCGAAACCCGTGGGCGCGTTTGCGTTTTAAGACACTGGGCTGAAAAGTGCGTTTCATGGGTACAACCTAGGTTGAGTGATTTCGGGCGGCGGAGTATAGAGAGGCTCGGAGGCAAAGGCAACACCCAAACCATGCAAAAATAACACCAGCGAAATAAAAATTTTAAAGGTCATAAGTGAGCGCACGCTTCCATTATAGATTTAGCTAAAACGATATTTTTTTTTATAAGGCATGGCGGGACAGCCTGAGAACTGACAAAAGACCCCAAAAATAATCACAAGTTATCCACAACCCAAAAAAATAAAGTTTGATTTTGGTTAAAAACTGTCTTAGGGAGAAACAAACCTATAAGCCATTGATAAACAAGGGTTAAAAAGGCTTTGCAGTGTGCCTTTTTTTGTGGATAACTAGCGATTCGCCTGGAGGTTGAGTGATTCACCAAAACTCAACACGCAAATAACGCAAATAACGCAAATAACGCAAACAATGCGAGAGGCGTGCAATCTACACACCGAAAGGAGCTGTAACTCAGTGTCAGTCAACCCGTTTTCAGAGAATCCTTGGCAGCACTGCCTCAATCGTCTTCGCGACACGATACCGCTGCAACAATTTAATACCTGGCTCAGGCCGCTCAAAGCCGAGATGGGTGATTTCGGCCTCGTATTGACTGCGCCAAATCGGTTTATTCGAGATTTCGTTGAAGAAAAATATAGCGCGAATATCAATGAGTATCTGTCAGAGGTGTTAACGCCGGGAATGGCGCAGGTTTTGGTGGTTGTGGGAGATCAGGATTTGCCCGCCAATGTTCGCCCAATGGTCCGGCAGCCCAGCGAGCATCGGCCTGTGTCGATTGTGACGCCCCAAAAATCAACGCAGGAAGAGCTTAGGCCCGCGCCGGCAATTTTAGGGAACCAATATAACCTATTGGAAACACACACATTTTCTTCGTTTGTTGAGGGAAAAAGCAACCAATTGGCTCTGGCAGCCGCGCAGCAGGTGGCCGCACACCCGGGAGACTCCTACAACCCGCTTTTTCTCTACGGGGGCGTGGGCCTTGGCAAAACCCACCTGATGCATGCAGTGGGCAACGCGCTGCGCGCTAGAAAGCCGGACGCAAAGATTGTGTATCTGCACTCAGAGCGTTTCGTCGCCGACATGGTAAAAGCATTGCAGCTGAACGCGATCAGCGAATTTAAGCGCTATTACCGGTCAGTTGATGCCCTTTTAATCGACGATATCCAATTTTTTGCCAACAAAGATCGGTCCCAGGAGGAGTTTTTTCACACCTTTAATGCTTTGTTGGAGGGGGGGCAGCAGATGATTTTGACCTGTGATCGCTACCCAAAAGAAATCGAGGGGGTCGAGGAGCGACTCAAAAGTCGGTTTGGTTGGGGTTTAACGGTTGCAGTTGAGCCGCCGGACTTAGAGACGCGTGTTGCCATCCTGATGAAAAAAGCAGAGCAGTCGCATGTGGCGCTGTCATCTGAGGCCGCTTTTTTCATTGCGCAGCGGATACGCTCTAATGTTCGAGAGTTAGAGGGCGCGCTCAAGCGCGTCATTGCGAGTGCGCGATTCACTGGGCGCCCTTTTGACATCGACCTCATCAAGGAAAGCCTCAAGGATTTGCTGGCCTTGCAGGATCGACAGGTCTCTTTGGATAACATCAAACGGACCGTTGCAGAGTACTACAAGATCAAGGTGGCCGACCTGATGTCCAAGCGACGCAACCGCTCGGTTGCTCGGCCAAGGCAAATGGCCATGGCCATGGCCAAAGAGCTGACTCAGCACAGCTTGCCCGAAATTGGCGATGCTTTCGGCGGTCGGGATCACACGACGGTTCTGCACGCCTGTCGAAAAATCAAAGAGCTTCGTGACACGAGCTCAGATATCCGCGAAGATTACCAAAATTTGTTGCGAACGCTGACCACCTAGGCATGCGGTAAGGCTGCGCGACAAATTTTCAACAATATTTGATAGTTATGAGGCCATTCGGCCCCGTTGGAGCGAGATAAGACAATGGAATTCAAAATAGGTCGCGATGCGCTTTTAAAGCCGCTGAACTTGGTCGCGGGCGTGGTTGAGCGAAGGCAGACACTCCCGATTTTGTCCAACATACTTTTGAGCCTCGATGGTGAGCAGTTGTCGTTGACCGGCACTGACCTTGAAGTGGAGTTGGTTGGTCGTGTCGTCACCACATCGGCGGGCGGCGTCGGCGATATTACGGTTCCTGCGCGCAAGCTGGTCGATATCTGTAAGAGTCTTCCTGAGGGTTCTGAAATAGAATTCTCGGTTGACTCAGGTAAAGCGACAGTGAAGGCGGGTCGTAGTCGATTTACGCTATCGACGCTGCCGGCGAGTGATTTTCCCACTGTTGATAGTGCAGAGGGCGATCTGTCTTTGTCGTTGGCACAGGCGCAACTGAAACGATTGATCGACCGAACGGCGTTTGCTATGGCGCAACAGGATGTTCGCTATTATTTGAATGGCATGTACCTAGAGGTCGCAAGTGGTCGCCTGCGCATGGTTGCGACCGACGGCCACCGGCTTGCTCTGTGTACCGCGCCCGAGCCCGTGTCAGCGGCCGATGCGGGGGTCATCGTCCCGCGCAAAGGCGTGCTAGAACTCGCTCGCTTGCTGGATGGGGACGGAGAGGTCACATTAGCTCTGGGTAGCAATCACATCCGAGCAGAAACTGAGCAATTTACCTTCACTTCGAAGCTAGTTGACGGCAAGTTCCCCGAATATGAGCGCGTTTTGCCGAAATCTCCCGACAAAACCCTTGTTGGCGATCGACAGGAGCTGCGCCAGGCATTTACCCGCACAGCCATCTTATCGAACGAGAAGTATCGAGGTGTGCGGCTGAAACTCTCAGAGGGGTCGCTCGAAATCACAGCAAACAACCCCGAGCAAGAGCAGGCTGAGGAGGTCGTGGCTGTTGAGTATGCGGGATCGCCACTCGAGGTGGGGTTCAATGTCAGTTATCTTTTGGACGTGCTTGGCGTGCTTGACGGAAAGACGGTCCGCTTCTCATTAGGTGATTCGGCCAGCTCGGCTCTGATGGAGGAGGCTGAGGCGGGTGATTCAGTCTATGTCGTGATGCCGATGCGGCTTTGATTCTGATTGGCGCAAGGTTGCCAACTCAAGGCATGCGCCCGCCCCCATCACGGTGACCCTTTCACGGCTACAGGTCCAAGCGGTCCGCAACCTCCGAGAAGTCGATATTTCTCTCGGTGTTCGTGGCAACATTTTCGTTGGCGAAAATGGTGCGGGTAAAACAAGCCTGCTGGAGGCTGTGCATTTGCTAGGGCTGGGGCGGTCTTTCCGCAGCGGCTCTTTCAAACCACTCATACACCACGAGGCAGATTCTTGCTGGGTCGCAGCACAAGTTTCTCGCGGCGCCAGCGCATTCCCACTCGGGATTCAGCGGCACCGCTCGGGCGAGGTCGTCGCACGTCGAGCGGGCGCCCCGATCCAGTCCCTTGTCGAACTCGCCCAATCCCTCCCTATTGTTGTGCTCGAAACAGAAGGCCTGTCTTTGATTACCGGCCCACCGGAGCTCAGACGACGGTTTTTGGATGCGACGGTGTTCCACGTGGAACAGGTGTTTATTTCTTCTTGGCGGGCTTATCAGCGCGCGCTAAAGCAGCGCAATGCGTCGCTTCGCCGTGGTACAATGGGCGCGGAAGATGTTTGGGCGCAGCCACTGGTAGAGGCTGGCGAGGCCGTAACAGCCAGCCGCGAAAGACTGCTCTCTGCGATACAAGATCGGTTTTTGTCGGTGGTTGCTGACCTGTCTCCGGTTTTGTCGGGTGTTGAGTTGAGCCTGCGGCAGGGCTGGGAGCGCGGTCTGGGTCTGGCTGATGCCCTTTGTAAGCAGCGAGAATCCGATCGGCAGCAGGGCTTTACCCAAAGCGGTCCGCATCGCGCGGATGTTCGCGTCGTCATTAATGGCCGTCCGGCGGCAGAGGTGTTGTCTAGGGGGCAGCTGAAGGTGGTGACCGCGGCATTGCGGCTAGCTCAGGGAGGGGTCATGTTTCAAGCGCTCAAAGAGCCGCCGGTGTTTTTGGTGGATGATTTGACCGCCGAGCTTGATGCCGAGCATGCCGAGCGGGTTTGTGCTGCTTTGCAAGCAGTCGGCGCTCAGGTGTTGATGACGACAGTTCACGCAGAGGGCCTGCGCGATTGTTGGGCTGCGGCAAAGCCACAGGTGTTCCACGTGGAACAGGGCGCGGTGCGACAGATTGGCTAGGGTTGGGGTGTGGCTACTGGCGGTTTGGCCTCGTTCGCGCCAGACGACGGCTCATCAGGGCTTGTAAGCCTTGCGGTTGCTTGGCCAGGTTGCAGGGTGGTGCGGCCGATCTAGTCGCCTGAGAGGTGATGCGCCCGCGCGATGACAAGATTTGTAGACAAGGAATGGTGACTAAGATGACAGATGAATCGCAGGGTGAAAGTGGCAGCGCAGAAATTGGGGCCGCTGGCGGTCAGTATGATTCCTCTAGCATTAAGGTTCTGAAGGGCCTTGATGCCGTTCGCAAGCGGCCGGGAATGTATATCGGCGATACCGATGATGGTACCGGCTTACATCATATGGTGTTTGAGATTGTCGATAACTCGATTGACGAGGCGTTGGCGGGCCACTGCTCCCAGATAAACATTGTGATTCATCCCGATGAGTCTGTGTCTGTCTCAGACGATGGCCGCGGCATACCCACGGAAATGCACGAAGAAGGCGTGTCTGCCGCCGAAGTGATCATGACGGTGCTTCACGCTGGCGGTAAGTTTGATGACAACACCTACAAGGTATCTGGCGGTCTTCATGGCGTCGGCGTCTCGGTGGTGAATGCGCTGTCTGAGGAGCTGCGTTTAACCATCAGGCGTCAAGGCAAGCTGCACGAGCAGGTGTATCGACACGGCGTGCCAGATGCCCCCTTGGCTGTTGTCGGCGAAACCCAGGAAAGTGGCACCTCAGTCTGGTTTAAACCATCACCAGCCACCTTTACCAATATAGCTTTTCACTTTGACATTTTGGGCAAGCGTCTACGCGAGCTCGCATTTCTGAACAGCGGCGTTTGTATCGTGTTGAAAGACGAGCGCTCGGGTGAAGAAGAGACATATCGCTATGATGGCGGCCTGCAGGCCTTTGTTGATTTCCTCAACACAAATAAGACGCCAATCAATAAAGTCTTTCATTTTCAAGCAGATAGCGACGATGGTATCGGAGTCGAGGTGGCGTTACAGTGGAATGATAGCTTCCAGGAGAATATTTTTAGCTACACCAATAACATCCCTCAGCGCGACGGGGGCACCCACTTGGCCGGCTTCAGGGCCGCGCTGACGCGCTCGCTAAACACTTATATCGAGCGAGAGGGTCTTGCCAAAAAGGCGAAGGTAAGTACGACGGGTGATGATGCCAGAGAGGGGCTCACGGCCATTATTTCGGTGAAGGTTCCCGACCCGAAGTTTTCCTCGCAGACCAAAGATAAACTTGTCTCATCAGAAGTGAAAGCGGCGGTTGAGCAGGCGATGGGCACCTTTTTTAACGATTACCTACTCGAAAACCCAGGCGATGCAAAGCTGGTAATTGGCAAGATGATTGATGCCGCCAGAGCTCGCGAAGCAGCACGTAAAGCCAGGGAAATGACGCGCCGCAAAGGTGCTTTGGACATTGCTGGCCTACCGGGCAAGCTTGCAGATTGTCAGGAGCGTGATCCGGCCCTATGTGAGCTCTACCTTGTGGAGGGAGATTCCGCCGGCGGCTCAGCGAAGCAGGGGCGCAACCGAAAATTTCAGGCGATCCTGCCGCTGAAAGGAAAGATCCTTAATGTTGAAAAAGCCCGCTTTGATAAAATGTTGGGCTCAGTGGAGGTGGGAACCATTGTCACGGCCCTTGGTTGTGGCATCGGCAAGGATGAGTTCGACCCCGATAAACTCCGTTATCACAGCGTGATTATCATGACTGACGCGGATGTGGATGGCTCTCACATCCGAACGCTACTACTCACGTTTTTCTTCCGCCAAATGCCGGAGCTGATTGAGCGCGGCCACATCTACATTGCCCAGCCGCCGCTGTACAAGCTGAGCCGAGGCAAGTCATCTCAATACCTAAAAGATGAGCAAGCGCTTACAGACTTCCTAACAGAAAGCGCCCTGGATGGTGCGGCACTTTTCGTTAACGGTGATGCGCCAGCTATTTCAGGTGAGCCACTGTCGCAGCTTGTCAACCAATACCAACAGGTGGAAACAACCATCGAGCGCTTGGCCCGAGTCTACCCACCAACGGTGCTCTGGAGTCTTTTAGATGTTCCTGGGCTGTCAGTTGACGCCCTGGCCGACGAGTCAGCGGTTCTCGCGTTTGCCGAAGCGTTGAATGAGCGACTGGCTTCGGTGACCGACCCAGCAACGCACTTTGAGGTGCTGGTCCGGCAGGACCCCGAACGTGGTCATTATTACCCCGTGGTCCGCAGAACGTCGCACAGCGTTGCAACAGATATTCCGGTGGGTCAGGGCTTCTTCGCCTCCTCAGAATATCTGGCATTGCGGAGTCTGGCCGAAAAATTGACAGGGCTGATCGGGAGTGACGGCTATTTCCAGCGCGGTGAAAAGGTCTTTCAAACCAACCAATTTGCTGAGGGCCTTGGGTGGTTGCTGGCAGAGGCGCGACGCGGTTGTGCGATCCAGCGTTATAAGGGTTTGGGTGAGATGAATCCTGACCAGCTTTGGGAGACCACCATGGATCCGGAGGTGCGCCGCATGTTACGAGTGACCATCGAAGACGCTATTTTAGCCGATCAAATGTTTTCGACGCTGATGGGGGACGATGTTGAGCCGAGACGTGAGTTCATTGAGCGAAACGCTCTGGCCGTGGCCAACTTGGATATCTGACCTTCCCCTCCCCCTCGCTGCGTTCGCATCTGTGGGGGTTTGCGCGCAACTAACCGTCGTCAGGTTCGCCGCGGGCGTCGTCTAACGCAAGCGTCAGACTGTGTGTTTCGATATCGTCGTTGAGCGTCGCAAGGCCGTCGGGGAACTGACGATTGGCCTTGCCAGAAAGTTGTTGGAAGCGATCAACCTTGCCATACAACCCCTGCTTGCCGGCGAGTGCACGCACCGAGTCGTTGTAGCGTTTGGTGACGGTTTGGAGTGAGCCGCCAAGCTGGAGTAGGCGCTCGGCCGTCAGGCAAACCGCATTATAGATGTCGCCTGCTCGTTCGCTAATGATCTTTGCCTCGGCATTGCTGCGCTCGATCATCCATAAATTAGCAACGGTCCGCAAAATCGGCATCAAGGTGGTGTGAGACACCAACACAACGTTTTTTTGATAGCCGAAGTTAAAAAGGTCGCGATGTTCGCGCATGACCTCAATGTAAGCAGGCTCCACAGGCATGAACATGAGTACAAAATCGGGGCTTTCCATGCCGGGTAGGTTGGCGTAGTCCTTTTTTGATAGTTGCTCAATATGGTTTCGCACCGCTTTGGCGTGTGCCGCAAGCGCAGCCTCGCGTTCCGCATCATTGTCTGCGGCAATCGCGCGCTCATAATCGACAAGCGACACTTTGCTATCGATCACAATTTGCTTACCTTCAGGGAGTCGCAACACAAAATCGGGCAAAAACCGTTCACCCGATTCGTCTTTGAACGCGGTTTGCGCGTCATAGTGCTCGCCCCGCCGCAGACCAGCAAGCTCCAGCGTGCGTTCAAGCTGGGCCTCACCCCAGTTACCCACGAGTTTTTTATCTCCCTTGAGCGCCTGGCTAAGGTTGTTGGCCTCGCTGCTCATACTCAGCCCGATTTGTTCCAGCCCCTTGATTTGTGCTGTGAGCGACGCGCTATTCTGAACAAGATCAGCATGAACCTGATTGACCCGGTGCTGAAAACCGTCGATCTTTTCTCCCAGTGGACCTAGGAGCGCGCTTAACTTTTGTTGGCTCGATTGGCTAAACTCCTTTTCCCGTTCGCCGAGCAGTTGTCGGGTCAGGTTTTCAAACTCTGAGCGCATCGTCGCCTTGTTGCTTTCCAACAGAGCGAGCTGAGCATCAAAGTGGTGCTGGCGCTCACGAAGGGTGGTTTCGAGCGCGCGGTTGTCGGCCGTGAGTTGCGTTACCATTTGGCGCGCGGAATCGAGATCATGCTCTTGTTTCTCGATCTCCAGAGCGAGAAGTTTTTGCCGTTCCCTAAGGGCCGCTAACTCCGAAGAATCCTGCGATGTGGCCTGACGTCGCAACCAAATCCCGATACCCAGACCACACGCCGCGGTCACCCCGACCACCGCAAGCCATATGGGTATTTGTAAATCGGTCATCCGCTGTTCCCAGGGTTAATGAGCGCCACATCGGCAATACCTATGAACAGCTGACGCAGCTGAGATAATAGCTGAAGCCGGTTGGCACGCAGCTCGGCATCCTCAGCGTTGACCATCACCGTATCGAAAAAGGCATCAACCGGCTCGCGTAGCACCGCAAGCGCATCAAGGGCTGCCGTGTAATTGCGCGTCGACAGCGCTTGATCCACGGTCTGCTTGGCGGTGCCGAGTGCTGCCGCTAGAGCCTGTTCTGCCGGCTCGATGAGCCGCTGCGGGTCGATAGGTTGATGATCAATTACGTTGCCTTTCGCAAGGATATTGGCAACCCGTTTATTGGCTGCAATCAGCGCCAGAGCCTCATCATTTGCCATGTACGCCGACAGTGCTCGGATTCGTTGGTCGATATCTAATAAGTGGTCTCGTTCGCTCGCCAACACGGCGCGCAGAAGGTCGACACCGATGCCTTGATCTTCATACCACGATCGAAGTCTCTCAAGAACATAATCTGCGACGGTGTCATTCACGTCGGCAGCCAATACTCCCGGCTCGTATTGTGCACCGGCCGATGCAATTAAATCGGCGAGTGAGAGGGCTTGGGGCTGCGCGAGAATAATTCGCACAACGGCCAAAGCGGCTCGCCGCAGCGCAAATGGATCTTTGGACCCAGTGGGTTCGAGCCCGATACCGAAGATACCCACCAGGGTATCGAGTCGATCTGCAAGCGCCACGGCCACGGACTCCGCCGCGACAGGTAGCTGATCGCCGGCAAACTTGGGCCAATAATGTTGTTCAATTGCCTCAAAGACGCTTCTGGCCTCCCCGTCATGCGCCGCATAATGAGAGCCCGCGATCCCTTGGAGCTCTGGAAATTCGAGCACCATGTCGGAGACAAGGTCGCATTTGGCCAAATATCCTGCTCGTTGTGCGGCGTTGGCATCGGCTCCGATCAATTCGCTGATCTTGGTTGCCAATGCGGAGATTCGCTGGCTTTTGTCTGCGAGGCTCCCCAGCTTATTCTGAAAAACCACACCAGCTAAGCGCGGCATGCGCTCAGCAAGAGCGGTTTTCTTGTCGTTAGCGAAGAAGAACGCCGCGTCACTCAAGCGTGGGCGAATCACGCGCTCGTTGCCGGCGACGATCTGGTCCGGTTCGCGACTGGCCAAGTTGGCAATCGTGATGAAGCACGGCGCCAACGCACCGGTCGCGTCGACGCAGTGAAAATATTTCTGATGGCTCTTCATTGAAGAAATGAGCGCGGCGGCCGGTACGTCTAGAAAGCTTGCATCAAACTGTCCGAGCAGGGCGCAGGGCCACTCGACAAGCCCCGTCACCTCATGCAGTAGGTCGTCGCCAATCACGGGCTGCAGATCGGTCTGCGCAAGCGCTTGAATCTGTTCGATGATCGCGGTGCGACGCGCGGCAAAATCGGCGATGACACACCCGTCAAGAAGCGCGGTTTGGTAGGCACTTGCCTCACTGAGCACGATGGGCTGTGGGTGATGAAACCGGTGGCCGCGCGTGGCACGACCCGCGTCTAAGTTATAAAGCGAGAGCGGTAGCGTCTCATCTCCAAAGAGTAATACCAGCCATTGCACGGGTCGCAAAAACTCACACCGATGGCGGTTCCAGCGCATTCGTTTCCACACGGGAATCGCAGCGACTGCGGCTGTAATGATCTCAGGAATCACTGCTGACGCCTGTGCGCCTTGTTCGATGAAGCAGTGCCCCAATCGCGGCCCTTTGTCGGTGTCGATGGTGACCAGCGCCTCAGGTGCGACGCCTTGCTTCTGGGCAAAGCCTAAGGCGGCTTTGGACCAAGAACCATCGGCGTTATGAGCGCTTGCCACAGGCGGGCCTAGCTGCTCGCGAGACAGTTCGGGCGCTTCTTCTGAGACCTCGCGAATGAGCACTGCAAGCCTTCTTGGCGTAGCAAAAACTTGCGTGTCACCACTGACAAGCCCCTTTTCTTGCAGGCCCGACAAGATACCAGCTGCCAAGGCTTCAGCCATACCCAGGAGTTCATTTGCGGGCAGTTCCTCGGTGCCTAATTCAAACAACAGGTCGCGACAGCTCATTGCAGAACCTCCAGCGCTTGCGCCGCTAGATCAGCATCAGCCTGGGGGAAACCAAGGGACGCTCGCGTAGCGACGTAGGATTCTGCGACCGCCTTGGCGAGCGTGCGCACACGCAGGATATAACGCTGCCGCTCGGTGACACCAATGGCATGACGCGCATCGAGCAAATTAAAAGCATGGGAGGCTTTCATCACATGTTCGTATGCAGGCAGGGGCAGTTTGCGCTCAACGAGGCGCAAAACTTCTCGCTCACAGAAATCGAATTGCGCAAACAGCTGCGCCACGTCGGCTTCCTGAAAATTGAACGTAGACATTTCCACTTCATTTTGGTGAAAAACGTCGCCATAGGTGACGGTGCCCGCGGGGGTGTCCGCCCAAACAAGGTCATAAACCGAATCGACGCCCTGGAGATACATGGCAATGCGCTCTAGACCGTAAGTGATCTCGCCTGTGACTGGATAACACTCCAGGCCACCCGCCTGCTGAAAGTAGGTGAACTGAGTGACTTCCATACCGTTAAGCCACACTTCCCAGCCGAGCCCCCAGGCACCTAATGTCGGTGACTCCCAGTTGTCCTCAACAAAACGAACATCATGAATAGTTGGGTCAATCCCCAGCTCCAGCAGGCTATCGAGATAGCGCTGCTGAAAATCGTCTGGGGACGGCTTCATGACTACCTGAAACTGATAGTAGTGCTGCAATCGGTTGGGGTTCTCCCCATAACGTCCGTCGGTGGGTCTGCGGCTTGGCTGAACATAGGCCGCGTTCCAATTTTCAGGACCCAGCGCGCGCAAAAAGGTGGCCGGGTGGAAGGTACCAGCGCCGACCTCGAGATCTAGGGGCTGCAAAATGACGCAGCCCTGTTGGCCCCAGAAATGTTGCAGGCGCAGGATGAGTTCTTGGAAGGTTGCGGGAATCACTAAGCATGTCCAGAAATTGCGTCGGCGCATATTATACCCAGCTTGGAAGGGGCATAATAAGTAACGAAACCTGAAAACCGGTACTTTCTGGGTCACGATGTCGAAAAAAACTGAAAAAGTTGCTTCTGCACTCAGTCCGCGCAATATCTTGGTCTGGTGCGTTGCACAAATGGTGCTCTGGATCAGTGCGGTTTTGCCCCTGACTATCAGTCGCGCTGTGGGGCGCGCACTGGGCTGGCTTAGCTTCCACGCGCACAGCCGCTCGCGTCGTGTCGCAGAGATTAGTGTTGGCCTCGCCTATCCCACATTGACACCTCGTGAGCGAGGCACCTTGGTGCAACAAACGCTTCTCCACAGCGGCATGTTGGCGATGGAGCTTGGTCCGCTTTGGAAGCGACCTTGGCGCCAATCACAGCAGCTGATCGTGGCTGTCGAGGGCAGAGACTTGATCACCGATGCGCTCTCAGATGGGCGCGGCGTGATTATCTTGGCGCCGCATCTTGGCAACTGGGAAGTGATAGGTCTTCATTTGGCAAGCTGTGGCGAGACAGTGGCATTGTATCAACGACCCAAGATTGCCAGTCTCGGTGGTTTGATTCGGAAAGGGCGACAGCAAAGCGGCAGCACCTTGGTGGCTACTGATTCTCGTGGCCTCGCCCGCCTAGTTCGTAATGTCAAAGCTGGAGGTATTTCAGGTATTCTTCCCGATCAGGTTCCCGATGATGACAATGCAGGCCGTAATGTGCCCTTTTTTGGCATACCTTGTTTTACTGCGTCGTTGGCATGCAATTTAATCCGACGCGCAGAGGCGGTCGCCCTGGTCGGAGTGGCCTACCGTGTGCCCGGGGGGTTTCGTGTGACGTACCGGCGTGCTGAAGAAGCCGTCTATAGCGACGACCTCGAGGTTGCGCTCACGGCGATGAACCGTGAGGTGGAGCGATCGATCAGCGGTTACGAGGCGCAATACCAATGGCAGTACAAGCGCTTCCGCTGTCGAGGAGAGCCGTCTGTCAATCACTACCGCAACACAAAACGGTGAGCGCTCAGCGCAAGAGGTGAGACGGCAACACAATGCAAAGAAACACGGGCAAAATTATCGCGGGCATCATCGGGTTCCTAGTTTTAGGGCCCGCAGGGCTGTTGTTTGGTGTGGTCGTGGGACACGCGTTTGATCGCGGGCTCTGGCAAGCTTTTCAGGCCGGGGGGCCTGCATCGTTACGTGCTTTGCAAGACCAGTTTTTTGAGAC
Organism: Halieaceae bacterium; assembly: GCA_038134505.1. GTDB lineage: Bacteria > Pseudomonadota > Gammaproteobacteria > Pseudomonadales > Halieaceae > Luminiphilus. The sequence continues at coordinate 185,626 of JAYPVH010000002.1, read as the reverse complement.
GACGTTTACATTGCTTGGATATGTGGCAAAAGCAGATGGCCGAGTCTCTGAGGCGGAGGTTGCGCAAGCAGAGCAGCTGTTCAGACAGTTGCGACTCGACGCCGCGCAGCGACAGCGCGCAATCGCCCAGTTTAAGCAGGGTACCACTGCCGGATTTGATCCTGAGCCAGTGATTCGCGCTTTTGCCTCGCGAGCAGGTCATCGCAGGCAGCTGCATTCCACTTTGGTGATGTTTCTTGTCTCGATGGCGCTCGCCGATGGCGAGTTGGCGGCACCAGAGCAGGCGGCCTTACATCGCATCGGTTCCGCCCTGGGCATTGCTCCGGCCGAGATCGATCGAGTGGCTGCCATGCTGACAGCGCAATCGCGGTTTCAAGATTACCGCTATCAGGGCGCGAGCGGTTCGTCATCGAGGCCCGCCCGTGACGCAGTGGCCGACGCCTATCAAGCGCTCGGTGTGACGGCTGATATTGGCGATGCAGCGTTGAAAAAAGTTTACCGAAAGCTGATGAGTGAAAATCATCCCGACAAGCTCATTGCCCGAGGTGTACCCGATGACTTGGTTCAGGTAGCGACCGCACGATCGCAGGAAATTACAGCCGCCTACGAGCTGATCAAAAACCATCGCGGCTTATAATTTTGCCTAGGGACGCCAGAACGCCGGCGTAAAGAGAACCAGCAGCGTAAAGACCTCGAGGCGCCCCATGAGCATGGCTAAGGACAAAATGACTTTGCCAGCGTCACTCACACTGCTGTAGTTTGCGGCGACATCTCCCAGGCCGGGCCCCAGATTGTTCATCGTGGCAACCACGGCAGAAAAGGCTGATCGGAAATCCAGCCCAGTCGCCAGTATTGCCGAAAGAAACATGACAAAGCAGAACATGTAAACCGCGAAAAAGCTCCAGACCGCGCTAACAACGGCAGGCTGTACACGCCGTGCATCGAGTTTGAGTGGGATTACGGCGTTAGGATGCAGTAGCTGTTTAAGCTCTCTCATACCCTGCCGGAAAATGAGCAAGATGCGCATTGCTTTCATGCCGCCCCCGGTGGACCCAACGCAACCGCCCATAAATGACAGCATCAGCAATAAAAAGGGTAGGAACACCGGCCATATCGCAAAATCTTGTGTCGTGAAGCCCGTGGTCGTGGCGATCGAAATCGTTTGGAAAAAGCCATGAATCACACTTTCCCCAATGGGGAGCGTCTTTGTGGCGATGAGCGTGAGCACTGTGACAGCAATACCGATGACAACCACAGAGGTGAAAAAGAGCGTCTCAGAATCCGAGCGATACGCATTTAAATTCCCGCGCTGATAGGCAATGAAATGCAAACCGAAGTTAATGGCTGACACCATCATAAAAACGGAGCAAATCATCAGAATTAGCGGATCTCCGAAAAAGCCCATACTGGCATCGTGGGTTGAAAAGCCGCCAATTGCGATGGTGGAAAACGCGTGACAGATGGCATCGAAGCCGGTCATGCCGGCAAAGTAGTAAGCGAGCGCGCAGGCGCATGTCAGTCCGACATAAATAATGAAAAGCGCCTTCGCTGTGCCGGTAATTCGGGGTGTTAATTTGCGATCCTTTGAGGGCCCAGCGCTTTCCGCGCGATACAGCTGCATCCCCCCAATACCGAGCATCGGCAGAATTGCGACAGCGAGCACGACGATGCCAATACCGCCGAGCCATTGAAGCATCTGTCGATAAAGCAAGAGCGATTGCGGCAGTGCATCAAGTCCAGTGATCACTGTTGCCCCTGTCGTGGTCAGGCCGGAAATTGATTCAAACAAAGCCGCGGGAATATCCATGCTGAGCGCTGGGCTCAAGATAAATGGCATAGCGCCAAACGCACCTAAAACAATCCAAAATAGCGCGGTGACCAAAAAACCATCACGAATCTTTAACACAGAGCCGGACGACCGTGTCGGCAACCACAGCAACAGTCCCACCAACGCCGTTGCAAACAACGTTAAGGCGAAGGCATCGGCGTCCGCTTCCTGGTTGTTGAGACCCACAAGCAGGGGCGGCAGCATGGTGGCACTAAAGATCATCAGCAAGACACCGATAATGCGCAGTGAAACGGCGAAGTTCATCAGATAAAACCAATACCGACGGCAAAGAGCTTCTCAACGGCTGAAATTTGCCCTCGGTCGGTGAGAAACAAAATGACGTGGTCATCGCTTTCGACCACAACATGACTGTGCGCAATAATGACCTGCTCGTCACGCAAAATAGCGCCGACGGTCGCCCCTGGCGGGAGTGAGAGCTCGTCTAGGCGGCGGCCGACAACCTTGGAGGATTTCGGATCTCCGTGAGCCGTCAGTTCCAAGGCCTCTGCTGCACCGCGACGCAGGGAATGCACGGCACTGATATCACCGCGGCGTACGTGCATGAGTAAGCTGCTAATGGTGATTTGTTGCGGTGATATGGCGATATCGATTTCCTGCCCCACCAGATCGGCATAGGCTGAGTTAGCAATTAATGTAATGACTTTCTTAGCGCCAAGGCGTTTCGCCAGCATAGACATCATGATGTTCGACTCATCGTTATTGGTGAGCGCACAGAAGACATCCGTTTTTTCGATATTTTCTTGCAGTAAGAGTTGCGGCTCGGCGGCAGATCCATGGAGCACGATGCTGCGCTCCAGCATTTCCGACAGCACTCTGCACCGATCATAGGAAAGCTCTAGTACCTTGACTTGATAGTCGTTCTCGAGACGAGCCGCGAGTGTGGCGCCAATATTGCCCCCCCCTGCAATCATGATGCGGTGATAGGGCGCGTCTAACTCCCTCAGCTCAGCGGTAACGGCGCGGATATTGTCTCTTGCTGCGATAAAAAAGACTTCATCATCCGGCTCGACCACCGTATCGCCCTGCGGAATGATCGCCGCGTCGTTGCGTCGAAAAATCGCCGCGACCCGAGTATCAATATGGGGCATGTGTTCGCGAATTTCTTGCAGCTCTCGGCCCACTATCGGTCCGCCCTCGATTGCGCGAACCGCAACTAAGCGAATTCGCCCATCGGCAAAATCCAGCACCTGTAGCGAGCCCGGATTGGCGATCAGCTGCTCAATGCTGTCTGTCACAAGCTGTTCGGGACCGATAATCACGTCCACCGGAATAACATTGGGGTTAAATAACGCTTGTTGATGGGCGAGATAGTCCACCGACCGAATGCGGCTGATTTTCATCGGCGTTCGATACAGCGTGTGCGCGATGGCGCAGGCCAACATATTGATCTCATCGCTGTTGGTGACCGCGATCAACATATCGGCGTCTTCGGCACCCGCGTTGAGAAGCGTGGAGGGATGGGCTGCGTCACCGGAGACGGTGCGGATATCGAGCCGCTCACCCAATGATCGGAGCGTTGCGGCGGTGTTATCGACCACGGTGATGTCGTTTTTTTCGTCAGCCAGATGCTCCGCGAGCGTCCCGCCAACTTGCCCGGCGCCAAGAATAATAATTTTCACGGGTCGACTCGCCTCCTCAACCCCAGAGTTGTCACCTTAAACAAAAGCGCACCTTTGCGACACTCCACAAGGCGCAAAGGTTTCGTGAATATTATGCCGCTTTGGACAGCAGCGCATAAAATAAACCATCGCCGCCCACAGGGTCTGGGAGTAACTGTCGGCCCATTGCTGTTGCGACGCCTTCATCGCTGTTGATAATCCTCACTGATCGGTCCTGACCTTCGGCAACGAATGCGGCGACCACGTCGTCATTTTCTTGGCGCAACACTGAGCAGGTGCAATACAGCAACCGCCCCCCCGGCGCAACGTGTTCCCAGGCCCCCGCAAGGATCCTTTTTTGTTGCTCGGCGAAACCTGCAATATCTTCGGCCCGGCGCAGTAGCTTGACGTCGGGATTTCGGCGCAGTACGCCGGACGCCGAGCAGGGGGCGTCGACTAACACCGCGTCATAGCGAGACGCCTGAGGCGGCTGGCAGATGTCAACGCACGCGGTCTCAAAGGATAGCCCCAAACGATTTTGATTCTCCGTGACACGGGCCAGTCGCTCGTCATTGATATCCCAGGCGTTGAGCGACGCCAAGTTTGGCTGCAGCTCGGCGATATGGCAGGCTTTGCCGCCGGGTGCCGCGCAGGCGTCGAGCACGCGCTCGCCCGGCTGTGGGTTCAACCACAGTGCCGCCCATTGCGCGGATGTGTCCTGCACGCTACACAGGCCATCATTGAAGCCAGGCAAGGCAAACACATCGACTGGTGCGCCCAAGAGAATACTCTCAGGCGCGGGGCCAGCGGAGCACGCAATACCCTCCCGCTGCCATTCATCCATGAGCGCTTTGCGGCTGGTCTTGATCCTGTTAGCGCGGAGAATCAGTGGTGGATGCGATCTACCCGCCTCAAGAATTTGTGCTGCATCTTCGGGCCAGTCTTTTAGCAGTTGCGCGTACAGCCACTCTGGCGCCGCTGCACGTTGCGCCTCTGAGAGTAAATGGGTCAGAGCAGTTTGTTCTCGTATGAGTTGCCGCAGTACCCCGTTGACCAGCCCTTTTGCCCACGGCTTTTTAAGTGCTTGCGCGGTTGCAACAGTTTCTGAAACGGCCGCATGTGTCGGCGTGCGCATAAATAAGATTTGGTAGGCACCCAAGAGCAATAGCGCCTGAATATCATGGTCTTTTCGGCGTAACGGCTTGTCGAGCAATGCGCCGATGTACCCCTCGAGCAACGGCGACTGCCGAAGTGCGCCGTAGAGCATGGACTGCAAAAGCGCACGGTGCTCGGCAGCGCAGCGCGTCAAGGCCGCCGGCAGCACCTGATGTAGCGCGCGGCCGTCGAGAATGGCTGCTAAGCATCGGGCAGCCTCTGTGCGTGCTGAGCGCGCTGTCATAGCGGCAGTTGCGACAGGCGATCGCCCGTGCGCATGGGCAGTTGCCCACCATTTAACAGCGCGGCAATAGGGAGCGCCTTGCCCCCCGCGAGTTGGAGTTCGGTGATTTGCAGCGCCCCCTCACCACATTGCACGGTCATGCCGTCTTTGCTCAGCGCGATGATGGTTCCCGCCGTCTGACAGCTGTCTCCTGGCACCGGCACGGCTCGCCAAATCTTGAACCGCAGGGTGTCATGGTGGGAAAAGCATCCTGGTGTGGGGTGGAGCGCCCGGATCAGTCGGTCGACGTCTCGAGCAGGCCATGACCAGTTGATTTGCCCCTCGGCTTTTTCGATCTTGTGCGCATACGTCGCCGCGGCGTGGTCTTGTTCTTGCGCGCCGTCGAGATATGTCTCGACGTTGCTGAGCGTGTCCGTCAACAAGGCGCCCCCCGTTTCGGCGAGGCGCTCCATGAGTGAGCCTGTCGTATCCGCGTTGGCGATATGAACGACTTTTTTGGCGAGTACAGGCCCGGTATCGAGTCCGGCCTCCATTCGCATGATACAGACGCCGGTCTGAGCGTCGCCGGCCGCAATGGCTCGCTGCACCGGCGCCGCGCCGCGCCATCGTGGAAGTAGGGAACCATGGACGTTAAGACAGCCAAGGCGGGGAATGTCGAGTACCGCCTGCGGCAGCAAAAGGCCGTAGGCGACAACGATCAGGACATCAGGCGCGAGAGCGCTCAGTGCTGTCTGAACCTCTGAATCACGCAAAGTGTTGGGTTGCCAGACCGGAATATCGTGCGACAAGGCCAGCGCTTTGACGGGGGACGTGGCGAGTTTTTTGCCGCGTCCAGCGGGACGATCAGGCTGAGTAAGGACGGCCATCAGTGTGTGTGGACTATCGATCAGGGCGTGCAAATGCGTCGCCGCGAATGCCGGCGTGCCTGCGAAAACAATATTGAGTGCGTCGGCCACGAATCTAGGCTTGCTGTCGATGGGTCTTTTCAAGTTTTTGTCGGATACGCTGACGTTTTAATGGCGAGAGATAATCGACAAACAATTTGCCTTCTAGGTGATCGACCTCATGTTGTAAGCAGATCGCGGGGAGACCGGTGAGCACCTCGGTGAAGGGAGTACCATCGCGATCGAGTGCCGAAACTGAGATTTCTAGTGGTCGATGTACCGTTTCGTAATAGCCTGGAACGGACAGGCAACCTTCATCGTAGCTGCCAAGCTCGGGGTCTATGACTTGCAATTCAGGATTGATAAAAACACGCGGTTCAGATTGATCTTGTGAGGTGTCCATGACAATGATTCGCTCGTGAATATCAACCTGAGTCGCCGCCAGACCAATACCGGGTGCGGCATACATGGTCTCAAACATGTCGTCTATCAGCGCGCTGACGCGATCATCGACGCCAGCGACGGCTTTCGCCTGTGTTCGCAAGCGTGGATCTGGAAATTCCAAGATGGTTAAAACCGCCATATCACAGCCTTATCTCTCTGTCCTGGACCTCCGCTATCGTGCAGAAAAGCGGCCGGATTTGCTCTTGCCAGCCGTCGCAGGGCAACGCAAACTGGGATTATAGCGTGAGAACAACGCCTGTGTGCCTTTTTGAGGGGATTGACGACATGATCAGCTACGGTGAGCTACGCAACCATCTCAGGCCATTGAGGTGGATTCTTATGCTTTGCTTTTTGGCGGCGGCATCCGGCGGCATTGCTCAGAGTCAACGGCCTGACCGGCTGCAGCTTAACGACAATATTCCGCTGACCTATATTGTTAAGAAAGGCGATACGCTTTGGGATATCAGTGCCATTTACCTCAGTGAGCCTTGGCGCTGGCCCGAGCTGTGGGATTCCAACCCGCAGGTCGATAATCCGCATTTGATCTATCCTGGCGATGTACTGACATTGCGCTGGGAAAATGGTCGTCCGCGACTGGTTCGTGGCGTGCAAGAGGTTCGCCTGAGCCCACAGATACGCTCAGAAGCCATCAACCAGGCGATCGCCCCGATCCAACGAGACCAGATTGAACCTTTTTTGCGCGGCAACAGGATTGTCATGCCCGAAGATTATGAGGTGGCGCCTTATGTGATTGCTGGCGATGCGAAGCGGCTAATCTCCGCCTTGGGCGATCGTATTTATGCCCGCGGCGAGATGGATCTGTCTGAGCAGACCTACGGCCTGTTACGTGAGGGACAGTTGGTCATCGACCCCATCACCGATGAGGTGCTCGGGCTTCAGGTGGCTGATATTGGCACCGCGACCCTCGTCTCCCGGTCGCAGTCGGACCGCTCGGCCGAGGCGGTAAAAACGTTGGAGGTGACCCGTGTAACAGAAGAGGTCCGTATTAGTGACCGCCTGTTTCCCCAACTTCAAGGCGTGGTCGACGCTTTCTTTTACCCTCAGGCCCCTGCAGTACGCATCGAGAATGCATTCATGGTTGCGGTGGATGGGGGTGTGTCACAGATAGGCGCGCTCGATATTGTGACCATTAACCGCGGTGCTCGAGAGGGGCTGCGTCGCGGCGATGTGCTGGCTATTCATCAAACCGGGGATGTCGTCAAAGACCCGATCGCCGGGGATTGGGTGGAATTGCCCGATGTTCGGGCCGGCGTCGTGATGGTTTTTGCCGTGTATGAAAAAGCAAGCTATGCGTTGGTGTTGAGCGCCAGTCGGCCATTGGCCGTAGGAGATAAAGTCAAGAATCCCTAATCACTCGAGCAGGAAGCTCGAGCCATTTTGCCCGTCTCGCTGCGGGCCACTCAAGGACGAGTGCATGCCACATGAATTTGGAGCGGATGCGCAGCTAGACGCGCAATGGCTCGCTTTTGTTGATCCGCAGATTGTGAGCCCAGCCGTCAGGCGCGCGGTATTGGCGATGGCGCCGTCGCCGGATTCCCTATTAGGTTGGAACGAGGAGGCATGGCAGCGGTGCTCGGCTTGTCCCCGCGACCGCGAACAGATGCTCAGCGCCCTCTCCCGCTCGGTGCGGACGTTTGTGCCGGTGGTTTCGGCGTCGGTGTCAGTGATGACGCTCGCAGACCCAGCGTACCCCTGTTGGCTGAAGTCCTGTGACGATGCGCCGGCGGCGCTGTTTTTTAGCGGCGATCTTGCCGTGTTGTCCGAGCCTTGTGTTGCGATTGTCGGCTCCAGAAGCCCGTCTGTTGACGCAACCACGCTGTCGCTGCATTTTGCTGAGACACTGGCAGCCTGCGGGGTGACGATCGTCAGTGGGCTGGCGCGAGGTATTGATGCCAGTGCGCATCGAGGCGCTTTGCGTTGCGGCAAGACCGTTGCGGTATTGCCCACAGGTCTCGATCGCATTTACCCACCAGAGCATCACGGCCTTGCAGATCAGATCGCGCAGCACGGGCTGTTGGTGAGCGAGTTTATGCCGGGTAGCAAGCCGTTGCGCCAGCACTTCCCTCGACGCAATCGGACCCTGTCGGGCCTCTCACAGTCTGTCTTGGTTATCGAGGCGGGCCTCCCGAGCGGCACGCTGATCACAGCCAATGCGGCGGCGGACCAGAACCGCGAGGTGTGGGTGCTACCGTGGTCGTTGACACACCGGAATGCGGCTGGCAATCGGCAGCTACTGGCTGATGGCGCCAATTTGGCGCTCGCGCCAGCGGACTTGGTAGCAGATCTGCGTTTGAGTATGGCGCAAGCTACACTGGCGGAGGCCTCGGCCGATGACCGCTATCGAGAAGGTGGATCCGTAGCGCTTGCTGACGAGCACGGACACCTGCTCAGGCTGTTGGGTGACGGCATTGTCGATGTGGATGCGCTAGCACGTCTCGGGGGGTGGTCCGTATCCGAGGTGCGTGGCTGGCTAACGGAGCTAGAGCTCTCCGGCCGAGTGAGCCGGCAAGGCCACAGTTATTGTCGTAGCCATCCATAATTCAGCGTGATGCTGACGGGCGGTCATGCGCACATTACATAGGCCCCATGCCTTAATTTGCGGGGACTTTGGCAGCTGCGCCACAATTTAGGGGCGGCTAGCGACGGTTGCTCTGTTACACTCGGCGGCGTTTTTATTTCTTTGCCAAAGGAACGATGGTGCGAAATACACAACCAACGCTGCGAGAGGCCGAGCTCCTGCACGTCTTGAGTGCCGAGGGCGTTGTCGCTGTCCCCGCCGAAGCCGTCTGGGGGTTGAGTTGCGACCCCTGGTCCTGGCACGCCGTGTCTGAGTTGTTGGCGCTGAAGCAGCGGCCCGTCAATAAGGGACTCATATTGGTCGGCAGCGACATGCAGCAATTTTCGAAGCTGCTGTCGCCGCTATCAGAGCGCGAGCGACAGACCTTGGGGCTGTCTTGGCCGGGAGCAAACACATGGCTGGTGCCCAACCAAGGCATTTACCCGCCATGGGTGACTGGCGGGCACGAGGAGGTCGCCATCCGCGTAACCAGCGCGCTGGCGCTCGCGCGGTTGTGCAACCATTGGGGCGGGCCGCTGGTCTCAACCTCAGCGAATCCGGCCGGCGCACAGCCTGCCAATTTACGGAGCCAAGTAGTACGATACTTCGGCACATCGATACCGACCGCAGCGGGGACGATTCAGCGATCCGGCCGCCCTTCAGTCATCCGACGACTGGAAACGGGAGAGGTATTACGAGCCTGATGGCCTGAAGGCCGCAACAGTCAGCTTGGGGGAGCTATGGATTCACTGGCAGTAGAGCAGTATCTCAAATCACTGCAGGTCAAAATTTGCGAACAGCTGGCGGCCGTCGATGGTGGTGAAGGTTTTGCCGAGGAGCGCTGGACCCGGCCTGAGGGAGGCGGGGGCATCACGCGCGTGTTGGCGGAAGGTCCCGTCATTGAAAAGGGCGGCGTCAATTTTTCTCAAGTCGAGGGGAAGAATATGCCGGTGTCGGCGACGCAGCATAGGCCTGAGCTTGCGGGCCGTAGCTTTAAAGCAATGGGCGTCTCTTTAGTCATTCATCCTCGCAACCCCTACGCACCAACCTCTCATGCCAACGTACGCTGCTTTGTTGCCGAAAAGCCCGGAGAGCCCGCAGTCTGGTGGATGGGTGGCGGTTTTGATTTGACGCCCTACTATGGCAACGATGAGGACGCCCGCCACTGGCACCAGGTTGCAGCGACCGCCTGCGAGCCCTTTGGCGAAGACGTTTACCCACGTTTCAAAACATGGTGCGATGAGTATTTTTATCTACCTCACCGTGAGGAGACTCGGGGTGTGGGCGGCTTGTTCTTTGACGACCTCAATGAGTGGGGCTTCGAAAAAACCTTTGCGTTTCTGCGCAGTGTGGGCGATGCCTATCTCGATGCTTACCTGCCGATTCTGGCGCGGCGGATGCATGAGCCCTATGGGGAGCGAGAGCGGCAGTGGCAGCTCTACCGACGGGGACGCTATGTTGAATTCAATTTGGTTTATGATCGCGGCACGTTGTTCGGATTGCAGTCTAACGGGCGAACCGAAGCGATTTTGATGTCGCTACCGCCATTGGTGCGCTGGGAATATGGCTATCAGCCGGAGGCAGATTCAGCTGAGCAACGTTTGTTAGAGCAGTACTTGCATCCGCGGGATTGGCTAGCTTAGCGCTCATATGACCGTCGGAGATTGATCACTGGAGGCAGATCCCTCTACTAACCGGGGACAACCGCGTGACAGAACACACCATTCCTAACCAAGATAGCTATGCTGTCTTTGGGCATCCGATCAAGCACAGTCGCTCGCCCGTTATTCATGCCGCATTTGCCGATGCGCTGGGTGAACGAATGATTTATCGTGCGGTCAATGTCTCTCCTGAGGCGTTCGAAACATCCGTGCAGGCTTTTTTTGCCAGCGGCGGCGGCGGGCTTAATATTACTGTGCCTTTTAAGGAGCGCGCCTTCGCGCTGGCGGCAAGCGCAACACCCAGAGCCCAGTTGGCTGGCGCCGCGAATCTGCTCTATTGCGATGAGGCGGGGCAAATCATTGCCGATAATACGGATGGTGCCGGCTTGGTCGCCGACATTGAGGGCAATCTTGGCTGGCAGATTGCGGGCCGAAAAATTTTGATACTTGGCGCTGGGGGTGCTGTGCGGGGGATCTTGCCGCCTCTTGCCGCACAAGGCCCCGATCGGGTATTCATCGTCAATCGCACCGCCGATAAGGCGCGCGCGTTGGCAGTCGAGTTTGGCGGCTTGACAACCTGCCTAGCGGGTGGCGGTTATGGCGATCTTCCCGATATCGCCTGGGACCTTGTAATTAATGGCACAAGCGCAGGGATCACCGGCGAGCTGCCCGATTTATCGATGCTTCGTCTCGCGCCGAGGTGCTGTTGCTACGATATGGTGTACGGCGCAGAGCCCACGCCCTTTATGCGCTGGGCAGCCGCAAACACCGCCTGGGCAGTGGCAGATGGGATTGGCATGTTGGTTGAGCAGGCGGCGGAAAGCTTTTGGCTTTGGCGGGGAAAGCGGCCCCAGACTGGGCCGGTCATTGACCAATTGCGAGCATCAAGCAGTTGATGCGTCAGCTAAGAATCGGTCTTTAAGCCGGACATAATTCTCAGCTGAGTAAGGCAGAAATTCTCGCTCACGGTCGGTGAGAGTGCGGCGCGCGACGGCGGGACTGCCGCTGTAGACCTGCCCCGATACAAGGCGTTTGCCCGGGGGCACAAGTGTGCCGGCGCCGATGATGACATCATCCTCCACCACACAACCATCCATGATGATCGCACCCATGCCAACCAGGACTCGGTTTCCGATATGGCATCCATGCAGGATGGCGCGATGTCCGATCGTGACATCCTCGCCAACGGTGAGCGGCCAGCCGCCTGGCTCAAACCGGCTATCGTGGGTGATATGCAGCACGCTGAGATCCTGGATGTTGGTCCGAGCGCCGACGCGAATCGGTTTGTGATCGCCGCGGACAACGCAACCAGGCCAGACGCTGGCGTCATCACCAAGGACGACATCACCAATGACTACGGCGCTTGGGTCGATCATGACGTTAGCGCCCAAAGTGGGGGAATGTCCCTCGAATGATCGAATGGCGCCGTGTGCCGGAGCGTTGTTCATGTTCATTTTCCTCTAGGCCCAGTTGAAGACGGTGCGCAACGAATGCGGGGCCTGCGATTCGGGGGCGACAAAATGCTAATATACGTTGTTTCTCGGTGTGGCTTCTACTCGGCTCACCGAATTGAGACCCGTGCATTGACCGTCGGTCGACAGTCGGCACGTGACCTCAGAACACCACGAGACAACAGAGAGCGTCATGTCACAGTTCAACAAACCACGATTTATCGCCGGCGCTATTTGCCCGCAGTGTGGTGTCGAAGACCGTATGGTGGTTATGCCTGATGGTGAGGAGCGGCGCTGCATCAGCTGCGATTTTTCGGAGTCGCGCCCTCAGGCAGGGTTGTCGGAGCTCAACACGCGTGTTTCACGTCCCGCCGCGAGGCGGGTAGAGACGCAAGCAGAACCGATACGTGTCCTGGGCGATGTCGATAATCCCTAACGCACTTGGAGTAATTTTTCGACAACGCATGGCACCCAACCCTAGCGGGAGCATCGAGTAGCAGCGCACTTGAGGGCCAACAATCCCACATCTATGGCAGCATGGTTATATGTTCCACATGATGTAGTGCTCCTCATGGATCAGACGGCTGCTCCGCCGGTATCCGCGCATTGGCAAAAAGTCGAAAGGCAGAACCCCTGTGATTTTTGTGCGTTTTCGCTATAATTCGCGCGCGCCGGAGTCAGCTTCTAGCCGTTTCCGCGCTGTGCTGGCCGCCGTGCCAGTTCTGGGGGCAGAAATTTCTTTTTGGCTCATTGCAATACTTGGCAGCGCCCGGATGTTGCGTGGGTTTACAGGGTGCAGTTCCCCTCTGCACCGCTGGACACAACGGAGAAGTCTCAAGTCATGAAAAAAGCGCTTTTGGCGATGTTATTCGCCGCGTCGCCGCTCAGTGTTCTCGCGCAAAACCAGGTCAATATGGCACCTGGTGTGACAGCGATTGGCGCTGAAATTTATGATCTGCACATGCTGATCATGTGGATCTGTGTGGTGATCGGGATCGCCGTGTTCGGCGTGATGTTCTATTCGATTTTGGTTCACCGTAAAGACAAGGGCTTCAAAGCCTCTCAGTTTCATGAAAGCACGAAGGTTGAAATTGCTTGGACCATTGTGCCGTTTTTTATTCTTGTCGCGATGGCTGTGCCCGCAACGTCGACGCTGCTCGAGGCTTACAACTCAGATGAGTCAGAGCTTGATATCTTGGTGACCGGATACCAGTGGAAGTGGAAGTACGAGTACCTCGATGAGTCGGGCAACAACGTCAGCTTCTTTTCTAATCTCGCAACTTCTCAGGGGCAGATCTACAACACCGAGCCGAAGGAGATGGAGTATCTGCTCGATGTGGATGAGCCGCTGGTCATCCCGACGAACACTAAAGTGCGATTTCTGGTGACTGCTAACGATGTGATTCACAGCTGGTGGGTTCCTGATATCGCGGTTAAAAAAGATGCCATTCCTGGCTTCATCAACGAGACCTGGACGATTGTTCCCGAAGAGGGCCTGTATCGCGGTCAGTGTACTGAGCTCTGTGGCGCCTACCACGGCTTTATGCCCATTGTGGTGCACGCAGTGAGCCCAGACGATTTCGCTCAATGGCTGGCGGCTAAGCAGGGCGCACAGGCTGCGACTGCGGCAATGGCTGAGCAGGAGATGAGCCTCGAGGACCTCCTGGCGCGCGGCGAGTCTGTGTATAACGGACAGTGTCTTGCCTGCCATGGTGTCAACGGTGAAGGTGGCGTGGGTAACGCGATTGCTGGCAGCGCTGTAGTGCTGGGAGAGTTGGGTGCGCATTTAGACGTCGGCATCAAGGGCGTCCCGGGCACCGCCATGCAAGCCTTTGGCGATATTTTAAGTGATGTTGATATGGCGGCAGTGCTGACGTATCAGCGAAATGCGTTTGGCAACAATACGGGTGACGTCGTGCAGCCGTCAGACGTTGTCGAACATAAGCAAGGTTAACGGGAGAGATTACGATGGGCGATCATCATCACGGTCCGGCCAAGGGCCTTTCTCGCTGGTTGTTTACGACCAACCACAAAGATATCGGAACCATGTACTTGTGGTTCTCATTCGCCATGTTCCTGCTCGGTGGGTTCTTCGCGATGGTTATTCGCGCCGAGCTATTTCAGCCTGGCATGCAGCTGGTTGAGCCTGCGTTTTTCAACCAAATGACTACGCTTCATGGCTTGGTGATGGTGTTTGGCGCGATCATGCCGTCATTTGTTGGGCTGGCGAACTGGCTGATCCCAATGATGATTGGCGCGCCCGATATGGCCTTGCCACGCATGAACAACTGGAGCTTTTGGATTCTACCTCCCGGGTTTTTAATGTTGGCGTCAACTTTGTTCATGGAGGGCGGTGCGCCAGCGTTCGGTTGGACCTTCTACGCGCCGTTGTCGACCACTTATGCTCCACCGTCAGTCACCTTCTTCATTTTTGCGATTCACGTTCTGGGCATGTCGTCCATTATGGGCTCGATCAATATCATCGCCACGGTGATGAATATGCGCGCACCAGGCATGACCTATATGAAGATGCCTTTATTTGTCTGGACGTGGCTGATCACCGCGTTTCTCTTGGTTGCGGTAATGCCAGTGCTTGCTGGCGCTGTGACCATGATGCTGATGGATGTGCATTTCGGAACCAGCTTCTTCTCGGCCGCGGGTGGCGGCGACCCCGTGTTGTTCCAGCATATTTTCTGGTTCTTTGGGCATCCCGAGGTGTACATCATTATTCTGCCCGCTTTTGGCGTGGTATCGCAGATCATTCCTGCTTTCTCTCGTAAGCCGCTCTTTGGTTATGCATCAATGGTTTATGCAACGGCCGCGATTGCGTTTCTATCGTTTATCGTTTGGGCGCACCATATGTACACCGTGGGTATGCCGGTCGCCGGCGAGCTGTACTTCATGTACGCGACCATGTTGATTGCCGTTCCGACGGGCGTGAAGGTCTTTAACTGGGTGAGCACAATGTGGCGCGGCGCGATGTCCTTTGAGACACCGATGCTGTTTTGTATCGGCTTCTTGGTGCTGTTCACCATCGGTGGATTTACCGGCTTGATGCTGTCGATTGCGCCGGCGGACTTCCAGTACCACGATACCTATTTTGTGGTCGCACACTTCCACTACGTGATGGTGGCAGGTGCCGTGTTCTCCATGACGGCGGCGGTTTATTTCTGGTTGCCGAAATGGACGGGCCGTATGTATAACGAGTCGATGGGCAAAATCCATTTTTGGGTCTCCTTTATCGGCTTTAATATCACCTTCTTCCCGCAGCACTTTGTTGGCTTGGCAGGCATGCCGAGACGTATTCCCGATTACTCGTTGCAGTTCGCAGACTTCAACATGATGTCTTCGATTGGCGCCTTTATTTATGGCGCCTCGCAGCTGTTGTTCTTGTACAACGTCATCGCTGCCATCGTTGCGGGTGACAAGGTCTCGGATGAGAAAGTCTGGGATGGCGCCGAGGGTCTAGAGTGGACACTCCCAACGCCCGCCCCTTATCACACCTTTGAAGTGCCTCCAACGCTGCCAGAGTCGGCGCACGGACACTGAGAGGCGGTCGCTTAGAAGATGATGCGTATCAGCGGGAACAATATTGTCGACACGGTCACCAAGCTGGTGGTCGTGGCGGCAGCGATGTTTGCTTTCGTCTTTGTTGTCATGGTGCCCTTGTATGACGTGTTGTGTGATGCCTTGGGTATCAATGGCAAGCCGGCGGGTGATGCCTATGTTGCGGCAAGCACCGACATTGATGAATCCCGTGAGATCACGGTTCAGTTTGTGGCAACTAACAACGAGAATATGCCCTGGGCGTTCTCGCCGTCAGTCACCATGATGAAGGTGCATCCGGGCGCTGCCAATGACACGGTGTTTTATGCGGCAAACCCGACACCGCGTGACATGGTGGCCCAGGCGATACCCAGTATTTCGCCATCACGCGCCGCTGCGTACTTTCATAAAACCGAGTGTTTTTGCTTTAACCAGCAGCCGCTGCAAGCGAGCGGCGAGGCGAATATGCCTTTGCAGTTTATCGTCGATCAGGCGCTGCCTGCCGACATTAAAACAATTACTTTGTCCTACACGATCTTTGATGTGACGGACATGGCGAACAGCCAGTTGGCCGCTCGCTGATGACAGGTGCCGGGGGCGCCTGTTTTTGACAACGGAGAAACAAGATGTCTAGTTCTGACGCACATCCAGAGGGGTTCGAGAAGTATTACGTGCCCGAGAGTTCCAGCCTCGCCGTGCGGGCTACGCTGGGGTTGGTGGTTATGGTGTTTGGTTTTGCCACCTACCTCAACAGCAGCACCTTTGGTGGCGAGAGCCAATATGGCTGGATGCCCCTTTTGGGTCTTGCCATTTTGTTATGGACGCTAACCTCATGGTTTCGAACGACCATTCGTGAAAACATGCAGGGTATGGCCAGCGGGCAGTTGAAGCACTCCTATGTATTGGGCATGTTTTGGTTCATTTTTTCCGAAGTCATGTTTTTCGCTGCATTTTTTGGCGCTCTGTTTTATGTGCGCCAATTGGCGGGACCGTGGTTGGCGGGCGAGGGCGATGCCGGAAGGATGAATTATTTGCTCTGGGAGGGATTCCAGTTCACGTGGCCGCCCGTCATGACGCCGCAGGACGCAGTGGGTGGCGTCGACGCGCAAGCGATTGCCAATAATGGCGTCTTTGCGACACAAGACAAATCCATGGCATTTTCAGAGGTCGGGGCATGGTGGCAATGGCTGCCGTTGTGGAACACCATCATCCTGCTGACCTCCAGCGGCACAGTCCATGTCGCTCACCATGCGTTACTCGACGACAATCGTAAGAAGTTCAATCTGTGGCTCGCAATTACCGTCACGCTCGGCATTATTTTCCTGGCGCTGCAAGCCGCTGAATACTATGAAGCCTATGCCCATTTTGGCCTCACTTTGAAAGCTGGAATTTACGGGTCGACGTTTTTTATGCTCACCGGCTTCCATGGCTTTCACGTGGCAATGGGCATGACCATGCTATTGATCCAATTGATTCGATCGGTAAAGAGCCAGCATTTCACAGCCTCAGATCACTTTGGATTTGAGGCCTCTAGTTGGTACTGGCACTTCGTTGATGTGGTGTGGGTTGGCTTATTCTTATTCGTTTATATTATCTGATATCGCGCGATTGAACGGGGGCGCGTTGGCGCCCCTTTTTTTTGATGCTGACGGGTATCTAACCTTGAGCGATGCCACAGAAGAACTCAAGCGAGAGGGGCCTAATAGCAAGCGAGAGGTGCCTAATAGAGAGGAGGTCGAACTCGGGCTGATGCGGCGCGAATGAGGCAAGCCCAGTGATGATTTTTGTCGCGTAGCACCTGAGCGCTACGGGGACTGCAGGGGCATGACGTGCAGTCGCGCACTATGCTGCGTTGGCCAAGATCTACTATCCTTCGGCTGCCTTCTGCGAAGAGGAGGGGCCTGCATCCCAGGGATTACGATGCCCAAGCTCTCCGGTAGCGACACCGAAAATGATGACAATGATGAGGGTCACGCCCAGGCTGAGCCGAACCCCTAACGAGGTGAACAAGCGCTTTTTTTCCGGGTTCCCCTGGTCAGCCATGAGAAAATACATACCTGAGGCGAGGCTACCGAGTAGTGCAACCATGATAAAACCGATGATCACTTTGAGCATAGACACCATCCTCAGGCGGGTTAATTTCGCGGGCGATACGTTTGTGCGATTGGAGTGCGCGCGCTGCGGCGACAGTTTGGGCGAGTTATGGGTTAGAGGTTGTTATGGCGCAGTGTAGCGCATCTATCGGTCGTTTGCGGTTTAACTTTGAGTGGCGCCTAACCGCGGCGACTTGCGTCATGCTGCCATGCCTCATTGCGCTGGGTTTCTGGCAGCTCGACCGGGCGGAAGAAAAGCGAGAACTTGAGGCGCGCTGGGCCGAGCGCTCCGCACAGCCTGCGATACCACTTGAGGATGTGCTACTCCTGGCGGCGGCAGAGCGCGACGATCGGTTGGCTGAGTTCGAAGGCCATTTTTTGGCGGATTATTGGCTGCTAGACAATCGGTTGCGTGACGGTCGTTTTGGTTATGAACTCCTTGCGTGGGTGGATGCTGGCGATCTTGTGGTTCCGGTGAATTTGGGCTGGTTAGCCGGTGATCCTGCGCGACAGCGCTTGCCGTTGATTGCGCTGCCCGAGCACCTCGTCACGATTAATGGGCGGGTTCATCGCCCTGGCTTGCCGCCTTTTGTTGATCTAGAGCGTCTACCTGATCCACGCGAGCGCGTCATACCAGCTTTGGCCCTAGAGGCATGGCAGGCGGGGCTTTCTGAGCGATTTGGCAAAGCTGCTGTGCCGTTTGTGGTTCGTATTGATGCGCGCTCTCCCTGGGCGAAAGATGCCCGCTGGGTGGTCGTTAATCAGTCGCCAGACAAGCACACTGGATACGCGGTACAGTGGTTCGCTATGGCGGCCGTATTGGCGCTCGTCTTTTTGCTACAAAGCGCCAACGCATGGCCGCGGCGCGCGGGTGCCGAAAAATGAGCGAGTGATCGATCGGGTGGCAGGAGACGGCGGCAATGCCCGTGCGCTAAACCGCATTCATCGCGAGCAATCGTCAGAACGACAAGAGATGCAATTAATGCAGAAAGATCAGACAAGTCAAACCGGAAATGGGCGAGCAGTATTGCTGTTGATCGCCGGTGTGCCCCTGACCATGATTTTAGCCGCCTCTTGGCTGTGGTACTTCGTCATTCACGGTGATCTCGATTTGGTGGGTGCGATTGGCACGGCAAATAACGGTCAGCTCATCACGCCGCGGTCGATACGTGATGTTGCTTTGGCCGATGATACGGGTGCGCCGCTAGCGTGGTCTGACCTCGACCCGCGCTGGACGCTGGTGGTTGCCAATCACGGTATGAACTGCGATCGGGACTGCGAGCGGCGGCTGTACATCACCCGTCAGATTCACGTGGCCCTGGGTCGCGATTTTAATCGCGTGCGCCGCGCTTTTGTGAACGACAGTGCGTTAGCGGGCATGCGCGTCGCCGTGCCGACTGAGCCTGTGCCGGGTTGGCCTGAGGGGGCCGGCGATAATTTCCGCGATTATCTGATGTTGGCGCACAGTGGTCTCGTGGCAGTGACAGTGCAGCCCGCGCAGTTTGAGTTCTTATTTCAGCACGCTGACCAGGTCAGACCCGCGGCAGGTTGGTATCTCGTTGATCCCGCGGGCTGGGTCATGATGTATTTTCCCGATGCACTCGATTACAAAGCGGTCATCACTGACCTCAAGTTTTTGCTCAAGAATTCTGGAGGCTGAATAGATGACAGATGCGATTCAGGCCGCCAGCTGGAGAGATTATCTCGAATTAACTAAGCCGCGAGTCGTCGCGCTGATGGTGCTCACCGCGCTCATTGGCATGTGTATGGCGGTGCCGGGCTGGGTACCCTGGCAGCCGCTGGTGATGGGCAATCTCGGCATCGCGTTGTGCGCCGGTGCGGCGGCGGCGATTAACCATATGGTCGATGAGCGTATTGACCGGCAAATGTCACGTACACATCAGCGTCCGATTGCTCAAGGGCGTGTGAGTCAGCAGGCGGCGCTTTGGTTTTCCTTGGCGCTGACTGTGCTCGGTGTAACGATGCTGGTTGTTTGGGTCAATGTGCTCACAGCGGTCCTTACGATTGCGAGCTTGATTGGCTATGCGGTCATTTACACCATGTTTTTAAAGCGCGCAACGCCACAAAACATCGTGATCGGCGGCCTTGCCGGCGCGGCGCCGCCGCTTTTGGGCTGGACTGCCGTCACCGGGGAGATTCATGGCCATGCATTGCTGCTGGTGCTGATCATTTTTGCCTGGACGCCACCCCATTTCTGGGCCTTGGCGATCCATCGCCGAGAGGAGTATGCCACCGCCGGGATACCGATGTTGCCAGTCACCCATGGCGTTCGATTTACCGCGCTCCATACGCTGCTCTACACCATCATCATGTTCTTGATTACCTTGATGCCCTTCGCTACGCGGTTGAGTGGTTGGTTGTATTTGGCTTCGGCGGTGGTTCTCGGTGTGGTCTTCCTATATTGGTCCATTAAAATCGTCATCGGGCGCGATCCGCGCGCGCCAATGGAGACTTTCAAGTACTCCATCACCTACTTATTATTATTGTTTGTGGCCATGCTCGCGGATCATTGGATTTTAGGGTCGCCGTTATGAATCAATCTCGACGTATCGCATGGACAGTCGGTTTGGTTGTCGCGTTTATTGTTGTGGTGCTTGCCAGCTTCACCTACCGAGTCAGCCAGCCGCGAATCATGACGCACTCGGAAATGCAGGCCAATGGGCTGTTTTTATTTGACCCGCCGCGAGACCCTGGCGAGTTCAGTCTTGTGGACCATGGTGACCAGCCTTTTACTGAGGCTTCGCTTGAGGGCGGCTGGACGTTGGTTTTTTTTGGTTTTACCCACTGTCCTGACGTTTGCCCGACGACGATGGCGTTTCTTGCTGATCTGAAACGACAGCTCGATTCAACCGAGGTCAGTGATACGCGGGTTGTCATGGTGTCGGTGGACCCCGCGCGGGATACGCCGGAACGATTGGCGAGCTACGTACCCTATTTTCATCCGGAGTTTTTGGGCGTAACCGGGGAATTCATCGATATTCTTAGTTTTGCACGTCGCTTCAGTTCGCCCTTTCGAAAGGTGACAGAAGCCGATGGCAGTTATCAAGTTGAACACAGCGCCAACGTGGTGTTAGTGAATCCTCGCGGGGATTTTCATGGATTTTTCAAAGCGCCGCTGGATCTCGCCAAAATGAAGGTGACTTATCGTTCCGCTCGTGCGTTATGGGAGCGCTAACATGAGTGATCAGCCCGATCTCATTTTGGTTGACGGATCCTCCTATCTGTTTCGCGCTTATCACGCGCTGCCACCCCTCACGAATTCCAAGGGACTCAATACCGGCGCTGCCAAGGGCGTGATCGGCATGATCCGGAAGCTCGTAGCAGATTTTCCCCTGTCTCAGGTGGTGGTGGTTTTTGACGCCAAAGGGCCCACATTCCGCAACGAAATGTATGCCGAATATAAAGCCAACCGACCGCCAATGCCCGAGGAGTTACGAGAGCAAATTGAACCGATTCACGCCATGATCGAAGCTATGGGCCTGCCACTTTTGTGTATTGGCGGCGTTGAAGCCGATGACGTGATCGGCACGCTGGCGACCGAAGCAGCCCAACGCGGCCAATCCGTGCTGATCTCAACCGGCGATAAAGACATGGCGCAGTTGGTCAATGACCAAGTCACGCTCATCAACACCATGAATCAGGCAGTTTTCGACCGACAGGGCGTGGTCGATAAGTTCGGAGTGCCACCCGAGCTGATCATTGACTTGCTGGCACTGCAGGGTGACAAAGTCGATAACATTCCGGGCGTTCCCGGTGTTGGAGAGAAAACGGCGCTGGCTTTGTTGCAAGGCCTCGGCGGGATCACAGCCATCTATGAACAGCTTGATCAGGTCTCGACACTCGAGGTGCGCGGCGCCAAGACACTGGCGGACAAGCTCTCAGCGCACCGAGAGCAAGCGGAATTATCCTATGCCCTGGCAACGATTCGCTGTGATTGCGCGCTGCCGATCACAGCGGAGGCATTGCAAACCAAGCCGGCTGACCAAGAGGCTTTACTAGGCTGGTTTCGGGAGTTGGAGTTCAAGGGCTGGACCTCGGAACTGTTGTCGCCCACGGCCTCTGCCCCCGCCGCCTCTGGCAATGAAACGCGGGCAAATGAAGCGCCGATGCTAGCAGCTGATGACAGCGAGGCCGGGGGCCACGATCCTGTGGAGTCGGGACAGGTCGCCGCGACGCTTACGATTGAGACCATTACAGACGAGTCGACGCTGGAGTCTTGGCTGGCAGACATTGAAAGCGCGTCGTTGGTAGCCTTTGATACCGAGACGACCAGCCTCGATTACATGCAGGCGCGTATCGTCGGTGTGTCCTTCGCTATGGACGCTGATCGCGCCGCCTATGTGCCGTTGGCGCACGACTATCCCGGCGCACCGAAGCAGCTTGACCGCGATCAGGTTTTGGCGCGCCTGAAGCCTTGGTTAGAGAGCCCAGACCACAAGAAGCTTGGACAAAATCTGAAATACGACGCCAATGTACTCAAGAACCACGGTATCGAATTGCGGGGCATCGCGCATGACTCGATGCTTCAGTCCTATGTACTTAATGCTGTGGGCTCGCGTCACGATATGGATTCTTTGGCGCTGAAGTATTTGGGGATGCGAACGATTAGCTTTGAGGAGGTTGCTGGGAAGGGCGCCAAGCAGCTGACCTTTAATCAGGTGTCGATTGAACAAGCGGCGCCTTATGCCGCCGAAGATGCCGCGGTGACTTGGCGGCTGCACGAGGTCCTCAGTGCGCAGCTTGGTAAAGAGCCGCGCTTATCCGACCTTTATTCAGAGCTGGAGATGCCATTGGTCGCGGTGTTGGCGCGAGTTGAGCGACAGGGCGCGCTGGTTGACCGGCAGCAGCTTGCGGATCAGAGCCATGAGCTGAGCGAGCGACTGATCGCGCTTGAGGCGCAGGCTCACGACTTGGCGGGGCAGCCCTTTAACTTGAGTTCGCCAAAACAGTTGGGCGACATTTTGTTCGATAAATTGTCGCTGCCAGTGGTCAAGAAAACCCCGAAGGGTGCACCTTCGACGGCGGAGGAAGTACTCGTCGAATTGGCGCTGGATTACCCACTGCCCGCTGTGTTGCTGGAATACCGGTCCCTCGCGAAACTTAAGTCAACCTATACCGATAAGTTGCCAGAGATGATTGATCCGAGCACTGGCCGTGTCCATACCTCCTATCATCAAGCGGTGACCGCAACTGGTCGTTTGTCATCCTCCGACCCCAATTTGCAAAACATCCCAATTCGAACTGAAGAGGGTCGCCGTATCCGGCAAGCCTTCTGCGCGCCTCCCGGCCGCTGTATTGTTGCCGCCGACTACTCACAAATAGAACTGCGCATCATGGCGCATTTGTCGCAGGATGCGGGTTTGCTTCACGCCTTTAGCAATGACCTCGATGTTCACAGCGCCACGGCCGCTGAAGTCTTCGAGGTGCCGTTGGCGGCGGTCTCGGGCGACCAGCGCCGCAAAGCGAAAGCGATCAACTTTGGTCTGATCTATGGCATGTCTGCCTTCGGACTCGCCAAACAGCTCCATCTAGGGCGTCACGAGGCGCAAGACTACATTGACCGCTACTTCGCGCGCTATCCGGGGGTGGCAGATTACATGAGCCAGACTCGTGAGTTGGCTCATCGACAAGGTTATGTTGAAACGCTTTATGGGCGCCGGCTGTATCTTCCAGAAATCAATGCCCGCAACAAGCAGCGCCAAATGGCCGCTGAACGAACGGCGATCAATGCGCCCATGCAGGGCACGGCAGCCGACATTATCAAACGCGCGATGATCGCTGTGGACGCTTGGCTAGAGAGCGCCAAGAGCGATGCAAAAATGATTATGCAGGTGCACGATGAACTGGTGTTTGAAGTGGCGGCGGATGAGGCGCAAGCCCTCGCCGATCAAGTCACGCAATTAATGAGTGAGGTCGCGGTGCTAGACGTGCCTTTGCTCGTTGAGGCCGGCATCGGCCAGAACTGGGATCAAGCGCACTAAACGGATTCAATCTCTTCTTCGAACACACTGTCGTCGGTGAGCCACAGTTTGAGTTGCCGCTCTAAAGTCGATAGGCCATCTCGTTTGAGTGCTGAAAATAGTTGCACTGAAATCAGATCCTCAAACTCGGACAATGCGGCGCGAACCTTATGCAGCGTTGCGCTAGCGGGCCCGCGTTTTAGCTTGTCGGCTTTGGTGAGCAAAATATGAACAGGCATGCCCGCCGACGCAGACCAATGGATCATTTGCTGATCCTGCTCGGTGAGCGGGTGGCGAATATCCATGAGCAAGACAAGCCCGCGTAGGCTTTGCCGCGTTTGTAAATAGCGCTCCATGTGCTCATTCCATCGCCGCTTCATAGCCAACGGCACCTTGGCAAAGCCATAGCCGGGAAGGTCGACTAATCGCTGATTGTCGCTGAGCGAAAAGAAATTGATCAGCTGTGTGCGCCCAGGCGTTTTCGAGGTGCGCGCCAGTTTTTTGTTTTCTGTGAGTGTATTGATGGCGCTGGACTTGCCGGCATTGGACCGGCCAGCAAAAGCGACCTCAGAACCCTGGTCTGGCGGCGCGTTGTCGATGGCGCTAGCCGACTGAAGGAACTCAGCACGGCGAAAATTGATGGTTGCTAAGCGTGAGGATTTATCAGTGTTTTCTTGCATATCGCAGTTTTGTCTTGCACCTTGACCGACTATAATGCCACGGTCTGCGGCAAGAGGCCTCGTACCTTTTTCCGCCTATCATGCTCTGATCAATGAACGAGAGCCAGACTTCCAAGGAATGATCATATGAAAACACGTTTTAGCCTGCGTCATTTACTGGCTCCGGCCGCTGCGACCGCAATGCTCTCCTTGAGCACGGGAGTGGTTGCGGCCGAGGTGGATATGAACAAGTACAACGCTTCTTGCGGTGCGTGTCACATGGCGGGTGTTGCCGGTGCGCCGAAGACCGGTGATGCAGCCGCTTGGGCGCCGCGTCTCGAAAAGGGTATCGACGCGCTCGTTGCCTCGGTTAAAAAGGGCCTTAATGTCATGCCTGCTGGCGGTCTCTGTGCAACCTGTAGCGACGAAGACTACAAGGCGCTGATCACTTATATGTCGACGCCGCAGTAACGGCGTCTTTTTAGGGAACTCACCATGTTGTTACAAAAAGTAGTTACCTCGTCGGTCGCTGTGTTGATCTCGCTGATGGGATCGATCGCGATGGCTGCGGGTATGCCGACTGGCGATGCTGAGGCAGGTGCGGGCAAGGTCGTAATGTGTGCCGCGTGTCATGGCGCCGACGGCAACAGCTTGGCACCGACATTTCCAAAGTTGGCCGGTTTAGGCGCGCCTTATCTCTACAAGCAGATGCGCGACATTCGTTCAGGTTTACGCCCAGTGGCGTTGATGGCGGGCCAGGTCGATAATCTGTCCGATCAAGACCTGGCTGACATCGCGGCCTACTACGACGCGCAAGACCGCACCGGAGAGGTGGCAGATGAGGCGCTGGTTGATCTTGGCCGAAAAATTTATATGTCTGGGATCATGGAGCGTCAGGTTGCCGCCTGTTCTGGTTGCCACAGCCCCACTGGACAGGGCAATGGCCCCGCAGGGTATCCGGCGCTTTCTGGGCAGCACGCGGATTACATTGCGCAGCAGTTGACTATGTTTCGCAAGGGCTATGAAGATCCGGCTGGACGGGTCAACGACGGCGATAGCAAGATTATGCGCACCACCGCGTTTCAATTGAGCGACTTGGAGATTCAGGCGGTTGCGAACTACGCCGCTGCGTTGCGCCAGTAACGCATAAGGGAGGATTGTGCCATGCGACGGTTGACGACTTTCATCTTGGTGAGTGTTTTCGCGGGCTTAGTTTCTGGCGCGGCCCTCGCGCAATCGCAATGGCAGGCTGGGGAGCATTATGACGAAATAACCGTTCCCGTGAATGTCGGCTCAAGTGATCGCGTCGTTGTGACGGAGTTTTTCTGGTACGGCTGTGGCCATTGTTATGCCTTTGAGCCGATGCTCTCAGCATGGGAGAAGCAGCTGCCCGAAGGCGCGGTTCTGGAGCCTTCGCCTGCGATCTGGAACCCGGCGATGACGGTGCATGCGCGAGCCTTCTACACAGCCAAGGCCCTCGGCGTTTTGGAGACGATGCATCCCGCTATTTTTGATGCCATGCACAAAGGTCGGCAGCGGTTGGCGACTGAGTCTGCGCTGCGTGAGTTGTTTGTCGCCAACGGCGTCGACGAGGTCGCGTTTGAGCGAGCATTCAACTCTTTTGGCGTCAACAGCCAAGTTCAGCAGGCCGAGGCACGCGCTCGCGCGGCGCGGATTTCTGGCACCCCTTCAATGATGGTGGCTGGTAAATTTCTGATTGAAACACGCAAATCGGGATCGCAGGCCAATATGCTCAGTATCGTCGATGCACTGGTTGCCGAGGAGCTTGCGGCGCAGACTGCGCAGTAGAGCACGCCGTTAAACTGGAGAGATCGTCGCACTGGTTCGGCTGATGATCCGGCGCAACTCAAAGCTCGAGTGTACGCCTGTGACACCCGGAATGCGGGTGAGCTTACCCAGCAAAAACTGTTCGTAATGCTGCATATCGCGGACTGCTGCGCGAATGAGGTAATCCGCGCTTTGTCCCGTCACAACACAACAATCCACGACTTCAGGATAATTGGTGATCGCCGCCTCAAAGGCCGCAAATCGCTCTGGGGTATGGCGGTCCATCGTGACACTGATATGAGCGGTGAGTGTCAACCCGAGCTTCGTCGCATCGATTAAAGCGACGACACCCGTTATAAAGCCTTCATCGTGTAAGCGCTTGACCCGTCGTGCACAAGGTGTCGGCGACAAGCCGATTCGCTCAGCGAGTTCGAGGTTACTCAGGCTTGCATCCTGCTGCAAAACAGCCAGTAGCCGTAAGTCAGTTTTGTCAAGTTCGTGAACCATTTTAGCGTTATTCTCTAACAAATGAACGATAGCAGATAAAAAGTATCAAAATTTTCCAATAATGTAACGAAAAAAGTGAAATAAAGCGGGGGTTTTTACCTATAATTTGCGCTCTGTAGATTTGTTTTGAGGAAAGGGCAATGTCATCCGGCACAACGTTTAATTTTCATAAATACCGGCCTTTCGCACCATTGGCCAAATCCGATCGACGGTGGCCCGATCGCTGTCTTGAGCAGGCGCCGATTTGGTGCAGCGTTGATTTACGGGATGGCAACCAAGCGCTGGTAGAGCCTATGAATGCCGAGCAGAAGTTGCGCCTTTGGGAGTTGTTGGTCGAGATTGGCTTCAAACAGATTGAAGTTGGTTTCCCCTCGGCTTCAAGCCACGACTACGCGTTTTTACGCAAGCTGATTGAGGAAGGCCGTATTCCTGAGGATGTCACCGTACAGGTGTTAGTGCAGGCTCGTGCCGATCTGATCGCAAAGACATTTGAGTCTTTGGCGGGTGTGAAGCGGGCGGTGGTTCATTTTTACAACTCGACCTCTACGGTGCAGCGAGAGCAGGTTTTTGGACTCGATCGCGCGGGGATCACCCAAATCGCCGTTGAAGGTGCGCGTTTGATTAAGGCGGCAGCGGCGGCGCACCCTGAGACAGATTGGCAGTTTCAGTACAGCCCAGAGAGCTTCACAGGAACGGAAATGGATTTTGCTGTCGCAATCTGTGATGCGGTCAATGAGGTGCTTGAACCCACAGCCGATCATCCGGTGATTATCAATCTTCCGGCCACAGTCGAGATGAGTACTCCGAATGTGTACGCGGACCAGATCGAGTGGTTCTGCGATCATGTGGCGAACCGCGACGCATTGATTATCTCATTGCACACCCACAACGACCGCGGTTGCGCGGTGGCAGCAGCGGAGCTCGGCGTCATGGCGGGAGCCGATCGTGTGGAAGGAACATTGCTAGGAAATGGCGAGCGTACGGGCAATATGGATATCGTCACAATGGCGATGAATCTCTACAGCCAGGGAATTGACCCAGAGCTCAATTTTGAGCGAATGGACGAAATTATTACTGTATCGCGGGAATGCACACAGCTCCCCGTTCACCCCCGTCACCCTTATGCGGGAGAGCTTGTGTTCACTGCATTTTCAGGCAGTCACCAAGACGCGATTAATAAATGTCTTGCCAAGCGCGATACGGAAGAGCCCTGGAATGTGGCCTATTTGCCCATTGACCCTGCGGATATTGGCCGAACCTATCAAGAGGTTATCCGCATCAACAGCCAATCGGGCAAAGGCGGTGTGGCTTATGTGCTCAAGCGAGACTTTGGTATCGATTTACCTCGCTGGTTGCAGATTGATTTTAGCCAACACGTCCAAAAGCTGGCGGAAAAACTAGAAAAAGAGCTGTCATCTGATGACATCTATGCCTTATTTGAGCAAACCTACCTGGCCTCCGGCGCTCGCTGGGAGCTCGGGAATTACCAGCTCGCTCGAGAGGAAGGCCGTGATCGATTGCAGATTCATCTCGCCGATGGCAGCCGTCAACTGAACCTGCAGGGTCACGGCAAAGGCGTCGTCGATGCTTTTGTGGATGCGCTGCAGGAGGAGCTCGGTGCTCGGATTGTGGTGGTTGAATATACCGAGCACACGCTAGGTCAAAGTGCCGATGCGGAAGCGGTTTGCTATGTTCAGCTGAATATCGATGGTCGACGCCCCTGCGGTGTGGGTCGAAGCCACGATATTGTGCGCGCTTCATTACTCGCCATTCTGTCGGCGCTCGATGAGGAAACGCAGCGATTACCGAGTGCAGCTTAAGAAACGTCGTTTGGTGCAATGCCGTGGTGCTGGCACCAAGGGCAAACTTCTCGTTGGCGCGTGATATTTGTCGCGCGCCATCGCAGAGTTTGCCTCGATTTTAGCGCTCGCTTTTTTTGTTGCGCTTGTGATTGCACGCACTACACTGGTGCAACGTGACTCAGTGTTTAAAAAGTGATGGCTGCTCAGGATCAAACAAGACGGTCGGGTGCACACAGCCGTTTTCAGGCCGCTGAAGACCGCCGATCGCGATCGCAAATTCTTCCCAGCATCATCGTCAGCAACACCCGCAACGATCATCGCTATCAAGTCGATCGCCAACAGGCGCTCTATCGGTACATTTTCCCTTTGCTGCTGTTGATTCAAGCCTCTATTGCTTGGGACGCTGTTGGCAGTGACCTGTTAATGGCCATCATCGGTTTGGCCGCGGCGGTGACCATCGGGTCCTGGTTTGGCGCGTTGTATATGAAGCGCTGGTGGATGATGCCCGCCGCTGGCTTGCTGCTGACGATTGGTCTCTTGCTGCTACACATAATCAATGGCGGATCAGCAGACCAATCTTGGTGGTTATTTCCTCTGTTGATCGGACTGTCGGCGTTATTGCCGTTTGCGGGAGCTTTTTGGTTGGGCTTCGCGGTTTTGCTTGTGGTCTTTTTATTGCGTGTCGATGGCCTGCCCACGGCCCTGAGAACGGGCTGGTTGATTGAGCAGTTGGCACTGATTGTGACGTGGCTTATGTCCCTAGGATTAGTGCACATTATGCGGCGACAGGCGAATGAACTCGCGGATCTCGCCTTGGTCGATCCACTCACCGGCGCGTTTAATCGACGCTATTTGGATCCTCAGTTGCAGCGGCACTTGGCCGATTACATCCGCTATGCGCGACGCTCGGCCATATTGTTGATCGATATTGACCATTTTAAGGCCATTAACGATCGCCACGGGCACAGCATCGGCGATGACGTACTCCGCGCGGTTGTCCGAGTGATCTCCGACCGGATTCGCAGCGTAGATATGATATTCCGCATTGGTGGCGAAGAGTTTGTGGTGTTTTTGGCGGAGGCGACGAGCGACATTGCAGTCAGAGTCGCTGAAGAACTGAGAGCGTCAATTGCCGCTGAGAAAATGCGCGATGGTGCTCAGGTAACAGCGAGCATGGGAATTTGCGACGTGACGGCTGCAGACACCGTCGAGAACTGGATAGAACAGGCTGATCATGCGCTTTACCAAGCCAAAATGGCCGGCCGGAACTGCGTCCATGCGGTGGTGTGTGACGACCCGGTCGCGACACAGGAAAGTCGGACGCTGCCGAATTGGCGTTAAGCCGCTACTGTTGGCACTCGGTCTGGTTTTGACCGGTTGCTCCAGCACGCAATTTGCCTACAACCAGCTCGATACTATTATTTTATGGAAAACCGGTGACTATGTTGACCTCACCTCTGCGCAACGAACTTGGTTGCGAAGTGAGATCAACGCGCTTCTCGATTGGCACCGCAAGGAGGAGTTACCTCAGTACTCGCATTTTCTGGCGCAGGCTGAGTTGTCACTCGATGCGCCACTGACCGAGCGTCGGGTTGCCGCGCTACGGATACCGATTGATCGGGCGCTCGATCGGCTTCAGATCCGGATCTATGATTTGCTGTTTCGCGGTGCACCGCTGTTAACCGCTGAGCAAACCGAAGATCTCATGACCACACTTCGCAATGATCAGGACGATCTAGAGCGTGAGCTTCTGGCCCGCGACGAGAGGCAGTACCGTGCAGATACCTACGCGCGCCTCGAAAGCCAGATGTCTCGGGTGCTCGGTCGATTGTCGCCAGATCAACGCGCGCACCTTGAGCAAGCTTCAAGCGATATTGTCCGTATTGATCATCTATGGTTGCGAGACCGCAGTCGCTGGCAAATGGATCTCGAGCAGATGATTGCGGCTCAACCCACTGAGTGGCCTATTGCTGCGAGCGCCTATTTTAACGGCAACAATACGCTCAGCTCACCCGAGTATCAGGCGCTCTGGCAGAGCAACACCCAAGTGATCACCCGCGCCTCAGTGGCGGTTCTGACACAACGTAGCGCGCGACAAGACCGCCATCTGCGTCGGTGGCTGAGTGATCTGCGTGAAGATTTTGATGCCCTAGTGGCGAACTCAGTCCAGTAACGACAGGTCCCGCACAGCACCTTTGTCAGCACTTGTCACCATTCGTGCATAGACCTTGAGCGCTGCGCTAACCTGCCGAGGTCGCTCGGCAACGGGCGCCCAGGGTGTGCTGCGCTGTGTCATCGCCAGTCTTCGCCGGTCTAGCTCCGCGTTGTCGAGATCGACATTAATCGAGCGCTCGGGAATATTGATTTCGATCATGTCGCCGTTTTCGACCAGGCCGATTGCACCGCCTGCAGCCGCCTCGGGTGACACATGACCGATAGACAGGCCTGAGGTGCCGCCTGAGAAGCGGCCATCGGTAATCAATGCGCAGGCTTTGCCGAGACCCATGGACTTGATGTAGCTGGTCGGATAGAGCATTTCTTGCATGCCCGGGCCGCCGCGCGGACCCTCGTAGCGAACAATGACGACATCGCCTGCTGTGACCCGGCCCTCGAGAATATCCTTCACCGCCTCGTCTTGGCTTTCGCAAACATGAGCAGGCCCACGAAAAACGAGAATACTTTCATCGACGCCTGCGGTCTTGACGACGCAACCATCTAGGGCAATGTTGCCGGTGAGTACCGCGAGGCCGCCCTCTTGCGAATAGGCGTGTTCAACACTGCGAATGCAGCCTTGTTCGCGATCCAAATCAAGGCTTGGCCACCGACAATCCTGACTAAACGCTTGCTGGGTCGGCACCCCTGCCGGGCCTGCGGCGAACATGGTGTGGACGCTGATGTCTTGAGTGACGGTGGCATCCCATTGCTCGATCGCTGATTGCAGCGTCGGGCTGTGCACAGTCGTCACGTTGGTATTGAGCAATCCGCCTCGCGCTAACTCGCCCAAAATAGCCATCACACCACCGGCGCGGTGGACGTCTTCCATATGGTACTTGGGTGTGCTCGGTGCCACTTTGCAGAGTTGAGGAATTCGGCGTGAGAGCGCATCGATACTCCGCATATCAAATGCTACACCCGCTTCCTGGGCTGCGGCCAAAAGGTGAAGAATCGTATTTGTCGAGCCACCCATTGCAATATCGAGGGCCATCGCATTTTCAAACGCTGCCAAATTGGCAATGTTCCGAGGTAGCACACTCGCGTCATCTTGTTCGTAGTAGCGTTTGGCCAACTCAACAATGAGTGCGCCGGCTCGATGGAATAGTTGCTCGCGATCGGCGTGGGTGGCTAAGAGCGATCCGTTCCCAGGTAGACTCAACCCCAGCGCTTCGGTGAGACAGTTCATTGAATTGGCGGTGAACATGCCCGAACAGGAGCCGCAGGTTGGGCAGGCGGAACGCTCGTAGGCGGCGACTGTTTCATCATCCGCAGAGCGGTCAGCAGCGATCACCATGGCATCGACTAAATCGAGCTTGTGCTCCGATAACGCTGTTTTCCCCGCCTCCATCGGGCCACCTGAAACAAACACCACCGGTATATTGAGGCGCATTGCGGCGTTGAGCATGCCTGGCGTGATCTTGTCGCAGTTTGAAATACAGACCATGGCATCTGCGCAATGCGCATTGACCATATACTCGACTGAATCGGCAATAATGTCCCGCGACGGCAGGCTGTAGAGCATCCCGTCGTGCCCCATCGCGATTCCGTCATCGACAGCGATGGTATTGAATTCTTTCGCCACGCCGCCCGCAGCCTCAATATCACGTGCTACCAATTGGCCAAGATCTTTAAGATGGACATGCCCCGGCACGAATTGAGTAAACGAGTTGACGACGGCAATAATCGGCTTTTCGAAGTCGGCATCTTGCATGCCCGTGGCTCGCCACAGCGCGCGCGCACCCGCCATATTTCTGCCCGCGGTTGACGTTTTAGAGCGATATTGAGGCATGAGATGTTCTCCTGATCGGGTGTATCACTGTGGACACCACGGGCTCATAGCGTCTTAATGAAAACTTTAGAGTTCCGCTGCAGATTGTAAAGTGCTTGCTTGGAGAGGGGCAGAGCCTCGAGTGACTCATGACTGAATCCCTGCTCCTGAAACCAGTGCGACGTTTGCGTCGTTAAGACGAAGACGCGCTCAAGTCCCTGAGTCTTCGCCTCGTCAATCAGCAGTGATAACAAGTGTGTGCCTCTGCCCCCTCGCTGATACTCTGGATGGGTCGCGATGCAAGCGATCTCGCCGCAGCGCTCCTCTTCGAAGGGATAGAGCGCGGCGCAAGCAACAATTCTGCCGTCGCGCTCGAGTACGCGAAAGCGCGCTATTTCCTGCTCCAATAATTCGCGCGAGCGCCGTACTAAAATACCCTCATCCTCAAGAGGCCTGACCAACTCGAGAATACTGCTGATGTCATCGCCTGAGGCAGGGCGCATCTGCTCAAATCGGTCCTCTGAGATGAGTGTCCCTGCGCCAATATGCGTCAATAGCTCCTGCAGCAAAGCACCGTCCTGCCGAAAACTGATCAAGTGGGCCCGCTGCACGCCTTGATCACAGGCTCGGCAGGCTGCATCGCGCAGCATGGTCAGATCAGCATTGTCGAATCGGAGATGTCTTGCTTCATCAGTGGTGCACTGACGAATTAATTGTCCCTCCGAGGAACGCAGACCCTCTTCGCCATTCAGTAAAATCAACTTTTCCGCGCCGAGGCTCACAGCGACCACGGTCGCGACTTCGTCAGCGCATAAATTAAAGGCCTCTCCCGCGGGTGAATAACCTGTCGGCGAGAGTAAAACGATCGCATCCTGAGCTAATGCACCAACAATACCGGCGGCATCAATGCGTCGGACTGCACCGGTGAACTGAAAATCGACACCATCGACAACGCCTAGCGGTCTTGCGGTGACAAAGTTACCACCGACGACCCGCAGTCGAGACCCCCGCATCGGTGAATTGGGTAAGCCCATAGACAGTAGCTGCTCAAGCTTGGCGCGCTGGCGTCCGTTGACCGCTTGAATCAATTCCAGCGTTTGTGCATCGGTGACTCGAATGCCGCGGTGGAGCACATTGGACTGCCCAGCTGCTGCCAATTGCGCCTCAATAGCACTCCGATTGGCGTGGACAAGGACCAGACGAATGCCGAGAGAGTGCAGCAGGGCGATGTCATGTACGAGATTAAGCAGACCCTCATGGTCGAGGACGCCATTACCCAAATACAGCACGAACGTCTTCCCTCGGTGCCCCTTGATGTAGGGCGCTGAGTGACGGAACCAGTCGATTGATTGTTGCACTGTGCTCACAATGACCACCGAACAAATTGAAAGGCGCCAAGTGTAGGCGAAAGTGGCATTGTTGTGAGCATAAATCTCGTTAATTGCTCACAACTCCAAAGCGGTGATTAGCCGCCTCGAAGTGGGTTAGAGCGCGTCTAAAGGCAGTAGCGGGCGATAAGTCGTGAAAAGCGATCGATGGCTGGCTGGATTTGTGCCAGTGGTAAATGTTCATCGGGTTGGTGCGCGCAATCGATATGGCCAGGCCCCATCACAATCGTATCCAGACCTAACCGCTGGAGAAACGGGGCTTCCGTGCCATAGTTGACGCCGATCGCCTCGGCACCGCTATCTGCACATGCGGCTTGAACTAAGGCACTGCTGGCATCTTGCTCAAAGGCGGGTACTGGATCGATCAGGCGGCGCATGGACACAGTCAAACCGATCTGCTCGCCAATCGATGCGATGGCTGATTGCAGCTCCGCTTCCACCTGTTCGAAATGCATACCAGGAACCATGCGCACATCAATGTGTAGCGAGAGGTGCCCACAAATACGATTCGGACTATCTCCCCCGTGGACACAGCCAAAGTTGAGTGTCGGGTAGGGGACACTGAGCAACTCACAGTGAAAGCGAGTGCGCAAAGCGTGGCGATACTGATCGAGCGCCGCAAGGAGCGCGGGCAGCGCATCGATCGTGTTTTTACCCAAATCAGGGTTGGAGGAGTGTCCGCTGGTCCCGTGGATATCGATCGCCTGCATCATGATGCCCTTGTGCAACCGTACCGGTTGCAATGCTGTGGGCTCACCGATAATCGCTGCATCTGCGCGCGCGATATCGCTCTTGGATAGCGCGCGTGCCCCGGCCATAGTGCTCTCCTCGTCGGCGGTGCCGAGAAGATAAATCGGGCGCTTTAATTGTCGATGGTCGATACAATTGACCGCGGCTAGGGCGATGGCGAAAAACCCTTTCATATCGGTGGCACCCAAACCGTACAGGGCGCCGTCGCGCTCTGTCAGTGCGAGCGGATCGCTGTGCCAACGGCCCTCATCAAAAGGCACCGTATCTGTGTGACCGGACAGGACCAGGCCACCGGTCGTATCCGGGCCGAGACGTGCAATTAAATTACCTTTAGCGACCGTCCCGCCAAGCTTCTGAATCTCGCAGTCAAATCCTTGTTGGGCAGCGTAATCAGCAATGAGCTGGAGAACGGGTAGATTGCTACTGTCCCAACGCGGATCGGTGGAACTGACAGAAGCGGCGCCGACAAGCGCCGCGATTTGTTGCTTGACAGTCTGGGCGGTGGTCGTCATGAGACGACCATTTGGAAATTCAGGCGGTTAGCCGAATAAGGCTTGCAGCGCATAGAAGAAGGCAACAGCGAGCCCCGCAGCAATAGGTAAAGTCACCAGCCATGATAACACGATTGAACCCATCACTCGAAAATCGACATGCTCGAGCCCTCGGGCGAGACCGACTCCGAGGACTGCGCCTACCAGGGTATGAGTCGTTGAAATCGGCAATCCCGTACCTGAGGCTAACACCACCGTGCCGGCAGCGCCGAGCTCTGCCGCAAAACCTCGGCTGGGGGTGAGCTCAGTGATCTTCTTGCCGACCGTCTGGATGACACGCCAGCCAAACGTTGCCAGGCCAATCACAATGCCGATGGAGCCTATAAGCAAAATCCACGAGGGCAACCCTGATTTGGCGGCGATGGTGCCACCGCTCTTGATCGTCTGAACCACAGCGGCTAGCGGACCAATTGCATTGGCGACATCATTTGAACCGTGCGCAAAGGCCATGCTGCAGGCGGTGAAGATCATCAGAACGCCGAAGATTCCCTCCAAGCTTGCTGGCTTTTTACCTTGCGTGACTCGACGCAGTATGATCCCGCCGATGAGCGCAACCGCTAGGCCGATGCCGGCGGACAGCAATGCAGCATCGGCAAACTTATCGCCGGTACTGAATTGGCCGAGGTCAATATCTAACCCGATATGCTTCAGCCCTTTGAGAAGAGTGACCATGGCAATCATGAAGCCGACCATCCACATATAGACAGGGATGTAACGTAC
>JAYPVH010000002.1:62922-149985 GCA_038134505.1 Halieaceae bacterium | reverse complement strand
TGCTTTGGCGTCCTCGTGGTCTAGGATCAACTTTTTGACACTCATAAACAGCAAGGCTGCCATCGTACCTGCCAACACGGGAGACACGACCCAGCTCGCCGCGATGGTACCCACCTTGCCCCAGTTCACGGCATCGACTGAGACTGCAACAGCCGAGAAGCCGACAATTGCCCCAACGATCGAGTGCGTTGTTGAGACGGGCCAGCCACGCCGACTGGCAACCAGCAACCAGGTTGCGGCGGCAAGGAGCGCGGCCGTCATGCCAAATACAAATTGTTCGGGGATTGCGACGAACGCGTCGGGATCAATAATCCCTTTACGAATTGTGGAGGTGACCTCACCACCTGCTAAGAAGGCCCCGAGAAACTCGAAGACGGCCGCCACCAAAATAGCCTGTTTTAGTGTGAGCGCTCCAGCGCCAACGGATGTGCCCATAGCGTTTGCAACGTCATTAGCGCCAATACCCCAGGCCATGTAGAGACCAAAGAGTGCGGCGAGCAACAAGAGCACTGAACCGTGAGTCGCGATGATGTCCATGATGAAAGTCCTATTTTTGTCGTCTATTCAAAGACAGGTGGTCACTTTTAACCAAGGTGCCATCACCGGCAGGGCTTTCAGTATAGAAGCCTTGCCACTGTCCTGCCACTGCTTCTATACCGATTGCCGATCGCATTCTCCGCGCTTTTGAGCAAACGGGTAGCGTCGCTAACTGTTTTGCTCAAAAGCGCCTGTCTCGAGGAGAAGACTAACCTGCTTTTGTGACAAATTTGTGACCGTTTTAGCGCTTTTTAGGTGGCTTGGCTATTTGCGGAAAAAGCGAGACGGTTCAAGCGCATAGGATCGCTTGCCGAGGGCGAAAATTGGCGTGGCCATGCGGCTATCAGCTCGACCTAACACGCAGTAAACTGACATTGGGGATTGATCATTGCGCAGTCTGGCAGCTGATGTAGCGCGTCGATTGCTATTTATCGAGCGCCGCTATGCTATTCCTGAGTACACCAGAATCTCACCGAAAATATTGTGAGCGGTGTGTTACAGCGAGCAGCGTTTGACGTGGTCATGACAGCATTGTTCATCATGGGCTCTGCAAAAGTGCCGGCAAATAGACAGCGCTTAAAAAGGTGTAGCGGGGTGTGCTTTCGGTGTTGAGGGGGTTGAATGTCATTTGTTGCAGGCGAACTGGCGCGGCTTGCCGAGGTGGCCAAGGCGCGTCTTGAAGCCCGTCATCCAGAGCGCTTCCCAGAATTTCTCGAGCAACTTGCTGCCGCTCGACAAGAGCAGTACCTCGCGCATGTGTTGGCCACCAGCCAGTTTGTGGTCGATCAGCTAGAGCGCCACCTACCGCAGTTGGTTGAGCTGGTTGATGCAACGTGGTTTCTTGAGCGGTCATGGCGCGTGGATGATTGGTATCAAGCGTTAGCGCGCGCCGCTGATGAGGCCGACAGCGAAGCAGCACTGATGAAGTCGCTGCGAGAGTTCCGCAATCGAGAAATGCTGCGGATCATTTGGCGAGACTTCTCTCGACAGGCCGATCTTGAACAGACCCTCGCCGATGTCTCGCTGCTTGCGGAGGCGGCCATCCGATATGCCACGGCGCGCGCAGAACAGCAGCTCCAACCGCGCTACGGAGCCCCTGTCGGGCAGGAAAGCGGACTCCAACAGGAGCTGGTCGTCTTGGCGATGGGCAAGTTGGGCGGCAGGGAGCTTAATCTGTCATCCGATGTCGACCTCATTTTTACCTATGGCGAGTCAGGCAACACCGAGGGCGGTCGTGAATCTATCAGCAATCAGGAGTACTTCATCAAGCTGGGGCAGCTGTTGATTAAGCTGCTTGATGCGCAAACCGCCGATGGCTTCGTGTTTCGTGTCGATATGCGCCTGCGCCCCTATGGTGACAGCGGTGCGCTGGTCGGTAGCCTGGCGAGCTTGGAGACCTACTATCAGGAGCAGGGGCGCGAGTGGGAGCGCTACGCCATGATTAAAGTGCGGCCGATCACGGGCAGTGAGGCTTCGGTTGCGCCGGTTGCCAATCTTTGTCGTGCCTTTACGTATCGGCGCTACACGGATTTTAGTGTTCTAGAATCACTGCGTGACATGAAGGCGATGATCGCGGCCGAAACCCTGCGCCAGCCGTTTCTGGACGACATCAAGCGAGGCTACGGCGGCATTCGCGAAATTGAGTTCATCGCACAGAGTTTTCAGCTGATCTATGGCGGCCGGCTGCCCGAGTTGCAGAGTAATCGACTCATCGCGACCTATCATGCATTGGTTACAAACGACCTGCTCCAGCAGTCAGAGGCCGATGAGCTTGTGAGCGCTTACCGATTTCTGCGAAACCTCGAGCATGGCCTTCAGGGAATGGCTGATCGACAAACGCAAACGTTGCCGACAGAGTCCGTGGCGCGGGCGCAGTTGGCGGCGATCATGGGGCTAACCGATTGGGAGATATTGGCGGCGGAGTTGTTGTCTCATCGCAGTCGTGTCACGAGTTATTTCGCCCGCCTTGTCGAGGCTCCACCCGAGCAGCAGGATGATGGCGGTTTCGTCCTCACCTTTGCTGAACTGAGCGAGGGCGCGTTCGCCAGCCTCGGATTTCAACAGCCCGCAGAGACGTGGTCATTTTTGAGTGAGTGGTTGCAGAGCCCCAAGATTCAATATGTGGCGGGCGAAAGCCGTCGCCGTCTGGAGCAATTTTTGCCAAGGCTCTGCGCTCTAGCAGCCGAGCAAGACGACCCCGATCGAGCCCTGTTGGCGGTATTGCCATTCGTGCAATCGGTTGTGCGTCGCAGCGCCTATCTTGTCGCGTTGGTGGAAAATCCCCATGCGCTTGCTGAGCTGGTGTTTTTGAGCGCTGCCAGCCCTTGGATCGCCGAAAAGCTGGCGGCGCGACCTGAGCTGGTCGATGAGTTGTTGCACAAGGACCAGCTCTATGCGGCGCCCGAGCGTGATGAGCTGTACCAGTTGGTGCGGCAGCAGCTCCTGCGTGTGCCTGAGGATGATCTTGAAGGTCAGATGCAGGCACTGTTGCGGATCAAAGATGCGGTGGTACTTCGTGTCGCAGCCAGCGAGCTGACGGGGAGTCTGTCGGCGGATAAGGTCAGCGACAACCTGACCTTTTTGGCGGAGGTGATCGTTCAGCAGGCGGTGCACATCGCAGAAAAGGAATTGGTCCAACGCCACGGTCAACCCCAGGGTGATCACGTTGGCTTCGCGGTGATGGGTTACGGCAAGATGGGGGGTGTTGAGCTGAGTTACGATTCGGATCTCGATTTAGTATTCGTTTCTGGCACCACAGCGGGTGAAACCTCGGGCCCGCGTGTCGTCGATAACACGCGTTTTTATACACGTCTCGCGCAACGTGTTGTACATATCTTGTCGACCGCGGTGATGGGCGGACGGTTGTATGAAGTGGATTTGCGCCTGCGACCTAACGGTGAATCAGGATTGGTCGTGATCTCTCTGTCAGGGTTTGAAAAGTACCAGCGTGAGTCCGCGTGGACTTGGGAGCATCAGGCACTCGTTCGCGCGCGCGTCGTGGCCGGTGACCCGATCTTACAGGAGGCGCTGGCCGCCACGCGTGAGCAGATCCTTCAGCAGCGGCGAGAGCCCGAATCGTTGGCGAGTGAAGTCGCGGACATGCGGCGCCGGATGCTAGAGAGCGGCAGTGGCCGATTGCAAGGTGAGGAGAGTGAATTCGACGTAAAACGCGATGCTGGCGGTATTGTCGACATTGAATTTGTGGTGCAATACCTCGTACTGGCGCATGCGGCGCAGTACCCGCAACTCACGGCACAGTCGCATGTGGTGGGTATATTGGCACAATTGGCATTATTGGGAGTGCTTCCGGCGGCAGATGCGGATATGCTTCGCGACGCTTATTTGGCTCTGCGCGCAGAGGTTCACGCTGCGGGGCTTTATCGACGAGCGCCATTGGCCGATCAGCAGCGCTTTGCAGCGTTGCGCGCTGGCGTGATGGCCGTGCGAGACAAATTTTTTAAGGGACTTCCGACGCTGGCGTCGTGAGACCATGGTAATGAGGAACTAACATGGACCTGTCCAAACTCAGCGGACAAATTTGGCTCGATGGCGAGCTAGTGCCTTGGCAAGATGCCCAGGTTCACGTGCTCACGCATACGTTTCATTATGGCTTGGGTTGTTTTGAGGGTGTTCGCGCTTACCACACCGCCGATCGTGGCACGTGTATTTTCCGCCTCGACGCCCACACCGATCGGTTGTTCCGCTCCGCCAAAATCCTACAAATGGATATGCCCTATGACAAGGCGGCGCTGAACGAGGCACAGCGCGAGGTCGTTCGGGTCAATGGCCTCGATGAGGGCTATTTGCGACCGATGTGTTTTCTGGGCTCAGAGGGTATGGGGCTGCGTGCAGACAACCTGAAAACGCATGTGATGGTGGCGGCATGGCCTTGGCCCTCTTATATGGACCCCGAAGCGCGAGAACGTGGAATTCGCGTGAGAACTTCAAGCTATACGCGCCATCACGTCAACATCACCATGTGTAAGGCGAAGGCCAACGGCAACTATATTAATTCCATTTTGGCGCTCCGAGAGGCCATTGATTCAGGCTGCGAGGAAGCGCTTTTGCTTGATAACGAAGGGTATGTCGCCGAGGGTAGTGGTGAAAATGTGTTTATTGTCCGAGATGGCATCATCTATACACCCGACCTGACCTCATGCCTCGAGGGTATCACGCGTGCGAGCATTTTTGAGATTGCGAGAGATTTGGGTTACACAGTGCGCGAAAAGCGGATTACTCGCGATGAGGTATACGTCGCAGAGGAAGCTTTTTTCACAGGAACGGCAGCTGAGGTCGTGCCAATCCGTGAGTTGGATAAGCGGGTGATTGGCGGGGGTGCTCGCGGCCCAGTGACAGAGGCGCTACAACGCACTTACTTTGAAACGGTGCGCGGCGAACAAGCGCGCTATACCCACTGGCTGACGCCTGCCGCTTAAGCAAACGAGGACACGCATTGCACACACTAGCGAGCGGTATTCGTTATCGACACTGGCCTTGCGTTGATGCGCGAGCGGTTGTGATCGTTTCCCATGGCCTCGGCGAGCATTGTGGCCGATACCAGTCCCTCGCCGAGGGCTTTAATGGCGCGGACTTTGCTGTTTATGCCTTGGATCATCTTGGGCACGGCGAATCGCCTGGCCCAAGGGCCCATATTGATCGCTTTACAGATTACTTGCCGCCTCTGCGGGAGCTGAGGCAGGAGGCTGCGGAAAACTACGCGGATAGGCCGGTGTTTCTCTTAGGTCACAGCATGGGCGGTTTAATCGCCTCGCGACTCCTGTTGGAAGATCAGCAGCAATACCGCGGCGCGATGCTGTCGGGCCCGGCCTTGGTGGCCGCAGATCCACCGCCGGCGCCCGTCATGATGGTGGGACGGCTGCTGTCGGCACTTTTGCCGCGAGTCGGCTTGCTGGCTATCGACCCTAGCGGCGTGAGCCGAGACCCTGCCGTTGTTGCCGCCTACCAAGAAGATCCTTTGGTGCATCACGGTAAAGTGAGTGCGCGATTGGCGGTCGAACTCCTCGACACGATGGCGGTAGTTCAGGACCGTGCTTCGGACATTACGCTACCGATTCTCGCGATGCATGGTGGAGATGATGTGTTGGCGGCACCCGCAGGTAGCGAGGCCTTTTTGGCGAACGTGTCTTCCGAGGATAGGGCGCTTAGAATTTTACCGGGCCTTGCCCATGAAATTTTTAATGAGCCTGAGGGCGCCGACGTGCTTGCGCAATACATCGCGTGGGCCGTTGCCCGGATCGATTAGATAGTCCGCTTGAACAGCGATCGGCTGGGGCATCTCGGCCGCTACTGATAGACTGCGCATCTCCATTCCGACGAGGATTGTCCCATCAACGCATCTGCCCCGACATTGATGCCGGCTGAACAGACTTTAGCTCAGGCAATACCTGAGGAGAGTGTGCGCGCACGGCCGTTGCGCATCGCCTTGTTGGGCTATCGGTCAGCGCCCCATACGGGCGGACAGGGCGTTTATTTGCGCCAGCTCAGCCGGGCTCTGGTCGCTTCGGGGCATGAAGTGACTGTGATCTCAGGGCCGCCTTACCCCCATCTCGACGACGGTATCCACCTCGTGAAACTGCCGAGCCTCGATTTGTATGCCGCGGGTTTGGGTGCAGTGGGACTGGGCCAGTTGTGCACTGATCGCTTAGCGCGGGCCGAATGGTTGAGCAAATTGACCGGCGGTTTTGCCGAGCCGTGGACTTTTGCTGAGCGTGCTAGGGATTATTTGCTGCCGCGATTGCACGAGTTCGATGTCATTCACGACAACCAAACACTGGCCGACGGCGTGCTCGATCTGCAACGGGCGGGGGCCAACCTGGTCACGACCATCCACCATCCCATCACTCGCGACCGCCGACATGCAATAGAGCAAGCAGCTAATTGGCGGCAGCGTCTGTTGGTAAGACGGTGGTACCGCTTCGTCCACATGCAGGCGCGAGTGGCGCAACAACTCAATCGTGTCGTGACGGTATCGGGACCCTCGTATCGCGATATCTGTACCGATTTTGGTGTCGATAGTCGGCGCATGTCGATCGTGCCGCCCGGCGTTGATTTGACGGTATTTCGGCCCCGACCCGAGGTTATCCGTGAACCCCTGCGGCTGATCACAACAGCATCCGCTGATGCGCCGCTGAAGGGGCTGGATATTTTACTGAAAGCCTTGGCGCGCCTTCGGACGACTGTTGGCGATGTGCGCTTGACCCTAATCGGTCGCCCGAAAGCGGACGGCGTGTCACAGCGGCTGATCACCGATCTGAATCTGCAGGATGCGATCGAGTGTCATTCGGGCCTGTCCGATGAAGACATGGTGCATTGTTACGCTCGCGCGTCTGTCGCGGTTGTTCCCTCACGCTACGAGGGGTTCGGATTGCCTGCGATAGAAGCAATGGCTTGCGGCGTGCCGCTGGTGAGCTCAAACGGTGGTGCTCTGCCTGAGGTGGTGCAAGACGCTGCGTTGTTGTTCCAAGTCGGTGATGACGAAGCGCTCGCGCGCCAGGTCGCATTGTTGTTGGGTGCCGAAAATCTCCGGGCGGACTACGCAGAGCGCGGGCTTAAACGCGTTGCCAGCGAATACAGTTGGGCGACGTGCGCCGACCGTTTAGTGGCGCTGTACCGAGCAGGTCTGTCTCCGTGCTGACGGCTGACTTCGATCTCCTGGAGATGAAACCGGGATCACGCGTGCTCGATGTGGGTTGCGGTGAGGGACGCCATGCACTCAGCGCTTACCTTAAACCGAGTGTGGACGTTGTTGGTGTCGACCTCGGAATTCATGACCTGCAGACGGCCGCAGCGCGCATTAGTGACTTATCCGAATACGACCCCCAGGGACGAATTTTGTTTGGTTGCGCCGATGCATTACGGCTGCCATTTGCCGACGAAAGCTTTGATGTGGTCATTTGCAGTGAGGTGCTTGAGCACATACCGAATTACATTGCGGCCATCGCTGAGTTGTCTAGGGTGACCAAACCGGGTGGGCATTTGTGCATTACGGTTCCCAGAGCGTGGCCCGAACGGATCTGCTGGTGGCTGGATTCCCAGTACAGCAAAACGCCGGGTGGACATATTCGCATTTTCACTACCTCAGATCTCCGCCGAGAGGTCGAGCGTTACGACCTGCGATACGAGCGAGGCCATGGCGCACATGCACTCCATACGTTGTATTGGTGGTTGCGCTGTTGGCGTGCGCCGAATGCCGACCACAGCAGGTTGGTGCGCTCCTACCATCGCCTTTTGGTGTGGGACT
Source organism: Halieaceae bacterium (assembly GCA_038134505.1). Lineage (GTDB taxonomy): Bacteria > Pseudomonadota > Gammaproteobacteria > Pseudomonadales > Halieaceae > Luminiphilus. Next base: position 142,187 of record JAYPVH010000002.1, on the reverse strand, counting down.
TGATGGCGCGGCCGTGGATTACACGCGCTCTCGAGAGGGCACTGAACCCGTGGCTGGGCAAAAGTGTCGCATTGTATTTTCGACGCTGTAACCGAGATATCCAACCGTCACCTTGTGGAGTGTCCTCGTGAAGTGGAACGTTGCCGCGCAACAGCTACTGAGTAGTGAGGCCTTGGATCGCACCACCGAGTCGATTCTCGAAGCGCAGCTGCCCAGTGGAGAAATCCCTTGGTTTACCGACGGGCATAGCGATCCTTGGGACCATACTGAGGCGGCCATGGGGCTCGTGGTGGCCGGTGAGATTGCTGCGGCCCAGCGCGCCTACCGTTGGCTAGCGCAAAACCAGCTCGAAGATGGCAGCTGGTGGGCGAGCTACCGCGATGGAGAGCCCGAAAATCCGACTCGACGAGAGAGTAATTATGTGGCCTACATTGCCACTGGATTATGGCACTACTACTTGGCGACTGGCGACCGAGAGTTCCTTCAGGAGCTGTATACGCCAATGGCGCGCGCGATTGAGTTTGTCATCAATCTACAGAGTGACTATGGAGAAATTGATTGGGCAGTCGATGCAGAGGGCGCGCCACTCGGTGACGCGCTGCTCACTGGCTGCTCATCGATCTATAAATCCTTGCTCTGTGCGATTAGCATCGCTCAGCTGCTCGGTTATTCGTGTAGCCGGTGGATTGAGGCGAGAGAGCGACTAGGTGATGTCATCACCCACCAACCCGAACGCTTTGATCGCACTTGGGCGAGTAAGTCGCGCTATGCCATGGACTGGTTCTACCCAGTTTTAGCGGGCTGCGTCACGGGACATGATGCGCGCGCGCGACTCGCCCTGCGCTGGGATGAGTTTGTGGAGCCGGAGTTGGGGTGTCGATGCGAAAATCACCAGCCCTGGGTCACTGTGGCAGAGTCGTGCGAGTTGGTCATGGCGCTGGCCGTTGCGGGTCAGCGGGACCTTGCTCAATTGGTGTTCTCGTGGATGCCCCAGTGGCAGGCGGAGAACGGCGCCTGGTGGACGGGTTATCAATTTCATGAGCAGGTGCTGTGGCCGCTTGAACAGCCGACGTGGACAGCGGGTGCGGTGCTACTTGCTGTGGATAGTCTGGCCCAGCAGACGGCGGCGTCGGCGCTTTTTTTGTCTAATGACCTGATCGTCACGCCCCGGCACAAGGCGACGGGCTAAGCGAGTCGTCGCAAGCCGCGCAAACTGCCCTCGGTCAGTATCGGCTCAAACAGGCCGGAGTCGGCGGCCATCTGCCAAATCGTGTAGGGCGCCTGGCCACCGAGCGTTGGATCAGGAAAGACATCGTGAATTGCCAAAATGCCGCCGGGGGCAATGTGTCCGACCCAAGCGCGGTAGTCGGCAAGCGCCGCATCTAAACTGTGCCCACCGTCAATAAATAATAGCCCCAGTGGCTGATGCCAAAAAGGCGCGAGGCTTGCCGCATCGCAGATCATGGGGATAACAGCCGATTCGACGCCCGCCGCTGCAACGTTTGCGCGAAAGGTAGGCAGGCTGTCGAAGCGGCCAGATTGATCGGTGAGCTCGGGGTCGTGGAAAAATTCACCGACTTGATGTTCTTCTGAGCCGCGGTGGTGGTCGATAGCAAAAACGACCGTGCCGGCATCGTGCGCCGCCTGCGCGAGCCACAGCGTTGAGCGGCCACAGTAGCTGCCGATTTCAAGAAGCGGGCCATGAAGTGCGCCCTGTTGGGCGAGTTGATACAACGCCCATCCCTCGGTGTCCGGTAGAAAGCCCTTTATTTCACTGCTTGGTGGAAGTTCCATGCTACGCTCCAACAGTCGTTAGCCACAGTATACGGTGTCGGGCTCTCAAACCCCTGCATAATGGCATGAAGCTAAGTCTTTACAACACGATCGCTCGTTTTTTAGTGCCGCTGGCACTCATGCGCCTGTGGGTCAAGTCTCTGCGCAATCCTGGATATCGCCGCTCGATGCTGCGGAGGCTAGGCTGGAACCTTGGTCCGCCTGTGAAGGGTCCGGTGATTTGGTTTCATGCGGTCTCAGTCGGGGAGACGCTGGCCAGTGCGCCACTGATTCATGCCCTGTTAGCCGCATCGCCGCACGCCGAGCTTCTGGTCACATCAACAACACCTACCGGCGCGGCGCAGGTTGAGCGGTTGTTTGGCCAGCGGGTTTTGAGTACCTGGTTCCCTTTCGATACACCGGGTGCGGTGCGTCGCTTTTTCCGCCATTACCAGCCGGCGCTGGTGCTGTTGATGGAAACTGAGATTTGGCCCAACGTTGTCCTCACAAGCCGCACTTCGGGAGTCCCGGTTGTGCTGGTGAATGCACGTCTGTCGCAACGTTCGTTGCAGCGTTATCTGCGGCTCGGGCGCCTTGCGCGTGGTGTTGTCGGTGCGATAGATCACGTCTTGGCACAAACCGATGCTGACGCGGAGCGCTTGGCACGACTTGGTGCCAAGCGCGTTACGGTCTGCGGCAACTTAAAGTTTGATATTGATCAGTCGGCGCTCTCGCAGCAGATCGCTCAGTTGCAGACTATTTTCGGTGCGGGATTCCAGCGGCCGGTCGTGGCGGCGATTAGCACGCACCCTGGTGAAGAGGCGATATGCGCTCGCGCCTTTCAATCGGTGCGCACGGCTCATCCGCAGGCTCTATTATTGTTGGCCCCCCGACATCCGGAGCGCGTAGACGGCCTTATGAAAGAAGAGTGGCTTCGCGAATTGAAGCCGATACAGCGCAGCGACAATCGTCTACCTGAGTCGACCAATGCCGTGTTCATCCTCGATACGCTGGGAGAACTGAGCGCGATGTTGGCGTGGGCTGATGTGGTGTTTGTCGGCGGTAGTTTGATTGCTCATGGCGGTCACAATCCACTCGAAGCCGCGGTACTGGGTAAGCCCATTTTAACTGGCCGTCACGTGCACAATTTTACTGGTATTTATGAGGGCCTGGTGGCGGCGGGTGGCGCTGACTTCGTTGCCGATGGACAAGAGCTGGCGGCACAATGGTGTGCGCTGCTCAGCGATGAAACGCTGCGTGCACAGCAGGGAGCTCGTGCTACAGCGTGGGCCGGCGCGCATGGCGGCGCGCTGCAGCGCCAGCTGGCTGCGATCGCACCGCTGTTGCCGAGCCTAATAGAGAAGGACTAAATCGCTTGACGTTTACCGGCTGCTTGCGGTTGCTGGCGGCGGCGCCACAAGGTGATCGTCGAGCTGCCCGATATCTTCGGGAGACAACAGCCCCGCGTTTTCTTTTAGCCGCAACATATTGATGATGTAATCGTAACGGCTGTTCGCGTAGTCGCGGCGGGCGGCGAATACGGCATTTTGCGCGTTGAGGACGTCAACAATGTTGCGGGTTCCCACCTCATAGCCTGCCGTGGTTGCATCTAAGGCGCTTTGCGTGGATTTGATCGCTTGCTGGCGCGCATTGACCCGGGCGGCATCCGACATCACCGTCATATGCAGGCTGCGTGCAGCAGTCACGGTATTGCGTGTCAAATTGATACGGTTCTCCCGCGCCGCGTTAAACTGCTCTGCCGCGCGACGGCGAGACGCACTCAGCGCACCGCCTGAATACAAGGGCATATCGAGTCGCAGCTGCCACGATTCCTGCACTGACTGGCTGTCGTTGGGATAATTCAACGGGTCGCCCTGATAGGTTTGCACGCCGGCGCTTTCGCTATCTGTATAGCGATAACTCGCGGTGACAGTGGGCGCGTGATCCATGCGCTTAGATGTTGCTGACTGCCGCGCAGCTTCTTCACCAAAGCGCGCAGCTTTGAGCGACCAATTATTTTCCAGCGCAAAATCCACCCAAGCATCGCGATCGACGGGACTCGGCTGCTGAGTCGCGAAGTCCTCACTCAGTCGAAATAGCGCGCCGTGCCGACTACCCGTGAGCACCGAGAGGCGCTCTTGGGCGACCGCTACATTGTTTTCCTCTACGATCCGTGTCACCTCGGCAAGGTCGCGTGCGGCCTCGGCCTCGTAGACGTCGGTGATCGCAATGAGTCCGACCTCAAATCGCTGCCGCGTCTGCTCGAGTTGTCGTGATAGTGCGCGTTCTCTCGCTTCCGCTGCCTGCAAATTATCTTGTGCGCGCAAGACGGAAAAATAGGCCTCTGCGGTACGCACAATCAAGTTTTGTGTGGCTGCGGCAAACGTGGCCTCAGCTTGATTGGCGCTTTCTTCGCCTGCTTTCCAGCTATACCAAGCAGAGAGGTCAAATAATTTTTGTGACAGACTGACGTCCCAACTGTCGGTGTCGGTATTACTGCGACTGTTAGAGTCCAGTGAGATCAGGCCACCGAGGTTCTCGGAATAGAGGGTGCGGCTTTGCACAGTATCTGCATCAGAGTTTCCAGTGGAGACGCCGGCGGATGCTTGCGGTAACAGGGGCGCCAGCGCCAAGTTTTCAAGCTCCAAGTCCGCTCTATACTGCGCGGCCTGCGCTTTTAACTGAGCGTCGTTGTTGAGCGCGAGTTCGTAGATATCGCGTAGCGTCTCGGCACTCACCGGTGCGACCGCAATGCTCAGTAACAACAACCCGGCAGCGTGTAATTTTCGAAACCCGACCATTGATGCTTCCTCTCTGATCGATCACTCTAAAGGAGTGCGGAGTCTAGCAAACTCGGCGGCCTCTGTGCGTTTTATGTTGCCAAGGATTCCCTATACGCAGGCCCACGTCGTGTTGGTAAACTACGCTGGTGAGGAGACAGTCCCCCATGGCAATTCAGACCACCAGCCCAAAGAAACAACGCTACCAAGTCGACTTGGTGGCTTTACACGCGCTATGTGAAGCGAATTATCGCCGCTTGTTGCAGTTGTTTCCGGATTACGAGCAAAGTAACCGACGTATCGTCGCCATTGGCGAGGGAGAGTTGCGTTTGGAGGTCAGTGAGCGGGGGCGCTTTACCACGGAATTCCAATTGCGATTTAGCGATGGGTGTGTTGGCAGTTTGGGTGTTCGCCGCATGGCATTTCGCGCCTATCACGATGCGGCGATGGCGGAGGTTATCGGGTCCGGTGGTGGTCGTCGAGTTGCACCGCGCTATGACTATCCCAACACGGCGATGTATCAGCGCGACGAGCAGTTCCAGCAAAACCAGTTCGCTGCAGAATTGCTGGCTTTTTGTTTAGCTAATGGACGTGATACTGAATTGATCTTCCCGACAGCGCCGCAGTCTCAATCGGCCAGCGATCCATCAAACACCAGTCCCTTGCAGCGAGCTGAGCGCGACGCATGATGGCCGACAGCCTGTCAGGCGATCTGGCGATCGACGTCGCAACGCTGCCGAGAATATTGCAGCTGACAGATACCCACCTGATGGCGTCCCATGGTGGGCGCCTGCTCAATGTTGATACAGATGCGTCATTGGCCGCCGTGGTCGATATTGCGGGCCAGCGAGCCCCTGCTGATGCGCTGTTAATTACGGGCGATATTGCTGGCGATGGTGCGCCCGATGCTTATCGTCGCCTCGAGGGGGCTCTAGAGCCTCTCGCGACCCCCTCGTTTTGGCTTCCGGGGAACCACGATGAGGTTTCTGCCCTCGAGGGCCAATTCGATCGTCATTTTTTGCGGACTGTGCGTTTCCCGCGCTGGGATGTTGTGATGCTTGACACGCAGGTCAGCGGCGAGGTCGGGGGCAGATTGAGAGATGCGGAGGTGATGGCCTTGACGGCAGCGCTACAGCGCGCGCAACGGGAATCCAAGCACCTGCTCGTGGCGATGCACCATCCGTTGTTGCCGCTAGATTGTGACTGGCTTGACCCACAACGCGTGGCCAATGCGGCAGATGTTTTTGCGCTATGTCAGTCCTTTTCGGTCCGTGTGACCGTTATTTGTGGACACGTCCATCAGGCGAGCGATGTGACGCTAGGTGGCATTAGACTGCTCTCAGCGCCCTCAACATCGATTCAATTTGCACCGAAGAGCGCGGGGTTTAAAGTCGATACAGCATCGCCGGGTTATCGCTGGCTGGTTTTACATGACCATGGCGCTGTTGACACGGGAGTTGATCGCGTTGAGGGCATTGATTTTGACGTGGATGTCGACTCCGACGGATATTTGTAGCACCCTTCGCACAGTGATCAAGAACCCCCATATTGCTAGGAGAGCGGTCTACCGCCGATGAGCCAGTACAACGCCGATTCTATAGAAGTTCTGACAGGTCTTGAGCCCGTGCGCAAGCGTCCGGGGATGTACACCGATACCAGTCGCCCCAACCACCTCGCACAGGAAGTCATCGACAACAGCGTCGACGAGGCGCTCGCTGGCCACGCTGATCGCATCGACGTGATCTTGCATGCCGATGGCGGGCTTTCGGTGGTTGATAACGGCCGAGGTATGCCCGTCGACCTGCATCCCGAACAGAAGGTGCCCGGGGTCGAAGTGATTCTCTCGACACTGCATGCGGGCGGTAAATTTTCAGCAAAGAGCTACCAATTCAGTGGCGGCTTGCACGGTGTGGGTGTCTCGGTAGTCAATGCGCTGTCAAGTCGTCTCGAGGTGTCGATTAGGCGCGATGGCAACGTGTACAGCATGGCCTTTGCTGGCGGTGACAAGGTTGAAGAACTCCGTGTCGTAGACAGCTGCGGCAAGCGCAATACTGGGACCGGTATTCGGTTTATGCCCGACCCCAAATACTTTGATTCCCCCAATTTTTCAGTGCCTCGTTTGACCCATGCGTTGCGTGCCAAGGCCGTGTTATGCCCGGGGTTGCGCATCACTTTGAAGGATGAAAAAAAGGGCGAGACGACAGAGTGGTATTACGAAGATGGCATCGCCGATTACCTCGCCGATGCCACCATCGACTTCCCCGTGATTCCCGAGCAGCCATTTACCTCGAGCTTTGCCGCCGCAACAGAGGCCGTGGACTGGGCTATTCAATGGCTGCCTGAAGGGGGCGAGGTTGTTGCGGAGTCCTATGTCAATTTGATTCCCACCCCGCAGGGCGGAACCCATGTCAATGGCTTGCGCTCGGGGCTACTGGAGGCGATGCGAGAGTTCTGCGAACTACGCAGCTTGTTGCCGCGCGGCGTTAAGCTCACCGCCGAGGACGTCTGGGATCGGTGCTGTTATGTCCTGTCCTCAAAGCTTCAGGACCCGCAGTTTTCTGGGCAGACAAAAGAACGCCTGTCCTCACGCGAGGCGGCGGGGTTTGTCTCGGGCGTCGCCAAGGACGCGTTCGGTTTGTGGATGAATCAGCACACCGCAGACGCGGAGCGTTTGGCTGAGCTGGTGATCAATCGCGCGCAGTCACGCTTGCGTTCAGCGAAAAAAGTGGTGCGCAAAAAAATTGCATCGGGCCCTGCGTTACCCGGCAAGTTGGCCGACTGCACCTCCGATGATCCGGCGAGAGGCGAGTTGTTCTTGGTTGAGGGTGATTCGGCCGGTGGTTCAGCGAAACAGGCGCGCGATCGAGAATGTCAGGCAATCCTGCCATTGCGAGGCAAAATCCTGAACACTTGGGAGGTGGATGCACAGGAAATTTTGGCCTCTCAAGAGGTCCATAACATCTCAGTGGCACTGGGCATTGATCCTGCCAGCGATGACCTTTCTGGACTGCGTTACCACAAAGTCTGCATTCTCGCGGACGCTGATTCTGATGGGCTGCACATTGCAACGTTGATTTGCGCGCTGTTTCTTCGACATTTTCGGCCTTTGGTACGGGCTGGGCATGTGTTTGTGGCCATGCCGCCGTTGTACCGAATCGATGTTGGCAAAGAGGTTTACTACGCGCTTGATGAATCTGAAAAGAACGGCATTCTCGAGCGACTCGCCGCGGAGAACAAGCGCGCCAACCCCAATGTGCAGCGCTTTAAGGGTCTAGGGGAAATGAATCCATCTCAGCTGCGCGAAACCACGATGGATCCCGACACCCGGAGGCTAGTGCAACTCGTCCTCGATGCCGATGATGACACCAACGGCGTCTTTGATATGCTGCTGGCGAAAAAGCGCGCGCCCGATAGAAAGGCTTGGCTTGAGAGCAAGGGTGATCTCGCTGAAATCGTTTAGCCCTCAGCCCCCGACAGTAAAATAGGAGAGCGGCATGACCCACAAATTAATCGTTGTGCTTGGCCTGATGTGGCTAAGCGTATCTGCACAGGCACAGTGGGCGATCCAGCCGGACTCTCAGGTCGGCTTCGTCTCTGTGAAAAACAATACCATCGCTGAGAACAATACATTTGCTGGGATCACCGGCGCGATCGATGAACAAGGTCGCGTGGTTGTGTCAGTGGATTTGGCGTCGGTGCAAACAGGTATTGATATCCGTAACGAGCGTCTGCGTCAGATGTTGTTTGAAATCGCCCAGTTCCCAGAAGCCGCCATTACTGCGCAGATCCCTGCCGAAGCGCTGGATGTGGTCCAGTCGGGAGGGTTTTTCGACCTGTCGTTGCCGCTTACTGTGTCATTGCATGGTGTCACACAAACACTGGATGCAGCGTTATCGATTGATAGCGACGGCGACACTATTCACGTCCGCTCGACCAGTCCTATTCTGCTTCATACCGCTCAGTTTGCCCTTGAGGATGGGGTGGGTGCCCTGCAGACAATCGCTAATCTCAATGCGATTAGCCGAGTCGTTCCCGTCACCGTGGCGCTGACGCTGTCCCGACCTTAAACGCCCAGCTGCCCACCATTAATTGAATCCACTGTCTCGAAGTAGCGACTGAAGTTGCGCGCGATATTGCCCGCTGCGTGTGTAGTCGCCGCGTTCGTTGCTGTAATTGATGAGCGCGGACAAGATCTCGGGTTGGCGCGGTAGATCGCGATTTACCTGCTCAAGAAGCGCAACGGCGGCATCGATCGCGCCCGTGTCATGAAGTGCTATCGCGTAGACATAGCGATGGCGGAAGCCCGCTGTTTCGAGCACGGCTGCCTGCTTCAGCGCGTCGAGTGCTACCGTGAGATGACCCGCTCGAATTTCTAGCAGCCCAAGTGTATGCCATAACGCCCCTGGGGCGATTGACTGCGCGATTTGCATCTCTATCAAGTCGCGTGCCTCGTCCAAGCGATCATTTCCGCGCAGCAGATCGACCAAGTTAATGACCGCTGCGTCGAGCTGTGGATTTTGCGCCAGTGCCGTGCGCCAATGTGACTCGGCGCGGATCACCTCGCCGCGACTGCGCCAAAAAACACCGAGCTGTAGCTGCACTGAGGGCATATCCAAGTGTTGTGCCTGAACGCCGAGATACTCGGTAAATAGTGTTTGCAGCGCCTCAAAATCCTGAGGCCTCAGGGTCTCTGGAGGAACGTCTGCGAGTTGCATGGCGACGTCGAGTCGCACGGTGAGGATCGGATCGTCTATCAGAGTCCGTAACAACAAAAATCGTTGCTCGGGTGATAGCGCGGCGGTTGCGCGCACCGCACTGCTTCTGATCAGTGGATCGTCACTTTGTAGCATCAGCGCGACGGTCTGGCTCAGCTCTGGGGGATTCAATGCGCCCAGGTACTCGAGCGCGGTGGCGCGGATAATGGCGGTTTGCTCGGTTTGCTCGATGATTCGATGCAGCCCGGGAAGGGCTCGAAGATCCTGATGTTGCGCCATCGACAGGCTGCGCGCTGGGTGGCTTGCGGTGTCCTGTGCGTCAACCCCCCACGAGCGCAGCACCTCGAGTGCCCAGCTCGGAGATCGTTCCGTGTGGCACTGCTCGCAGGCGTTGGGTACGCCGATGGTGAGTGATAGATCGGGTCGTGGCACGCGCATACTGTGATCTCGGCGCCAATCAACACCCATGTAAAGTGTCTCGGGCATATGACAGCTCACGCACTGACTGCCTTCGGGATCGCTGTGGTGGTGGTGTTCTGGCGTATCGAACACATCGGGGTTATGACATTGCCCACAGACGAGATTGCCCGGTGCGAGCAACTGATTGGAATGGGGATCGTGACAGTTACTGCAGACCACGCCCGCTTGGTGCATCTTGCTCTGAACAAAAGAGCCGTAGACATACACCTCATCGCGAATCTGTCCGTCTGACCAGTAAAGCGGATCTTCAACCATAGCCAGCCGGTGGGTGTCGGCGAGCGGTTGTCCATGCCGATACTCGCCCAGCGTGCCCCGCCGCGCGTGGCAGCGCCCACAGGTGTCGATTTGTACATTGGTTTGCAGTGGCTGACTACGTCGGGCAATGGTTTGATCGCCCGACCGTTGCCAGAGGCCGCGAGCTTTTAAACTCATGGCGAAGCCAAATGTGCTGTCCCAGTTGGGTGTCATGCTGCGGGCTTGCGCGACATGCTGACTTCCAGGGCCATGACATGCCTCACAGCCGACATCTTCATCAGCAAATACTGTGCGGTATTGATCTTGATTGATGTCGTAATTTTTTTTGACATCAGTGCTGTGGCACTCGGCACAGCGGCTGTTCCAGTTCAGATAAGGACCGGTCCAGTGCAATGGGTCACCTGCGACAATGATCTCGTCGGGGTTTAAGTGATACCAGCGCTGTCCACCCTCGGTGGCTGGTCGGCTATCCCAAGCAATGGCGAGTGCCTGTAGGCGACCGCCCTCAAGCGGGAGCAAAAGTTGCTGTAAAGGCTCAACGCCGAATACCCATTCGACGCGGAAATCTTCAAGTTCGCCGCGGCTGTTGTCGGTTCTCACCCAGTACGTGTCATCACGTCGAAAGAATGTACTGGTGATGTCACCGTAGGTGAAGGTGGCATTGTCAAAATCGCCAAGCACGTTGGCCGAGGTGGCGCGCTGCATTGCCAGATCGTGGTGGGAACCCTGCCAAGCCTGCCACTGATCGTCGTGGCAACTCGCACAGACGGCAGTACCCATGTAAGTTGAGGCGGTGGCAACAGGCGGTGACCAAAGCAATACGGCAAAGACAGCGCCGTACGCGAAGATGCCCCTAGCGCCCGTTGCTTGCATCACCCGTGATTGACACAGTGACGCGCCTTTGCGCAGGAGCCAGCGAAAGCTTCGCCAAGCGCGACCCAGCCGTTGATAATGTTGTCTGACGTTCATCACGATCCAAGCGCTTGACTCACCGCGCTCAGGGTAGCGCGAACTGCTTGCTGACCAAAGCCTTCTATGCCGCGACAGCCTACTATAGGGTGGTTGTGACAATAGGTTGGGCTGGTGCGTGGACTGAGTCATGGCGGAGGAAATCGCTAACGGGATCGCTTACGCTCGTGGCAGCGGGCGCGCATCGTTGAGGTCACCCGCGAACTCGAGTGGCAATCTAGGAAAAAGTTGCGGAAGTCCCGCCGCGCGCGTACAGCGCTTGTACAGCGTAAGAAGGACGCGATCACCCCGCGGGGTCTCGTCTTTACCCCGACAGGGAGGGTCAGGTGCGGCCTTTACTTGCTACACTCATCGCCTCACAGAGGAGATCGTCATGCACCTTGGTATCTTGAAGACTGATGCGGTGCGCCCAGAATGGGTGGGCCGGTTCGGAGAATACCCGGACATGTTCGAGCGTGTTTTGCGAGAAATCGACGCAGATCTTCAGTTTTCGGTTTGGGACGTTGAGGCCGGTGCGTGGCCATCGGGCCCGGATGAGGTCGATGGGTTCATCATTACTGGCAGCAAAAGCAGTGTCTGTGATGATAAAGATTGGATTCGTCAGCTTGAGTCATTCGTGCGCCAGTGCCATGCCCGCCGCAAGAAAATCGTCGGCATCTGTTTCGGCCATCAGCTGATCGCCCAGGCACTGGGTGGCCACGTTGGCAAAGCCGGCAACGGCTGGGGTGTGGGTATTCACGAATATGAACTCATCGATGACACGCTGCCATCGAGTGTGCGCCTTTTAGCATCGCACCAAGATCAAGTGCAGTCGCCGCCGCCGGGGGCGCGGGTGATTGCGCGCAATGCGCACTGCCCCATAGCCGGACTGCGACTGGGAGAGCACGTCCTGACTTTTCAAGGACATCCGGAGTTCATTCCGGAGTATGCCCGAGAGATCATGGAATTCCGCCGGGCGATGATCGGCGATGCACGCGTGGCCGAGGGGCTTGCGAGCTTAGCCAGTAAGGAACACGAGGGGGTGCGTGTTGCGGCTTGGATACTTGAGTTTTTCGCGCGCTAACCTTACCAGGCGCCAACATTGTCCATGGACACCCAAGGCTCTGCAGGCTCGAGCGCCTCTCCCTCCTGAAGCAACTCGATCGAGATACCATCTGGTGAGCGCACAAAGGCCATGTGGCCATCGCGTGGCGGCCGGTTAATGGTGACGCCGCCTGCCTGTAAGCGCGCGCACGTTGCATAAATATCCTCAACGCGAAAGGCGAGGTGGCCAAAGTTGCGCCCGCCACTTAAGTCCTCTGGGTCCCAGTTCCAAGTAATCTCGATTAATGGTGCCTTGCGTTCTTGAGCCGACGGCAGGTCCTCAGGTGCGGCCAAAAATACCAAGGTGAAGCGCCCCGGTTCACTGTCAAAGCGTGATACTTCAATGAGTCCCAACAAATCACAGAAAAAATGTAAGGTCTCATCCAGTTGTGACGCTCGGATCATCGTATGCACATACCGCATGTCATTGACTCCATAAAGTGTGGGATATTTAACACCCTACCATAGGCCTGAGTTAACATAGCAAGCTTGCTTCATCTCGCTTCTTCAACGCGCTCTCTGCCTGAGGGGTGAATAGAGCTTCTCAGTCTATGTATCGGCGGCGCCCGGCGCTCGCTAAGAGGTCATTTGTTATGTGGTTTCGCAACATCCGTCCCTTCCGACTGCCCAGCCGGCTTAATATCGATGCCGATACGCTAGAGCAGCGGTTAAGCTCAAAGCCCTTCGTTCCCTGTCGTCCGGCGCAACCGTTAAGCCTTGGTTGGCTGCCCGCTTTGGCCGACCAGGCATCGGCGTTGACCCATGCCGCAGGGCCGTTCTGGCTGGTGCGGATGAATCGGGAGGAGAAACTACTGCCGGCATCGGTCGTACGAGACGAGGCCAACAGTCGTATCGAACAAATTCAGGCGGGCCAAGGCCGGAAGGTGTCGCGAAAGGAGCGGCTCGCGCTGACCGATGAGGTCACTCAAGATTTGCTGCCTCGTGCATTTACGCGCGGGCAAGCCATCGACGCTATTATTCATGACCGCGAAGGCTGGCTGTGGGTCAATACGGCCAGTGCCGCGCGCGCAGAGGAGTTGCTCGGCGGCTTGCGTGAAGCCCTTGGATCATTGCCTGTGACACTGCCTGACACCCAGCGCTCTCCGGCGCTTATCATGAGCGATTGGCTGCTCCACGGCGAATTGCCTGATGGATTTGAGCTGGGTATGGAGGCGGATCTCGCCGATCCACGTGAAGACGGCGGGGTGGTCCGTGCTCGATCGATGGAGCTGGATTGTGATGAAATTCGCGCTCACGTTGAATCGGGTAAGCAGGTGACACGCCTGGCGTTGCGCTGGCAAGACCGGCTCGATTTTGTTCTTGATAGTGAGCTGGTGATGCGCCGACTAAAATTTACGGACGCGCTAGTGAGCTTTCACGAGGACATGGAAGACCCTTTGGCGCGCAAAGATGCTGATTTTCTCATGATGAGCGAGGCGCTTTTTGAGCTGCAGCAAGCCTTGGTCGCCGCATTCGGCGGTTTGGCGGAATGAGCGCTGAATTGCCGTTGGGCCGCTATCGGCACTATAAGGGTGGCGAGTATCAGGTGATGGGTATAGCCCAACACTCCGAGACCAACGAGTTGTTAGTCGTTTACCGGCCGCTCTATGGCGAGGGTGCGCTGTGGGTCCGGCCGCTGTCGATGTTTATTGAGTCCGTGAACCATGACGGTTCGCAGATACCACGATTTCAGTATGTAGATGATCAAGTCCTGGCCTAACCGCAGGCTGTGAACAGTGCGCCGTATATTTTGGCATTGGGGCAAAACCCCGATTATGGCAAGCTAAGAGGCGCATCGGGTCGCCAGAGTGATGGGATCGGCGAGCTGCTGGCTCGATACCTTTTGATAGGGCCCAAGGAGAGGTGAGATGACAGAAAAAGATCGCTCTACAGAAGATCAGACTCTGGGCAGTCTACGGCGGCTCGCCTTATTTTTTGGTGCCTTACTGAAGCACTTCGATCTTGTTGTCGGTGACGCTCGTGAGACGCGACATCTCAGACAGCAACTCGCGCAACCGTTGACTGATGACGATGTACAGCAGTTGCTCGGCCAGCTTGAGGCGCAGTTGTTGGAGGTCGATAAAAGCCTCGAAGGGCGCCGCGATTGGGAAGAGAAAACACTGATTTATTTGCAGCACCATAATGAGGAGCTTGTGTCAGTGACTGCCCAGACCGCGCAGATTATCCAGTTTTGCCTAGATGCGGCTGCGGGTCGTACGCAGGAGACCCCAGAAAATGCCGCAACGGATGTCTCGACGGCACTGGGGAGTGGTATCGATTTACTGCGTCATAGCGACGATCGTTTGCGTGTGTTGGAACGCAAATTGGGAGAATTACTTTCAGAGGTAAGAACGCGCCGCGATTTACGACTCAAAGACGATCAGACCGGCGTGTATCGGCCAGAGGGGTTTCGTCGGCGATTGGTTGAGCTTCACAGTCGGTGGTCTCGGGCAGCTGCGCCATTATCTGTTGTGACTATGTCAATCGTGCCGCGAAATCTCGATACGTTAACGCCTTATGCTCGGCAGGAGTTGAGTAGTTTGGTCGCCGAGGAGCTCGAGGGCAAGGTCCGGGTCAGCGATGTCATTGGCATCGATGATCAGGGTGTGTTTACGTTGCTTCTGCCAGATACCGATGTCGCAGGCGCCAGCATGTTTGCCAAGCGAACAGCGATGACGATTGAAGCTAGTGAGTTTGATGTGCTCGGCGATGACTTGCGTGTCACGGTGCGTTGCGGCGTGACGCAGGCTCGCGAAGGTGACGCGGCCGAGCATTTGCCTCAGCGAGCGGGCGAGGCCTTGCAGTTGGCAATTCAGGGGGAATTGCTCATCAGCCAACAGTGAGCTTTGCTGCGCGTGACATGCTAACCCAGATGAGAAGCATCCCACGGTTGCCGCTCAGCTAGAGAGCCTCCAAGGCCGAGTGGCCTAAACACTTGAGGGAATTCATCGATCATGACGAACTTAGTTTCAACGGATGTCGCAAGGGTCAACGCTGACGGCAAGGTAGTGCTTTGTAGACGCGTCATATCAGAGCTTAGGTCCAATGAGGTGCTGGTTCGAGCCTGCTTTTCCAGCATGAGCCCGGGTACGGAACTTGCCTTGATGGCGGGCAATATTTTGCCGCTGCCTCAGGACATCGGCTACTCATTGGCGGGCGTCGTTGAGGCGGTGGGCTCACAAGTCATCGGTATCAAAGTCGGCGATGCTGTGGTGTCCACGGCCAGTCATGCGAGCTTACAGGCCATCAACGCGAGCAACGTGACAAAAGTGCCTGCAGACGTTGAGTTACATGCTGCCAGCTTTTTCAATTTGGGACACACAGCACTCTACGCCCTGCGACAAGCTGAATTGGCGGTGGGACAACCGCTCCTGATCATAGGACAGGGGCTTTTGGGTCAGTTGATCACTATCTTGGCGAAGGCGTCAGGCATCGGACCCATCGCAGTCGTCGACGTGAACGAAGATCGGTTGACCATGGCGGTGGAATCGGGCGCGGATTATCGTTTCAACAGTGCGCAGAAAAGCCTTTCGGAGGAGGACTTCGCCCTCTGCCTGGATGGCCGACATGGTTTCCCTTGTGTGATTGAGGCGACAGGTCAGCTTGGGCCGCTACAGGACGCCATGCACTGGGTTGGGGAGCGCGGTCGTGTCGTCATGATGTCTACCACTGCATCGGGGGAGGAAAGTCTCGACTTATCGCCCCTGATGATGAAGGGCGCGTCATTGGTTGGGGGGTACGTCAATTCCAAGCCTTTCCGCTTAGTACGCACCGATCTAAAAATCGAACAGTGGCCACCCAGTGTCTCGGGTATTCATGAGGCGTATCAAGTGAAAGACGAGTGGTCTAGTGAAGAAGATATTCGTGTTTTCCTAAACCTGCTACGGTATCGCCGGATTCATCTCGAGCATCTGATATCGCACCGATTTTCTTGGCAAGACATCGGCGCTGCTTATGCGATGGTTCGTGATCAAGATCCGATGTTAATGGGTGGATTAATTAGCTGGTAGGGGTTTCAAGCACTTGGTCCATCGTACTGACCAAAAGTGCGGTGGATGCGAAATTGACTTTGAGACCAAGACAAGCGGCGCGTATTCGCGCCGCTTGGGGTTTGTGTCGAGAGGCGACATCAACACGTCATGGCGAGACTTGAGAAAGGCTCGGCCGGTCGGGTCGTCGTGTTAACCCCCCTGCATTGAAGTCTAGGTATCGAGATCTAGCAACGTGACGTTCAGATCGCGCTTCGATACATCGACATCCCAGAAGGTGTAGGAATCACCATCACTGTCGACTAGCTTGATATCAAAGATCGGTGACGAATAGCCCGTCAGAGTCACACGCTTGCTATCCCCGTTGACCAACACCGATGATCCGAGCACGTCGTCCTCCCAGGAGCTGGAGTTGTCTGGACTGACGTACATGTACATGATCGTGAAGCCCGTATTGTTCGTGATATCGACATAGTACTCATTCGAGGCGACAGAGCTTGAGCCCGATCCAGAATCGAGATCAGCGAGCGTGACTGTGATATCTCGCTTGGAGACATCGACGTCCCAGAACGTATATGAGTCACCATCGCTATCGACCAGTTTGATGTCGAAAACGGGACTCTTGTAACCGTTGAGATTGACCCGCTTGGTGTCACCATTGATCAGCACTTTGGAACCGAGCACATCCTCTTCCCAGGAACTCGAGTGGTCTGGGCTGACATACATGTACATGATGGTGTAGCCCGTCTTGTTCGTGATGTCGACGTAGTAGTCGGCAGCTTGAACCACGATGGATGATGTGGTGAATAGCAGGAGAATAGCGAGCGCGCGAACCATAGATTTCATAATGAGGTAGCTCCCAACCAGAGTGACTGCACTATTACAAGCCCTTTCGTCTTCGTCAAGAGGGGTGGCGATTGTGAGATCGTGTGTGGTACTCGAATCCGTATGGCGCAATAACGCGAAATGACCGCGACAGTGAGACGTCATCGTTCTGACCACCGGGTCAGCACGGCGACGCACGCATCCGAGAGCGTGACCTAGGTTGAGCGTCGGCTCTTGACGCATGCAGACGATGACGCTGGCTGACTTGACAAGCTTGACGACGTCGCGGTAAAAAATAGAACGTCTGTTTTGTTATGCGCCAGGACGTTAAATAGCGCGGTATACGCAGAGTGAGTTCGCGGGTCCGCTGTTATTTTGTCGTCGGCGACCCCACGAGCCAGCTCCACAATAAAACTATAGATGCGCGCAACAGCGCGTGTGGAGAGGCTGTCGGATGTTCGATGCATTCAAGTTCCCGCCTGGGACGATACCCCTTGTTCTGGCATGCTTTTTATGTGGTGGAGACCTTTTTGCAGCTCAGGACTCACCGGTGATCCCGTTACCAGATTATGTGCCTCCAGAAACCGTACAGCGGGTTGCGATCCCGGTTTCGCCATTTGAAGACCGGTTGCGGTTGTTGATCGTGACCGGTGAGAACAGTTACGAGCATGATTGGACGGGAATCAATAATTTACTCCGCTATCAACTTCAGCAGACAGGACGTTTTGATGTGCGGATCATTGAGGATTTTTCTAGTGCGACCGCTGCGACTCTCGCACCCTATGATGTGGTACTCATCAATTACCTAGGACGCTGGAACTATACAGACGCAACGGAAAAGCGATGGGGCCCAATCGCAGAAAAGGCGTTGTTTGATTACGTGCGAGATGGCGGTGGTGTTGTCGTCTATCATTCATCGTTCAATATCGGATCACCATCTTGGCCTGAATGGGAACAGCTTGTCGGCGGTGTCATGCGGCCACACCAGGGCAGTCGCCGCTCGCCACCTGCCGCATTTATGGTGCATATGGTGGATCTTGAGCACCCAGTAACACGAGGGATGCGCGAGTATTTTTGGACATTGAACGATGATATGTACACCAATATGTACTGGTCACCTGATGCAAACGTACGGGTCTTGGCCACCGCATTTGACGATGCAGACAGTTATCAACCGCGGTTTGCAGGGCCAAAGTATCCTCAATCCTATTACGCACCCGATAAAGTGGCGGACATGGCGGGTATGAATCGAGAGCACCCACAAGTGTGGACGGTTGAGTATGGTCAGGGTAGGGTGTTTTGCATTTCTTTAGGGCATGGTCCCGACACCTTGCAATTCGATGGTGTCCGAGGCTTGATCGCACGTGGTGCAGAGTGGGCGGCTACCGGCGTTGTGACAGTAGGCATAGAGGACAAGGTGCGCGCCTTCGAGATCAATCCGTGATGGCCAGTGACTCGGGCGCATCATCCGACAGGCCGCCGAGCGGCGCGGGGTTATCGCGCCGGGAGGTGATCAGTTACGGTCTTGGCGATATTTCCTCCAGCTTTTCATGGAATGCAGCGAGCGCCTTTGCATTGTACTTTTACACGGATATCGCTTTGCTCCCTGTTGCCGCGTTGGGGACCTTGTTTTTCATCAGTCGTATCATCGACGCAGTTTTCGATATCGGCATTGGTCTCGGGGTTGATCGTACCCGGAGTCGCTGGGGTAAAGCGCGTCCTTATTTGTTATTTGGGGCGCTACCCATGGGTCTTTTCACGGTTTTGGTCTTCGTAACGCCAGATCTCTCGGACTCCGGCCGGTTCATTTATGCCTGTGTAACCTATTTTGTATTGGGCTTGTTGGTATCAGTGACCAACATACCCTATAGCGCGTTGCTACCAATGATGAGCGCTAAGCTTGGCGATCGAGTTGATCTCAGTGTGTCTCGTTCGGTAGCGACATCGTTGGGCGTAATCATCGTGACCGCTACATTTATGCCGGGTGTTGACTATTTTGGGGGCGGCGATGAGGAGCGTGGTTTTTTGGTGATGGCATCGATCTTCGGTGTTCTGGCCTCGGCGATGTTGCTAATTACATTTACAGAATGTCATGAACGTGTCGACACGTCGGACCCCAGCACGGTCGGTGTGCTGGCCGACGTTGGGCAAATGTTTCGCAATCAAGCTTGGCTCGCAGTATCGGGTTTCGCCTTACTCAACTTTTTGCGTTTTGGCGCCATTCTTGCGCTGACACCCTTTTTCGCGATCAATGTGCTTGGCGAGCCCTGGATGATCTCGGTACTCCTGCCGACTCTGTCGGGCACGATGCTTGTGGGCGCATTTCTTGCCAGACCAATTTTGAATCGATTTGGTATGCGCGCGTCAAACTCAGTCGCGTTGCTGATAGTCCTTGCGTTATATGTTGTTTTACCGATGACTCAGGCAGAGCCATGGCTCTTTATCGGCGTCTATGTCTTGGCGAGCTTGGTGCTCAGTGTCACGATGACGTCAATCTACGCCATGGCATCTGAGGCGGTGGACTTTCATCAATGGGTATTTGGCGGCCGCAAGGAGGGTCTATTGGCCTCGGGAATGGCGTTTTCAATAAAGGTCGGTATGGCAGTCGGATCGGCTGGGGTCGCCTATGCATTGGCTTTTGGCGGGTATCAGGCAGGAGCCGTCACTGATCTGGCCCGTCAAACCATTTCTTGGTTGTATTACGGCATACCTATCGGTGTATTCGTATTGCAGTTGCTGTGTATTCAGTTCTATCCCGTCGATCAGCTGCGTGAGCGCATTCGGGTCGATATCGCTTGATCGAGACAAGGAGTGTGTTGATGAAACTATCCGCGTGTATCGAATGGCTGTTTGCCGATGAAGAGCAGGATATTACCCAGCGTATTTACCGTGCGGCTGATGCGGGATTCTATGGCGTCGAGTTTCATTTGTGGCGTGATAAGCCGATCGAGCGGATTCGCCGTGCCTTGGATGAGACTGGACTTGTGCTGACTAGCTTTTGTGTGGACCCGCGACGAAGCATTGTTGATCCCAATGAGCGCGACGCGTTTCTAGAGGCGCTGCGCGATAGCATAGAGCCCGCGCACCAGCTTGGGTGTCAGCAGATGATCATTGCCTCCGGTTTCCTTATGGAAGCGGTTTCCGCCGAAGAGCATTACGAGCGTGCGCTCGCGAGCTTAACCGAGGCCGCAGCAATGTCGTCTGACAATGGCATCACATTGCTTCTCGAGCCACTCAACACCCGCGTTGATCATCCCGGTATGTACCTAGACTCCGTGGCTACGGGTCTCGATCTGGTCGATGCAGTGAATAGCCCCGGGCTCAAGCTGGTGTACGACGCCTATCACTCTTCGGTGATGGGTGATGATTTTACAGTGGTACTTGCGGGCCGCATGGGCTCGGTAGCGCATATTCAGATTGCGGATATGCCTGGGCGTGGCGCGCCAGGGACAGGTGCAATCGACTGGCAAGCCGTGTTGGCAATGCTGGATGCGCAAGGTTATTCGGGTGCCATTGGGCTTGAATTTAAACTCAACGAACTGACGAGTCAGGACGCAGTGAGAGCAACGCGCCGCGCACTGGGTCTTAGCTAATCTCACAAGGGTCTGAGCATCATGTTCGAAATATCTGCCAATATTGAATATATGTTTACTGATGCGGGCGCTAGCTTGGAGCAGCGCATTGAAGCCGCAGCCCATGCAGGTATCGGTAAAGTAGAAATGTTCGCGATAGACAATCGTGACCCTCAGTCACTCGCAGCAGCGCTCAAGGACCACGATGTCGTGATGTGGACGGTGCTCAATGATCCGAGAACAATCCTTGCAGATCGCAGCAATCACAAGCAGTTTGTTGAAAATTTCAAACGGACGTCGGATTTCGCAGCTGAGATAGGCTGTCCGAATGTGGTTTGTGGCTCAGGCACGGGCCTTCCCTTTATACCGAGGGCAGCTTCGCTGGATGCCGCGGCAGAGGCCATTGCCAGCGTTGTCAAGATTGCTGAGGAGCACGATCAGACGGTGCTGCTTGAAGCTGTAAACGCCAGAGTCGATCATCCGGGTGTACTGTTCAGTGCGACCTCAGACGCATGGAGCGTCGCCCAGCAAGTGGACTCTCCACGCGTGAAAATTCTCTATGACCTGTATCACTCAGTCGCTGAGGGCGAGTCACCAACCGAAGTATTACCCCAGATCATCGAGCGCGTGGGGCACCTACAAATTGCAGACTATCCCGGCCGCGGTGAGCCAGGTAGCGGCGAAATTCTTTGGCCCGAGATGCTCAGTCTGCTGCAACGAGTCGGTTACCGCGGTGCGATTGGTGTCGAGTGCCACCCTCGCGCAGCAGCCACCATAAGCGCGCTCGAATACATCCGGATCCTATGTCGCTAGGCGATGATCTCATGTCCACAGCGAGTTACTACAACGACACATCACAGTCCCGAGAGTATCTTAAATGATGGCAAGTAGCCCAAAGATCGGAATCAGTCTCGACCTTATCAACCGGCATTTTCAGGAGCCAAGCCGCAATCGGTATGAGAGTCGCTATTACTGGGATGAATTGTATCGATTGATTGCTGCGGCCGGATACGATGCCATCGAGATGCCCTATGACATGTTCTGGATGTTTCGCGGCGGCTCAGGCGTGCCGATGACGCAATATTGTGTTGAGGTGAAGTTCGGCAGTGTCGATGCCTATCGCGCTCACCTACAGACTCATGGCATTGAGCGCATCGCGGGACTGCATTTCGACCCCACGATGTTCATGCGTAATTCGATGCTGGAGTTTTATTTCGGTGCAACGGGCCACTTTGCCGAGGAGGCTGTGCGCTATGCCGCAATGGCGGGTTGCGATTATCTCAATCTGACACCGACGCCACCTGTCGGGTTAATTCGGCATTACCATCAAGTTGGCGATGATGCATCGGGTGCATTTGATGTCGACTTTTTGGCGCGAACCGCCGAAATGATCAACCGCCTTGGGCTCGTTGCGCAACAGAATGGGATTCAGCTGATACTTCGTCACGAGTATTGGAGCCTGCTTCGCGGAGACAAAATGCAGGGTTTTCTTGCCTCCTTGGATGCCAGTGTTGGCCTAGATTTCGATGCTGCACACATCACGATTAGCGGAGATGATCCGGCAGCTCGGGTTCGCGCATTTGACGGACGAATCGGTAGCGCACACCTGACTGATACAGCATTTATTGATCAGGATGGTACCTGGAAAACGCCACTGCCAGAGTTTCCGCAAGACCGACCGACACAGGTATTTCGGGATCCTGGAGAGGGTAATGTTGATCTTCAGGGCTTCTACAGTGCACTTGTCGACAGCGATTTTGACGGCTGGGCCATGATGAGCTGCCGTCAGACTCGCGATCCGATGCGGGCAATATTGCGCACACGCAGCGCCTTTAATCGTCTCATACTCGCGGCTTAAGGAGAGGGCAGGATGAGCAACATTCGTTATGCCAATATGAATCATTGGAAGAATATTCCTTACCGTCAGATCAGCAACTTCCGAGAGTTCTACTATGAGGACAAAACAAGCTCCGCCTATTACTCCGATTGGGACCGCTTATTGCGTTACCAGAAGGCTCTTGGCTTCGATGGCATTGAGCTTGCTCCCTGGGATTTTCCCGTATTGCTGCCCTTGTTTGGATCGCCAGAGGCATACGCTGAATTTGCCGGTAAACGAGGTGTTGAGGTCAGCGGCATGTTTCACGGGGTAGATGGGGGACACGATCGTTCTCGACACGCAGAGGTCATTGATTCGGGAAAGCGAGCGGTTGATACCTTGGTTCAGTTCGGTGGTGTCCACTTGAATACCTGCCCGACCAATAACTATTTCGGCCACGGACCACTGAGTCGTGATCAGGTCGTGGCCTGTGCTGAGGCAATTACTGAGATCGGTCGCTATGCAACGGATCGCGGTATTAAGATCGGTCTTCACAATGAGTTCTTCTGCGCGATCAATCTCGATCATCATCGAGAGTTTGTGGAGCTTACGGACCCGCGTTACGTGCATTATTGTGTGGATACAGCGCAGATTTCGATCATGGGCGAAGACTTGCTCGATTTTTATGAGAATTATCACGAGCGTATTTGCACCTTCCATCTAAAGGATACTGCGTCGCCCAACCTGCCAGATAACATTCGTTTCAGCCAAGACCCTGAAATCGCTGATGATGGCACGCGTTGGTTTTGGGAGCCCGGTGAGGGTGTGCTTGATCTGAAAGGACTTTATGGGTTGCTAAAGAAACACGCGTTTAGCGGTTGGATCAGTATCGAAACCGACGGTACGCCGGATCTACTGGCCTCGATGGCGCTAACCCGATATTACATCGATCAGGAGCTCGCACCGATTTACGCCTGATACTGGGGTGTTGAGGGTGTAGCCTTAGATAACAAGAGGTGATGTTGTTAGTGGTACCGCGAACGGCGCATGATCGGCGGATTCACCTTGGCAATACGCGCATACGAGAAAAGTACAAACGATGTAATGGTGTCAGGAGAAGCGAATGAGCATCACGCGGAAAGACTTTTTGAAAGCTTCGTCTTTGGTTGCAGCAGGCGTCACGTTACCCGCTGTACGGGGAGATGCTAGCGTACAGCGAATGCCCCCCGCACAACGTCCCGGTATCAATCGCGGTGTTTCACTGTATAGCTACGCAGGTGAGATCGGAGTGACGATGACGCTGGAAGATTGCTTCGCCGACATGTTTGACATGGGCGCGGGCGGTCTCGAAATCCTTGCCAATGCCCACATCGAGAATTACCCAGAGCCCTCGGTATCTTGGCTTGATAGCTGGTTTGAACTGATAGACCGGTATGAGATCGTGCCTGTTGAATATGGGCATTGGGTTGATTCCCGCCTATACCCAGGCCGGGAGCTGAATACCGAGGAGTCCCTTGAGTCGTTGGTTCGAGACATTAAGCTGGCCAATAGACTAGGTTTTACGGTCATGAGGACCAAGCTGGGTGTCACCGACGAAATTCTGACGCCAGTCGCCAACTGGCAAGAATTCATCGAGCGCGCCTTGCCAGTGGCGGAAAAGTATAACGTGCGTATGTGTCCAGAATTGCATCAGCCGACGGCGCTCAAATCAGCGATAGTCGATGAGTACGTTAATTTTATTGAGCGAACCGGCACCCAGCATTTCGGACTAAATATTGATTTTGGCGTTTTCCAGCTGGAGGAGGGGCGCATGATGATTCCCGGGATGGACAATCCGAGAAGCGATCCTGAGGATATGATCCCGCTCCTTCCCTACACCTATGCCTGTCATGCGAAATTTACTTTGATGTCTGATGACCTTGTGGACCCAACGCACCCCTATGAAAAAATTCTAAAAGTCATGCGCGAACAACACTGGCAGGGCTATTTGCTGAGTGAATATGAGGGAGAAGGTAAGGATATTATCGGCCACTCTTCGGATCAGCTGCGTCGTCAACATGTCATGATGAAACGTTATCTAGGGGAGGTCTGAGAGATGTTAGAGCCATCCACGATTCAGCAGCGTGGCTTTCGAAACGTCGCTGACAACGGCAACATCACGGGCTTCCAGGTAGCCATTCGCTCCAAATATTATCGCGGTGTCTGGCTGTCGCAACTTCGACCAGCCACCGTCACGGTCGATGGAGAGGTCTTTAGTGGCGACCAAATAAGCTGGACCGTCAGTGGCAGAACGGTTCTCCAGTCCGAGCTGGCACAGCACGGCAATATACATTGGGGGAATGCAGAGGCGGCCATTCTCACAGTCAGCAAGGCGGGTGGATTGAATCCGGGTATTCATGACGTGAACGTCGTATTTTGGTGCAGTGCATCGTATATGCCGCCGCGTATCGATTTACGACCTTTTGGTAATGAGCCACGGCGAATGGTTTTGGTGCGCTGAGCAGGTATCGGATAGAGATGGTGCCCAGGGACGGAATCGAACCGCCGACACGGGGATTTTCAATCCCCTGCTCTACCGACTGAGCTACCTGGGCGAGGTGAAGGTCGCGTATTAAACCCGTGAGGGGCCTCGACGTCAAGCGATCTAACTTATCCGGTCGGCGGCACGTAGCCATCTGCGGTGTCATGTGACTCGCCGGAGAGGAACTTCTCCATTTCGCCCATCAAATAACGGCGCGCCTCGGGATCAACGAGGCTTAAGTGTTTTTCGTTGATCAGCATCGTTTGTTGTGCTTGCCACTCGTCCCAGGCCTGTCGTGAGACGGTCTCGAGGATTTCTTGCCCTTTGGCACCAGGCAACGGTGCGCGTGGTAGCGCTGCCATCTCTTTCTGATAACGTCGGCAAAATACGGTTCCGCTCACTTGACTCTCCTTGTTAGCTCACGGGCCCTGGCTAGCTGCGGCATCAGATACTTGACCGGGGCCGGTAGGCCGAGCTGTTGTGCCTGTGCGATAGTGACCCACGTCAGCGTCGCATTATTCGCCTGACCCATAGCGTTGGCGAGGTCTGTGGAGCCCAGTACTTGGGTCGATTGTAACGTGAAACAGTGCTGGCGCGGAGACGCATTAAGCATCAAAGAGTGTGTGGCTGTATCCAAGTGAGCGCTTAAGACTTTCATCTGCAGGCGGAAGTGCGTGAATGCGTGTTGATGGTCGGTGGTGCTCGGTTCGCTCGACAACGCTTCGGGCCAATGCTGCTGAAGCCACTGTACCGCCGCGTCATGATTGTCAAACTCGGGGAAACACCACAATCCGCCCCAAATGCCAGTATCGGGCCGCTTCTGCAGCAGAAATCGCGCCGCTGAGTCTGTCAGAGCGAGGTAGTGCTGCGCTCTTGTGGGTGTCGCGCGCCGCGGCTTTTTCCCTGGAAGTTCATCGATAGTGCCCATCTTGTGGGCCTGGCAGGTCGACTGTAGCGGACAGCGTTCGCACGCTGGATTGCGGCTGGTGCAGCAGGTCGCACCGAGATCCATAATAGCCTGAGTGTAGTCAGCCACACGGTCATAGGGTGTATAGGTTTCCGCTGAGCACCACAGTTTGTGCGCCACCGCGGCCTCGCCGGGCCAACCCCGGACGGCGTCATGACGTGCGATGACACGTTTCACATTGCCATCCAGAATGGGTGCACGCCCACCTTGGGCAAGACAGTGAATGGCGCCAGCTGTCGAGCGGCCTATCCCCGGTAAGGCGTTGAGGGCGTCGAGGCTATCCGGAAACTCACCGCCATGGTCATTGATGACCTGCTGGGCGCATCGGTGCAGGTTCCGCGCCCGCGCATAGTAGCCCAGTCCAGTCCACAGGCTGAGCACCTCATCGATTGGCGCAAGGGCCAGTGAACGGATGTCTGGGTAGGTTGCCATGAAGCGTTCGAAGTAGGGGATGACGGTGGCGACCTGAGTTTGTTGCAGCATGACCTCGGACACCCACACTCGGTAGGCCGTGCGATTGACCTGCCACGGCAGATCCTTGCGACCGAAGGTATCAAACCACGCCAGTAGACGGGTTGCGAAGGTCTGGTGATCTGACATGGGGTGCCTGTACATGCTTCAGAATGATTTGATGACGGATTGTGTACGCTACGTTGTGACTTATGTGGTGACTTTTGCGACGACTTTAGCAATGAAGAGTCGCGAGAGTTTCTATACAATTGCCACCGCAGTGTAGCGTCTATTGACCGTGCACGGTAAAAAAGTGGGGATCAGAGCAATGGGTAGCGATGTGAAACAACGCACAGCGAGCATTCAGCGAGATACGCTTGAAACGCAAATTAGCGTTGAGCTGAATCTCGATGGTCAGGGCCGCAGCCAGTTTGACACTGGGCTGCCGTTTCTCGAGCACATGCTCGATCAAATAGCACGCCATGGCATGATTGATGTGACAATCAAGGCGCAGGGCGATCTGCATATCGACGCCCATCACACGGTTGAAGATATTGGTATTACATTGGGAATGGCTTTTGCAGAAGCCTTGGGCGATAAAAAAGGCCTGACGCGCTACGGCCATGCCTATGTACCGCTTGATGAGGCGCTGTCTCGAGTCGTGATTGATTTTTCAGGTCGCCCGGGCCTCGTGTTTGAAGTGCCGTTTACTCGCGGACAGGTTGGAGATTTCGATGTTGATTTGTTTGTCGAATTTTTCCAGGGCTTTGTGAACCATGCCAAGGTGACGCTGCACATCGATAATCTACGTGGCCACAATGCACACCACCAGGCCGAAACGGTGTTCAAGGCGTTTGGCAGAGCCGTCCGAATGGCGGCGACGCGGGACGTATCGATCGCCGGTGTGACCCCATCGACCAAAGGGGTGCTGTAACGCAATGACGAAATCTGTCGCAGTCATCGACTACGGCATGGGTAACTTGCACTCCGTGGCCAGCGCGCTCGAACATGTAGGCGCCGCTCAGGTGGTCGTCAGTCATGAGCCCCAGGCCATCGCCGATGCGGATTGCGTAGTATTCCCGGGCGTCGGCGCCATCAGAGATTGTATGGCCGAAATCCGCAGACTCGGATGCGATCAACTGTTAGTCGATGCGCTTGCCGATCGGCACAAGCCGGTTTTGGCGATCTGCGTTGGCATGCAGGCTTTGTTGAGCCACTCCGAGGAAAACGGTGGGGTTCAATGCCTCGATCTCATTGAGGGCGAGGTGCGGTTTTTTGGCGAGCACCACAGTGATGCGACGGGGCGGCTGAAGGTTCCACACATGGGCTGGAATACCGTGCGGCAAACACAAACACATCCGCTGTGGCAGGGCATTGACGGCGATGCGCGGTTTTACTTCGTGCATAGCTATTACGCCGCACCTGCACAGCAAGACGTGGTTGCCGCAGAATTTGACTACGGCGTGAGAGGCGCCGCTGCTTTGGCGCGGGATAATCTTTTCGCGGTGCAGTTTCACCCGGAAAAAAGCCACCGCGTTGGTTTGCAGTTACTCAAGAACTTTTTGGACTGGGACGGGCAATGCAGGTAATACCGGCGATTGATCTCAAAGACGGGCAATGTGTGCGCTTGCGTCAGGGCGTGATGGAAGACAGTACGGTGTTTTCCGATGACCCGGTGGCCATGGCGCGGCGGTGGGCCGATCAGGGGGCAAGACGTCTCCATCTGGTCGATCTGAACGGCGCTTTTGAGGGAGAGCCCGTCAACGCCAGCGCCGTTCGTGCGATTGCCGCAGCTCTCCCGAGTATGCCCATCCAAATTGGTGGCGGTATTCGCGATTTAGAGACCATCTCCGCTTATCTTTCGGCGGGCGTAGAATTCGTCATCATTGGGACGATGGCCGTGCGTGAGCCGGCATTTGTGACCGCGGCATGTGAAGCTTTTCCCGGACATGTCATTGTTGGCATCGACGCCAAAGATGGTTGGGTGGCGACCGATGGCTGGGCCTCGGTCAGCGAGGTGCAGGCGATCGACTTGGCGCGGCAATTCGCACAAGCTGGCGTATCAGAGATTGTTTATACCGATATTGCGCGCGACGGCATGATGCAAGGCGTGAACGTCGAGGCGACCCTGACGCTCGCGAAGGCGACGCCGATTCCAGTGATTGCCTCAGGCGGTATCAGTCACATCGATGATATACAGAGGCTTGTCGAACACGCGCATGAGGGCATTAGTGGGGCTATTACGGGTCGTGCAATCTATGAGGGTGCGCTCGATTTTGCCGAAGCTCAGGCGCTTGTCGATCGCTATTTGCAGGATCACGCATGACACTCGCGAAGCGGATTATTCCCTGCCTAGATGTTGATTGCGGCCGCGTGGTTAAAGGCGTCAACTTTGTGGGGATCCGCGATGCCGGTGACCCGGTGGAAATTGCGCGCCGCTACAACGAGGCGGGGGCCGATGAAATCACCTTTCTCGATATCACCGCCAGTCATGAAGGTCGTGATACCACTGTGCACACGGTTGAGCAGATTGCCCGCGAGGTTTTTATTCCGCTCACGGTTGGTGGTGGCATTCGCAGCTTGGGTGATATTCGCACGATGTTGAATGCGGGCGCCGACAAAGTCAGTATCAATACGGCAGCCATCCAAAACCCCCAGTTGGTGGCCGATGCGGCCGCGCGTTTTGGCTCACAGTGCATTGTGGTCGCGATCGATGTGAAGCGCGTCAGTCAAGATGGCGAAGCGCCACGCTATGAGTTGTTCACACATGGCGGCCGTCGTGAAACGGGCATTGAGGCAGTTGAATGGGCGCAACGGATGGCCTCGCTTGGCGCCGGAGAATTGTTGCTGACCAGTATGGACCGTGATGGCACTCGGGACGGTTTTGAATTGACGGTGACTCGCGCCATTACCGATGCGGTCGACATCCCCGTGATTGCATCGGGCGGCGTGGGCTCGCTACAGCACTTGCTCGATGGCATTGTTGCGGGCGGTGCTGATGCGGTACTTGCCGCCAGTATTTTTCATTTCGGTGAATATACGATTCCCGAAGCAAAGGATTTTCTCGCACATCATGGCGTGGAAGTTCGAGCGGTTGATTGACAATCAATGAGCTCGTCGACGCTCACCCACACAATGTCTTCCGGTAGCGATCGCGCTAACAGGCTGAGTGCGCTGAAGGTCACTTCGTGAGGATGTCCGATCGCCAGCGCGCCACCTTGTGATCGCGCTACAGCGAGCAGCCTCTCGAGTGACGCAGCCACTTTTGCGGGTTCTAAGTCGTTATCTAAAAATACATTCCGAGAAGTCTGTTTCAAACCGGCTAGCCGAGCCGATTCCGCGGCGATGGTGTCGGCCGAGGTTCGAGAATCCACAAAAAATAATTCATGATCGTGCAGAATTGACATGAGTCGCGTCATCATTATCGGATTGGCTGTCAGTGCACTTCCCATGTGGTTATTGACGCCGACAGCGCCGGGAATTTGCCGGAGCGCTTGCTCAACAAGGTGCTGCGTAGTGGCGGGTGAGTCCGAGTCGCGCATCATTGCAGGCTCTTCTGCCACCGGTATCACCGCTTGCATGGGCAGATGAATGAGAACTTCTTTGCCACGCGTAGCTGCCATTTGCGCAATGTCGAAGGCAAAGGGTGTGTTGGGTAGAATCGACAGCGCGATGGGTTGTTCGAGGGCAAGCGCTGAGTGTGCCAGCTCCTGAGAATAACCCAGATCATCGATAATGACGGCTATTGGCGCGCGTGACGTTGCACTGTTGGGGCAGATTGCAGAGGCTGACAGCGATACCAGCATCGCTGAAATGAACACGCCTACTTTCATTGTGAGGGCTCGGGGTCAGGTCTCGCCTTCTGTACAGTTTGCAGCTGAAATAAATGAACCCCTCTCAACAATGTCAGCGCCTCGTAGAGCTGATTGTCTGAATTTCGTAGTTCTGTGAGACGATCGCTTTCCGCTTCATTATTAATTTGATCGGTTGCATCGAGACTGCCGGCCAGATCCGCCTCTTTGATTTGCAGAGTATTTTCAACACTGGTAATGCGCGCGCGCTCGACCACGATATCGGGGACGATGCCCTCAGCCTGAATCGATCGACCGTTCGGTGTGTA
The DNA here is from genome assembly GCA_038134505.1 of Halieaceae bacterium. GTDB lineage: Bacteria > Pseudomonadota > Gammaproteobacteria > Pseudomonadales > Halieaceae > Luminiphilus. Next base: position 111,872 of record JAYPVH010000002.1, on the reverse strand, counting down.
ATAGCGCGCCGTAGTGAGTTTCACTGCGCGAGTCTCTGACACAGGGAGTACGCTTTGTACCGAGCCTTTGCCGAAGCTTCGCGTGCCCATGATGATGGCGCGACTCCGGTCCTGAAGCGCGCCGGCGACAATTTCTGAGGCGCTCGCTGATCCACCATTGATTAACACCACGATCGGTGCGCCAGAGAGTATATCGCCGGGCTGGGCGTTAAACGCCTCATCGCTACTAGGGTGACGACCTTGCGTGTAGACGAGTAGACCGCCATCAAGGACCGCACCCGCGACCTCGACGCTAGCACTGAGTACACCGCCTGGATTATTTCTCAGGTCTAGCACGAGCCCTTTAATCGGTCCGTCCTTAACAAAGGCCTCCAAGGCCTCAATCACCTCACTGCCCGTGTTGCGTTGGAATTGTGCGATACGAAGCCAAACATAGCCATCGCTCAGCTCGCGGCTACGCACGCTGGCCATTTTAATCACATCGCGAACCATCGAAATATCGAGGGGTTGCGACTCGCCGGCGCGCCCAATTTGCAGAGTAATGGCGCTCCCTGTGGGTCCGCGCATCAAATTGGATGCCTCGTCGAGAGTTTTTCCCTGAATAGATTCGCCATCAATTTTTAGAATGAGGTCCCCAGCCAAGAGACCCGCCTTTTCTGCGGGGGATCCATCGATGGGCGCAATAACTCGCACAAAATCACCCTCGCGGCCGATCTCAATCCCGAGGCCCGAGTAGGCGCCATCGGTACTGGTTTGCAGATCGTCGTAGGCGTCTTGCGTCAAGTAGACTGAGTGCGGGTCGAGACCAGCCAACATCCCTTCAACGGCCATTTCGAACAATGCGCTATCTGACACTTCTTCAACATAGGCTGCGCGGATTTGATTAAACACATCGGCAAAAAGCTGTAACTCATCGATGGCGAGATGCTCAGTGTCTCCGTACGCTTCAGCCTCGGCCTGCGCGGGCGAGGGGGCCACAGGCGAAGGCTCTTCGGCAAAAGTCGCCCAAGAGTGACCTAGCAGGGCCCAAATCAAAAGCCAACTTGCAGATTGTCGAATCATAGTGTCTCCTCAAACGGTCCATCATGGTAACCGATTGACGCCTTGACGCTAGCGCTTGATCCACCTCTGAGGATCCACAGGTTCGCCGTCTTTTCTGATTTCAAAATATAGCGCTGGCTGATCCGCGCCACCACTGGCACCGACGGTGGCAATGGCATCGCCCGGTTGTACCCAATCTCCTACCTCTCGGCGCAAACTGCGGTTGTGGCTGTAAAGCGTCAGCCATCCGCCACCGTGATCAATGATCAGCAGTAGGCCCTGACCCCTGAGCCAATCGGCATAAACCACTCGACCGTGATGAACCGCGCGAACTGGCGTGCCCTCTTCCGATGGGATCAGCCAGCCACCCCAGCGCATGTCGCTTTGGCCTCGCGCGGCGCCGAAGCGGTTGCTGGGCCGCCCGGGAATCGGCGCCGCTAGCTCCCCCTTGGCGTCAGCGAAGGGCTTATAAAAAGCGGGCGTCTCTAGGTCGGCTAGGGTCTCTCGCAGCGCCTCAAGCAGGTCAGCTAATCGCGCCAAATCAGCGCGCAGGGCATCGATCCTGATTTCATCTGCAACTTGTTCCTGCCCCAAAGCGACCAGCGTGATCTGTCGTTGGGCGATGGCACTCGCCAACGCTTCTCGTTGCCGCGCGAGCGCGACTTGTTGCGCTTCCAGGACCGATTGCGCCGCTTCTTGCGCGGTCAAATTGCTATGCAATGCGCGTATGACGTCCTGATATTGATTGATGAGGTCGTAGCGATGTTCACTCAGATAGCGGAAGTAGGTCAGGTTCAAAGCCATCTGGTGTGGTGATTGGTCGCCAAATAGCACCTGCAATCCATCACCTTGACCCATGCTCCAAAGGTTCCGAATGTCGACGACTAATTGTTTCTCGTGGTGATCTCGCTTGTCCTCCAGCGTCGCCTGTTGCTGCTGCAGCGTTCGAATCGCCGCCCGGCTCTCTGAAAGTGTGCGTTGCAGTGCTTCGCTCTGCTTGTCGAGTTGTCCAATGTCCTCTTCAACTCGACGCAAGGTTTGTTGTAGTGTGTTTTTCTCGGTCTCGCGCTGCGCGATTCGGGCCTCAATGACTGAAATCTCATCACGCAAACTTTGTATTTGTGCCCGCGTTGCGGCTTCTTGCGACACCTCCTGCGCCAGCGCCGAGCTCACGCTCCACACAATGAGGCAGTGACACAGGGTGCGACACAGCCTGCGCATGACAGTTAACAGTTCTCGATGAGATTGCGACCGCTCATGGCCGATGGTTGCGCCAGACCCATCATGTGCAGCAACGTGGGCGCGACGTCCGCGAGCACGACATGGTCGGCGCGAAGTTTCACCGTGTCGGCGCCAACGTAGACTAGGGGAACTTGGCCCGTTGTGTGCTGGGTGTGAGGTTGGCCGGTTTCGTAGTCGATCATTTGTTCACAATTACCGTGATCAGCGGTGATCAGTGCCTGCCCCCCGCTGACCTCAAGCGCACTGATCACCTGTTGCAAGCAAACATCTAGCGCCTCGACCGCCTTGACTGCGGCACCGAATACGCCGGTATGGCCGACCATATCGCCATTGGCGAAATTCACGACAATGAAATCGTAGCTATCGTTCTCGATCGCTTTGACCAGTGCCTCAGTCACCGCGGGCGCACTCATCGCAGGGTCAAGGTCATAGGTTGCGACATTGGGAGAGGGGATCAGTTGTCGGGTCTCACCAGCAAACGCCGCCTCCTGGCCACCCGAGAAGAAAAAAGTCACATGCGCATATTTTTCTGTCTCTGCGATCCTGAGTTGGGTACGTCCCGCATTGGCAACGATTTCTCCCAAGCTATTGGTGATGATGTCCTTGGCAAACGCGACGGGACAGGGGAGTTGCTCGTCATAGCAGGTAACGGTGACTAACTGGCATCGTGGCCAACGTTGTCGCGGGAAGCCGCTGAATTGCTCAAGGACAAGCGCTTGACTCAGCTGCCGCGCGCGATCGGCGCGGAAATTCATGAACAACACGGCATCGCCATCGTCGATGGGTATCGGCTCGCCAATACGAGTGGGCTCTACAAACTCATCAGTCTCGTCGCGACTATAGGCATCAGACAAGGCCTGACTGGCGTCTTGCGCCGCGAAAGCAGCGACACCTTCCGTTAATAGAGCATAACTCTTCGCGATTCGATCCCAGCGCTGATCGCGATCCATAGCCCAGTAGCGACCGTGGAGACTGGCAAATCGTCCGACGCCAAGCGCATCAAAAACAGCCTGGGTTGCGGCAATGGATGGCGCAGCGCTACGCGGTGGCGTATCGCGGCCGTCGAGAAACGCATGGAGATAGATGCGATCAGCACCGCGAGCCGCGGCAAGCCGGATAGCCGCCCATAGATGTGCCTCGCTGCTGTGCACACCTCCAGGCGAGAGCAGGCCCATAATATGGACGGCACGGCCCGCGCGCACGGCGTCATCAACAGCCTTCAAAAAAACAGGGTTGGTTGCAAAAGTGCCGTCTGCAATCGCCTGATCAATCCGAGTCATTGATTGGTAAATGATTCGACCTGAGCCCAAGCTCATATGTCCGACCTCGGAGTTGCCCATTTGCCCCTCCGGTAGACCCACGTCCAATCCCGAGGTTGACACCAAGGTGTGCGGACGCTCACGCCACAATCGATCCCAGGTTGGTGTGGAAGCATGGGCGATCGCGTTGTCGGCGGTTTCGACTCGGTGGCCGAATCCGTCGAGGATAATCAGTACCGTGGTGGTGTGACTAGCAGATGAATCGTTCATAGCATTGAGATGTCTTGGAAGGTCTCGTGTGGTGTACCATTGTACCTGACCGCGGTAACTCCGGCAGTCAATGAAGCGCGATTTCCATTAACTTTTCGTGCGGCGGCCATCTCGCGCATGCGCAAAGAGCCCAGCGGGCTCGGTGTCATCGCCACGAGTGCTGAGCAAGCCTGGGCCACAGCCCGGTGAGCACCGGCTGGGCCTACGCAGCGCGTTAAAGAAAAAGGATGTGTGCCGTTAGGTTGCAAGCATGCTAGTGGTCAATCTGGTGTTGTTTCACCCAGAGAGGGACAAACCAATGCAAGACGCAGTGATGACACAGCAGGAGCAGGCACAATGGCTGAGGTTTGCGACATACGCGTCGGTGTCAGTGGCGCTGATATTGATCTCGCTCAAGCTCTGGGGGTATTGGCAGACACAGTCCATGGCGATTCTGGCATCACTGATCGATTCGCTGCTCGACGCTAGCGCCTCGGTGGCCAATCTGCTGGCTGTAAGATTCGCGCTTGCGCCAGCGGATGCATCGCATCGGTTTGGGCACGGCAAAGCGGAGGCAATCGCGGGCCTTGGCCAGGGCGTCTTAATTATAGGATCGGCCGTTTTCTTGGTCTTTGAGTCAGTTGGTCGATTACTGGAACCACGACCGTTGCAAGCCTTTGAGACAGGCCTGGCTGTCATGCTGTTCACTCTCGTGCTGACGGGTTTGCTGGTGCTGTTTCAGTCCTGGGTAATTGCCAGAACGCAATCGGCAGCGATTAGAGCCGATTCCTTACACTATCGGACCGATCTTCTGACCAACCTCGCAGTCGTGGGCGCTTTGCTCCTCAGTCAATTGGGTTGGTTGGGGGTCGACCCCGTTTTTGCCTTGTCGGTCGCGGCGTACACTGTGTATGCCGCGTGGCAGATCATTGGCGATTCAGCCGACGAATTGCTTGATCGCGAGTTGCCTGAGGCGCAGCGCCAGCAGGTACTTGCGGCTGTCAGTCAACACGTGGAGGTTCGTGGGGTGCATGATATGCGGACCCGTCGATCGGGCCGCGTTGATTTCGTCGAGTTGCATATCGAGCTCGACGACCACCTGCCGCTGACAGAGGCCCACACTATTTCAGATGAAGTCGAGGCATTGATTACCGCCGCGATGCCCAATGCCGATGTCATGATTCATCAGGATCCAGTAGGTGTTCTAGAGGATCAACTCGATGACAAAATCGCCGAGGCGGAGCGCGCAGATGGCGGAACTCAGCAGTAAAAAGAAGGCATTTCAGGCCTAGAGACTCGCCCACAGGTGCTTTATACTCGCCACCCCGAAGTGAGTGTCGCCCCGATGGCGCGCCATAAACAGTAGGCTGTCATGGACCTTTTTTTCACATTTTTCGTAGAGCAGTGGATACTGTTTGTCGCGTTGGCGGCGACTGTGCTGATGTTGTTTCAGCACGAGGCGCGCAAAGCGGGCCCCTCTGTATCGGTGCAGGCCGCGATCACCGCAGTGAACGCTCACGATGGTGTGTTTCTGGATGTGCGTGATGGGGCAGATTTCAAGTCGGCTCATATTGCAGACGCAATCCATATTCCTCTTGCGAGCCTCGGCAATCGTTTATCAGAGCTCGAGCGGTATCGTGATAGACCGATTATTGTCGTCTGCAAACTTGGCCAGTCAGCGGGTAGCGCATCGAAGCAGCTGCGGGAGAAGGGTTTTACGGGCGCGCAGAAGATGGTCGGCGGCATGTTGGAGTGGACCAGTCTGAAATTACCTGTGGTCAAGGGATGACCACGGTCACGATATACACCACGCGCTGGTGCCCCTACTGTATTCGTGCAAAATCGCTGCTGAACGGAAAAGGCATTGTTTACGAAGAAGTCGCTGTCGATGGCAAGCCTGATGCTCGGCAAGAGATGGCAAGCCGAGCAGGGCGGACTTCGGTGCCACAGATTTGGATCGGTGCTACGCATGTGGGGGGCTGTGACGACTTGTTCGCTCTCGAGCGCCGGGGCGAGCTTGATAGACTTTTGAACAGTTAATCAACCAATCATATGAGCCACAAGGAGAAAGATCATGGCTGAAGAGCAACCTGATACAGCTGCAGCAGACAATGGCGCGCCAGAGCAGGCGTTTACCCTGCAGAGAATCTATTCGAAGGATGTCTCGTTTGAGACGCCCAATTCGCCGAATATTTTCCGCCAACAGTGGCGCCCGGCGATTAATGTCGACTTGAACACCAAAAGTAGCAAAATTGATGAAGAGGGTAACTTCGAGGTTGTTCTTTCGATCACGGTGACTGCAAAAATCGAAGAAGAAACAGCCTTTTTGGTTGAGGTGGCTCAAGCCGGCGTGTTCTTTGTCGCCGGTATCGAAGGCGAACCGTTGCGACAGATACTCGCGACCGTCGGTCCAACGATTCTGTTTCCCTACGCCCGTGAGGCGATCGACGCACTTGCTGTGAAAGGCGGCTTCCCGGCAGTTCAATTAGCGCCCGTGAATTTTGATGGGCTGTACCGTCAGGCACTCGCACAGGCCGCCGCCGAAGCCTCCGAGAACAGCGCGCCTAACTAAGCGAAGGTCACGCTATTGATCGAGGGAGGAAACTGCCTTGACATCTAGTTCTTTCAGTTTTCGCGTCAATGTATTGCGACCCCAGCCGAGCAGCTCGGCTGCTTCGGCCCTTCTGCCTCCTGTATGACGCAGTGCCGCGTCAATCATAATGCGCTCAAACGCCGGCAGAGCTTGACGTAAAACACCGCTCTCTCCGCGATCGAGGCGTGCGCCCACCCAGGCCGCGAGTTGCTCTTGCCATTGCTGTGAAGCTCGTCCGGGATTTCGGCCTTCGACTGGCACCAGGAGTTCAGGAGGCAGGTCACTGAGGTGAATATTCCGCCCGGCCGCCATAACGGTCAGCCACCGACAGGTATTTTCTAGCTGCCGAACGTTTCCCGGCCACGGTAGTTGAGACAGGTATTCCTCGGTGTCCGGCGCCAACAGCTTGGCCTCGACATCGAGCTCCTGCGCCGCCCTTCCGAGAAAATGTCGCATGAGTTGGGGGATGTCCTCGCGTCGTTGCGCGAGTGTCGGGAGATGGATTCTAATGACATTGAGTCGGTGGAAGAGATCTTCACGGAAGCTACCATTGGCAACTAGTTCTTCAAGATTTTGGTGGGTAGCGGCAATAATCCGAACATCTGACTTGACGGCGCTGACCCCCCCGACTCGGAAAAACTCGCCATCTGCGAGCACTCGAAGCAGCCGAGTTTGTGTTTCAGCAGGCATATCCCCGATTTCGTCTAAAAATAAGGTTCCGCCATCAGCCTGCTCGAAGCGACCTGCCCGACGGCCGGTGGCACCGGTGAACGCACCTTTTTCATGCCCGAACAGTTCAGACTCCATCAGCTCTTTTGGGATGGCCGCCATGTTCAGGGCGATAAATGGCGCGTCGGCGCGTGGACTGTGTCGATGCAGCGCGCGCGCGACGAGTTCTTTGCCTGTTCCTGATTCGCCATTAATGAGGACGGTGATATGACTTTGTGCCAATCGCCCAATGGCACGGAAAACCTCCTGCATTGCGGGCGCGTTACCGATGATTTCAGTCGAGCGGGCCGCAATGAGCTTTTCCTCGGGTGCCGCTGTCTCTCTTCGTAGCGCCTGAGCCCGCTCGACGGTGGCGACCATATCGTCTATATCGAACGGTTTTGGCAGGTATTCGAATGCACCGCCTTCATAGGAGCTCACCGCACTGTCGAGGTCGGAGTGAGCGGTTGTGATAATGACGGGTACCTGCGGGTGCTCTTCGCGAATGTTGGCCAATAAATTGAGACCATCAGTTCCGGGCATTCGTATATCACTGATGATGACCTCGGGCTCCTCGCTGGCGAAGGCAGCCAGCAGCGTGTCAGCGTCGGCAAAGGCGCGACACTCAAAACCAGCGCGGTTGAGTGCGCGCTCGACGACCCAGCGAATCGAGCGGTCGTCATCGACGACCCAAATGAGATTAGCGGCTGTCATATGGTGGTGTCTCCATGGGTAGTAGCAGCGTGAAGCAGGTCTGACCGGGTTCGCTGTGGCATTGGATGAGGCCGCCGTGCCGGTTCGCAATGACCTGCGCGATCGACAGGCCGAGGCCAGTGCCATCGGCGCGACCGGTGACCATTGGCAGGAAGAGCTCTCCCATCAGTGCCTCCGGGACGCCGGGGCCGTCGTCAATCACATCGACAGCCACCACAAGTCGATGCCGGCGTCCGCCGACCGTGTACTGGCGACGTGCGCGGGTCCGCAGTGTTATCGTTCCCTCGCTGCCCACTGCTTGCCAGGCGTTGCGGACGATGTTGAGCAGTGCCTGCGTGACCTGTGCGGCATCAGCTAGGAACTCAGGCAAACTGGGGTCGTAGTCGCGCTGGAATGAGATGCTGCCATCCGCTTCAACGGCGACGAGCTGACGAACGCGCTCGAGGACTTCGTGAATATTGGTAGCTGTGCGAGTGAGCTGTTCTCTCGGTCCCAGCATGTGGTCCACGAGGTTGCGCAGTCGGTCGCTCTCGGCAACGATGATGTCGGTGTATTCGCTCAGCGATGGATCTTGAAGCTCTAGCGCCAGCAACTGTGCCGCACCACGAATGCCGCCGAGTGGATTTTTGACCTCATGCGCGAGTCCCTTGATCACAGTGCGCAACGTTTTTTGAGAGGACCAGAGGTTCTCTCCCTCACTGATGGCATTCAGTCTATCGACCGGGTTCATTTCAAGCAGAATTTGGATGCCATCACTGCGGTACAGCGGGCTTAAGATGAGATCGATAGTTTGCACTGATCCCGAGTGAAGCCGTAGCTCCAAACCACGACGAACCATCGGCAGGTTTTCCATGGTGGTTTGTTGCAGTAGCGTGGGCCACTCCTGGCCACTGTCGATATAATCGAGTAATGGCGAGCCAACCGCACGCGCCGCGGAGACTTCAAGCAGTGTTTCTGCCGCGAGGTTGAGCGCCAATAAGTGCCCACTAGCGTCTAGCAACACCACCGCCGTGGCCAAGGAATCCAGTTGAATCGTGGGTGCAGCAGCAGACGCATCGGTCGGTGACGCTAGCCCCTGAATCGTTGGCCGGCTCATCGGATTGATGGCCTCAGCACATAGACAGTGACAGTGGTGGAGCGATCTAATTCTCGGCCATTTGCATCGAAGCGAATCACTTGCAGTGCATGCGCGCCGCGGAAAATATTGGTTAACGACCAATTGAGGTGGCGTTGAGGTTGGCCATAGTGTTCGTCGTCGATTAGAAGTTGAACCGATTCATCCTGCCGCAATGAGGGCGTCACCCGCGCCCTGACGGCAAAGTCACCGGGCCCCATAGGAATGGTTGTGTTCTGAGAGGGAGTCAAAATTTGGGTATTAAACGAGATCGCCGCCTGGGTATTCCGAGTGTTAGCCTCCGATCGATCAATGGGCGTGACCGGCTCAGCACGATTGGTCTGCTCTATCGTAATCGGCTGTGCCTGCGATTGCCTGATTGCAGATGGCGAATCAGTAAACGAGACGTTGCCGTGCTCATCGACAACCCGATATACCTGTTGCGCACGACTCGGCGACGCAACTGCCGCAAGCAGGGTGGAAACGAGTGCTAGCAACAATGCCGTGCTGGCGATTGACCGGGCCATATGCTGACTGGGTGTATTTGGCGCGTGTATGTGTCTACTCATCGCTGCTATCCCATAGTGTGAAGGCGCCGCACGCCATGCGTGTGCTGTCATTACACACAGAGTTGGCCCTCTCTCACCCTTAGCAAAACGCAAAAAGCCCGCCGAAGCGGGCTTTGCTTTTGTGCAGTGACCTTAGCAGGAGTAGTACATATCGAACTCGACCGGGTGCGTTGTCATGTTCAATGACTGCACGTCTGCTCGCTTGAGCTCGATGTAGGCATCGATCATGTCATCGGTGAAGACACCGCCTTGCGTGAGGAACGCACGGTCTTCGTTCAACGCGTCAAGTGCCATTTCAAGGCTCGAGCTGACCGTCGGAATGTTCGCTGCTTCTTCAGCTGGCAGATCGTAGAGGTCTTTATCCGCAGAATCTCCCGGATGAATCTTGTTCTGGATCCCATCGATACCCGCCATCAGCATCGCCGCAAAAGCCAAGTAGGGATTCGCCGTGGGGTCTGGGAAGCGCACTTCGATGCGCTTGCCGCGGGGAGAAGGCTCATAAGGAATTCGAATCGACGCCGATCGGTTACGGGCCGAGTAAGCCAACATGACCGGTGCCTCAAAGCCAGGAACCAAGCGCTTATAGCTGTTTGTTGATGCATTACAGAAAGCATTCAGAGCTCTAGCGTGCTTGATGATGCCGCCGATGTAATACAACGCGGTTTCTGAAAGTCCAGCATAGCCGTCGCCGGCGAAGGTGTTGTCACCGCCTTTTGCGATAGACTGATGCACGTGCATCCCTGAGCCGTTGTCGCCTACCAAAGGCTTGGGCATGAAGGTCGCGGTTTTGCCGTAGGCGTGCGCGACATTGTGAACGCAGTACTTCAAGATTTGCACTTCGTCAGCCTTTTTCACCAAGGTGTTGAAGCGCACACCGATTTCACATTGCCCGGCAGTGCCCACCTCATGGTGATGCACCTCTACATCGAGGCCCATTTGCTCCATTGCGTTACACATCGCCGCACGAATATCGTGTAGAGAGTCAACTGGGGGCACTGGGAAGTAGCCGCCTTTGACCTTCGGCCGGTGGCCCATGTTGCCGTCTGCAAAGTCACGCGAGGAGGACCAAGCAGCCTCTTCAGAATTGATGCTATAGCCAGCACCGCTGATGTCTGCGTGCCATTTAACATCGTCAAAAATGAAAAACTCTGGTTCCGGCCCAAAGAAAGCTGTGTCACCCAAGCCTGTCGAAGCCAAGTAATCCTCGGCACGTTTTGCGATGCTGCGCGGGTCGCGTTCGTAGCCCTGCATCGTTGAAGGCTCCACGATATTACAGCGCAGGATGACCGTCGCATCATCGGTGAAGGGGTCCAGTACCGAGCTGCTGTCATCTGGCATCAGGATCATGTCCGACTCATTAATACCTTTCCAACCGGAGATCGATGAACCGTCAAACATCTTGCCATCTTCGAAAAAGTCTTCGTCAACTTCTCCGGAAGGGATCGAGACGTGCTGCTCTTTTCCTTTGGTATCGGTGAATCGCAAATCGACCCAGCGAACATCGTTGTCTTTGATCAAATTGAGCGTGCGCTCTGACATGGTGGCCTCCTCTAGAGGTAAGTAAAGCCGGGCGACCGGCACGGGTTGAAAGAAACAGGCGACAGCGCCGCCAGCTCGATGCTTTAGAGCAGTGCAATACCCATGCCAGATTGGTGCAACCTGACACATTTTTTATAAATCATTGAAAATAAAATAGTTATTTTATAAAAGCCCGAGTCTAGCAGCGCCTCATCCGCCCAATATTAGTGCATTTTTGTGGCATTCGCACCACGTTGGTGCAAATTCTGTGGAAATATTTCGCCGTACAGTGGGCCATCACTGTGGTAAAGTCCGCGCGCCTCGCGACGCCCCCGCTGCGTCGACACATCATTTGTCCTGTTGGCCCGCGTTGTAATACGCGATAGACGGGACCTTAAGAGACTTAAAACGTGATAGAGAACCTGCGTAACATCGCCATCATTGCCCACGTTGATCACGGCAAAACGACCTTGGTCGACTGCTTGCTCGGTCAGTCTGGAACCCTCGATCGTCGTAATGTGGGTGCAGAACGCATCATGGATTCTAACGACCAAGAAAAGGAGCGGGGCATCACCATTTTGGCGAAGAACACCGCCATTACTTGGCAGAACTACCGCATCAATATTGTCGATACTCCGGGACACGCGGATTTTGGAGGTGAGGTCGAGCGGGTCTTATCGATGGTCGATTCGGTGCTGTTGCTGGTTGACGCCGTCGACGGTCCGATGCCGCAAACGCGATTTGTGACCGCCAAAGCTTTTGCGCAAGGGCTGAACCCTATCGTGGTTGTGAACAAAATTGACCGTCCTGGTGCGCGGCCTGATTGGGTCATTGACCAGGTCTTCGATCTGTTTGATTCACTTGGAGCCAATGACACGCAACTCGATTTTCCCATTATCTATACCTCGGCGCTCAACGGTATCGCGGGGGCCGACCCTGACCAGATGGCGTCTGATATGTCGCCCTTGTTTGACGCCATTGTCGAGCAGGTGCCACCGCCCGAGGTCAATGCAGATGGCGCGCTGCAGCTACAGATCTCTGCACTCGATTACAACAGCTATGTCGGCGTTATCGGTGTGGGTCGCGTTAAGCGCGGTGTTTTGACGCCCAATACGCAGGTTGTGGTGGTTGATCGCGAGGGTAAAACACGCAACGCGAAAATTTTACAAGTGATGGGCTATCACGGTCTTGAGCGGGTCGAAGTGCCGCACGCTGAAGCCGGCGACATCGTCTGCATCACCGGCATCGACGGGCTGCAGATTTCTGACACTTTGTGCGATCCAGCCCAGCCCGAAGGGCTGAGTCCGCTGAGCGTCGATGAGCCCACGGTGAGTATGACTTTTCAGGTGAATGATTCGCCCTTTGCCGGTAAAGAGGGCAAGTATGTCACCTCGCGCAATATCCGGGAGCGCCTCGATAGAGAGCTCATTCACAATGTCGCGCTTCGCGTTGAGGAGGGCGACAGTCCGGACAAGTTTGTGGTCTCCGGCCGAGGCGAACTGCATCTGTCGGTGTTGATCGAGTCCATGCGCCGTGAGGGCTTCGAACTTGGGGTGTCTCGGCCTGAAGTGATTCAAAAAGAAATTGATGGACAGATTTGTGAGCCCTACGAGCACTTAGTCGTTGATTGTGAGCTTGAACACCAAGGCGGAGTCATGGAAGAGTTGGGTCGCCGACGAGGAGACCTAAAAAATATGGCACCCGATGGCGCAGGCCGCACACGACTTGAATTTATTATTCCCGCTAGGGGTCTGATCGGCTTTCGCTCAACCTTTCTCACTATGACTTCAGGTAGCGGCATCATGACGCACGTTTTCGATCACTATGGCCCGGTCACGCGGGCTGTCCTGGCGCAGCGAAACAACGGTGTGTTGGTGTCCATGGTTAAGGGCAAAACGCTCGCTTATGCGCTTTACAGCCTTCAGGACCGAGGGCGGTTGTTTATCGATCCGAATATCGACGTCTATGAAGGTCAAATCGTCGGCCTGCACAGCCGCGGTAATGACCTCGTGGTCAACCCGACTAAAGCCAAGCAATTGACCAATGTCCGCGCTGCGGGTACCGATGAGGCGCTGATCCTGACGCCACCGGTTCGTCACTCGCTGGAGCAAGCACTGGAGTTTATCGATGACGATGAACTGGTTGAGGTCACGCCAACATCGGTGCGACTGCGCAAAAAGCTGTTACTCGAGCACGAGCGCAAACGCGCATCGCGCCTGGCCAGCTAGGTGGTCCGTGCTGAGTCGCTATTTTTCTCCACCGTTAAATAGCATCTCAAAATGGGGGATGTCGTCCTCCTGATACGGACCTCGGACCGTGGCAAAACCGAGTGATTCATAAAAAGGTTGCAGGTAGGCCTGTCCACTAATGCGTATCGAGCCGCCCCAGCGGTCGGTGTTGAATGCCATACCGCGCTGCATCAACGCCCGCCCCAGCTGCCGGCCTCGCCAGGCCGGATCGATTACCACGCGTCCGATAGAGCTCTCTTGATAGCTCACGCCGGGCGGTACCGCACGCAAGGTGCCAATCACCCGCCCTTCGGCACGGGCAATCAGGTGAAAACTGTGCTCATCTTTATAGTCTGGGTCCTGATAGGGGCAGTTCTGCTCGACTATAAAGACCGCCGTGCGCAGAGCCAGCACATGATGCCATTCGCGTGCGGTTAGCACGTCAAAATGGGCCCACCGCCAGGTCACCTCCTCGAACATCAGCACGTTATTCTCCTCAACTAGTGACGCTCATTATGACAGTTAGTTGCCGCGCTGTTCTATCATCTTACATTGGAGTACGATTCTTGCTGGGGTGAAGTACCAAGGTACAAGCATATGTTGACCACGGGCCAGACAGGCGCAGATTTCAAAAAACTGAACGATCGTGCTAAGGCGGTGTTTGCCGAGGCAGTGGCCGGTCTTGCTCTCGATTGGCGGGAGCGCGAATTTCCCAGCACACCGGCAGCGGAGTTCCGCGCTTTGCCGCGCGGCCTCATCGGTGTGGTTAAAAGCGGATTTGTCGCGATTTTGCACAACAAAACTGTCGTCTCTGTGCTTGATGCTGGGGATTTATTGTTGCCAGATACCGATTTTGTTGGCGAGGATGTCGAACCATTGCTATTTGGCTCAGAGGCCGGCGCGGTGGTGCAACTCGTCGAGCGAGACAAGTTGCTCGATGCGATCGAAGCAGAGCCATTGCGCCTGCGGGCGGTGATGGAGGCGGTTTCGCTCACGGTCTCGCTGTTGATGCGTTTGAACGCGCTGCATATTCGAGAGGCAGTGAGTATGGGCGGCGCACCAGAAATGTTTCCGACGGGCGCTGCAATCATCCAACAGGGCGACCCGGCAGACGATATCTTCTCGATGGCTGATGGCGAGGCAGAAGTGTTGGTCAACGACATGGTGGTGGCTAGAGTTCATGCCGGCGAGTTATTCGGCACCATGGCCGCTTTGACCGGGGGTAACCGCAATGCGACGGTGAGGGCGGTTCGCCCCTGTCATGTTATACGCGTACCCAAGGATCGATTTTTCGAATTGATTCGCTCGCGCCCTGCGGCAGTTCAGGGGCTTTTGGTTGATATGGCAAAGTCGATCACCGAGCTGAACGAAGAGGTGGTGACGTTACGTCGTCGCCTAATGGAACGCTAAGTGCTGAATTGACTATTTCGCAGCCATCTTGTGTGAATTGGTCGCTGCGCGAATAGAGTTAAACCACCAAGAATCAAACGGACCAGATTATGACAGACCTTGTGCTGGCCAATGGCGGCATCGAGACCCTTTCTCTGAAAGACTACGCCGAGAAGGCCTATCTCGACTACTCAATGTATGTAATTCTGGATCGGGCACTGCCGCATGTTGGCGACGGATTGAAGCCAGTACAGCGACGTATCATCTATGCCATGAGCGAGCTCGGTCTCAAGTCGAGCGCAAAGTACAAAAAGTCGGCGCGAACCGTCGGTGATGTCATCGGGAAATTTCATCCCCATGGTGACAGCGCAGCCTATGAGGCCATGGTCCTTATGGCCCAGGATTTCTCTTATCGCTATCCGCTGATAGACGGGCAGGGTAACTGGGGATCGCCAGACGATCCGAAGTCATTTGCCGCGATGCGTTATACCGAATCTCGCCTGACGGCCTATGCCGATGTGCTACTCGGTGAGTTGGGCCAGGGCACAGTCGATTGGCAGCCCAACTTTGACGGAACCCTCGATGAGCCCAAGGTGTTGCCGGCACAGGTCCCTAATCTGCTCCTCAATGGCACCACGGGTATTGCTGTTGGCATGGCGACCGATATACCACCGCATAATTTGCGCGAAGTGGTTGCCGCGGCCATCTGTTTGCTCGATGCACCCAAGACAGATATCGCCACATTGTGCCAGCACATCAAAGGGCCGGATTTTCCGACCGATGCCGAAATTATCACGCCACAAGCCGATATCCTCGAGATGTACACCACGGGGCGCGGAAGCCTCAAGATGCGCGCCGCATGGCGGGTCGAGGATGGTGCGGTTGTGATCTCTGCTTTGCCCTATCAGGTCTCGGGCGCGAAAGTGCTGGAGCAGGTCGCAGCGCAGATGAACGCTAAAAAACTTCCGATGGTGGCTGACTTGCGTGATGAGTCAGATCATGAGCATCCCACTCGTCTTGTCGTTGTGCCGCGGTCAAATCGAATCGACCTCGACGCGTTGATGGGCCACTTGTTTGCGACAACTGATCTCGAACGGTCTTATCGAGTCAATCTCAACGTCATTGGAATCAATGGCCGGCCCGGTGTGCGAGCCTTAGATGTCATCCTCAAAGAGTGGCTGACATTCCGAAAGACCACAGTCCGCCGGCGTCTCGAGCATCGGCTAGAGCGTGTTTTGAAGCGCCTTCACATTTTGGAAGGCTACCTTATCGCTTATCTGAACATTGATGAAGTGATTCGAATTATCCGCGAAGAGGACGAGCCGAAGGCGGCGCTGATATCTGCGTTTTCACTCAGCGATATCCAAGCCGAAGCGATCCTCGATTTGAAACTGCGCAATTTGGCCAAGCTGGAGGAAATGAAGATCCGCGGTGAGCAGGATACGCTGAGTGAGGAGCGCGATGGGCTCGAGCTTACGCTCGGTAGCGACGCGCGAATGAAAACACTGATTAAAAAAGAACTTGTGGCCATCGCAGAAACTCATGGCGATGAGCGGCGTTCACCACTAATGCAGCGTGAAGAAGCGCGTGCGTTTACCGAGCTGGAGTTGACTACGGCCGATCCGCTGACAATTGTGTTATCGGAAAAAGGCTGGATTCGCGCCGCCAAAGGTCACGATATCGATCCGCAAACGCTCGGGTATAAGTCCGGAGACGGCTTCCGTTTTTCAGCCCATGGCAAGAGCAACCTGCCCGTGGTGGTGTTTGACTCGACAGGGCGGGCTTACTCTCTGGCGAGTCATTCCCTGCCCTCTGCTCGGGGGCAGGGTGAGCCGCTCACAGGCCGAATTTCCCCGCCCTCAGGAGCAACCTTTGAGGGCCTGCTGACGGGTACCGACAATGATCGCTTTTTACTAGCTAGTGATGCCGGCTATGGATTTGTCGCGCGTTTTGCTGAACTGCAGGCAACCAAAAAAGCAGGTAAGGCTGTCTTGTCTCTGCCAAAAGGTGCGGCTGTCGTCGCACCGGCGAAGATCCCCGAGGGGGAGCAGTTACTCGTTGCTGCCGCGAGCAATGAGGGACGATTGTTGGTTTTCCCGCTGGCGGACCTACCCGAATTATCCCGCGGTAAAGGGAATAAGATCATTGGTATCCCATCGGCGCGCGCGGCTGCTAGAGAGGAATACTTAGTGGGCATTTGTGTTGTTGCAGAGGGGGAAGTCTTACAGGTTTTCGCCGGCAAGCAGCATCTGAATCTGAAGTTTTCCGATCTGATGCATTATCGGGGTGAGCGTGGCCGACGCGGCAACAAACTGCCCAAGGGCTTTCAGAAGGTCAGTGCTTTGGCGGTTGAGCGCTAAGGTCTGTGAGATTCCTGCGTGGAGAATAATGCGTTGCGTAGTAGCTGCAATTGACGCTCTAGCAGGTCGCGATGCCGCTCACCAAGCGAGCCTAAGGCAAACGTTTCAGCATCGATCGGATCGACGTCGGCGCGACTCTTGAGGTCGAAGTCTTGCGCGGCACTGCCACGAATGAGGACGCCGTCGCGACCTTCTCGTGCCAGTCTGTGCAGATCATCGAGCGCCGACTGGGTGTATAACCCGGGATATAGGTCGTGTTCATCACCCAAGCCGAGCTCGCTGGTATCTACCGCGAGTCCCAGTTTAACGCTAAGACGCAAGGCTTCTTCGGCATCAGTGCAAGCCTGTAGGCACAGCCAGCCACAGCTCGCTGCGCGCAGTGCGGGTGAGCCAATATTGTGCTCTCCGGAGAAGACCACAGCTACGCCAAAGGGGCGCACCACTTGCAGTTGACCACCGTAGAAACCTGCGGCGCCAAAAATGAGGTGGTGTAACGCGCTCACATAACGCTGCAGTCGACGCTCGTCCAGAGTATCGATATAGTTCGGAAGGCTCAGCAAAGCCACATAGAGAATTGCAGTGTCGGCGTATTGTTCGTCGCTCACATCTTTCGTGCCGCGGGGTCTTAAGAGATCAAGAGGCAGTGCCGCTATCCGGCTTTGCAGTTTTTGGAGCTCATTGCCCGAACTCGCTGAATCCTCGCCGTCGAGACCCAGCTCGGCGCTGACAGCGTTGAGATTGTGACCGACTCTAGACCCGAGCGGTCGTGTCATGCCGTATACCGAGATGCTGAGCAATACCGCGAGCGCGCCGAGCCCAAGGAGAAGCGAACGGCGCTCGGCGTTGAAGGTTTCCCCGTTAACGGCAATGGCCACAACGCCCGCTAGATTCTCATCGATTCGGATGGAAGCTTTAAGCGTTGCGACGGAATCAGGAATTTCCCCGGCCCGCCCGATCTCCTGCCCATCAATATCGAGGATCTGTGCGCCGCTGATAGTCGGACGTTGCGCAGTCAGAGAAAGCTGCGCGACCATGCCCAAGCGATCACCTGTCGCCAATTCGTCCGCTAAGCTATCGGCCAATTGTTGTGCTGTGGCAAGCCCGTATTCTCGCTGCAGTTCCTGTTGTAGGTAGACGTTAGAGCGGGCTGCAACCCAGACCAACACCAGTGTCGCTACAAGCGTAGACGAGGCCGCAACGAGCGCGAGCTGCTGACTCATGGGCAATTGTCGAAAGAAGGCGGCTAACCGAGACACGTGAAAAATTTCCAGTCAAATTTCGATCAGTATAAACGCACCTTGTCTCGCATGGGGTATGCTTGCGCCCGTCAAATTTTCGGAGCGCGCCATGACGGCAACGCACGCCATTACGCTTATCGCAGCTGCAGAGCGAATGCCCGACCTTACCGCTGTGGAGGCGGTTGTGGCCCGACATCGCGTTCACATAGAGAGCCGGCGAGTCGTGCCCGTACCGCGTAGCTTGGGGGCGGTGCGTGCGGTGGAAACGTGGATCTTGGATGGCCTTGAGGGTGACGAGGCCATGGCGGCAATGGATAGGGAAATGCGCGCTCTCGAGGTCTCGGTAGATCGCGTGTTGCAAACGCTGGCGGTTCGGCACGCCCATTATCAGCTCGCTGTATTCGACATGGACTCAACGCTCATACGTTGTGAGTCGATTGATGAGTTGGCAGCCCGTCACGGCGTCGGTGAGCAGGTTGCAGCAATCACTGAGCGCGCCATGCGCGGCGAACTGGACTTTGATGCGAGTTTTGCTGAGCGGCTCGCAATGTTGCGAGGACTGGACGGCCAAGTCGCCACCGATATCGCGGCACAGCTGCCTGTAACAGAGGGTGCGGCTGAGTTGATGGTGACATTGCGTGCGCGCGGCGTTGAGACCGCCATACTCTCTGGGGGCTTTGATATTTTTGCCTGCGCTTTGCAAAACCAGCTCGGTATCGATCACATTGTTGCGAATACGTTAGAGATCGAAGCGGGTGCGCTCACTGGTCGAGTTGTCCCGCCGATTGTCAATGGTCAACATAAAGCGGACATGCTGCAGCGGTTGCTTGATGCGCGAGGGCTGCAGGCCAATCAGGCGATTGCGGTGGGCGATGGCGCTAACGATTTGCCCATGCTTGCGAAAGCCGGTCTGGGTGTCGCGTTTCACGCCAAGCCGCGCGTTCAAGACGCCGCGCAGTATGCAGTTAATATTGGCGGGCTTGATAGTATCGCCTACTTGTTGGGCGCGCCCGGGGAGGCTGAATAGACTGCCACAGTGCGCCGTGGTGCGGTATGATCGCACGGTTTTGAAATGGAATCCGATGAATGGCTAACTTCTCTACCAATGAATTCAAGCCGGGGCTCAAAGTCATGCTCGACGGGGAACCCTGCTCGATCCTCGAAAACGAATTTGTAAAGCCGGGCAAAGGCCAGGCTTTTAATCGTGTTAGGTTGCGCAACCTGAAAAGCGGCCGCGTTTGGGAGCGGACCTTTAAGTCAGGTGACAGTCTCGAGGGTGCGGATGTGATTGATCTGTCCCTCGAGTATTCTTACACCGATGGCGAGTTCTGGTATTTCATGGACCCCAACACCTACGACCAACATCAGGCTGATCAGGCTGCGGTGGGTGATACTGGCAAATGGCTCAAAGAGCAAGAGACTTATGAAGTGACGCTCTATAACGGCACTCCGCTTGCAGTGTCACCACCGAATTTTATCGAACTGGAGATCACGGAAACTGATCCTGGTCTTAAGGGAGATACTGCGCAGGGGGGTAGCAAGCCGGCGACGCTGAGCACCGGAGCGGTCGTTCGTGTCCCCTTGTTTATCACGCAGGGTGAGGTGATTCGTGTTGATACGCGAACCGGCGAATATGTCAGCCGAGCGAGTCGAGGCGGTTAGATTCTGAGCGGCACAGACTGGCATCCGAGCGCTGATTCTGCCGCGATTGTAGCTCGTGCCACTCTTTTGGGCGTATTGCGACAGTTCTTCTCCGATCGCAAGGTGCTAGAAGTCGAAACCCCCTTATTGTGTTCAGCCGGCGTGACGGATGCGGCACTGGAACCTTTCGTTGTCGCCGATAGGGGCGGCGACCGATATCTACAGACCTCCCCCGAATATGCGATGAAACGACTTCTCGCGGCGGGGAGCGGGGACATCTTCCAAATTTGCAAGGCGTTTCGATCTGGTGAGGTGGGCCGGCGCCACAATCCGGAGTACTCCCTTTTAGAGTGGTACCGGTTGAACATGACCCATCACGAGTTGATCCGGGAGGTCGCCGAGTTGGTCTCTCTGGTCCTTGGCCGCACTGGTTGGGAAGTGTGGCCCTACCGCACCCTGATGCTCGAAGTGGTCGGGATCGATGTCTTTCTTGCAAGCAAAGACGCGTTAGAGGCCGTGGTTCAAGAGCACGTGAACGACATTCCTGAGGGGTTGACGCGTGACGGCCTGCTCGATGTGTTAATGACTCACGTCGTTGAGCCCGCAATTGCGGATCGTGGTGTGGTGTTTATTGTTGATTATCCGGCGACACAGGCGGCCCTTGCACGCGTAGTTTCGATCGATGCGCACGCGGTAGGTTGTCGGTTTGAATGCTACGTCGACGGTGTCGAGCTGGCCAATGGTTACTGGGAAGAGCAGGACTCGGCGATTCTCGCCCAGCGCTTCCATCGGGACGCTGAGATGCGTCGCGAACAGGGCTTGCCAACGAGACCAGTCGATCAGCGCTTGTTAGCGGCCCAGGTGGCCGGATTACCTCAGTGCTCTGGCGTTGCGTTGGGGGTGGATCGCTTGCTCGCGCTACAGTTGCAGCGCACGCATTTGAGCTCGGTGATCAGCTTTGACTGGTCTTGCAGTTAGTTGCCGATCACTGCGGGTAAGTAGCCATCTAAGAAAGCCTTCGGTGGTCGTTTTGGTTTGCCCGAAGAGATTTCGATGCAGACGAACGCCAGTCGGGCGCGAAGTACGGTCTCGCCGCGTTGTGCATGTACGATTTGAATCTGGCGCTCCATGGTCATTCGACGGTCCCATTGGGTAATCCATGTGCCGACCACAAGTTCGTCGCCTAGATGTGTTGACCGAATGTAGTCGTATTCGGCCCGGGTTAATGCCATCGCTCGATCGAGTTCTCGATAGGTCTCTGCGCCGAGACCTAGCGCGGTGGTGTGTGCCCAGGCAGCCTCAAGACACCAATGAACGTAAACGGTATTGGCCGTATGATTGAGCGGGTCGATATGCTGTGGCTCGACCAACACGCGCTGCGTGAAAGGTGTTGTGTGGTCCCACATTAGAGCGCTGGTGCTTCTCGTGGCTTTTGCGCTATCAGCGAATAGCCGTAGATGACCGCGACCACTGGACAGGCGATGTTGAACACTGCGTAGGGCAGGTAGCTCATTGTGGCGACGCCCAACGTGGCGCTCATGTAGGCACCACAAGTGTTCCAAGGGAACAATACCGAGGTGAGTGTCGCCGAGTCTTCAAGCGTTCGCGAGAGGTTGAGGCGGCTCAGCGCGCGATCGTCGTAGGCTTGGCTGAAAACACGACCCGGGAGCGCGATAGCCAAGAATTGGTCTGCGGCCAGCGCATTGGTTGTGATACCCGCGCCAACAGTGACCAAGATTAAGTCACCCGTGCTCTTTACCCGTGCGAGAGCCGCGTCAAGTATCTGCTGCAAAATGCCGGTCCGCTCAAGCACGCCGCCGAAAGCAAGCGCGGTGATAATGAGCCAGACAGTGTTGAGCATGCTCGACATACCGCCCTTACTCAGCAAGTCATTGAGCGCGCTGTCGGCACTGGTTCCCACATAGCCGTTGAATAGCGCCACCCATAAGCCCTGAATAACTGGCGCCGGTGAATCAGCGTGATCAATGCCTGCTAAGGCGCTCAAAGTATCCGTCTGAAAAACCAGCGCAAAGCCACCGCCGATTGCGGTTGACAACAAAATGGCAGGGTAGGCGGGAAAGCGTCGCGCAACCAGCACCAACATGATTAAAAGGGGCAGGAGCAGGTGGGGTCCAATAGTAAACTGCGCATCCAGAGACTGGCGCAGCTGCGCGATCTCTTGGGGGGCTCTCGCGCCGTCAGCACCAATGAGGGCGAAAACAACCAGCGCCAACAAAAAGGCAGGCAGCGTAGTCCAGAGCATGTGACGGATATGGTCAAAGAGCTCCACGCCGGTGACGGCCGCCGCTAAATTTGTGGTATCTGACAGTGGTGAGAGCTTATCGCCAAAATAAGCACCTGAGATCACTGCGCCTGCAGTGACAGCAGGTGACAAGCCATAACTGTGCGCAATGCCCATCAAGCCAATACCGAGTGTGCCAGCTACGGTCCACGAGCTCCCTATGCTAATCGAGGCAAGCGCACAAATAAGCGCGCTCGCCGCGAAGAAAATCGAGGGCTTCAGGAGAGCAACGCCATAATAGATCATCGCGGGCACCGTTCCGGCAACAATCCAGCTACCGATCAGTGCACCCACTGCCAACAAGATCATGATCGGTGCGAGCCCAATTTTTACGCCCTCAACCAGCCCCTGCTGAATATCGTCCCATGGTTGCCCTCGCACGATACCAATCAGTGCGGCAGCGGCAGTGGCAATCACCAAAGAAATTTGATTTGGGCCGTAGGAGGCATCAGCCCCAAAGAGCCAAACACCGCAGGATAACAACCCGACTAACAGCAGGATGGGTAAGAGTGACAGAATCATATTAGCCCGCGGGTCGGTAGAAAGGTTTCGCTAGTGTAATCTGAAACGTGCCGATAATGCGCTCTCTGAAGCCGCCTTCGCAGTAGCTCAAATAGTAGCGCCACATGCGTTCAAACCGATCATCAAATCCCATGGCTCGAATCTGTTCGCGCTGCGCCAGGAATGCCTCATGCCATTTTTCCAAGGTGCGCGCGTAATCAAGCGCAATGTCTCGGATATCGATCACCTGAAGGTCGGTGCAGCGACCGACGCTATCGTGAATCACGCCCAGAGAGGGCAAACAACCGCCTGGAAAAATGTATCGCTTAATGAAATCTACAGAATCTCTCGCGGACTCATAGCGCTGCTCGGGGATGGTGATCGCCTGAATAACAGCCTTGCCGTTCGGCTTGAGCAGGTCGCTGACGCAGGCAAAATAGCTGTCGTAAAATTGGTGTCCGACCGCTTCAATCATCTCGACCGAGACCAGTTTATCAAACTGCCCTTTAAGGTCTCGATAGTCATCGCACAGCACGGTAATGCGGTCATCTAGGCCCAGCTCGGCGACTTTTTCGCTGGTATAAATGAATTGCTCTTGCGAGATTGTTGTGGTCGTGACCCGACAGCCGTAGTGCGTCGCCGCATAAATGGCCATGCCACCCCAGCCTGTCCCAATTTCGACCAAATGGTCAGAAGCTGTGAGTTCGAGAGCGTCGCAGAGGAGTTGTAATTTATGTTTCGATGCCTCTTCGAGAGTGGCATCTGGGCTTGGGAATACCGCCGACGAGTACATCATTGTCGGGTCTAGGAACTGCATAAAAAACTCATTTCCGAGATCGTAGTGCGCGGCAATATTGCGTTTCGAACCATCGCGGGTATTGCGATTGCCAAAATGCGCAAACTTCAAGGCAAATTTGATCCAGCCCGCCTGCTTCTGCTTCATGACTTCCATGGTGCTGATATTCGCGCTGAACAAACGTGTCACAGCGGTGAGATCACTACTACTCCAGTCGCCATCGATGTAAGCTTCACCGGCACCGATCGTGCCCCCAGTGAGCAATCGCTTAAATACCCGAGGATTATGGATCTCGACGCTGGCATGCGGGCCCTCAGCAGCATTCACATTGCCAAGCGTTGTGCGCTCACCATTCTCAGAGAAGGTGAGAGAGCCCACCTCGATCCCAGACAACAGCTTCAGCATGATTTTCCGCGCTAAGTCATTGGTTTTGGTCAGCGCAGTAGTGGGTAGTTTTTGAATATCGCGCACGCTGGTCTTATTCATCATCGACTCCCTATTGATTGTGTTACGTGCTTGTTCGACGATCGTGCCCCCTAGGCGATCGCGGATTGGCGGGTGTTATTTAGTGCTCGTCGGGTGAGGATATATCGGAACGCGCTTGATCCAAAGCTGTAGCGCTTGCCAATAAATCGCGAACACAACTTTAACTGTCATGAACGGGAAGCGTAGCAAGGCGCGCGTTAAAACAGACCGGCCCCAGCCAACATTGTGTAGATTCAGCACTGCATCAAACGTGCGCTCCGAATGTTCAAAGGCGGTGATGCGGATACTGAGCGTCTTGCCTGGCTTACCGCTGTGCCAGCGGTATTTCATCCCCATGGGATTGAACGGCGAGACATGAAGGGCCTTGTCAAAAAAATGGTCGAGCTGACCGGTATCCGAATTGATCGGTAGGACATAACTGTGGCGTTCGTGCCAAGGCGTATTGGTGACCTCGGCAACAATATAGTTAAGTTGTTGGCGGCTTGAGTCGCTGAAGCAGTAATACACGGCGATGGGATTGTTTTGGTAGCCGAAGTAGCGCCAATTGGCGAGCAGGTAAATCGGCCCTTCATGGCGTTGCTCAGTCTCCTCAAAGATTCTGTCGCGGACACATTGATCCAAAGGGATTGTCGGATCGCCCAGAAAGTCTTCGCGGGCAAATCGGGCGACCGATCGACGCCGGGTCGACCAGAAGGGAATATTTTTTAGGCCGACCGCCAGGGTGTCGAGTCTGACCAACGGCATCATGACGCGATAGCTAAATCGATGTCGTTTCGGAGTGAAGCGCGCGTGGTAGAGGGTGCCTTGATAAAGAGCGAAGTCAGTCATGTCCGACGGAGATTAGCAATACCTTCCGCGACGCGTAAACCGCTAACGAGTCCATCCTCATGAAAGCCATTGTGCCAATAGGCACCACAGAACCATGTGTCGCGGACGCCATTGATTTCCTGCCAGCGAGACTGCGCCTGAATACCCGCGATGGAAAACTGTGGGTGCGCGTAGGTGAAGCGACCCAAAATACGGTGCGGATTGATGGACTCGGTGTCGTTGAGTGTCACGCAAAAGGTTTCCGGGGCTTCGATGCCCTGCAGGATGTTCATATTATAGGTGACGATCGCGCGATTCGTATCTGGCTTAAGTCGGTAGTTCCAGCTTGACCAAGTATTACGGTTGCGCGGAAGGAGCCGGATATCCGTGTGCAACACGACGTCGTTGTCACGGTAGGGAATCGCACTGAGGATAGATCGCTCCGCTGGGTCTGCATCAGCCAGCATATCCAGCGCCTGGTTGCTGTGGGTCGCGATGACGACCTGATCAAATTTCTCAGATGCCCCGTTCTCGCAGGTGATGGTGGCGCCGCCGGATGCATGTCGGATAATTTCAGCGACGGGTTGCTGCGTGCGAATCTTGTTTTCGAAGGTCCTTATCAGGGGCGCCAGATACTCGCGACTCCCACCCTCAATGACGCGCCATTGCGGACGGTTGGTGATGTTGAGTAGTCCGTGGTTGCGAAAAAATCGGATGAAAAATTGCACGGGGAAGTCATAGGTGTCGGAAACATCTGCCGACCAAATTGCCGAGGTCATCGCCAGCAAATAGTGCCGAGCAAAGTTTTTACTGTATCTATTTTGCGTCAGGTAGTCGCCGAGAGACAGGTCGTCGGGCAATCTGCCCGCATCTAAATCAGCGACCGCCTGGCGGTTGAAGCGCAAAATATCGCCAACCATGCGTAAAAAACGGGGTGAGAGCAGGTTGCTGCGCTGTGCAAACAGGGTATTCAGATTATTGCCTGCATATTCAAGCCCGCTGTCTAAGTCAGTCACAGCAAAGCCCATACTGGTTTCGCGTGTTGAAACGCCCAGTTTATCTAATAACGTAATGAGTTGAGGGTAGGTTCGCTCGTTGTAGACGATAAACCCAGTATCGATGGAGTATCGGCGCGTACCCACGTTGACATCATAGGTTGCTGTATGTCCACCGACACGAGATTCGGCTTCAAACACAGTGACGTCGTGACCCTGAGCCACAAGTTGGTGGGTGCAGCCGAGGCCGGAGATACCGGCGCCGACCACTGCGATTTTCACGTCTTCGCACTCCTTGGCGTTTCCGAACCGGCTCGGAGTCAGTGTGAACCGGTACGGGTTGTCAATCAAATTACGCATTTCAGGCTGTCTCGGATCAGAGCTGTCGCCCCGGATCTGCGGCGAGGCGGCGGGTTTTTCTAGACAGTTTCGTGTATGCTGTGTCTCCATTTGAGCCTGCGGGCTGAATTTATGCCGGACATTTCATCAGACCAGCGCGTCGTGACACCGTCAGCAACGTCTTGGGTGACCGGGCGCCGCACCGACGAGTGGAGCGAGTGCCTTGTCCAAATAGGCCGCGGACAGGACCGGGCAGCCTTTACGCGCTTCTTCCGGCATTTTGCGCCGCTGATCAAGTCGTTTGCGCTCGCGGGCTCATCTTTGTCAGCCAGCCACGCTGATGAGTTGGTGCAGGAGGTCATGCTCAAAGTTTGGCAAAAAGCCGGCGCATTTAATCCCGAGAAGGCCGCTGCAAGCACTTGGATCTATACCATTGCGCGAAATTGCCGAACAGACTTGTTCCGCAGACTACAAAAGTTTGACACACCGCTCGCTGCGGAAGACTTTGAGGTTGAAGGTTTTGACGAGGAGCCCATTGTGCAGTTGCACCAGCGTCGGGGCGCCGAGCAATTGCGAGACAATCTGAGTCGTTTGCCGCCTGATCAGTCGCAGATATTGGCTAAGGTGTATATGGAGGGCAAGTCCCATTCGGAGGCCGCGGCGGAGCTTGATCTGCCGTTGGGCACGGTCAAGTCTCGGGTCCGCTTAGCTTTGCAGAAGCTGCAGATGCTGATGGACCAAAGCTAAGCGCAGTTTGACTAGTGAACCGTTTGATAGCGTCCGTCGTAGAAGGGAAGGTGTAGGCAGAGCAACATTGATACCAAAGTCGCGGTTTGCGTGGCGAAAAGATTTGAATATGAGCATCAAGTACCAGAAAGCGCGCGAAGCGCGGTGTAGCAAGGAACGACCCCATGGTTAAGCATCATCCGCCCATTGAATTTCTAACAGAATATGCCTCAGGCGCTTTGCCCATTGCGCAGGCAGCCTGCGTGTCTGCACATCTGAGCTATTGCCATCGTTGTCATCAGCAAGTTGATTCACTCGAGGGTTTGGGCGGCGTGATGTTGGAGCGTCTCGCACCTGAGGTGGTTTCTGAATCGGTGCTCGAGACAGTTCTGGCGCGCCTCGATGAGCCTGTGCCGTTGCAATACGGAAAGTCGGTCGACGATGGCGGACTGCCCTCCCTGCTAAGGCGCATTATTAACGGCGACTATTCCCAATTAACGTGGAAGCGTCTGACCTCATCGTTGAGCATCAGCTATTTGAAAAGCGGCGATACGGACTACGAATTTGCCCTCTACCGGATTGCGTCCGGTGGTGCGATACCGCACCACGATCATCGCGGTAGTGAGATGACACTGGTGTTGCATGGCGGGTTCTCCGATGAGCGCGGTGAGTACCATCCTGGTGATTTTGTCTATCGCACGGCCGATGAAGAGCATGCCCCCAGAGCGATTCCGGGGGAGGACTGCGTGTGTTTGGCAGTCCTTGACGCGCCGCTGCGTTTCACGCGCTGGCGTCATCGTTGGATTAACCCCTTCTTGCAGTTGCGTGCGGGGTGAAATTAGGACGCCATGGATTCTTTAAGGAATCTTGGCGTTGGTAGTAGGTCGTCCCTTGCGGGCAATGGGGTCTTCACTCACACAGTAGACCGAGAACGATCGCTTTTTGGACTTCGTTTCCAAGGCGGGTATAAAAACTAACAATCAGGCGAAAAAACCATGATGCGACTTGTGATTCCCCGAGAAACCCATCCCGGTGAACAGCGCGCGTCCGTGACCCCAGATACGGTGAAAAAGCTAGTGCGCATGGGCGCAGAAGTGGTCATCGAATCCGGTGCGGGCGAGGGCGCTGGGCACAGTGACAGTGATTATCAGGCGCAGGGTGCCGCGATCGACAGCGACCGAGCGGCATTGTTGGCAAGTGCCGATATGGTGCTGCGCTTGCGCAAGCCCGATATCGCAGAGATTAGCCAGCTGAAACCAGGCTGTATCCATGTTTCCTATCTCGATCCGTTCAACGAACATGATCTGATCCGCGCCTTCGCTGAGCATCGCGTTACGGCCATCAGCATGGAAATGATCCCGCGTTCAACCCGCAGCCAGAAAATGGACGCGCTAAGCTCTCAGGCCAACTTGGCCGGCTATGTGGCTGTGTTATTGGCTGCACATCATTTGCCGCGTATTTTCCCCATGATGATGACGCCTGCGGGAACATTGAAGCCGGCCAAGGTATTTGTTTTGGGAGCGGGTGTCGCAGGGTTGCAAGCCATCGCTACGGCGAAACGTCTCGGTGCCAAGGTGACGGCCTTCGATACTCGTCCTGTTGTGGCAGAGCAAGTGCAGTCACTTGGCGCCAAGTTTTTGGAGATTGATCTCGGTGAGACTGGGCAAACCAAAGACGGCTATGCGCAAGAGCTAACACCTGAACAGGTGGCGATGCAGCGCGAAGCCCAGAAAGCCGTGATTGCAGATTCAGACGTGGTGATTACGACCGCACAAGTTTTTGGTCGAAAACCGCCCGTGCTGGTGACTGCGGATATGGTCGAAGGTATGGCGCCCGGGTCGGTGATTGTCGATATGGCCGCAGAAACCGGTGGCAATGTTGAGGGATCAGTGGCGAATGAAACCGTTACAGTCAATGGGGTGACAATCGTGGGCACCGAGGCGATGGCAAATTTGGTGCCCGCCGACGCCACGCAAATGTATGCCAGTAACTTGTTTAACTTGGTCGAAGACACCTGGGATGAGGAGTCGAAGTCATTCGTCCTCGATCTCGAGAATGACATTCTGCCGGGTTGTGTGATCACACATGATGGCGCGATTGTCCACGCCACAATTAAAGACATTATCGGAGGGGGTAACTAATCATGGAGTACTTACTGTTTATCCTCATGCTATCGGTGTTCTTGGGTTTTGAGCTCATCAACAAGGTGCCCGCAACACTGCATACACCGCTGATGTCGGGCGCGAATGCGATTTCCGGTATCACCCTAGTGGGTGCAATCGCTTTGGCGGGCACCGATCGAGGCGATTTGTCTCAGTGGCTTGGCGCGGTAGCCGTGGCGCTCGCCACGATTAATGTGGTCGGTGGTTACATGGTGACAGATCGTATGCTTGGCTTCTTCAAGAAGAAGGAGGGTTGATCATGCCGATGTCACTTGTGATTCAACTCGGTTACGTCGTTGCCTCGGCGTTGTTTATTTTCGGTTTGAAAATGCTGGGATCTCCGGCCTCGGCAAGGCGCGGGAATATGGTCTCGGCCGTTGGTATGTTGGTCGCAGTGATCGCCGCTCTGCTCGATCAGGGCATCCTAGACTTTACTTGGATTGTGGCGGGGATGATCGTCGGTGGCGGTATTGGTGCCATCGCGGCTCGATCTGTGGCGATGACCTCAATGCCTGAGATGGTGGCGTTATTCAATGGACTCGGTGGTGCGGCTTCGCTGCTCGTGGGTTGGTCTGCGCTCAGTCCGTCAAGCGAGATGTTCACCCTGGTGACGATTGTGCTGTCGATCTTGATCGGCGGCGTCACCCTGACCGGATCACTGATTGCCTACGGCAAGTTGTCGGAGAAGTTGACCAGTGCCGCGATCCAGTTCTCGGGTCAGCAAATTGTGAACTCGATCGTCGTTCTGGGTGTCTTAGCCAGCGCGGTCTTGTTCTGTATGGAGCCTACGAACAACCAGTGGTTGTACGCAGTGATTGGTCTGTCGCTCCTCTTTGGCATCATGGCAGTAATTCCCATCGGCGGCGCAGACATGCCCGTTGTGATCTCGTTGCTGAACTCGTATTCAGGCTTGGCGGCTTGTGCGGCGGGTTTTGCCATCAACAACAACGCACTGATCGTTGCCGGCTCACTGGTCGGTGCATCTGGGATTATCCTGACGCAGATCATGTGTAAAGCGATGAACCGCTCTCTGGCGAATGTGTTGTTCTCTGGTTTTGCCAGTGTGTCCAATGAGGTCACGGAAGTTGAAGGTGAGATCAAGCCCATCTCAGTTGAGGACGCTTACTACATCCTCGAAGCGGCGACCAACGTCGCCGTGATCCCGGGTTATGGTATGGCGGTCGCTCAAGCCCAACACGTGGTGAAGGAACTCATGGAACTTCTCGAGGCGAACGGCTGCGAGGTCAATTTCGGTATTCACCCTGTTGCCGGCCGTATGCCAGGACACATGAACGTGTTGTTAGCAGAAGCCGATGTGCCTTATGACCAGCTTCTTGAGATGGACGACATCAATCCGCGCATGGAAATGGTGGATGTCGCGATTGTCATCGGTGCCAATGATGTCGTGAACCCAGCGGCGAGAGAAGTGGAGTCGTCTCCCATCTACGGCATGCCCGTGATCAACGTGGCCGATGCGAGAACCGTATTTGTTCTCAAGCGCTCTATGGCGTCGGGCTTTGCTGGTATTGAGAATCCGCTCTTTTACAAAGAAAATACGCGAATGCTGTTCGGCGATGCGAAAGAGTCGATTGGCGGTCTGATCCGCGAGTTTAGCTGAGGCCAATCATTGACCGAAAAAAGAGCCCGCGAAAGCGGGCTTTTTTGTATCGCTAACCCACCTTAACGCAGGCTGCCGTCTACTTGTTCGGATTGCACGGGACCCCACGCCGGATTACTCAAAGGACTGTTAAGTCAGTTGATGAGCGCCGCGATACTAATGAGGGTCCTCCCAAAGGTCGACGGCCTCTGTCTGTCACAGTGCCATAAGGCCAACATGCCGCGTCACTAGATCAATAAATAGCCGCCATCACTGACCAAGGTCGAGCCCGTGGTATAGCTCGACAGATCACTGGCCAGATAAAGAATCGGACCGATGATTTCATCGGTCTCAGCAATTCGCTTCATCGCACTGGCGTCGACCGCACCCTGCAAATAGCCCGGTATCGATGCTGCTGCGTCAAACATATCTGAATGAAAGCTGCCCGGTGCGATACAATTCACCCGAATATGGTCAGCCGCCCACTCTGCTGCCATGACTTTGGTCAGTGCTTCGAGCGCAGCTTTTGTTGCCGCATAGATGCCTTGATAGGCGGGTGGCCTAAGAGCGGCGACAGAAATCATGTTGATCATCGAACCGCCTCCTTGCGCCGCCATTTTGGGTGCTATACGCGATGCTAGGTACCAAGGGCCACGTGTATTGACGTCAAACATCTTTTGAAACAAATCTGGAGACGCGCTCGATAAGTCGCTCAGTGTGGGGCTGATGCCGGCATTGTTAACTAGAATGTCGATATGCCCAAAGGACTCTAACGCTCCCTCGATAAGGCGATCGATGGCGCCGAGATCTCCCATGTGTGTAGCGAAGGGAAGAGCCTCTCTGCCGAGCGCGCGAATCTCCGCGGCTACCGCGTCGCAACTTTCTTGTTTGCGACTCGCGATAACGACGTCCGCGCCAGCTGCCGCAAAACCTAAACAGATCGCGCGTCCCAGACCGCGGCTACCGCCCGTGACCAGAGCGACTTTCCCCGTTAAATTAATGGTCGTCATGCAGGTCCCTCAGGTTCGGAAAATTGTAATGTCGCTAGCCGCGCGTACAGGGGACTGGTGTTGAGGAGTTGCTCGTGAGTGCCCTGAGCGACGACTCGGCCTTGGTCGATCACTGCGATACGGTCCGCGTTAATCACAGTGGAGAGACGATGCGCGATGATGATTGTTGTTCGCCCGCGCATCACGGAGGTGAGCGCCTGCTGCACCAGATGTTCGCTTTCAGTATCCAGCGCGCTAGTGGCCTCGTCGAGAAGTAAAATATCGGGGTCATTAAGAATGGCTCTGGCCAGTGCGATGCGTTGTCGCTGACCGCCAGAGAGTCTGACGCCTTGCGCGCCCAGCGCGCTGTCATAGCCGTCTGGGAGCGCAATAACGAAGTCGTGTGCATGTGCGGCACGCGCGGCTTGCACGATCGCCTCCTCGTCGGCATCGGGGTTGCCGTAGGCGATGTTATAGCGCACGTTCCCTGAAAAGAGGATCGGTGTTTGGGGTACAAAAGCGGCTTGCCCTCGCCAGGCTTTGACTTGGAAATCCCGAATGTCGGTGTCGCCGTAGCAGATGGATCCGTGTTGCGGATCATAAAATCGCAGTAACAATTCAAACACCGTGGATTTGCCGGCCCCAGAGGGGCCGACCAACGCCAGTGTTTTCCCCGCGGAGACCTCGAGGCTGAAGTCGACTAGGGCCGCATGATCAGGTCGGCTGGGATACGCGAACTGGACTTGATTCAAGACGATGGGTTGGCCGGAGCTCGGGGTGGCGACGCCAGTGTCGACAACAGCACTTCTTTGCGTCAGCAGTTCCAACAGTCGTTCCGCCGCGCCCGCAGCCCGTTGTAAATCACCCCAGACCTCAGACAGCGTAGCGAATGCTGTGCCAACCATAACGGCATAAAAGATAAACGCCCCAAGCTCCCCGCCCGACATCTGACCGCTGATCACGTCGTTACCGCCGGTCCATAGCATGCCGATCATGCCGCTGAGCAGGAGAAAAATTGCAAAGCCTGTGAGCAGGGCGCGCTGCCGAATTCTTCGCAGCGCAATGGCAAACGCCGACTCGACATCGCGGTCAAAGGCGGCTTGCTCCATATCCTCTCGCGTAAAGCTCTGTACGACCTTGATCGACTGAAGAATCTCACCTGCTCGAGAGCCGACATGAGCAATTTGCTCTTGGCTCGAGTTGGACAAGCGGCGAACACGGCGGCCAAAAGCCAAGATCGGTACCAAGGTCGCAGGCACGGCAATAAGGATCACTAGGCTTAACTTGAAGTTCGTAAACAGCATCATTGAAAAGGCACCGACGAGAAGCAGTGCATTGCGAGCGGCCATGCTGACCGAGGAGCCAATCAATGTCTGTAGCAAAGTGGTGTCTGTTGTGAGGCGGGACATGATTTCCCCGGCGTGATTACTCTCAAAGTAGCCAGGCTGTAGGGCAACGAGATTGCGAAATACAGCTGAACGCAGGTCAGCACTGACTCGCTCGCCGAGCCACGAGACCAGATAAAACCGCGTGTAGGAGCCGATAGCCATTGCGAATGCGATCATCACCATGAGCGCGACAGCATCCCCGAGCCCTGATGCGCTGCCCTGCCCAAATCCCTCATCGATCAGCGTGCGCACGCCAAATCCCAGGCTGAGTTGCGCTAAAGCGGTGAAAATAAGGGCCAAGGTGGCAGCGATGAGACGCCACTTATGCGGCCACAGAAATCGCAGTAACTGGCGTAAGGGTTGCAGCGAGCGCCCTTCATGCTCGTTCGAGCGCGTCATTGGCTTTTTTGCGACCGGTCTACGGCACGACCAAAAAAGACGCCGACCTCGAAAAGCAGCCACATCGGTATGGCTAAGAGTGATTGGGAAATGACATCGGGTGGCGTGAGCAACATACCAAAGACGAAGCAACCCACGATGATGTAGGGCCGCTTTTTGGCTAACGCGTCGGCACTGGTAACGCCACTCCAGATGAGGATGACTGCCGCGATCGGGACCTCAAAAGCAATACCAAAAGCGAAGAACAATTTCAGTACAAAATCTAAATAGCGGTTAATGTCCGTCATCACCGCGACGTCGGTAGGACCCACACTGGTAAAAAATGCAAAGATGAGCGGGAATACCACGAAATACGCGAAGGCGGCGCCCGTGTAGAACAAAACAACGCTAGATGCGAGCAATGGAAATGCGATGCGCTTTTCATTGCGATACATACCCGGCGCAACGAAGGCCCAAATCTGATAGAGAATCACCGGGATAGCTACGAAGATTGCGAGCACGAGTGTGAGCTTAAACGGCGTGAGAAAGGGGGACGCCACCTCGGTTGCGATCATGCTTGAGCCTTCGGGTAAGAGTGCGCGTAGCGGCTCGGAAATGAAGGTGTAGATATTGTTGGCAAAAGGAAATAAGCCAATAAAAGCGATCAGAATAGCGAGCAGCGCCTTCAGCAGTCGATCGCGAAGCTCGGTGAGGTGGGCGACCAAGGGCTGAGGCACATCGTTGCTAGCATCGGTCACGCCTCAGGCCCCTTTGCCGACTCCGCGGCCGAGTCGCCAGAACTTTGCAAGTCGACTTCAGCTTGACGTACCGATTGGTCGAGCGATGCGTTGACTTGCTGAACCTCGCGTTTGAGGCTGTCGTTACTCTCTCGGAGCTGGCGCATGATCTCGTCATTGTGCAGTTCACGCTGCACTTCATCGCGAATGCTGTTGAAGCTGCGACGAATTTGCCCCAACCACGCCGATCCGGTGCGTATTGCCCCAGGTAGCCGGTCGGGGCCAATGACAAGCAGGCCGACAATCGCGATTAATACGATCTCGGCGAAGCCGATATCAAACATGGCGTCAGACCTCGATCGCTATGCTGGCCGGTCGTCTTCGGACGCCTCCTCGCGTTGCGCGGTGTTGGCGTCTTCTTGCGCGGGCTCATCCTTCATACTGTTTTTGAAGCCCTTAACCGCACTGCCGAGATCACTGCCAAAATTTCTCAGTCGAGACGTACCAAACAACACCACAATAATGGCGAGGATGATGAGTAACTGCCAAATACTAATGCCGCCTAAGCCCATAAAAACCTCTCTCCATTGTTTTCATGATGATGAGGAGTGGCGCTGTGCCTTTTCCTCAAGGCCCGATAGTGTAAACCGATCCTGCAGTTTTTTAAGCACTACAGTGTGATCGAGATCCAGATATTGCAACATCACCATCGAGTGAAACCAAAGATCGGCGACTTCGCCCGCCAGCGCGTCAGCACTACCACCCTCGTGAGCATCCTTTGCCGCGAGAATGACCTCGGTCGCTTCTTCTCCAACCTTTTCCAGAATTTTGTTGAGGCCCTGCTCATACAGTTGGGCAACGTAGCTTTCCTGCGGGTCTGCCCCTTTGCGCTCCGCCAACTTAGAATCGAGCTGTCGTAAAGTGTTATCCATGGTCTTGTTCCTCTTGCAGTTGCCAACTGCCCTCGCTGTGAGCATAGAGAAAGCAGTGCCGTCGACCTGTGTGGCAGGCCCCTCGACCCTGCTGATTGACCTTCATCAACAAGGTGTCGCCATCGCAGTCGAGGTGTAGGCTGACCAAGTGCTGGACATCTCCTGAACTGTCGCCTTTCCGCCATAGGGCTTGGCGCGAGCGTGACCAGTACACCGCGCGGCGCTCTGCGAGGGTTAATGCCAGTGCTTCTGCATTCATCCACGCCATCATGAGCACCTCACCAGTGCCCTCATCTTGAGCAATCACGGGGATCAGCCCATCGGCATTCCAGCGCGGTTCTATCGTCGGGGTTGGATCGCTATAGTTCGTCATCAGGCTATTATGCCAGACACTTAGTGCTTTCAGCGCACTGCTTTGACCAATCCAAATGTGAAAACGACACTCGATACAATCGCGAGTGTTAGCGGCGGATCGGGTTGAATCGCCGTCGTGGTGAGCCCGAGGCATCCGATTAAGGTGATCGCCCAAGCCCAAACGGGGCGGGGCGGCGGTGCGGGTGTCGCCGGATCAGCACGCAGGCGATTGAGCAATAGGTCGGGAACCATGGGCAAGGATTCAAGCCAACCAGGGGCTTGCTTCTGCAGGCGCTGAAGCACGGCAGTTGGTGAATAGCGGTCAGATAGCCAACGTTCCAGATAGGGCTGGGCCGTATCCCAAAGATTAAGTGCTGGATATAACTGACGTCCAAGACCTTCGATATTGAGCAGGGTTTTTTCAAGTAATACCAGCTGGGGCTGAACCGTCATATCGAACTGCCCGGCTGTTTTAAACAATGAGATCAGCATGTGCCCAAATGAAATTTCCGACAAAGGTCTCTCAAAGATGGGCTCGCATAGGGTCCGGATTGCTGCCTCAAACTCAGCGACTGGGGTTGTCGCAGGAATCCAGCCACACTCGATATGTAGTTGAGCGACCAATCGATAATCGCGCTGAAAAATGGCCAATAAATTTCGGGCCAGATAATACAAGTCGTTGTCGTCTAGTTGCCCGACGATGGCACAATCGACCGCGAGATACCGCGGATCTGACGGATCGCTGGCATCGACAAAGATATTGCCCGGATGCATGTCGGCATGAAAAAAGCTATCGCGAAATACCTGGGTGAAAAAGATTTCTACACCGCGCTCTGCGAGTCGCTTTAAATCAACATTGAGGTCGTTCAGGCGGGCGATATCACTGACGGGAATGCCGTGAATGCGCTCGCTGACCATCACCTTGTCACAAGTCATTGGCCAGTGGACCTCTGGCACATAGACCAAGCCACTGTCGATGAAATTGCGGCGAATGATCGACGCATTGCCGGCCTCGCGCGCCAAGTTAAGCTCATTAGCCAAGGTCTGTTCGTAGTCGGCTGCCACCTCAGGCAGGCGCAATCGTCTGAAATCCGGAGAGAGCCGATTGAGTACTCGAGCAACGCGCTTGAGCAGCCGCAAATCTTGGTTGATGACAGGCTCAATATCGGGTCGTAATACCTTGACGACCACTTCGCGACCGTCTTTTAGTTGGCCGCTGTGCACCTGGGCAACCGATGCGGCGGCGAGCGGCTCCCGGTCAAAGCGCGCGAAAAGTTCGATAATGCTCGCCCCCAGAGATGCCTCAATGACACGGATCGCGATATCGGGATCGATGGGCGGTACCTGATCTTGCAAGCGCGCGAGCTGGTCTGCGAAATCGTCGGGGAGCAAGTCTCTGCGCGTTGATAGTAGCTGACCGAATTTGATAAAGACTGGCCCGAGCGACTCTAGGGCGAGGCGCAGACGCTCGGCATCGCTGGCATTGGCGTGGACTGCTTTTTGTCGCGCGAGGGCGAGGAGCATCGTGAGAATCTTGGGCCGCCGTGCCGTTGGAATGAGTTCCTCGAGGCGATAGGCCGACGCCGTTTTAAGCAGGGTCCATAGGCGCATCAGCCTGCGCCCCGTTGACTGATCCGGCGCGCCAATCGCGCAATGCGTGAGTCGAGTCTCTCTGCCTGCAGCTTCAGACTCTGAACACCTTCAAAGAAATCCTCCAGTTCGGTCTCTGGTGGAGTCAATCGACCTTCCTCGAGTAGATATTCTGATAGCTGTCGACGTAAGCTGGTTGCCGCTTCCCGACCCCAGTTTATGCCTGCGCTAAGGTGCAATGCCATTTGATGTCCCAGCACATCGCCGAAGATGTCGGCGAGCGGCTGCTGCCAGTTAATCTCAAGGCTTGTGAGTAATTGCTGCAAAGCGATCAGCGGTGCGGTATTGCCATGCACCTCTATCGGGCTGTTGATCAGCAGGGCTGCGGGATCATCTGACACTATCAGGGCAAACAGGTCCTCCAGTGAGCCGCTCACTTGGGTTGTCACATGGCCTTCAAAATGGCTCATCAGACGAACGGCGCGCGTAGCAGTCACCGCAGTGTAAACAGTGATTTCAAGACTCGTTATTTCGAGCGCAACTACGGTCCCTGCGAGCGCATCGAAGTCGCTAGACGCAGTTGGCGCGAGTGCGAGCGCTCGGTTGATGCCCGATTCAGCTGCGGCCAGAAGCGCGGCTAAGATGGCGGGGTCATGCAGCATGCGTGAGGCTCAGGCTTTAACACCGCGGTGCACAGCGACAATCCCGCCTGTCATATTGTGGTACTGGCAGTCGGCAAACTCAGCATCTTCCATCATGCCCAAGAGCGTGTCCTGATCAGGGTGCTTACGAATTGACTCCGCGAGATAACGGTAGCTGTCTGCATCCTGAGCAACCAGCTGCCCGATCCGCGGTAAAATCTTGAATGAGTAGGTATCATAGACCTGCTCAAGTAGGGTATTCGTGGGCTTTGAAAACTCGAGGACGAGTAAGCGCCCGCCAGGCTTCAGAACGCGATACATCGATCGCAATGCCCTATTTTTGTCCGTGACGTTACGTAACCCAAAAGCAATCGTAATGCAGTCAATCGAGTCATCAGCGAAGGGCAGGTGCTGTGCGTCACACTGTACGACCTCGATATTGCCAACCTTGCCGCGGTCAATCAGCCGGTCACGACCGACGCGCAACATCGCTGCGTTGATATCAGCAAGAATCACCTGACCCTCGGGTCCCACCAGATCAGAGAATCGCGCGGCAAGATCGCCCGTCCCGCCTGCGATATCTAAAACCCGCTGTCCTGCTCGGACGGCACTAAGTTCAATGGTAAAACGCTTCCACAGGCGATGAATCCCGCCTGACATTAAATCATTCATCAGGTCATAACGACTCGCCACAGAGTCAAAAACACCTCGGACCAGACGGGCTTTGTCTTCTCGGGGCACTTCTGTAAAGCCGAAGTCGGTCGTGTCGCCGCGATGGCTGTCTTCGCCGCTCGAGATGTTGTCTTGGTCGATATCAGTCGACTGTGTCATACGAGCTGATCTCATGTTTGTAGGGTGGATCGGGTATTGTACCCGACTCAGCGTGATGATCGCGATGCCATTAGGGCTGAAAGGTGAGCACCTGAATATCCGGATCTCGTGAGGCGCCCGCTTGCTCCAGAGCCTCAATATAGCGTTGCCATAGTGGTTCACGGTCATCCAGTAACTGTCGTAAGTAGGCCCAGGAGTAGATACCGCTATCGTGGCCATCATCAAACGCAATTTGCACTGCATAGTGGCCAACAGGTATTAACTCGCGAATTCCAACAGCGGACTTGCCAGTCTGCAACACAGCTTCCGAGGGTCCGTGTCCACGGACTTCGGCTGACGGAGAGTGTACCCGTAAGAACTCGGCGCTGAGCGCCCCGTCGACACCATCGTCGAAGACGAGTCGCAGCTCACGCGACGCGCGCGCGTAATGCAAAGTGGTCGGTCTTGGCTCCTTCATGGTGACTATCCAAGGGTTGGTCGATGCGCCGCATCATACCGCGTCCACTGGCCCGGCTGTGCCATTGCGATAAGAAATTAGTTGTCGGTATTTCTTTGCAGTAGCAGTGTATCAATCGCAGCTTGAGCAGTCAGCGTGCGTGCTCGAGCCATCTCTGAACGGCTTGAAAAGGGGCCGATATAGACGCGATGCCATACGCCATTGTCGGTCCCTTTCTGTTCGATATGAGACTCAAGGCCTAGCAGTGCGAGTTCTCCTCGGCGTCGGTCAGCATCGCTCAGAGCGCGGAACGACCCGGCCTGCAGCAGGTACTGGACTGACTCGACATCAACGGGCAGATCTGCTGGATCGACTGCGCCGCTGGCTGATAGCTGTTGATTGGGTAGTAGCGTGTAAAAATCGAAGCGCGGCTTTTCCTCAGCGACGGGTGTCTCAATGGCCTGTACCGGGTCGGGGGTTGTGAATGGCGCCGCCGACGTGCTGCGCCATGCTTGCACACCCAAAACTAGCGCGACGCCGCAGATTAGGCCCGCTAAAAAGCCTTTCACATGCGCCCCAGACAGGGTAGGTGGCGAGGAGCGACCTCGGACGGTAGCTCGCCTACTGGGGGCGGCCTTTCGCGCTTTCTGTGGCTTGCTGGACGGTCTCGTCGCCATAATCACATACTCTGTGGCGCTGACACGCCAAGGAGTGCGAGGCCATTGGCAATGACTTGCCGGGTCGCTTCAGCGAGCGCGAGTCGCGCCGCGGCAAGTGCGAAGTCGTCTTCGACTAGTAGCTTATGCGCGTTGTAGAAGGTGTGAAACTCTGCGGCGAGTTGTCGCAAATAGTTGGCGATATCGTGAGGCTCTAGTCGAGCGGCAGCGCCCTCGACTACTTCTGGGAAGCGGCTGAGTGTGTTGCTCAGCGCCAGCGCCTCTGCCTCTGTTAGTCGCTCGAGGTGATTGAGACCCACTGACAACTCCCAGTTTGGCATGACCTCTTGCGCTCGCGCTACCACGCTACACACACGTGCGTGGGCATACTGGATGTAGTACACCGGATTTTCATTGCTTTGAGACAGTGCTAGGTCAATATCGAAGGTCAGTTGGGAGGTTGCGGCCCGCGCACTTAGGAAGAAGCGTGTTGCATCGCAACCTACCCAGTCAATCAGGTCGCGCAGAGTGATGTAGCTACCTGCTCTTTTGGAAAGTTTTACCTCGGCGCCGTCGCGCATTACGGTAACCATCTGATGTAAAACGTACTCTGGCCAGCCCTCGGGGATGCCTTCATCGAGCGCCTGTAATCCCGCTCTAACCCGAGTGATGGTACTGTGGTGGTCCGCGCCTTGTTCGTTGATGACCCGCTCATAGCCGCGTTGCCACTTGTTGAGGTGATAAGCGACGTCGGGCACAAAATAGGTATAGCCACCTTCAGTTTTACGCATCACGCGGTCTTTATCATCACCGAAGTCGGTGGTTCTTAGCCAGAGCGCGCCGCCGTCGGAGTAGGTGTGCTCGCGCGCGACCAGCTGCTCGACGGTGTGTTCCACCTCGCCGGATTGATACAGCGAAGACTCAAGAAAATACTCGTCAAATTCAACGGCGAAAGCACGCAAATCGGCGTCCTGCTCACGACGTAGCCATGCGACTGCAAACTCACGCACCGCATCGAAGTCGTCGAGATCGCCCGAGGCGGTGATTTCACGGTCGGCTGCGGTGACACGCTGCTTGTCGATAAAAGCCTGTGCCAAGTCGATGATGTAGTCTCCCTGATAGCCATCATTCGGCCACTGTGGATCCTCGGGTGTGATGCCGCGAGCGCGTGCTTGTACCGATGCGGCTAGATTGGTGATCTGTTGCCCTGCATCGTTGTAGTAGAACTCTCTGTGGACCGCCCAGCCGGTGGCCTCAAGGAGGCGGCAGAGCGCATCGCCGATTGCTGCGCCTCGGCCATGGCCAACATGCAGCGGGCCGGTGGGATTAGCCGAGACGAACTCGACTTGTACTTTTCGATTTTGGCCCGTTGCCGATCGGCCAAAGTCGGCTCCCTCGGTGAGAACGCGCTGAATAATCGACGTGTTGGATGCCTGACTCAAGAAAAAATTGATAAATCCCGGGCCCGCGATGTCACAACGCTCGACGATCGAGCTAGCCGGCAAGGCGGCCACAATATGTTCGGCAAGTTGTCTCGGTGCCATCCCTGCAGACTTTGCCGTGACCAACGCTATATTTGTCGCCAAGTCCCCGTGTGTCGGGTCCTTGGTGTGGTCGAGCTGTATGGCAACGGTTGGTGGGGTGTTGATCACACCGTCCTCAACGAGCTGATCCAGAGCTGCCTGAATTAAGGCATTAATAACCTCTTTCATGTCATCCTTTCCGTTGCTGACACTGATTCAATGACTTGAGCGATGCTATTGGCACAAGTCGCCATCGTGGGAAACGCCATCGGCGCGGGGTGTCGGGTGTGACCTATTATCGCCTGACTCGGGTTGCGCCTCCAGCGCCTTTTGCGGCATTTTCTGGGTTTCGCGATGACGGTTGCTCAATCAAAGAAAGGGTCAAAAGGCCACGGTGAGATTGTCAAAACGCATCGATTGGGTCGATATCGATAAACCAATCTAATTTACGCGGTTTGCGTATGTCCGCTGCGCGTGCTGCGATATGCCGAAGGATGCGTCCGAG
The DNA here is from genome assembly GCA_038134505.1 of Halieaceae bacterium. GTDB lineage: Bacteria > Pseudomonadota > Gammaproteobacteria > Pseudomonadales > Halieaceae > Luminiphilus. The sequence goes on along the minus strand of JAYPVH010000002.1, from coordinate 70,338 downwards.
CAAGGGTCGCTCACGCGCAACGATGATCAGTTGCACTCGATAGCGGCCTGCTCGACGCGCCATCGGTGCGGTGATGGGGCCGATAATTTTGGCCTCGGCAGACGCCGAGCGCGGCAACTGTTTGTGCAGTGTTTCTAGAAACTCAAAACCCGCCTCAAGGTTATCGCAGTCACAGCGGATCAGCCCGATAGCACCCGCTGGTGGGAGTCCGCGCAGGTCGCGGTCAGACAGCAACTTCTCTGCGATCGAATTAAAGGGTGAGACGAGCACGGCCTCGATAAGTGGATGCTGGGGTTGGCGTGTCTGAATGATGACCTGCCCTGAGCGTTCCGCACGCCCTGCACGTCCTGCCACCTGTGTGAGCAGTTGCAGGAGGCGCTCTTCGCCACGGTAGTCGGGACTAAATAGTAACGCATCGGCATCCACTACGACGACGAGCGTTACCTTGGGAAAGTGATGCCCCTTAGACAGCATTTGCGTACCGACGAGGATAGCGGCATCGAGTGCACACAGGTCGCTGCGGAGCGCCTCTATCGCGTGGCGCCCGCGCATGGAGTCGCGATCAACGCGGAACAAGGGTACGTCGGGGTAGTGATCTCGCAGTAGCATCTCTGTCTGTTCGGTGCCGATGCCGCTGCCGAGCAGGCGAGAGCCGCCGCAGTGAGGACACTGTTTGGGTAGTGGTGTCTTGTGGTCGCAGTGATGACAATGTAGACGAGCTGGCTGGCGATGAAGCGTCATGCGCGCATCACAATGGCGACAGTCTGCGCGCCAGCCGCAGTCACTACACAGCAGGGTATGAGCAAAGCCCCGGCGATTCAAAAACACCAGAACCTGCTCGCCGCGAGACAATGTCTCACTCACTTGGTTCAGCGTCTGTGGTGCGAGTCCACCTGAGAGTGCTAGACCGCGAATGTCGGTGATTTGCCGGGATGGTAATTTAGCGAGACCTGCGCGGTGCGTGAGCTGGTGCCAGCGGTACCGGCCCGATTGAGCATGACGCCACGACTCAAGGCTGGGGGTGGCGCTCCCGAGAATCACAGGGCATTTGATGAGTTGAGCGCGTTTGATCGCGACGTCTCGCGCCGAGTAGCGCAAGCCGTCCTGCTGGCGAAAGGCGGTATCGTGCTCCTCATCGACAATGATCAATCCCAAGCGTGCAAAATCTGCAAAGATAGCGGAGCGCGTGCCAATCACGACGGCGGCGCGGCCATTGCGTGCGGCAGCCCAGCCCCGGTCTCGCTCGGTGCTGCCGATCTCTGAATGCAGCGTAACTACTGGGGCGTCAAAGCGCGCTTCAAAACGTTCGACCATCTGGGGAGTTAAGCCGATCTCGGGAACCAGCACCAAGGCCTGCTGACCTGACTCGATGACGCGAGCAATCGCCTGCAGGTAAACCTCTGTTTTTCCGCTGCCTGTCACCCCTTGGAGCAGGTGGCAGGCAAACTGACCAAGCGATTCGCAACATGCCTCGATGACAGCTTTTTGCTCCGAGTTCGCCTCGAGGCCTTCCCGTGTATGCCAAGAGAGTGGCGCCTCCCGCTCGCTGGATTCGATGAGATCTCGTGTCACCAAGGCCTGAATGACGGCAGCTGAAAAGCCCTCTTGTTTAAGTGTTAGCACGGTTTCTGCCCCAGCTTGCAAACGCGCCAATAACGCGGCCTGTTTTGGCGCTCGGGATAGCGCGTTTTCGGGCAGGCCACGAGCGCGTTCACTCAATTTCAGGGCGGTTTCTGTTGTCTTTGCAGGGGTGTCTCCGCGTCGCTCTCGCGTGCACAAAGCAAGCTGTGCCACTTCTCCAGCAGGATGCTGGTAATAGTCGGCCACCCACGCCAATAACTTGCGGTGAGCGTCGCTGAGCAGTGGTTGTTCATCGATCGGTATCGCAGGACGTAGCTTTTCCCGAGCGACCGCGGTCTCTGTCACGATACTGTGGATAATACCGACGACCTTGCGGTGGCCTAATGGTATGCGCACCCGGGCACCCGGTTGCGGCGCGCGCTGCTCATCAGACCAAATATAGTCAAGGCACTGTCTGAGGGGCGACGGCACCCAGCATCGGACAATGATGGCCTGCTCTGTCGCTTGAGGCGGTGTTTTGCGCACAAAGATTCTCCAGCTAGGCGATTAGTCTATCTCAGCTTGGGGGGTGAGGTTGGTGATCGTTGGTACAACGCACAATAGGTCTTGAAATCATCCGATCGTCTGGTATGCTCCGCGCTCTTTTTTTGACGTCATTGGCTTGACGGAGGATCACATGAAAGCAGAGACGCATCCGCGTTACGAAGACATTACCGCGCGTTGTAGTTGTGGAAACGAGGTTAAAACGCGTTCAACACTGTGCGAAGATATTACACTTGATGTCTGTGGTGCTTGCCACCCGTTCTACACGGGCAAGCAGAAGATTGTTGACACGGGCGGCCGTGTTGACCGATTCAACAAGCGGTTCGGTGCGCGCTCGTTGAAAAAATAGACTAAAAATTACCCCTAAAAACGCCGCTACTGCGGCGTTTTTTTTTGCCTTTTACCACTGGCTCGCATTAGAGTGTTGGCCCCTACGGATCGAAGAGCGACCCATGTCAAAGCAACTGTCTCAGGACGCGCTTGATTACCACGCGCTACCTATTCCCGGCAAAATCAGCGTTGAGCTGACCAAGCCGGCGCAATCCATGCGTCATCTCGCTATGGCCTACAGCCCTGGCGTCGCTGAGCCATGTCGACAAATCGCCGTTGACCCAGCCTTGGCCTATCGCTATACGGGTAAAGGCAACAGCGTCGCAGTGATCAGTAATGGCTCCGCAGTATTGGGGTTGGGGAATCTCGGTGCGTTGGCGAGCAAGCCCGTGATGGAGGGCAAGGCGCTGTTGTTTAAGCGTTTCGCCAACATCAACGCGATCGACGTATTAGTTGACACACAAGACGTCGATACATTTGTGAACACTGTTCGCGCGATCTCATGTACCTATGGGGGCATCAATCTTGAGGATATTCGCGCGCCCGAGTGTTTTGAGATCGAACAGCGATTACAGGCACTTTGCGACATTCCGATTTTTCATGATGATCAACACGGTACGGCCATTGTTACCGCCGCGGCGATGGTCAATGCTTTGGATATCCAGGGTAAGCAGATCGGTGACGTAAACTTTGTCTGTCTCGGCGCGGGCGCCGCTGCGATTGCGTGTATGAAATTGCTCAAAACAATGGGCGCTGATGCCAATAAAATGCTCATGCTCGATACGCGAGGGGTGATATACACGGGTCGCGAGGCGGTTACCGAGCAGAAATTGGAATTCGCGGTCAATACCGATAGGCGAACGCTGGCCGATGCACTTGAGGGCGCGGATGTATTTCTAGGCCTGTCAGGCCCCGACCTAGTATCGGCTGAGATGCTGCTGTCCATGGCGCCTAACCCCATCGTCTTCGCCTGCTCAAACCCCGATCCCGAAATTAGCTGGGAGCTGGCAATGGCGACTCGAAATGACGTCTTGATGGCGACGGGGCGGTCGGATTATCCCAATCAGGTGAACAATGTTTTGGGTTTCCCATTTATTTTTCGGGCGGCACTCGATGTGCGCGCTGCGCGCATCAACGAGGAGATGAAAGTCGCGGCGGTTCACGCGCTGGCATCATTGGCTCGGGAGTCGGTTCCTGAGTCTGTTTTGGATGCCTACGGATTGGTTGAATTGTCCTACGGCTCGAGTTACATCCTGCCGAAGCCGATGGATCCTCGGCTGCTCCCAGTGATCGCACCGGCGGTTGCCAAGGCTGCGCAGGCGTCGGGTGTGGCACGGGTGGACCTCGATGATGACTACGAAGAGCAACTGTGGGGCGGAGTTGGCTTCGGAGCCGATCGCAACTGGCGGTAACGCCTAGCCCATGCTGTTTTAGAACAGTTGCTCAATCGCGTCAGTATTGCCCGATGCCCCGGTTGCCGGCGGCAGGTGTTCTTCTAGAAAGTACTCAAATGCACTGCCCTGTGGACTGCCCTCGACCCGTTGGCCTGTTGATAGGTCAACTCTTAGCCGCACGATACCAGAGGGCATAGGGCGCGGTGGTGCTTCAGGGCCCAATGCGACCCGCATGAAGTCGATCCATATCGGCAAGGCGGCAGTGCCCCCGAATTCATTTCTTCCCAAAAGACTGTAGTCATCGAAGCCGACCCACGTAGTGGTGACGAGTTCCGGGCTGAACCCCGAGAACCAAGCGTCACGCGGTCCGTTAGTGGTCCCCGTTTTCCCTGCCAAGTCATTGCGTTCGAGCACTCGAGCCCGCCGCCCTGTGCCGCGCTGGATGACATCCTGGAGCATGGATGTGACGATGAAAGCGACTCTGGGGTCCATGACTTGCGGCGCCGCGTTGGGTTCCTCCGTGCCTGCGGCGAGAATATCTTCCATTCGGAGCGGCTCCTCGTCGAGCGGATTGATCGGAGAACATTGGCCACACGCGACGGCTGGATCAGCCTCAAAAACTATCTCTCCCTCGGAATTCTCTATACGCTCAATCAGCCAAGGTGTGACGCGATAGCCTTCATTGGCCAAGATGGCGTAGCCCGCAGCAATGTCGAGGGGAGCAAAACTATGGGTGCCAAGCGCGAGCGTTAGGTTGCGCGCCATATCCTCGGTTTCAAAGCCCAGCGTCGTGGCGTAGTCAATGAGTCGTCCGACGCCTAACTGTTGCAAAACTCGGATTGAAACGAGGTTTCGGGAAAATGTTAGCGCCTCTCTCAGACGCGTGGGCCCGTAGAATTTGCCACTGTCATTTTCCGGACGCCAAATCTCATCGCTATCGAGGTTGTCTAGTACGATGGGCGCATCGTTTACCATGGTCGCAGTTGTGAGACCGTGATCGATTGCCGCCGCGTAGAGGAACGGCTTGAAGTTTGAGCCCGGTTGCCTGCGTGCTTGTGTCACTCGATTGAACTTAGATAATTCAAACCCCATGCCGCCGACAAGCGCACGAATAGCACCGTTGTCGGGATCTAGTGATACCAGCGCGGCCTGGGCTCTTGGCACCTGCGCGAGGCGCCATCCTTGATCTGTGTCCCGCACGCGAATCAGGTCGCCTACAGACAGCAGTTCGGCCAATGAATCGGCTGGTGCCAGCGTCCGATCCTCAGTCAGATGGCGACGAATTTTGGACAGGTCGCTGCGCCAGTCAAGCTGCACAAAGTCGCCATTTTTTAACAACACCGCCGCGCTCTGTTCACTCACAGCCGTCACAATACCGGGAGGAAGATCAGCGATTGTGGGCATGTCGCGCAAAGCCTCTTGCCATCGTGCGACGACTAGGTCTTCCGTCTCGAGTGGCTGTTGGGGTAGCTGTCTCTCTGGTCCGCGCCAGCCATGGCGACGATCATAGGTCTGCAAGCCGTTCAGCAGCGCGTCGCGCGCGGCCGTCTGCAAGGTTGCATCAACACTGGTGTAGACCACATAACCGTCTGAATAGGCGTCGTTACCAAAGCGATCAACCATCTCTTGGCGAACCATTTCAGCCACATAGTCCGCCTCCACCTCCACGCGCAAGCCGTGAAACGATGCCGTGACAGGTTGCGCACGCGCGCTATCGCGCTGGGCCTCGGAAATCATGCCCAGTCCGGCCATGCGCCCTAAAATCCAATCTCGTCGATTTTTACCGGCCTCCGGGTTGCTTAGCGGGTTGTTTCTCGAGGGGGCCTTTGGGATGCCTGCTAGCATGGCATGCTGTGCTAGGGTCAAATCGGCGAGGGGTTTTCCGTAATAGGTTTGCGCCGCGGATTCAAAACCGTAGGCGCGGTGGCCCAGAAACACGCGATTCGCATAAAGCTCGAAGATCTCCCCTTTACTGAGCGAGCGCTCAATTTCGAGTGATAGCAAGATCTCGTTAAATTTGCGCAGGAAATTTCTGTCAAGCGTAAGAAAGTAGTTTCGCGCGACTTGCATGGTGATCGTTGAACCGCCGGAGCGTTTTTCTCCGGTCAGGACTAACTCAGAGACCGCCCGAGCCAAGCCACTCAAATCGATGCCGGCGTGCTCAAAGAACTGGTCATCCTCCGCGGCTAACAATGCGTCAATAAAAGTCTTTGGGATGCCCTCGAAGTGCAGCGGGATTCGCTTTTGCTCGCCGAATTGGCCGATCAACGCACCGTCTCGGCTGACGACCCGCATTGGCGTTTGTAACTTAATGTCGCGCAATATATCGACATCGGGCAGGTTGGGGCTGAGGTACAAATACAGACCAGCCAGCCACCATGCCGCAGCCACTGACAAGAGACCGAGTGCCAAGAGAGTTCGGCGAATGCGTTGGTTTATGACCATAGATCGATTTGCTCAACGACAAAGAGCGCAAACGGCGCGACGTTATTCGGCCTAAATTATGTCAGAAGGGCCCCGGTTTTGGGTGATTTCAACAAGTGACGTTTTACCGCAGTTGTGTTGCAATTGCCGAAGAAAAGAGGCGTAGTATGAGCCGAGGCGTCTTGACTGTTGCGTTTTCGGCCTGTTGGCTACCTTTAGATCGCAATCAGTCAGGTGAAAGGTGTCCGCGACAACGGTAAGGTCGGGGCGTTGTATTAAAGCGAGGCGATGAGTGTTTGGCCTGTTTGGAAAGCGCAAGTCAGCACCGGTGCTGGGTATCGACATCAGCTCGACGACCGTCAAGCTGCTGGAACTCAGTCTGCATGATGGCCGCTACGGCGTAGAGAGCTACGCGGTGGTGACTTTGCCACCGGATGCTGTCGTTGAAAAATCGATTAATAATGTCGATGAAGTGGCCGCGGCTGTTCGAACAGTGGTGGCTCAAGCGCGAACAAAAACCAAGGATGTCGTTGCGGCTGTCGCGGGATCCGCCGTCATCACTAAAGTGTTACCCATGCCGACCGGGTTGAGCGACTTGGAGATGGAGTCGCAGCTGACGATTGAGGCAGATCAATTCATACCCTATCCGCTCGATGAAGTTGCGCTAGATTTTGAGGTGCAGGGATTTGTTCTCGGGCGCGAGGATCAGGTCAACGTGCTTGTCGCGGCCTGTCGCCGGGAAGCGATCGACTCTCGAGTGGATGCCCTTGAGCTGGCCGATCTGCGTCCCAAAGTGATGGATGTTGAAGCCTACGCCATGGAGCGCGCGTTTTCTTTAATACGTCACCAACACGATATTGGCGACAGGGCAACTGTCGCGATATTTGATATTGGCGCGACGATGACAACCATGTCGGTGATACATCGTGGTGAGACGGTTTATACCCGAGAACAATTATTTGGAGGCAAGCAGCTGACCGAGGAGATTATGCGTCGCTACAGTCTTGCTATGGATGAGGCGGGCTTAGCAAAAAAACAGGGAGGCTTGCCTGATGACTATGAAGCTGAGGTGCTAGAGCCATTTCGTGAGGCCGTCGTCCAGCAGGTCGGACGCGCGCTGCAATTCTTCTTCTCGGCGAGTAAT
>JAYPVH010000002.1:33447-62912 GCA_038134505.1 Halieaceae bacterium | reverse complement strand
GTAATTTCAACAGCGTTGACGCCATTGTTTTGTCGGGCGGCGTCGCGGCAATGGAGCAGCTTGTCGAACAGGTTACAGAGCGTATGAGCGTGCCCGCTTATCTCGCGAATCCCTTCACCGATATGGTTATTTCGCCGAAAGTGAATCTCGTCGCGCTCAATAGCGATGCGCCAGCCATGATGATTGCGTGCGGTCTTGCGATGCGGGAGCTGAGCTGATGGCGAATATCAATCTCCTGCCCTGGCGTGAACACCTCCGCCAAGCGCGCAAAAAAGAATTTTTAACAGGACTTTTGGGTGCAGCGCTATTCGGTATTTTAACGATTCTGGTAGTCGATCAGTTGATTAACTTTCAGATCAGCGATCAACAGCGACGCAATCAATACATTCGTGGCCACATTGCGGAGCTGGACAGTCAGGTCAGTGAGATTCGCGACCTACAACGTCAGCGCACGCAGCTCATCGAGCGAATGCGCGTGATTCAAGAGTTACAGGGGAACAGACCGATTATTGTGCGTCTGCTGGATCAGTTGGTTCGTACGGTCCCTGACGGTGTTTTTTATACTGCGCTGACAACTCGCGATCGAGAGGTCAATATTGAAGGTGTCGCCGAGTCAAACAATCGTGTCTCTAGTTTGATGCGGCGTCTTGATGCTTCGGAATGGCTTGATAGCCCCAATTTAGATGGTGTTCAGGCAGCTGAAGATTTTGGAGACCAAGCAACGACGTTTGATCTGAAAGTCACTATTTACCTGCCTGACAATGAGGGTGCGCAATGAGCTGGGCTGACAAACTGCGCGCCGTCAATGAGATTGATCTCGCTGATCTCGACTTTGAAAATGTTGGCCTGTGGCCGCTTCCAGTCAAATTGTTTGCTGGTGCCTTGATCTTTGCCTTGGTCATCATTGTCGGTTATTACTACCACATTGAGGGTCTTCAGCTCCGTGCTGACAGTGTTGCGGTCGAGGAAGTCGATCTCAAAAGAGAGTTTGAGCGCAAAGCTTTTGAGGCGGCTAATCTTGATGCTTATAAAAGGCAGCTTGTGGAGATGCGCGAGAGTTTTGGCGCGCTTGTGAGCCAGTTGCCTTCGGATACTGAGGTACCAGGATTACTGGAAGATATTACAGAGAAAGGAGAGCTCAACGGCCTGCACATTGAGAGTATCGATTTGCTCGACGAGCAGTCGCAGGAGTTTTATGTTGAGCTGCCGATAGCCATCGAAGCGCGAGGGTCGTTCCATGACCTCGGTGCTTTTATCAGCGGCATGGCGGGACTGCCGCGAATTGTGACCTTGCACGACTTTGACATCGCCGTAGAAGACGATCAAACCAATATGCTGGACATGAGCATTTTGGCGAAAACCTACCGCTATCGGGATCCCGAGAACAATGACTAGGCTTGTGTATCAGGCATTGCTTAAAGTGGCGACGCTCGCTGGGGTTTTATCTTTGGTGGCTTGCGGCGGCAACGACATGGCCGATCTCGATGCCTTCATGGCGGAAAAGCGTGCTCGTCCGGGTGGTGTTATTGAACCGATACCGACATTTACAGCCTACGAGGCATTCGCCTATTCTGCATCGCAACTCAGAAGCCCTTTTGATCGACCTATTCAGGTGCGCGAACTCGCTGCGCTGACAGCCCAAAGCGCTGTGCGCCCTGATGACACGCGAAGCAAGGAGTATCTAGAGCAGTTTACCTTTGACTCTCTCTCGATGGTCGGTCGTCTTGAGCGGGGCGGTCAAACTTGGACCCTAATCAAGGATCCTGATGGTGGTATTCATCGCGTGACGGTGGGTAATTACCTCGGCCGTGATCACGGCCGGATTGTCGAAATGGGGGAGACCTTTGTGGCGGTTCTTGAGATCGTACCTGATGGCACTCAAGATGGTTGGGTTGAGCGGCCCAGAACAATAGAGCTGGCAGGACTGTGAGCCGAGGGACAGTAAGATGAGCAAACGCAACCGATTCGAGATAATGCGTCCGAGCAACTGGCTACTCGCAGCAGGGTTGCTGCTGCCCTTGAGTACCTGGGCAGAGACGGTTATTGAAGACATTACTTTTAGTGCTCGCCCCGGTGGTAAGTTCGAGGTCCGGCTGGATTTTAATGGTCGCCCCCCCTCTGATATCAATGCTTATACCATCGAGGATCCCGCCCGGATTGCGATCGACTTCCCGGGCACCTCGAGTGCTTTGGAACAGCGGCGATTTACTTTGCCCTATGGCAATGCGACCAGCGTCATGGTTCTCGAAGCCGGATCGCGCACGCGTATGGTGCTCAACCTGGTCAAACTGGTTCCCTACGAGACGGTGGTCAACGGCGATCAGCTCATTTTACTAGTCGGACAAGATGCGAGTGGCGAATACGCCAGTCAGACTGATGCTGGCAGTTTGCTCCAGGCAGCCGATGAACGTGTACACAATGCCACATCGAAAATCACGGACCTTCAGTTTCGACGTTCTGAGACGGGAGAGGGTCGATTGGTGCTGGCGCTGTCCGACCCTTCGGTTGACGTCAACGTGTTTAGCTCCGGCGAAAAAATCAATTTAGAATTTCTCAACACGGCAATTGACGAGGCCTTATTGCGCCGATTCGATGTCACAGATTTTGCCACGCCCGTGTCGAGTATTGAGGTCAGCACAACCGATCGCGGCACGCGCCTGCAGTTAGCGGCGACTGGCTTTTTTGACTATCTGGCTTATCAAACAGGTGGTGACTACGTTCTGAGTGTCAAGCCGCTGAGCGAAGTTGAAAAACAGGAGCTCATGCGCGAATTCAACTATGTCGGTGATCGCATTTCACTGAACTTCCAGGATATCGAGGTTCGCGCAGTGCTGCAGTTGATCGCGGATTTTACCGACCTCAATTTGGTGGCATCCGATACAGTCAATGGACGCATCACCTTGCGCCTGCAAAACGTTCCCTGGGATCAGGCTTTGGAGTTGGTCCTAAAAACGAAGGGTTTAGATCGTCGCCAAGTCGGTAACGTGTTGATGGTGGCGCCAGCTTCAGAAATTGCAGAGCGCGAGCGACAAGAGATCGAAGCCAACAAGCAGTTTGCTGAGCTCGCGCCCCTGCAGTCGGAATTTATCCGTATTCGCTACGCCAAAGCGGATCAGGTGGTCGAGCTGTTTGCTGCCGGTTCGGAGGAGGGCGGTTCGCTTGTTTCAGATCGCGGTTCGGTGGTCGTTGATGAGAGAACTAACTCGATCATTATCACCGATACAGCGGCAAAACTGGCGGAGATTCGCGATTTGATCGATAAGGTGGATGTGCCTATCCGCCAGGTCATGATTGAAGCGCGAATTGTGATTGCACAAACCAATGTGGATGAGCAACTGGGTATCCGCTGGGGCGGTGGCTATGTCGAGACTGGCTCAGACTATGTGGCATCAATAGCAGGGGATACCGCGGGTGTCGTAGGTCTAAACACGAACTTGATTGCGGGTGACCCGTTGACGGTACCTGCCGCGCCATTCGTTGATTTGGGTGTCTCAGAAGCGACGTCAGGATTTGCCATTGGCTTTACCTCGAACGATTTGTTCTTGACCGCTGAGCTCTCTGCGCTGGAAGCCTCAGGACAGGGCGAAGTTGTCTCGCAGCCCAAGGTTATTACCGGCGATAAGCAGCAGGCGACGATCAAGTCGGGAACAGAAATTCCGTATCAAGAGGGTGCCGCATCGGGCGCGACCACGACCCAGTTTAAAGAGGCCGTACTGAAGCTGGATGTGACACCCAACATCACTCCAGACGATCGGATTATTTTGGATTTGGTGGTCAACCAAGACTCTGTGGGCGATTTGGTACCGAGTGGCAACGGCGGTGGGCTGATACCTACCATTGATACCACCGAGCTCACTACCCAGGTACTCGTCGGCAATGGTGAAACAGTGGTTTTGGGCGGTGTCTTCAAAACGGAGCAGTTGTTAAAGACACAGAAGGTACCGCTGCTTGGTGATATTCCTGGCTTGGGGACGCTGTTTAGGAGTACGTCGAATTCTCAGCAGAAAACAGAAACCCTGATTTTCATCACGCCAAGAATTTTGTCAGAGACGCTTCTGGACTGACTTGCAGAGAGCCTTTCAGGTGACATCCGCAGAGCGAATTTTTCTTGTCGGTCCGGCAGGGGCGGGTAAATCGACTGTCGGTCGTCAGCTTGCCAAACTGCTCGGCCGTGAGTTTGTCGACAGTGATACGGTCATCGAGCAGCGAGCCGGTGCAGATATTCCGTGGATCTTCGATGTCGAGGGTGAGGCCGGGTTTCGCGAGCGTGAGACCCAGGTACTCCAAGAGTTGGCAGCCCGGCCTTTAGCCGTTGTGGCGACGGGAGGCGGTATCGTTCTCAGTGAAACCAATCGCGAGCTACTCAAGTCAGAGGGGGTGGTGGTGTATCTCACTATCAGCTTGAGCGAGCAACTTAAGCGGACCAGCCGAGACGCGAAACGCCCGCTACTTGCCACAGGGGATCGTCGAGCGACATTAGAGAAAATGCGTGTCGAGCGGGAGCCGCTTTACCTCGAAGTTGCCGATATCAAAATATCCGCCGCTGGACGCTCCGCGAAGCGTGTAGCTCAGTCAATTGTTGACGCTTTGGCGCAACAGCTGATTTAACAGCGGTATCTTTGCCCGGCTGAGGGTTGACGCAGTACAATAGCGCGTCGAAGAAGGGAGTTTTGATGTCATCGCCTGAACAATCGCTTACCGTTTCGCTACCTCGGTCTGAAGTGGATCGAGACTATCCTATTTACATAGGGCGCGGCCTGATGGCGGATGCCGACAGCTGGGCGCGACTATTGACTGATCGGGATGTGGTGTTGGTTACGAATGAGACCATCGCAGCCCTCTACCAAGACAAGCTGGTGTCAGCGCTCGGTGAACGTCGGGTCACCGCTGTGGTGTTACCCGATGGCGAGACGCATAAGCACTACGGTTCAATTGAGACGATTTTGGACCAGGCGCTGGCGCAGCGTCATGAGCGAAGATCAATCTTTATTGCCTTGGGCGGCGGTGTTATTGGCGATATGACTGGTTTTGCTGCGTCCATCTTCTTACGCGGCGCAGACTTTATCCAGGTGCCGACAACACTGCTCGCTCAGGTAGACTCCTCGGTTGGCGGTAAAACCGGGATCAATCATGTATCGGGTAAGAACCTGATTGGCGCCTTCCACCAACCGCTGGCGGTCGTTATTGATTTGGAGAGCATCGCGACGCTGCCAGCGCGTGAGTACGCCGCGGGTATGGCAGAGGTGGTGAAGTACGGTCTGATCCGGGATCGCGCGTTTTTGTCTTGGTTATATGCTCACCAGGAAACATTACTCGCACGAGACCCCGAGACGGTCGCCGAGGCGATTTATCGTAGCTGTAGCAACAAGGCGCAGGTGGTCGCCGCCGACGAGCGAGAATCAGGTGTGCGGGCCACACTCAACCTCGGCCACACATTTGGCCACGCTATTGAATTAACGCAGGGCTACGGCAATTGGTTGCACGGCGAGGCCGTGGCTTGTGGCATGGTCCTTGCGACGAAAATATCCGCGGCGCGTGGCTGGGTTCAGCCGACAGATGTAGCAGATTTAATCGCTTTCCTCGAAGCGCTCAGTTTGCCGGTGACCGCGCCTGGGGAGATGACGGCCGAGAGTTTCTTAAAGGCTATGGCGGGGGATAAAAAAGTGTCTAAGGGCACTATTCGTTACATTCTTCTGCGCGAGTTAGGTCAGGCTATCATCGTCGACGATATCACGCAGCAAGAAATCGAGCGGGCGCTCGCTGACTAAACCGCCATTCACCGTCCATTGAGTGGCTGGCCCGAGACGTGTAAAATATGCGGCCTTTTGACCGCTTGCTTACGCAAGGGGGTCAATCCCGCGGCGCAAAGCGCCGTCTAATTGAGTGTGTTCTAGTATGAAACTGAATAGTGCATCGGGGGTTGGTGACAAACCATCGACTGCCCCGCGCGGTCTCTACCGTCCCGAGGAATTCCGCGACAACTGCGGATTTGGCCTCATTGCGCATATCGAGGGCGAGGCGAGTCATCGCCTTTTGGAGAAAGCCATCGAATCGCTGACGTGTATGACGCACCGCGGCGGCATTGCTGCTGATGGCAAAACCGGTGATGGCTGTGGATTGTTGCTACAGATGCCAGATCGCTTCATGCGGGCGGCAGCGCAGACAGCACTCGGCATAGCGCTGCCTCAGCGCTATGCCGTGGGGATGATGTTTCTGTCTCAAGACGAGACGCGCGCGGCTCAGACGCGCGCCTCTGTTGAAGCTGCGGTTGAAAAAAGCGGACTGAAGGCGCTTGGGTGGCGTGTTGTCCCGACCAACTCAGCGGTTTGTGGCGAAATAGCACTGAATCAATTGCCACGTATTGAGCAGGTCTTTGTGGATGGCGGTGAGTTGAGCCATGAGGTGCTCACGGCCAAGTTGTTTATGGCTCGGCGCTATAGTGAAATGGCGTGCGAGACCGATCAGGACTTCTACGTTTGTAGCCTTTCCGACCGTGTAGTGTCCTACAAAGGTCTGGTCATGCCGGCCGATCTCACGGCGTTTTATCCAGATCTCAATGATTCGGATTTAGAGACGGCCATCTGCGTATTTCACCAGCGCTTTTCCACCAATACGTTGCCGCGTTGGCCGCTCGCTCAGCCGTTCCGCATGCTCGCCCACAACGGCGAAATTAACACCATCGAGGGGAATCGAAGTTGGTCGAGGGCGCGGACTCCCAAGCTAGAGTCGCCGCTGTTACCCGATTTGCAGTCCGTAGCACCGCTGGTGAATACCACCGGCTCAGATTCCTCAAGCCTCGACAACATGTTGGAGTTGTTGACCACGGGTGGCGTAGAACTGCCGCGTGCTTTGCGAATGCTTATTCCGCCGGCATGGCAGAACATCGAAGGCATGGATCCAGATCTGAAGGCTTTTTACCAATACCACGCAATGCACATGGAGCCCTGGGATGGACCGGCGGGTATTGTGCTGACAGACGGCCGCTACGCGACCTGTTTACTCGATCGCAATGGCTTGCGCCCCGCACGCTGGGTGACGACATCGGATGGTTTGATCACGCTCGCCTCGGAGGTCGGTACCCATGGTTACCAGCCCGAAGACGTGGTCGCTAAAGGCCGTGTCGGACCGGGTCAAATCCTAGTCGTCGATACTCATGAAGGGCGTGTCCTGCACACGGACGATATCGATGACATGCTGAAATCGCGACACCCCTACAAGCGCTGGCTGCGAGAGCGATCACAGCAGGTTGAGGGCAGTTTCGACGGCGAAATCTCTCCAGGCATTCCAGATGAAGATTTCGCTTTATACCAAAAAATGTTTCAGGTCAGCTTCGAGGAGCGCGATCAGGTGCTGCGACCCTTGGCAGAGTCGGGCAATGAAGCGGTCGGCTCGATGGGTGATGACACACCGATGGCGGTGTTGTCGATGCAGGAGCGGTCTTTGTATGACTATTTCCGGCAGAAATTTGCGCAGGTGACCAACCCGCCGATTGACCCGCTGCGCGAAGCCATTGTGATGTCGCTCGAAGTTGATTTAGGCGGTGAGGGCAATGTGTTTACTGAGACCGAGCACCATGCTCGGCGCATCAGCTTGGCCTCGCCGGTGCTGTCGCAAAGTAAATTTAACACCTTGCTGAATCTCAATCGCGATGATTTCAAAATTGCTGATATTGATGCCACTTACTCACCCCAGAACGGTGATCTTCGGCAGGCAGTTGAGGCGCTGTGTAGCGCCGCTGAAGCCGCTGTGCGCGAGGGCGCAACGTTGGTCGTATTATCGGATCGCAATATTGCTGGGGACCGGCTGCCGATCCATAGCTTGTTGGCCACCGGGGCAGTGCATCAGCACCTTATTCGCAGTGAACTGCGTGCCGACGCCAACTTGATTATTGAAACGGCGACTGCCCGTGACCCACATCAGTTTGCCTGTTTGCTCGGTTTCGGCGCGACCGCGATTTATCCGTACATGGCCTATTCCGTCCTAGACGACCTTCTGCGAAGTGGTGAACTGCTTGGAGAGCCCTCCACATGCTATAAAAACTATCGCAAAGGCATCAATAAAGGCCTTCTAAAAATCATGTCGAAAATGGGTATCTCGGCGGTAAATTCCTACCGGGGTGCGCAGTTATTCGAGGCGATTGGCCTGCATCAGGAGGTGGTCGATGTCGCCTTCACAGGCGTGTCCTCTCGCATCGGCGGCGCTGGTTTCGCCGAGCTAGAGCGCGACCAGTGGCGTGTTGCTGCTCATGCGCGCTCGCAGCGCAAAGGGTTACAGCAGGGTGGCTTACTGAAATACGTTCACGGCGGCGAGTATCACGCGTTTAACCCCGACGTGGTGATGAGTCTGCAGCAGGCGGTTGCGAGCGGAAATTATGCTGACTATCAGCGCTATGCGGATCATTGCAATGTCCGTCCGGTAGCCGCGCTGCGCGACTTGTTATCGCTGAAGTTATCAGACACACCCTTGGCACTTGAGGAAGTGGAATCCATCGATACGATCTTGCCGCGGTTTGACTCTGCGGGCATGTCGCTGGGGGCGTTATCGCCTGAGGCACATGAAGCATTGGCCATGGGTATGAATCAAATTGGCGCCCGGTCTAACAGCGGCGAGGGCGGTGAGGATCCCGCGCGATTTGGCACGAACCGGGTTTCAAAAATCAAGCAAATCGCCTCAGGTCGATTCGGCGTGACACCACACTATCTAGTGAATGCGGAAGTCCTGCAGATCAAGGTTGCCCAGGGTGCGAAGCCAGGTGAGGGCGGACAACTGCCAGGCGGCAAAGTCAACGAGCTGATTGCGCGATTGCGGCATTCAGTGCCCGGTGTCACGCTGATCTCCCCGCCACCGCATCATGATATCTATTCTATCGAGGATCTCGCTCAGCTCATTTTTGATCTTAAACAAGTCAATCCGGAGGCGTTGGTCTCCGTAAAATTGGTATCAGAACCCGGGGTCGGAACCATCGCTGCCGGTGTGGCAAAGGCCTACGCTGATTTGATCACCATTTCTGGGTACGACGGCGGAACGGCGGCGAGTCCTTTGACGTCAATCCGCTATGCCGGTTCCCCCTGGGAGCTCGGTCTCGCCGAGGTGCAACAAACACTGAGAGGGAACCGTTTGCGTGGCAAAATTCGGTTGCAGGCCGACGGTGGCATGAAAACTGGTTTGGATGTGGTGAAGGCTGCCATCTTAGGTGCAGAGAGTTTTGGCTTTGGCACAGCGCCCATGGTCGCCCTCGGCTGTAAGTATCTTCGCATCTGCCATCTCAATAACTGCGCTACCGGTGTTGCAACACAAAATGAAGCGTTGCGCGAGCATCATTTTGCCGGCGACGTCGAGCGTGTGGTGAATTTCTTTACGTTCATCGCCATGGAAACGCGAGAGTGGTTGGCAAAACTGGGTGTGGCTCGCCTAGAGGACTTGATCGGCCGCACTGATTTACTCGAGCGCTTGCCAGGCAGCACGGACAAACAGGCGGCCTTGGACCTCGACCCCATTCTTTGGGTAGATCCTGAGGCAGCGGATCAACCGCAGTTTTGTGAGGTGGCAAGCAACGACCCCTATGACACGGCTGACAAGGCTGCGTTGATGCTCTCTGAAATCAGTCCCGTAATCGAGACAAAGGCGGGCGGAGAATTCAGCTATACCTTGACGAACTGTGATCGTTCAATCGGTGCGGCGCTGTCGGGTGTTATCGCAAAACATCACGGCAACCATGATATGGAGAGCGCTCCAGTCGTGTTGCGCATGACAGGCACGGCGGGTCAGAGTTTTGGCGTCTGGAACGCTGGTGGTCTACACATGTACCTCGAAGGTGACTGTAATGACTACGTGGGCAAGGGTATGGCTGGGGGTAAATTGGTAGTCTACCCGCCAAGACAATCGACCTTTGAGAGCCGGCGTGCGTCGATTATCGGTAATACCTGCCTCTATGGCGCGACAGGTGGTCGGTTATTTGCGGCGGGTACGGCTGGCGAGCGATTCGCTGTTCGCAACTCGGGTGCTCATGCAGTGATCGAGGGCGCCGGGGATCATTGTTGTGAGTATATGACTGGCGGCTGTGTCACTGTGCTCGGCGCTACCGGCGTTAACTTTGGTGCGGGAATGACCGGAGGGTTCGCTTACGTACTGGATGAAGATCGTCGTTTTATCGATCGCTTCAACAGCGAGCTCGTGGAGATACATCGCGTGAGCGGAGAGCCTATGGAGGCTCACCGTCATTTTTTACGAGACAATATCAAGGAGTTTGTGAGCGAAACCGATTCACAGTGGGGTCGCCATTTGCTCGATAATTTTGAGGATTACGTTGGCATGTTCTGGCTCATCAAGCCAAAGGCAGCCGATTTCAATATGTTGTTATCACGATTGCGTGATACGGACTGAGGAGCCGATCATGACGACCCGTCTGTCCAATAATTTTCAGTTTCTTGATGTCGGCCGGCGCGATCCCGATAAAAAGGGCCTTGAGACACGCACTGAGGACTTTGTAGAAATCTATGATCCCTTCTCTCCTGCGCAGGTCAGAGATCAGTCGCACCGTTGTTTGGAGTGTGGTAACCCATACTGCGAATGGAAGTGCCCCGTTCACAATTTCATACCAAACTGGTTGAAGTTGCTCTCCGAGGGCAACCTGTTTGAGGCGGCTGAGCTGAGTCATCAAACCAATACCTTGCCCGAGGTCTGCGGCCGTGTCTGTCCACAGGATCGGTTGTGCGAGGGTGCTTGCACCTTGAACGATGGTTTTGGTGCGGTGACTATCGGTAACGCCGAGAAATACATTACCGATACAGCTCTGGCCATGGGTTGGCGACCCGACCTATCCAAGGTGATTCCGACAGACAAAAAGGTAGCGATTATAGGCGCGGGCCCAGCGGGTTTGGGTTGTGCAGATATTTTGACGCGCAACGGTGTTAAAGCGGTTGTGTTTGATCGTTACCCAGAAATCGGTGGTTTGCTCACTTTTGGTATCCCTCAATTCAAACTTGAAAAGCAGGTGATGCAACGCCGCCGTGAGATTTTTGAGGGAATGGGTATTGAATTTCGCTTGAATACCGAAGTCGGTGTCGATATCGATATCGATGCCCTGCTCGCAGAGTATGACGCCGTATTTTTAGGCATGGGCACCTATAAGGCCATGCAGGCGGACTTCCCTGGCGAGGATTTGCCGGGCGTGCATAAAGCGCTGGACTACCTTATTGGCAATGTGAATCAGAAAATGGGATACCCGCAATCGCCCGATGATTACATTGATCTTAAAGACAAAACGGTTGTTGTTTTAGGCGGTGGCGATACGGCGATGGACTGCGTGCGCACGGCAGTGAGGCAGCAGGCGGATCGTGTGTACTGCGTGTATCGTCGCGATGAAGAGAATATGCCCGGTTCTCGACGCGAGGTGCAAAATGCCCGAGAGGAGGGTGTTCAGTTTTTGTTTAATCGCCAGCCTATCGAAGTGGTTGAATATTTTGGCGAGGCCATTGGTATTCGTGTGGTGGAAACCGCGCTCGGCGAGCCCGGACCTGATGGCCGTCGTCGTCCCGAGCGGATCAACGGGAGTGAGACCACCATTGAGGCCGATGCCATTATTATGGCATTTGGATTTCAGCCGAGTCCGGCAGACTGGTTCTCTGATGTGGGGATCTCCCTGAATGATTGGCAGGGTGTGATTGCACCCGAGCATCAGACCTTTAAGTTCCAAACGTCTAATCCCAAAGTTTTTGCCGGCGGCGATATGGTACGGGGCTCCGATTTGGTGGTGACGGCGATCTGGGAAGGCCGGCAGGCAGCTGAGGGAATTCTCGATTATCTTGGGGTTTGAACTACACCCACCTTTTCCTGTTAATATTTGTAGACGCCGAAGCTGTTAAGAAAAAAAGACAGCGGCGTCGCTTTACAGATTGCTGGGGGATACCAACGAGATGACAGAACTCAAGAATGACCGTTTTTTGCGGGCGCTGTTGCGTGAGCCTGTGGATCGTACACCGCTGTGGATGATGCGTCAGGCGGGCCGCTATCTTCCAGAATACCGTGCGACTCGCGAGCAAGCCGGCAGTTTTATGGGGCTCTGTACCCAGCCCGATTTGGCTTGTGAAGTGACCTTACAGCCACTGCGTCGCTACGCGATGGACGCGGCCATCCTTTTCTCCGATATTTTAACGATTCCCGATGCCATGGGGTTGGGCTTGTACTTCTCTGAAGGAGAAGGCCCACGTTTTGAGCGACCGCTTCGGAGCCCAGACGACATCGCACGCCTCGACCCGGAAACTGCTGTTACGGAGTTGCGCTATGTCACTGATGCCGTCGCACTGATTCGTCGTGAGCTCGCAGGCTCAGTGCCCTTAATCGGCTTTTCCGGTAGCCCTTGGACACTCGCGACCTATATGGTGGAGGGCGGCTCTTCGAAGGACTTTGCCCGGACCAAGACCTTAGCGTTTAACGAGCCGGCGCAAATGCATCAACTGCTCGCAAAACTGGCCGATGCCGTTGCGCTGTATTTATCGGCTCAGGTAGAGAGCGGCGCACAGGCGCTACAGATCTTTGACACCTGGGGTGGTGCATTGGGGCATGCGGCCTACGAGGAATTTTCGCTGCGCTATATGTCCCGCATTATTGATCAATTGCCACGAGAGGCTGAGGGTCGTCGTATACCTGTGATTGTGTTCACCAAGGGCGGCGGACAGTGGCTAGAAAAAATTGCCGAGTGCGGTGCTGACGCGGTGGGCCTTGATTGGACGACAGATATCGGCCAGGCGCGTTCGCGGGTGGGTCATCAAGTGGCTCTGCAGGGCAATATGGACCCGGCGCTGTTGCATGCACACCCCGAGCGAATACGTCAGGAGGTGTCGAGCATTCTGGAGGCTTACGGTTCTGGTAGTGGCCATGTGTTTAATTTGGGGCATGGTATTACGCCCGGCATCAACCCGGAGCATGTGGCTGCAATGGTTGAGGCGGTCATTGATCTTTCACCCGCCTATCACGGGTAGCGAGTCTTACCAATCGACGTCTGGAAAGGCGTGGTCCATATCGAGCGCTGGGGAGTCTGAATCGGGGTGTCCGACGATTCTGGCAGGTACCCCGGCGACGGTGGTGTGAGCGGGGACATCTTTGAGAACGACTGAACCCGCGCCGACTTTGGCTCCCTCGCCCACATAAATGTTGCCGAGAATTTTAGCTCCTGCACTGATCAGCACACCGTCACCAATCTTGGGATGCCGATCACCATCTTCCTTGCCTGTCCCGCCTAACGTCACCGATTGCAAAATCGAGACCTGATTGCCAACCACGGCGGTTTCGCCAACCACCAATCCTGTGGCGTGGTCGAGCAGTATGCCGTGCCCAAAACGCGCAGCGGGATGGATATCAACGCCAAACTTGCTTGACATGCGGCTTTGCAAAAAAAGTGCCAGTGAGTGACGACCACGTTCCCAAAGCCAGTGTGCAACACGATGCGTTTGCAGCGCCTGAAAGCCTTTGAAATACAGAAATGGTAAATGTAGCTCGTGACAGGCTGAGTCTCGCTCGAGAACGGCCTGCAGATCATCTCGAATCGCGCAACGGATGGAGAGATCATCGTGAAAAGCCTCAAGAATGATCTCTCGCAACATCATCGAGGGCGCAGAGGGGCTGTCGAGCTGGTTAGCCAAGTGATAACTCAGCGCACATTCGAGCTCGTCGTGATTGAGGATGGTCGCGTGCATAAAGCTCGCGAGGATGGGCTCCTCTGCGGCAGCACGACGCGTCTCCTCACGGATTCGACTCCAAATCGGATCTCCGGCCGCAACCTGCGCGACGCCGTCACGTTGCTGTGTTGTCATGATGCTATCCCCATGGCCGAGGACCACTCACTGGTATGTTGGGGCGCAGGGTACCGCAACTGTCGGCGGGGCACTAGTCAGAGAAATTACCGGTAAATCGCCATAACGCTTGGCCACGATCGCAATACTTCTGCTCAAACAGCGTCATGGCGTCTGCGACCTCGAGGGCCTCGACGCGGCCGATAAGTCCTATCAGTTTCGCGGCGGCCGCGAATTCTTCGATGTAAATAGGCCAGTTGCTGCGGACTTCGATGCGACCCCCGAGCTGTTTGAGCCAGGGAAAGCTTGGGTGGCCGTGAATCCGTCGTTTCAAGTGGGCGGCCTTGGGCCACGGGTTGGGGTAGAGCATGTGGTGCGCTATTAAATCGATACCGGCCTCGGCGAGCAGTCGCCACAATACATAGCAATCTGCGCGAATTAACTGATAGTTCTGGGCTGTTGTCGGCTGGTGTTTGCTGAGTCGGTGCGCTGATTTATCGATCCCGACCACGTACGCTTGCGGATACTGCGCGGCAAGTCGGCCTGTGCTGTACCCCGTCCCACAAAAGGAGTCGAGGACAATCGGCCGCCCACAACACCGCAACTGTTCGATTAACGGCTCCGCAATGTCTTGCGTGTGCCTTGGTATTGGTTTTGCCCAAGGCCTGTGTAAATGTCGCGCGACCACATCCGAAAGCTGGCTATGCACGCCCGCTTGATCTGATTGGACGACAGTCTCTGTTTGCGTCTCGCTTTTCACACTGCGATCATACCGTGAACCGACAGTGAATCGAGATCATGCGACCCGATCTGCGCCCGTACTGGGTTAAAAAATGCAGCCTTGCCCTCCGGAACTGGTGGGTCGATTACTTTCTTCGGCCCCGTTGCGTTGTTTTAGGTCAACACGCCAACATCATGAAACCGCGTTATGTGGTGATATCCGGCGACAACATTCGCATTGGGCATTCATTTACTGCGATCGCCGAAGCACACCGGTGCGTCGAAATTGCGGTGTGGGGCCGACGCGAGGGTGAAGGACGGATCACCATTGGTGATGCGTGTTTAATGAGTCCTGGATCCCGAATCAGCGCCAGCGACGCGATAACCTTGGGTGATGGCGTCATGCTTGCCGCCGGTGCCTATGTCACGGACTCTGACTGGCACGGGTTGTACGACCGAATAGACCGCGATCCGGACCCGACGCCCGTTGTGTTGGGTGACAATGTCTGGGTGGGTGACCATGCGACGATCCTAAAAGGTGTGACAGTGGGCGAAAATTCTGTGATCGCCGCCAACGCCGTCGTCACCAAGGACGTGCCCGCCAACGTCGTTGTTGCGGGTAATCCCGCGAAAATTGTGAAAACTCTCGACCCCGATACACCGCGGCGAACCCGGTCCGATGTTTATAGGAACCCAGCTGAGCTCGAGGCGTTCTACGATCAAGTCGATCGCGCAGTACTCGCTGATAATCGCCTGTGGTTTTGGTTGTGGAGTCTCGTTTACCCCCGAGCAAGACAACAGCAAGCGCCACTTACAGAAGACGCAGCGGTGGCTCCTGAAGGAGTGCGAGTTGCTCCCGAAGCGCGAGAATCTGATCGGACCAATACCGAGGCGCGGTAAAAAAGGTGAAGGCTTTGGGAAATGCCGGATCGTGCCAGCGTCGAGCAATCCACGCCGCGTGATGAACCATTCGGGCCGTGCGTAGTGTTTCTATCCAGTGCAATTGGCGCGCATCGAAATCCATGAATTCCTCATAGCCTGCGATGAGCTCGGCGAGCTGTAATTCTTGTTGTGGTCGATCACCTGAGAGAAACATCCACAGATCTTGGATCGCCGGTCCGCCGGCGCAGTCGTCGAGATCGATGAAATGCGGCACATCGTCCCGCCACAGAATGTTACCCACATGGCAGTCACCGTGCAGGCGAATTGCGTCATCTGCGTGCATATCGCGGGCCGGCTCAGCGATCGCAACACTGAGATCTTTGGTGAGACTTGACCAAGCGGCGCGCAATTCCTCGGGAACCCAATGCGCCGCAAGATACTCGCAGTTCTCTTCAAACCGCGATAGTACTGGGAGTGGGTCGCGATGGGAAAATGGTTGTGCGGCACCCACCGCGTGGATGCGACCCAATGTCCGGCCGAGCACCAGCAGGTGATCAAGGTTATCGAGCTCAGGGGGGTAGCCGCCTCGACGTTGGAAGACTGCGATGAGGAATCCATTGACCTCATGGAGCGATTGCCCCGCGATGCACTGCGGGGCCACAATCGAGATCTCAGCGGCAAAAAGCTCCAGTGCGAAAGCGTGCTCCTCGAGAATCTGCGCCTGCGACCACCGGTCGGGTCGGTAAAACTTAACAATCAGCGGATCTTGGTCCTCAACACCCACTTGGTAGACGCGGTTCTCATAGCTGTTCAACGCGCTCAGCCGCAAGTCCGCGGGGATACCTAATGCCTCGACACAGTCGATGACAAAGTCGGGCGTCAATTTGGCAAATGGATGCGACATCTGAGCACCGCCGATCTAAAACTGCACTATACCGTAGTCACTCTGATTCGGACTCACCAGCGGTCCTGGCGATGGCCGCAAAGATCACCCGGCTGACTCCGGCCTCGAGTAAGGCGGTGCTGGCATGGCGTGCGGTCGCGCCGCTGGTCATCACATCGTCTAGCAAAACCACGCTCTTTCCCGAGAGGGGCTGGCGGCTCAGAAAAACGCTGCTTAACTGCGCATCTCGTTGCAAATAAGAACTGCGATGTTGTGCTCGGGTGTGACGGACTCGATAGAGTGCTTGAACTACCGGGAGAGAGACACCAAGGGTGGCGAGTTGGTGACTGGTTTCATTGGCAAGGATGCCTATGGGCTCGAAGCCGCGTCGCCATCGTCGCCACCAGTGACTGGTGATGGGTACCAAGCAATCTGCTTGGACCGAATGTTTGATGATCGCTTGCGCGACAAAACGAGACAGTACAGGCGTCAACTCGAGGCAGCGATTGAACTTCCAGTGGTGGAGTAGTTCGCGAATGGGGCCGTTAAAAACCAGCGGAGCCAGGACTCGCTCAAAAGGCTCGATGCGTATCCGGCAACGTTGACAACGCGGCGCGCGATGGGGTGCACCACAACGATCGCAGGGGAGCGTGTTATGACGCAGATCGCGCTCACAGGGTATGCACAACGCCATCAAGGCCTCACAGGGGCCTGAGCAGGCATAGCATCGTCCGGGAAGGATAGAGGCGAGACCTTGCTTGAGACCGAAGGTCACGTTGTCGGATATTCGGGTGGGACGCATAGGATCGATTGTCGAAGGTTACCGCGCGCATTCACAGCCCATGATGGTGCAAAGCTCATCGGCTGTACTTGGCGCATAGAGGGGGCAACGCTACACTGAGAACTTCTTCACGAGGGAAACCCCATGACTGACGGCGGACCGACTCGCGACCCTAACGAGCGTCGACTGTATCCAGAGGATCAGGCGCGGGTCGATGGATTTCTCAAGCGCGGCGTTAACTCGGTCGAGCGGAAGCCCTTTCGGCCCATGCTACTCCTCATCATCGTGGTTGTCGTGGTGACTGCGCTCAGCCTACTGTCTCAGATGATTGCCAGTTGGGCCGGGGTGTACTGACGCCAAGCGACGACATTGGCCGTTATCGAGCCTTTTGATATGATGGCTCACCTCGGTGTGTAGCGCAGCCTGGTAGCGCACTTCCTTCGGGAGGAAGGGGTCGGAGGTTCGAATCCTCTCACACCGACCAATCAAATTTCTGCTGTCTCTTTCTCATCCAGCACCCGTATTGCGGCGTACCCATCACGACTGGGAGTCAGGCAATGCGACATTTACATTGGTTTCAAAATGATCTGCGCTTGAGCGATCATCCGCTTTTTTCACACCTTGCGGGGGTGAAAGAGCTGCTATGTGTATATTTGTTGCCCAAGCCGCGACCCTGGTGTCAGATCGTGGGACTTGGGCCGCAGCGCGACCGCGTGCTGCGTGAGACGCTGAGCGAATTGCAGGCGGATCTTCAGCGACTTGGTCAGAACTTACTGGTGCTCGAGGGGTCGCCGGAGTTGGTCCTCCCCGATCTGATCGCACGCTTCGATATTGATCAACTCAGTAGCAGTGAAACGCCCGGATACTACGAGGCGCAGAGCCTGGAATTCCTGCGGACCAAACTGCCAATCCCTGTAATGACACTGCGCGGTAACAGCCTTTTTGATCGTGAGCAGCTGCCATTTTCGGTCGAGTCGATGCCAGACACATTTACCCCTTTTCGTAAGCGAGTTGAGAACCTCTCACTCGCTGATCCCGACAGCGAGGTTCAGGATCTACCACCCACATTAGCTATCGATTTCCCAGGCGTGGTACCTGCGACGGTACAGGCCAGTGTGGCGCTACCTCTACCGGGCGGTCGCGCAGCGGCTCTGCGCCGGCTGCGTCAGTTTATCGATGAAACACAACTCATCCAGCATTATAAAGAGACACGAAATGACCTCGATCCGCTATCGGGTTCGACAACGTTGTCGCCTTGGCTTGCCAACGGGTCGCTGAGCGTCCGCGAAGTGGCGCGCCATGTGTTGGCCTTTGAGTCGCGTTTTGGTCGCACCGATTCGACCTACTGGCTCTATTTTGAACTGCTTTGGCGTGAGTTTTTTTATTGGCGGGCGCTTCGTGATGGCCCGCGACTCTTTGCACGTGATTCTAAGGGCGCGGCGCCGTCACTGAAGACCTTTGAGCCGCGTCGCTTTGCTCGTTGGTGTCAGGGAGATACTGAATACCCGTTGATCAACGCGCTGATGCATCAGTTGGTCGAGACGGGCTGGATGAGTAATCGCGGCCGGCAATTGGCCGCGAGCTGTCTTATCAACGAGCTGAATCACGATTGGCGTTATGGTGCGGCCTTTTTTGAGCAGCATTTGATCGATTTTGATGTTGCCAGTAACTATGGCAACTGGCAGTACATTGCCGGTTGCGGTGCCGACCCCCAAGGTGGCCGCCATTTTGACCTCGATTGGCAGACTGCGCGCTATGACCCCGACGGACGTTTCGTGGCAAAGTGGCAGGGTGTGCGGCCGTCACAACCTGAGTTTGTGACCGATGCCGCGGATTGGCCACTGTCCTGAATCCCCGGTG
The DNA here is from genome assembly GCA_038134505.1 of Halieaceae bacterium. Taxonomy (GTDB): domain Bacteria; phylum Pseudomonadota; class Gammaproteobacteria; order Pseudomonadales; family Halieaceae; genus Luminiphilus. Next base: position 43,996 of record JAYPVH010000002.1, on the reverse strand, counting down.
TATCCTGGATGTGGGCGCAGGGCAGGTCGGTGTTACACTGATGTCAGTCAAATCATAACGGGAGCTATAAAAATGACAGAACAAATTCTCTGGGCGTTGGCGTTGTTGTTATTGCAAGTCTGGGCAGTGCCCATGGTGCTGAAAATAAAGCACATGGATTGGATGCTGAGCGCGCGAGACGAACCGCTAGAGGTCTCCGTGATAACGGGGCGTGCGCAACGGGCTGCGACAAATTACCTTGAGAGCCTGCCTGCCTTTTTGGCGTTGGTGCTATTAGCGATGATTCAGGGTGTCGATATCAGCGCGCTTGCCTGTTACTGGTTGATTGCGCGTTTGGTATATCTGCCGTGCTATTTACTCGGTTTGCCGTATGTTCGTTCTGGCGTGTGGATCGCGTCGCTGGTGTGTCTGCTCATGATGGCACACGCGCTGGTGTAAACCGACCGCGAGTCAATGGCACACATATTCAGTACGCGGTAATGCCCAACGACCTACTGTTGAGCCAACTTGAGGGCTCAAGGGTGCTAGGCCTATAGCCATCTTGATACGACGGGAATATCGGTTGAGATACGTACCGTTAGGTGGGAGGGCGAGGCCTAACTGAGGAGGTGACTTATGAAACACTATGCCATTGTGGTCTTGGTGCTATTGACCGGCTGTGCGACAACGAAAGACGTGATTATCGATCGCCAAGGCGTTGATATGGGTCGCTACGCAGTTGATAAAGCGGAGTGTGAGCAGTATGCAGAGGAGGTGAAAACCCGCGACAAAGTGTTGCGCGGGGGCGCCTCCGGGGCCGTAGTGGGGGGCGCTGTTGGTGCGGTTATCGGTGATAGCTCTGAGGCGGCGGCAAAAGGTGCCGGTGCGGGCGCCATTACTGGTGCCGCACGCGGTGCACGCCGCGGTCAGATGGAGGAGGCGAGAGTCGTCAAGCAATGCCTTCGAGGTCGGGGCTATCGGGTGCTGAACTAGGGCGCTGAACGGGCTGTTACTCGTGCTCTAGTGCGCGCGATACAGGCTCTGCTCAACACTTTAAGTGTTGCATCTCGCAACCCAACATGCGGTTCGGTGCCGTGCAACGCTAGACGGCGCGATCTGGTACGCCAAAGTCGAAGGCCACCATTAATCGCTCCCCCTCGCTGTTGAAGGGGCGGGTTGAGTGCCAAAAATAGCTGGGGAATAGCGCGAGCTTACCCGGAGTCGGTTTGACAAACCCTGTTGCTGGAAGTGGATCTCGAGTTTCAAAAGGCGGCTCGCCGAAAATCAGGTACCCCGCATCGCTATGACTGTTGATGGCATTCGGCACCTCGAGGTAGCAGCTTCCGCTATACCACCCCTTGTTGTGGACATGGCTGACGTGAAAGGTGTCTCCGCGAGCAAGAATCGACCAGCTGGTGTGCAGAGAAATGTCGGTAGGACGGTGGCGCCTTATAGGATGTCCCTCCGCTAAGGCATCGCCTGCCAATCGGTCAAAAAGACGATATGCCGCACTGGAGATTTCACCGAGCAAACGATTCATGGACTCGATCTGGTTGGCAAGGAAAAGATGGCCGGGAGTTTGGGTCCCCTGTCTTACAGACTGTAGCAGGGGGGAGTGGTGCATGAGGTGCTGGCGACGCACGACCTGGCAGATCGTCTCCCAGAGCGGCCGATCTTCAGCTATTGGCAGCGCTGTCTCCGTGACTAATGTTTTCGCATCAATTAAGAGGTCGACTCGTGGATCCCCTAGACAGCGAAACGCGGTGACAACGAGAGCGTTGTAGTATTGATCTGCTGGCCGCTGCTGACACAGGTGCTGCGCCGCCGCGAGAGCCGCCGCGTAGTCGCCCTGTGCAAAGGCTAGTAGCGCTGTGGCCTCTTGATGTGCCTCACGATGTTGCGTTGCCCGCAGTATTTGCTCGACCTGCGCGTAGTCCTTCTCAGCGAGCAATCCTTTTAACTGCGCCCACTCCCAATGCTGGTCTTTGTCAGCACGTCGCGCATAGTCCTTTCGCAACCACTGCGCATGCTGATGGTCGTCCAAATGCATGAACCTGCTGTGAAGCGCGCGAAATAGATCGGCGTCTGCATGAGTGTCCCACGTGGCACGCCAGATTGTTTCAGTGTCTGTGTCACCTGTTTCAGTCGCCAAATCCAACGCCAGCATCATCATCTCCAAGGATGGATTATCCTGCAGTGCTCGTTTCAGAAATCGACGGGCTTCGTCGATGCGGCCTGAGTGAATGGCATTGGTCGCCCAGGTGGTCTGTGCGGCGTCGGACACTGACGATTCAGATATGAGCTGTTGCAATTCCTCCGCGGCGGCGTCGAAATCACCTGTGCGCATATGCAGTCGCGCACGTCGGTAACGCAGCACATCACCCAGATCACCAGCGGGGTTGACCCGTGAAAACATCATCCGCGCCTCTTCGATCCGGTTCAGAGCAGCGAGACATCGACCTCGAAGCAATAACACCTGATCGCGGAGTGAGGCCGAAACGGTTAATGCGGGATGCGCGAGAATGGCCTCGGCCTGCGACACTTGATCTGAGGCAAATAAGGCAGTTGCGAGCTTGAATTGTCGCTCTGCTGTTGTATCACCGGCCTCAATTATTTGCCGGTGGATGGTCGCCGCTAGCTGGTGGCGTCCTAGGGCAGTGAGTATCTCTGCATGTAGTGAGCGGGTGTCCTGGTTGGAGTAGCCTAGATCGTGAAGGCGCTTGAGCTTATCGAGCGCCAAGGGATAACGATGGCCTCGGGCAAAAGCCACCGCGGCCATAAAGAGCGTGTCGGGTTGGGTGAGCTGCCCTTCAACTGGCTCGAGCATGACGCACGCGGATTCAGCGTCTCCCTGCTCAAGTGCGATTCGTACCTTTTCTATGATCTCAGAGAGCACGACTAAAACCTCACTTTGTTGGCTTGGCCGGTAACCTCTCTGACGAGATTGGGCACAAGATAGCCCGACAGTCGGCTTTGTAATTGTCGATATAAAGTCATCGCGTCAGCCTCCGTAATGGCGAACTGGTGCGACCCTTGCACAGGATCGAGCATATGGAGGTAATAGGGGTGGATTCCGCAATCCCAAAGACGTTCGCTCAAGCTAACCAGGGTATCGATGTCATCGTTGATGCCTTGCAACAAAACCGTTTGGTTGAGCACTGGGATCCCACGCTGTGTCCAGTGATTAAAGTACTCTTGCGTGGGCAAATCGAGTTCTTGCGGGTGGTTGCAGTGAACTACGAGCGTTGGCTTCAGGCGTGAGCTCAACAACGCGCTGGCTAGGCCAGCGGTCAAACGCTGAGGGATGACAATGGGCACTCGCGAGTGAATACGAACGCGTTTCAGGTGGACGACGGTTGCGAGACGTCCGATCAGTGATGCTAAGTATTCATCATCTAAAATGAGTGGATCGCCACCCGATAGAATGACTTCATTGAGCCCTTGGTTGGCTTCTAGATAGTCCAAGACTTGCCGCAAGGCATCGCCGTCAAGGCGGTTGTGCTCGTACGGGAAGTGGCGGCGAAAGCAATAGCGGCAGTGAACTGCGCAAGCGGCCGTCGGCATAATCAACGCGCGATCTGCATACTTGTGGATGAGACCCGGTATCGGATTACTGACGCTCTCTGCGAGGGGGTCCACAGAGTATCCGGGCACGTTCACCATTTCCTCTGCTGATGCCAGTACTTGTCTGAGGAGTGGGTCGTTGACATTTCCGGGCTGCATCCGGCGTAGGAAGTCTCTCGGCACGCGGATAGCGAACTGTCGCTGGCCCGCAAGGCTGTTCTCAGAGTCGGTCAAGCCGAGCGCATTGAGTAACTCATCTTGGCTGCGAATTGCCGTACGTAGCCCCTCGCGCCATTCGCTACTGTCGTCTCGTGCAATCGCGGAATGGATCATACTGATTTAACGTCCTAGCCTGTCTAGCAAGCTGTAAAACAGCATGCCGACAACGAGGCCGGGCCAGCGCAGCAGCGTGCCACCGGGGAAACGCGTAGTCGGGACATTCGCAAAGACGTCAAAATCGCGACAGTCGCCATCGATCGCCTGCGCGAGGAGTTTTCCGGCCATGGTCGCTGTAGGAACGCCGTGTCCGGAAAAGCCCTGGGCATAAAAAATCCGGTCGTCGAGGATGCCAAAGTCGGGCATGCGGTTCATGGTGATCGCCAACGTGCCGCCCCAGCCATAATCGATCGCCGTATTGGCAAGCTCTGGGTAGATTTTTAGCAGGTAAGGCCTCACAAAATTTTTGATATCTGCCGGGAAACGGCGGGTATAGTTCTCGCCGCCACCGAAGAGTAATCGGTTGTCAGCTGAGAGCTTCCAGTAATCAATGACGAACAGCGAGTCCGACATCGACGTCCTATCACGATTGATGCGTTGCCAGAGGGCATCGCTCAACGGTTCGGTCGCGACGACAAAGTTGTTGATGGGCATGATGCGGGCGGCCATGCGTGGCTCGAGCTGGCCCAGATAGCCATTGCAACCCAAAACAGCATAGCGCGCTTTGACATGACCGCATGCGGTACGGAGGGACACGTCGGGCGATGATGTAATCTCGGTCACTGCGCTGTGCTCAAAAATTTCGACGCCAAGCGACTGAGCTGCCCGCGCAAGACCTAGGGCATATTTGAGTGGATGAAGATGACGTGCACCCGAATCGAGTACACCGCCATAAAATCCTTGCCCCGATGTGCGCTCTGCGATGTCTTTGCGAGAGAGATAGCTGATCCTGTCGTAGCCATAGACCGATCTCAGGTGTTCGACTTCCTGCTGAGCATCTCGCGCATGGCTCGGTTTCGAGGCGAGATGAAGGTTGCCATCGCCGAGTTCGCAATCGATTTTGAACTGGGCAGTGAGAGCTTCGACTAACTCTACCGCCTGTAAGCCTAGTCGCCACAAATCCTTGGCGGCGGTCAGCCCGACCCATTTCTCAATATCGCGCATATCGGCACGTTGGCCAGTGCCCACGTGTCCGCCATTACGACCCGAGGCTCCCCAGCCGACGCGATGAGCCTCCAGTAGACAGACGCGAAAGCCCAGTTGTCGCAAATGAATTGCTGCTGACAAGCCGGTATAGCCACCACCCACGACACAGACGTCGGTCTCGTGATCACCCGCGAGCGCAGGGAAGGGCTCGGGCAAGTCAACCGATGCGGCGTACCAGGAGTTGGGGTGAGTATGAGTCTCTGCCATATGTGACATTATGCCGCTTGCCGGTTCTCTCGGACACTCCCATACTAGGGTTATCAAGGCCACACACAGGTGTGTATGAGTACCCTTAAACAGGCCGATAGCGCCGATACGACGGTGGTTTATGCCTCGCCGTCTTCCTACGATACCTCGCGGGTGCCCGCGACTGACCGCGCAGCCATCAGCGAATGGCTCAAAGCAAACAAGATCTCTGAGGTTGAATGCCTCGTTCCGGATATGACGGGTAATGCTCGCGGTAAATTTATCCCGGCGCACCAATTCCTGCACGAGCGTGACATCAAATTACCCGAAGCGATCATGGTGCAAACGGTGACCGGTGAATACACCGATGATCACTGGGATTTTGTCGAGCCCACGGACACGGATATGATTCTTCGACCCGATGCGTCAACGTTGCGCAAGGTACCCTGGGCGCGCGAGCCGACGGCGCAGATTATTGCCGACTGCTACAAAACCACCGGTGAGCCGCACCCCTTATCGACTCGCAACGTGCTGAAATATGTCTTGAACTTATACCGAGAGATGGGGTTACAACCTGTTGTAGCGCCAGAGGTGGAATTTTATCTGGTCAACAAAAATACTGATCCAGATTACGAATTGATGCCGCCGAAAGGTCGTTCGGGCCGTCGTGAAGTGGCGCGTCTGTCTTTCAGTATCGATGCCGTTGCCGAGTTTGAGGACTTCGTCGAAGACATGTATGACTTTGCCGACGCGCAACAGCTCGATGTCGATACCTTGATTCATGAAAATGGCGCGGCACAGCTGGAGATCAACTTTAATCACGGTGATCCCCTGCAAATGGCTGATCAGGTGTTTGTTTTTAAGCGGACGGTTCGCGAAACCGCGCAGCGCTATGGCATGTATGCCACCTTTATGGCAAAGCCCATGAAGAACGAGCCGGGAAGCGCACTGCACATTCATCAGAGTGTGTTGGACCTCAATACTGGGCGTAATATTTTCAATGGTGATGATGGTCAGCCGACCGCAGCGATGATGCACTACATCGGTGGGCTGCAGCGGTATACGCCAGAGTTGATCTCGTTTTATGCGCCCAACGTCAACTCCTATAGACGCCTTGCGCCAGATATTTCTGCGCCTATTAATTTGAGCTGGGGTTTTGACAACCGGACGACCGCATTTCGAGTGCCCAACAGCGACCCCGAGAACTTGCGTCTTGAGAACCGGTTTCCTGGGGCTGATGCCAATCCGTATCTGGCGATCACAGCCAGTCTCGCCAGCGGCCTGCTCGGTATGCGACAAAAGCTGCAGCCGACCGAGCCCCATCAGGGCACTGCCAACGACGAAGAGGTTGAAGTCGCGCGCTCTCTTGAGGAGGCAGTGCGCAAACTCAACGACACACCTGAGTTGCAAGCGATGATCGGCGAGCTATTCATGCGCGCCTACGCGGCGGTTAAACTAGATGAGTTCGAAGAGTTTAATCGGGTGATCAGCTCATGGGAACGGGAGCATCTGTTACTACAGGTCTAATCTCGGCTTGACGCAGCCCAGTTATTGATGAGGGAACAACCATCATGTCAGATCCGGCTGTGTCATCGTTTCGACCCCGGGCTCGCCACCTGTTTCAGGCGGTGAAGTACCTCACTTTCTCACTGCTCTGTATCAACATTTGGTTGTTTTTGGGTCAGGAGCTAGCGAGCGCCAGCTACAGCGGGCTCGGAGCACTGACGCTTGCAGACGCCGTGCAACTATTTTCTGCGACCCTCGATACCGCGGCATGGGTCGTTCTGCTGTTGCTCTTTGAGCTTGAGACGGCGGTCATACCTGACCATCGACTAGTCGGCGTAACGCGTTGGTTCATTCATGGCCTGAGGATGCTATGTACCCTGGCCATCTTGTCCGCCTTTTACGGATATTGGGAAGAGTGGTTGGTGCTTGAGCAGGTGACACAGATGACGCTCCCCGTCTGCGGGCTGGTTGAAGAATCGTGGTCGGTGTTGCTGGGGCTCGACGATTTTGAGGCGCTGACCCGTGACAATTGTGCCGGTCTCTCGGCGACCGCGTATCAACTCACGGAGTTGGATCATGTGCTTGTGGCACCTGAGGTCCTGATCGAAACACAGTGGTTGGCGCTTACCGATGTGGTGAATGCCGCAGCCTGGATTTTGGTCGTTGTCGTTCTTGAACTTGAAGTCCGCTTGCTACCGGTCGCCGGAGGGTTCTCTGCGCGCGTAGCGCCGCTCATCAACGCGAGCAAAATCTTACTGTATGCGACGCTTGCTGCAGCGGCTGTTTACTGGGGGTTTGAGGGAGATTTTCTCGATTTCTGGGATGCGGCGCTGTGGTTGTTCGCATTTGTGTTTATCGAAATGAATGTATTTAAGTGGCAGCGTGAAGTAGCCGACCCAGTGGCCTAAGGACACTGGGCAGCGGTGGGTCAGGCGCAGCTAAAAATCGTCGTCGAAGTCGAAGTCGTAATCGCCGAGCTCGTCTCTCAGACGTAATGCCTCGAGACGCTGTTCCGCGCGCCGCCGCTTCGCGGCAAGGCGGGCTTTTTCGCTCAGACCGGATTCGAGTTCGAACTCGTCAAAGTCTTCGTCTGAAAAATCACCCATCGCAGGGTCGTATAGATCATCCATGCCGTCTGTAGAAGACGTCTCTGTCCTTCGCTCACCCATCAATCACCTCCCGATGATCCCGAATAAGAAAAACGCAAAAACACCCATACCTCTAAATGCGGAGTAAGCCCCGATGTGCTCAGGTTCGCAACAAATTTTTTGCCATGAATACGAGCGCTGAAATAACTGAAAAAAATAAGGCGGTGCGCCGGTGGTCTTCCATGACTCTCGTCTTCATTGCACAGGTGAGGCGCTGAAAAGGGCTTCCATGCCGCGCCGGCGTCACCGCAATGATTGATTCAGCAATTCCTGTGCCAAGCTAGAAATACCCATTAAATCATTGTGTTACAACGCCTGGGTGTGATGAGTGATGTGTCCGCTACCCGGATATTGCGTCCAGGTTTGCAATAATGTGTCCAGCAATCGACTCGGGAGCATCCTCGTCGACATCGATAATGATGTGGGCGTATTGCTCGTAGAGGGGCACACGCTCGGCATAGACATCTGCTAGCGTGTGATTTCCGGGCGATGCGATCCCCCGGTCGGGGGCGAGGGAAATGCGATATTCAACAGTAGCGAACTGCGCCTGCAGATAAACCACGGTAGTGTGCGCGGCAAGGCGTTCCATCACCAAAGGGCTGTAGACTACCGACCCACCCGTAGAGATCACGCTCGTGGTATTAATAGGCATCTCGAGCAGGACACGCTCCTCTAGATCGCGCAGGTACTGGTGATCTGTTCGCGCAATGATTTCGGGCAAAGTGGCATTTTCGCGTGACTGAATGAGCAGGTCGGTATCGACAAAGTCGAGTCCTAGTCGTTTTGCTAGGAGCACACCCACGGTGCTCTTGCCACTGCCGGGCATACCGATCAAGCTGATGGCGCGGTGAATTGCTTTGCGGTCGGGCATGCGGATTCCTTACAGCGGGCACAACGTTGTTCGACGAGCCAGTCTACCACCACGGCGGAGTTTGTTAGGCGCTTCGAGACTGGCAGAATAGCTTTTCTTGAGGAGCGCAGTCTATGACATTGTTAACCACACCGCTTGACGCTTTGCACCGAGAGTTGGGTGCTCGAATGGTGCCTTTCGCTGGTTACGACATGCCCGTCCAGTACCGCGATGGCATCATTAAAGAGCATCAGCACACCAGAACCGCTGCCGGCTTATTCGATGTCTCCCACATGGGACAGGTTGTCGCCCGGGGCGAGGGTCTCGCGGAGCAACTCGAGAGATTGATGCCAACTGATTTTTGCAGGCTTACGGACCACCAAGCGACTTACGCATTACTGATGAATGATCAAGGTGGTGTTAGAGACGATCTCATTGCTACGCGATGGTCTGAGGAGACCTTCTTTTTGGTCATCAACGCGGCTTGCAAGCACGACGATCTCACCTATTTGCGCAGTGCATTACCGCAGGTGTCTTTCGAGATGCTCGAGGAGCAAGCACTGCTGGCCTTGCAGGGGCCTCAGGCGCGACATGCCTTGTTGAGTCTCTGTCCAGAGGTTGGCGCGCTGCCCTTTATGTGCGGAATGCCTGTGCAGATTGAGGGCGCAAGCTGCTATATCACCTGCTCAGGCTATACCGGCGAGGATGGTTTCGAAATATCCTGTCCGGCTGACGCCGCGGAGCGTATCGCGCGACGCCTGCTGCAGCACGCATCGGTCGCACCTGTAGGGTTGGGTGCGCGTGATTCGTTGCGCCTAGAGGCGGGCCTGTCGCTCTACGGGCACGAACTCTCGCAGTGTATTACTCCCATAGAAGCCGGATTAAATTGGGCGATCGCAAAGATAAGACGGCCTGGAGGCGAGAGGGCCGGCGGTTATCCGGGCGCCGCTGTGGTCGCAGAACAACTCGAACAAGGTACCGAGAGGCTGCGAGTTGGCTTGGCGGTGAAGGGCCGTCGTCCGGTGCGAGAGGGTCAATCGGTTGTCGCGGACGATGGGTCTGTTGTGGGTGAGGTGTGTTCTGGCGCCTTTTCAGCCATGCTTGAGCAGCCCATTGCCATGGCTTTTGTGACGCCAGCGGCAGCACGCGTGGGCACTCAACTCAATGTGGATGTTCGCGGGACCTCTGTGGCAACTGAGGTGGTGCCTCTGCCTTTTGTACCGCAGCGCTATTTTCGGGGTTGAGGCAAGGCGCGAGAGCGGGCCGACGGAATTGCGCCCACTGCTGTTTGAGCCGGTGCTTAAACTCGCTGAGAGCACGCGTCACGCGCGGGTTCAGGGTCTTGGCTAACAACCCAATCACAGCGAGCCCCATGAACGTGAGTGCTATCCAGATCAAATGTTCGGGCTGTTTCAGTGCATCAAGCCCACGTGATTTGGGACGCGGTGGTGGTGAATCAGCGCTGACAACCTCGACATCCCATGGCGCGACGCGCAACTCCCGAAGGCTCTGGCTACGAGTATCCCACCAGATGACTGTATATCCCGGTAGGCGATGGGTACCGGGGCGCTCCGCGATATAGGTCACGTGATCCCGACGCTCCGATGACATGGCGCCGCGATTGTGGCGATTACGGAGTATGGGCGGATCGGGGTAGCGCTGAAGTCCTGAAATCTGAGTTGCCGGGGGTATGGGGAGTTGCATGGCCAGCACATCTTCAGCCCGGACGGTGATCACGCGGGAGACGGCATCCCCGACATTCACGGGCCCCTCCGGCGACGTCTCCACATCGATCGAGAGTGCGGGGCTGGCCACCCACCCCTCGTGTTCGGCCAGCGCTTCGGGAAGGGTGACCTCGATAGAGAGCGGCGGGGTACTCAGCGTACCCTGTACC
>JAYPVH010000002.1:6528-33437 GCA_038134505.1 Halieaceae bacterium | reverse complement strand
TCGGGCCTGGGCTGGGGTATGGTTCCCCTCTATCGCGCGGGGGGGGGAACTCCGGTTACCCTGTACGTTTTCGGGGGGGGGGGGGGTGATTGGGGTGTCCAAGACAATGGGATCAATCGTAAAGCGACCGGGTCTTAACGCGGCCGCGTCGAGGGTCCAGCGCTGTTGTGTCCAGGTGCGCTGGCCGCGTCGCTCGGTGCTGTTGACTGCAAATTGCTGGTTCTGGATGAGCACCAAGTCGGGCACCTCGGGCACGCGGATGTCAGTGCCGCCGGTAAACCACGTCGCGGTTTCAACGACAATCATTACTTGAATACGCTGGCCAGGAACCACCTGGCCTTTGGGCACAATATCGACCGAGAGTCTGACATCCCCTTGCGCAACCAGTTGCTCTAAGCGTGTCATAGCGATAGCCAAGGGCGTCCAGAGCAGCGCGAGGGCAATCAGAGGAATGGACAGTTGTCTCATTCGCTGACGCCTCTCTCAGAAAGTTGTTGCGCAAATTTGTTGCTGAGGAAGCGTGCCGGTTCTTGCGTCACGGCGCGCAACCACAGTGCGGTAGCCTCTTCAGATGCCAGTAATTCATCAGCGCTGTAAGTCGGTCGATCAGCACGGGGATCGCTGGTCGGGTCATTTTCAAGCAAAAGCGTATCGATTGCGCCATCGAGGTCCTCAGCGCTGGCATTCTCCTCATTGCGCTGCGCCGCACTGGTCGCTTGAATTTCGTCTAGCAGCGCCTCAATGACTGCCAGATTTAAGGACGCACCAGTGTGATCTGGTTCGCTGATAAGAACCTGCCGATACAGTGCTGCGGCGCCTGCATAGTTGCGGGCATGGGCGAGTGCATTCGCGCGATTAAAGACTGCAGCACTCCGGTCAATTTGCAGGAAGAGTGATCCTGCGCGCTGAAAATCCTCATCGTAGTAGGCCGCTGAAGCGGACCAAAACGGATCGGCGAAAATATATGATGCCTTGTTGTAATGCCCCAATGACATCAGTACATGGCCGTATTGATCGTCGGTGAGCCACCAACCGACCACACCGTCTAGCCAGGTGCGCGAGTTTGCATCAGGCCGAGGGGCGTCAGCAGTCAGCAGGCCGGCTTCGAAAACATCGCGATCGTTGCGCGTTTGTGCGGCGGTCTCATCTACGGGCAGACTGAATAATCCCAAGACTACCGAGACGCTGAGCACACTCCAGCCGCGCCGAAAGTGGAAGAGGAGCAATAAGAGGCCGGGCCACACGAGCCAATATCCGGCATCAAGCCATGGCAATGCATCATCGTTGACATCGACGAAGCGGGATGTGAGCCAGCTGCTGATCTGGTCAACGTCCTCTCGTGTCACCGTGACTTTCACCCAGTCCGCACCCGCTCGGGCACTAAAGGTGCGCAGAGCTGTCTCGGCGAGCGGCACCTCACTCATGCCGGGGTCCGATGCGCCCACGCCGAGGATAATGAGATGATGTGCTCTCGTGTCCAACCAATGCGCTAAGGCTTGTGCGCTATCGGGCCCGATTGCATCCGTTACCAACAGGATGTCAGCGCTACTGTTGCCGGTGAGTTGGTCGATGCTGGCTAGGCTGTACTCGGGATACTTCCCGGCTCTTGGCATCATCTCGCTTGTGATACTGCTCAGGTAGTTCATGAGGATATCGTGGTCCGAGGTCAACGGAAGTACGACGTGGGCGGAGCCGGCAAAGACAATCAGCGCAACTTGCTTGTCGGGGTGACGATCCAATAAGTCGCGAATCTTTTGCTGCGCCCGCTCGAGTCGCGACGGCGCGATATCGGTACTGGCCATGCTGGCAGAGGTATCAAGTAACACGACCAGTGGTGCGCTGTCTCGTGATAGTGGTGACGGTTGCTGCTGCCAAGTGGGCCCAGCAAGCACCAAGACAGCACAGACAACCAAGAGACGCGTCGTGAGTTTTGGGGTCACACCCCAAAGCCTTGGCTGGGGTAACCAAAGTGCCTGCCGCAGATGGGGCGCAATGATGCTGTTGTGGGAACCGGTCACGCTTTGGCGATCTCGACGCCATGCCAAATACACCGCCGGCAAAAGGAGGCTGAGCCACTCGGGCCGAAGAAAGTGAAAGTGTTCCCAGACGAGCATCATGCATCGCCCTCTTGCAAGGCCAGGCCAGGTAAGCGCCTGAGCACCGATGCGGTGGCGTATAGCAACAGGGCGAGCAGTACGAGCAACCAATGCAGATCAGTCCGCGGTCGAAATACAGTCGATGCGAACAGGGTGGGCTCTACCTCGTTGAGGAGGTTGAAAATTTCTGTGAGACTTTCGCGATCGATGGCACTGAAGCGCCGTCCTGAGGTGATTTCTGCAACGCGATCCAGCGTTGTGAGATCGAGGGCCTCTTCGCCAGACGTGCTTGGGTCGCCGATTGCGATGGGGTAGATGGTAATACCTCGAGTTGCAGCGACGCGCGCGGCGTCGATGGGAGGCACGACGCTGCCGGTATCATTGCCGTCGGTCAGAACGAGCAGGACGCGGTGCTCTGTTTCAGCATCTTCAAATAACTTGATAGCAAGGCCTATCGCATCGCCGAGTACGGTGCTCGGGCCGGCCATACGAATGCGCGTTTCATTTAGCAGGGAGCGCCAGGTGGTATGATCTTCGGTGAAAGGGGCTTGAAGGAACGGAGCACTGCCAAACACAATCAAGCCCAGTCGGTCTCCGACACGGTCAGTGGCGAGTTGATCCAATACGGCCTTCACGGCTTGTAAGCGGTTGATTGTTAGGCCTTCTGCATTTTTGAAGTCCTCCGTTTCCATGCTGCCCGACAGATCCACAGCGACCATCAAGTCGCGTCCAGCACGTTGCTGTTCAATGGCGGGACCCAACCATTGAGGACGCGCAGCAGCGAGTACCAGCAAGACCCAGATCAAAAACAGTAAAAAGTCGTGCGAAGCCGGCCGAGGTGATGGTGTGACACCGCGCCGTCTCGGCGTACTACTCACCGCAATAAGGCGCTCGAAAAAAGGCACACGCACCGAGGCTCGCGGCTGATGGTAGGAGGGCAGCAGAAGCATGAATGCCGGTAGCAGCATTAACCACAACGCCTCGGGAACATCCCAATGCAGCGCACTCCAGTGTATGCCATCAACGAAGTTCATGATCGTCGCCACGCCGGTGTTCGGAAATCCACTGCGCCGCTTCTTTGAAAAGTGCGGGTGTCACTAAAGATGGATCGGGGGTGTACGATTGATAAGGCCCGAAGCTGAGAGCCTGACGTACATCGCGGCTAAATCTAAAATTAGGCGCGCTCGACTCAAGCCACGCGACCCATGCCGACCCCGTGAGGCTCGCTACTTCGGGGCGCGGATAGGTGGCGAGCGCGACCCGTTTGAGCAATTCGTTACAAGCAGCGGCGCCAACGCTATTTGCTTGAGCATGCTGAAGATGTCCTAATGCGCGAAGACCCTCGCGTCGGTAGCGATCTTTAAACCATCGTCGCAGATGACGTAGCCCTGCGCGCAGCAGAAGCAGGAATACGATGCCAGCCAACACCCACCAACCCGGTGCCGCGGGCCACCAAGAGGGCGAAGGTCCGAGGATGAGTTCTTCCATGCCACGTAACGCCGCATTCCCGAATCTCTCTGGCAATGGGTAAGTCGGGTTCATCGCTTGAAGCCTAACTGTGCCGCCGACATGACCCATTGCCCCGGTGTGGCGAGACCTGCATTAAATGTCAGCAATGGAATGCGACGGCGCGCAAGCGTTGATTTCATGTTCTCAAGAGCGTCAGAGACGTCCTCTTGAAAGCGACATAACTGCGCTTCGGTGAGGGTGCCCAGGCGCAGTTGGTGCTCGCCGTTGCTGACGATCGTTTGTGGGTCCGCGACCATATGCTGCTCTAGTGGATCGGTGACCCGAGCCGCGACGAGGTCATTGCGTCTTTTTAAAGCTTCAAGCGCTGAGAGACAGTCAGGACTCCAGTCTAAAAAATCACTGATGACCCAGATCAGTGCTTCTCGAGGCGCAATCTGTTGCAGCTTTGAGAGCGCTCGTTCTAGTCCTTTGCCGTCGCCACTGCGCTGGTAAGCCGACAGCCTGCCATTCATCGCCACCAATTCGGTCATCCATCGCAGCGTTTTTTCTGGGGCCCGGCTGGGCGCACTCAGGTATTGCTCCTCATCACTAAATAGCAGTGCGCCGACGCGATCACTGTGAGCGAGTGCTTGCCAGCTTGCCAGCGCGCCGAGTTCCGCAGCGGTCACCGATTTCATATGAGTTTGGCTACCAAAAAACATGGTTGCCTCTTGGTCAATGATGACCCACACAGGGCGATCCCGCTCTTCCTGATAGGTGCGTACAAAGGGTTGTCGGCGGCGCTGAGTGATGCGCCAGTCGATGTGACGAACATCGTCACCTCGTCGATAATGTCGAATCTCATCGAATTCGAGACCGCGCCCCTTGAATTGGCCGCGTTGGCGACCGCTTAGGACTGAGCGAAGATCCCTTGCCACGCTCGGACGCGGCCAGAGAGCCTGGTGTTGCAGTCGCGTCAGGTCCTCAAGCGTGGTGTAGACACCCTCACTCATTCAGCCGACTGCGACCCGAGAGATCAGCGTTTCAATCACGGTATCGGCTGATACGCGGTCCGCCAGCGCTTCATAACTCAGTGTCACACGATGTCTGAGAACATCTGCAGCGACCGCTTGAATATCTTCGGGCAGTACGTGGTCACGGCCATTGAGCCAAGCGAGTGCGCGTGCCGAACGGTGCAGCGCAATGCTCGCACGCGGACTAGCACCGAAGGCAAGCCAATGTGATAACGGCCCTGACCAATCAGCGGGCTGACGTGTCGCCATGATCAAATCGACAATATAAGTCTCGAGCGTCTCGCTTACGGTGATCCCTTGAATCGCTTGACGAGCGGCGAAAATTCCATCGCGATCGATCTGCAACGAAGACACCAGGGGTTGCTCTTCTTCGGACTGCGCAAGCCGGAGAATTTCCCTTTCAGATGCTGCGTCGGGAAAGCCCATGTTGAGTTTGAACAGAAATCGGTCGAGCTGCGCCTCGGGGAGAGGATAGGTGCCCTCGTGCTCGATTGGATTTTGCGTCGCCATGACCATGAACAACTCGGGCAACGGACGACTGTTGCCGGATACGGTGACCTGCCGCTCTTCCATCGCCTCGAGTAATGCCGACTGCACTTTGGCTGGAGCGCGATTAATTTCGTCGGCGAGAACGAGCTCGTTGAAAATGGGGCCGGGCTCGAAGACCAGCTCTCCTCGGCCGTCTCGCTCCTCGTAGATTTCAGCGCCGGTCACATCCGCGGGGAGGAGATCGGGCGTGAACTGAATGCGCCCAAGACGCGCTCCTAATAAACCTGCAAGGGCTTTGATGGTTCTTGTTTTCGCAGTACCCGGAAAGCCTTCAATGAGCACGTGACCATTGCAGATCAGCGCCAAAAGCAAAGACTGCAGGAGTGCTTCTTGGCCCACCACGGCCTTGCCGAGATGGGTTTTGAGTTGCACGAGTTGGTCGCGCGTTGACTGCGTCATCGATGAAATCTCTTCAACCTGTTCATTAGCGATGTTAAACCGTGGCGTCGATGGTCACCAGTCGTGTGCGACGGCGATATCTACGATGGTTTTCTGGATTAGGAAGCTAGACTCGATAGCCAGACTAGTGCGCCCAATCGCGATCGGCGCGAAATTGTTGCGATAGGTAATCCATTTGATCAGCCAAAATGCGATCTTTGGCGAGGTAATGCCACTCGAAGCTGTTAGGTCGAAAGGGTATCGCGAGTAGCGGCATGTGGCTCTCTTCAGGTGTGCGGTTGTCTTTGAGCCAATTACACCGTTTACAGGCAGCGACTACGTTTTCCCATTTGTCGATACCACCGCGTGATTTTGGGAGCACATGATCTCGGGTTAAATCGCTGCGATGAAATTGCTGGCCGCAGTAGAGGCACCGATGATCATCGCGTTTAAACAACGTGCGGTTGCACAAAGGCGGCGAAAAGTCGTCGAAAACGCGCCCGTTGAGAGCGATGATCGGCTGAATTTCGAGACGGGAGCGCAGGCCCGAGAGCCGCTGGATACCACCAAAAACTGGAGGAAGCGCGCCCCCGATACCGTAGATGACATCGCCGCGGGCGTAGGCCGTAATGGCCTCGTGTAAGGTCAGCCAACCGCGTGGTTGTCCTGACACATCCAGCTTGAGAATCGGATCCATAGGCCTTCTTCTCTGGTTTCGACCACGCTACCTAATTCCTCTGTTGAATTCAACGACTGAGAGTTTTGCGGATCGGTCCAATAGCGCGGGTCTTATTTGTGCTGCAGCGTATTGCTCATAGCTGCTTCATAGGAGTGAGTATCGGGAGAAAACATTCGATATTGGTCTGGTATCCAAGCAGAGGCTTGTCGACGGGCCAGAGTCTGATGAAAGGATATCGCCATGCAGTATCCGGTGTTGACGGGAAGTTGTCTGTCCTGCGATCCGTGATGTCATAATCACCTGAACTTCGTGTGGAGCGGCGAGATGACCATCAAAGGAAATTTTGGCTCAGATAATGCGGCAGGGATACACCCTTCGATTTTGGCAGCCCTTTCTCGGGCCAGTGAGGGCGCAGCCCCCGCGTATGGTCACGATGACATAACAGCCGCGGTCAGTGCGCAGTTTTCGATGATCTTTGAAACGTCCTGCACGGTATTTTTTGTCGCCACGGGGACCGCGGCCAACGCCCTTGCTCTGGCGACATTAGTACCCCCTCATGGTGCTATTTACTGCCATGAACTCTCTCACGCCATCACCGATGAATGTACGGCGCCAGAGTTATTCACAGGTGGCGCGCGTCTGCTGGGCGTATCAGGTGCATACGCCAAGCCAGATCTCAGCGAACTTGAGAAGCGCATCGCCTCAAGCTCGCAGCGCGGCGTTCATTCGCTTCAGCCGGCCGCTTTAACACTGTCTAACGCTACCGAGTTGGGGTGTGTACTGACGCCGGATGAGCTTTCAGCCTACGCCGCTGTAGCCCATCGCAATCATATGCGCGTTCACGTGGATGGCGCGCGCTTTGCCAATGCTGTCGCCTATACGGGGGCCAGTCCTGCTGAGTTAACATGGCGCTCAGGTGTGGATGTCTTGAGCTTCGGCGCGACCAAGAATGGTGCAATGGCCGCTGAGGCGGTCGTGTTCTTCGATGAAGCGCTGGCCAAACCCTTTCCATGGTTTCGCAAGCGAGGCGGCCATCTATGGTCTAAACAGCGATTCCTCGCGGCGCAGTTCGATGGCTATCTGAAAGACGGTTTGTGGCTAGAGTTGGCGAGTCATGCTAACGCCATGGCGAGTCGTATGGCTCAGGGGTTGAGCACGATTGATGGGGTGCTGATGGACACTCCGGTTCAGGCGAATGAAGTTTTCCCCCGATTCCCACCGTCGCTGATCGAATCGCTCCGTAGTTCAGGGTTTGTTTTTTATGACTGGCCCCCTGAGCCCGGTCGCGTTCGTCTCGTCACCTCTTTTACGACGGAGCCCTCCGAAGTCGATGCATTTTTGAAGGCGGTTCAAGAGGCAGTACGTTCTTGATCCCTTCGTGGCCGACGAAAGCGTGCGAAGACTGAGAGTTCCCAGCTCCTGAGCGCAACGAGCATCCCAGTGTGACGTCGCGCCTTCGCCGGCAGACTTAAGTCCTGACGCTGGAGAATTTCGAATTCGCGTCGCAGGTCACTCAGACGCGCATAGATCCGCTCCACCGATGCTGGGGAGAGTAGACCCATTACATAGCTATGGGTCTCCAGCCTGCCGCCAAAAGAGCCATCGAGAAATTCAGCCTCGGCGAAGGTTTGGAAGAATTGTTGGATAGGCCCATCAGGCAGCCAGCGGAAGTCTTGAGAGAGCAACCGGCGAATTCGATTGTCCCTGAGTAGCCGAATCAAACCCTGGCGCTCTAATGAGATCAAATGACGCACCCCTTCGGGCTCATCCATGTCGTAATAGCTACAAATTTCGTTGAGCGTCCAGCCGTTTTGCACACAGATCGCCACTAACAACAACCGGTGGTCGGAGACTAAGAACTGCTCTTGTGTTTTTGTAAGCTGAGCCAGTTTGGGCGTCATATCCTCGGCGAGTGCAAGAATATGTTCGAGGTCCAGTTCCAAGAATTCGATGATTTGATCGAGTCGTTCCAGACTGAAGTTCTCCTGCGCAAAGGCGCGCTTAATTGCCGCCTCCGAGAGGTCGAGTGCCTCGGCCAGCTCCCGATAGGTCCGGCCTTGCGACTTCAACGCGCGTTTTAATGCTGCGGTAAGGCGATGTCGGTCAATCATAAAGTCTACTTTTTATATACCTAAATAGAAAATAACGGAGACTATAAATTAAAAAGTAGACTAATAAAACATTTTCGCCCATTTTGCGCGCCACTGTGAGAAGCATGAAGGAGGTGTTCTATGTGGTGTCAGAAGGAAACACACAGCCAACCTTGGCGGGCTCTGATAGCGAGCTTGATCGTTTTCCTGTGTCTTGGGGGTTGTACGTCGGTGCAACCGGTGAATCTCGATCGCAACCAATGGTGGTCGCAATTAGAGCCTTTCGAACCGATCGTCGTCTACGAAGCGTCGGGACGCCGTGTCGATATGACGCTGGTCAGTATTGATGACACGGAAGTTATTGGTATGAGTGGTGGGAGCAGAGTACAGATCCCCATGGCCGAGGTTCTACGCATCGAAGCAGAGCAAATCGATGGGCTAAAAACTACGGGTGCCGTTGTGGGCACTGTGGTGCTGATACCCGTTTTCGTGCTCGCGTGCCTTGCAGGAGGTTGTCAGTGATCACTCTGTTTTCAAGATGGCTGTTGCGGCCATTGCGGTTACCGGCCATCGGTCTTCTTTTTGCGCAAGTGCTCCTAGCTTGCACGACGCTGGATACAGTTCATGCCCCAGCTGCTGAAGCAGCGACCCGCTGGGAGGTTGGTACACATATCGTTGTTTATCAGCGGGATGGGCGCCGCATTGATATGCGTTTTGTGCGCGCTGACGATCGCTATGTATACGGTAGCCTTACGGAAAATGGCATGGAGCCCGTGATGGTCGCGTTTGCCGATGTGGAGCATATCGAGGCTGAGAAAGTGAGTCTGATATTGACGTCACTCGGTGCCGTGGGCTTTCTTGTTGTGCTGCCGATCATGGCGCTTGGAATGGGCGCTGAATTGGCCGCTGAGATGAATCAATAAGACTTACCGCGCTATCCACTCCGCGCTGATCAGCATCTCGCCCGCATTGCGCACGCAGCCGAGAAAGTGTGCACCTCGATCGATCTGTCCGACCCCCGCAGGGGTGCCTGTCATGATGATGTCACCGTCCTCAAGCGTGGTGAATCTGGCCAGCTGCTCGAAAATAACAGTCGGTGGGTACAGCATGAGTTCGACCCCGCCCTGTTGGCGCAATTGTCCATCGATAAGCAATTCCACGGAGAGCTGACTAAGATCACGGGGTGCGGGCACGAAGGGGCTGAAGAGCGCCGCACCCGAGAATGCCTTCGAGCGCTCCCACGGCAGGCCCGCTTCCTTTAACCGCCACTGGCTGGTCCGCTTGGTGAGGTCCAAGCCAAACCCCACGCCGGCGCATTGCCCGTCGTTCACCAAAAAGCAGATTTCACCCTCGTAGTGCAGTGTTTCGCCGTCATGGGTACTGAGTAATGTGTCGCCGATCGAGGCATTGGGTTTCAGGAAGATCACCATGTCATCAGGGATAACGCTGCCCATCTCTTCGATGTGAGCGACATAGTTTTTACCGATACAAATGATTTTAGAAGGCGTAAAAGCCTGCCCATTGAAATCAACACTGCGCATCGGAACGCTCCTTCGGTACTGAACACTCACTGACCATGGAAGTGATAAAGTGTAATCGGAATCGGCAAAAAGGACAGCCTCATGTTCAAGCGCTTTGGTCCGGGTGCCATGGTGGCCGCAGCATTTATCGGCCCAGGAACTGTGACCACCGCGACTGCCGCTGGTGCTCAATTCGGCACAGCACTGGTTTGGGCGGTGATTTTTTCAGTGGTCGCTACGGTGGTTTTGCAGGAATTGTCGTTGCGCGCGGCTCTGGTCACTGACCGAGATCTTGCCGGGTTGATGCGCGCTTTGGGCGCAGACCGTTGGTGGGGGTGGGTCCTGTTGACGCTGATTGTTTTGGCCATCGGGGCGGGCAATGCCGCGTATCAGTCGGGAAATCTCGCAGGTGCCGGACTTGGCTTGCAGGCCCTTCTTGGCGGCGAGCATCAGCAATGGATAGCGATTACCGCGTTCCTCGCGGGAGGGGTCATTGTGCTCAATCACTACCATTGGTTTGAGCGCGTTCTTGTAGTCCTTGTCGCGATGATGGCGATCGTTTTCATCGGTTTGGCGGTGCTACTTTTGCTACTGGATGGCCCGACTTTGGACTGGTCACCAGCGCTCCCTGCGGGTTCCGGGACCTTAGCCTTGGCTCTCGTCGGCACCACGGTAGTGCCTTATAACCTGTTTTTGCACGCCAGTGCTGTGAGAATGCGCTGGCGCGGGGAGGCGGTTGCGACGGCGCTGGTGCAAGCACGACAAGAGAGCGCACTGTCGATAGCGATTGGCGGTATCGTGACCTTGGCCATCGTGATCGTTGGTGGATTACTGCTGAGCCCAGATCGCGCGGATCAAATCTTGGTGCAGTTGGTACAAGCCGTTGATGAGACGTTGCCTGGGGTTGGCCGCTGGCTCGTGGGTGGTGGATTATTTGCCGCGGGACTCACGTCTGCGGTTGCCGCACCTGTGGCGGCAGGCTGGACCGTCTGCGGTTGCTTTGGCTGGCCAGTAGATCGTCGGAGCATGTCCTTTAGAGCGATCGCGTTGATCGTACTATGCAGTGGTGTGTTCTTTTCGCTCGTCACCGCTCGGCCTATCGCACTCATACTCACCGCGCAGGCGACCAATGCGGTGTTGTTGCCGATTGTAGCCCTCGCGCTCCTCGCGGTCGTGAACCGCAAAGATCTCCTGGGCGACCTCGTGAATACACCCCGACAGAACGTGTGGGTGGGCCTGATTCTGCTGTTCGTATTGGGCTTGGCCATCAATAAATTGACGAGCTTGTTTTAGGCTGTTGTGAGCGCGTCCTGGAGACTGAGACGCAGCGTTGGAGACCCCTCCCTGCGCCGAGCTCCTTCAGCGCAGAAAAAGGATCCAAAGCGGTGTTAGGGGTAGAAAGACGCTTTGCCCTTAGTCGTTCCAAATGGTCTCGGCACACTCGACCACCAACTCTAATTTCCTGCGCTGATCTTCCTCGCTGATGCTGTTGCCCTCTTCAGTCGATGCGAAGCCGCATTGGGGCGCTATCCCCAATTGATCAATATCGACGTATTTGGAGGCCTCCTCGAAGCGTGCTTTGAGCAAATCCATGGACTCCATCTCTGCCGACTTGGTGGTAATGAAGCCAGCCATTACACGCTGGTGTCCCTTAGATAAAAATTGTAACGGCTGGAGCCCTCCCGCGCGATCGGTGTCGTATTCCATAAAAAAGACGTCGACGCCGGTCTGATTGAACACGGTATCGGCAACAGCGTCGTAACTTCCCTCAGCAGCGTGAGTCGAGCGAAAGTTACCGCGGCACATGTGCATGCCGATGACCATATCGTCTGGTCGATCTTTGATCGCCTCGTGCATCATCCAGGCATAGCGCTGAATGAGCCAATCTGGGTCTTGTCCAAGTTGCTCTTTGTCAGCGCGATGCTTGGGATCGCACAAGTAGGCGAAGAAAATATCATCCATTTGTAAGTAGCGACATCCCGCGTCATAAAAGGCGGCGACTGCCTTCTTGTAGGCTTTTGCGAGATCTGCTGTATAGACCTCAACATCCCTATATTGACTGGGTGCGATATCTTCCGGAGCAACCCTGAAGTGGCAACAGCTGGGTCCTGGAATTGAAATTTTCGGCGTGACTTTGGTCTGAGATGCAAGATATTTAAAATGCGCTAGCATCGGATGATCATCCGGGAAGTCGACTTCTGAGCGCACCACAGGGTAAACCGGCCTGAGCTGGACTTTAAAAAACGGGACGCCTTCATCTCGCTCTTCCAGATCAAAACCATCAAGTGCGCCCATGAAATCGAAGTGCCAAAAACTGCGGCGTGCTTCGCCATCGGTGACAACCTGAAGTCCCGCCGACTCTTGCAATCTGACCAGTTCAGAAATGGCCAGATCCTCCACCTCGGATAGTGCCTCAGCCGAGATCGATCGTTCCTCGTAAAACGCCCGACGCGCGTTGGCTACAGTTTCGGTTCTTAACAGACTGCCGACGTGGTCAGCGCGCGCTAGTGCTTTGCTGTGGCTCATTGATATGCCCTACCTTGGCAAAACGCGGATCATACCACTATTGTGCCCTCTCATCCGCGCCGCCTGAGTGAATGGCGCGTCGCTGTCGTTTAAATCGGATAGGGATTGATCAGCATCGCCCTGGCAATCGCCTCCTGCTCGTCGACGATGGCCTGCTCAACCAAACTTGCAATGAGACTGAGGTTGCCGACGGTCGCTAATCGCTCCTCCAGGCTCGAAATTTCTCTGGTGGTGAGGAAGCTCTCTAGTAAACCTCCGGCATGCGCAAGGCCAATGAGTTCCGAATCCTCTTCAGACGGCAGACCTTCCCCGAGCAGTGCCTCCATAATGCGGAGTTTGGCTTCTTTCTTCTCGTGACCGTCGATCACAGGATATTTTCTGGAGGCTAGCACCCACAAAAATTTGGTTTCCTCTACGGCGATAATGCCGAGATCGGATAGCCGCTGAAGCGTTGAGGCGGTCAGCGCCTGAAAATTATCTTGTAGCTTACCGAGCCAATATTGCAGACCCTGCGGCGAGTTCGCTTGCTGCAGAGTCGACATCACCTGCGCGAGCGTGGGATCAAATGGTGTACTTGGGTTGCGAAGATGAACCGCGTCGAGATCGACCTCGATATGGCCGCTGTGTGCTAAGTCGATCATACACGCGCCGGCAAATGCGAGTCGGAAAGTCGACGTGCCCGCAGTGAACTCAACTTCGCCATCGTCATCGATGCTGAGTAACAACAGTTCTTGATGCAGATGCAACATGGGTTCTTTCTCCCGGATAATGCGGTCGGCGTCACCGTTTTAGAGCACTGGTTTATCGGTCTGTTGTATACCATCATAGGGCGCTACGTTGGTCAATCTAGTGCATTGAAGAGTGTCGGGTGCCTGCATCGGTGCGTCCTCACATCGGGTGTGTACAGCGAGGGGTAAGGTTATGACATTGTGTTTGCGACATCTGGGTATCGCCTGCTTATTGCTGCTGAGCAGTGCGGCTTGGTCAGCTGAAAAGCCTAATATTTTGGTGATTTGGGGCGATGATATTGGCTTTTGGAATCTGTCGACCAACAATATGGGAATGATGGGCTATAGCACGCCCAATATCGACCGTATCGCGGCGGAAGGCGCTAAGTTCACCGATTACTACGGACAGCAGAGTTGCACCGCGGGACGCTCCGCGTTTATTACCGGTCAATCGCCGATTCGCACGGGGCTGACTAAGGTTGGTATCCCGGGCGCTGATCTTGGTATTCGCGCGGAGGATGTGACACTCGCATCCCTTCTCAAGTCAGAGGGTTATGTGACAGCGCAATACGGTAAGAATCATTTGGGCGATCGCGATGAGTTCCTGCCCACGCAACATGGTTTTGATGAATTCTTCGGCAATCTCTACCACCTGAATGCCGAGGAGGAGCCAGAGCATCCTGATTATCCCCAGAATCCAGCGTTTCGGGCGCGGTTTGGTCCTCGAGGTGTGATTCGTAGCTTTGCCGATGGCCGTGTGGAAGATACCGGTGCGTTGACAAAGAAACGGATGGAGACTGTTGATCGTGAATTCCTCGGTGCGGCGCAAGATTTCATTGCCGATGCCGCACAGCGCGATGTGCCTTTCTTTGTGTGGTTTAACACTACGCGAATGCACTATTACACGCACACTGCGGATGACGAACATGGACTATCGGGACAGGGCTTTTACAACGATGCCATGGTCGGCCATGACAACATGGTGGGCCAATTACTCGATCAGCTCGACGCGTTAGGAATTGCCGACAATACGATCGTCTTCTATTCCACTGATAACGGCCCACATTTTAATCAGTGGCCGGATGCGGGAATTACGCCATTTCGGAGTGAGAAAAACACCAATTGGGAGGGCGGCTATCGTGTGCCGGCGATGGTGCGTTGGCCAGGACACATTCCCTCGGGCCAGGTCATCAACGATGTGATGGCGCACGAGGATTGGGTGCCCACTTTTATGGCGGCAGCGGGCCGAGGAAATATTGCCGCTGAACTCCGAACGGGTACATCAGTCAATGGTCGTAGCTATCGTAATCATCTCGATGGTTTCAACTTTCTACCGAGGCTGACGGGTGAGGCACCGCAGGGGCCGCGTCGTTCATTTATGTATTGGAGTGATGACGGTCTGCTAACGGGCATGCGGGTCGGTGATTGGAAAGTCGTATTCGCTGAGCAGCGAGCCAAGGGTTTTGCGGTCTGGAGGGAGCCCTTCGAAATTTTGCGTATCCCAAAGGTATTTCACCTGCGTCGCGATCCCTTTGAGCGCGCGGATGAAAATGCCAACAGTTATGACGACTGGTGGAATCGTGTTGCACTGGCTCGGATTGGCTTGGCTCGTGCAGAGCTGGAGCAGTTTCTGTTCACCTTGCGTGAGTTTCCACCACGTCAGCGCCCGGCGAGCTTTACGGTCGATCAGATGATGGAAGTGCTGTACCAGCATCAGGGACCGCAATGATCCTCATGAGTACACAGGGATGCTGACAGCGTTGCGACATGGGTTGTACCTCAAGACGGGAATCCTGGGGACCGTCTTGATACTGCTCCAGCCTCATGGCGGGTGGGCACAGCACGCGTCTCCGAGTGATGCGTATCGACAGCGCTCAATGTCGTTCTCCCCTGAGCTTGAACGCGCATTTCCAGAGCAGTTGCTGTTTGGAGATACGCATCTTCATACCGCCTATTCCTATGATGCGGGCATGATTGGCAACGTGCTTGACGCGCCGCGAGCCTACCAGTTTGCCCGCGGGGATACGGTGGTGGCATCACTGGGTGTGCCTGCGAGGCTGCGTACACCGCTCGATTTCTTGGCGGTCACCGACCATGCGGAATCGTTGGGACTAGCACCTGCATTGGTAGAGCAACACCCGTTGATTCTTGAAGATGCAAATGCGGTCGCGATGCGCGACTTGATTGCCGAGGGCAATATTGTCGACGCCTTCAAGACCTTTGCGCAGTTGCGTGCTCGCGGCGTCTATGTGCTGCATCGAGAGGACATGATCCAGCCGATGTGGCAGCGACTCACAGCTGCGGCCGAAGCGTACAACGATCCGGGGCGGTTCACGACGTTGATCGGTTACGAATACACGTCCGGGCCTCAGCAAAACAATTTGCATCGCGTGGTGCTGTTTCGTGATGACGCCGAACAGGCGAATCGAGTACTACCATTTTCCTCGGTAGAGTCTACCGACCCCGAGGATCTCTGGCGTTGGATGGCGGATTACGAGTCCGCTACCGGGGGGGGAATTCTAGCGATCCCACACAATGGCAATTTATCAAACGGGCTCATGTTCGGTGACTACCGCTTAAATGGCGAAGCTCCTGACGCTGATTACGCGCGCCGCAGAGCCCACTGGGAGCCGCTGTATGAAATGACGCAAATTAAGGGCGATAGCGAGACCCACCCGTTCCTCTCTCCGGAAGATGAATTTGCTGATTTTTGGCGCTGGGACCGCGGTAATTTTGGTTTCGCAGCAAAGACCCCTGAGATGTTGGCATCAGAGTATGCGCGTTCAGCGCTGCTGCAGGGCCTTGAATATGAGGCGACACTCGGTGTTAACCCGTACCAATTTGGATTGATCGGTTCGACTGACTCGCACACGGGTTTGGCGACGGCGGAAGAAAATAATTTTTTCTCCAAGGCGACCCCAGGCGAGCCCGGCGTCGGCGTGGGCCGTTATTTGCAAGATATCGTGCAAAAATTTAGGGGCAAGGACGATGTCTCCATCCCCAGCTACCGATCTGCAGCGGGGGGGTTGGTGGCGGTATGGGCGCATGAGAACACGCGTGAGTCGATCTTTGACGCTTTGCGACGCCGTGAAGTCTATGCAACTACAGGACCGCACATTGGGCTGAGAGTCTTCGCAGGATTTTCCTTCCCGGAAAACAGTCATCAGCATCCCGATCTTGCCGCGATTGGCTATCGTCATGGGCTACCAATGGGTAGTGTGCTGGGCCCGGCAGATGGCGCGCCACTACAGTTGCTGATTAGCGCGGAAAGGGATCCGTTGGGGGCCGCACTCGATCGGGTGCAGGTGGTGAAGGGTTGGCAGGACAGTGCCGGGAAAACTCATGAAAAGGTGTTTGACGTGGCATTCGCAGGATCGCGGACGCTCGATGAGCGCGGACATGTGGCGGCAATCGCGTCGACGGTAAATGGCGCACACTACAACAACAGCGTCGGCGCTGCAGTGTTATCCACGCTGTGGCAGGATCCTCACTTTGATGCAGGCGAGCGCGCCTTTTATTACGTGAGGGTTTTGGAAGTTCCAACGCCCACCTGGTTAGCCTACGATCGTGCCTTCTATGGCGATCTCGTCGACCTTCCTGACGATGCACAATGGGTTCATCAAGAACGCGCTTACTCATCGCCGATTTGGTACAGCCCTTAATCACTTGCTGTCTAGTTTGCGCCGCGGCTTCGATGCCACCCAGGGCTCTTCAGTGCTGCGTGGTATCTGATCATCGTGAGCGGCGCGCGGACCGCAACCTTTTTGAGGCACCTCAAGACCCAAGGACACCCGATAAAGGCGATCTTTGCGCTCTCGCTCAGCGCTAGTTTATTGTTTGTCGAGTTGGTTGAGAGATTGTCAGCTTAGGGCCCAATGCTCTCGCGCAACTCTGCGTTTACCATGCCGCCATCGACAAACAAAGTTTCTCCTACTACGTAGTCACCTGAGCGTGCCGCGAGGAAAATAGCGGCGGCGGCCATATCTTCATCCCGGCCAATACGCCGCGCTGGGATGCCCTGCGCTACGGCGTCTTCGAAATCTCGAGCCGCACGGTTCATTTCAGAGGCAAAGGCACCCGGGCCGATTCCAGTCGTGACAATGTTATCGCGAATCAGTCGTGCGGCCAGTCGCTTGGTGAGCTGAATGACAGCGGCTTTGGAGGCCTGATAGCTATAGGTTTCCCAAGTGTTGAGTCGCACTCCATCAATGGATGCGATGTTGATCACTTTGGCGGGCTGATCGGGGCTTGCAGCGGCGCACAGTTGCGGGTGTAGGGCTTGGGTCAAGAAAAACAGAGACTTGACGTTGAGATCCATGACCTTATCCCAGCCCGCTTCTGGAAACTCGTTGAAGTCGGCACCCCAGGCGGCGCCCGCGTTATTGACCAGAATATCGAGCTTGGGTTCGAGCTCAGCCATAGCCGAGGCCAGAGCTTGACAGCCCGCTACGGAGGAGACATCCATGGGGATGGCATGACACTGAGGTCCGAGCGATTCGGCAACCGCTTCGCAAACATCGGCTTTGCGAGAGGAAATATAGACCTTGGCGCCTTGAGCGATGAATCCCTCGGCGATCATTTTACCGATGCCGCGGGAGCCCCCTGTGATCAATGCGACGCGGCCTTCGAGAGAAAATAGTGCTTGGGTATCCATCGGGTTGTCTCCTGATGATCAATATGACGGCGCTCTGGCCTGAGTAGGCGTCACCTTAGCCGGAAACAACCGCTCAGGAAAGTTGTTCTCAACCGGGTTTCGCTGAATGCCTCGGTGATGTCGCGATGCTATTGCGTATTGTTTCCGCAGTATCTGTGTACCTCGCAGGTCGCTCAGCCGTGCTCTGCAGTCACGCACATTGAATGCGCAGAGTGGGGATTGGCGCGCGGTGGTATGAAAACGGGAGCAACTACGCCGAGCAGTGTACGCACCGTCGTACGGCCGGATTAATATCGAGTCGACCGGGGGCGATCGCTTGCTCGCAGTCCTCGCAGAGTCCGAAGTCACCGGCTTCGATACGCCGGAGTGCGGCGTCGATATCGACAAGGTGCTGGCGGTGACGTTGGGCGATGGCGACGGCCATGGCCTGGCCTTGCAATGCGTCCATTCGTGATAGTCGACCGACGCTGGTCTGATCTAAGTCAACGGTTGCGGAAATCTCACGGTCATGGTCTTGAGAATCTAGAAGTTGCTGGCGCTCATCGAGCAAACGATCTTGGTAAACTGCGATCGCAGAGGCGGATAGCGGTGTGTGTTCCTGAGCCATGTTTAA
This sequence comes from Halieaceae bacterium, assembly GCA_038134505.1. GTDB lineage: Bacteria > Pseudomonadota > Gammaproteobacteria > Pseudomonadales > Halieaceae > Luminiphilus. Next base: position 15,121 of record JAYPVH010000002.1, on the reverse strand, counting down.
CACTCTAGGCCGATATGATCTAAGGGTCAAAGTGCCTGCTGGTACTTACAGTGTGGGGCTGAGCGAGGCGAATTGCTGCGATGCGCTTGATCTAAAGATCACCGCTACACAGCTTGTAGCGAAGACTTGCACTGGGACGTGCCAGCTCGAACTATTGAGTCCTCGCGGGCATGGTCAGAGATGCAAAGCAGCATGATTTTCGCTTGATCTTTTTTAGCCGACTATGGTTGGATCGGACTCCGTTTTTTTTGCAGTGCCGTAGGAGATCATGATGTCGTTGACACGCTACATTGCTTGGCTTGCGCTTTGGTTTTGCACGGCTGCGAGTGCACAGGACAATTCCGTCGAGCAACGCTTGGACGCGATTCGTGCAAGGCTGACAACTGGGGACGCCAACGCCTCGCCACTGTTTTTATCGACAGCAGATCGAAGACTGGTGTTCTCTCGAAATCAAGCGTTTCTCCCCACTCGCGACATCATTGCCGGGGATACCGTGTGGTCACTTGAACCACAAACGATCGATTTGTCAGATCTGACCTACACGGTTGACGACCAGACCTACACGCTTGCTACTTTCTTGATGCAGGAACCGCTCATGGGTCTGGTCGTGGCGCGAGATCATGCGCTTTTATACGAGCACTACGCGGATGACCACGGGCCAGAAGCACTGTGGGTGAGTTTCTCGGTCACCAAGTCTGTGACCTCTATGCTCGTGGGTGCAGCCATTGCCGATGGCTTTATAGACAGCATTGATGATCCGGTGGAGGCTTATTTGCCACGGCTGCGCGGCACGCCCTACGGCGCCGTGAAACTCAAACACATCTTACAGATGGCCTCGGGAATTGCATGGAACGAGGACTATGCGGACCCTGAGTCAGATGTGGCCAAAGCGGGCGCCTTTCAGGGGGTAGCGCTCACCGAGTATCTCGCCAAGTTGCCGGTCGCCCATGAGCCGGGCGAGGTTTTTAACTACAACACTGGCGAGACCAACCTTGTGGGTGAAGTGTTGCGAGCGGCTATTGGTAACAATGCTGCGACCTACCTATCGACGAAAATTTGGCAGGCTTTTGGTATGGAGTCTAATGCGGTGTGGTTGATCGACCAGCCGGGTGGCGGTGAGGCCGGCGGTTGCTGCATTAGTGCCACGGTACGAGATTACGCCCGTCTTGGGCTCTTTGCGTACCGCGGTGGCGAGCTCGATGATGGTACGCAGGTGCTCCCACCAGGCTGGATGGATGCCTCCACGACGCCCTCATCGGGTAACCCGGGGTATGGGTTTTTATGGTGGATGCGTGGACTCGGCACCTTCTCTGCCAGCGGCATCTTTGGCCAGCTCATCCACGTTGATCCAGAGACCGGCGTTGTTGTTGCCACGCATAGTAATGCGCCCGCTGCGGTTGATACTGAATATCAGCGACACCTCGCCGCAGTCGCGCAGGCGATTGTGCAGCATTTTCGGCATAATGAGGCCATACAGTAGACAGCATTGAGCACGCGCGAGTCAGACAGGCGATTAGCAAGGAGGACACCATGAACGAAGCGGTCTCAGAAAAAGCGACCTTTCGCCACATGAAAGACGGCACGGTTGAGGATTGGGCGATTATTCGTAAGGAATTCGAGCCATTCAGAGATTCGGTTTACCAACGGTTGATCGACCACCTTAATCTGCTCGCCGGTGATTGTGGTGGCTTTCCGGTCGATCGATTGACGCACTGCCTACAGACTGCCACCTTGGCGCACCAGGATGGCCAAGATGAGGAATATGTTGTCTGCGCCTTGCTTCATGACATTGGAGACACCTTGGGCCCCGCGAACCATGCCGACGTGGCCGCTGTTTTGGTAGAGCCCTACGTCAGTGAGGCGAACCATTGGATGGTGAAGCACCACGGTATTTTTCAGGGCTATTATTTTTTCCACTACCTCGGTTTGGATCGCAACTTGCGCGACCAATTTGTGGATCATCCACACTATGAACGAACCATGGAGTTCATTGAAAAATATGACGCGCCCGCATTTGATCCCGATGGTGAAACCTATCCGCTGAGCTTCTTTGAGCCCATGTTGCAGCGAGTTTTTGCCAAGCCGCGTCAGTCACTTTATGTGCTCTATGAGAATTAGCGATTCACTCAAGCCATTTTTCGGTGTCCACCGGAAGACTGCGATCGCAGCCAACTTTTCGCACTAAAAGCCTGGGTCGTTATGCCTTGTCTGCGAACCGCAGAGCGCCGATCAGGTCAATGATAAAGTCTGGTGGGTCGTTGGATGTTGATGGGTTAGCCTCTGCCCTGTTTGTCAGCGATGACGCCGAGTAGCCGCTCGTCGTCAACATCCTTTTGCCATTAGAGCCACGGCACCACAGCGATCAGTAGCGGCGCGAATAATGTCGTTGTTAAGGCAGTGACCCCCATTGCAAAACCGGCATAAGTGCCCATCGTCAAGTCGCGCTGCAAAACACTCGCTGTGCCAATCCCACTTGCTGCGGTACCGATACTGATCGCCACGGCCTGATCGCCGCGAACACCAGCGCGTCGTATCACAGCCGGCCCAATCATGGCACCTATGATACCGGTGAGAATGACCGCGACCGCGGTAAGCGGGGGTAGACCACCGAGTAGTCGGCTGATCTCCATCGCCACCGGTGAGGTCGCCGTTTTCGGCGCCAGTGACAGCGTAATGATTTGGGGGGCGTCGAGCCACAGGCAGAAGGCGAGGGTGCTTGTCGTAGCGCACAGTGACCCGATGGTGATACTGAAGAGGATGGGTCCTAGTGCGTGTCGAAATTGTCTCACCTGACGGTGTAGCGGGATCGCGAGCGCGACGGTCGCAGTACCGAGAAGCCCGTGAAGGATCTCAGTGCTCTTTAGGTAGTTAGCGTAGTTGCCATCGCTTACCTCGATCACTGCGATGACGCCGGCCATACTGAGTAACACCGGATTAGCGATCGGGCTGGAGCCCAGCTTCCGCTGCAGCCACAGGGCGCCGCGATACAGGGCAATCGTCATGAGGATCCAGAACAACGCGGTCATATGACGCTCAGTCACTCTCATCCACCTCAGGAGATTGGCGCGGTAACCAGCGTTCAGCGAGTACGGCGGTGAGCCATAAGGTGAGTGCGGTACTGCCGACAAGACTTGCGAGAATCGGTAGCCATGCTGAGCCAACCTGCTCGAGGTGCATCATGACGGCCACGCCTACAGGTACAAAAAAGAGGGAAAGATGCCGTAGCAGCCATGCTGCGAGCTGACTTTGCTGTGCACTAGGGCCCTTTGCGACGTGCAGATAGACCAACAGTAAAACCAAGCCAACGACTGGCCCCGGGATGGGTAGCCCGAGCAGAGAGCTGATCTGCACACCGAGCCACTGGCAGATTAACAACGAAAGCACGGCGTTGAGCATCGACAGCCTCTCAAATCATGAAGACCCGGAGTCTAGCTCGACAGCCAGACAGCGCAAGTCTTTTGACGCCGCCTTTGATACCATTGCCACTCGATGGAAATGGGCCTCTGCAGGCAGTGTCGCTGTTCGCACGCTCACGCGCATTTCGCACAAATGAATTTTGGAGTCTTTTGATGAACCGACGTCAGCTTGTCAGCCTACACTTGTACTGTTCTTCATTTTTCGCCGCCATGCTGATCATGGCCGCCGTCTCGGGAGGCGGGTATTTACTGGGCTACAAGGGTGAGTTCCCTGAGACGGAGATCGGGACCCTGTCCACTGAGGACTATGCGGTGACAGAGGGTATGGCCGTGGATGACGTGTTGGCCATTCTCGCCGCCGCGGGCGTGACTGACTATGATTTTGAATATTCGGTACAGCGAGGTGACACGCTGGTCACCCGGCCCACCTCTCGCCGACATTTTCGCTTGGCGCAACGCGGCGGCGCATTACAGATCACTGAGGTACAGCCAAATCTGCAGGCGAGCTTGGTCGAGCTGCACAAGGGGCATGGACCGCAAAACTTTAAGACGCTGTCGAAGTTTCTGGCGGCAGGGCTTCTCTTCATCATGATCACCGGAGTTTGGCTGGGTCTATCATCACCAGCACTGCGACGATCGACAGCGCTCAGTGTGGGCTTGGGCGTCGCGGTTTTCGTCGCCTTGGCGATAGGCTAGTACGCGAACAACCCCCCAGCGCATCAAGCTCAGCGCTCTTCAGAGGCCTCGGCGGCTTCTAACTTCTCAAGTGCGTCGAGCCACTCCGCTTCAGCCGTCTCAAGCGACTGTTTCAGTCGCCCTTCTTCCTGCAACAGTCCAGTGAGCTTCGGCTGTTGAGCGGCGTCATACAGCGCGCCGTCGGCCAGTTGCCCCTGCAGTGCCGCCAATGCGGTCTCTAACTCGGCAACGCGCGCCGCCGCTTTGTCTTGCGCTCGCTGCAGAGGTCGTAACGCCTCGCGGCGCAGTGCAGCCGACTGGCGTTGAAGTTTTTTGTCGCCGGACTGATGGTCGTGATGTTGTGCTCCGGCTGCTTCGGCAGGCATCGACTCTGCGCTCAATACAAGTTGTTCATAGGCGCTGAGGTCATCATCGAACTGGCGCAGCCGACCTGCCGCCACCAGCCATAATTGTTCTGCTGTATTTCGGAGCAAATGGCGATCGTGGCTGACTAAAACGACCGCGCCCTCAAAGCCGCCAAGTGCGACCTCAAGGGCATGCCGCATATCGAGATCGAGATGGTTGGTGGGCTCGTCAAGAACCAAGACATTGGGGCGTTGCCAAACCACCATGGCCAACGCAAGACGCGCTTTTTCACCGCCTGAGAAGGGCTTGATCGCGCTAGTCGCCTGCTCACCACGAAAGTTAAAGCCACCGAGAAAGTTGAGGATATCCTGCTCTCGAGCCGTCGGCGTGAGTCGCTGCAGGTGTAAAAATGGGCTGGCCTCTAGATCAAGCACCTCAAGCTGTTGCTGATCGAAATAGCCAATTCGCAGAGCAGAGCCTGCAACGCGCTCGCCATCGAGGATCGGTAGCGCACCCACAAGTGATTTGAGAAATGTAGATTTTCCTGCGCCGTTTTTTCCCAGCAGTGCAATGCGATCGCTCGGGCGCAAGGCAAAGTCGACCTGAGTTAATACGCGCTTTTGTGTATAGCCGAGGTCGCATTGGCGTAAATCAAGCAGTGGGTCGCTGGGGGCGGGAGCTTCGAAAAACTGGAACTGAAAAGGCGAGTCGACATGGGCTGGGGCCGCGCGCTCCATGCGTTCAAGTGCTTTCAAACGACTTTGCGCCTGTTTGGCCTTGGTGGCCTTGGCGCGGAATCGGCGCACGAACTGCTCGATATCGGCGATCTGTCGTTGCTGTTTGTCGTGAAGTGCCTGTTGTTGGCTGAGCTGCATCGCGCGTTGGTTTTCGTAGTCGCTGTAGCCGCCTTTGTAGCTCTTGAGTTGCTCGCCTTCGATCTTCATGACGCGCTCGCAAACGGCGTCAATGAAATCCCGATCGTGCGAAATAATGACGAGGGTGCCTGCGTAACTTTTTAACCACTGTTGAAGCCACAGCGTTGCATCGAGATCGAGGTGGTTGGTGGGCTCGTCAAGCAGCATCAAATCAGAGGGTGTCATCAAGGCGCGCGCGAGATTGATACGAATGCGCCAGCCCCCCGAAAATTGACTGACTGTTTGGTCAACCTCTGCAGGCGCGAATCCCAGTCCGAGCAACAAGCGCTCAGCACGTCGCGGCGCGTCATAGGCGCGTGCAGCTTCTAGGTCGAGATGTAGGCGCGCGGCGCGGTCAAAATCACCCGCTACTTCCGCCGCTGCTGTCTCCGACAGCAACGCGTAGGCGAGCGCATCACCGCTGAGTACATAGTCTTGCGCCGATAGTGTGCCGGCTGCGGATTCTTGCGCCATGTGTGAAATTCTCAGCTTGTCCATTCCGCGGATCGCGCCCTGATCGGCATCAAGCTGGCCAAGGAGCAACGAAAAAAAACTCGATTTCCCGCATCCGTTGGCGCCAATGAGCGCAACGCATTGGCCGTTGGGTATGGTCACAGACGCCTGAGAAAACAGCGGCTTTGAACCGCGTCGTAGGGAAACTGATTCAAGAATGATCATTCGCTGCTGGAAGAGTCCCTATCTGATGGTAGCCAGCGTGCCAGCAAGTATTGCAACACCGCGGTCAATAGCGCCGTCAGCGGGATGGCTATTAGGGCCCAGGCGAGGGTCGCGGCGGCAATGGCTAGCCCGTATTCGGCCATTGTAGTGCTGAAGTCGGCCATGATGCGCTGAGCCAGCTCTGAAGCACTGATCACCACAGGTGTCAGGCCGAGAAGCATTTCTCCGGCGCGCACAAAAGGGATGAACAGGACAAACTGCAACGGGTAGATCAAATAGTTGGTCAGCTGAATCGCGACATGGTTCAAGCGAAACATTGCCGCGACCAAAAAGGCAACAAAGGTCGCGATACCAAATATCGGAATCACCGCGATCACGGCGCCGGCGGCAAGTGACAGCGCCAACGCGCGCGGTGACACGCCTTGCCGTAAGAGCGATCGCACCGGTTCGATCACGCGTCGCCGAAAAAAAGAGGGTGCGCCCATGGCTCGCCACTGTGCTTTGTTCTAGGAGTGCGGGAGTATACGCGTGTCGCCCGAGGAGCGCGAAGATTTGCGTTTAATCGCCGTGCGAAGGGATATGACGGGCGCCCCAGATCATGACCACTGCAGCGGGTATGGCGCCGACAGACAGAATGGTCAAGGCATAGCGAATGGAATCCGCTCCATAATCGATGACGAGCGCATCGCTCAGACCGCCAGCAATCAGCGGGCCGAGCCCCATGCCCACTAAATTGGCCACCATAGTCCACACCGCATGGGAGGTCGCTCGCACATCGGCGCTAGCGAGAGCCTGGCCCGCGGCGATCATCCCGGGGCCCGCAGCGCCGGCGATGGTTGAGCCAATGATAGAAAACAAGAGTCCCATGGGGAGGCCCGTATCGCCGATAATCCAAGACGCTGGGGCTAACAGAAAGGCCAGGATTCCCGGGAGACCCAGCAACATAGCCAGACCCGGTAGCCAAAGATACCAGCGCCTGTCCTTAGGCAGGAGTCGATCGAGTAACACACCGCCAAAGAAGGCGCCGACCATGGAGGGTAAAGGTGAGGTCAGGAAGTAAATGAGACCGGTCTCAGCTTGCTCAAGACCGTATACACGAATCAAAAATACAGGCTCCCAAGCGCCACGTCCCAAACCGACCAGGAGCGAGGCGCTGGCGCCGACGACGAGCCAGACATAGGCGTTAGAGCGAAACAAAGACCGCACAACCGACCACGTTGAGGGACCCTTAGCCGCCTGTACCACAGGGGCCTCGCGCGGTTCTTTGACGGTGAGCAAGACCAACAACGCCAGCAGAATCCCGGGAATTCCCGCGACGATCATGGCCACTCGCCAGCCATAAGCGGCGCCGACTTCCCCGCCTAGTATCATGCCGGCGCCTATACCGGCGGTACCACCCACTGACATCATCGCCAGTGCCTTACCGCGCTTGGATTCGCTGAAATAGTCGGAGATCAATGAAGCCAAAGTTGGTGAACAAGCGGCTTCTGTGATGCCGACGCCCATTCTGGTGATAAACAGCTGTGGAAAGTTCTTAGCGAATCCGGCAGCAATTGTACAAAGGCTCCATAGTAAGGTGGCGGCAGCAATCAACCGAGGTCGCACTGTGCGATCGGCGAGACGCGCGAGCGGCAGCTGGCTGAGAATATGTACGACCACAAAGGCCGGGCCGACGAGAAGGCCGAGCTGGGTATCGCTGAGCAACAAATCCTCCTTGATCTGCTGCATCAGAATGGACACCACATAGCGATCCATCAGACTCACCATGGTGACTAAAAAGGCGATGATCGAGATGTAGCGGAGATAGCGTGATGAGTGAGGGGCTGGGTCATTCACGACGTTGGGTACCTCGTGTTCTGTGAATATCGGGTCTCTTGAGGGTGAAAGATCGCGCTGACTGTACCATAATAGGCACCGCGCACTCGGCGCTTTTGCGCCTGCTAAAATAAACAACATTGTTGATGAGGAATTCATTTTGGAACAGCTAGCGTTTGCACACCTTGTGATCGATGGTGAAGTGAAGCCCGCCGCATCTGGTCAGGTATTTGATAACCGTACTCCGTGGACGGGCGAGGTGGTCGGGCAGGCTGCCGACGGCGGTGCCGAGGATGTCGATGCAGCGATTCAGGCGGCACGGCGTGCTTTTGACGATACCGATTGGTCAGTCAACCGCGACAAGCGATTTGAGGTATTGACGCGATTGCAAGAGATCATGATGGCCAACCGTGATCGATTTATGACGGTGGCACGTGTTGAGGCCGGTGCAACCGTTGGTGCTGCGTGTATGGCCCATGTTGATGGCGCCCTGAATGCGATGAATGATCTCATGGGGTGTTTTCACGACGTGCAGTGGGAGGAAGATGCTGGCTCGAAAGAGACCTATGGCTTCACCACACATCGCAAGATTTATCATGAGGCGGTGGGCGTTGTCGGAGCGATTACACCTTGGAACGTCCCGCTGTATGTGAATTTAGAGAAAGTATTCTGTGCGCTGATGGCGGGTTGCACGATGATTCTAAAACCTGCCCCCGATACGCCCTACAT
>JAYPVH010000002.1:0-6518 GCA_038134505.1 Halieaceae bacterium | reverse complement strand
GCCCTACAGTGCATCGCTGTTGGGCGAATTGGCGCTGGAGGCCGGTGTGCCTCCGGGTGTATTGAATGTGGTGACCTCACAGGACCCAGCACTTGCAGGCCAGATGTTAGTCGATGACGCGCGTGTTGATGCGATCTCGTTTACAGGATCTACAGCCATCGGGCGTTTGATTATGGAGCGCGGCGCGGCAACGATGAAACGCGTCTTTCTGGAGTTGGGTGGCAAGTCGGCGAATATCATCTTGGAGGACGCGCCAAATTTTGCCGAGAGCGTTGCGCGAGGCATGGCCGTCATGCACGCAGGCCAGGGCTGCGCCATGGCGACGCGGATGTTGGTACACCGCAGTCGCTACGAGGAGGCTTGCCATATTTTGAAGGCCGCTTATGAAAACTTCAGTCAAAACTGGGGTGAGTTCGACGCGCCAAGCCAGGTTATGGGCCCCGTCATCTCTAAAAAGCAATTAGATCGCGTGAAGTCCTATATTGATATCGGTGTCGAAGAGGGCGCTCGGCTGTTGCACGGCGGTAATTTGGCGCCATACAAGGGCGATGGCTACTTTGTCGAGCCGACCTGCTTTGTCGACGTGACCAATGATATGCGAATCGCTCGGGAGGAGATTTTTGGACCTGTGCTGTGTGTGATCCCGTTTGACGATGACGAAGACGCGATCCGCATTGCCAATGACAGCGAATACGGATTGGCGGGCGCGGTCACCACCGCAGATCTCGATCGCGGTATCCGTATTGCCAAACGGATCCGCGCCGGCAACATCAGCGTCAACGGCGGCATGATGATCACCGGTGATCTGCCATTTGGTGGCTATAAAGCCAGTGGCATTGGCCGAGCCTGGGGCCGAGAGGGCGTTGAAGATTTCCTAGAGACCAAGGTGATTGCACATACCTAAGCGGGGAAAAAGCTGCGCTCTTAGAACAAAAAAAGCCCCTCTTGAGGGGCTTTTTTTATGGAGTCACTGCGCAGCGTCAGATCGTTACCTCACACAGGATCATCGGACATGTTGGAAGAACTCTGGTTAGCTCATTGCAAACATCCCGACTGATCGATCACAGTCGGTCTGACGTCGCCGCTGCTGAAATATCAGTGACCCTAAGACTTTGACATCATTTTCGAGATGTCGACTTGGCCGGTGACGACGCCACCCATGAAGCCGCCGTCTACGGGCAGCACGACGCCGTTAACAACACTCGCCGCATCGGAACACATCAGTACAAGCGGCGCCGCTTGCTCTTCCGGTGTGGTGTATCGGCCCAATGGTTCAGCTGCGGCATCGACCACCTCTTTGCCGGAGGCCGCATGGAACGCCGCCATCATCGGTGTCTGGGTTGGAGAAGGCAGTGAGCAGTTGATCCGAATGCCACGCTTGATCAGTTGCGCCCCCATAAACTGTGTCCAGACAATGACCGCCTCTTTGGAGAAGGCATAGCCTTCGGAGACGTGCTCCATATTGCTTTCACACCAAGCCAACGCGCCGTCAAAGCCCTGTGTCGCGAGCAGCTCCATGTGGACCGGAACTCGCCGGCTCCAACCCAATCCGCCGGTTGATGCGATCGAGATGATCGCCGCACCCTCGCCCATGAGAGGCAACACCGTTTCGGTCATGTGACGCGTACCAATGAAGTTGACTTTCATCGTATCCATCGGTGAGAACGCGCCGCCGCCAGGAAGACCGGCGCAATTAAACAGTGCGTCGATCTTGCCGCCGACACCAGCGACAGCAGCTTCAATGGTCGCGGGGTCGCGCAGGTCAATTTGCGTGAAAGACGCCATCGGCACACTGGATTCTTTGAAGTCAAAGCCATGGACCTCTGCGCCTAACTCGACCAGCAGCCGTGCGGTCGCTTCGCCCATGCCGGAAAAGCAGCCACTCACGATGACGCGTTTGCCTGAATAATTAAGAATGTCTTTCATGAGTCTTTGCTCCGTAGTGTTGGCCGAGTCATCGATTAAGGCCAGGTGAATTAATTTGGTCTTTAGAGCGCCATTGTCACACGGACTGTGCGCAAACTGAAACTGCGCAGGGCGCGCTCCCAGTCATCGCGCCTCGCGCAATATGAAGTCGAGAACGATCTGTTACCGCAACCGCGCCGACACGGCCTAACAGAGTTTGGTCAATATTCGATCACAGCGCGAATGCTCTCGCCTCTGTGCATCAGCTCGAAGGCATCGTTAATCTCCTCCAGTTTGAGCTTGTGCGTGATCATGGGGTCGATTTCTATCTTGCCGTCCATATACCAGTCGACAAACTGAGGCACATCGGTCCGTCCTTTGGCACCGCCAAAGGCCGTTCCTTTCCACACCCGGCCGGTGACTAGTTGGAAAGGACGCGTGCTGATTTCAGCGCCCGCTGGTGCGACACCGATAATGACCGATACCCCCCACCCACGGTGAGAACACTCTAATGCCTCGCGCATAACGTTGACATTACCCGTCGCGTCGAAGGAATAATCGACGCCACCGAAACTGTCTTGTTCTGTGCGGGTGAGCGCCAGAATCGCGTCAGTCACGCCGCCCTCGAGCTGAGACGGATTCAAAAAATGGGTCATGCCGAACCGCCGACCCATATCAGCTTTGGCATCGTTCGTGTCGATACCGATAATCATGTCACAGCCAGCCAACCTGAGGCCCTGGATCACGTTGAGGCCAATACCACCGAGACCGAACACGGCGGCGGTGGCACCTTTTTCGACGCCGGCTGTATTGATCACGGCGCCGATCCCTGTGGTGACGCCACAGCCGATGTAGCAGATCTTATCGAAAGGCGCGTCCTCTCGGACTTTGGCTACTGCGATCTCCGGCAGCACAGTGTGATTGGCAAAAGTCGAGCAGCCCATGTAGTGATAGATCGGTGTGCCGTCCAGCATGGAGAATCGCGTCGTGCCATCGGGCATGAGGCCCTGACCTTGGGTACCGCGAATCGCTGTGCACAGATTCGTTTTCCCACTGAGACACGCGTGACACTGCCGGCACTCAGGCGTATAGAGCGGGATGACATGGTCACCGGGGGCCACGGTGGTGACCCCTTCGCCAACTGCTAAAACAATACCGGCACCCTCATGCCCGAGGATCGCGGGGAAAATACCTTCGGGGTCAACTCCCGAACGGGTGAATTCATCGGTGTGGCACACACCGGTTGCCTTGACTTCGATGAGCACTTCACCGGCTTTGGGTCCATCGAGATTGACCTCCATAATCTCGAGTGGTTGCCCAGGGGCTAGGGCAACGGCTGCGCGTGTTTTCATCAGTCACCTCCTGATTGAATGACGAATGTTTTTTTGGCGAGCGTACTGGATTACAGCATGACTTCATGCGCAGGGATAGCGCGCCGGTGTTTCCCAGCCTCACTTGGGCGTGCGCGGCGGGGATGCCTAGAGGGGTTGGCCTTTGACCTCCGGTAAGCGTTTTTTGTGATCTTCTCTGGCCTTTTTTAAGCGGGACGACTCAGGCAGATCACGGGGAATTGATCGCCCATTGGGTAGTCCGGAACGCGAGTTCCTTCGTGCTGCAAGGGATTATCGAGGCGGTTTGCCATATTGAGCACTTGCTCAATGGAGACGAAGGCGTACTTTGCCTGTTGCCCGCGGTAGAATCCGAGCGCTTCGATTTCCTCTCGACGCCAACCCGGCGTTCCCTCGAGCTGCAGAAGAATATCGCCGTGCGACTGAATAGCTTCCCACACATCGTTTAACCGAGCCCCCGTCTCTGAAGACTGCTGTATGGCGTTACCCATTCGGATCTTGAGGTGATTAACACTGGCGATTTCTCCCCGTGCCAGAGCCTCGGTCACACTCTCGACGTTCTCGCGCATTTGCGGCGGACTAAATAATCGAGCCACTAGCCGTCCACCAGGCCTTAAGTGAGCTGCGATGCCGCTCAGCAGTTGCTCTTGCTCGATCGGATAATCGACTAGGTGGATGCCGCCATCGATGACAACGACGTCAAACAGTTCATCGACGTCGGCTAATCGGAGCCATTCCTTTCGGGTCACGGCGGACCGTTCTCCCGGCCAAACAAGATCGATCATGGCCTCATTCCGATCGATCGCCTGGGTATCACAGAGAGGGCTCAGCATGTGGTAAAGCTCTGGCGTGACGCCCATGATCAGTGCTTTGGGGTTGTTGCTCGAGGCGATCGCAGGCTCGCAGAAGGATCGAAATGCAGCGATATCGGCGTCACCAGGTCTTAAGGGATGGCCGATCGCGGTAAACCAACACTCTGCGACACTAGACCATTGTCCAGAGGATGTAAGATCGATTTTCATGGTTTTCCTGTGCCCTTGGGCTGTCTTGCGTTGAGTGCCTGTCTAAGCATTTGTAATACCGCCCGCTTGTTTTCTCCGAAGGTGCTCTTTGGGAACTGCGATGCTCTTTGTAGCGCTGCGAGACCGAGGCCGAGTTGTTGAAAGTTGAGCGGGCGGTGCTCTTCCAGCAGAAGTGCCAGCGCATGCACCTCGCGTCGCGTCAGGTCAGGGAAAAAATCTCCGAGTAACCTTGTCCGAGAGATCGTCTTTAAAGCTGCCAATCTACCGCCCTCGGTACTGCGTCTTGATACATTGGTGTCATGCACACGCTTGAGCAGTGTCACATCGGGTTGTGACGCAAAAACCACGCCGCGGGGTATCGTGGAAATCCAAAAATCGTGATCAATTCCCAAATAGCCTCTGACAGGCGGAGGATACTCAAGGTGATGGCGTTGAAGAAAATCGGTGCGCATCATTGTTGTGGGATGAATCAAGGCAGTCCCGTTGATGAGGAGCAAGCGCGCTTTGATCAGATCATCGGTCAAGGGATGTGTGGGAGATAGCGTGATGTTATCGGGCGCGCCGCGGAACACTTTGATCTGTGCTCCAGCGATATGTACGCTTTTGTTTTCATCCATGAACGCGACCTGACTTTCGATTCGCTTTGGTAGGGAGAGATCGTCGCCGTCCATCACTGCGATAAATTCGCTGTTTTGCGCCAGTCGCGCACCTATATTTCTCGCCGTTGCGATACCGCAGTGCACGGGAAGTTGATGGATAATGAGACGTTGGTCGTTAATTTCGTGCAGGCGTTCCAGCGTCTGGTCGGTTGAGCAATCATCAACCACAATGACCTGAAGGTCTTTGTAAGTCTGATCCAGCATAGACCGCACAGAGTCCAAGATAAAATCTTCGACGTTAAATGCTACGATGACGACTGATACCCGCACGTGTAGGATTCCTTCTGAATCGCGAGAGATGGTTTGCGAAACGACCTGTAAAGAAAACAGCAGTGTAGATGGTTTTCAATAAATTAACCTGCACACGGTTAATATTGTCACATTTATTCTCAGTGAGGTGCTCTGTTGGCAAAGCAAAGAATCATGGTGCTTCTTTCGGGCTATCCCTCTGTGTCGCAGAGCTACAAAGAAACAGAGCTACGTTACCTCCATGCGACCCATGAGCTTGAGGTGGTATCTTTTGGCTCAGGCAATATCAAATACCCGAAACACTACCCTTTTCAACGAGTGCAGACCTATGAGGATGTGTTGAAGGTAGCTCGGTCCTTTGTTCCAGATGTGATCCATGTGCACTACCTACACTACGCGCCCATTGCCTTTAAGCTGTCCGAGATCCTAAAAAAACCATTCACTCTGCGCAGTCACTCTTTTGATATTCTTGAGGCGTCTGATGAACAATTGCACTCTGTAGCCTCGATGGTTAACGACGACTTATGTCGGGGGGTCTTGGTCTTTCCTTTTTTGAAAGAACGCTTGGTTCGGTGCGGTTTTAACGCAGAGAAATTGTTGTCAGCGATGCCAGTAGTTGACTTTAACCGGTTCTACGACACGGGTCCTAACGGAACAAATATTCTGAATACGGGAGCAGCAATTCCTAAAAAAGATATGGGATCGTTTTTGCATATTGCGACGCGTGTTCCAGAAAAACCATTTGTTATCTTCCCAATCGGATATTTCACGCCGCAACTCAAAACGCTGAACAAGGAGCTTGGAAGTCCTGTTCAATTTGCGCGCACGGTGGATCTTGATGTCATGCCCACTATCTACAAGCGCTCTGAGTGGCTTATCTATACCGCTGATTCGGAGCGTGCGTCTGTGGGGTGGCCTATGGCCATCGATGAGGCTCGTGCCTCCGGTGTTGGTGTTCTAATGAAAAAGATTCGGGGTGATATCACTGAATACATCGATGGCGCAGGTTACGTTTATACGTCAGAGGATGAGGCGGCAGAAATAGTGCGAGGTCCTGTTCCGCCTGAAATACGTGAGCGAGGGTTTGATCTAGCGAGGCGCTCCGATATCTCAATGAATATTACCGAGCTGACAGACCTGTGGCTGTGAAGGTCTCTCAATAGCGAAATGACAAGATTGGCGGGCCCAGTAGGGTGAGCCGGGGTTTCGAGACGCGCAGCGTCGAGCGGTGAACGCCCGTCCAGCTGTGCTGGCGGGCTGGAATAGTCCTACGGGTGCGGCAAGAGCGCAGCGAAGTGGTGGGCCCAGTAGGGTGAGCCGGGGTTTCGAGACGC
>JAYPVH010000001.1:260835-336183 GCA_038134505.1 Halieaceae bacterium | reverse complement strand
AGGATGTGAATTACGAAAAGAGCCGTCTCAATGTGGCGGTGCTGATCTTCGGGCGCTCTACACCCGTAGAACTTGAATTCGGTCAGGTCGAGAAGGCTTGACAGAGTGGTGTCTGCCAGTCGGTAGATGCAACAGTAACAGTTCACTTTGGTGAACATTGATGGGGAGCTGATGGCGGCAACTGTCGATCCAGAGGCGTTTGAACCCGGGAGAACAACATGGCAAAGAAAATCGACGGCTATATCAAGCTGCAGATTCCGGCTGGGCAAGCGAACCCCAGTCCTCCGGTAGGCCCGGCGTTGGGTCAGAAAGGGGTCAACATCATGGAATTCTGCAAGGCGTTCAATGCGGATACGCAGAGCATGGAGCCGGGCTTACCGATTCCAGTGGTGATCACGGTGTACAGTGACAAATCGTTCACCTACATCAAGAAAACACCGCCCGCCTCAGTCCTGCTGAAGAAAATCTTGGGTATTAAAAGCGGTTCTGGTCGCCCCAATACCGAGAAGGTTGGCAAGGTGACGCGTGCGCAACTTGAAGAGGTTGCGACGCAAAAATGGCCCGACCTGACGGCGGCAGATATGGACGCAGCTGTGCGAACAATCGCTGGTAGCGCGCGCTCCGCGGGTATTGAAGTGGAGGGTGTGAACTAATGGCTAAGATGTCTAAGCGAGTCAAAGCATTTCGTGAGCAGGTTGATGCAGCGCGAAGCTATCCAGTCGATGAAGCGATTGCGCTTCTTAAGAGCTTCGCGACAGTCAAGTTTAATGAAACGATTGAGGTTGCAGTGAACCTAGGTGTTGATGCCCGCAAATCGGATCAAGGTGTGCGCGGTGCTACAACACTGCCGCACGGCACGGGCTCTGAGGTACGTGTGGCCGTGTTTACCCAAGGGGAAAACGCAGAAAAAGCTAAGGCCGCAGGCGCCGACTTTGTCGGCATGGAAGATCTCGCGGAGCAGATCAAAGGCGGCATGATGGATTTTGATGTTGTTGTTGCCTCGCCTGATGCGATGCGTGTGGTGGGCACTCTCGGGCAGGTCCTAGGTCCGCGTGGCCTGATGCCTAACCCAAAAACCGGTACGGTGACGCCCGATATTGAAGGTGCTGTCCAAAACGCTAAAGCGGGCCAGATGCGCTTTCGTACAGACAAGAACGGCATCATCCACGGTGGAATCGGCAAGATTAGTTTTGAGCCTGATGCGATCAAAGGCAATTTGCTGGCAGTTTTGGCCGATCTCAAGAAGGCCAAGCCCGCTGCGGCGAAAGGCGTATATGTGCGCAAAGTGACCCTATCTACCACGATGGGGCCCGGGGTCACCATCGACCATGGTTCGATGGATTTTTAAGGTCGCCGCACTCTCGGGTGCGTTGATCAACTCGGCTGGCATGGACGCTGGCTGAGGAATAGGGCGCTTCGGTGACCTATTCGCTTTGAAGTCTTTGGAAAAGCGTGGGGATGTTGCCCGTGCAGACACTAAAGGCTGTCAAAGACCGTAGGTGGGTGTTGAAAGGCAACCTTAATAACCCGGCAGTTGATCCGGTGGCCTACGCAGATGGTGAAGTGTTTCACCAACGGGCGGGCGTCGCGAAGCGGCGTCCTTAACTGAACTCCAGGAGTTAACTAGTGGCTATTGGACTCGAAGAAAAGAAAGCGATCGTCGCCGAAGTCAACGAGACAGCTACCAGTGCCTTGTCACTCGTCATCGCGGATGCCCGCGGCGTCAACGTGACCAAGATGACAGCTCTGCGTGCCACTGCACGGGAAAACCAGGTCATGTTACGTGTTATTCGTAACACCTTGGCGAAGCGTGCATTAGCAGGGACGGACTACGAATGTGTCAGCGACACGCTGGTAGGGCCTTCTCTGTTTGGATTTTCGATGGAAGATCCGGGTGCGGCAGCGCGGTTGTTTAAGGATTTCGCCAAAGAGAACGATAAGTTCGAGGTGAAGGCACTGTCTATCAGCGGCAAGTTGTTGGGTGCTGACCAACTGGATGTACTAGCGAAGATGCCAACGCGTGAGCAGGCATTGTCGATGTTGATGAGCGTGATGCAGGCGCCTGTCACCAAGCTGGTGCAAACGGTGAATGAAGTACCGAGCAAGCTGGTTCGTACGCTGGCTGCGGTTCGCGATCAGAAGCAGGCGGCGTAAGACGCCTCGCTTAGTTCCCTAATTTTGTAATCAGGAGATTTACACATGGCACTTTCCAAAGAAGAAATTCTCGACGCAATTGCTGAAATGAGCGTCATGGATGTCGTTGCTTTGATCGAAGCAATGGAAGAAAAATTCGGCGTCTCTGCAGCGGCTGCAGTTGCTGTGGCAGCGCCTGCTGCTGGCGGCGACGCAGGCGGCGCAGCGGCTGAAGAGAAGACTGACTTCGACGTTATTCTTGCCTCAGGTGGCGAGAAGAAAGTCAACGTGATCAAGGTCGTGCGTGCAATTACGGGTCTGGGCTTGAAAGAAGCGAAGGGTCTGGTCGACGGCGCGCCGTCTCCGATCAAGGAAGGCGCTTCAAAAGACGAAGCCGAAGATATCAAGAAGCAGATCGAAGAAGCCGGCGGCACTGTCGAGCTGAAGTAAGCGTGACCCCTGCCTCTATTTTTTGAGGCAACCGTAGGGCTGGAGCGCGAAAGCGCTCCGGCCTGTTCCCGGTTCTGGCGACCGGAACTTGTCCGACGTTGGGTCGGTCGAAGCTAACCGAGGTTGGCGTTTAACACGTTGAGGAGTACTGATGACTTATTCGTACACTGAGAAAAAACGTATCCGTAAAGATTTTGGTTCGCTGCCAAAGGTCATGGATATTCCATACCTGCTAGCGATCCAGCTGGATTCCTACCGCAAATTTACTCAGGAAGGTGTGCCCAGCGAGGAGCGAGGTGATTACGGCTTACATGCCGCGTTCCAGTCAGTGTTTCCTATCGTCAGCTACAGTGGTAATGCCGCGCTTGAGTATGTTGATTACGCGCTTGGCAAACCTGTATTTGATGTGGATGAATGTGTGCTGCGCGGCACTACCTATGCCTGCGCGCTGCGAGTTCGCGTCCGCCTAATAATCTACGACAAAGAGGCCTCCTCCAAGTCGATTAAAGACATCAAGGAGCAGGAAGTGTACATGGGAGAAATTCCTCTCATGACCGATAATGGCACCTTTGTGATTAACGGTACTGAGCGAGTGATCGTTTCTCAGTTACACCGATCTCCAGGTGTGTTCTTTGATCACGACAAAGGCAAGACCCATTCTTCTGGTAAGTTACTGTACAGCGCGCGGGTCATTCCCTACCGTGGCTCATGGCTAGACTTCGAATTTGATCCCAAAGACGTTGTCTTCGCTCGTATCGACCGCAGGCGCAAATTGCCGGCGACAGTGTTGTTGCGCGCGCTTGGCTATGAATCCGAAGAAATTTTAAGCATGTTCTACGACACCACAACATTTCAGTTGGGTGAGGAACACTCGGCGACGATGGGCTTGGATCCAGAGCGTCTGCGTGGCGATATGGCAGCCTTTGACATCTTGGCTAACGATACCCTCATCGTGGAGCGTGGTCGCCGGATCACTGCGAAGCACATTCGCCAGTTACAAGACGCCAAGGTCGAGTTTTTGGCGGTACCGGAGGAGTACCTCGAGGGGCGTCGACTGGCTACGAACCTGGTTGATACCAGCACTGGCGAGGTGTTGTTTGAGTGCAACACCGAAATTACTAGCGAGGTTTTGACCAAGCTGCGTGACAAGGGCATCGAAACGATCGAGACCTTGTATACCAACGAGATTGATTGCGGACCTTTCATTTGCGACACGCTGGCCAATGATTCGACACGCAATGAACTTGAGGCGTTGGTCGAAATTTATCGCATGATGCGTCCGGGCGAGCCGCCGACCAAGGAGTCAGCAGAGAACCTCTTCCAGAATCTGTTCTTCTCTGCGGATCGCTATGATCTCTCGGCTGTCGGCCGTATGAAGTTTAACCGCCGCCTAGGTCGCGAGGCTTCTGAAGGCAGTGGTATCCTCGATCGTGAAGACATTGTTGATGTGCTGAAAGCCTTGATTGATATTCGCAACGGTAAGGGCACAGTTGATGACATCGATCATCTCGGAAATCGCCGAATCCGCTCAGTAGGGGAGATGGCAGAGAATCAGTTCCGTGTCGGCCTTGTTCGTGTCGAGCGTGCAGTGAAAGAGCGGTTATCCATGGCTGAGAGCGAAGGTCTCATGCCACAGGATCTGATTAATGCCAAACCTGTTTCGGCAGCGGTCAAAGAGTTTTTTGGCTCGAGTCAGCTGTCCCAGTTTATGGACCAGAATAACCCGCTGTCTGAGGTGACGCATAAGCGTCGTGTCTCGGCGCTGGGCCCAGGTGGTCTGACGCGGGAGCGCGCAGGCTTCGAGGTGCGCGATGTGCACCCAACCCACTACGGTCGTGTCTGCCCAATTGAAACGCCTGAAGGTCCGAACATCGGATTGATCAATTCGCTGGCGACCTATGCGCAGACCAACGATTACGGGTTCCTTGAATCGCCCTATCGTAAGGTCGTCAACGGCGTCGTAACCGATGAAATCGAATACTTGTCGGCGATTAATGAGGCTGGTTATGTAATTGCACAGGCCTCAGCACCATTGGATGCGAAGAATCGGTTTGTCGAAGAATTGATTAACGTCCGTACGGGTAATGAATTCACGGTCAAAGCAGCCTCTGATGTTGACTACATGGATGTGTCGCCGAAGCAGGTGGTATCTATTGCGGCGGCCTTGATTCCATTTCTAGAGCATGATGATGCAAACCGCGCACTCATGGGCTCGAACATGCAACGCCAAGCGGTGCCAACGCTGTGTACTGAAAAGCCGCTGGTAGGCACGGGCATGGAACGTTACGTCGCCTCTGATTCAGGCGTCTGTGTTGTTGCCCGCCGTGGTGGCATTATCGATTCCGTAGATGCGAGCCGCATTGTGGTGCGCGTCGATGCTGATAGTGTCGGGCCAGAGGAGTCTCCGGTCGATATTTACAACCTGACTAAATACAAGCGCTCTAACCAAAACACCTGTATCAACCAGCGTCCTATTGTGAATGCCGGTGACAGCGTTGCCGTGGGAGATATCCTTGCGGATGGTCCTTCTGTTGACCTCGGTGAGTTGGCCTTGGGCCAAAACATGCGAATCGCCTTCATGCCTTGGAATGGCTATAACTTTGAGGACTCGATTCTGGTTTCGGAGCGTGTTGTCAAAGAGGATCGTTTTACCACGATCCACATCCAAGAGTTGACCTGTATTGCTCGTGATACCAAGTTGGGATCTGAGGAAATCACCGCGGATATTCCCAACGTCGGCGAGGGTGCCCTGGGCAAATTGGACGAGTCCGGCATCGTCTACATTGGGGCTGAGGTGGATGCTGGTGACATTCTGGTCGGCAAGGTGACGCCAAAGGGTGAGACGCAACTCACCCCAGAAGAAAAGCTCTTGCGAGCGATCTTTGGCGAGAAAGCGTCTGATGTGAAAGATACCTCGCTTCGCGTACCTTCGAGCTACAAAGGGACGGTGATTGATGTGCAGGTCTTCACCCGAGATGGCTTGGAAAAAGATCCGCGTGCCAAGCACATTGAAACAATGCAGTTAGCCGACTACCGCAAAGATCTGAAAGAAGAATATCGGATCTACGAGGAGGCAACGTTTGCGCGTTTGGCGACGCTCTTGAAGGGCCAGACCACGGTCAGTGGTGGCGGTTTGAGCAAAGGGACCAAATTGACGGCTGAGGTTCTTGAAGGCCTCGATCGTGATCAATGGTTTAAGCTGAAGCTGTCCGATGCAGATTTGAATGCTCAGCTGGCCGCGTCGCAGCGATTGCTCGAAGAGCAGAACAAGCTGCTTGAAGAGCGCTTTGAAATCAAAAGAGAGAAGCTGCAAAGTGGTGATGATCTGGCGCCCGGCGTGCTCAAGATTGTCAAAGTCTACTTGGCAGTGAAGCGCCGTATTCAGCCCGGTGACAAGATGGCGGGTCGACACGGTAACAAGGGTGTTATCTCAGTGATCATGCCAGTAGAGGACATGCCCTACGATGAGCAAGGTGAACCGGTAGATATAGTGCTCAATCCTCTGGGCGTGCCATCACGGATGAACGTTGGGCAGATTCTGGAAACGCACCTCGGTATGGCGGCTCGAGGTTTGGGCGCCAAGATCGACGCGATGTTGGAGGCTCAGGCGAAGGTCACGCAGCTGCGCAGCTTCCTGAAGGAAATTTATTCGCATGCCACTGACTCTCGTCGCGATGCGGATATTTCGAGCCTTTCGGATGCCGAAGTCTTGGCATTAGCGGAGAACCTACGCGAAGGCGTCCCCATGGCAACGCCTGTATTTGATGGCGCCAGTGAAGAGTCGATCAAGGCATTGTTACGTATGGCCGACCTTCCAGATAGCGGCCAGTTGCAGCTCTATGATGGCCGAACAGGCGATGCCTTCGATCGAGAGGTGACCGTCGGCTACATGTACATGCTGAAACTTAACCACCTTGTGGATGACAAAATGCATGCGCGGTCGACAGGCTCTTACAGTCTCGTCACCCAGCAACCCCTTGGCGGCAAAGCTCAGTTTGGTGGACAGCGCTTTGGCGAGATGGAAGTGTGGGCTCTCGAAGCCTACGGTGCTGCTTACACATTGCAGGAAATGCTGACAGTGAAGTCGGACGACGTTGCTGGACGAACCAAGATGTACAAGAACATCGTGGATGGGGATCACCGTATGGAGCCGGGCATGCCCGAGTCGTTCAACGTGTTGATTAAAGAGATACGCTCCCTCGGCATCGATATCGATCTCGAGTCCGAGTCATCAGACTTCTGAAGGAGATAAGACGTGAAAGATTTGCTGAACCTGCTGAGCAGGGAAAAGAACGAAGATTTCGACGCAATTCGCATCGGTCTGGCGTCTCCGGATATGGTTCGGTCGTGGTCCTACGGCGAAGTGAAGAAGCCAGAGACGATCAACTACCGTACCTTCAAGCCTGAGCGAGATGGTCTGTTTTGCGCGAAGATTTTTGGCCCGGTAAAAGACTACGAATGTTTGTGCGGTAAGTACAAGCGTCTCAAGCATCGCGGTGTCATCTGCGAAAAATGTGGTGTTGAGGTCGCCCTGGCGAAGGTTCGTCGTGAGCGTATGGGCCACATCGAGCTGGCGAGCCCAGTCGCGCATATCTGGTTTTTGAAGTCATTGCCTTCGCGCATTGGCCTTTTGCTCGATATGACGCTGCGTGATATCGAGCGCATCCTTTACTTCGAGTCGTATGTGGTTACCGACCCAGGCCTTTCAACTCTGGACGCAGGTCAGCTGCTCAACGATGAGCAGTACTACGAAGCCATGGAAGAGTTTGGCGATGAATTCACCGCCAAAATGGGTGCCGAGGCTATCCAGGACTTGATGAAGCAGATTGAGCTCAAGAGTGAGATTGAGCGATTGCGTGAAGAGATTCCGCAGACTAATTCAGAGACCAAGATCAAGAAGTTATCCAAGCGCTTAAAGCTCATGGAGGCGTTCGATCGTTCGGGTAATCATCCTGAATGGATGATTCTTAACGCATTGCCGGTGCTGCCGCCAGACTTGCGTCCGCTGGTTCCGCTGGATGGCGGGCGGTTCGCGACGTCAGATCTCAACGATTTGTACCGTCGGGTGATCAACCGCAACAACCGCCTGAAGCGTCTGCTCGATCTCAATGCGCCCGACATTATCGTGCGCAATGAAAAGCGCATGTTGCAGGAGTCTGTCGACGCGTTGCTCGACAATGGCCGTCGCGGACGTGCGATTACAGGTTCCAACAAGCGCCCGCTGAAGTCTCTGGCTGACATGATCAAGGGTAAGCAGGGTCGATTCCGTCAAAACCTGCTTGGTAAGCGCGTGGATTATTCGGGTCGATCTGTGATCGTGACGGGGCCAACGCTGAAACTGCATCAGTGTGGCCTGCCTAAGAAGATGGCTCTGGAGCTGTTCAAGCCGTTCATCTTCGGCAAGCTTGAGCACCGCGGTCTTGCCAGTACGATCAAAGCGGCCAAAAAGATGGTTGAGCGCGAGCCCCCAGAAGTTTGGGATATCCTCGCTGAGGTCATCCGAGAGCATCCGGTGCTTCTAAACCGCGCGCCAACATTGCACCGTTTGGGTATTCAGGCCTTTGAGCCGGTGTTGATCGAGGGCAAGGCTATTCAGCTACACCCCTTGGTCTGTGCCGCTTTTAACGCTGACTTTGATGGCGACCAAATGGCGGTTCACGTACCGCTGACGCTGGAAGCCCAGCTCGAAGCGCGTGCCTTGATGATGTCGACCAACAACATTTTGTCACCCGCCAGCGGCGAGCCCATTATCGTGCCCTCGCAGGACGTGGTCTTGGGTCTGTACTACATGACTCGTGAGCGTATCAATGCGCGGGGCGAGGGAATGAGCTTTGCTGATACAGCTGAAGTTGAGCGCGCCTACGGCAGTGGTCAAGTCGACCTGCATGCTCGGATCAAGGTGCGCATCGCTGAGACCGTCATCCAATACGGTGAGGAAGAGGTGACTCAGACGCGTTTGGTGGAAACGACGGTAGGTCGGGCACTGCTTTGGGGTATTGTGCCGGAAGGTTTGTCTTTCGACATGATCAACCAGCCGATGGTCAAAAAAGCGATCTCTCGCATTATTAACCAGTGTTACCGTGCGGTGGGTTTGAAGTCGACAGTAATTTTTGCCGACCAGCTGATGTACACGGGTTACCAGTATTCGACGCGATCCGGTGCATCAATTGGTGTGAACGATTTCGTGATACCTGCAGAGAAAGCCGAACTCATCGGCCGTGCAGAAAGTGAGGTAGCAGAGATCGAGCAGCAGTATGCGGCGGGTCTCGTCACACAGGGTGAGAAATACAACAAAGTCATCGACATTTGGTCTCGTACCAACGAGCAGGTATCTAAGTCGATGATGGCAAACCTTTCAAAAGAGCGTGTAGTCAATCGCGATGGCGAGGATGAAGAGCAGAGCTCATTTAACTCGGTCTATATGTACGCGGACTCAGGTGCTCGAGGCTCGCCCGCCCAGATCCGTCAGCTTGCAGGTATGCGAGGACTGATGGCCAAGCCGGATGGTTCAATTATCGAAACGCCAATCACCGCGAACTTCCGCGAAGGCTTGAATGTACTGCAGTACTTCATCTCGACGCACGGTGCGCGTAAAGGTTTGGCCGATACTGCGCTGAAAACAGCGAACTCAGGTTACTTGACCCGACGATTGGTCGATGTTGCCCAGGATGTCGTGGTGACCGAGCAGGATTGTGGCACTGACCGCGGTCTTTTGATGGCGCCGGTGATTGATGGCGGCGACATTATTGAAACTCTGGCTGATCGTGTGTTGGGACGGATTGTTGCTGAAGATGTCGTTAAGCCTGGGACCGACGAGGTATTGCTCCCGGCCGGCACGATGGTTGACGAGTTGTTGAATACCAAACTCGAGGAAATGGGTATTGACGAGGTGATTGTTCGCTCTCCGATTACCTGTGAGACGCGATACGGTATTTGCTCAACCTGCTACGGTCGCGATCTAGGCCGAGGCCATCAGGTGAACCTCGGTGAGGCGATTGGTGTCGTCGCGGCACAGTCGATTGGTGAGCCTGGAACCCAGTTGACCATGCGGACCTTCCACATCGGTGGTGCGGCATCGGGTCAAGCGGCTCAGGACAACATCCAGGTGAATGCCGATGGTGTGGTGAAGCTGCATAACATCAAGGTCGTGAATCGTTCTGATGGTTCCTTGGTTGCGGTATCGCGATCGGGTGAATTGTCCTTGCTTGATAGCGTCGGCCGTGAGCGCGAGCGCTATAAAGTGCCCTACGGTGCGGTTATTCGTGTTCAGGATGAGGCGGCTGTGTCTGCTGGCGACATCGTTGCTAACTGGGATCCGCACACGCACCCCATCGTGACTGAAGTCGCAGGTATCGTGAAGTTCAGTGGCATGGAAGAGAACGTCACTATTAAGCGACAGACAGACGAATTTACGGGACTTTCCAGTATTTCGGTCCTCGATGCTGCTGAGCGCCCCTCTGCGGGTAAAGATATTCGGCCGGCAGTGACCTTGGTCGATGCGAAGGGTAAAGAGCTGTGTTTGGCAGGTACCAACGTCCCAGCACACTACTTCCTGCCCGCGCACGCGATGGTGAACCTTGAGGATGGTGCGCGTGTTGAGAGCGGTGACATCATCGCTAGAATTCCGCAGGAAGGTTCGAAGACTCGGGATATTACCGGTGGTTTGCCTCGTGTTGCGGATCTGTTTGAGGCGCGTCGCCCCAAGGAGCCTGCAATTCTCGCGGAGATTTCCGGTACGGTCAGTTTCGGCAAGGAAACGAAAGGCAAGCGTCGTTTGATTATCACTCCCACCGACGGCAGTACCTTGGCTGATGGCTCTAGCCATTACGAAGAGCTGATTCCGAAGTGGCGTCAGCTATCGGTATTTGAGGGTGAGCAAGTCGAAAAAGGTGAGGTGGTATCAGAGGGGCCGCACAGCCCGCACGATATTTTGCGGCTCAAGGGTATCGAGGAGCTGGCGAAGTACATTGTCAACGAGATCCAAGAGGTATACCGCCTTCAGGGTGTGAAGATCAACGATAAGCATATCGAAGTTATCGTTCGGCAAATGCTGCGCAAGGTGATTATCGCCACGCCAGGGGAGTCTAGCTTCATTAAGGGCGAGCAGGTGGAGTACACCGCCTTCCTGGAAGAATGCGATCGTTTGACCGCGCAGGGTATGATCCTTCCGACTGGAGATCGCGAGCTTCTCGGTATCACCAAAGCTTCGCTGGCGACAGAGAGCTTTATCTCGGCGGCGTCATTTCAGGAAACCACACGGGTTCTCACGGAGGCGGCGGTCACCGGTAAGCGTGACTACCTACGCGGTCTCAAAGAGAACGTGATCGTGGGCCGGCTGATTCCGGCGGGAACGGGTCTGACCTACCACGAGGAGCGTCGTCGCAAGCAGGCGGCAGGTAGTGAGTTTGCGCTGCAGATGTCCGCAGAGGAGTTTGAGGAAAGCTTCGCTGAGGCGCTAGAGCAGGCTGAAGCGGTAGAGAGTAGCGAGGAATAGCTCGCAGCCCCGAGGTTCGGGCCTCGGGGGGTTTTAAACAGGTAGCGGTATTAAGTCATGCCGCGAGCGCGTGTTTGCGTCCTTGACCCTCTGCTGGGGTGTCTATAAAATGCGCGCTCTTTTTTCGGGGCGACTGCCTCGGACAGTTTTAAATGGAGTAAAGCCAGATGGCGACAATTAACCAGCTCGTGCGCAAGCCACGCAAGCGCAAGGTCAGCAAAAGCGGTGTCCCCGCGTTGCAGGCCTGTCCGCAGCGTCGCGGCGTATGTACTCGTGTTTACACCACGACACCGAAGAAGCCGAACTCAGCGATGCGTAAGGTCTGTCGTGTGCGACTGACCAACGGATTTGAAGTGTCCTCCTATATCGGCGGCGAAGGCCACAACCTTCAGGAGCACAGTGTTGTTCTGATCCGTGGCGGTCGAGTTAAGGACCTGCCGGGTGTGCGTTATCACACCGTGCGCGGAAGCCTCGATACGTCGGGTGTTGCGGCACGGCGTCAAGGCCGTTCGAAATACGGCGCTAAGCGGCCGAAGTAAAAATAGCTCAGCCGCCCCCGTGCGGCTGATGCTCTGGTCAGTTCGCTGACAGTAAGGCCGGGACGGCCGCAGTGACATGGAGTCGTTGTGGTTGACAGTTCCCGGGAGACCCTGAAGAGAAAAGGTGGTTGTTATGCCAAGAAGACGCGTTGTTGCTAAACGTGAAATCCTGCCGGATCCCAAGTTCGGCAACATTACCCTCGCTAAATTCATGAACCATGTCATGGTCAGTGGCAAGAAATCGGTCGCTGAATCCATCGTCTACGGCGCGCTCACTCTGGTACAGGAGCGCACCAAGCGCGACCCGATCGAGGTTTTCGACGAAGCGCTTGAAAATATTGCGCCTATGGTCGAGGTAAAGTCTCGCCGTGTCGGCGGCGCGACGTACCAGGTACCAGTTGAAGTTCGGCCTGCGCGCCGTGCGGCGCTATCTATGCGATGGCTCGTGGACTACGCGCGCAACCGTGGCGAAAAATCAATGCGTCAGCGTTTAGCAGGCGAGATTATTGATGCAGCTCAAGGTAAGGGCAATGCGGTGAAAAAGCGTGAAGACGTGCACCGTATGGCCGAGGCGAACAAGGCGTTCTCACACTTCCGCTTCTAATCGCGGAGGTGCTTTGCCGAGGATACTGTTTTGGCCCGTAAGACACCGATCAATCGCTACCGGAATATCGGAATTTGCGCGCACGTCGATGCTGGCAAGACCACGACAACGGAGCGTGTGTTGTTCTACACCGGTCTCTCGCACAAGATTGGTGAGGTTCATGACGGTGCTGCCACCATGGACTGGATGGAGCAGGAGCAAGAGCGAGGAATTACGATTACCTCGGCGGCTACGACCTGTTTCTGGGCGGGCATGCAGCAACAGTTCGATCAACATCGTATCAATATTATCGACACACCCGGGCACGTAGACTTCACCATTGAAGTCGAGCGTTCGCTGCGTGTCCTTGATGGTGCAGTGGTTGTCCTGTGCGGCTCCTCAGGTGTTCAGCCGCAAACGGAGACCGTCTGGCGGCAGGCGAACAAATACGAAGTGCCGCGCATGGTATTCGTCAACAAGATGGATCGCGCCGGAGCGAGCTTCGAAAGCGTGGTGAGCCAGCTCAAAGATCGACTGGGCTGCAACGCGGTCC
Source organism: Halieaceae bacterium (assembly GCA_038134505.1). Lineage (GTDB taxonomy): Bacteria > Pseudomonadota > Gammaproteobacteria > Pseudomonadales > Halieaceae > Luminiphilus. The sequence goes on along the minus strand of JAYPVH010000001.1, from coordinate 323,431 downwards.
CCATTCAGATGACGATTGGCGCTGAGGATGAGTTCAAAGGCGTGGTCGATCTGGTCAAAATGAAGGCGATTCTTTGGAACGAAGACGATCAGGGAATGACCTTTGACTATGCTGATGTTCCAGATGACCTGCTCGAGCAATGCCAGCAAATGCGCGAAAGCATGGTCGAGGCGGCTGCCGAAGCAAACGACGCGTTGATGGAGAAATATCTCGAGGAGGGCGATCTCTCTGAGGATGAAATTAAGCAGGGTTTGCGTGCGCGCACGCTGGCGAATGAAATCGTACCGGTTCTAGGTGGGTCTGCCTTTAAAAACAAAGGCGTGCAAGCTGTGCTTGATGCGGTGATTGAGTATTTGCCATCGCCGACTGAAGTGAAGGCGATTGAGGGCACCTTGGATGATGGTGAAACCATGGTCACTCGCGAGTCCTCTGATGACGCCCCGTTCGCTGCGCTCGCATTCAAAATTGCGACTGACCCCTTTGTTGGAACGCTCACCTTCTTCCGCGTGTACTCGGGCAAGCTCGAGTCAGGCACCGGAGTGTATAACTCGGTCAAGCAGAAAAAAGAGCGCGTTGGTCGAATGGTGCAAATGCACTCCAATAGCCGCGAAGAAATTAAAGAAGTGCTCGCAGGCGATATTGCCGCAGCCATTGGCCTCAAAGATGTCACCACGGGCGACACGTTGTGCGATGCCGACAAGGTGGTCATTCTCGAGCGCATGGAGTTTCCGGAGCCGGTCATTTCTGTGGCGGTGGAGCCGCGCTCTAAGGTCGACCAAGAGAAAATGGGCGTAGCACTGGGCAAATTAGCGCAAGAAGACCCCTCTTTCCGCGTTAAAACTGACGAGGAAACGGGGCAGACGATTATCTCAGGTATGGGTGAATTACACCTCGATATTATCGTCGATCGCATGCGTCGGGAATTTAGTGTTGAGGCAAATATCGGTAAGCCTCAGGTGGCTTATCGTGAGCGAATTCGTAATACGTCGGAAATTGAAGGTAAGTTCGTTCGTCAATCGGGCGGTCGCGGACAGTACGGCCATGTCTGGATCAAATTCGAGCCCGCTGAGGATGAGACTGCTGAAGGGCTCGTTTTTGTTAACGAAATTGTTGGCGGCGTGGTGCCCAAGGAGTACATCCCCGCGGTACAAAAGGGCATTGAGGAGCAGATGCAAAATGGTGTCCTAGCCGGTTATCCATTGCTGGGCCTGAAAGCCACGGTTTATGACGGGTCTTATCACGATGTTGACTCTAACGAGATGGCCTTTAAGATTGCGGCCTCAATGGCCACCAAGCAGCTCGCACAAGTTGGTGGCGCTGTATTGCTTGAGCCCGTAATGAAAGTTGAGGTGGTGACACCTGAAGAGAACATGGGCGATGTCGTCGGCGACCTAAACCGACGCCGCGGCTTGATTCTCGGAATGGATGAGAACCCTTCAGGCAAGGTGGTCAATGCAGAGGTGCCGCTTGCTGAGATGTTTGGCTACGCCACGGATCTTCGTTCTGCCACGCAGGGACGAGCAACCTACACGATGGAGTTTGCCAAGTATGCTGAGGCGCCTAACAACGTCGCGCAAGCTATTATTTCCAAAAACCAGACGGCCTGATGGGCCGCAAAACACTGAGGTAATTGAGCATGTCAAAAGAAACATTTGAGCGTTCGAAGCCCCACGTGAACGTGGGAACGATTGGACACGTTGACCACGGGAAGACGACGCTGACGGCGGCGCTGACTCGTGTGTGTTCAGAGGTATGGGGAGGCGCGGCGGTAGCGTTTGACGGTATCGATAATGCGCCGGAAGAGCGGGAGCGTGGCATTACGATTGCGACGTCGCACGTTGAGTACAATTCATCGGAGCGTCACTATGCGCACGTTGACTGTCCTGGTCACGCGGACTACGTGAAGAACATGATCACGGGTGCGGCGCAGATGGATGGAGCTATTTTGGTTTGTGGTGCGACGGATGGTCCGATGCCGCAGACTCGTGAGCACATTTTGCTGTCGCGTCAGGTGGGTGTTCCTTACATTGTTGTCTTTTTGAACAAAGCGGATCTTCTTGCGGAAGACTGTGGTGGTGTTGACACGGAAGAGTTTGAAGAGATGAAGGAGCTGGTAGAGATGGAGCTGCGTGAGCTGCTCGATACTTACGAGTTTCCTGGTGACGACACGCCGATCATTTGCGGATCTGCATTGATGGCGCTGAACGGTGAAGATGAGAATGGTCTGGGTACGACGGCGGTTAAGACGCTGGTTGAGACGCTGGATTCTTACATTCCGCAGCCTGAGCGTGCGATTGATCAGCCTTTCTTGATGCCTGTTGAGGACGTGTTCTCGATTTCAGGTCGTGGCACGGTTGTAACGGGTCGTGTTGAGCGCGGCATCATCAAGGTAGGTGAAGAGATTGAGATTGTTGGTATCAAGGAGACGCAGAAGACGACCTGTACGGGTGTTGAGATGTTCCGCAAGTTGCTTGACGAAGGTCGTGCGGGCGAGAACGTTGGTGTTTTGTTGCGTGGTACCAAGCGAGATGACGTTGAGCGTGGTCAGGTTCTGTCGAAGCCGGGATCAGTGACGCCGCACACGAAGTTTGAGGCGGAAGTTTACGTACTGGGTAAAGACGAGGGTGGCCGTCATACGCCGTTCTTCAAGGGATATCGTCCGCAGTTTTACTTCCGTACGACGGATGTGACGGGTGCGGTTGAGTTGCCTGAAGGTATTGAGATGGTGATGCCGGGAGACAACTTGAACTTTGTTGCGACGTTGATTGCTCCGATTGCGATGGAAGAAGGTCTGCGTTTTGCGATCCGCGAGGGTGGCCGAACGGTAGGCGCTGGCGTCGTCGCTAAAATCATCGAGTAAGCAAAATGCTCACAAAAAACCCGGCGTTTGCCGGGTTTTTTGTAGGCGTAAGGTGGGCAGTGCTGCTCGTTTCAATCTCGGTGGCGAGTCGCTATGGGGTGATGCAGAGCGAGAACTTTCAAGATGTAACGTGATTTTTTCACATCTGGCCACAGGGCGTGAAAATCCGCGAAAAACAGGTTGACACCTTAGGGGGGCGTCCATAGAATTCGCTCCCTTGTCTCGGGGCCCCAAGCGGGTGCCGGCTTTTTGAGGTTTAGGAGAAGTAGTGTGCAAAACCAACGTATTCGTATCCGTCTTAAGGCGTTTGATCACAAATTGATCGACGCGTCGACTCAGGAGATCGTTGAAACCGCGCGTCGCACAGGCGCTCAGGTTCGCGGTCCTATTCCATTGCCGACAAAGAAAGAGAAATTCACGATTTTGATCTCTCCGCACGTCAACAAAGACGCGCGAGACCAGTACGAAATTCGTACACACAAGCGCCTTCTCGACATCGTTGAGCCGACAGAAAAGACTGTCGACGCACTGATGAAACTTGACCTAGCTGCTGGCGTCGAAGTTCAGATCAGCTTGGGTTAAACAACAATTTAGTAGTAAGACCTGCCCAGTTCGCTGGGTGTGTAACGTTCTTATCGCGGCAAGCGACAGTTTGATGCGGTGAGGGCGGCCATAGAGGGTTCAGCCCCGTACACTGTGAGGTTAAAAGCCATGACTATTGGTGTAGTCGGCCGTAAATCCGGTATGACCCGTGTGTTTACCGAAGACGGCGTATCAGTACCAGTGACCGTAGTGGAAGTTGCTCCAAACCGCGTCACTCAAATCAAAGAGCTCGAGACCGATGGGTATCGAGCTATTCAGGTCACCGCGGGAAGCCGCAAGGCCTCGAAAGTCAGCAAGCCAGAAGCAGGCCATTTCGCCAAGGCTGGTGTTGCTGCGGGCGATTTGCTGTGTGAGTTTCGACTCGATGGCAGTGATGAGTCTTTCGAGGTGGGTAGCGAGTTGACGGTGTCACGATTTGAGCAGGGCCAAAAGGTTGATGTTGCAGCCACTTCAAAGGGGAAGGGTTTTCAGGGCGCTGTGAAGCGCTGGAACTTCCGCACCCAGGACGCAACGCACGGCAATTCATTGTCGCACCGAGCGCCAGGCTCGATCGGTCAATGCCAGACGCCTGGCCGCGTGTTCAAAGGCAAGAAAATGGCCGGTCACATGGGCGCTGAGCGCGTGACGACGCATGGTCTAGAGGTGGTTCGCGTCGACGTTGAGCGCAACCTGCTTTTGATCAAAGGCGCCGTTCCTGGTGCGCCCGGTGGCGAAGTCGTTGTTCGTCCAACGGTTAAGGGATAAGGGGGCTTAACGTGGAATTAAGTGTAGTCAAGCCCGGAAAAGGCGCTGCGGGTACCGTATCGGTGTCCGAGGCGACGTTTGCCCGAGAGTATAACGAGGCGCTGGTCCACCAGGTGGTGACCGCGTTTTTGGCGGGCGCGCGTCAAGGCACGCGTGCTCAGAAGAGCCGCTCTGATGTTGCTGGCGGTGGTAAGAAGCCTTGGCGGCAAAAGGGCACCGGTCGCGCTCGAGCGGGAACCATCCGATCGCCAATTTGGCGCTCAGGCGGTGTGACGTTTGCGGCGCAGCCTCAGGACCACTCACAGAAAGTGAACCGCAAGATGTATCGCGCAGCAATGCGCTCCATTTTGTCGGAGCTGGCGCGTACGGATCGATTGTTGGTGGTTGAAAATCTCGACGTCGAGCAGCCCAAGACGAAGTTGTTGGTTGAGGCGCTCAAGGGATACGGCGTTGACAACGTGTTGATTGTTGCTAGTGAGATTGATCAAAACCTGTATCTGGCATCGCGCAACCTGCACAAAGTGGATGTGAGAGATGTTGAGGGTGTCGATCCAGTGTCCTTGATCGCTTTCGATAAAGTCATGATCACGGTCGATGCTGTGAAAAAATTTGAGGAGACATTGGCGTGAATCCGGAGAGAGTTTTTCAGATCTTGCTCGGACCGCACGTTTCCGAGAAAGCGGCCATCGTTGCCGAGGGTAACAATCAGTACGTATTTAAAGTGACCCTTGATGCTACGAAAGATGAAATCAAGGCATCGGTCGAACAGTTGTTCAAGGTCAAAGTCGAAGATGTGCAGACTCTCAGAGTCAAGGGTAAGTCCAAGCGTAATCGTTACGGTTGGTCTACCAAGCCGTCTTGGAAGAAGGCTTATGTCCGTTTGGAGCAGGGTCAAGATATTGACTTTGCTTCAGTGAGTTAAGGGGGCGATGAATTATGGCAGTCGTTAAGAGTAAACCGACTTCACCTGGGCGTCGTCATGTCGTCCGTGTCGTCAACAAGGACCTGCACAAAGGCCGTCCCCATGGACCGCTGCTTGAGAAGCAGTCTAAGTCAGGCGGCCGTAATAACCTCGGTCGAATCACGACGCGACACATCGGCGGTGGTCACAAGCAGCATTATCGCATTATTGATTTCAGGCGCACTAAGGACGGTATTCCTGCGAAGGTAGAGCGGTTGGAATACGATCCAAATCGAACAGCGCATATCGCATTGCTGCTGTTTGCTGACGGCGAACGCCGTTACATCATTGCGCCCAAGGGCGTTGCAGCGGGCGAAACGCTGATGTCAGGTGCTGCGGCGCCCATCAAAGCGGGCAACTGTTTGCCGTTGCGTAACATTCCTGTGGGTTCCGTTGTTCATGCCATTGAGCTCAAGCCTGGCAAAGGTGCGCAGCTGGCGCGATCTGCGGGAGCTTCTGTTCAGCTCGTCGCAAGAGAAGGCCAGTACGCGACCCTGCGACTTCGCTCCGGCGAAATGCGTAAGGTGCCTGTTGAGTGTCGCGCGACGCTGGGCGAGGTTTCTAACTCAGAGCACAATCTGCGGAAGTTGGGTAAAGCCGGTGCGGCGCGCTGGCGCGGCGTTCGTCCTACCGTTCGCGGTGTGGCAATGAACCCGGTTGATCACCCGCATGGTGGTGGTGAAGGTCGTACTTCGGGTGGACGTCATCCTGTAACGCCATGGGGTGTTCCGACCAAGGGTTACAAGACTCGTAAAAACAAGCGCACCGACGATCTGATTGTTCGTCGTCGCGGCAAGAAATAATCGCTGACAGGTAGAGAGAGGATTACAACGTGCCACGTTCACTAAAAAAAGGCCCCTTCATCGACCTGCACCTGATGAAAAAGGTTGAAGCAGCGGTTGAGAGTAACGATCGACGACCGATTAAGACATGGTCACGTCGCTCGATGATATCGCCCGACATGGTGGGTCTGACAATCGCTGTTCACAACGGTCGTCAACACGTGCCGGTGCTGGTCAATGAAGACATGGTAGGTCACAAGTTGGGTGAGTTTGCAGTAACGCGCACTTATAAGGGCCACATTGTCGACAAGAAATCGAAGCGTTAAGGCGAAGCGGAGATAAAAATGATGGAAGTTTCAGCAAAACTTCGCGGCGCGCGGATCTCTGCGCAGAAAGCGCGACTGGTCGCTGACCAAGTTCGTGGCAAGCCGGTAGGCGAAGCGTTGAATGTGTTGGAGTTCAGCACCAAGAAAGCGGCGCATTTGGTCCGCAAAGTACTGAATTCAGCAATCGCCAACGCGGAAAACAATGAGGGCGCAGACGTTGATGAGCTGCGCGTATCGACGATCTTCGTCGATGAAGGGATGACCATGAAGCGTATGAAAGCTCGCGCTAAAGGTCGAGGCGATCGAATTTTCAAGCGCACCTGCCACATCACTGTGATGGTCGCGGACAGCGAAGGCTAAGGAGAGGACCACATGGGTCAGAAGGTACATCCGACGGGTATTCGCCTGGGCGTGGTTAAAGGCCACAACTCAGTGTGGTATGCGGACAGCAAAAACTACGCGAAGCAGCTGATCACTGATCTTGAGGTGCGGGATTATATTTTGAAAAAGCTGGATGCAGCATCTGTGAGTCGTGTCTTGATTGAGCGTCCTGCGCAGACTGCTCGAATTACCATCCATACGGCGCGCCCTGGCATTGTTATCGGCAAGAAGGGCGAGGACGTAGAAGTACTGCGTCGCGAGTTGTCTGCGCGCATGGGTGTGCCCGTCAACATCAACATCGAAGAAATCCGTAAGCCGGATATGGATGCTCGTCTTGTTGCACAGAATGTGGCGCAGCAGCTAGAGCGTCGGGTCATGTTCCGTCGCGCCATGAAACGCGTTGTGCAGAACGCAATGCGGCAAGGTGCGGAAGGTATCAAAGTTCAGGTTGGCGGTCGCTTGGGCGGTGCTGAAATTGCGCGTACCGAGTGGTATCGCGAGGGCCGCGTGCCATTGCACACGCTGCGCGCTGATATTGACTATGCGACCTACGAAGCGCACACCACATACGGCGTTATTGGCGTCAAGGTGTGGATCTTTAAGGGTGAAGTGATTGGTAGCGAAGAGGAGAGCCAAGAGGCTCGCCGCGCGTCAGCCAACTGAGATCGGGCAGAGGACTAAGACATGCTGCAACCGAAGAGAACCAAGTTCCGCAAGATGATGAAAGGCCGCAATCGCGGTCTAGCAGAGCGCGGCTCCAAAGTGAGTTTTGGAGAGTTTGGGCTTAAGGCCGTTGGTCGAGGCCGGATCACCGCGCGACAGATTGAGGCGGCACGGCGAGCGATGACCCGCCACATCAAACGGGGCGGAAAAATTTGGATTCGGGTTTTCCCTGACAAGCCGATTACCGGTAAGCCGTTGGAAGTCCGACAGGGTAAAGGTAAGGGTAACGTCGAGTACTGGGTTGCGCAGATCCAGCCAGGACGTGTGCTCTACGAGGTACAAGGTGTCTCTGAGGAACTCGCGCGCGAAGCATTCCAGCTTGCGGCAGCAAAGCTTCCTGTGCAGACCACGTTTGTGAAACGGTCGGTGATGTGATGAAGGCAAATGAATTGCGAGACAAGTCGGTAGAGGACTTGAACAAACAGCTTCTTGAATTGCGCGAAGATCAATTCAAGTTGCGTATGGCAAAAGCAACAGGGCAGCTTGGGCAGTCTCATCTCCTCAAGCAGACAAAACGCGATATCGCTCGCGTGAAGACCTTGCTGCAGGAAAAAGGTGAACAGTGATGGGAACGACGGAAAAGCGAACGCGAACCCTACAGGGTCGAGTGGTGAGCAATAAGATGGACAAGACCATCACTGTGCTGATCGAGCGTCGGGTGAAGCACCCCGTGTATGGCAAGTACATTACCCGTTCATCAAAGGTGCATGCTCACGATGAAGGCAATCGCGCGGGTATCGGTGACACGGTAGTAGTTGCTGAATCGCGTCCGTTGTCGAAGACCAAGACTTGGGCGTTGGTCGATATTGTAGAAGTAGCGACCCAGATTTGATGGTGATGGGCGCCCCTTGATGGGCCCCCGATTGGAGTTAAAGAGATGATTCAGACCCAGTCCTATTTGGAAGTAGCTGATAACAGTGGTGCGCGTCGGGTGATGTGTATCAAAGTGCTTGGTGGCTCGAAGCGCCGCTATGCGCGTGTGGGCGATCTCATCAAGGTGACCGTTAAGGAAGCAATTCCCCGCGGCAAAGTGAAGAAAGGTCAGGTGATGACGGCGGTAGTGGTTCGCACCAAGAAAGGCGTGCGTCGTGCCGACGGTTCACTCATTAAGTTTGATGAAAACGCGGCTGTTTTATTGAACGCCCAGCAGGCGCCAATTGGCACTCGAATTTTCGGCCCTGTGACGCGTGAGCTGCGTGGGGACAAGTTCATGAAGATTATTTCTCTGGCGCCAGAAGTGATCTGAGCGACCGGACGAGAGGATAAGTAGATGGCAAAGATCAAGCGTGATGACGAAGTCATTGTCCTGGCAGGAAAGGACAAGGGCAAGCGCGGCAAAGTCCGCAAGGTCGTCGACAGTGACCGCATCATCGTTGGCGGTATCAACATGATTAAAAAGCACACCCGCGCCAATCCACAGGCGGGCGTTGCGGGCGGTATTGTTGAGAAAGAGGCGCCTATTCAGACCTCTAATGTGGCGATCTACAACACAGCAACAAGCAAGGCGGACCGAGTGGGTTATCGCGTCGATGATGGCAAAAAGGTTCGTGTTTATAAGTCTACCGGCGAATTGATTGACGCCTGAGTTGGGCTCGGGCTGAAAGAGGCAGCAAATAATGGCAACGCTTAAGCAAAGATATCGCGACGAGATCGCGCCCAAACTCAAAGAAGAGCTGGGTTTAGCAAATGTGATGGAAGTGCCGCGCATCACCAAGATCACTCTGAACATGGGTGTCGGTGAAGCGGTGGGCGATAAAAAAGTCTTGGAAAACGCTCTGGCTGATATGCAGAAGATCGCCGGTCAAAAGCCAGTTGTGACGAAGTCGCGCAAGTCAATCGCTGGCTTCAAGATTCGTGATGGTTGGCCCATCGGTTGCAAGGTGACCTTGCGAGATGAGCGCATGTACGAGTTCCTTGAGCGCTTGATCAGTATTGCCATTCCCCGTATCCGTGATTTCCGCGGTGTGAGTGCAAAGTCCTTCGACGGTCGGGGAAATTTTGCGATGGGTGTGACCGAGCAGATCATATTCCCCGAGATCAACTACGACGAAGTCGATGCGCTGCGCGGTATGGATATCACCATTACAACATCTGCGCGAACCGATGAGCAGGGCCGTGCCCTTCTCAGTGCATTTAGCTTCCCGTTCAAAGGCTGAGGAGAGACGCAATGGCTAAGAAGTCAATGGTAGAGCGTGAGCTCAAGCGTGCGAAAACTGTCGCAAAATACGCGGCAAAGCGGGCGCAGTTAAAAGAAGTCATCGCCAATCAGTCGGCCTCTGAAGAGGAGCGATGGGAAGCGCAAATTGCGCTGCAGAAATTGCCCCGCAATGCCTCGCCCGTGCGTCAGCAGCGCCGGTGTCAGATCACAGGACGCCCGCATGGCGTTTATCGAAAATTCGGTTTGTGCCGCAACAAGTTGCGTGAAGCAGCGATGCGTGGCGATGTGCCGGGCCTGGTTAAGTCCAGCTGGTAACGGAGAAAGAATTCATGAGCATGCAAGATCCTATTAGCGATATGTTGACCCGTTTGCGTAACGCGCAGATGGCTGGAAAACGTTCCGTTGAAATGCCCGGTTCCAAGCTGAAGGCCGCTGTCGCCAAGGTGCTGGAAGAAGAGGGGTATATCGCTGGCCATGCACTGGATAGTAGCAGTGGCAAGCCCCGCCTCTCTGTACAGTTGAAATACTTTGAGGGTAAGCCAGTGATTGCGGAAATTAATCGCGTCAGTAAGCCATCTCTGCGTCGATATTCAGGTAAAGATGATTTGCCGTCGGTGCGCGGTGGATTGGGTGTGGCGATTGTATCGACGTCGCGAGGCGTCATGACCGATCGCGCGGCACGTGCGGCCGGTGTTGGCGGCGAAGTGCTCTGCACTGTTTTCTAATTTTGAGACTGGGAGAGGGCTAATCAATGTCACGTGTAGCAAATAATCCGGTCTCGTTGCCCAAGGGCGTCGAAGTGGCGGTGAACGGCAGCGAAGTATCAGTTAAAGGCGGGAAAGGCACCTTGTCGATGACGCTGACTGACGGCATCAGTCTCGATGTTCAGGAAGGCAGTGCCAGTATTGTCTACGACTTCGACACAAACCGTGCGATGGCGGGCACAACTCGCGCGTTGCTGAACAACTTGGTGACAGGCGTCAGTGAAGGCTGGGAGAAGAAATTGGTGCTCAATGGCGTCGGATACCGCGCCAAAGCGACGGACAATATTGTCAATCTCACGATTGGTCTGTCGCATCCGGTGGACTACGAATTGCCAGAGGGGCTTTCAGCGGAGACACCTTCGCAAACCGAAGTTGTTATCCGGGGTATTGATAAGCAGGCTGTGGGACAAGCTGCTGCGGAAATTCGTAGCTTCCGTCCGCCAGAGCCTTACAAAGGAAAAGGTATTCGCTATGCGGACGAATTTGTCCGTCGTAAAGAAGCGAAGAAGAAGTAACGGCCACGGGAAGTTACGGGAAAAACAATGAACGAGAAAACAGAATCACGTCTGCGTCGCGCCAAGAAATCCAGGGTACGTATGCGCACTGCGGGGGCGACCCGCTTAACGGTACATCGCACGCCTCGCCACATCTATGCGCAGGTTATCGCGCCTGAGGGTGGCACCCTTGCCCAGGCATCGACCTTGGACAAAGACCTGCGTTCGGGTGCGACGGGCAATATTGCGGCTGCAGCGGCCGTAGGTAAATTAGTCGCGGAACGCGCCAAGGCAGCGGGTGTGACCGAGGTTGCATTTGATCGCTCCGGCTTTAAGTACCACGGTCGGGTGAAAGCGCTGGCAGAAGCCGCGCGTGAAGGTGGATTGGAGTTTTAAGCATGGCTAGAGATCAGAGAAACCAAGGCGATCAGCGCACCGAGGGCGACCTGCAGGAAAAGCTTGTTCAGGTGAACCGTGTTGCCAAGACGGTAAAAGGCGGCCGGATCATGAGTTTTACTGCGTTGACTGTGGTCGGCGACGGTAACGGACGAGTGGGCTACGGACGCGGTAAGGCGCGCGAGGTTCCTGTTGCGATTCAGAAGGCTATGGAGTCTGCGCGTCGTAACATGATTAAAGTGGATTTAACCAACGGTACTTTGCAATACCCGGTTAAAGCGTCACATGGCGCCTCAAAAGTCTACATGCAGCCTGCTTCTGAGGGTACAGGTGTCATCGCTGGTGGTGCCATGCGCGCAGTGCTTGAACTCGCGGGTGTACACAATGTTTTGGCGAAGTGCTATGGCTCTACCAATCCCGTCAACGTGGTCCGTGCGACCTACAACGGTCTTCGTGATATGGCTGCACCAGAAGATGTCGCAGCCAAGCGAGGGAAGACCGTTGAAGAGATTCTGAGCTGATTCGGAGGCGCAGACCATGAGTAAAACAATGATCAAGGTAACTCAAGTGAAAAGCATTCACGGTCGGTTGAAGAAGCACCAGGCCTGTGTTGCAGGATTGGGTTTGCGACGTATCGGTCATACGGTTGAAGTGGAAGATACGCCTTCCGTTCGCGGCATGATCAACAAAGTGAACTATCTGGTTCGCGTAGAGGGCGAGACCAATGGGTGATGAAATGCGTTTGAATTCTCTGAGTCCGGCGCCTGGCGCCAAGCGCGATGCAAAGCGTGTTGGCCGAGGTATTGGCTCGGGTCTCGGCAAAACTGCGGGTCGTGGCCATAAAGGTTTGAAATCACGCTCAGGTGGCACGGTGAAACCCGGCTTCGAGGGCGGACAGATGCCGTTGCAGAAGCGTTTGCCAAAATATGGTTTCACTTCACGGATCGGTCGCACAACCGCACAAGTCCGTCTTGGCGAACTCAATCGTGTTGAGGGTGATGTGGTCGATCTGTCTTCGCTGAAGCAAGCGGATCTGATCAAAGACGATGTATTGCGTGCGCGCGTCTTTCTGTCGGGTTCGATTGAGAAAGCAGTCCACGTGAAGGGCCTCGCGGTCACCAAAGGTGCGCGCGAAGCGATCGAAGCTGCCGGTGGGAGCGTCGAGGCGTAATTCATGGCGAACGGAATGCCGTCATTCAACTCAGCGGGTATGGGCGAACTTTTCGCCCGACTTCGTTTTGTGTTGCTTGCGCTGCTGATCTACCGAATTGGGACGCACATCCCTGTTCCGGGTATTGATCCGGAGCAGCTCTCGGCGTTGTTCGACCAAAATCAAGGCACGATTCTCGGTCTCGCGAATGTGTTCTCAGGCGGTGCTTTGGAGCGCATGAGTATTTTGGCGCTTGGCATTCTCCCTTACATCTCGGCGTCAATCATCATGCAATTGATGAGTGCGGTGACTCCGCAACTCGAGCAGTTAAAGAAAGAGGGTGAAGCGGGTCGGCGTAAGATCTCTCAGTACACGCGCTACTTGACTGTGGCGTTGGCCTTGGTCCAAGGAACGGGCATGACGGTCGGTCTGGCTAATCAGGGTCTCACATTTGGTAGTTCGATCAGCTTTTATGTGATCGCGGTTGCCTCGCTGGTGACTGGTGCCGTGTTCATGATGTGGCTGGGTGAGCAGATCACCGAGAAAGGCGTGGGTAATGGAATTTCACTGTTGATTTTCGCGGGTATCGTCGCGGGTCTTCCAGCGGCGATTGGTCAGTCTTTGGAGCAGGCGCGCCAAGGTGAGCTCAATATTCTCGTTTTATTGGCCATTCTCGCGTTTGCGATTGTCGTCATTTACCTTGTGGTCTTTATCGAGCGCGGCCAGCGCAGAATTACCGTGAACTACGCCAAGCGCCAGCAGGGGCGCCAAATGATGCAAGCGCAGGCCTCACATTTGCCACTGAAGGTCAACATGTCCGGTGTGATCCCTGCAATTTTCGCAAGCTCGATTTTGTTGTTCCCGGCATCCCTTGCACAGTGGTTCGGTACGGGTAATAGCTCGGATTGGTTACAAGACCTTGCGGTCGCAATCGGGCCGGGTCAGCCCCTGAATATCATTCTGTTTACGGGGTTCATCGTCTTTTTCTGTTTTTTCTACACCGCGCTCATGTTTAACCCACAGGAAGTGGCGGATAACTTGAAGCGCTCGGGTGCGTTCGTGCCCGGAATTCGTCCTGGCCAACAGACGGCGAATTATATTGATGGGGTGCTCACCCGATTGACAGTCTTTGGTGCTGCTTACATCGCACTGGTGTGTCTGCTACCGCAGTTTTTGGTGGTGATGTTCAACGTACCATTTTACCTGGGTGGCACATCGATGCTGATCGTTGTGGTCGTGGTCATGGATTTCATGGCACAGGTCCAGAGTCACCTGATGTCACACCAGTATGAAGGTGTGATGAAGAAAGCAAACCTTGCCAAAACCGGTCCTGCGGGTCGGTTGCGTTAAGGTCCAGGAGTTTGAGATGAAAGTAAGAGCTTCGGTTAAGAAAATCTGTCGAAACTGCAAAGTCGTGCGTCGCAGCGGTGTTGTGCGCGTGATTTGCTCTTCTGATCCCCGGCACAAGCAGCGTCAGGGGTAAGGGCATTGAGTTTGTTTCGACAAATCAGTAACATGCGCGCCCCCGAGAGTTTTGGGGTGCGGCTTGCGGCCACCTTTCCGGTCGCAAACAACAATGGAGATTGCTAGATGGCGCGTATCGCCGGCGTAAATATTCCCGATAACAAACACGCAGTGATTTCACTGACGTATATCTATGGCATTGGTAAAACGCAGGCCAAGCGCTTGTGTGCTGCGAGTGGTGTTGCAGAGTCCGCGAAAATCGGTGAACTCACCGAGTCGGAACTCGACTCATTGCGTGGGCTGATCTCTGAGATGGTCGTCGAAGGAGATTTGCGGCGTGAGGTATCGATGAGTATCAAGCGGCTGATGGATTTGGGCTGTAACCGCGGCCTACGCCATCGTCGCGGTCTGCCGGTACGCGGCCAGCGTACGAAGACGAATGCTCGCACTCGCAAAGGGCCCAGAAAGCCTATTCGTAAGTGAGGGTAGTGGGTAGTGATACTCACGCCAGTGTAGCTACATCACATTTTGTAGCGTTGATATTGAAATAGGATAGAACATGGCAAAGAACGCCAAGAGCGCTAAAACCACAAAGCGCAAAATTACTAAGCAGGTGGTCGACGGCGTCGCGCATATTCACGCGTCGTTCAATAACACCATCGTCACCATTACCGATCGACAAGGCAACACTTTGAGCTGGGCGACTGCCGGTGGCTCTGGTTTCCGAGGTTCGCGAAAATCCACGCCGTTTGCAGCGCAGGTTGCTGCGGAGCGGGCGGGCGAGGCGGCCAAGGAGTACGGTCTCAAAAACCTTGATGTAGAAGTCAAAGGGCCTGGCCCAGGCCGTGAATCGGCTGTCCGCGCTTTGAATGGCTGCGGTTACAAAATCACCAACATCACGGATGTGACGCCGATCCCGCACAACGGATGCCGTCCACCCAAGAAGCGTCGCGTTTAACGCTGGCGGCATTGGAGAATACATAGCATGGCTCGATATATTGGACCTAAATGCAAGCTTTCTCGACGAGAAGGCACTGATCTGCAGCTCAAGAGTGGCGTTCGAGCACTCGAGAGTAAGTGTAAAGCTGAAACGGCCCCCGGCCAGCACGGCGCACGGCGTGGCCGCTTGTCGGATTACGGCATACAGTTACGTGAGAAGCAGAAGGTGCGTCGTATTTATGGCGTGTTGGAGAAGCAGTTCCGCAACTACTATAAAGAGGCTGCTCGCCTGAAAGGTGCCACCGGTGAAAACCTACTGGCGCTGCTCGAGAGTCGTCTAGACAACGTGGTGTACCGTATGGGCTTTGGCTCAACGCGGGCGGAATCACGTCAGTTGGTTTCCCACAAGGGCATTTTAATCAATGGTCGTGTGGTAAACGTTCCGTCTTATCAGGTTCAGCCCGGTGATGTGGTCTCCGTTCGTGAGAAGGCCAAAAAGCAACTCCGCGTGCAATCAGCGTTGGCGCTTGCAGAGCAGCGTGGAGAGCCGGTTTGGATAGAGGTCAATGCTGACAAACTCGAGGGCACTTTTAAGTCTCGCCCTGAGCGTCAGGATTTGTCGCAGGAAATTAACGAGAATTTGATCGTCGAATTGTACTCTAAGTAAGAGTTGTTTCCGGTCATTGTCGCAAAACGTATTGTAACGTAGGTGTCCTATGCAAAGTTCGGTAAATGAGTTTTTGACCCCCCGTGTCATCAAAGTCGATGAAAAGTCTTCAACACGTGCGCTGGTCACCCTCGAGCCTCTCGAGCGTGGTTTTGGTCATACCCTTGGTAACGCGCTGCGTCGGATCCTGCTTTCGTCGATGCCTGGATGTGCCGTGACAGAGGCCGAGATTGATGGTGTTTTACACGAATACTCGGCAATCGAGGGTGTTCAGGAAGATGTGATTGAAATTTTGTTGAACCTGAAGGGCGTCGCCTTGACCATGGCCGGCAAAGACGAGGCTGAGCTGACGTTGTCTGCCCAAGGCCCTTGCACGGTAACTGCAGGTGATATCCAGACAGATCATGACATCGAAGTGTGCAATCCCGATCATGTGATTTGCACAATCTCTAGTAAATCCGCAATGAGCATTCGTTTGGTTGCCCAGCGAGGTCGTGGCTACTCCCCAGCAGATTCGCGAGAGGACCCGGAAGAAGAAACACGCTCGATTGGTCGTTTGCAGCTCGATGCCTCCTTCTCACCGGTTCGGCGAGTCAGCTACGTGGTGGAGTCAGCGCGGGTAGAGCAGCGCACAGACCTCGATAAGTTGGTCATCGATTTAGAGACCAATGGTACGATTGATCCTGAAGAAGCGATTCGTCGTGCGGCGACCATTCTGCAACAGCAGTTGGCTGTGTTCGTTGATCTGGAGAGCGATGCGCAGGCTGCGACCACCGAGGCAGCAGAGGAAGTTGATCCGATTCTTCTGCGTCCGGTTGATGATTTAGAGCTGACAGTTCGCTCGGCGAACTGCCTCAAGGCAGAGAATATCTACTACATCGGTGATTTAGTGCAGCGAACTGAAGTCGAGCTGCTCAAGACCCCGAACTTGGGTAAGAAGTCGTTGACTGAGATCAAGGATGTTTTGGCATCACGAGGCTTGTCGTTGGGCATGCGCCTCGAAAATTGGCCGCCTGCGAGTCTGAAAAATGATGAGCGTTTACTTAGCGTGTAAGCGTTGGCTCGACTAGGAATTGACTAATATAGAGACGCGCTACGGCGCGCTTTAAGAGAAAGGAAAACTACAATGCGTCATCGTCACAGCGGTCGTCAACTCAACCGCAATAGCTCACATAGGAAAGCCATGTTTCGCAACATGACGGTCTCCTTGGTCGAGCATGAGTTGATTAAAACTACGCTGCCTAAAGCGAAAGAACTCCGCAGTTACGCCGAGCCGTTGATTACCTTGGCTAAGAATGACAGCGTCGCGAACCGTCGACTGGCTTTTGATCGCACGCGATCTAAAGAGGCCGTCGGCAAACTGTTTGATGAATTGGGTCCGCGTTACCAGGAGCGCCCCGGTGGTTATATTCGCATCCTCAAGTGCGGCTACCGCGCTGGCGACAAGGCCCCTATGGCTTTCGTTGAGCTAGTCGATCGTCCCGAGATCGATAATGATGTCGCGGAAGAGGTCGATGTTGACGAAGAGTAAGCATTGAGACACAAAAAAGCCCGGTGTTGCCGGGCTTTTTTGTGTCCGAAATTTGTGAATGAGCCGTTAGGTTCGTCAACGTCGCTTGGTCAAGCTTGGTTCGTTGTCGTTGGTCTTATCGATGCAACACAACGGGTAGCGCGCTATAACCTCGCACAAAATTTGACTGAATGCGCTCCGGCGCTCCCACTACTTCGATTTCACTAAAGCGCGACAGCAATTCTTCCCACAATACGCGTAGCTGCATTTCACCGAGGCGATTGCCCATACATCGATGAATGCCAAAGCCGAAGGAGAGGTGGTTGCGCGGATTTTGGCGGTCAATGATAAATTGATCCGCATTGGAGATGACGGACTCATCGTGATTTCCTGACAGGTACCACATCACCACTTTGTCGCCCTCGCGGATGACTTGGTCCCCCAGCGAAATATCGCGCGTCGCACGTCGACGCATGTGCATCAGTGGCGTTTGCCAGCGAATAATTTCCGGCACCATGGATTCAACCAGTGCAGGATTGTCTTTGAGCTTGTTGTACTGCTCAGGATTTTCATTGAGCGCGAGTACACCACCCGTGATCGAGTTCCGAGTTGTGTCATTGCCGCCGACAATGAGCAGTATCAAGTTGCCGAGATATTCCATGGGTTGATTGACCATGTCGGCGGTATCCGGATGGTTGGCCAGCATGGAGATAAAATCCATGGTGTCAGAGCGCCCCTCGGCGCGTTCGTGCCACAGGGTTGTGAAAGTTTGTAGGCAGTCCATGAGTGCGCCGGTACGCTGATCGATATCGGCACTGCCACCAGTTGCCTCCGGCAGAGCCGTTGCCATATCTGACCAGTAAGGCAGCTTGTGTCGATCCTCAAACGGGAAATCAAAAATTGTGGCTAACATTTGGGTCGTCAAGTTGATGGAGACCGCATCAACCCAGTTGAATACCTCTCCGACCGGTAGCGTATCGAGAATGTCGACGACCCGTTGTCGTATGAGCGGCTCCATCTGCGCCAAATTTTTTGGCGCGACTACAGGCTGGACGACTTTGCGCTGAATATCATGTTTGGGCGGGTCCATAGCAATGAACTGTTGGACGGGAACGTCGTCGCCATAGTCGCCAATCGTAATGGCGGGCTCTGAGGAGAAGTCCGCGTGGTTGGTGTCGACTGAGACAATGTCATTGAAACGAGTGACGGACCAAAAGCGGCCAAAAGTCTCGTTCTCTGTCAAATGTACGGGACTCTCTTTGCGCAATCTTGCGAAGTAGGGACGCCAGGAATCATTTTGGTAGAGGCTGGCATCACTCACGTCGATAGCGCTAAGCGGCAGCGACTCGATGTTTGTCATGGACAGCACCTCTTAGGTGATAAATGCAGAGGACCCCAGCTTATGTGCGAAGGCTGCCGATCGACAAGCGCATATCTTTGACGTGTTCAAGCAGCTTGGCCCCGCTTTTTACGCGTGAGTTTGGCTGAGGGCAAGCAGGGCTTGAGGAAGCGACCGGTGTGCGACAGCGGATTGCTCGCAACCGTCTCGGGCGTTCCGGTGGCAATGATTTCACCACCGCCGGCGCCGCCTTCAGGTCCCAAATCAATGATCCAATCCGCGGTTTTAATGACGTCGAGATTGTGTTCAATAATCACCACAGTGTTACCGCCATCGCGCAAACGATGCAGCACGCTCAACAGTTGCGCAATATCTTCGAAATGTAGCCCCGTGGTCGGTTCATCAAGGAGGTATAAGGTATTACCTGTATCTCGCTTGGATAATTCTCGAGATAGTTTCACTCGCTGCGCCTCACCACCTGACAAGGTCGTCGCCGACTGGCCTAGACGAATATAGGACAGGCCCACATCCATCAAGGTTTGCAGTTTTCTGTGGATCGCGGGCACGGCTTCGAAGAACGTCAGCGCCTCCTCAATGGTCATATCGAGCACTTCGTAGATGTTGCAGCCCTTGAAGCGGATTTCTAGCGTTTCACGGTTATAGCGTTTGCCCTTGCAGACATCACAAGGTACATAGATATCGGGCAGGAAATGCATTTCTACCTTGGTGACGCCATCTCCCTGACAGGCCTCACAGCGACCACCTCGGACATTGAAGCTGAATCGACCCGGCTTATAGCCGCGCGATCTGGATTCCTGGGTACCGGCAAACAATTCTCTAATAGGTGTAAAGATGCCGGTATAAGTCGCCGGATTTGATCGGGGAGTTCGTCCGATCGGCGACTGATCGATATCAATACATTTATCGAAATGCTGCAGCCCCTCAATACGCTCATAGGGCGCAGCTTTCAGCGTAGTTGCCTTGTTTAAAGCCGTGGCGGCCAACGGATAAAGCGTGCTATTGATCAGAGTCGATTTGCCCGAGCCCGACACACCGGTGACACAGGTGAGTAGGCCAATGGGTAAGTTTAGGGTGACTGCCTTCAAATTGTTTCCTGATGCGCCCGTAATCACCAGTTGTCGCTCGTCATCGGCAGGGATTCGCTTGGCTGGCACAGCGATCTCTCGGCGCCCCGACAGATAAGCGCCAGTCAGCGAGGTGTCGCATTTCAGAATGTCCGCTAGCGGTCCGGCGGCAACGATCTCACCACCATGCACACCGGCACCTGGACCGATGTCAATAATATGATCAGCTGCGCGGATCGCATCCTCGTCGTGTTCGACCACGATCACGGTATTGCCGATGTCGCGTAAGTGAAGGAGGCTACGCAACAGACGTTCGTTATCACGCTGATGAAGACCAATGGAAGGCTCGTCGAGGATGTACATCACGCCAACGAGACCGGCGCCAATTTGAGATGCTAATCGGATTCGCTGCGCTTCGCCGCCGCTGAGCGTCTCTGCGCTACGATCCAAGGATAAATAGTTGAGGCCAACATCGACCAAAAACCGATAGCGAGCCTGAAGTTCCTTGAGAATTTTATCCGCAATTTCTCCCTGTCGACCGGGCAAATTCAGCTGCTCGAAATAGTTCTGCGCCTCGCCAATAGGTAAGCGAGTGATACTTGGCAGGGTACGTCCATCAACGTAGACGGACCGCGCATCTGCACACAAACGAGTGCCCTTGCAGCTTTGACAGGGTGCAGTTGAGACGTATTTGGCAAGTTCATCGCGAACAGACATGGAGTCGGTCTCGCGATAGCGACGCTCCATGTTCGGCAACACACCTTCAAAACTGTGCCGTCGCTTGAATACGCTACCGCGGTCGTTGACGTAGGCAAACTCGATTTCCTCGCCAGCACTGCCCTGCAGAATAATTTCGCGATGTCGCGGCTTGAGCGCTTCAAAAGGGGTGTCGATACTGAATCCGTAGTGCTTCGCGAGAGAGGTCAGCAAATGGAAATAATAAACGTTGCGACGGTCCCAGCCCCGAATCGCCCCCTCTGCTAATGACGCCCCCTGATCGGTGATCACCCGTGATTCATCAAAATATTGCGTCACGCCGAGACCATCACAGCTCTGGCAGGCTCCGGCGGGATTGTTAAACGAAAACAGGCGGGGTTCCAATTCGTCAATAGAGTGACCGCACTCGGGACAGGCGTAACGGGCCGAAAAGCTGATGTCGTCTTGCGTTCCGTCCATCGATGCAATGCAGGCCAGCCCATCAGTGAGCTCTAGTGCCGTTTCAAAGGACTCAGCCAGACGTAGCCCGAGATCGCTGCGGACTTTGAACCGGTCCACGACAACATCGATACGATGCTTCTTATTTTTGTCTAATGCCGGTACATCATCGAGGTCGACCACAATGCCATCCACTCGCACGCGAATGAAACCGGCAGCGCGGATTTGCTCAAACACATGCAGGTGCTCGCCTTTGCGACCGCGGACCATCGGTGCGAGAAGCATCAGTCGCTCTCCCTCCGGTAGTGCCAAAACGCTGTCGACCATTTGACTCACAGTCTGCGCGTTGAGACTGACGTCATGCGTGGGGCAGCGGGGGTCACCAATACGCGCGAAGAGTAGCCGCAGGTAGTCGTAGATCTCGGTGATTGTTCCAACCGTTGAGCGTGGGTTGTGCGATGTCGACTTCTGCTCGATTGAAATTGCGGGTGACAGTCCCTCAATGTGGTCGATATCGGGTTTCTCCATCATTGACAAGAACTGTCTGGCGTAGGTCGACAGCGACTCAACGTAGCGGCGCTGTCCTTCTGCATAAAGCGTGTCAAAAGCAAGGGAGGATTTACCGGATCCAGACAAGCCGGTCACGACCACCAGTTTGTCACGGGGGATATCAAGATCGATATTTTTGAGGTTATGAGTACGCGCACCGCGTACCTGGATGGTATCCATAGTAGGTTCCGCCAAGCAAAGGTATCGATTATACGCGCAATCTCTCGAATCAGAGCCGTCTGCGGCGAGTTGTTCCAGACTTCATGTTAGACTGCCGGCTCTTTCGTCATGCGAGTTTGTTGTGGTCAGCTCCCAATCGATGTCAGCCAGTGAGCGGCGAGCCGTCGCTACCCTTGCCAGCGTGTCTGGCTTGCGCATGACGGGCCTGTTTATGGTTCTGCCACTGTTAGCGGTTTACGCTGCAGACTTGCCCGGTGCGACGCCCTATTGGTTGGGTGTGGCTGTGGGTATTCACGGTTTGACCCAAGCCGCTTTGCAGATCCCGCTTGGCTGGTTGTCAGATAAAGTGGGTCGTCGGCCTGTGCTTATCGGAGCGTTGCTGGTGTTTACTTTCGGCAGTGTTTGGGCCGCGCTGGCTGACAGTTTGATGGATATTGTGATTGGACGCTGCTTGCAGGGAGGAGGCGCGATTGCCGCCGCTCTGATGGCTTTTGTTGCCGACTATACGCGTCTCGAGCAGAGAACCAAGGCGATGGCCAGTGTTGGCATCAGCATCGCAGGCGCCTTTGTGATTGCGCTGATTCTTGGGCCCGTGGTTGCTGCATGGAGTGGTTTGTCGGGTGTATTTTGGCTGAGCGTAATGTTCGGTGCACTTGCCATTGCTTTGGTGCTGTTCGCTTTACCACCCACGCCGACAGTGGCGGCACCCCAGGGCACAGCCGTTGAGAACCGCTGGGCAAGCGCATTTCAACCAGGTTTACTCTCGCTTTACGGTAGCATTTTTCTTCTTCATATGGTGCTCATGGCGGCGTTCGTGGTCCTGCCATCCCGCTTGAGCGGCACATTAATGGTTCCGGCCGCTGAGCATTGGTGGATTTACTTAATGTCGGTACTGCTCTCGATTCCCGGCGTTGTATTGCTCTTGCGAGGGCGCTCTGGGCGGAATGATTTACGTCCAGTCATGGTCACGGCGGTACTGATATTTGTCGTGGGTCTTTACCTGGCGGTGCACGTTGCGCAGTGGACTACGATGGTGGCAATGATGGTGGTGTTCTTCACTGGCTTTAATACGCTCGAGGCTTTGTTGCCATCGTTGGTGTCTGAGCGAGCACCGGGAGCGAGGCGCGGTACAGCGATGGGCGTCTTCTCTACCGCCCAGTTTTTGGGAACCTTTCTCGGAGGCTGGCTCGGCGGTCACTGGCTCGCTGGAGATTTTCAGATCAGTATTGCCGTGCCCCTAGTCCTGCTGTTGGGCTGGGGACTGCTCGTTGCCGTATTTCCACCTCGGTCTCACCCGCCTCACCACTCTGAGTGAGCAAAAGTCAGCTTTCATTGTCATAGCCTTCGTTTTCCGATGACCCCAGTGCTATAGTGTGGCGACGGAATTGAGTCACACCCAGAGCAGGGCAATCGCCTCTGTAGGAACACATTGGAGAAAAATTATGGCATCCCGCGGCGTAAATAAAGTCATTCTAGTCGGTAATCTGGGTAATGACCCTGAAAGTCGGACATTACCGTCAGGCGGGGCAGTCACCAACTTGAGTTTGGCGACTTCCGAGACATGGAAAGATAAAAATACTGGGCAACAACAAGAGCGGACTGAATGGCACCGCGTGGTGTTCTTCAACCGACTGGCTGAAATTGCCGCGGAGTACTTGAAGAAGGGCTCCAAGGTTTATGTCGAGGGTTCTTTGCGCACCCGCAAGTGGCAAGACCAATCTGGACAGGATCGGTACACCACTGAGATTGTTGCTAACGAAATGCAAATGCTAGATAGCCGCGGTGCGATGGGCGGCGACGGCGGTTATAACGCGATGTCGGGCGGTAATGACTATGCGCCGAGTGGCAATGCAGAACCCATGGCAGCTCCGAGCGGGCCTGATCAGGGCTTCGCAGAAGACGACATTCCCTTTTAAGTCGACGTGCGCGTTTTATTCCTTGGCGGTGATACACCGCTTGGCTTTGCTATGCGGGCTTTTATCGCACCGCTACAAAGACACACGCTATTGAGCGTCGATATGAGCGCGACCCGCTGGCGGCGAGAGCGGCAAGTTAAAAAGTTGCTGCGAGCCACCGAGCCGGATCTGATTCTCGACGGCCGCGCTCTGCCGCTCATGTGGGGGCGTGATCGTGTTGGGCAACCGGACCTTGATCGGACGCACTGGCTGGCGCGACTCTGCCAGCGATACCAAAAGGGCTATTTACATTTGTCTTCGGCGCTTGTCTTTTCTGGAGATATGTCGAGGCCGTACAAAGAACAAGATACTCCCGATGCAAGAGACGAATTTGGGCAGATATTGGCGGCGTGGGAGCGTGAGGTGATGCGTCAAGTCGAGGACGCTTTTGTGTTGCGTTTGGGGCAACCATTCGCAGGTCGACGTAGCAACAATTTAGCCGCCGCGCTTGACCATCTCCGGTCTGGAAAGCGGATTGAAGTCAGTGATCGATACCAGGGAAGTCCGGTGCATGTTGCGGAGGTCGCTCGAGTGGTGTGCGGTGTGCTCGACCAAATGAGTGTTGGAGCGCCTCGCAAGGGTTTATATCACTACTGTAGTGAGGGAATGGCGGGAGCCTATACTTTTGTAGAGGCAGTTGTCGCTTGTGCGTCACAGTACGAGGAGTTCAAAAATGCCCGTGATTTGTTGACTGATACCACCGACCCCGATAAACCTATTGTGAATCACACGCTTGACTGTGCGGCTATTCGACACGAGTTTGGTATTCAACAACTGCCCTGGCGGGATTTTGTCGAGCGCGCGATTCAGCGCTATCGACAGCTCTATATTCAGTAGTCGGCGTTGAGGGCTTTTCCATGACCACATCAGATCAGACATTGGGCCTTGCGATTTTGACCATCAGTGATACTCGGACGTTCGAAGACGACACTTCTGGGGACTATCTTGTGCAAGCGATTAATTTGGCTGGGCATCGATTGGTGGCGCGCAGTCTGGTGCGTGACGATATTTACGCGATTCGCGCCGAGGTGTCGCGTTGGATCGCCGACCCAACGATACACGCTGTGGTCACCACAGGGGGCACGGGGTTCTCGGGCCGCGATTCAACACCAGAGGCGTTGGCGCCCCTATTCGACAAAGTCATTGAGGGATTTGGTGAATCCTTTCGGGCATTGTCTTATGAAGAAATTGGTTCTTCCACGATTCAGTCGCGTGCTGTGGCTGGCCTAGCCAATCGGACGGTTATTTTTTGCGTGCCAGGCAGCACGGGTGCGTGTCGCACCGCATGGACAGGTTTGATTCGCGATCAACTCGATCGAGAGCACAAGCCCTGTAATTTTGTCGCGGTCGTGTTAGGTCTGCACTGATGGCGCTAACGCCGCTCGCAAGCGCGCTGTCACAATTACTCGATAACGTGCCCATGCCGCCTCCCGCCGAGAACTGCGCCGTGGCCTCAGCAGTGGGTCGAGTACTCGCGGAAAGGGTTACCGCTGATATTGATGTGCCATCAGAGGATAATAGCGCGATGGATGGCTACGCGGTCCGTGCAAGCGATCTTCCTGGAATGTTGCCGGTGAGCCAGCGAATTCCTGCAGGCAAGCCTGCTTTGCCGCTGGAGCCAGGTTCGGCTGCACGAATCTTCACCGGTGCAACGATTCCCACCGGGGCCGATACGGTGGTGATGCAGGAGGATGCAGTACTCAGCGAAGGCAAGCTGTCGATTCGCGGTTGCGTCACCCCGGGGATGCATATTCGACCGCGAGGCTCTGATTTGACAGCAGGTGAACGACTATTTGACCGAGGCCGTGTGCTGCGTCCAGAGGATCTGGGTCTGCTCGCGGCAGTAGGGCGTGATCGGATCTCAGTGTACCGACCCCTGCGCGTTGCCATTCTGTCCACGGGGGATGAGTTAGTCGAGCCGGGGGATGGTGCCCTGCAGCCTTGGCAGATTTACAACAGTAATCGCGTCCAGCTAGCGACGCAGCTTCAGGCATTGGGAATGCAGGTTGTTGATCTCGGCAATGCTCCCGACCAGCCCGACAAGATCGGCGAAGCCTTAGAGCACGGTGCGGATATCGCTGATTGCATCGTGACAACGGGCGGAGTATCCGTCGGTGAGGAGGACCATGTCCGCAATCAAATCGAAGCGCGGGGTGAGCTTTCGCTTTGGCGTCTAGCGATCAAGCCGGGCAAGCCTCTAGCGTTCGGTCAGGTGTGCGGAACCCCAATCTTCGGCTTGCCCGGTAACCCAGTTTCTGCGTGGGTGACTTTTGTCTTAGTGGTCAAGCCTTGGTTGCTACGAGCGCAGGGCGCGCAGGTATTACCGACACTGCCCGTTCCCGCCTGCGCGCATTTTCAGATCGAGAAAGCCGGAACCCGTTGCGAATATCTGCGGGTCAGTTTGCGCTCAGAGGGCAACGGGTTGGTGGCGGAGCTTGCCGGAAGCCAGAGTTCGGGTGTGCTGAGCAGCGTGACCCGCGCACAGGGTTTGGCTGTCATTCCTAGCGGAACGACGCTTAACCGCGGAGATTCGGTATCAGTATTGCTGATTGCAGATTTATTGGCGCCTTGGAGTGCCTAACAACGCGCGTCATTCAAGGTGTGAAGCGTTTAAAAATAAGCGTTGCGTTGGTGCCGCCGAAACCAAAACTGTTGGACATAACCTGCTGTAATCCGGCATTGTCGATGCGTTCACGCACTACAGGCATCGCACCCGCACCCGGATCTAGATCCTCGATATTTGCAGAGGCCGCGATAAAGTCGTGCTGCATCATCAGCAGTGAGTAAATGGCCTCTTGCACACCAGCAGCGCCTAAGGAGTGTCCGGATAAGGATTTCGTTGACCCTATCCAAGGACCCGCCTCGCCGAATACTGTACGAACTGCGTTGAGTTCCTGAATATCCCCCGCTGGCGTTGACGTGCCGTGCGCGTTGATATAGTCGATATTGCCGTCAACCGACGCGAGCGCTTGTTGCATGCAGCGCACGGCACCCTCTCCTGAGGGCGCCACCATATCGTAGCCGTCAGAAGTCGCGCCATATCCGACGATTTCCGCATAGATTTTGGCGCCGCGGGCGGTAGCGTGGCTGAGTGACTCAAGCACCACCATGCCACCACCGCCAGCGATGACAAAACCATCGCGGTTGGCATCATAGGCGCGAGAAGCACGCTCTGGCGTGTCGTTATATTGTGTTGACAGCGCACCCATGGCGTCAAAGAGGCAACTGAGTGACCAGTGCAGCTCTTCACCGCCTCCAGCAAAAACAACATCCTGTTTTCCTAGTTGGATTTGCTCCATTGCATTTCCGATACAATGCGCGCTAGTTGAGCAGGCTGAGGAAATCGAGTAGTTCACGCCTTTGATTTGGAACGGCGTGGCTAGGCAAGCAGAAACTGTGCTGCCCATGGTTTGCGTGACGCGGTAGGGGCCGACACGCCGAAGACCTCGTTCTCTTAGTATGTCCGCCGCTTCAACCTGACTGGCTGAGGATGCCCCGCCAGATCCGGCGATGATACCGGTGCGTGGATTCGATACTTGCTCCGGCGTCAATCCGGCATCCGCAATGGCTTGCTGCAGACTCAGGTAGGCATAGCCCGCGGCATCGCCCATAAAGCGCCAAACCTTGCGATCGATGTGCTCGGCGAGGTCGATATTCGGCGCACCGGCGATATGCGAGCGCATTCCGCACTCCACCTGCGTGGGTTGGTGACTAATACCGGATTTGCCATCTCGTAGTGACTGGGTGACGGTTTCAGTATCGAGCCCGAGACATGAAATAATACCCAGCCCGGTGATGACGACGCGTTCTGTCATTAGAAGGTATCCGTGGATTGAAAAAGTCCGACCCTCAGGTCCTCGGCGGTGTAAATCTCTTTGCCATCGACGGCGACGCTACCATTGGCAATGCCCATCACCAATTTGCGTTCGATAACACGCTTCATATGGATATGGTATGTCACCTTTCGGTGCGAGGGCAAAATCTGCCCAGTAAATTTGACTTCGCCGGAACCGAGTGCTCGCCCGCGACCCGGATTTCCGCGCCAGCCGAGGAAAAACCCAACGAGTTGCCACATGGCGTCGAGCCCTAAGCAGCCTGGCATGACGGGGTCCCCGGGGAAGTGGCAAGCAAAAAACCAGAGGTCAGGTTGAATATCGAGCTCAGCGATGAGCTCGCCCTTATCAAATTGGCCGCCGGTCGATGCGATGTGGGTAATACGATCCAGCATGAGCATATTGTCGACCGGCAACTGCGCGTTACCTGGGCCGAACAACTGCCCAAGTCCACATTGCACCAATTCAGCCTTGTCGTAGTGGGATTGGGGGGTAAACAAGGTGCTGTCGGTCATGAGGTGTTTCCAATGATTCAGATAGGGCGCCAATAGTGGACGGACCACTGAGGCGAAAATATTGTGTTGGCCTACAATGAGGTCAGTGTATTTCAAGCGCTAGATGAAGGGTGAATTTTAGAGCATGCGCGTCCTTACTGCCAGAGTTTACACGCGCCAATTGACGTGGGAATCGCTGCCGGGTGAAGTGATCCCATAGGAGACGGGTAACTGCGCACCGCCGTGGGTCGTATCCGCCGGTAGAGTTCAGTATGATCTCCGGACAGCGCTCCTTGCTCGCTAGCGCGCAATTCGATGAGTGTCGCCGGTTCAGACCCGTGTCGCCCGTCCAGAGAGGTATCACGATGTCCAAGATCATTCCCGTCTTGTTAGCGGGCGGTGTCGGCAGTCGACTGTGGCCGGTGTCCCGCAAAGCGTTGCCTAAGCAGTTTTTGCCGTTGGGCAGCGAGTTATCGATGTTGCAAGAGACGGTCCGGCGGTTAGAAGATTTGAATACCTGCCCACCCCTAGTGGTGTGTAATGAGGCGCATCGGTTCCTAGTTGCGGAGCAGCTACGATCGATCGGCGTGACCCCCGATGCCATTATTTTAGAGCCCGAAGGACGCAATACAGCTCCAGCCATCGCGCTTGCTGCGCTTGTAGCGCAAGCTGCTGATCCGGATGCACAGCTCTTGGTGCTGCCCGCGGATCATTTTGTCGCCCACCCGGATGCCTTTGTTGGTGCGGTCAATGTGGCAAGTAATATCGCTGCGGACGGCGCTTTGGTGACCTTCGGCATCGTGCCCAAGTCTCCCGAGACGGGCTATGGCTACCTACTCTCCGGAGCAGCCCTTGATCAGGGCGGCCATCGCCTTGAGCGCTTTGTCGAGAAGCCGGATTTGGCAACGGCGCAAAGCTATCTCGCTGATGGCCGCTACTTGTGGAATAGCGGCATGTTTTTATTCACAGCTGCGGCTTATCTTGAGGAGTTAGCACACTGGCAGCCGGCGATGCTCAGTGCCTGCCGCAGCGCCGTGGCGGGCGCCGTGCGCGATCGCGATTTTTTACGACCTGACGCCGAACATTTTGCGACATCTCCGGCCGAAAGTATCGACTACGCGGTGATGGAGCAGACGGCACGTGGCGCGGTTGTGCCGCTCGACTGTGGTTGGAGCGATATTGGTGCCTGGTCGGCGCTGTGGTCGGTGGGTACGCCCGATACCGATGGCAATGTCATCGAGGGCGATGTCATCACCGTGGCGACGCGAGATAGTTATATCCGCGCCGAGAGTCGCTTGGTCGCGACCAGTGGTGTGGAAGGTCTGGTCGTCGTGGAGACTGCTGATGCGGTGCTGGTGGCTCATCGAGATCAAGTGCAGCACGTCAAAGCCATCGTCGATCAGCTCAACAGCGAGTTACGTGATGAAGCACAACTTCACCAGCGTGTTTATCGGCCGTGGGGTAGCTACGAATCGTTGGCCATCGATCAAGGCTTTCAGGTCAAGCGGATTGTGGTGAACCCGGGGCAGCAGCTGTCATTACAAAAGCATTTTCATCGAGCGGAGCACTGGGTGGTGGTCAGTGGTGTTGCTGAGGTGACCTGTGATGATCAGGTGATGCACCTCACCCGAGATAAATCGACCTATATTCCTCAGGGCAGCGTGCATCGCCTCGCCAATCGCACCGATGCGCCGGTGGTCTTGATTGAGGTGCAGTCTGGTAGTTACTTGGGCGAAGATGATATCGTCCGACTCGAGGATGATTACGGCCGCAATCAATCCGTCTCGTGAGGTTGGCGGGTATGCGAAAGCAGCAAACGCTGCTTTCTCGACAGAGTGAGATGTGTGCATGATTCAAAAATGCTTATTCCCTGTGGCCGGCTATGGCACCCGCTTTTTACCAGCGACGAAATCGATGCCCAAAGAGATGCTGCCCGTGGTCAACAAGCCCTTGGTGCAGTACGGGGTTGAAGAGGCCATTGCCGCAGGGATGTTCAATTGCGCGTTTGTCACCGGGCGGGGCAAGCGCGCAATCGCAGACCACTTTGATATCAGCTATGAGTTAGAGCATCAAATCGCGGGCTCAAGCAAGGAGAAATATCTGCGTAGCATTCGCGAGGTCCTCGATCACGGTGTGTTTACCATGACGCGGCAGCGAGAGATGTTGGGGCTGGGGCACGCGGTGTTGACCGGTGAAGCATTGATTGGTGAGCAGCCGTTTGGCGTGGTGTTGTCTGATGATCTTTGCGTTAACCCGGGTGGCGATGGGGTCTTGTCGCAAATGGCTCAGATTTACGCCGAGCACGGTTGCTCGGTGGTCGCGGTGCAAGAAGTGCCGGAGGATCAGGTTGGCAGTTACGGCATTGTGGCTGCGACCGCTGTTTCAGATTCGGTGCTGCGGGTGACTGATATGGTCGAGAAGCCGGCACCTGTTGATGCACCTTCGCGACTTGCAGCCATCGGTCGCTATATTCTGACCCCCGACATTTTTGAGATTCTACGCGAGGTGCCGCCGGGCAAGGGGGGGGAGATTCAACTCACTGACGCCTTGCGTGTGCAAGCCCAGGCCGGGCGCTTGCTCGCGTATCGCTTTCAGGGCTTGCGCTTTGACTGCGGCAGTGTGCCCGGGTACATCGAGGCCACCAACTACGTCTATCGGCATCTGTACGGCGCCGACCTCTAACCTTACGTCGTTACAGGGTGTCAGCAACCCCCAGCAGGAGAGTCGAGAGACGATGAGTCAGTCGTTGCAATGCTTTAAGGCCTACGATGTTCGCGGCCGCGTCCCGGATCAACTCAACCCCGAGATTGCCTTTCGAATTGGCCAGGCCTTTGCGCAGGTCATCGCGCCGAAAAGGGTGGTCGTAGGTCACGATATCCGTCTCTCCAGTGAGTCGATCAAAGCAGGACTGGTTGATGGTCTGACTACGGCGGGCGTCGATGTGTTGGACATTGGCTTGTGTGGCACCGAAGAGATGTATTTCGCTACCAGCCATTTGGCCGTGGATGGCGGCATTGTGGTAACCGCAAGCCACAATCCAGAGGACTACAACGGTATGAAATTTGTCCGCGCTGGTTCGCGCCCGATCTCAGGCGATACGGGCTTGCGAGATATTCAGGCTTTGGCAGAGGCGGGCAGCTCGCTCTCGGCAGTGCAGCGAGGTACGCTCACCCAGGTCGTGACCCGAGACGATTATGTGCAGCATTTGCTCGGCTATGTCGATGTCGACGCGCTGCAACCGATGACGATTGTTTGCAATGCGGGACACGGCGGCGCGGGCTTGGTGATTGATGCGTTGGCGCCATACTTACCTCAGATTCGTTGGGTAAAGCTCTGTCACGAACCGGACGGTACCTTTCCCGCAGGTGTTCCCAATCCACTCCTAGTGGAGAACCGCGCTGAGACCGCAGAGGCGGTGATCGCTGAGCAAGCCGATCTTGGTATCGCTTGGGATGGTGACTTTGATCGCTGTTTTTTCTTTGATCACCAAGGCCAGTTCATCGAGGGCTATTACATCGTCGGTTTGCTAGCCAGTGTCTTCCTTGCGCGCGAATCTGGCGGCAAGATTGTTCACGACCCCCGTCTGTACTGGAACACAGAAGAGCAAGTCGCGCTGGGCGGCGGTGAGACTGTTGTGAGTAAAACGGGGCACGCATTTATCAAAGAAACGATGCGTGCGGTCGATGCGGTCTACGGTGGGGAAATGAGTGCCCACCACTACTTTCGCGAGTTTTTTTACTGCGACAGTGGCATGATCCCTTGGTTGTTGATTGTGAGCTTGCTGAGTCGCGAGCAGCAGCCTCTGGCCGCTCTCGTGGCGGATCGCACGATGGCCTACCCCTGCTCGGGCGAAATCAATCGAACGGTGGCTGATCCCGTGGCGCTATTTGCGGCGACTGAGGCGCGGTTTCGGGACATGGCGCAGTCGATTGATGATCTCGACGGGCTCAGTATCGATTGTGGGGACTGGCGCTTTAGCCTGCGCTCATCGAATACTGAGCCGGTGGTGCGGCTGAACGTCGAGACACGCGGTGATACCACGTTAATGCGGGATAAAACGGCAGACCTGCTGGCCTTCATCGATACCTACGCGTCATAAAGACGCTGTATGTTCGTTACCGATCCTTAGGGAGTTTGTCAGTCATCCTTACGGGTTGGCGTTGCGCCAAGCCTGCGCTGCAGCCGCCGTCGATGGATCTAAGGTATCGAGTCCTTCGCCGCTTTCAAGCGCGCCACGGATCTGGCGGCCAATCGTTTTACCTAACTCCACACCCCATTGATCAAAGGCGTTAATGTCCAGCAGTTGGCTGAGAAAGAAGGTTTTGTGTTCATAGGCGGCTATCAAAGCGCCGAGACTATGGGCTGACACCGAATCCAGCAGTATCAACGAGTGAGGGTGATTACCCGGCATTTCATAGTGAGGCGCCAGGGCGGCTTGGCCGCGTTCGGTGGCTAGCGCTAGGGCCTCTTCGGCACTGCGGCCAATCATCAGCGCCCGGCTTTGTGCTAATGCATTGGCGGCAAGTTTTCGTTGTGCATCGAGATCAACGCCGACTGCGCTAAGCGGCAGGATGATATCAGCACTAAAGCGTCGATTACCCTGATGGAGCAATTGATAGTAAGAGTGCTGGCCGATAGTGCCGGCGGAACCCCATAGAATGGGTGCACTGGGTTGCTCCAGCGGTGCACCGGATAGCGTGACACGCTTCCCGTTACTTTCCATGGTGAGCTGCTGTAAGAAATCAGGTAGCTCGTTTAAGCGTTGTGAGTAGGGCAATACCGCGTGGGATTCACAGTGCAGGTGGTGGGTATTCCAGAGCTCCAGCAGCGCCATGATCATTGGCATGTTGGCCTCTGGCAACGCGTCGCGGGTATGCTGGTCCATCGTCGCGGCACCCCCAAGCAACTCGATGAACGTGTCCCAGCCGAGTGATAGCCCAATCACCAGACCGATTGCGGACCACAGCGAATACCGACCACCAACCCAGTCCCACAGGGGGTAGCATTGCTCGCGGTCAATACCAAAGTCCTCGGCTGCCTCGACATTGCTGGTCACAGCGACCACATGGCGATGCACTTCAGACTCGGCAATCCCGTGTGCGATCAGCCACGCCCGGGCGCGTAGTGCATTGGTAAGAGTTTCCTCGGTCGTAAACGTTTTCGAACAGACGACGAATAGGGTCTGCCTGGGCTTGAGTGGCGCGAGAACACGATCGA
Organism: Halieaceae bacterium; assembly: GCA_038134505.1. Lineage (GTDB taxonomy): Bacteria > Pseudomonadota > Gammaproteobacteria > Pseudomonadales > Halieaceae > Luminiphilus. Next base: position 290,702 of record JAYPVH010000001.1, on the reverse strand, counting down.
GGTCATGGGGGTCAACGTTGGCGACAAAATGCGCCTGGAGGGGTGCATCGGGGTGGTATAAGGCTTGGCATACCATTCGTGGCCCCAGATCTGAGCCACCAATGCCGATATTGACAACATCGGTGAGCGGTGTGTTATCGCTACCGCGGAGTACGCCGCTGTGCACATTGCGAACCAGACTCTCCATGCGCGCAAGGGTTTGGGCTACCGCGCGATAGGCGTCCTGGTGCTGCGCTTTCGCGGTGCCGCGCAGCAGAGTATGCCAAGCGGCACGACTCTCGGTGATGTTGAGGGTTGCACCATTGAGCAATTGTTCAAATGCTGAGGCAAGCTCGCTGGCATCGTGCTCCAGTAGCAGTGCGTCCAAGACAGCGCGATCAAGACGCTGTTTTGAGAAGTCGAGGTGGATGCCTGCAGCCTGCAGTGATAGCTCGTTATGACGATTGGAGTTGGTGTTGAAGTCGGCCGCGATACTGCGTGATTGCCACTTCATCGCAGCATCTTTCAGTGTGCCAGAGCTCTCTGAGGTCACCTATGCCACCCGTTTGATCGCGAGTTCTGCAATGCGGATTAAACTATCTTTGGCGGCGCTAGACTCGAGGCATTCGAGTGCGTCAAGGGCTTTGGCTTGATGTGCTGCCGCAGCGTCGCGTGTGAATTCGATCCCGCCACTGCGGGCAACCATCGCGAGAACCGCATCGATCTGCGTTTCATCGCGGTTTTGTAATGCGCTGAAGATCAGGGACCGGTCGGCATCAGCACCTTCATTGAGTGTGTGGATCAAGGGCAAGGTGGCTTTGCCCTCGCGGAGGTCATCACCCACGTGCTTTCCAGTAACCGCCGGATCACCCTCGTAGTCAAGCACATCGTCGATCATCTGGAAGGCAATGCCGGTATGCAGACCGAAGGCCGCCATCGCGGACTCGATCGCCTCGCCGCTTCGCGACAGCATCGCCGCACCACAGCTCGCCGCCGAGAACAGCACCGCAGTTTTACGGTGAATGACGTCGAGGTATTGGTCGACGGTTGTGGTCGGATCGCCAGCGCGCATGAGCTGTAGCACCTCACCCGCGGCAATCGTATTAGTCGTCTCGGCCATATGTTTGAGCAAAGGCATGGAATCGAGTTGAACCATCAACTGGAAGGCGCGGGTGTAAAGAAAGTCCCCCACCAGGACGCTTGAGGCATTGCCAAACTCCGCGTTGGCTGTTGGGCGGCCTCGACGCAGGGTCGACAGATCCACCACGTCATCGTGCAACAGTGTCGCGGTGTGGATAAACTCGACCACCGCGGCAAATTGAATGTGTGCTTTAGAGCACTCTCCCAGCGCCTGAGCGGCGAGCAAGGCAATGAGTGGTCTCAGTCGCTTGCCACCGGCATTAACGATATAGTGCCCAACGTTCTCGACCATATCGACATCGGAGGCAAGTTGTTCCACGATCAGCGCGTTCACCGCTTGGAACTCAGCGGCAACGGGCTGCCTGATTGTCTCGATCAATTGTTGTTCTCCGCGGACTTCGTAGCGACGCGACTTCGCGTACCGGAGACATTATAGGCAGGCTGTGGTGTGGCGTCATTACCTTTAGGCGTGGGTTTTCTGAGGGAATGCGTCAAGCGCGCCGATTTCGCCGCGGGTAGGCCATTCAATGGGCCACAAATGGCAAAAAATCACGCTTGCAGGTTGCCCGAGCCTCACGTAGACTTCGCGCCCTTATCGGTGGACTGTATGGTCTGCCACCAACGAGTGCCTGACTCTGCCCCCAGTGTGGATCGTTCAATATTGCGAGCAGGCTAACTGAGAGGAAAAATGATGTACGCAGTCATAGTCAGCGGTGGTAAACAGCACCGTGTCGTGGAAGGCGAAGTCCTGAAGTTGGAAAAGCTGAACGCAGCGACTGGCGATACCGTTGAGTTCGACCAGGTGTTGATGCTTGGTGCGGGCGAGGACGTCAAGATTGGCGCGCCGCTTGTCGAGGGCGGCAAGGTCACCGCCGAGGTCGTCGCACATGGCCGTCACGACAAAATCAAGATTGTTAAGTTCAATCGCCGCAAGCACTATCGTAACGAAACTGGTCACCGACAGTGGTTCACTGAGGTGAAAATCACCGGTATCCAAGGCTAAGAGGAGTAGCAGCGCATGGCACACAAGAAAGCAGGGGGAAGTACCCGCAACGGACGCGACTCCGAAAGTAAACGTCTTGGCGTCAAGGTTTTTGGTGGTCAGGAAGTGACGGCAGGCAGCATTATTGTTCGTCAACGCGGCACGAGATTTCACGCCGGTGCCAACGTTCGAGTCGGTAAAGATCACACCTTGTTTGCGACGGCCAATGGCAAAGTGGAGTTTTTCACTGGTGGCCCACAAAAGCGTAAGCAGGTGCGTATCGTTACTGCCTGACGCGGACGTCGGGTTCTCGCATCGAAAAGCCTCGTCCGCGCGGACGGGGCTTTTTTTATTGTCGATTTCTCGGGTGATCACTAGATCTCATGTGGGCGTTGGTATTGGAAAAACGGTAGCAGGTTAAACTGAACTCATGAAATTCGTAGATGAAGTGTCAATCGATGTTGCCGCGGGAAAGGGCGGTAACGGTTGCGTCAGTTTCCGGCGGGAGAAGTTCATTCCCAAGGGCGGCCCTGACGGTGGCGATGGCGGCGATGGCGGTAGCGTCTTTCTCGTTGGAGATAGCGCGCTCAATACCATGGTCGACTATCGCTACACGCGAAAATTTCGTGCTGAAAATGGCGAACCGGGTCGCGGTCGAAATTGCACCGGTAAGGCGGGTTCTGATCTTGTTTTACCGGTCCCGTTGGGTACGACTGTGCTCGACGAGGATACCGGAGAGGTATTGGGTGATATCCAGCATGATGGTGAGCGCCTGTGTGTCGCTCAGGGCGGTTTTCACGGCTTGGGTAATACGCGTTACAAATCGAGCATCAATCGTGCACCGCGCCAATCGAGCCCGGGTACAGAGGGTGAGGTACGCAAGCTTAAGCTTGAGCTCAAGGTCCTCGCCGACGTGGGCTTATTGGGATTGCCCAATGCGGGCAAGTCCACTCTGGTACGCGCGATTTCGGCGGCGACACCCAAGGTCGCTGACTACCCCTTCACCACGCTGGTACCCAATCTGGGCGTCGTCAAAGTGGAATCGCACCGATCATTCGTCATCGCCGATATTCCAGGTTTGATTGAAGGCGCCTCTCAGGGCGCAGGACTGGGTATTCGCTTTCTGAAACACCTCACCCGGAATCGCATTCTGCTCCATCTTGTCGATATCGCGCCCCTTGACGAGAGCGATCCCGCGCAGGCGGCGCAGGCGATTGTTCAAGAACTTCAACAGTTTAGTCCTACACTGGCATCGAGACCGCGCTGGTTGGTACTCAACAAGGTGGATATGGTCGATCAAGAGACCCTCGTCGAGCGCCGCAATGCTGTGGTCGCGGCCCTCAATTGGCAAGGGCCTGTGTATGAGATTGCGGCCATCGCGGGCACCGGTACGCGAGCTCTCTGCGGCGATTTGATGCGAGCGATTGAGCGGCTAGATGAGCAGGAGCGCGATGATCCCGACTTGGCGGGTCAAGAGCAGCAGGTTCAAGCGGTCATGCAGCAAGAGGCCCGCGAGCAGATCGAAACGCTTCGGTTACAGCGCGCTGCTGCGAGGCGCGCGCAAAAAGACGCCGACTTAGATGACGATGATTTTGATCACGATGTAGAAGTGGAGTACCGACATTGAGCGCAGAGCAACGAGTCACGTTACGCGACGCTCGGCGCTGGGTCGTTAAGGTGGGCAGTGCGCTATTGACCGACGAAGGGCGCCGTCTGGATGCGCAGGTTATCGAGACCTTGGTCGCGGGCGTCGTGTCGCTGCGTGAATTGGGTCACGAGGTGGTACTGGTTTCATCGGGCGCAGTGGCAGCGGGTATTGTCCGCCTCGGGCTCAATGCGCGACCCAAGGACTTACATACCTTGCAAGCGGCCGCTGCAGTGGGTCAGTCTGCGCTGGTGCGTGCTTACGAGGATGCCCTTGCTCCCCGCGGAGTTATCGCAGCACAAATCCTGTTGAGTCACGCTGATGTGCGTGCACGCGACCGCTATTTGAACGCGCGCTCGACACTAAACACGTTGCTTGATCTCGGTGTTTTCCCGATCGTCAATGAGAATGATACGGTGGTGACCGATGAAATTCGTTTTGGTGATAACGATAACCTTGCGGCACTGGTGGCGAATCTCATTGACGCCGATGCCCTGCTGATTTTGACGGACCAAGAGGGCTTGTTTGATCGGGATCCCAGAAAGTTCAGTGATGCTCAGCGCGTGGCTTGTGAGGACGTTTCTAACCTGGCGCTCGACGGTATGGTCGGTGAGGGCGGGGTTTTGGGTCGTGGTGGCATGGTAACCAAGCTGCGGGCTGCGCGCTTGGCGGCACGATCAGGCACTCAGACTGTGATCGCCTATGGTAAGACACCCGATGTGATGACGGCGGTTGCCGCTGGGGCTGACGTCGGGACCTTATTGTGGACGCATCAGCAGCCGCAAAGTGCGCGCAAACAATGGTTAGCGAGTCTCATGCACACCCAGGGCGCCCTAGTCGTCGATGCGGGCGCTGCACGAGTCCTCTCTGACCAAGGTCGCTCTTTGCTTCCGATTGGTGTCGTCGGCGTGCGCGGAGATTTTCAGCGCGGTGATTTGGTCCGCTGCATCGATGAAAACGACTGCGAAGTCGCTCGCGGTCTGGTCAACTACAGCGCCAAAGAGGCGCGCTTGCTAGTCCGCTGTCCCTCGCAAGAGATCGAGTCGATTCTAGGTTACGGTGGGGATGCGGAAATGATCCATCGCGACAATTTGGTTAAGGTGTAAAGCAATGGCGTGGACCTTATTGATCCTGTATTGCTTCGCGATCTTCGCGGCGGCACTTCTGGGCGGATGGTTGCCGCGGCGTCTTGCAATGACGCATACGCGAACGCAGTTGGTGATGAGTCTTGTCTCGGGTTTGATGCTGGGTGTTGCTTGTTATCACCTCGTCCCCCATAGCGTTGCAGCAGCGTCCGATATCGACTTCACCATGCAATGGTTGATGGCGGGCATGGTGTTTATGCTGCTGATGCTGCGCTTGTTTCATTTTCATCAGCATGACTTCGGTATTGACGCACAAGCCTGTAGCGACGGCGATGGCAATGACCATCACCACAGCACGGCCCATGATCACGCGCATCCTCCAGAAGGGCGCGCAACGTTGAGTGGTTTGGGACTGCTTCTCGGGTTGGTGATTCATACCCTAGTGGACGGTATTGCTCTCGGAGCGGTGATGCGGGCAGCGGGAATGACCGGCGGAGTCCTAGGTTTGGGCGTATTTCTTGCGATCTTATTACACAAGCCACTCGACTCGCTTTCGATCGAGACGATGATGCAACGCGCCCAGTGGTCGGAGTCTATTCGATGGATAGTGAATGTCGGTTTTGCGCTGGTCTGCCCGCTCGCGGCACTGACCTTTTTCGCCTGGGTGCCCGATATCGCAGGCCAATCGATTTTGTTAGCGGCGGCTCTGGCATTCTCCGCAGGTGCTTTTGTTTGTATCGCGTTGGGTGATTTGTTGCCCGAGGTTCATTTTCACAGTCACGATAGAATACCGTTAACGGCGATGTTTTTACTCGGTGTCGGGGCGGCCTTCGCGATCGGCTGGCTTGAGCCTAGCCACTTTTAAAATGAGTCTGAATCGGACTGACTCGCCTCATGAGAGCGGGCGATTTTACTGAACTGCTGTGCCGCCGCCGAGCCTGCATAACGTGGCTGTTGCCAGCCTGCCATTTCCGCAGACACCCGGGTTGCCATCCAGTCAATATGTTGCGGACCGGCATTGAGGCAGGGAATATATTCGTAACGTTGGCCCCCGGCCTCGAGGAAATAGTCCCGATTTTCGATACCTATTTCCTCAATGGTTTCGAGGCAGTCGGCTGAAAATCCGGGGCAGACAATCTGTAGTGACTGAACGCCTTGTCCGGGGAGCGACTTCAGCGTCTCATCGGTATAGGGCTTGAGCCATTCTTCGCGCCCGAATCGTGACTGAAATGTGGTCATATATTCGTTTTCCGCCAGACCGAGCGATTCCGCAACCAAGCGACTCGTTTTGTGACACTGACAGTGGTAAGGGTCGCCTTCTTCGAGGTAGCGCTCCGGCATGCCGTGGTAAGAAAAAATCAACTTGTCAGCTCGTGCATTCTGTCGCCAGTGTTCCGAGATCGACGCGCTAATGGCGGCAATGTAGCCAGGATCGTCATAGTAGCTTGCGACAAATCTGAGATCAGGTAGCCAGCGACGGGCTTGTAAGTCGGCGCTTAAAGCGTCGAAGGTTGATCCCGTGGTTGGTGCGCCATATTGTGGATACAAGGGCAGCACAATCAGACGCTGCACGTTGGCATCGAACAACTGCTGAAGGGTATTGGGGATGCTGGGTTCTCCGTAACGCATGGCACCCGCGACGATCACCTGATCACCCCACGCGTCGCGCATGCGGTCTTGCAACGCAGCGACTTGATCCTGCAAGTGATAAAGCAGTGGCGAGCCTCGCTCTGTCCACACCGTGCTGTAGGCCTCGGCAGAGCGTTTTGGGCGGGTCCGCAAAATAATACCGTTCAGAATTAACCACCAGATTAAGCGTGGCACCTCGACAACCCGAGGATCAGACAGGAACTGTTTCAGATACGGTCGCAACGCAGCCGCCGTCGGCGCTTCGGGCGTGCCGAGGTTTGTGAGTAGCACGCCGACTTTCGGCGCTCTACTGTGGTCGAATTGCCTGTTGCCAATATAGGTCATCGGGTATCCATGTTTGCGCGCTACGTTTGACTTAAAGTTGCTCGGTGGCTGCGGTTCTTTCAGTCAATCTTGGTTGCTGTCCATTCTTCATCGCGCCTGAGGAGAGCACCTTTTTTTTACAGTTTCCCATTTGCGCTGTGCGGCCGTGCTCTATGGTTTTTTTGAGCGCCTCAGGGCGCACGCCGTTCAAACACAGGCTGACCGCACATTGTGGACTTGTACTGTAACAGTAGGCTTAGTTACGGTCTCTTGTCATTTTTGGATTGCGCGGCGCGCCGTTGACTCTATCGTAATATGTGCGTAGAAACGGCGGAACATTGTACCTGACCCGCGCTCGATAAGCGGAATAGTCTGCAAAGGATTGCCATGAGTCTGACCTTTGATTCGGCGAGAATCGCCAACCCACATTTCACAGAGTCCCATCACGCTTGGCGGGAGCAGCTCAGGCGGTTTATTGATGCCGAGATCATGCCATTCGCTGATGAATGGGACGAAACCGGTAGCATCCCTGCTGCGTTATGGCCGAAAGCTGCTGCGGTGGGTTTGTTGGGGTTGGGGTATCCCGAGTCCTACGGCGGCACGCCTGCCGACAGCTGGTATCAGTGGATTATGAACGAGGAGTTGGCGCGGATTGGTGCTGGGGGCATTCCCGCCTCGCTGATGGTGCATGGGATCGGGCTGCCTCCGGTATTAAATTGGGGCAGTGATGCCCTCAAGGCGGAGGTGGCGCCGCCGGTATTGGCAGGAGATGGCTGGATATCGCTGGGGATTACGGAGCCCGACGCGGGCTCAGATGTCGCTAATCTGCGAACAACGGCAGTCCGTGACGGCGATGATTTTATCGTGACCGGATCAAAGACCTACATTACTGGCGGTATGCGCGCGAATTGGATTTCAACCGCAGTCCGCACTGGTGGTCCCGGTGCATCCGGGGTGTCGATGCTACTCATCCCGACAGATCTACCGGGATTCTCGCGTACACCGCTTGAGCGAAAAATGGGATGGTGGGCTTCTGATACCGCAACACTCTATTTCGATCAGGTGCGTGTCCCTGCGCGTTATTTGATCGGTGAGGAGAATCAGGGTTTCAGGGTCATCATGACCAACTTTAACGGCGAGCGAATGGCGATGGCGGCTTCGATGGAGGCCTTCGCACGGGTCTGCCTCGAGGAGGCGGTCCAGTGGGCAGCGACCCGTCAAACATTTGGGCAAAGGCTGGCGGATCATCAGGTGATCCGCCATAAGATCGCCTCGATGAAGCAAAAGTTGAACGCCACACAGGCCTATATTCGGTGCTGTTATGAGGCCATCGAGGCAGGCGCCCCCAATGCCGGTGATATTGCTTTGCTGAAGGTTCAGGCGAGTGAAGTGATGGAGTACTGCGCCCGAGAAGCCATGCAAATACTCGGTGGCGCCGGATATATGCGCGGTCATCGTGTTGAGCGGATTTATCGTGAGGTGCGAGTGAATGCGATCGGTGGTGGATCTGAGGAAATCATGCGAGATTTGGCGTCTCGTCAGTACGGTCTGTGATCAGTCCTCAGACGAGAGAGATCAATAGATATTGCGAGAAGAGGTTAAACGGATGGCAGAGTCTCAACAGGCGCTGAAGCAGTTTCAGCAGGATGTTCGTAGTTGGATGCAGGAGAACGTGCCGGAGGATCCCGGTTTTTTGCTGCCGCTGAGTTTCCTTGAGGTGGGCACTGAGCAGCAGCTCGATTTTCTACGTGAATGGCAGCATCGACTCTGGTCTGCGGGATTTCTGGGTATGCATTGGCCTACTGAACTGGGCGGCCAGGGTGCCGAGCCGGTGTATCAAGGTATTGTTGATCGAGAACTCGCCCGTGCTAATGCACCCATCATCTTCAACACGATCGGGCTGAACTGGGTCGGTCCGCTGTTACTCGATATCGGTAGTGCTGAGGCACAGCAACGCTATGTGAAGAGGATTCTCTCGGCGGAGGATATTTGGTGCCAAGGATTTTCCGAGCCTGACCACGGCTCCGATTTGGGCAGCGTACAAACCCGCGCCGTCAGAGACGGCGACGACTATGTCGTTAACGGATCGAAAATTTGGACCACCATGGGTAATTACGCGGACCACATGATTCTACTGGCGCGGACAGCGCCTCAGGGAGAGCGTAAATATGACGGCCTGTCCTTTTTCCTCTCGCCGATGAAAATTGAGGGCGTCGAAGCCCACCCGATCCGCAAGGTCACAGGTGAGTACGGTTTTAACCAAGTGTTCTTTACCGATGCGCGGATTTCCGCCGACACCATGGTGGGTACCGAGGGGCAGGGTTGGGGTGTCGCCATGAAAACCCTTGAGTACGAGCGTGGCGTGTCGTCCGGCCAAGCCAGCGGACACTTTATCGTCGCGACGGGCGTCGATGACATGGTGAATGAGTTGCGCGATTTTGTTCGTGATGGTGCACCGTTGTTCGATGATCCGCTGGTTGCAGACGAGGCTGTCCGTTTGCTGATCGAAGCAAAAGGGTTGGCCCTGACCCAAAAACGGATGGCCATCCCTGGCTTGGGTAACGACTATCCAATGGGTATTGCACTTTCTTCAAAATTGCGGGGCACCGAGTTCTCGCGACGGCTCAAGTTATTTACCGCTTCAATGCAGGGTGCGTTAGGGGCACTGTACATGGGCGATGACGACGCGCACCGCGGTGGTTTTTGGCAGCGGGCCTATTTCTCGAATTTCGGCACCACGATCGGCGGTGGCACCAGTGAAATTCAAGCCAATATTGTCGGCGAGCATGTGCTCGGCCTGCCCAAATAAGGAGATTGCGATGCGCTCAGTTATGGCAAATACCGCGCTGACTTTCACGGAAGAGCAGGGCATGTTACTGACGATTGCGCGAGAATTTGTGCGCGATAAAGCACCGATTTCTGCGATCCGCGAGCAGCTTGATACGGACCAGGGGTTTGATCGAGCGGTGTACGACGAGATGTGTGCTTTAGGGTGGTCGGGCATTGCGCTGCCTGAATCTGTCGGAGGCTCTGGCCTCGGTGTCGGTGCTATCGTTCCGGTGATCGAAGCCTTGGGCTACGGTTATGTGGGCGGACCGCTGCTGACCACTTGTTTGGCGAGTCAGTTGTTGTGGCGCGCGGGCGGTCAGGCCTCAGAGGTTTATCTTGCTGGGATGGCTGCGGGAGAAGTGGCTACGCTGGCGTTACTCGACGCCGCCGACTGGGGCGGCACGCATACCGGGGTCAGTATCGACGCCGCCGGTGTGCTCTGTGGTCGCAAACAACAGGTGGGCGATGCGCGCGTTGCCGAGCAGTTTGTTGTGACGGGTTTGAGGGACGGCCAGCCTGCCGTTGCATTAGTCGCACGAGACGCGCTGGCGAGTGACGCGATTGTCGATAACACCCTGATCGATCCCACTAAACGTGCGGCACGGGTCGACTTTAGTGGCGCTCAAACCACGGTCGTCTTCTCCGGACCTGAGGCGGCGACGGCCATTCGCGATGTGATGTTGCTCGGTGCCTTGCTGACGGCATCCGAGGCGGTCGGCGCTAGTGCGCGCTGTCTCGACACCACGGTCGAGTATCTGAAGACACGCAAACAGTTCGGAAAATTGATTGGCTCCTATCAGGCTCTCAAGCACCCGACGGTCGATATCTACTGCCAGTTGGAGACGGCGCGCTCACTGGTCTATCACGGTGCGAGTGTCGTTTCGGACACGCCGCTTGATCATGATGCTGAAGTGGCGGCGCGCATGGCGAAAGCCACGGCGACTGAGTTGTTGTCATTCGCAGGCGACAGATCGGTTCAATTCCACGGCGGCATCGGCTTCACTTGGGACTGTGACGCCATGCTGTTTATCCGCCGAGCGCAGTGGACACGACAGGTCTTTGGTGACGCACTACACCATCGGCGTCAGCTGGCGGCGTTGTTGTTGTAAGCGTACTGGCGAGTTCTGTTGCGAGACACCGCGCTAGCTGTCTCCCTATTCTCAGCCGCGCTTATGCCTCGGGGAGCGCCCTGCTGAAAAAGCGCAGCGTGTTCTCTCCCATGACCGCGCGGATCTCCGCGTCGCTCAGACCGATATCCACCAGCGCTTGAGTGAGGTGCGCCAACTGGCTGGCATCAATAGGTGAATCAATCGTGCCGTCCCAGTCGGAGCCGAGGGCGATGTGCTCAAGTCCAAAATGATCAATGCCGTAGCGGATGGCCTCCGCGACCGCGGCAATTGAGGTCTCGCAGATTGCACCATCCCAAAAGCCCACGCCAATGAGCCCACCCTGCTCAGCGATCATCGCCATGGTCTCATCGGAGATATTGCGAGGCTGATCACAATGCCCCTTGAAACCGGTGTGACTGACAATGATGGGTCCCTGCACAATCTCTAACACATCGCGCACGACGGCCTCGCTACTGTGTGACACATCGATTGCGATATGGCGCGCCAGCATGCGCTTCACAGCGTCGACCCCAAAGGGTGTGAGGCCTCCTTGAGACTCGCCGTGCAGTGAGCCGCCCAGTCGGTTGTCGAAAAAGTGCTGCAGGCTCATCATCCGAAAGCCTTCATCAAACAGCCGGTCGATATTATCCAAATCACCATCGAGCGCATGAGACCCTTCGGTACCAATGATGGCACCCATCACTGTGCTACCGCGGCGACGCGCCATCTGCAATGCATGCAGGTCAGCTTGGTTGAGAATGAGATTCAATTGTGGGTTGTACGTCGCCTCAGTGACGATCCGTCGAGCCTGGTAGCGCGCACGCTCAAACAAGCTGCCAAAGGTCTCCGGTGGCCAACGTTGCAAAATAGCGAGCAAGGTAATGTTGTCAGGCGCATCAGTGGCATTGCGTTCATAGTTCTGACCCCTCGGACTCTTAGTCACGGTGGTAAACACTTGCAGCGCCATATTGCCCTGAGCCATTCGCGGTAGATCGACATGCCCGTAATCGCTGTCGTCGTTCAGGGGTCGTAGCCAGAGGGCGGTATCGGCATGTAGATCTGCGATCAACAGCGACTGGTGCAGTGCTAGGGTTGTATCACTGGGGGCTGCGCCCGCATCGCCGAGCACGCGGTTACTGGTTTTGTCGATGACGGTGGGCACCACCGTAAAAGCAATGATGATGCCGATGACCGCGATGAGGCCGATAATGGTGAGAAGTTTGCGCGCTGCGGAGTTCACGGAGTCGTCCTTGTCATTGACTGAGCCTGAGTCTCGCGCGGTGACATCGATGTGGCAACCCCCAAAGATGGTTGCTGCTGTTTGGTCTGGCGCGAAGTCAGTTGCGTATCTAATCGCATGCCGACCCAAAGACTCATTCTCATTCTCGCTGACCAACTGTCCCCAGAGCTTGCGACTCTGCGCGATGCAGATCCCGAGTGGGACACCATCGTCATGGCTGAAGTCGCGGAAGAGGCACACTATGTCCGTCACAACCGACACAAGATCGCGCTACTGTTTTCAGCGATGCGACATTTCTCCGAAGCCTTAGAGCGGCAGGGTTTTCGGGTGATTTACCGTCGACTCGCCGACGGTGTCGCCACTCTTGAGGCAGCTCTCAGAGATGCGCTCAAGCTCAGTGGTGCCGGAGAGGTGCGGATTTGTGCTCCTGGGGAGTATCGATTGTGGTCTGAAATGCAGCAGTGGTCCGAGCGGTTCGGGGTCCCGGTGACACTGCTTGAAGACGATCGTTTTTTGGCGAGTCACGAGGACTTCGCCAACTGGGCGCAGGGTCGAAAGCAGCTTCGCATGGAGTACTTTTATCGACAAATGCGGACACGCTACAACCTGCTGATGGAAGGCGTCGAACCCTGTGGGGGTCGGTGGAACTACGACAGCGAAAATCGTATCGGATGGCGGGCTCAAGTCGAGGTTCCAGAGCGGCCGCGACCTGAGGTGGATGCGCTGACCGAGGCGGTCATCCTTGAGGTGATGGACGCGTTTCCGACGCACCCAGGCGACCTCTCTCAATTTGCCTGGGCTGTCACGCGGGAGCAGGCGCAAAGCCAATTTGAATGGTTCCTGACTGATGCTTTGCCCAGTTTTGGTCGTTATCAGGACGCGCTGGCGGAAGAGTCACGTCTACTATTTCACAGCTTGATCTCTGCCTACATCAACTGCGGATTGCTCGAGCCACTCGCAGTGTGTCAGCAGGTTGAGGCGGTGTATCGAGCCGGTGGCTGTGACCTGAGTGCGGCTGAGGGATTTATTCGGCAGATCATTGGCTGGCGTGAATACGTTCGCGGTATTTACTGGTTGCTCATGCCCGATTACGCCAAGGGCAACGCGCTGGCGACAGACCGGCCACTCCCGGAGTTTTTTTGGAACGGCGAGACGCAGATGCGCTGCTTATCGGAGGCGCTTCGGCACTCGCTGGACCATGGCTATGCCCATCACATTGAACGGCTCATGGTCATCGGCAACTTCGCGTTGCTGGCCGGCCTTAATGTCACCGCGGTGTGTGATTGGTTCCTCGGTGTGTATGTCGATGCCTACGAGTGGGTCGAATTACCGAACACTTTGGGTATGGCGTTGTATGGTGACGGCGGAGTGCTGGCGTCCAAGCCCTATGCGGCGAGCGGCAAATATATTCAAAAGCAGGGTAACCACTGTCGGCAGTGTCGCTACGACCCGAAGCTCGTGACGGGCGATACCGCCTGCCCCTACAACAGCCTGTATTGGCATTTTATCAATCGTCATCAAGCAGCGTTGTCTCAAAACCCCCGTATGGGACTGATCATGGGTCAGTGGCGCAAGCGCGCAGCTGGTGATCGTGACGCCGTGGTCGCTTGGGGGGATCAGTTACTCTCGCGTATCGAGTCCTTGTAGCGTCTTTGGGTAGGGTCGTTGGGTAGCGTCGTTGGGTAGGGCTGTTGTGCCCGCTAGACGCCTTGATCAGTGCGATCGCGTCGGCGATGGCGTTGGCCACTGCAGCGCTTCGAGCAGTACACAATCTCTTCCCATTGATGTCGCCACTTGGCCCGCCAACTAAAGGGCCGTTCACACACTGGGCAGATTTTGCTGGGCAAATCAGATTTTTTTCGCACTGGGCGGCTCCGCTTGAGTCAAGTAAACTGCGGCCCCCGACAGCAATGAGAAGAGAGACCACAATGTCTAACGTCGATGCTTTGTTTCAACCCTTCACCTGCAAGTCGGCTCACCTGCATAATCGTATTGTCATGGCGCCGATGTCGCGCTACTTCTCACCCGATAACGTGGCCGGACCGCAAACCGCCGAGTACTACCGCCGTCGGGCGGCGGGTGGCGTGGGGTTGATTATTACCGAAGGCACCTGCGTTAACCACATTGCCGCAAGTGGCTACCCCAATGTGCCCTATTTTCACGGCGAAGAGCGCTTGGCAGGTTGGCGCTCAGTTGTCGAGGCGGTGCACGCCGAGGGCGGCAAGATTGCACCGCAGCTATGGCACGTTGGCGGCATGCGCCAGGCTGGTACGCCGCCCGAGGGTGATGTCGATGGCTATACCCCCTCAGGTATGAATGTGCCAGGTAAGGTCCGTCGACACGTGATGACGCTACAGGATATCGACGATGTGATTCGGGCTTTTGCTGAAGGTGCGCGTGATGCCAAGGCGATTGGCTTTGATGCGGTGGAGCTTCATGGTGCGCACGGCTACTTGTTGGACCAGTTTTTCTGGCCGGGCACTAATGTGCGCGAGGATCAGTACGGCGGCTCATTAATCAATCGCAGTCGATTCGTTTGTGAGATTGTGCAGGCGTGTCGCGCCGAAGTCGGTTCTGACTTCCCGATTATTCTGCGCTGGTCGCAGTGGAAACAACAGGAGTTTACCGCCCGACTGGCCGCCACACCGGCAGAGCTCGAGGAATTTCTTACGCCGCTGGTTGACGCTGGTGTTGATGTCTTTCATTGCAGCCAGCGCCGATTTTGGGAGACGGAGTTCCCCGGCAGTGACCTCAATATTGCAGGGTGGGTGAAGAAATTGACCGGTAAGCCCACCATTACTGTGGGTAGCGTGGGATTGAATGACGATTTCTTACCCGATGAGCGTGGCGAAGTCTTCCGCGATTCTTCTCATGATCAAGAAAATGTCGATCGCTTATTGGCGATGCTGGACCGCGGTGATTTTGACTTGGTGGCTGTGGGTCGGGCGTTGATCGCGAATGCGGACTGGCCTCAGCGCGTCAAAAATGGCGAAACACAGCAATTGCGCGTCTTTGCGAAGGATATGCTCGAGCGCCTAGAGTGATCTCGCCACTGCTTGGTGGCCGCGGCCACCGCTTTCGGGCCAGAAAAAGCAATCCAATTCTGGCGTTTGACCTCAAAATGTAATAAAAATGACGGATACTTTTTGAGTGGCCAGAAGACTTTTGACCACCTTGAGTTACAGAAGTTCCTGATTATCAAACTCGCCCTCCAAGGAGCCCTACATGAAACCTTCAGCACTACGCTTTTTGCCAGCGTTGTTGGCTGCGGCGACCTCGACAGCATTGGCAGATGGTGACACCACTGCAACGCTCAAAGGTTCAGTCGACGTCGACAATGCAACGGTTGCGATCGTCTACGAGCCGACTGGCCTGTCCAAGTCCAGCAGCTTAGGCGATGGCAATAATTTCTCGTTCTCTTTCTTGCCGGTTGGCGGCCCCTACACGATTACCGTTTCGGCGCCAGGCTTTGAGTCGGAGACGATTGAAGAGGTTTATCTCGCTTTCTACCAAAACGAGCCGATTAACGTGCGCTTGGACGACAGCGACATGGAAGAGATCCTCGTCACGGGTAAGGCAGCAGATGCGCAGAGCTTTGGTACTGGAACGACTTTAGATCGCTACGCGATCGACGGTGTGCCGACGGTTGATCGATCGATTGCGGATTACGCGCGGTTGGATCCGCGGGTCAATATCAACGCAGCCTCGAGCAATATTCAGATCTCAGCAATGGGTGTGAACAACCGCTACAACGACTTCCAGATTGATGGCGTGAGCTACAACGATCCCTTTGGTTTGAACGCGAGCGGTTTTGGTTCGTTGCGTAACCCGATCTCAATGGATTTCGTGCAGCAAATCTCGGTGGATTTGACGCCCTACGATGTCTCGCGAGCCGGTGCAACAGGTGCAACCATCTCAGCGATTACCAAGTCAGGTAGCAATGAGTTTGACGGTAGCTTGTATTACACCAAGCGTGACGAAGGTAACGTAGGTGATCTTCCCGACGGCAGCAAGTTTCCACCCTTCGAAGAGGAAATCTTTGCCGCAACCCTGAGTGGTCCCATTATCGAAGACAAGCTCTTCTTCTTTGTCGGTTATGAAGAGTTTGAGAAAACACAGCCCTTCACCTACGGCCCTGCGGGTTCGGGTGCCTTGAATGAATCGAACTCAGCGACCGCGGCGGTGTTTGATGAAATCGCCAGCATCGCGCAAAGCGTTTACGGGTTCGATCCCGGTGGTTACCAGAATCTGAGCTTCCCGGAGTCCTCTGAGGAATATACGGCGAAGTTGGACTGGTATATCGACGATAACCACCGTGTTGAGTTGCTGCACATCTACAAAGAAGAAGTGAACTACAACAACATCGGCCTCAACAAATTCGCCAGCGTGGTCTACACCAAGCCGCCCGAGACAGAGCGCACGTCCTTTACCTATTATGGTGACTGGAGTGAGGGCCTGCGGGTGAAATTCCGCTACACGGACTACAGCTTCGTCGAAGATGCCGAGTCGGGTGGTGGATTATTTCCTGAGGTTCGAATCACGTATAACGGGGCGGGTGGTCGCGACTATATCTATTTAGGTGGTGAGAAGTATCGTGGCGCTAACTACATCGACGTATCAAACGAGTCCTACAGCTTTAAGTTTGATTACACCTTGGGTGAGCACCTGATTACCGGTGGTGTGGTTTACGAGGAAGGGACTGTCATCAACCAGTTCCTCGCACGCTACAACGGCGAGGTGCGATTTAACTCAATACAGGACTTCGAGGACGGACAATGGAGCTACTTGCGCTTTCAGGTTCCGACCGCGGGCTTGGATGACCTCGACTCGATCACCGCGAACTTTGACGTTGAGAAAACAAGCTATTACCTGCAGGACGTGTGGTCTGTCTCTGATAGTCTCGACTGGCAGTTTGGTGTTCGTGTTGATAGCTTGAAGACGCCCACCAAGCCGGTAGAAAACAGCGCTTTCGTCGATGCCTACGGCTTCAGTAATGCGCGTGCGTTTGATTACACGGTGGTCCAGCCAAGAGTGTCGTTCCGCTGGGATGTCACTGAAGGCACGGATTTCGAGTTACCCTTCGTGGATAACATCGTGTTGCGCGGTGGTTATGGACTCTTTATGGGCCGTTTCCCCAACGTGTGGCTAGGCAACGCGTATAGCCGCCCTGGCCCCTTGTCTGATTACAAGAGCTACTATAGCTTTAGCAACACTATCGGGTTGATGCCCTCCGACGCGGAGTTCTTCTGGCTGACCAGCGAAGATTCGAGCTATACGATCGCGCCCCCAGGATCCAGCAGCGCGTCACAGTACGTCGCTAAAGGCTTCGAGGCACCCTCGACATGGCGAGCGAGCTTAGCGGCTGACATCATGCTTGAGGGCGGTTGGGATTTGACCTTGGAACTGAACCAAGATCGCGTGCGGCAAGCGCTGTCTTATGAAGACCCCGGTCTGGAACAGATCGGCTCGTTAGCTGATGGCCGCGGTGTGTACGATGGTAGCGGCTCCTTGGGCCTGACTAATATCGGCGCCGGCGGTGCGACAGCGTTTACAGCGTCGTTGAACAAATACTTTGATAACGGTTTCCGTCTTTACTCTGCTTACACCTACTCTGATTCAGAGGACGTGTGGAACCTGACCTCATCGCAGGCTGAGTCGAACTACGGTTATCAAGAGCGCTTTGGCGGCGACCCCATGCGGGCTTCTACGTCGCAGTACAACGTTGAACATCGATTCCTGGCAGTCCTTGACTATGCGTTTGAGTTGTTTGGTGATAACGAAACGCGCGTCAGTCTGATTTTTGAGCGCAAAGCGGGCGAAAACTACTCCGTTACTTTTGATGGCGATAGTCTTTCTGGGTTGAGCTATGATGGCTATGACCTGGCGTACATCCCGTCCGGTGTTAGCGACCCTAACGTCGAGTTCTCAAGTGCCGCAGTCGCAGATGCGGTGATGGCGCACATCAATGGCACCGCTCTGGCGGGTTATAAGGGCCAAGTCGCACCGCGAGGCGCGTTCACCAGCCCTTGGACCAGCCGCGCCGACCTGCGGATTACGCAGGAGTTCGCCTTGCCTGAGTTCTCCTCTTTGATCGGAGAGAACAAGATCCTGGTGTACCTCGATGTGCTCAACTTGGGTAACCTCATCGATGACAACTACGGCGTTGTGAAGGAGTATAGCTATAACTCTTCCCGTCAGATCGTGACTGATGGTTATAACGAGGATGGACAGATCATCATTACGGGTGTCGACCCCGACGACAACCTGTTCACCAATGCGGGTGAAGGGAAGTCGTCTTGGGAAATGCGTCTGGGCTTCAAGTACAAGTTCTAGGATAGCTCACAAGACAAAAGGCGCCTTCGGGCGCCTTTTTTTTCACTCAGCTTTTGGCACTGAGATAGGGTTGTGGTGTCGCTGCGTGCTCAGGGCGATGGTGCGAGGGCGGTCTCCAGCATCAATGCGAGTCGCTCCGCGGCGAGCCTGAGACGCGATAGGGCCTGAGTCTGGTGAGCATCGAGGTAAGTCTCATCGAGCGTCTCAAGGCGTTCATCGCCGTAGCCAACATCAGGTTGTCTTGCGATATCAAGACTTTCTTGCGCCCATTGCTCAATCACTTTTTCGCTAATCGGGCCCCGCGCAATAGCCGCGTTGTCAGTGATGATTTGCTGCAAAGGTTGGTTCGCTTGCCGCTCACCATAAAGCGGTAGGTAACCATCCCAGATGGCGTGAATTTTGGTTGTCGCTCGGTCGGGCTCGTCAAAAAACTCCCGCAGTGCCAGTACAATGGCGACCTTATAGCGATTACCGCCCCAGTCCTCGGGTCTGCCGAGGTGTAAGGGCTGATGCAAGTCACCGACAAAGTGGCCGACGAAACGGACTGCGTCTTTGCGCATAGCTGAACTTTGCTGTGCATCGGCAAGAATCTGCCATTGGGTCCAGAGCGCAGTCAGAAGGTCTCCGTTTTCAGGGCGCGGCGCTGCCGCAACTTGGTCAACCTCATCCGCGATGTTGAGATAGTGCCAGACGGCGGTTTCTTTACGCGTCGTGTTTTTCACCACGTCGGGCCATACACAGCCCTCTGCAAACGACTCCCCTGCCATCAATTGCTCGAGTTGCTCAGTTGCCTGTCTAGACAGCAATGCTAAGGCCGCTTCACATACGCTTTTGTGACCTAGCTCCCACCAAGCGTGGGCGGTCGGGATGACGAGAGTCCAGCCAAGTGCGACAGCACACATGGAGCGCAGGTAGGGCCTCAATGGCGAGTTGTGGTGGGATTGATTCACTGCGAGATATCCTCTGTGGCGCTCCGGCAGTGTAGCGCGCCCCTGAAACCCGCTCCAGAGGCAATGTCTTGTTGACGATCGTCTTTGGCCTGTCCGCTGTGCTGATTTGTTGCTGTTCCACGAGGCTTTGGCGCAACGCACGCTTTAGGATAGTCTCTGCTAGATCGAGCCTTGAGGGCAGAGTGTGCAACAGTATCAACGGATTGTGTTGTGGTCGGTGGCCGCTGCTTATATTTGCCTGATTGATCGCTTGGCGATTTCTGTGGCGATCATTCCGATGTCTGCGGATTTCGGCTGGTCCGCGTTACAGCAGGGTCAGGTGATGTCTGTTTTTTTTGTTGGCTATGTACTGCTGCAATTGCCTGCGGGCTGGTTGGCTGACCGTATTGGTGGCTTGTGGGTGCTGGCCGCGGGCTTGTTGTGTTGGTCGCTGATGACATTGCTGACGCCCAGTGCTGCCGCACTCGGTTTTCTGTGGTTACTTGTCTGTCGCTTTCTGTTGGGTCTTGCAGAGGGTGTGGCGTGGCCCGCCACCTATACGCTGTTTTCTCAGTGGGTGCCGGTGTCGCAGCGCAATTTTGCGATCGGCCTCTTAAATAGTTCAGTCAGTGGTGGAACGATCATTGCGATGTTGGCAACACCTTGGTTGATCACTCAATATGGTTGGCCACAGGCATTCTGGGTTTATGGCACTTTAGGTTTGCTCTGGCTATTGGTCGGAGGTGCCTTTCCCAGGCGGTCGGTATCGCCCGGGGTGTCTGCTCCCTTCAGCGCCGAAGCGCAAGGTGAAACCACGGATCTTCTGCGCTCCAAAGGCGCAGACTATGCCGATATCCAATGGTTACAGTTGATCAAGCATCGTGGCGTTTTTGCAGTAGTTAGTGCTCACTTCGCTATGAACTGGGTGATCTATTTATCGCTGGCTTGGACGCCGACCTTTTTGAGCCAGTATTTCGGTGTTGATCTCGCCGATATCGGTTGGCTCGCGGTCTGTCCTTACTTGGTGTCTGTGGTTGCTACGCCCTATTTTGGGCGTTTGGGTGACCGGCTAATTGAATATGGTGTGGATCGGCGCAAACTCCGAGTGCGGATGCAGGCCATCGCGCTGCTGGGGACGGCGGGATGTTTGACCGCCCTAGGTTGGCAGGAGTCACTCTGGGGCGCACTTGCGGTTGCGATTGCGGCTAACTTGTGCGCCTCGACTGGCGTGGTTGGTTTTTCGGTCAATATGATGGAGCTGGCACCCGGCCAGGCTGGAACGTTGTACGGCTTTAGTAATGCGATTGCATCTTTAGGCAGTGCCGGCGGCATCTTCGTCGCTGGGTGGGCCCTGGAAACCACAGGCTCTTGGGCGTGGGCTTTTGTCTCTGTGGTGCCCATGGCAGTGTTCGGCGCAGGTATCTACGCATGGGGTGCTCAGGTCGAGCGAGCATACCGATAACCGAAAAGAATAGATTAAAAAAATTAAAATGAATTTTATTCATGAGTAACGTGAAAATAAAAAATGTTACCTAAAATTAGCGAATAAAATATTAAATATTACTTAAAAATCAATGATTTATAAATTTGAAATGTGCTGGATAGCGGTTTTTCGCAAAAAAGAGCCTATTGTTTACTAAACGTAACATTTGGTAACATCTCCCGGTCGATGGAGAGCGCCATTTGATCAAGGAGGATGACATGGCAAAGCGCATTTTGAGTGCAGTCTTGGGATACAGTGCAGTGCTGGTGGGTGGTCTGATTACGTCGGTAATGGCGTATTCGCTTCTGGCACTTGCCTAAGCGTAAGCACACGCAGCGTTTGTGAGCCCGTCGGGCTCGTTACCAGCGCAACACATCAAGAAATTAGCGGCTTTGGCCGCTATTTTTTTTTTCGCTTGGAGGGTAAGGTAGGCGCTCACCGACACTCGATACCTAGGACATTTATGACAGCTCTGATTGGCATCGCGGTACTGCCGTTGATTGCGTTTGCGCTCTCGTCAAATCGTCAGGCCGTCAACCTGCGGACCGTTGGATTGGCGCTGGGAATACAGGTCACTATCGGCGGTATGGCGCTGCACACCGAGTGGGGAATCGCTACGCTGCAATCCATGTCAGAAGGGATCACTGCGTTGCTGGGGTACTCGAGAGATGGCATCGAATTTCTATTTGGTGGTGTGGTCACCAGCGACGCCGTTGGCTTTGTCTTCGCGTTTGCCGTATTGCCCGTTGTCGTGTTTTTTAGCTCGTTTATCGCCGTGCTTTATCACCTTGGTGTGATGCAGTGGCTGATTCGCATTTTGGGTGGCGGGCTCCGTCGAGCGCTTGGTACCTCACATACCGAATCGCTATCGGCGGCGGCCAATATTTTTGTCGGTCAATCTGAAGCGCCTTTGGTCGTACGTCCCTACATTCCTGGCATGACCATTTCGGAATTATTTGCGGTCATGGTCGGTGGTATGGCGAGTATCGCCGGCTCCGTCATGGCCGGCTATGTCGCTTTGGGCGTGCCGATCGAATATCTATTGGCCGCGAGTTTTATGGCGGCGCCGGGCGGATTGCTCATGGCCAAACTCATGGAGCCGGAAACGGGCGCCCCGGTATCGCCCACTGAGTTGCGCGCTGTGAATACCGAAGAATATGTCAATGTCATCGATGCAGCGGCATCGGGCGCGTCAAGCGGTTTGCGCATGGCCGCAAATATCGGCGCGATGCTCGTCGCTTTCGTTGCGTTGATCGCACTGGTGAATGGCCTACTGGGATACTTCGGCGGTTGGTTTGGTGTCGAAGACATCACTCTGCAGGGCATCTTGGGTGCAGTCTTCCAGCCGGTGGCCTGGGTTCTCGGCGTACCTTGGGAACAGGCGCACCTGGCGGGGAGCCTCATTGGTCAAAAACTCATCTTGAATGAGTTCGTGGCCTACGTGGCCTATGCTGACATTATGGGCCAGTTTGATACCGTGTCTCAGGCCATTGTGGTGTTTGCGTTGTGTGGCTTTGCAAACCTTTCCTCGATAGCGATTTTGGCGGGCGGTCTTGGAGCCATCGCACCAACACGTCGCTCGGATATTTCGCGTTACGGTTTGCGGGCGGTCGTGGCTGCAACACTCTCGAATCTCATGAGTGCGGCGATCGCTGGTTTGTTTCTTTCACTGTCGTGAGCGCCGAGGTCAACCAAGTGAACGAACTTCCGGCAATCTCCTGGCGTGACGACGATTTTGCGCAACAGTTTGTTGATTGCTTGCGTGAGTACGGCTTTGCCGCGGTCATTGAACATCCTCTTGATATGAGTCGTGTTCGACGAATTTACAGCAAATGGCAGGCTTATTTTGCCGCGATACCTGACGCATCGATGCGGATGGATCCCCGCGATCAGGATGGGTATTTTTCGCTCTCAGACGCCGAACACGCCAAGGGGCAAACAGAGCGCGATTTTAAAGAGTATTTTCAGTACTACACTTGGGGTCGGTGCCCTGATGACCTGCGTCCTGACCTCGACGCGCATTTCTCCGATGCGTTGGCGTTGGCGAGTCAGTTACTCGAGTGGGTTGGCGCGCTGGCGCCTGAGTCAGTTCGTGCCCGGTTCCGTGAGCCCCTGTCTGGGATGATTGCCGGAAGTTCGCAGTCTATGTTGCGCGTTTTACATTATCCGCCGATAGTCGACGGCCGCGATGTGTTCCGGGCGGCCCCTCATGAAGATATCAACCTGCTGACGATTCTCCCTGCAGCCGATGGGCCAGGCTTGGAAATTAAGAATCGCGATGGTCAGTGGCTGTCCGTTCCTAACCGGTCAGATCAATTGCTTATCAACATTGGCGATATGCTACAGGAAGCGTCTGGGGGCTACTTTCCGTCCACTACCCATCAGGTGGCGGTGCCTACGGGTGAAGATCTGAGACGCGGTCGTATGTCGCTACCACTCTTTTTACATCCGCGTCCCGAAGTGGTGTTGTCGAGCCGCTATACGGCTGGGGAATACCTTCAGCAGCGCCTAGAGGAGTTGGGAGTCGTGTGACACGGCGCCCATGGGCCTACATGGTTAGTCGGTTTTTCCTCCTGGCGCTTTTTCTTTTTTCAGCAACGTTGAGTGCTCAGACAGCGACCATTGCGGTGGCCGCAAACTTCGCAGCCACAGCGCAAAAAATCGCTGACAAGCTCAGTGAAGAATCCGAGTTCGACTTTAAAATAGTCGTCGGTGCCACGGGCCTGCTGATCGCGCAGTGGCGTCATGGTGCGCCTTTTGATGTCTTACTGGCGGCGGATCGGTCGCGCCCACAAACACTGCAGGAGGCAGGCTATGTATGCGCGGATTGCATAAAACCCTATGCCCGCGGGTTTCTGAGTTTGTGGATACCGCGCTCGCCGCAGTTGCTTTTGCCTGAGCCTGATCTTGCTGCTCTCGATGTCCATCACTTGGCCGTAGCCAATGCTCGCTTGGCGCCCTATGGCGTTGCCGCCAGAGTGGTGATGGATGGTGCATGGGGAAAAGACCAAGCCAAACAAGTACAAATTGTCGAGGCAAACGATGTGGGCGCTGCGTATTCGCTGGTGGCGAGTGGTGCCGCTCAGGCTGGTCTTGTTGCATTGTCGTCTCTTCAAGATGAGCGCGTATCGACAGATCAGTACTGGACGATCGATCCGCGCAGCTATCCAGCGATAGAACAATGGTCTGTCTTATTCCCTCGCGGCGAAGCCAACGCGGCAGCGCGTTATTGGTTTGAACAGATGCAATTAGAACCCGTGCGCGCCATCATCAGGGATGCGGGCTACGCGGTGGTTGAGGAGTGAACGGGTGACACAAGAAGACTGGGTTGCGATGACTGTCACAGTGCAGCTAGCGGCGTTGACGTCAGCGATCTTGCTCGCCGCCTGTTTGCCTTTGGCGTGGCGGCTGTCGCGAAGTCAATCGCGCTGGCGGCCTGTGATCGAGGCAGTCTTGGCATTGCCTTTGGTGCTGCCACCGACCGTCCTGGGTTTCTATTTGCTGGTGTTATTGAATCCTGACGCTTTTCTCGGGGGGTTATGGTTCACGCTGACCGGTGACGCGCTGACATTCACCTTTTCGGGTCTTGTCATCGCGTCTGTCATTTATTCTCTGCCCTTCATGATGCAGCCCTTGCTGGGTGCGTTTGATACGATTGAGGAAGAGACTCTAGAGGCGGCAGCGAGTCTGGGGTGTGGTGCTCGTGAACGATTTTTCGCGGTGGTATTGCCCACGTCGCAACGGGCGATTGTCGCAGCGAGCCTCCTAACTTTTGCGCATACCATCGGCGAGTTTGGCGTTGTCCTGATGATGGGGGGCAACATTCCAGGTGAGACGCGGGTCATTTCTGTGGTGATGTTCGAACAAGTGGAAACGCTCCAGTATTCTGGTGCGCATCAATTGGCCGCTGCCTTGCTCCTGTTTTCTTTTTTGTTGCTGTTGCTGGTCTATGGCGTGTATCGACCTAGCCGCAGGCGGGCCGTCTAAATGGATCGTTTGCACTGTGCGCTGTCGTTGCAAAAGGGCGCCTTCGATCTGGCGGTCGATTTGAGTATTGCAGGTTCCGGAGTGACCGGTATTTGGGGTCCCAATGGTGCAGGTAAGAGCACCTTATTACGCGCCATCGCAGGGCTAGAGCGACGTGTTGCTGGGCGTATCATGTGGCAGGATCGCTGTTGGCTCGACTCGGATCACGGTGTCAGTATGCCGGTGGAGAAGCGCCCTGTCGGCATTGTATTTCAGGATGCGCGCTTGTTTTCCTTCACCGATGTGAGGGGTAATCTCGAATTCGCCCACAGACGTGCGTTTGCCCACCACAATGGCATGCCGTTCCAGCAGGTGCTGAGAACGCTTCGACTCGAGCACCTGTTGGATCGAAACGTTGCATCGCTTTCTGGAGGGGAGCGTCAAAGAGTAGCGATCGCGCGGGCAATACTGCGTCGGCCCCAACTGCTTTTGCTTGACGAGCCGCTGGCGGCCATCGATGTGAATCAGAAAGCCGAATTCGTTGATGTGTTCAGGCAATTGACGCAGCAGCTCCATCTCCCCGTGCTCTACGTGACCCATTCTCTCGATGAGATCTCTGTGTTGGCTGATGAGCTCATTATTCTCGATGATGGGCGCGTCAGCGCCCATGACAAGACACAGCAAGCGGTGTTGCGCATTGATGTGCCCGTGTTGCAGCGACGCGATGATGCAGTGAGTATTCTCGATGCCAAAGTCGCGTTTCATGACCCAGCGATGCGACTTTCGCACTTACTTGTCGACAATGAGCCCTTGCTCGTGCCGATCATCACTGCGGCCCCGGGAGAGCGGGTGCGATTACTTGTACACGCGCGCGATGTGGCGCTATCCAGAGCCTTACAAACAGGGCTATCCATTAGGAATCAGTTGCCCGCTCTGATCGAATCTATCAGCGATCATCCAGACGCCACTTACGCGGATATCATTCTTTCGATCGGTGAGCACCGACTGACATCGCGTATTACGCGTGCAGCTTGCCGTGATCTGGATTTGCGTGAGGGAGAGGCCGTCTACGCCCTCGTCAAATCGGTCAGTGTGACGCAGCGGCATCTATCATTGCCTGTCTCTTTCTGATCCAGTGCTGAATTAACAGGCCGCAGAGGATTGCAGCGAGCCCCGTCACTGTCGATGCTTGGATGGTCTCTCCGACGATCGACGCAATGAAAACCAACGACAAGGGCGGCGCCAAGAATATAAGACTCGATAGGCGCAAGGTGTTGCGAGTTTGCTGCATCGCGTTCAGCCAGCACCAAAATGCAATACCCATCTCGAAACAGCCCACATAGAGTGCCCCGAGCAGTCCTTGGATGGGTGGCAGCATCCAGTCACCGCGTGCGTACAGTAAAAAACCTGTGACGGGAATGGCGCCACTAAAACTCAGGAAGAGAGATAGGGTTGCATCCAGAGACTGCCGTGCATGCGCGAGCCAGTAGAGGGCCCAGATCACTGTGCTAGCGATGGCGAAAGCGATGCCGATCGGATCTTCGAAAGACCAATTCGTCAGGTTACCGCGGGTTGCGATCACCAGAATGCCAAAATAGCTGATGAAGGCCGCCAGCAACTCTTGGCGGTTCAAAGGCTGTTTAAATAGTGTGGTGGCGAGCAAGGGCAGGGTCAGAGCCCACGAATAGTTGATCGCCATGGCTTCTTGCGCTGGAAGCCTGTCATAGGCTTGGAAGAGTACAAGGTAGTAGATGGTTGGGTTAATCAGGCCAAAGGCGAGGGCATTGAGGTATTGTCGCGTTGTCGTGACCGTCGAAATGGGCTGTTTTCGGACCGCCAGTATCAATCCGAGCACGCACCAAGAGGCAATGCTTGCATAGAAGACGAGCGCTAGCGGGTCCATAAACGTTAGCGATATCTTGAAGGCGGTGGCGACTGTCGACCACAGCAACACGGCGATCAGACCAAAGCCTAATGCCCGATTTTCGCTTGCTGGCGTGAATTGTTTCGTTTGATTCAATACAGATCCCACCTGAAATACCCAGTCCCAACTTGCTCTACAATACGCGATTGTAGGACGATGTCCGATAGTGTTCAGAGCAGGACGGTGTGCAGTGAGCGCGATTCATACCCGGACCTCACAAGCTAAGGGAGAGAAGCTATGCGAGCGCGTGATGTCGTCGACCTCCTTGGCGTAAGCGCGGCTGTTGTCGCGCTGGTGTGGGTGATCAGTGCCATACCGACAGAGCGCGCCTCTCCCGGTATCGACCGCCCCCTGTTAGCACAGTCATCTTGGTCGACCCTGCAGGGACAGTCGGTGACAAGCGATGATTTGCTGGCCGGCCCACTGCTTTTAAATGTTTGGGCCAGTTGGTGTGTGGCTTGTCAGTTGGAGAGTGAATTTCTTAACGATTTAACGAGACGAGATGTCCCGGTGATCGGCATCAACCTTCAGGATAATCCGGGTCAGGCGAAAGCTTGGTTAGAGCGATTTGGCAATCCTTACCGTTTTAGCGTGATCGACGATGGGCGCTTGTCGGAGGCTTTAGGGGTGACCGGCGCGCCGGTGACCTTATTTATCAACAGCGCAGGGCAGATTGAAGTGGTATTCTCAGGCGTCCTAGATCAACTGGCGTGGTCAACATATTTCGGCGATGTTGAGGCGCGTTTGGGAGGAGCCAAGTGACGGCAGGAGCGGATTCAGTGGCGGTACAGAAGGGCAGGCCCACGTTGCGCCTCGCCTTTGCGTGCTTACTATCTTGCCTCGTTGCCTTTTTGGCTGGTGTGCCGGTTTTTCAGGTCGCGCATATCGAATTATCTCTGCTCGACGCGCCGTTGATACTGCTATTGCTTCTAGTCGGTCTGCGACCGGTACTGTTGCTGTTGGCGGCGGTCTCCGCATTTGCGGCTTACTTTTGGGGTATCGACGATCCCTATTTGTGGATTTCTACCTTTCTGACTGCGTTTCTCTTGCTGCTGTCGATCGCGGGAGCAAGCCGTTGGCTACCCTCTGCGAGTGTTGCCGAGGTCGGCATGACCTATTGGCTTTTTGTTGGTTTTCCTCTGGCGTTTATCTGTCGACAAATAGCAACCGACCAGCTCTATTTTGTCGTTGACGATAACGCGGTGCAAAGTTTTATCAGTGCGAGTTGGGTGTTGCTGGGTGGAGCTATCTCAGTGTGGCTAGCGGCGACAATCAGGTTCATCATGTTGTATTTAAGCCCGAGCATGTTGTTCCGATACGGTTTAATCGATGCCGAGCGCAGTGCCCTGAGAGTTCGAGAGGTCAGTGAGATGGCCTTCTTGAGTATTGGCTTCTTGCCCGTCTTAACGCTGTTGCTGGTCACTGGGCAGGATCGGGTTGAAGATCGTTTTCGGAGCATGTTGGCGGTGGCTGAGGCGCGCTTTGAGAGTCTGGCCTACACTGCTGAGCGGGCCTTGGAAGAGCGTGATCAAGCGCTCAATATTCTACTCGATAGTGTCGTCGAGCTACCCGGCGATGAGGCGGGCTCTCGCACTATCGACCCGCGCTTTGAAGCGCTGTTAAACCGCCACTTGAGAGTTGCAGACGCCCGAGGCCTCATCGTGGTGGATAGCGATGGACGCTATTTCTCTTCACCGTGGTTGCAACAATATCAGGCGGAGGTTGAAGCGGCACTCGACAACACAACTTGGGCAGACGGTCAGAAGGCCACCTCCGTTGAGATCGATGGCGGTCTCGTCGAGCTGTCGCTCTTGATTATCGGCAATCCGAGTGCGCGACATCTTGTTCTCGTCTTTGTCGATGAATTGGCGGTCTGGAATTATCTTTACGGAAACGATGCTTTAGGTTTAGCAATGGCCGGACAATCCGCCGGGGTGTTGTCTCGGGTGAGTCATTTCCATGATGACAATGTGCAGGCGCTTTACGGTATCGCGTCGGACAGCGATGTCGTCAGAGAAGAATATGACTACCTTCAATGGCTCCCGGCATCGGCTGCAGGGTCTCTTAGTTATCGCGCGCCATTATTGACAATTTATACCCAGAGTCAGGTCACATTTCAGGCCAGCGATGAACTCATCGGTGCCTTTGATGCTGCCACCTTCGATGTGGATTGTTTCCGTTTCTCAGTCAACTATTGGTCTTACCTCAAATCAGACCTGACTTGGTATTCGCTTTGGATCCTT
The DNA here is from genome assembly GCA_038134505.1 of Halieaceae bacterium. Lineage (GTDB taxonomy): Bacteria > Pseudomonadota > Gammaproteobacteria > Pseudomonadales > Halieaceae > Luminiphilus. The sequence goes on along the minus strand of JAYPVH010000001.1, from coordinate 261,862 downwards.
GGCTCGGTGGTGATGCTGTGGTTGATAGCGCTTTGCATTGGCTGGTTGTTGGGACGTTTTTCAGAGCCTCTGCTAGAACTCACCACCGCGGTAACCTCATTTGTTCGCGATGCCCGCCTCAGGTCGGAGCCTTTTAGCTTCGTCACACAGCCGGGTACCCACGAACTGAGACTGCTGCGCGAAGGTTTCAAACGAATGGAAGTTGATGTCAATGAGGCGAATCGGCAGTTGATACAGGCATCAAAAATGGCAACATTGGGGCAGATGGCAACGGGTATGGCCCATGAGCTGAACCAGCCACTGCATACCATTATCCTGGCGCTGGCGAATGTTCGGCATCAGATCAACAGCGATGCCCCGAAGCAGGATGCAATTAATCGCAAAATTCAGACCATTGAAGCCCAGGTGCGGCGTGCCTCGGGTCTCATCGACCACATGAAAACCTACGGGCGTGTTTCGTCGGGTGAACAGGGCCATTTTAGCCCCTGGGACATCGTGACTGAAATCGAGGAACTCTGGCAGCGTCAGTTCTCCGTGGAAGGCTGTGAACTTATTTGTCGCTATAACGCAGCGGAGGCGCTCATCGTCTTTGGCGGCCGCAATGAGTTCGAGCAAGTCCTGCTCAATATCATCAATAACGCGCGAGATGCCATTAAGGCGCAGGGCGCACAGGGTGAGATTAACATCACGGTCTCTAAGCGTGACGATCAGTGTGTGATCACAGCGAGCGACAGTGGTGGCGGCATACCCGAAGAGATTATCGACCGCGTGTTTGAGCCGTTTTTCACCACGAAAGCCCCCAATGAGGGCACTGGCCTGGGGCTGTCGGTGAGTTACGGTATTGTCGAAGACATGGGCGGACACATCACGGCGATGAATACCGAACTGGGCGCGCAGTTTGAAATTACGTTGCCGCTTATCTCACCCGATACGCTGGTGCCGGACCCAGGTGTAGGGAGCTGATCCTACGTGCATATGCGTCACGTCGTTTTTGGTTTTATGAGAAATTGCCAAGGGTCATAAAGGT
>JAYPVH010000001.1:252904-260825 GCA_038134505.1 Halieaceae bacterium | reverse complement strand
ATTCACGACAGTGCGACCTTGTATGGCAAGGTCTATGTAGGTCCAGGGGTTTCGATTTGGCCCAACGTCGTCACGCGCGCGGAGACCTATGAAATCAGAATTGGCGCGCGAACTAATATTCAAGACTTTGTCATGATTCATGTGGGCGCGCGAAGCCCCACGATTATCGGCGAGGACTGCTCGATCACTCACCATGCCACGCTGCACGGCTGTGAGATCGGCAATCGGTGCTTAATCGGCATCAACGCCACCGTTATGGATGGCGCTAAAATTGGCAATAACTCGATCGTCGCAGGGCACACCATCGTGACTGAGGGAAGTGAGTTTCCCGATAATTCAGTCATCGCGGGTGTGCCCGGTAAGCTTGTGGCAACGCGTGATTGCGGTGAGGCGAATCTCATCAACGCGCAGTGCTATGGTGTATTTGCCGACCACTACGCCCGCGGAGAGGACCGTGTCGATCAGGCTGCACTTGAGACGCTGTTCAATAGTTAGCTGCGCCGGCTAGGTCAGTCATAGGCAGCGGCTTGAAGGCGACTCAGCGCTCCGCCATTGATCACCCGAGAGAATCCCGCGTCGCGGAGCGCGACTTGCGCCTGACCTGAACGGTTGCCGCTTCTGCAGTAAACGACAATTTCCTCGTCGGGATCGACACCACGCTGTATCAGTTGCGGGACAATCTCGGTGTGTGGAATGTTGATCGCGCCCGTCAAATGTTCCTCTGCGAACTCCTCTTTCGAGCGGACATCGATCAGCATTGCTCCCTGGGAAACACGCTGGAGCGCGTCGACATGACTTTGATCATAGGATGCCGAGCAGTTGCTCAGTGCCGCAGCGCAGCAGAGCGCACCGGCCAATGCTAAGGCCTGTGCCGAGGCCCGTGCTAAGAGGCGTTGCTTGAGGTGCGTCATCAGTTACTCCCTTGGCATGAACGCGAATAGGCATCTCATGATACCGATATATCGCGCGCTGAGGCAGGCGGAGGGCCCGACGCTGACAATGCCAACACGCAGATCGGAGATTTTTTTGCGCTCGATATGGGGGTTATTTACGAGCGTGATGATCCGTTTTCACACTGAATGCGTTATGATGCGCGGCCCGAGGCACTTTGGCTATTACATAGCCCTCACACCCTCGGCGAACTCACTCATGAAAGGGCTCAACTATGTTTCGCGTGCGCACCTATAACCAAATTTCAGTGAAGGGCTTAGATCGGTTTGATCGGCAGTGTTACGAGGTCGGAGGCGATATCGCACATCCCGATGCTATTTTGTTGCGCAGCCATAAGCTTCAACCGGAAGAAATTCTCGAGTCGGTGAGAATTATTGGTCGCGCGGGTGCTGGCGTGAACAACATTCCCCTCGATCATTGCACCGAGCGCGGTGTGGTGGTGTGTAACTCTCCAGGCGCGAACGCCAATGCTGTTAAAGAACTCGTGGCTTGCGGTATGTTATTGGCGTCAAGAGATATCGTTCCGGGCATTGGCTTTGTTAATGGATTGGCGGTAGATATGGACCCCGTGGCAATGGGCCAGTTGCTCGAGAAAGAGAAAAAGCGATTTGCGGGCTCTGAGTTGCGGGGTAAGACGCTTGGCGTGGTGGGCCTCGGCGCGATCGGCAGTTTGGTTGCGCGTCTCGGCCTTAATCTCGGCATGGATGTGGTTGGGTATGATCCAGCATTGTCTGTCGAGGCTGCTTGGCGGCTTCCCAGCGACGTGACTCGGATGGAGAACATTCAAGCCTTGTTTGCACGCGCCGACTTTATCAGTCTGCATCTGCCGGTTCTTGACAGCACGCGTCACTTAGTCAATGCAGAGAGCATTGCCTACATGAAACCAGGTGTCTGTTTGTTAAATTTTGCTCGCGAGGAGATTGTCGACACCTTGGCCGTGATCGATGCGCTTGACGCTGGGAAAATTCGTCGTTTTGTGACGGATTTTCCGCACCCGGGCTTATTGAATCGCGCCGACGTGATTCCCATGCCACATATCGGCGCGTCCACCGAAGAAGCTGAAGAGAACTGCGCGATGATGGCGGCGGATCAAATCAAAGGCTTTTTGGATCATGGGAATATCCGCAACTCTGTGAACTTTCCAGCCATTGAGCTCGAGCGAACCTCCGAGTCTCGTCTGGCTATTACCAACCGCAATGCGCCGGGCATGCTCAGTAACATTTTGGCCATCTTAGGTCAGCACAACATCAATGTGGTCGATCTTCTCAATAAGAGCCGCAACGACATTGCTTACAACCTGATCGACATCGAGGGTAAACTCGACGACAGTCTGTGGAGCGAATTAGCGGCCCTCGATGGCGTGGTCAATGTGCGACACATCGAGCCGCCGCGCTGCTAACCCTGCTGATCAGCGAATCAGGTAAGGGCGCACGCGCGATTGTCTCAGGGAGGAGGAAAGGCCTGTGAGCGAGATAGCGCATGACCGATTCTACAAATAATACGCTTTTGGCTCACCGGGCGGATGGCGTGCTGACTTTGACGCTAAACCGCCCTGATGCACTGAACGCGTTGCGACCCGAGATGCTTGTGGCTCTTGCGCAAGAAATACGCGCAGCTGACGCCGATGATCAGGTCTCGGTCGTTGTTCTGAGGGGGGCCGGCAGGGCCTTTTCAGCGGGCGTCGACCTCAAGGTATTACAAGGTATTTCCGCTGAGGCTGGAAAGATCGGAGATGTGTTCGATGCGCCGGCTGCCGACGTGGCGCAAGCGATGCGAGAATCGAGCAAGCCCGTCATTGCCCGCGTGCACGGCGCCTGTTTCACCGGCGCGCTAGAAATCGCCTTGCACTGTGATTTTATCTATGCCTCGACAGAGACGCGCTTTGGCGACACGCACACCCGTTTTGGCTTGCGGCCGACGTGGGGGATGTCGCAGACGCTTTCCCGAGCGGTTGGGATAAGACGCGCTCGAGAGCTTTCCTATTCAGGAGTCACGTTTTCTGCCGCTGAGGCGCGAGCGTGGGGTCTCGTCAACCAGATTTTTGAGGATGAAGAGCTTTTAGATACAGCGCTCGCCAATCTGTGTTCGCGCATTGCCGCCAATAGTGCCGGTGCCGTGGCGGCCATGAAGGATCTGTATCGCATCGCCGAGGAGGAGCTTGGTATTTCTGCGGGACTCCAATCAGAAGCAGATTCCGTTTATCCTGGCATTACCGATACTCAGGAGCGTCTCGATGGTTTTAAGCGGTCATAAACTCGCGCATCGACTTAGGCTCTTTGCTCTTTTACTGCTAGTTAACACCGCACTCGCACAGGCGTGGTCAGATCACGCTACGTTAGGATGGCTAGTCCTAAGAGAGGTGCCTGAGCTCCATTCTACCCTTGTCACCCCGCGATCATTGACCGACTTCGTTAGAGAAAATACTGAAGCATTAGAGGTGGCGCTTGCAGAACATGAGTCGATCTGGGTGCGTCAGTATCCGGATTATCCCAGCGTGCCGCAGGCATTGCGTTTTGATTCTGAATCCGCCAAGCAGAGTCCTGTACCAACATTTCTACGCGCGATTCGCGTCAATCCGACCTTGGGCTATGGTCTTATTCGTCGTACCGATTTTGAGGATCTGCATGCGCCCTCTGCTATGTCATTTACCGAGGTTAGTTTTTTAAGCGCGGGTGATGCGACGGGCAGTATTCGCTATGCCTCGCTCGAGGAGGGCATGCTGGTTTCCGCGGCGGTGGTGTTGGCGAGTGCGAGTGATGAACCTGATGAAGGTATGGATGTGGGCCTCTTCGAGGATAACGGCACAGTATTTGGGCAAAGCTATGGTTTCGGTGTACAGCCCTTTGGCAATCCCAATCTTGACTACGGCAGCCAAGCCCCATTTCATATGGGCTTTTTCCATCTCGATTCACTGACGAAATGGGCGCAGCCGGGATTACTTCAGACCTATCCGCATTATCGCGTATCACTTTACCTAGCATTGGCCCGAGTCGCTTTTGACAATGATCACGCCTATTGGGGCTGGCGATTTTTGGGGTGGGCATTGCACTATATCGGTGATTTATCCCAGCCCTATCATGCGGAGCCATTACCGGGCGTGTCCACGCTGCAGGCGATTTGGCTCGTCGCACAGAATAAAACGGATGAAGCCGTGCAATTGGTGTCAAACCGACACGGCGTTCTTGAGTCGTATCAGTATCATCGAATCCAAGCTGTTCGGCGCGCTGGTGATGCGGCGCATCCACTGTTATCTGCGCTCAGCTCAAATGAGGGCGCCAACTACAGCGCTGTTTGGCTAGAAAGTGCCGTGACTGCGCGCAGTGTTGCTGCCGCCGCAAAACTTGATGCCGAGTTGGCGGGCACAGTGCCCAACCAATTCGTCAATGATCCTAGCTTTGAATGGACCGGCTCGGGCTTTGAGTCTGACATCGTCAGTCTAGTTGAAGCCTCGGGTGGTGCAGCCGCTGTCGACCGATTGGATCAAGTCGTCAGCGATCAGCTCAGGCGTTTTGCGGATCATCTACGAACCTGGGTGCGGGTTGGTCAGTCGCTGAGCGATTGCGCGTCAATGTCGAGTAGTAGCTGTTCGAACTCCCCTTGAGCCACGCTCAGCCGGACACCGATACCCAATAAGCGAACGGGATGCCCAGAGCGTGATAAGCCCTCCTCCAATAGGTATCTATAGTCACTAATCCGTGCCGATGTGCCCTGTTTTTCAACGGTTGTCGTTGAGAAATCGCTGAACTTGATTTTGATAAAAGCATTGCGGATTGCGCGTCGCGCTCCGGCGCGATCGATGCGCTCTAACAGGTCCGCATACAGAGCCGCAATACGTTCAAAACAGGGATCACCTTGTTGTAAGTCCTCGGAAAATGTCTGTTCGACGCTAATCGATTGCCGTATCCGATTCGATTGCACCGGGCGCTCGTCCTGACCAAAGGCGCGTTGATAGAGCGTGTGACCAAAGCTACCGAACTTTTGTTGTAGCGTCGCTACGTCCCACTGTCGAATATCGGCACAGGTTCGCAGACCCTGACGCCGAAGTTTCTCAGCGGTCACCTTGCCGACCCCAGGTATGGCAGAAACAGGGAGATTGGCGGCAAATCGGTCGACTTCTTCAGGGGTAATGACCGTCAGCCCGTTAGGTTTTTGCCAGTCCGAAGCGACCTTGGCGATGAATTTGTTGACCGATACGCCCGCGGAGACGGTAATGCCAAGCGTTCGGTGTATCGATGCCTTGATCTCCTGCGCGATATGGGTCGCACTGCCGCGTTGCTGGGTGCAATCGCTCACATCGAGGTAGGCCTCATCTAACGACAGCGGCTCTATCCGATCTGTAAATTGGAGGAAAATCTGCCGCATGTGTGCTGATGCCTCGCGGTATTTCGACATGGTGGGAGGGATGACGATCAGACTGGGACAGAGTCGTAATGCGTAGCCTGTTGCCATTGCCGAGCGCACGCCGAATGCGCGTGCCGCGTAGTTGCACGTTGCAATCACACCTCTTCGATCGGATCGTCCGCCCACGGCAATGGGTTCATTTCTTAAGCGTGGATCATCTCGCATTTCAATCGATGCGTAAAAGCAGTCAGCGTCGATGTGAATGATTTTGCGCATAGGACGATTGGCTCCAAGCTCCTTGCCATAATTGATCATAATTGAAACGCGCTTTGCCCGCTTTGGGCGGCCTTCTTGTCAACTTTATTCGTTTCAATACCTAGAAGCACTTTGAATGGAGTGCGATTTCAATGAGTGACAAGGAGCAAGTTATGGAGAAGTTTTGTAGAAAAATGATGAGTATGGGCGTCGTGCTGGCGATGGCAGTGTCTCATGCTGGGGCGACCCAGGCGGCGATGGAAACGGAAACGAAGCAGGACCTCGCGGCAATCAGCGCCATCGTCACCGGAGCCGCAGTTGCAGGGCCGATCGGTGTTGTCGCGGGCGCTTTTGCTGGCGTTTGGTTGGCGGATACTGTGGAAAAAGCGGATCAGTTGACTGATACGACGATTGAGCTTGATGCCACTGAAGCTGCGCTGATCGTGGCACGCTCCGAACTGAACACCGTGCGCGATTCGCTCGTCCAAACACAGCGCTTGCAAGAGCAATATGCTCGGATGGCCCTTGATCAATTACAACTGGAGATGTTGTTTCGGACCAATGACGCGCAATTGACACAGCAGGGTGAAGAGCGGCTTTCCTTGTTGGCAGCGTTTCTCGAGAAAAACGCCGACCTCGATATTCGAATTGAGGGTTTCGCAGATCCCCGCGGGACGGCTGCGCAAAATCTGCGACTGTCACAAGCTCGCGCCAATGCTGTCGCAGAGCTCTTAAGCTATGCGGGCGTAGATGAATCTCGGATGTCGGTTGTTGCTTTGGGCGAATCGGAGTCTACGGCACAAGAGGGCGATACCGATGCCTACGCCATGGAGCGTTTAGTTCGGATCGAGCTTTTGCGGGCTGGTAGCCAACGTGAAGTTGCCGCCGTCGATCTCGGCATGGCTGATTAGCGTCCATGAAAGACGGCTTTTCTCCGTTCGATAAAGGACAGGACGCCCTCACGGGCGTCCTCTGTTTGCGTAATGTCTCGGAAGTGAGAGCCGATGTGCTGAACTGCCGCCTCGCGATCGGATTCCAGTGCTTGTCGACTAGCTGCTAGCGAGGCCTGAACCGCGAGGGGTGCGGCGGCGGCAATCCTTTCGGCAATCTCCATGGCGCGCGCTAGTTGGCCACCCGCGGGGGTAAGTTCTTGCACCATCCCCCAAGCCAACGCTTGTTCTGCCGTCCAGCGATCACCGGTTAAGAGATAGCGCTGGGCGTTACTCCAACCGATGTCGCGTTGCAACCGCATGGTGGCGCCACCACAGGGAAATAGACCGCGCTGAACCTCGAGCATCTGAAACTGGGTGTTGTCTGCGACAATGCGAACTTCCGTGTTGAGCATTTGCTCGACACCCCATGTGAAGCAATACCCTTGCGCGGCCATAACAACGGGTTTGCTATGATAAGGACCGCGTAAACCAAATGGATCGATACCGCCTGCGTCCATAGGCCAGGGTGATCCACCCGCAAAGACATCACCCCACTGATCGAGCGCAAGCCCCGAGGTGAAGTGGTCGCCCTCCGCCGACAAAACGGCAACCCGCAGCGTGCTGTCTCGATTGAGCTGTCCATAGGCGTTCGCTAGGTGAGTGTACATGTCCGGCGTCAGCGCATTGAGCTTTTGTGGTCGCGTGAGTCGGATATGCAGGATTGCACCGAGTATTTCGATGGTTAGGTCGCTCATAGTGATTCCTCTTTTGACATCAGCTCGTCGGGCTGGGCGGTAAATCCATAGGGCTTCATGATCTGCCAGATTGTTCTCGGGACCATCGTCTTCAGTCGCTGGGGGGCGCTCGCGCGCAAGTGGATCAGTGTCTCAGCAGCTTTCATTTCAATTCGAGTGCGCGCAAATTCGAGCCCCTTTGGCCCCACGATCGGCATGATCTTGGCCATGATAGGTCGCAACCATTGAGGCATGCGACGTAGGGGCAAGCCGCCCGCAGCGCGCTCGGTATTGGCAATAAACCCAGCCACTGAACTTCTGCGAGCGCCGCGACTCATGGGTGTTTTAAGAACAAGTTCATCACCCATGAGCTCAAGGAGGTGCTCTCCTTTGCTATTGCGAATGACGAGCCACTGGTCCTCTCCGCCGCCGCCCATATAGCCGACGGTAATATCCGCAAGGCTATTGCTGTAATCCACACAGGTTCGACAGGTGAGAGGGAAAAAATCAGGTGCCAGATCTGCGATCGGAAGTTGTAAGAATGGGATTCTTCTAACGCCTCCCCCAACGTACCGTAGCTCGACATGGAAGTTGGGCAGAAACTCTAAGTAGTTGATCCGTTCGGGCTGAGGATCGAGCAGATTCAGAAATTCGTGAAATCGTTCGGTGGTCGTATTGTCAGAACAGGGGGTGCCGATGACATAGAGC
>JAYPVH010000001.1:232582-252894 GCA_038134505.1 Halieaceae bacterium | reverse complement strand
ATGACAGAGAGCTGGTCGATATCCCAGGTGTTTTGAAGTGAACGAATTGCATAGACCTGGCAAGGAATCCCGATCACAGCAATCTTCCGATGGCCTGATGCAATAGCTTGTTCAACCTCGTAGAGCAGCGGCGCGTAGCCCATGCGCATGCCGCGGCAGCTGGCCATGTCAGCAGCTCGGGTGATAGTACGAGTTTCGGGTCGCCAAGGATCATCCATGGCCGGACCAATGCAAACAACCGCCGACACTGTTCCAGAATCGAGCAATTTTTCTGCGAAGCCTGTGGTCAAGCCTGTCCACTGCGCACCTTCAGCCACTGGTGTGCGCCGAGCTTGTGCCATCTGTTTGAAGACGCCAAAAAAAAGTTCGTCGGGGCGCTCTAGATCGCGCTGGCGACCGTGATGCCGTGTTTCCAAGCTGGGATAGTCGGGGCGTATAAATTGGCAGGCGCTGGCGCAGCGTTCCGGTGCTGATGTGCGACTCACGCCACAATCGGTGCATAAATTGCGATGTGGCGGTGTTGAGCGAGCGATTATGGACGACACCGGTTGACCTCTCTTCTCTCAAGTTCCTCCACAGTAAACTGAGACATGCTGTGTCACAACTATGACGAAGCACCGTATACTGATTCCTGCCGACTGTGGAGGCCAAGCTGTGAGTAAACGACCAAGCCCATTAGATCGTTATGCAAGAAATTTGCGCCCTGGAACGGTGTCGTGGATTGGACTTCGATCAGGGCGTCGGGGCGATGTGGTGTCAGTTGACACAGCCATGGCGATTGCCGAGCGAGGCCTCGATGGCGACCATCGCATGGACAAAACGCCCGGGTCGGGTCGTCAAGTTACGGTGATTTCCGAGGAGTTTATTGCTGCTACCGCGCATTTCCTAGGGCGAGATGCCATTGATCCTCAGCTTCTGCGTCGCAATATTGTGGTGTCTGGAATCAATCTGAATGGTTTGCGCCATCAGCGATTTCAGGTCGGAGAGGCGTTGTTGGAAGCGACAGAGTTGTGTCACCCATGCTCGCGGATGGAAGAGGTGCTCGGCGTAGGGGGGTACGCCGCTATGCTCGGACACGGCGGGCTCTGCGCGCGTATTCTCGTCGGAGGCCGGATTGCTATCGATGATGAGGTGCGCGTTGTTTTTGAGGTTTCAGCTTAAGTTGAGTGTGAAATCATCAGCATCTAAATGAACTGGAAAGGCATCGCGATAGTCTTTTAAAGCGACTGCATCCAAGGTCGCAGTGTGACAGCCACGAGCGTTGCCGAGGTCAGCAACGGTTTGGCCACGCGCATCGAAGACGAGACTGTCGCCGATATAATCGAGGCCATTGGCGTCCTGACCGACGCGGTTCACGCCGACCGAGTAGGCTGCATTTTCGATGGCTCGCGCTTTAAGTAAGGTCCGCCAATGGTCTGCTCGCGCTGCCGGCCAGTTGGCGACCCAAATAGCGACATCAAAATCGTTTTGGTTGCGCGAAAATACGGGAAAGCGGAGGTCGTAGCAGACTTCAAGCTTGATCCGCCAGTCTCTCCATGAGGTGACCACACGGTGCTGGCCCACACCATAGCGGCGATGTTCTCCTGCCATTCTGAATAAATGACGTTTATCGTAAGTGACCACTTGTTCCGGTGTGACGAACAGCATACGGTTAAACACGGTGCCGTTCTCTGCGACAGCGATGCTGCCTGTCACCGCGCAGTCCAGCTCCTGAGCAAGCGCATGCATCCAAATTTCAGTAGGTCCTCCAGGTGCTTCGGCATTGCCAATCGCGTTCATAGAGAAGCCCGTTGTGAACATTTCCGGCAGAATAACGATGTCGGTACCGTGGGCCTGCGCTCGGATAAGATCGCCAATTTGTGCTCGGTTGTCCTCTGGGCTTTCCCAGGCCAATTCGCATTGAGTCAGTGTTACCGCTAAATTTTGCATAAAATATCCGTCGCTGCGTCGAGGGTCTCATCTGTCTTGGCAAAGCAAAAGCGCAGCAGCGTTTGCGCTGGCGGCTGCGCATAAAATACTGAGACGGGAATTGAGGCAATGCCTCTAGACTCCGTCCACTCGATGCTCAGTGCTGTGTCCGAATCCTCGCATATTGCGCTGTAGTCTAGGAGCTGAAAATAGGTGCCTTGGCTCGGTGTTAGTTGAAATCGAGATTGCGCGAGGGCACTACAAAAACGATCGCGGCGCGCCTGGTACTGGGCACGCAAGAGATCAGGGTAGGTGGGGTGTTCTTGCATAAATTGGGCAAGCGCTGCTTGAATGGGTGTGGCGGCGACAAAGGTCACAAACTGATGAATTTTTCGCAACTCTCTCGTGAGCTCCGGCGGCGCGACGCAGTAGCCAGTTTTCCACCCAGTGACACTAAAGGTCTTTCCAAAAGAAAAATGCGCAAAGCTCCGGGCGCGCAGAGCTGGGTACTGCAACACGCTGCGGTGCTCAAGTTCGTCATAGACTAAGAATTCATAAACCTCATCGCTACACACCCAAAGTTGGTGTTCGCAGGCCAGTTGCTCAAGCTTGCGTAAATCGGCATCCGTCCAGACCGCGCCCGTTGGATTGTGCGGCGAATTGACGATAATCATACGTGTTTTCGGTGTGACGGCCGCTTCAATAGCCTGCCAGTCTGGGAGAAATGACCCTGGAAGAAGCGGAACATGGACGGGTCGGCCCCCAGCAAGGGTAATCGCCGGAACATAGCTGTCGTAATGTGGATCAAGCACAATCACATCGTCGCCAGACTTCACCATGGCCATCACAGCGCAAAAAATGCTCTCGGTGGCGCCGGGCACAACCGTTATTTCGTCGAGCGGATCAACACTCACTTGTCGGTAGCGTTGCAATTGCGCAGCGATGGCCTCACGTAAACTGCTCAGGCCTGCCATCGGCGCGTATTGGTTGAGTCCAGAGCGAGTCGCTCTGGCTAAGGCCTCGGTCAAGGGCTCTGGTGCAGGAAAATCAGGGAAGCCTTGAGACAGGTTCATCGCGCGGGTTTTCTGAGCCAGTGCGGACATTGTGGTAAAGATTGTTGTGGTATTCGGAAGTTTGCTCATGCCTGATTTTCCCGGCGCGCCAAGGCGATATCGCGGGCTGCACGCAAGCCCTCGCTTCTGTTAGAGAAGCGTTTGGTCTCCTTAATGAGGTCCAAAAGCCCTAGCTTGGTCAGTACTCTGGCGACCCGGTAGTTCATGCCAATGATGATCACATCGCGTCCACCAGCGATTGCGCGCTGAGTTGCTGTTTCTAGCTCTAGGCCGGCACTGCCATCAATATGTGAGACATCGCACAGATCAAGTACGAGCACCTTGTGATCGCCCAGACGCGAAAAGCGGCGAGCCATTTCGTTGGCAGCACCAAAGCTCATTAAGCCGGATAGGTGGAGTATTTGAATGTCGCTCCCTGCCTCGAGTAGGTATTGCGCCTGTTCCTCATCAAGCAGGTGCGCTTCATCGTCCGCGGCAATTGCTCGGATCGATTCAGATTGGATGTCGGCGGCTTGTTTGACGAAGGTGAGGCTGGCGAGAACGATGCCGATACCCACAGCGGTAATCACATCGACGAATACACTCAAAAACAGGCAGGTCAGCATCAGTATTTGGTCGGCGCGCGGGGTGTTGCGTAACCGCCGAATAAATCGCCAGTCAATAATGTCGATCCCCACTTTGGTCAGAATTCCGGCAAGCACGGCATGCGGGACTTCTGCCAATATAAACCCGAGGCCCATTGCGATGGCGAGTAAGACGGCTGAGTGAATAACACCTGCGAGCGGCGTTCGCCCCCCCGCCCGAATATTGGCCACGGTGCGAACGGTTGCCCCTGCACCTGCAATGCCGCCCAGCCATCCGGATAGTAAATTGCCGAGCCCCTGTCCAAAGAGTTCTTTGTCAGGGTTGTGAAATGTAGCTGTCGCATTGTCCGCAACCAGAGACGTGAGGAGCGAATCGATGGAGCTTAGGGCGGCGAGAACTAGGGCGGTGGAGATCATTTGCCCCAGCAGTAGGTTATCGAGACTCGGCATGACGGGCGTTGGAAGCCCCATGGGCAGTACGCCAATCACTGGGATATCGGCCCAAGTCAACGCACAGACTGTGCCAAAGACTAAAGCGAGCAAAGGGGGTGGTATGACGTGGCGAATCCTCTCCGGCGTGAAAAAGCAGATGAGTGCTGAACTCACACCGACTAGCAACGCATGAGGATTCAGGGCGCGCAGTTCTGCGGGCAATACGCTGACGGCGTTGGTGACAGTTCCGGGACTTGGGTGGCCCGTGAGTGGCGCAATTTGCATGAAGATCAGTATCACGCCAATGCCGGTGATGAACCCGGATATGACGGGGTAGGGCAGTAGATTAACGTAGCGACCAATGCGAGCAAATCCAAACAGCATTTGCATCACGCCGGTCATCATGACGACTGTGAAAGCAATAGCGGGGTTTTGACCAAACTGCGTGAACAGCATGGCTGAGACGATGGTCATCGGACCAGTCGGCCCGGAGATTTGCGTGTTGGTACCGCCAAAAAGCGCTGACATGAGACCGCAGCAGATCGCCCCATAGAGACCGGCAAGCGCACCGGCGCCCGAGGCCACTCCGAATGCGAGCGCCAATGGCAAGGCGACTATGGACGCTGTCACCCCTCCCCATAAATCGCCTTGGAGATTCGAAAAATTGAGACGATTGATCGAAAAAGATGACACGCTGTAGCACTCGAAACGGTTGCAGGTTGTAGCATAACCAAAGCCAACCGATTTGTGTGAGTCATCGCGACCCATTCGTCACACTGTGGTGCACGAACTATGCGCTGACAGCGATACCCACAGTAGCGGTCGATCAACAACGTTTAGCGTATGGATCAGCGCTACTACCTGACGTTGGCTTTCATGAACTCGCCTATCATCTTGGGGTAAGTGAGCCGGAACGGTGGCGGCTGGGGATCACCCGATTGATGGTCATCCGGAGCCCTGCTCTCGTGAGTCTCTAGGCCGGCCTCGGTCGCGGTTTTAGGACGCATTAGCGTGCCAATACCTTGCCGCCGATGCCGCAGCGATAGTCGCGAACAGAGGATATCGTTCTTCGGTCCTATTGAACAAAAATGTGATCTGCGTCACACTTTTACGGTGTGATCTACATCACGTTTTTTTATCTAAGACCCTTGTTGCTAACAGCCGGGACATCCGTTTATTTGAGGCATCATTGGGTAAAAGGGGGCACTTTTGAGCAGACGAATCGGCCTTTCGCTATTGTCAGGGTGGGTCATTGTCACAGGTCTGTGTGGCCTAAGTGCCGTGAGTCAACCCGCGCATTCTGAACCGTTGGTGTCAGATCGTCAGGCGATGCAGACAGCTCGAACAGCGACAGAGGCTCTCACCGGTGCCCTGGCTCGGCAACTCCGCGAACATATGGCGTCCTACGGCGTGGCTGATGCGCTCTCCGCCTGCAAAGTCGATGCTCAGGTCATCACCCAGGCGATTGGAGTGGAACGCAATATGACAATCAAACGGACTGCATTGAGGGTACGTAACCCTCTCAATGCGGCGACAGAGTCGGAGCGGCGAATCCTTGAAGATTTACAAAGTGCGATTGATATCGGCGCTGACCCGCTTGTTTTAGAGCAGGTAACGCGCTTGGCGGATGGCCGCTGGCGCTATGCGCGCCCGATTATCATGGGCCCGCTGTGTGCGGGTTGCCATGGTCAGTCTATCGACGGGGCGGTTCAGCAAGCTATTGCCAAGCTTTATCCGGAGGATCAGGCCACGGATTTTTCTCCGGGCGCACTCCGCGGTGCGTTCATCGTGACATTGGGTGAAAAAGTTTCTGTCGAAGCGTACGCCAATTAATTACACTCTTGCGACATTCGTCTGCGAGAGACCTCGATGAAAACACGCTTCTTTGCAGCTACCTTGGCGTTAAGCACGACCCTTTTGACAGCTTGTGGTCAAACTCAGCTTGGAGATGCTGAGCCAAATTCTGCAGGACCTGCGACGGAACCCGTGGTATTGGGCGAGGCAGTTCAGCGGCGAGCCCTGTTCGGCGATCTCCACGTCCACACGCAGAACTCCTTCGATGCGTTCGCCTTTGGCGTAAGGAGAACGGCGGATGATGCATACCGTTTTGCTCAGGGTGAGCCGATTGCCCATGACGGGGGATTCCAAATTCAGCTCCAAGGCAAACCGCTTGATGTCGATGCGGTGACGGACCACGGCGACTCCCGAGGTCTCGTTCGAGCAATGTCGGATGTCACGCATCCGCTCTCACACACAGAGACGGCACGCTCCATCTTTGGCGCTGATGCGGTGTCCCCCGCGGAGGCGTTTAGACGCATCGGTATCTCATTTGTCACGGGTAATCCAATCGATGAGATCAACGATCGTGAGGCGATGGCAGCTGCATGGCAGGGCACCGTTGAGGCGGCTGAGGCACACAACCAGCCGGGGCAGTTCACGACTTTTTCCGCCTATGAATTTACAGCGATGCGGGCTCTGAACATCGCTGAAGCTGGCGCATTAAATTTGCACCGCAATGTAATCTTTGCCGATTCAGCGCCGAGCGAGATTATGTCGACGCTGGATTCAGTTGATCCCGCTGATTTGTGGCGGTGGATGGATAGGCAGCGAGAGGAGGGGCATGACGCCCTTGCCATTCCGCACAACTCGAACGCTTCCAATGGTGAGATGTTCGCCCTAGCGACACAAGCGGGCGAGCCGCTCCCCGAGGAGCAGCTCGCGCTCCGTCGGCGCAATGAGCCGTTGGTGGAGATCACCCAAATTAAGGGGACCTCTGACACCCACCCACTTTTTTCCCCGAACGATGAATGGGCAGATTTTGAGCACTATCCGGTGCTCATCGGGTCAAACGATGTGCTGTCGACACCTGCCTCGGGGAGCTTTGTACGCCCCACTTTAGGTGCAGGGTTGATGGCTGCGGCAAACGGGGGTGTAAATCCTTTCGAATTCGGTTTGATCGGTTCAAGCGATACACATATCGCGGCCGGAACTTATGTTGAGGAAAAGCACTGGGGCAAGTTTCCCCTCGATGGCAGCAGTGCGCGGGCTCGGAACTCGATCCCACCGGAAGGCGGCAATTGGGACTCGCCTGCGGAGACTCATGGCGGTGACCCGCACGCGGGTGCGACCGCGTCCTACTATAGTGCCAGTGGGCTAGCCGGCGTTTGGGCCGCGGATAATACTCGCGCCGAAATATTCGCTGCGCTCTCGCGTCGTGAAACATTTGCTACCTCAGGCCCCAGAATGCAGGTGCGATTTTTCGCGGGTGCCTATGAGCGTCTGTTATTGGATTCCTCGGATATGATTGAGATGGCCTATCAAGAAGGCGTGCCCATGGGTGGGCAGTTGGTGGTCTCGGAGTCGCCCACATTTCTCGTATGGGCACTGCAGGATCCGCAGTCTGCGCCTCTCGATAGAGCGCAAATCATCAAGGTCTGGTACGACGGCGCGCAGACCAGAGAGCAGGTTTTCGATGTGGCGTGTTCTTCAGGGTCGCATGTTCAGGGGGCTTTGCGTTGCGCGGATAATGGCGCCTCGGTGGATGTGGGTAGCTGTGAAATGACCGCAGGTAAGGGCGTCTCTGAGCTTAAAGCGCTGTGGCAGGACCCCACCTACGAGGCGAGTCAGGCCGCTGTATATTATGTCCGCGTGTTGGAGAACCCGAGTTGTCGCTGGAGTACTTGGGACGCGGTGCGCAACGGTACACCACCCAATCCAGCCCTGCCTGCGACTTTACAAGAGCGGGCATGGTCCTCCCCGATTTGGGTTAACCCAATCTCCGAGAGTTAATTTAGGCATCGCACTGACCAATGTTGCCTTTAGTTCGGTGGCACACTCTCTGAATAAAAAAACGGCCCATAAATGGGCCGAAAACTCATGTCACCAAAAGAGCCCCACCTGAGTGAGAACGGCCTGAAGCAGAAGCGCACTTCAGGATGACGGCATTGTTGCAAATAAAAATGCATATTGCAAGATATTTTGCAATATGCGAAGAAAGATTTTATTTGCTTTTGCGCGACGGGTTTTGAGTTCGCGCATCGTATAGTCTCTGAGCAGTACTTGAATGGTTTTGTGCGACCTCCGCCAGAGCTTTTCGGGGACCTCACTAACTGGCAACCAGATGAGGATGATCAATATGGAAATGATTTCACGGAAAATGTTGCGCCAGTCGCTACTGTGTACAGCCATGCTGCTATCAGCACCGAGTGTTTTGGCCAATCACCATGAGAACGGTGCGTCCGACGAGACGCGGCATCAGGGTGGGCCTTCGTTTGCGCAGTGGGATGTCGACCAAGATGGCAAGATCAGCTTCGAAGAGTTTTCGAACCGCGCTCGACCAGAGCGGGAAGGTCTTGAACAATTTGATGGCAATAACGACGGGGTTTTGGAGCGCGCGGAGCTTGAGGATCACCTGGCAAATCGTCACCAGGAGGCCAGTGAGCGAGCTCACAAACGGTTCGAAGACCTCGACCAAGATGGCGATGGGAGCGTCACGCGAGAGGAGGCACAACGAGCGGCCTTTAAGCGACTCGATCAAGATGAAGATGGCTTTATCTCAGACGACGAGCTGCGAAAGGGGCGAGATCGTTTGCACGATAGAGTGCGCCGCGACCGGGATCAGGAGCGTGGACGCCGCCATGAGGGCCATGGGCAGGGCGGCCGCGGGATGGGGCGCGATCACCGTTAAACTGGCTGGCTGAGTGTCTGTGGCTCCTAGGGAAGAGCAGCAACTTGAGCTGAATTGGGTTCGAGCGGCGGCGCGAGGCGATCGTGCCGCTTTCGCCGAATTGGCCGACCGATATTTGCCGCGGCTTGAGCGTTATGCACTTCGGATGTTGGGTGATCCCGATACCGCTGAAGATGTTGCGCAAGAAGCATTGATCAAGTTATGGCAGCTGGCGGATCGGTATGACCCCGATAAATCTCAGCTGACAACATGGCTACACCGTATGACGCACAACGCCTGTATCGATCACTTGAGACAATCGAAGCGATGGGCGCCACTGGAGGGTATTGACGAGGAATTCACCGCGGATGCCAACGCAGGCGATGACGCTGCTCGTATTGCAGCCGCCGTGCGAGGGCTGCCGGAGCGACAGCGTAGTGCCCTCGTGCTGACCTACTATCAGGGGTTGACCAACAGAGAGGTGGGACAGGTGATGGGGCTCAATACGAGAGCAGTAGAATCGTTATTAGTCCGAGCACGGCAGTCGCTTCGTCGCCATTTAGAGGAAGAAAAATGAGAACAAAGAAGCCCAGTGAGGCAGATGTGCTACGGCAAATCCACGCGTACGGCGCCAGCCCCAGGCGGTGGTCGAGTCCATCGAGCGAGACAGCGTTATTGGCGCAAGCCGGCTGTGATGACGCGGTTGCCGCCGCATTAGAGCAGGCTGGCAAACTCGATCGATCCTTAGATCATTACCAAGTTCATCCCCGAGCAGATGTTCAGGCACTTCTTCGTCGCTTGCCAGCTCAGGCCCCTCCGCCGGCAAAAGATTGGTGGATTGAGAGTTTGAAATGGTTTCTTCCTGATGATTGGCGATTGGTATGGCGTCCTGCATTGGCCGGCGTAGTGCCCGTTGTTTTTGGCTTTTATTTGGGGCAGGTCGTCCCTGTTGGAGACTATGAGGGTCTGTGGGGAGATGATATTCCCCTGGATCTCATCATCCTGAGTCAGAACGCCCCCGGCTTGAGCTGGGAGGATCTGCTGATAGAACAAGGGGGAGGCGATGAGTAATACCTTTTTGAAATGGTTGATGGTGGTGTCGATCACGATCAATCTCATGTTTGTCGGATGGGTCGTCTCTCGCTGGCAGGATAGCAAGGATCGAGCACCCTGGCTGGGGCAAGAGCTGGATAGACCTACTCGCGAGATGGTCGTGCGCTCGCTACGAGACCACAGAGGCGAGCTTCGTAGTCGTCGTGAGCAGTTTCGTGATTCCCTTCGAAGCGTTCGTCAGGCCGTAGTCAGAGAGCCTTTCGACCCTCAGGCGCTCTCTGATGCACTCGCCGCACATCAGTCCGTGGCAACAGAGGTTCAGGTCGAGATTGTGACGACCCTGCTCCCTGTTTTGGTCTCCATGAAACCAGAAGACCGTTTATCTCTGGTAGGTTCATTGATGCGTTTGGGTGAGGGGCGCCAACACCCTGCGCCGAGGCCTGCGCATCATAGACCGCCGCCGGACACCCCTGCAGGCGACTCTGATTGACGATTGCAGCACTTCTCGCCCATGCTCTCGCTCTCTAGCTGGTGAGTAGTCACACAGTCGTGAATGAATTCGGTCATTTATTGTCGCTAGATCAGTGGTTAGCAATGGCGTTAGCCATTCTGTTCGCTTCTTTGATGCGCGCCTTCTCGGGCTTTGGTTTTGCGTTGCTCGCGGTGCCGGTTTTTTCGCTATTTTTGACACCGGGCGATAGCGTTGTCTTAAGCGCGTCATTAACCTGGCTCGTGACTGTGATGACTTACCGCAGTTGGTGGGGGCAGTTTCCGACGTCAGGGGTACCGACGATGCTGTTGAGCTCACTACTGGGTACCGCTATTGGCGCGGCATTTTTAGTCACGATGTCGGTGGATGGCTTCCGCGGCGCGATCGGAGTCGTCGTCATCATTGCGAGTCTGTTGTTGTTTCAGGTGAAACCCCGACCGCGGTTGGTCTCATCGCCGTTTGCGGCCGTCGTCGGCTTGAGTTCGGGCGTGATGAACGGTGCGTTTGCGATACCGGGGCCGCCCGTCATTTTGTATGCCCTAGCGGCAATAACAAGCCCGCGAGAAAGTCGCGCATTCCTAATGATGTTCTTCCTGTTCTCCAACACAGTGTCTCTGTTGGCCTTTGCGACGTTAGGCTTGGTATCCGAAAGATCTCTGTTGTTGGTGTCTGCAGCATTACCAGTCATGCTGATTGGAGATGGACTAGGCCGCTGGTTGTTCGAAAAAACAGGCGGCGCGGCTTACCGGTCCTTGGCCATTGGTGTGAGTTGCTTGGTGGGATTCATCATTGTCACAAAAGCGTGGTTTTTATGATCGCCTACTGCTTGGTGTTCGCGCGAACGATTCGAGCCTTCTGACGCTGCCAATCTCGATCTCTCTCAGTATCCCTCTTGTCGTGTTGTTTTTTGCCTTGCGCGAGTGATATTGCAGCCTTAGCAAGGTGGCCTTTCCAATACAGCGCTGTGCAGACGCATGTCTGCCCTTTTTGCGTGACCCCCGCATTAATTCTAGCGAGTTCGTTTTTATGGAGGAGAAGCTTACGGGTACGTGTTGGATCTGACACAAAGTGAGTAGACACCGTTTCCAGGGGGTTAATTTGTGCACCCAAGAGAAAAGCTTCGCCATTTTTCATTAGCACGTAGGAGTCGGTGAGTTGCGCGCGACCGGCACGTAAAGATTTTACCTCCCAGCCGCTCAGAGAGATGCCGGCTTCGAAAGTTTCCAACAGGTGGTAGTCGAAGCGAGCTCGCTTGTTCTGAGCGATTGTATTATCCGACTTCTTTTTGTGTTTGGATTTGGCCATGGGAAGATTATAACCTTGCCGAGGGGAAATAACTTGAGTGAGTGACATGTTTGACACCAATGTACCGCAGCCTTGGCAAGGGAGGGCGACACTAGTTTTCGTCCTTGCCGTCGTGGCAGCGGGACTGGGCAACACCTTTCGATTACCATTTTTGATTGGTGAATTTGGTGGTGGCCCCTTCATAGCCGTTTATTTTTCGGCGTTATTGGTGATTGTAGCTCCTATTCTCGTAGCGGAAGTGGCCATAGGGAGCTTTGGTCGCAGTTCACCTGTCGGCTCTCTGAGGTGGACCGGAGACCAGTCCGGTGCTCCTGTGCAATGGAGTGTGCTGGGTTGGTTTCAATCGGGGCTGGGGTGCCTCGTCGCGATGTGGTTGTGGGTCATGATTCCATGGCTTGTCGACTTAGGGGTGGCGATCGAGTCCGGCAGACTGGCCTCAGCAAGTGCACAACAGGTGGCTAGCCACTTTATCGAATTGGTTGAAGCGGAGATCGACCCGGTCATTCCTCTTTGGGGCGTTTGTGCTGCCGCGACTGTGTTGCTCGCTTCGGGGCCTAAGGTATCGATCACATTGATCGGATGGCTTGTGCTCCCCGTACTGTGTGTCGCGTTATTCAGCCTCGTCGACTTTGCCCTGGTTATGGGCGATCTTCGTGCGCTGAATGACTACGTTTTCGTGAGAAGGTCCAGTGCGCTCGACTTCGAAGGCGCGATGATTGCGATAGGTTGTGCATTGACGACCGCGGGAGCGGGATTGGGTGTCGGGTTGACAGTGGGAGGCCGGACCCCCTCAAAACTCACACTGGCTCGGTCAGTCTTGGCTGCGTTAGTGTTGGATTCAGCGCTTATGATGACAATGGTAATTATCGTTGTTTCAGTGATGGCGGCAGTGAATTCGGTACCTGTGGAGGGCATCTCTCTGGTATTTGTGGCGATTCCGCACGCCTTCGTGAATTTGCCTGTGGGCGACCTTTACGGCGCAATTTTGATGCTCGTAATGGCCCTAAGCTTGTTTGCTGCCTCGGTGGTTTTACTTGAGCCAGCCGTTGTGATTCTCACGCGAGAGCTGAACGTGCACCGCTTCGCGGCGGCGGCCGTCATTGGATTCTTCGCGGCTTCTGGCGCGTATTTTTTGGGATTATGGGGACCAGACAAACTGAGTGAGATAGATGCGCTGATGGCGCAGTTCTTGATTCCGGTGAGTATGTGTTTCCTCGCTTTCTTTGCCGCCTGGCAGGTGTCTAGACCATTACTGAGGGGCGAGCTCTATCGCGAGCCAGGCTGGTTATTTGAGATGTGGTGGTTGTCCCTACGATTTGTTGCGCCGGCGATGCTGCTCGTGTGGCTGTGGTGGTCACTACTGTCATGACATGATCGCACGGTATAATCCCGACATGACACAGATTGACCGCAGTGCGCTCTTGCCTTATCCCCAAGCCGACATGTATTCGCTTGTCGCGGATATCGAGTGCTATCCAGAGTTCCTAGAGGGCTGTGAGGGCGCTGAGATCATCGCGGCTGAAGATCGGTCGGTGACGGCTCGCCTTGATTTAGCGCGCGCGGGTATTCATCACAGTTTCACGACGCGTAACTTGATGACGCCTCACGCTCAAATTGAGTTGACATTAGTTGACGGTCCCTTCGAGCGATTTGCGGGCATTTGGCGGTTTACAGCTCTGGGCGAGAATGCGTGTAAGGTGACGCTGAGTTTAGATTTTCAATTGCGAAGTGGATTGGTTCAGGCCGCTATTGGGAAGTTATTTGATAAAGTGGCGCTCGATCTGGTCGATGCCGTTGTTCGGCGTGCCACAACTCTGTACGGGAGTGATCCACAATGACTAATCGCATTGCGGTTGAGGTGGCCTATGCACTGCCCGATAAGCAGCGCATTGTTCGGTTCGAAGTCGAAGCCGGAACGACTGCATTCGAGGCAGTCGTGCAATCTGATATCTCGGAACAATTTGATGACCTGGTCGTCGATGCGGGTATCAGTCTGGGCTTGTTTGGTAAAGCGGTGAAGCACGATTACACACTGCGTGCCGGAGATCGCATAGAAATTTACAGGCCGCTACTGATCGACCCCAAGGAGGTTCGCAAAGCGCGAGCGGAGAGGGTCAAGGCCAAAAGAACGGATGCCGATGCCTAAGATCATTGAGTAGCGGCCCATTCTGGCACGAGGTCTCCTGTAACATTGGCTAATGCGTCGCCGTCAAAGATCACAGTGACACGATTTTCTTTCAATGTGTCTTGCCCCAGTCTTACGGTGTAGCGGTAATCCCATCGTTGATTGTTGAAGGTGTCTTCAATCAATGGCGTACCCATAATGAACCGCACCTGTCGGCGGGTCATTCCAGCTTTGAGTTGCTCTACCATTTCTTCTGTAACGATGTTGCCTTGTTCGATATTGAGGCGATATACGCCGGGAAATCCGAAGGAGCTCCCGCAGCCGTTTAAAGACAGTAGGAGTAGAAAAACCATCGCAGAACGAGTGGATATGCGTGAAATTTGTGTCGGCACGAGCTTTTACCTTGATGAGTCGGATGGCATGATAACGCCAAATGGTATGAATCGAGAAGCCCATGGCGCGAGAGACGAGAGAACTGAAACGAGCTGGTCTGAAGGTGACTCAGCCGAGGCGAAAAATCCTTCAGTTGCTAGAGTCCACAGCAGGCTCCACCGAGCACCTCAGTGCCGAAGATATTTATCAGCGTCTACGCGATGCTGGTGAGGATGCGGGGCTTGCTACGGTGTACAGAGTTCTTACTCAATTTGAAGCCGCGGGATTGGTTGTCCGGCACAATTTCGAGGCCGGCCATTCCGTTTATGAACTGGCTCACGATGAACACCATGACCATATGGTCGATGTTGAGAGCGACACGATTATCGAATTTGTAGATAGTGAAATCGAAGCACGACAACACGCGATTGCTGCAGAACACGGTTACGAAATTATCGACCACTCCATGGTGCTCTATGTCAGGAAAGCGCGCAGTAGTTAGGCCAGCGCCAGCATCTCTTTTGCGTGAGCACGCGTTTTTTCTGTAATCACTTTGCCGCCCAACATACGCGCGATCTCATCGATGCGCCCCTCGTTATCCAGTAGCGATAAGTGACTTCCAAAAGCATTTTTACCCTGCTTTTCTACCCGAAGGTGGTGCAGTCCCTGAGCGGCGACCTGCGGTAGATGCGTCACACAGATTACTTGGACATGAGTGGACAGATTACGCAATAAAGTTCCCACAACCTCAGCGACCGCACCGCCGACGCCGACATCAACCTCATCAAAAATCATAGTGGGTGAAGTGGCTGACTGCGCCGCGATCACCTGCAGCGCCAAACTAATCCTTGATAGTTCGCCGCCGGAGGCGACCTTGGAGAGGGGGCCAGCAGGGGCGCCGGGGTTGGTGCTCAACAAAAAATGGACATCTTCCGATCCTCGGGCGTCAAGTTCCTTAGCTTCAAGCGGGGTCAGGGCTATGTCGATATGGCACTGCGCCATTGCGAGTTCCTCCAGCAACGAGGTTGCTTTTTCGGCAAGTTCGATGGCGCCTCGATGTCGTATTTGCGAAAGCTTAGTCGCCTTTAACTGCCAAGTGGCGGCGAGCTCGGTCATTTGTTGAGCGAGAGCATTCAATGACGCCTCATCACCTTCGAGCTCAACGAGTGCTTCCTCGATATGCTGTTGCTGCAGGTGGAGCTCTGATGCGTCAACTCTGTGTTTGCGCGCTAAGGTATACACCTCGTCTAATCGGCGTTCGACTTGGTTGAGCCTTCCGGGATCGATATCGATAGTATCTGCAAAGCGGCTTAGGTCACTGACAGCCTCTTGAACCTGAATGGAGGCGGAATTCAAGAGTTCCCGCGCACTGGCTATATTGTTATCTGGAAAGCGTGAGTCATCCAATTTTTGCAGCGCTGTGCGTAGGCCATCCCCATGTAAATCCAACAATTCGTTGATGACATTGCTTTGTTCGATAAGAAAGGTCGCATTGGCGAGGAGCTTTTGCTCTCCTTCGAGGTCGGCGACTTCACCCTCTGTGATCCCGAGTGTATTGAGCTCATCGAGTTGGTAGGTGAGTAGCGCCTTACGCGCCTCTTCCTCTTCGCCATTCTGACTCATTCGACTATGGCGGCGATGGATGTCTCGCCACTGCGCGGCGAGGTCCGCTACTTCCTGCGCCAAATCAGCACACCCAGCGAAGGCATCGAGCAGTGAGCGCTGTACATCACGCCGTAATAGCGATTGATGCTCGTGTTGGCTGTGCAGGTCAACCAGCATCGCGCCGATTTGCGCGCAATCTGTCAGATTGCTAGGGACTCCATTGATGAATGCGCGAGAGCGGCCCTCGGCGGAAATGACACGCCTCAGTATGCATTCCCCATCGTGATCAAGGGCACGATCTTTCAGCCAAATTTGGGCTTGATTATTGTTTGATATATCAAAGCAGGCCGAAATTTCGGCGCGCTGAGCGCCATGACGGACACTGCTTGCATCAGCGCGATCACCGAGGCACAGCGCTAAAGCGTCGAGCATGATGGATTTCCCAGCCCCAGTTTCGCCACTAATGACGGTCATACCTGCGCTCAAGTCGACCGAGACCGCTTGAACAATAGCGTAGTCTGAAACAGTGAGATGCGTCAGCATGGTAGAAATCCTTTCGGCTACCTTACTTATAGCGCAGGCGAGCGTTTTTCGAAATAGCTTGGGGAGGGCAATGAATGAATTTTGTTGTCTGCTGTGGTGTGTGCTAAAACTAGGGCATGGTTTGATGGGGAGTTCGATGACAGGTAGTGATCTCTCAGCGCGAGCGACTTTATTATTGAAGACGCTTGTGCAGATGCATATTCGGGATGGGGGTCCGGTGGCTTCCAAATCGTTACATGTGGAGAGCGGGCTATCGGTCAGTCCGGCGACGATTCGCAATATTATGTCTGACCTCGAGGAACGAGGCTTGCTCTCCAGCCCCCATACCTCGGCGGGGCGTGTTCCTACCGCGCTTGGATATCGTTTTTTTGTGGATTCGCTATTGCAAGTGGGGCCGATTGATGAGTCGGCGATTCATGCCTTGCGAGAGCAACTCAATCCCAATCGCCCCGCGAATGAACTAGTGCAATCAGCGAATAGCTTGTTGGCGCAAATGACGGCTCAGGCTGGCATCATTACGATTCCAAAGCCGGCCGCGAACCAGTTGCGACAGATCGAGTTCCTGCCGCTCTCGGATAATCGTGTTTTGGTCATACTCGTAGTCAACGAGCGTGAGGTGCAGAATCGAGTCATTCAATTGAATCGTACGATGAGCGAGGCTGAATTACGCGCGGCCGCGGATTGGGTTAACCAGCGCTATGCTGGTACCGAACTTTCGCTCATTAAATCCCGGTTGGTATCTGAAATGGCTGAGGCCCGCAGCACGATTGATGATTATCTGGCTGCTGCTTTGGAGTTGGCCAACACAGCACTAGATGGCGAGGCCGATAATGACGACTATCTCCTGTCAGGGGAAAGCCACCTGCTGGAGCAGGCAACGCCTCAGGACATGGCTAAGCTGCGCGAGTTGTTTGATGTCTTTGAGCGTAAGCGCGATATTCTCGATTTGCTCGAGCGGTGTTCTCGCGCGGACGGCATTCAGATTTTCATTGGCGAAGAGGCTGGCTTTGAAGTCTTTGGCGATTTCAGTGTCATCACGGCACCCTATGCCCAGGGGACGCAGCCGCTGGGTGTACTTGGCGTGATAGGGCCTAAGCGAATGGCTTACGAGCGCGTTATTCCCATGGTTGATGTCACCGCGCGGATGCTTTCGGCTGCGCTGTCGAGTTGATTTCGCCTTGCTGAGCGTTGATTCGCTCGCATTTTCCTGAAAATGGAAAAAAATCCGCTGTCTGGCCTTGAATAAAGGCGCTTCACTCCCCATTTCTCTCTAGCACGACAAACGCTGCCCTTTGGTGGCTTGGTTTGTGGCGATCCTATTGAGCTAAACCCATTAAGAAAAAAGGAAGATCGATATGGCGGATGAGCAATCGCCCGAGATGGAACCCGAGGCCAACGACGATGCGCTGGAATCGGCTGATGGCGCGCTAGAAGCTGAAACTGGCGAAGCAATAGAACCGTCGGTTGAGGATACGCTGGCTCAGCTTGAGAGTGACTTGGCTGAGGCAAAGGATGCGGCGTTGCGGGCGCAAGCAGATGCGTTAAATGTTCAACGGCGGTCTGAGCAGGAAATCGAAAAGGCGCGTAAGTTCGCTCTTGAGCGCTTCAGTGGAGAGCTTCTGCCTGTTGTTGATAATCTCGAGCGCGCTTTGGAGGCGGCTGTCAGAAATGAAGACAATCAGGCGATGATCGAGGGCGTTGAGCTGACGCTGAAAAGCTTGACCGACGTCCTGGCCAAGCACGGTATCGAATCGATTGATCCAATGGGTGCGCCGTTTGATCCACAGACCGCCCAAGCGATGAGCATGATTGATAATCCCGACGTGGAGCCCAATACCGTGATAGCGGTGATGCAGAAGGGCTACAGCTTAAACGGACGCTTGCTCCGGCCGGCGATGGTCATGGTGAGCAAGGCCGCTGACTAAAAAAACCTTACAAAAAGGCTTGAAATAAGTTCAAGCGTCCCCAGATAGGAAAACAAGATTAAACCTTTGCGTAAAACGCGGGGATCAAGGAGAGAAGATCATGGGAAAAATTATTGGTATCGACCTAGGCACTACCAACTCTTGCGTGTCAGTACTTGAAGGTGGCAAGCCTCGGGTGATTGAGAACTCCGAGGGAGGTCGCACGACGCCATCGATCGTTGCCTACACCGATGATGGTGAAGTGCTGGTCGGCCAATCTGCCAAGCGGCAGGCGGTGACCAATCCGATTAATACGCTATTTGCCGTGAAGCGCTTGATCGGTCGTCGATTCGAAGATGACGTCGTACAAAAAGATATCAAGATGGTGCCTTACCAGATTGTGAAGGCAGACAATGGAGATGCCTGGGTTCAAGTCAAAGACGACAAGATGGCGCCGCCACAGATCTCTGCCGAAGTCTTGCGCAAGATGAAAAAGACCGCGGAGGAATACCTCGGTGAGGCAGTAACAGAGGCGGTGATTACCGTCCCTGCGTATTTTAACGACTCGCAGCGTCAGGCGACCAAGGATGCGGGGCGTATCGCTGGTCTTGAAGTGAAGCGAATTATCAATGAGCCAACAGCAGCGGCGCTCGCCTATGGGATGGACAAGGCCCAAGGTGACCGAACAGTCGCCGTCTATGACCTGGGCGGTGGCACCTTTGATATCTCGATTATCGAAATAGCTGAAGTCGACGGCGAGCATCAGTTTGAGGTGCTCGCCACCAATGGTGACACCTTCCTCGGAGGAGAAGACTTTGATCTGCGTTTGATCGAGTTTCTGGCCGAGGAGTTCAAGAAAGACAGTGGAATCGATTTACATTCTGATCCGCTGGCCTTGCAGCGTTTGAAAGAAGCTGCCGAGAAGGCAAAGATCGAACTGTCGAGTTCGCAGCAGACAGAAGTCAATCTGCCTTATATCACTGCCGATGCGACAGGACCCAAGCACTTGGTCGTGAAACTGTCCCGAACCAAACTCGAATCACTGGTTGAAGAGCTGGTGCGACGATCCTTGGATCCAGTCAAAGTGGCGCTACAGGATGCTGGGCTGTCTCCCAGCGAGATTCAAGACGTGATTTTAGTCGGCGGCCAGACGCGCATGCCGATGGTGCAAAAAGCGGTCGCGGATTTTTTTGGTAAGGAACCTCGAAAGGATGTGAATCCTGATGAAGCCGTCGCAATGGGCGCGTCGATTCAAGGTGCTGTTCTGGCGGGTGATGTGAAAGATGTTCTGCTACTCGATGTGACGCCGCTGACGTTGGGCATCGAAACGATGGGTGGCGTGGCGACGCCTTTAATCGAGAAGAATACGACCATTCCAACGAAAAAATCGCAGGTGTTTTCTACCGCTGATGACAACCAAACAGCAGTGACCATTCACGTGGTTCAGGGGGAGCGAAAGCAGGCCTCGCAGAACAAGTCGCTGGGACGGTTCGATTTGGCGGATATCCCTCCTGCGCCACGTGGCATGCCGCAAATCGAGGTGACCTTTGACCTCGATGCGAACGGTATCCTCAATGTTTCTGCTAAGGACAAGGCGACGGGTAAGGAGCAATCTATTCGGATTACTGCCTCGGGTGGTCTATCGGATGATGAGATCGAGAGCATGGTCCGAGATGCTGAAGCCAACGCCGAAGCGGATAAAAAGTTTGAGGAGCTCATTGCTGCGCGTAATTCGGCCGATGGTATGGTCCACGCGGCAAAGAAAACGCTGGAGGAGGCGGGTGAACATGCATCCGTTGACGAGCGCAGCGCGATCGAGGCAGCGATTGCTGAGGCTGAGGAAGCGATTCAAGGCGAAGACAAAGAGGCGATGGAAGCTGCAACGATGAAGCTGACTGAAGTTACCGGCCCAGTTGCTCAGAAGATGTACGCCGAACAGCAGGCAGCGGGTGAGGGCGCTCAGGCCGCGGAGCAATCCGCTGATGCCGAGGATGTCGGTGATGTTGTCGATGCCGAGTTTGAGGAAGTGAAAGACGAAAAAGCATAGTACTCATCGATGAGGGGCTGAAAATAAGACCGTCAGCCTCAATTTCCTCTCGGAGAGAGTAGGCAAAAATCGGTATGATGGGATATGTGGCGCGGGTGCTGAATGGACAGCCCCGCGTCTTCGTTTGAGGAAAGTGGTTTTTGACATGTCGAAAAGAGACTATTACGAAGTACTCGGCGTCGAGCGCAGTTCGACCGATCAGGAG
>JAYPVH010000001.1:189733-232572 GCA_038134505.1 Halieaceae bacterium | reverse complement strand
ATCAGGAGATTAAGAAGGCCTATCGTCGTGTTGCGATGAAATATCATCCGGATCGAAATCCTGATGACGCTGATGCAGATGCCAAATTTAAAGAGGCGACTGAGGCTTACGAGGTCCTGCTGGATAAAGAAAAACGACAGGCCTACGATCAGTTTGGTCATGCGGGTATCGACCAGACTATGGGCGGTGGCGGATTCCAAGGCGGTAGCTTCAGCGATATCTTCGGCGATGTTTTTGGCGATATCTTCGGTGGTGGCGGCGGTCGCCGTTCGGGTCCGCAGCGAGGCTCTGACCTTCGCTACACGCTCGAAGTGTCACTTGAGGAGGCTGTTCGGGGCGCGACGACGGAAATTAGAGTGCCGTCCCTACAGCATTGTGGCACCTGCGATGGGACTGGAGCCAAGCCGGGTACATCTCCTACCACTTGCGGTGGTTGCGGCGGCGCCGGCCAAGTTCGCATGCAGCAAGGGTTTTTTCAGGTACAACAGACCTGCCCGCAGTGCCGAGGTCGAGGTAAGACGATTTCTGATCCGTGTACTGATTGTCGGGGGCAGGGCTTGGTCGAAAAAACTAAAACCTTGTCGGTGAAAGTCCCTCCGGGTGTCGATACAGGTGATCGGATTCGCCTCAGCGGCGAAGGTGAGGCCGGTCCTGCTGGTGGGCCAGCGGGTGATTTGTTTGTCCAAATATCAGTCCGACAGCATCCAATATTTGAGCGGGACGGCCGCCACCTCTACTGTGAGATTCCAATCAATTTTGCCGACGCGGCGCTAGGTGGCGAGCTTGAAGTTCCGACACTCGACGGTCGTGTGAAATTAAAGATCCCGCCGGAGACGCAGACCGGTAAGCTGTTTCGCTTGCGCGGTAAGGGTGTGAAGCCAGTTCGCGGGGGTGCGGTGGGCGATCTACTCTGTAGAGCGGTAATTGAAACACCCGTCAATCTGAATAAAGATCAAAAGCGGTTGCTGGAGGAGTTTCGTGAGTCAATTGAGGAGTCGGGATCTGAGCAATCGCCGAAGCAATCGTCTTGGTTTGAAGGCGTTAAATCCTTTTTTGATGGGATGACATCATGACAGTGCGTATTGGAATTACGGGCGCGGCCGGGCGCATGGGTCGAATGTTAATAGA
Organism: Halieaceae bacterium; assembly: GCA_038134505.1. GTDB lineage: Bacteria > Pseudomonadota > Gammaproteobacteria > Pseudomonadales > Halieaceae > Luminiphilus. The sequence continues at coordinate 231,444 of JAYPVH010000001.1, read as the reverse complement.
AGCGATCGCTGAGAGTCGTTCAGATATCGTTTTGACTGCGGCAGTAGAACGTGCCGACAGTCCCTTTGTGGGAATCGACACTGGTGAGATGCTGGGCTTGGCATCGAGTGGCGTCCTCGTGACTGGAAGCTTGGAGGCTGTTGTTGACGCGATTGACGTGTTGATTGACTTCACTATTCCAGAAGCGACATTGGAAAATGCGGCACAGTGCACTGCGCACAACGTTGCCTTGGTTATCGGCACTACTGGATTGACGGCAGAGCAGAGTCAGCAGTTGGAGGCGCTAACTGAGGGCCTGGCGGTCTGTCGGTCATCGAATTTCAGTTCTGGTGTGGCCTTGGCAATGCGCTTGATTCGACAGGCAGCGATTGTACTGGGTGACGATGTTGATATCGAAATTATCGAGGCCCATCATCGGCACAAAATTGATGCGCCATCAGGTACAGCGCTCAGTATGGGCGAAGTTGTAGCCGATGCGTTAGGCCGCGAACTCCAGACCGATGCGATCTATGGCCGTCAGGGTAGAACAGGGGCACGCGAACGATCAACCATTGGCTTCTCGACAATTCGAGGTGGAGATGTCGTGGGTGACCACACGGTCTTGTTTGCCGCAGATGGTGAGCGGCTTGAGATTACTCACAAGGCCAGCTCTCGGATGGCTTTTGCTAGGGGCGCCGTTCGAGCTGCAGCCTGGTTAGCCGGCAGGCCCGCTGGGCGCTACGACATGCAAGATGTACTCGGACAACAAGGAGAGTCTGCATGAATGACGTCTTAACAATCGTCAACATTGATCAGACTAACGCACAGCAATGGCTGATCGATGAATCTTTTAATCGTCCGATTGTTGTCGATTTTTGGGCCGACTGGTGTGAGCCTTGCAAACAGTTAATGCCTATTCTTGAGAAAATAGCCAACGAATACGCGGGGGCGTTTTTATTGGCAAAGGTGAATGCCGATGAGCAGCAGGGTCTTGCAGGTCAGCTCGGGGTTCGCAGTTTGCCAACGGTCATGGTGATCAAAGAGGGTCAGCCGGTTGATGGGTTTACTGGCGCGCAACCTGAGTCTGCGGTGAGAGAGATCCTTGAGAAATATCTGCCGTCGCCATTTGCTGAGGCTTTAGTTGCGGCACGCGTTCTGCTGGCGGAGGGTCAAACGGCCGAAGCCGTTGCCGCGCTGAGAGAGCTCTGGGAAAGCTCCGGCCGAGCGCTAGATATCACATTTGCCTATGCAGAAGCGTTGTTGGCTGCCAATCGACTCGACGACGTTGATGGTCTATTGGCCGAAGTTAAACTCGTTGATCGGGACGCAATCTATGATCAACTCAAGGCGCAGCTTGAACTAAAGCGTGAGGCCGCAAAGTCTCCCGAGTTGACAGCGCTTGAACAGGCGCTGGCCCAGGATGAAAGTAATTTTGAGGTGCGAGTTCAACTCGCTGTGCAGCAAAGCCAAGCTGGAATGTTTCGTGACGCGCTAGAGAATTTACTGTTCGTACTGCGAAGCGATCGGGATTTCGGCAACGGCGAGGCAAAGCGTCTGTATCTGGACACTATTACAACGATCGGCAAGGGCGACCCGCTGGCCGCGGAATATCAGCGCAAATTATTTTCACTGCTGTACTGAGCTATCTCTAGAGAATATCGAGTACTTCTTGGCGCTCGATTTCATACTGCTCTTGAGTGATCAAGCCCTCATCGAGCATGATCTTTATCTTTCGCAACTTCTCAAGCGCTTCATCGGGCGTCATTTTTTGAGCGGCAACTGTTACGTCTGGTGCGGGGCTTTGCTGGAAAGTGCCCATCATTTCTTTGGCAACGCCCAATCCCATCGCGATACCGACACCGGTTCCCACACCCTCTCCCGCGGCGCCACCTGGGTTATTCGCGGCTGCGACCAGCGCATCGGCTTTGGCAATTTCACTATAAGAGCGGAGGTCTTGTGCGGCGATTCCTCCTGCTTTATTGATCATGTCTTGGACTTCTGGTGGCGGGGTAATGGCTTCGATAACCAAGTCGACTAGCTCGATGCCGTAATTCGCCATCTCTTCTCGGGTTGCAGCTCGCACGGTTTCGGCTATTTCTCGGTAGTGCCTCGCAAGGTTCAAAATGGTGTCTAGCGTATTCCCCAATGCATCAACAAGCCGAGACACGATCATCGAGCGAAAGAAGGCTTCTAGTGCGAAGGTGGTTTGCAATCCGCGTGTTCCAATGAGGTTATTGAGAAATAGCATCTCATCGACAATTCGCAGTGAGAACATGCCGTGGGCACGGAGAGAGACCATGCGCAGTTCCGAGTCGCGCAACACAATCGGTGTTTGCGTGCCCCATCCCAAATTGCTAAAGGTTTGCTTGCCTACAAAGTAGACACTGGCTTTAAACGGGCTTTCCCCAAACGGAAGTTTGATGAGTGCATCGAGTAAAGGAATATTGGCTGTCTTGAGCGTATGGCGACCTGGACCAAACTTATCGAGAAACTGACCGTCACGGCTAAAGATCGCTACTTGCGATTGATGTACGATCAGCTGGGACCCTAGGCGAATCTCGCTCTCTTTGTCATGGGGTATTTTGGTGACCATGATGTCACCGTTGTGATCCTCAAACTCAATAACGTCTAAAATAGCCATAGTTATTGCGCTCCCTCAAGACTTAGACACAGCTGCTCAATGCGAGCTAACTGCTGGCTGACGCCTGCGATTGACGCGCCAACACTATCGATGCTCATACCGTCGGTTTGTGATTGCAAATCGGCCAACTGGTCACCTAGCTGCCCCAGTAACTGCTGCTGGGTTTGGCTTCCCCGCATCACCGCGATGACCTCTAATTTTGTTTCCAAGCGGCGAATTCTTCGGACCACTTCTTCAATCTCTAAAGGCGCGACCAGCTGTGCGGACACCGCCTCGTTGAGCAAATTTCGATACAGAGCGAGCGCGACCGCAGTAATTCGCACCGCGGCTTTGTTGCCCTGTTGTGTTTCGATATCTCGCTGCCGCGCGACATCAGCAGGGGCCATGGCGAGGGCTAGGATAATCACAAGGGCGCCAACTACCAGTAGCGTTGCGGTGTAAATCCAATCGTAGGCTGGATCGATATCGAGTAGTTTGAACACAAGCCCCAATGACAAGGCAACCATCGCGAAGACGGCCAGGCCACCGATACCCACGGCACTAAATGCACCGGATGCGCGAGGGCCGGAAGTCAGCGTATTGAGTGACGCAAGGATACCGGCCATCAGCTCAGCGATGACGAGGGCGCTCACCATGGCTGTGGTCACGAAACTCCATTGATCGATGCTGATCGCGAAGACGGTATAAGTGACTGCCGCTATCAGCGCGGCAATAACGACAGGGATCCACTTAGCTGATGTCATGAATGATCGCTCCTAGTCTGAAATTCGACTTGGCCTTCGCCTCAACCATATTTTCGCGCAAAGTCTTGATCGGAGGTGAGGATGTAAACAATACCCTCAATGAAGGCGATGAAGGCCGGGATAAAGGTCCAGAAAAAGATCAGGTAGACAATCCCTTGCCCGATTCGACCCAGATAAAACTTGTGAATGCCAAAGCCGCCGAGAAGCCAGGCCAGAACAAAGGCAACCACCTTGCTTTTGGTGCCAACGACGGGTTGGGGAGCTTGTTGAACGTAGACCACTTGCGGCTGCGGCGTTGCGGCTTGCGCAACGGGCGCAGGCTCTGGTGATGGCGGGGGAGCTGTTGTGGCCACCTGAGCCTGTACAGAGCCACATTTAGGACAAAAATTTTGAGCGGGTTGTAGACCTGCCCCACAGTTACTGCAACTGGTCATGGTGTATTCCTAAAGCTTGGCTGAAAGGGGATTGGGGGCGCCGTATTGGTTGTCGCCCACGTCACTTTGTTGAACGAGCCAGATTAGCAAGATAATCCAACCGACGATAGGCAAGAGAAAGAGAAACAGCCACCAGCCAGAGCGGTTGGTGTCGTGTAAGCGACGACAAGCCGCGGCGATAGAGGGAATGAGGAGCGCCAAGGTGAGCAGATTACTGAGAAGATCAGACCCAAAAATCGCAATGTCCACGATAGAGAGGGCAATGGACGCCAACACCTGCGCCAAATAGAACCACCAATACTCTCCTCGGGACGCCCGACCGTCAAAAGCGGCGTATTTTTCCGCGACGCAAATAACGGTTGCGCGTTTTAATGCCTCCAAGCCTTCGAGTGGTTGCTGGCTCGCAGTTGTGTTGGTTGTTGGGTTGGTTGTTGTGGCCTCACCCGATGGGTTGTCTTGTGGTACGGCAGAGCCGCATTTAGCGCAGTAGCTTGTGCCCACAACAATGCCGGCGCCGCATGTTGAACAGTTCATGATTTCTTCCTCTGGGTAGACGGGTTGCCTAGAACTTCAAAGTGATATTTTTACCGCAAGCAGCCCTCGATGGATACCCCCAGAATACCTCATTTGCTGACTTGCAAACCCGACGCAAGTGCCCTACATTCTTCTGCGTCAGAAAACATACTCAACGTTCAAATCGGGTGACCGGCGCACGGCGACTCACGATCGTTAATAGTTGGAGCAATCATGGATACGGCATTTTCGACACAGGATCTCGCTTTTCGCGAGGAAGTGAGAGCGTTTTTCGCAGAACACTTTACCGATGACCTTCACCGCCGTTTGCGCAGTAAGGATTTCAAACCGGCGATTATCGAATGGCAAAAAAAGGTATTTGAGCGCGGCTGGATTGCGCCTAATTGGCCGGTAGAATACGGCGGTACCGGTTGGAGCGTGACGCAAAAATATATCTATGCCACTGAGCGGTCGCTTGCGGGCATACCCGATGTGATCCCCTTCGGTCTGGTGATGGTGGCGAATGTCATCATGCAGTTTGGCTCCGATGCGCAGAAGGAGCGTTTTCTACCCCGAATTTTAGCCAGCGATGATTGGTGGTGTCAGGGTTATTCAGAACCTGGCTCCGGCTCTGATCTCGCTAGCTTGAAAACCAAGGCAGAGCTCGATGGTGATCACTACGTGATCAATGGTGCAAAGATCTGGACAACCTATGCGCAGTATGCAGATTGGATTTTTTGTCTGGTGCGAACCGACAACTCGGGTAAAAAGCAGGATGGAATTACTTTCATTCTGATCGATATGAAGACCGAAGGTGTCAAAGTGAACCCCATCATATCGATTGATAACCATCACAGCTTGAACGAAGTCGAATTCAATAACGTGCGTGTTCCGGTAGAAAACGTTGTTGGCGAAGTTGGCAAGGGTTGGACCGTAGCAAAGGCGCTATTGGCGCATGAGCGAACCGATATTGCCGGTGTGGCCGGTGTCAAACGGAACATGCGCTTGATTAAAGAGGCGGCTGCGGCAGAGGTTAATGGAGGACGCCCATTGATCGAGGACCCGGGCTTTCAGCAACGCATGGCAGATATCGAAATAGAGCTCATGGCGCTTGAATTCACTGAATTGAGAACGCTGGCGACGCAAGCCGCCGGTGGGTTTCCCGGACCCGAGTCATCGCTGTTGAAAATTAAAGGCACTGAACTTCAACAGGCGACTCAGGAACTCAGGATGGAGCTAGCAGCGTACTTCCAAGGTGTTCTACCGATAGACCTCGAGTCGGAGGATCTAGGGCATACGTTTGGATCTGAGGCGAGACGGGAGTTTATGTATGGCCGAGCCTCTACAATTTACGGCGGATCAAACGAGGTTCAACGGAATATCATCGCCAAGTTTGTGCTTGGCTTGGAATAAAAGGGGAGTTTTTGGCGATGAATTTTGAATTTACTGAAGAGCAGCAAATGGTTCGCGATTCCATCGCGAGATTTGTACAAGATGACTATGATTTTGATACGCGCCGTCAGATTGTCGCATCAGCGACGGGCCTCAATCGTGAGTACTGGCAAACCTTCGCTGAGCTTGGGTGGTTATCGATTCCTTTCGCAGAAGAAGATGGCGGCTTTGGCGGCAATATCATTGACATCGCGGTGGTGATGGAGGAGCTCGGCAAAGGTCTTGTGGTGGAGCCCTATTTTCCGACAGTCGTTTTATTTGGCGGCCTACTGGCGCGTGCTGGCAGTGACGAGCAGCGGGCGGCTTATTTGCCCGGTGTGATCGATGGCTCAACCCTCGGTGCACTGGCGTTTGTGGAGCGTCAAAGTCGGTTCGCTCTCTCCGATTGTTTGACCACAGCCACTGCCAATGATGCTGGTTTTACCCTCACCGGAGAAAAGGTTGTTGTGTCAAATGGTGAGCACGCTGACCAACTCATCGTGCTCGCGCGCACTTCGGGTACGCAGTTTGATGAGCAGGGTCTGTCCTTGTTCTTGGTCGATGCAACCGCGACGGGTGTGAGCAAAATGGCTTATCCGATGATGGATGGACAGCGTGTGGCCAATATCACCTTTGATCAGGTCACCCTGGACCCATCTGCATTGTTGGGGACGTTGGGGCAGGGCTTGGCACTGGTTGAGGCATTGTCCCACGAGGCGATCATTGCTTTGGCGGCAGAGGCTGTCGGAATTATGGGTACGCTTAACGCCAAGACGTTGGAATATACAAAAACCAGGCAGCAGTTTGGCGTGGCGATCGGGTCATTTCAGGCGCTTCAACATCGCATGGTCGATACAATGATGGCCTATGAACAAAGCCGATCTATGTTGTACCGTGCTCTGTGCGAGTACGTCCAGGATCCGGCTTCGGCGCGGGCGACGATTCATGCGCTCAAGGTCCTGATCGACCGCAATAGCAAGCTGGTCTACGGTGAGGCAATTCAACTGCACGGCGGTATGGGGATTACTGACGAGCTTGATATCGGTCACTATGCGAAGCGATTGATGATGATCAACGCGACGTTTGGCGATGGTACATATCATCGAAGTCGGTTCTCTGCTCTGCAGTATGCGGCTTAATCATGCAGGTTAACGGCGCTGTCTGTGTTGTAACTGGCGCCGCTAACGGCATTGGTGCGGCACTCGCGCAACGCTTTTGCAAAGAGGGTGCGGCTGCGGTCATAGTCGTTGATCGCGATGCGCAACGTATACAAGCCGTCGCAGAGACTATCAGTGGGCGCGCCTTTGTTGTCGACGTCCGTGATGAAAAGCAAATCGCAGAAATGGTTCACCAAGTGATTCGGGACTTTGGTGGCATTGATCTTTTTTGCTCCAATGCGGGAATTATTGCTGCAGATGGCGAGCCCTGGTGGGCGACGTCGTCCCCCAACGACGTGTGGCAAGCTATGTGGGAAATTCATGTTATGGCACATGTGTACGCAGCACGCGCCTGTTTGCCGCACATGCTCGAGCGAGGAAGCGGGTATTTTCTCAACACTGTCTCCGCTGCCGGGTTACTTAATCAGGCCGGGACTGCTGCTTATGCGACCACAAAGCACGCGGCTATCGGCTTTGCTGAGTCACTCGCCATCACGCACGGCGATGACGGTATCAAAGTGAGTTGCTTGTGTCCCCAAGCAGTGAACACCGACATGATCGCAGGCGTAGAGAATGGTGGTATGGCGGGGGTCGATGGCGTTCTGTCGACCGAGCAGGTTGCAGATGAAGTCATAAAGGGCCTAGCATCTGAGCGCTTCTTGATCTTGCCCCACGATATGGTGGAAAGCTATTGGCAAAGAAAAACTCAAGATTATGATCGGTGGCTGGGTGGTATGCGTAAACTAAGTCGGATGTTTGGTCGCCCCTCATTAGACTAACGAACTGACAAGGTCGCCTCGTGGATAAGCAAACTCGGCTTGCGAGAACCATCTTAAATGGCTTTCGAAGCTATCTCGCAGATTTCGAAAATATTACCCTCGCCGCGCGAACTCGGTTCGAGCAGGCCGCGTGGTCGTCCATGCATGATGCCTCGACTCGACGCATCGATTTATACCGTGAAAAAGTTCTCGACACGCTGTCGTTTGTCCGCCACATCGCCGCAGAAGATATCGACGACCGGTTCCTTTGGACTCAGACGCGTGATGTCTATGCAGAATTAGTCCGCGGCATGCTCAACTTTGAAATTGCAGAGACCTTTTACAACTCTATCTACAACGCGATACATCAACACCGATCGATCAACGATGACTATGCGTTTGTATTCTCCCCTCAGGGCGATATGCCACCGGTTGACGCCATGCGCGTGGTCAAGCAGTTCAAGGCCACTGCGAGTTTGGAGGCTGCGTTTACGGATCTTTTGAACGATTTTTCGCTAGCGTTACCGTATGAAAACCTAGAGCGAGATGTCGCGGCGATTGTCAGCGTGATCGAGAACAAATTAGGGCCGCACATTGCTCTGGACAGTTCGGATCTGAGACTCCAAGTGTTGGCCAGCCACTTTTACCGCAACAAAGCCGCTTACATTACCGGTCGCTTATTCGCGGACGGCCGTCAAGTGCCATTTGTATTGCCTGTATTGCACAACGAGATTGACGACGAGCCGGCAATATTCGTTGATGGTTTTCTGTATGGCTCAGATCAAATCAGTCTATTGTTCTCGTTTACCCGAACTTATTTTATGGTCGATGCGTCGGTGCCCAGCGAGTACGTGTTGTTTTTGCAACAGCTAATGCCGAAGAAGGCAGTGTCAGAGATTTACAGTGTGATCGGTCATCATCGACATGGAAAAACCTACTTTTTCCGCAGTGCGATGCGACATATGAAAGCGACGACTGATGAGTTCATTATCGCCCCGGGGATTAAGGGAATGGTGATGACGGTGTTCACGTTACCGTCCTACGAATTCGTTTTTAAAATTATTAAAGACCGCTTCACGCCGCCTAAGGAAGTCACCCACGAATTAGTCAAAGAAAAATACAACCTCGTGAAACGCTGGGATCGAGCAGGTCGAATGGCAGATACGCAGGAGTTTACGAATTTAGTTTTTGATGAGGCGCGATTTTCGAAAGAGCTTATTGAAGAGCTAGAGTCGACTTGTCCATCGCAGCTCGAGCGAGAAAACGGTCGTTTGATTATCCGTCATTGTTACGTTGAACGAAGAATGACCCCGCTTAACCTGTATTTGCAGGACGCATCGGACGAGGATCTGGTCGAGGCGATGCGTGATTACGGAAATTCCATCAAGGAACTAGCAGCTGCCAATATTTTTCCCGGAGATATGTTGCTGAAAAATTTTGGGGTGACACGTCATGGTCGCGTTGTTTTTTATGATTACGATGAAATTCAGCCGTTGCTGGAATGCCATTTTAGAAAAATACCACCGCCCCGCGATGAGTATGAAGAGATGTCTGGCAAGCCTTGGTACTCCGTGGGTCCAAACGATATTTTCCCAGAGGAGTTCCGGCTATTCTTCTCTGGCAATGCTCGAGCTAGGAAAGCATTCGATCAGCTCCATGCTGATTTATATTCACAAGAATTCTGGACTGGACTGCAGGCGAAGTTAAAACAAGGTCATGTGCAGGATTTTTTCCCCTATCCTCAGCGGCTTCGCTTTGAACGTAATGCATTGGGTATGGGTTGATGGCATCTCTTTTACTCATTAGACACGGTCAAGCCTCCTTCGGTAGTGCGAACTACGACCAGCTCTCACCGTTAGGTCAGCAGCAAGCAGATGAGACTGGACTATTTTTGAAGCGAGCGGGCGTCGTGATAGACCGAGCTTTCGCTGGAACGCTCTCAAGACAGCAGGAAACAGCGACTCGGGTGATGGCTCATCAGGAGAGTACGGCGTTAGTGCAAACCGATGCCCGATTTAATGAGATTGATAACGAAGGCCAGCTTGCGGAGCTGATTCCTCTGTTAACTGCGAACCATCCAAATCTTCGCGCCTGGCTCGAGTCAGGCGAGAGCAAGAGCTACCAAAAGGTAATAGAAGCTGTCTTTAACATGTGGGTAAGTCCCGAATGCCCTTCACTGAACACACAGTCTTGGTGCGAGTATCGCCAAGCTGCACTGGCGGCATTAAGCGCAGTTACAAGCTCGGCACCCTCAGGATCGACTTCGGCAGTTTTCACATCAGGCGGTACGATTGCGACGCTTGTAGCTGCAGTGCTGGGCGTCAGTGATGACCGCGTGTACCAATTTTATGAGCCAGTTTTTAATTGTTCTATTACTCGTCTTATCTTTAGCCAGAGGGGTGTCGCGCTCTCCAGTTTTAATGACATTGGCCATTTGCAATATCGGTCTGCTGATTTGAGTCATGAGTTGGTGAGTTATCGATGATTGATATCTGGCTCGTGAGGCATGGTGAAGCGGCGGCGTCGTGGCACCAAGACACCGATCCCGGTTTGAGCCCGTTGGGGCGCCAGCAAGCCCTGCGCGCAGCCAATGACCTGATGCTGAAATTGGATCGGCAAGTCGTCCAGGTCGTTGCGAGTCCTAAGCAACGGACGCTAGAGACCGCCGCACCCTTTGTTGCGCTTCAGAACACAGAACTTTTGATTGACCCGAGGTTTATCGAAATTCAGGCACCTGTTCCTCTGGCACAGCGCTCCGAATGGCTGACGGCGTTCATGAAGGGGTGTTGGTCTGAGCAGTCACAGGACCAATGGCGTTGGCGAGAAGGTATTGTCAATGCCTTGCAGGAGCTGACGACCACGTCCGTAATATTTACCCATTTTCTGGTCATTAATACGGTCATTGCGCATTGTGAATCGCGCGCTGAGACACTGAGTACCTGGCCTGCCAACGGCTCGCTCTTTCACTTTCAGCTCGATGCTGGCAAGTTGAAATTGGTTGAGTCGGGAGAACAAATCAAGACGGTCGTCAACTAGTCCCGACTGTTAGGGCGGATGAGGCATTCCTGGGCAGTGGAGGCAAGCAGGACGCCTGATTGACTCCAAAACCGGCCCCTCGCGAACCCGCGTGCACCACCCGTCCAAGGGCTCTCACAGTCGTACAACACGAAATCGTCCACTGTTGGTTGGTTATGAAACCAAATCGAGTGATCGAGACTGGCGGCAATTATATTTTTTTCCGGCTCCTCGATCTCATGTGCCATCAACGCGGCACCCAGCAGCGCGTAGTCTGACATCATCGCCAATGCAGCCTGGTGTAGCTTGGGATCTGAAGAAAGCTCGCCGAGACCACGCATCCAGGTCATTGACTCTGGAACTTGCTTCTCTAACAGCATCGGGGTCAGTCGAATGCGCTCGATACCATAGAGCTCCATCAACGTAGGTTGGCCGGGTTGGGTAGCGAAAGCTAGATTTCTTTGGTCTAGGTCGTTCGATTTATCCGGTGTTGCCGCAGGAGGCATCTCGACAGTGTGCGCATATCCAGATTCTTCGATTTGAAAACTCACCGAAGTGTTAAAAATCGCTTCTCGACCTTGTCTTGCCACGACCCGCCGTGTACAAAAAGACCTGCCGTCTCTAATGGGGTCGACCTCAAATTCGATCGGCAACTCAGCATTCCCCGCGCGTAAGAAATATGCATGCATCGAGTGCGCCGTCATGGTTTCATCGACAGTGCTTTGCGCCGCCATGAGGCATTGGGCAACAACTTGGCCGCCGAAAATCCTACGCTGGGGCAGCGGGCTACAGCCAGTAAACCAAAAATCACCCACTTGCCTTGGCGCAATCAGATCCATGACTTCTTGAAGAGTTTGCATAGTTATCCCGGGTATTTTTTAGTGGTTGGCGAGGCCGAAGTAGAAGACATTAAAATAGTCTGAAGATACAAGATCCATGTCTTCCACGCGGCGCCAGCGATTAATCTCAATGGAGGCATTGAGTGCCCCGGTAATCAAATGTTGCGCAATGACACTATTGACGGGACGAATACTGCCATCTTTCATGCCAGCCTCGATCATTTTTCCGATCCGGCTATTCGTTCGCTCGGTACGCGCGAGAATTTGTCGACGAGGGTCTGGGGGCAGCGCTGTGATCGATTTGTAGCGGATCAGCGGACCCTGATCTGAGTTTTGCAGCGTAAAGATTTTTCGAAACGCTAGGTCCAGTTGCAAAATGGCCGGCCCCTCTCGGTGCTCGGCTTCACTCAAGATGTCGTCAAGCATGTCGAGCGAGTAGTTATAGCACTGCGTTAGCAGTTCCTCTTTATTGGCAAAATGGTAGTAAAAAGCACCTTTAGAGACCTGCAGATAGTCGGCAATCTCGTCGAGAGAGGTGCCGTTAAAGCCTTTGATATTAAAGAATCGCGCCGCGGCTTTGTAAAATGCCTCTTGCTTGAGCCGATTCTGAACTTCCCGATCAAACCCTTGTTCTGGCGCGACCCCCGTGAGACTCGTTGGGCTTAGATTGTGCAGGTCTAGATCCTGCCGAGCGACAAGCCCGTTACTGACTAAGTCTCTCATAGCTGCCGCAGCATGGTGCGCTTCCTCCCGCGGCATTTCGTAGAGCCAGTAGAACGACCAGTCGAGTGCGCCGAGCAGTGCGCGAGTCGTAGTCGTTTCATGGCAAGATTTTATACTTCCAGAGGCAACGCCCTCACGGATATAACCTCGTATCCGCTTGAACATCGACAAGTACAGATCCTCGATCACAGTCCGATGTTCTTCAGAGAGAGAGGCGATTTCTAACGGTGCAGCGTAATAAGAATCACGTCCCTCCAATGCGTCGAGCGTCGTATCAAAGTGCTGGGATAAAAACTCTAGAACACGATCGAGTGGATCGGGGTGGCCTTTCTCAATACGATCCAAGCGGTCGTGAGACTGACGCATCGTCGCTAAGTAGCATTGGAAAATGAGATCTTCCTTTGTCCGCACGTAGTAGTACAAACTAGTCTTGGTCAGGCCAAGACGGTCGGCGACATCACTTAACGTCGTTGCTCTCGCACCGCGCGTATTAAAAAGCTTGGCGGCACGCGATAAAATCGCGTCTCTTTTAGCTCGGTGCTGCACACCTTTGCTAAACGGCGACTGTGAGTCTTGCGATGTCGGGTTCAATTAGTTTCCTTAGCCAAGGCCACGACAGAAAGCGACCACGGCACTCATGACACTGGTATTATTCTTTGAGTTCGAATATTTGAACATCTAGTATTTTTTTTGTCCACGGCATTTTCTGAGCTTGGTCTGTTGAGCCATGGATGTATAACGAGGGGTTGGTTATGGGCGATACAATTCAGTTTTCGGTGGTTGATCAGGTCGCTGAATTGCTGCTCTGTAATCAGGGTAAACACAATGCGCTAGGTTACCAGGAGTTAGACCTCATCGATCAGGCTTTAGCGACGATTGATACCGGTATACGTGTGTTGCTTATCCGAAGTCCGGTGGGTGCGACTTTTTGTTCTGGTGCGAACCTAGATCAGATATTGAGTGGCGATCTTGACGGAGAGCGGTTTCAGTCGACAACAAATCGTATTGCGAGTCTGCCGATACCGACCATTGCCTGTATTTCCGGGCCTGTATTTGGTGGTGGATTTGAAATGGCGATGAGTTGCGATTTCCGTATTGCGTTGAGCGGGCTGAAGCTAAGGGTCCCAGCTTCGGCCCTTGGGCTCTGCTATCCGCCAGAAGGGCTCTTGCGTATGACCCGCCGTCTGGGTTCAAGTCTCGCTCGAAGGCTGTTGGTGGCTGCTGAGCCGATGTTAACGGATGAGTTGTATCGTTTAGGTGTTTTGGATTTCTTGTGTGTAGAAAGCGATTTTGAGCAGACTATATCTGATTACTGTGCTCGGCTTTTGCAGCTTGCGCCACTCGCCGTATCAGCAATGCTAGATCTCATACGTGAGGCAGAGACAGGCGCGTTTGATATCGATAAAGCGAGGGCGAGGGCTCGCCAATGCTTGGATTCGAATGACCTTCAAGAAGGACTTTTGGCTCAGAGATCAAGACGATCGCCGGTATTCAAGGGGCATTAAATCGCAGGCTCGTCGAGTATCAATTCCCATGAGTTGAGTAATGTATCTCGAGATGCCACTGCGAGCGATTCAAGTTGAATGAATTGTTCAGCGGACAGTGCTTTTCCTGCCTTCGCCTGCAATTCAAGTTCGTTGAGTAGAGCGCCCAACTCATGTGCACCAATGTTGAGCGCCGAGGATTTAAGTGAGTGCGTTCGGCGCCGCAAATCATCGGTTTGCGGGCTCTGGATGCAGGCTTCTATGTCGCGCAATGCTTGTGGCAGCTGAGCAGTGAAGGAATCGAGCACCTTTTGCACGAGGTCCTTGCCTTTGTCGGGGTTGATTCGAGCAATATTGCGCAATACCTCCGGTCGTATCAGTGGTACGTTGTCGGGTTCCTCAGAGCGTGTGCCCGAGCGACTTTCATTCGCTGTCGTACTGGTGATTTCATTCTGCAGTGGACTCAGGAAGGCGGAGAGCGCCTCGATCAAGTCAGATTTTGAATAGGGCTTGGTCATAAAATGATCCATTCCCGCTGCTGTTGCTTCTTTAAATTCTCCTTTTTGTGCGGCGGCCGTTGCTGCAATGATCGGGATTCTCTGCTTTTCAAGTTGCCGTTCGTGTTCCCGAATTTCGCGTGCTGCCTCAAAGCCATCCATGACTGGCATCTGGCAATCCATGAGAATGACATCAAAATCGTCCTCAACGAAAGTTTGGAAGGTCTCCAAACCGTTGTCTTTAATCACGACGTCGAGTCCGAGACTCTCTAGCATTTCCTGAGCGAGCAACTGATTGACGGTATTGTCCTCTGCCACCAGGATTCTTCCGGAGAAGCGCGCCTGATCTGCGCTGGGGCGATCATGGGGGCCGATCTGCCTCACGGCTTCCTCAAGGTTGTGGGCGACGACAGGCGTATGTAGAGATTCCCAGCGTTGACTATTTACGCGTCTGTTCACGCTACGCGTGCCGTGAGCAAGAATTCGCGTAGCGATTGAGTCATCTAGTTCTATCCGGTCAATGACATCGTCGTCAAAAAACTCGTCAACAATCACTGCAGCAAAGCGGTTCAGATTGTTCAACTGGAGAGCAGACAATCTATGGGCTGACAGCCCGACCAAAATTGCCTGGCAAGCAACTGATTCTGCGAAGACATCATCATGAGTGAGCACGCCAATCTCTAGGTCAGAATCTCGGTCGTATCGACTGACTTCTTCAAGCGGCAGCACAACTTGAACTAAGGTGCCGCTATTCTCCGCGGTTTCAAGGATTTCGAGACTGCCTCCCATGAGTTCGGCGTAGTTTCTTGAGATGGTCAGCCCGAGGCCGCTGCCACCATATTTACGAGTAGTGCTTGCATCGACCTGAGTGAATTTGTCAAAGATACGATCGCGCGCGTTTTCTTGAATACCGATCCCCGTGTCTCTGACAGTGATAACGACACGGTCTTGTTCGTCTAGGAAAAGGCGGACGACGATACTGCCATGCTCAGTAAATTTGATGGCATTACCGATCAGGTTGGTAATGATTTGACGAATTTTCTGTGGATCACCGGCATACCGGCTTGCCAGATTGGGTTGCGGAACTACGTGTAGCACTAAGTCTTTCCGTTGTGCCAATTCACCTTGCAGGTAGCACACCTCGTCAACTAGTTGAGTCAGATTGAACTTGGTGTGCTCTACCTCGACGCGGTCGGCTTCGATTTTTGACAAATCTAAAATTTCATTGATCAAGTGCAGCAGCGTCTGGCCGCTGTTCATGATTGCGTTGCCGAATCGCTGTTGCTGCGGTGTCACATTGGTATTGAGCATCAAATCGGTCATGCCAATGATCCCATGCAGAGGCGTTCTGATCTCGTGGCTCATTACCGCTAGAAACTCTGATTTCGCGCGGTTGGCTTCTTCGGCCTCTAGCCGAGTGCGCTCGAGATCGATGGTCCTCTCCTTAACACGTTCAGCGAGTTCTTGCTCTCTTAGTAGGCCTGCATTGAGATTGCGCCTGTATACCCAGAGCGCTAACCAAATTGCACCGAAGAAGAATGCTCCGTAAGAAATATAGGCGGTGGTTGTTTGCCACCAGGGTGGCAACACATTCACAGGGATGCTTAGGCCATCGTAATGCCATCGCCCCGTGGCACTGCGCGCCGCAACTTGCAATGAGTATTGGCCCGATGGTAGTCCCGTGATGTCGATGGTTCGTTCTGTTCCTTTATAAATCCAGCCTTCGTCGTAACCACTGTACCTGTACTTATATTCAATTGTTTCTGGAGCCAGGTACTCAGCGGCAAAAACTTCTATGCTGGCAACTCTATCTTCCTGACTAAGAGTCAGCGGCCGTCCACCAGACAAATCCACATATCGGTCAGAAATCCTTGCCCCAGCAATACCAATTTTGAGGCGGTCAGACTTTTGAGTGCGCTCCAGCCTTTCGAGAGTGTTGACACCCGTATCGCTGCCAAAATAAATGCGCCCCCCTTCATTTCGATAAGAAGCTCCCATGTTGAATTCGGTGCCTGACATGCCGAGGCTGGTGCTAAAGTGCTCAGTTTCGCCTGTTTCTTCTCGTATGCGGGTAAGCCCACGGTTGTGTGATAACCATAGATAGCCTTCTGCATCGCGGTGTATTCCTACTATGTAAAGGCTCGGTAATTGATAAGTTTGTGTTAGATTTTCAGCAGAAAGCACTGATAAATTGTCATCACGATTAACTCTTATGAGCCCTTTATTGAGAGTCCCAAGCCATAGTGAGTCGTCAAGACCGTGCGCTATTTCCCAGACCGTCACACTCTGATTTGCAATGGACTGCTGTGAGGTTTGAAATCGAAATAGCGGTTCTTCTGAAATTGACCGCAAGTCCGCCGAAAGTTTAGCTAACCCCCTGGTGTGCCCTACAAGCACGCTACCGTCTAAGTCTTCTAGTAAAGCAAAGACCTCGTCACTAACACTGCTTCCTGTCGGCGCTTGAATTGTCCGAATGACTTCGCCTTCGTAGCTCAACACAAGAATTCCATAGCCGTAGGTGCCCGCTATCACAACACCTGAGGAATGTGTGATTAATGAGGTTATGCCAAGCTTTGTTAAATCTATGCCTCTATCATCGTAGGCTATTCCTCGGATCGTATTGTTCGATCGGAGGTATCGGTAAAGGCCTCCCTCGAATGTTCCAATCCAAATTGCTTCCTCTTGAGCCACTAATGACATGATTATGTCGTCTTGGAGAGTGGGGTGAGTCGCTGAGTTAATCCAGTTGAAAACTTGTTCCCCGGGTGCGCTGAAATTTAATCCGTCAGAGGTCCCAACCCACAAAGTGCCATCTTCACTTTGGGTTATTGCGTTGACATCATCCCTGGAAAGCCCACTGTTGGACCGATTTAAGGTCTGATAAATTTGTTCTGATCCTTGGACTAGGCCGTCGTTTGTGCCTATCCAATAAATTCCGTCGGAAGATTTGTATATTGATCGCACAGTGTCATTCGAGACACCATCACTGAGTTCCGTAAAATTTGTAAAGGTTCTTCCGAAGTCATCGGTTACAGCCAAACCTTTTGAGGTGCCGATCCAAACTCGAGATTCTTCTGCGAAAATTGAGTATACGACGTCTGATGGGAGTTCTGTGGCCAAGTTTCCTGAAGTTACATGGCGAAGTTGAAAAGAATCGCGCTCAAATATATAGATGCCATCTGACTGTGTCCCCAACCATATTTCAGTCGGAGTAATTTCCAGTGTCCAAAGATTAGTTACATTTAGACTTTTTTTATTTCCGACGCGCTCGGCTTTCAGTTCGCTACGTTCGATATTTATCTGAAACAAACCGCTGCCGTCTATGAGGGCAAAAACATTCCCGGCCTGATCAACTTCGATATCAATTACATTGTCGTCTATTTTTACCCCATCAATCTCTAGAGGTAGTTCCGAGTAATAGTCTCCTCTAACGTTATATATACCAATCCTTCCTGCAGAGCCCATCCAGATACGGTCATCGTTATCAATGGCAATGGAGAAAATATCCATTGTTGTTGGAACATTATCAACGGTTACAAATAATCTGCTGACCTCGTCAAAATGCTGGAGGCCGGACGTTGCGACCCAAACTTTCCCGTCGCTAGTCTCGGCAATGCCATTCACTGAGGCCGACAGGAGTACGCCAGTCTGTCCTGTGAGAGGGGAAAACCCTTCGATATTTTTTCCGTCGAATCTAGAGAGTCCCTCTTGGGTGGCCATCCAGATAACGCCAGATTTGTCTTGGAAGGTTTGCTCTACGACTTTTTGGATTAGTCTTGGGCCGACAGGTGCTGGCCAGAAGCTGACCCGAGTATCGGGTAAAACAGCGAAAGATTGTTTTGCCACGACGCAAATTAGAAGAGCGGCAGTGGCCGTAAGGCTAGAGATTTTTTTAGAGAACAATCTCATGTTTCTGGGGCTGCCTCTCCGTTTAAAGCGAATGAAATTAGCGTAAGGACTAATTCTAGGAAGATAACCGGAAAACGGCACGCCAGAAAGCCTAAAGCAGTCTCGCGATGAGACCGCTAGGCATTTTGTTGAGAGAGGAGTTGGGTCTTTTTAGCTGTAAAAGACCCGATTAACCAAGTTTATTACTTGATTCCCCATCGGTGGCCAGCTTGATCGGCATCGGCTTTGATACCCCATCGGTGACCAGCTTGTTCAGAATCCGATTTGATGCCCCAGCGATGTCCCGACTCATTTCCATCCAGAGTTGCATCAGCCTGTACCAAATTAGCAGCTGAATCATCGGCGTGGCTAGTTTTGCTAGCCCACTTGAAGAAATCACCACGCGCCGCAGCAGTATGCGAAGAGACGGCGGCTTGCTCGCGATTGCTCCAGCGCGACTGAGGACTGTTTGCAGCATTCGCCTGCGTGTGGATAGAACTGATCGACGTCATGCCGCCACGAAGCTCGCCCGCTGCTGAGGCAGGCTGAACCGCGAATGCGACAGTTGCGATCAAAGAAACAACACCAAAAATTTGCTTAGTAGTCATTTTGTTCACCTTTACTTTTGATTTAAAAATTAAATACAGCGATGTCTTGAGGCCCCAATGTAGTGATCGATGGCCTTTCAACCCAGACATAGAGCTACCCAAATGGGTTATAGCGCGAAATGTGAAAAATTCACTCGTACAAAAGTACGGTGATTAACGGTGAGCAGAGGAGGGCGTGATGACGTCTTATTGGTTCTGCAAAACCCATTGCCAGTCAACTGGCACGTCATCGGCTTGCGCTGGTTCATTCCGCTCGAAGTCGATCCGGAGCAGATGGTCCTCAACACCCCAGCGTCGATTTTGGCTCACGCCTTGAATGGCTTCGACCGGTGAAATTAGGCCGTCCCAGTCGGACAACCAGGGTCTGCCTTGATCTTCGAATACTGGCCCCAACAATTTTTCTTCGCCGTTAACAGCTGCATCGATATCTTCGCCCGGCAGTTCACAGCGAGGCGTGCCCATCGACATGATGCGCGGCACATCAACCAGGCCTGCGCCTTGGGTCAGCGGGCTGTAGGCTAAACGTCCGTCGCGATTAATTGCCGGCCGTGCGCCGGAGAGCAAAAGACACTTCACCTGATCATTTGTCAGCGCAGGGTCAATTTGAAGTAATAGGGCGGCGATGCCACTGACGACAGCGGCACTTTGAGAGGTGCCTGTTGAAACATAATCACCATTACCGAGCTGGAAGTGCGGGTTCTCTTGCACCAGAGTCGATCGCGGGGGTGCTAAGCCGGTGATGTGTCCACCCGGCGCTAAAATATCGGGTTTTAAATGTCCTACCTCGGTGGGTCCGCGGGAGGAAAAATCAGGTATGAAATCGTCGTCTCGGTCCTCGGGTGTCCACGAATCAGTAATTGCACCCACCGTAATGACATAAGGATTGTTTCCGGGTGCGCCAATGGAGCCCCAATCTGGGCCTTCGTTTCCCGCGGCGGCAACGACAATCAGACCCGCCTGCCAGAGTTTAAGCACGGCCTGATTGATTGGCTCATCCCAGTAGCTGTAACGCGGAGCCGCCGCGAGGGACATATTGACGATACGGATGTTAAACGGCTCGTGATGATCGTAGATCCATTGCAACCCACGCAAAATGTCGAGAAAGTCCCCGTGACCTGAATCATCAAACACTGTAACTGGGATAATCTGTGCATCCGGTGCGACGCCACGGTAGCCGCCTCCGGCATTTTCTCGACTGTCGCTGATAATGCCACTCATTAATGAGCCGTGACCTGATGCGTCGGCAAAATCAGTGTGTACCCTGTCGGTAATCGCATTGTACTGTGCGGGAATACGGGACTTGCCCGCGCGATTGTGTGTGAGCGGGTTTGCATCCCAGAGACCAGAGTCGACAATGGCAACGGTCACGTTGGCACCGGTGACGTTTTGAGCATGCAGTTGATCGGCACCGATTAATCGAGTGAAGTAATAGTCGTTTGAGTAATTTGGATATGCCGGAGTGCTTTTTGCATCGCATTGGGCTCCGCCCAACACGATACTGACATCGCTTTGTTTGAGCCCAGCAGGTAGCGATGGCCAGTCGATCTCTAACACAGTAAAGCCAGGAGGGAGTGCTATGTCAGTGACTTCAATCTCCACGCGCGAAGTGGGCTGTGACCCGATGGGTAGCTGCCGATTCGCTAAGCGCATTACTGAGGGCGCATTGACTTCTGCCGGCCAGTCTACTGAGATGGATTGAAGTGGGATCGACTGTTCGGAAAAATTAAATACTGCCCATGACAGCCGGCTCTCCGCAAAAGTCATTTCGAGAGAGCCGCCCAAGTGGCAAGGACGCTGCTCGGGCGATTCCTCAAGATTCAAGTCAGCGACAACCCGCCGTACTTCAGAGTCAAGTTCTAAAGCCTCAAGTTGGTGGGCTGGAATAGTGCCGCCTATCGCATCGACCATGGGCAACCAGTGTGTCACCGTCCCCTGATATCCGAGCAGCACGGTGGCAAGCTTTTGTTGATTCTCGCCTTGAATCAGAACCTGGATATTTTCGGATGAAAATGCGGCGCATGGGATTACTGACAGAAGTGCGAGGAGGGCGAAGCGCTTCACGGGGCCGATGGGTCGTTGTCGAATAGCGTGAGGAATGGCATTTTTGCGACATTCGAGATGTCGCTGAGCAAACATGGCCTTGATAGAAGAAAGCCTTGGAGAACGTGACACCCATTGTCACGCAGGAAGTGTGCTTGCGCGGCCGTCTCGACGCCTTCGGCTACAGTCTCGAGCCCCATTGCTTGACTCATCCCTAAAATCGCCTTGATCAATGCGTCCCCGTCCGGAGATCCGATGTCGTTGACGAAGCTTCGATCAATCTTCAGCGTGTCGATAGGGAATTGGCGCAGGTAGCTCAACGACGAATAGCCGGTGCCGAAGTCATCGATCGCCAACTTGAAGCCGAGGGCTCTCAGCTCAAAGAGCTTCTCGAGGCTCTGGACGCCCGATTGCATAATCACACCCTCGGTCAATTCTAGGCCCATTTGAAATGGAAGCTCGTTGTGCCGAAGCGAATGACCCAACTGTGTAATAAAGTTGCTTTGTGTGAATTGAAGAGGCGACAAGTTGACACTGAACCGGACCTCTGGCGGCAGCACATCGGTGAGGCCGGTCAGATCACCGTGCACTTGTCGAAAGATCCAGTCGCCTATCTGGGTAATCAAGCCTGTGCGCTCGGCGACGGGGATAAAAATCGCCGGTGAGATTTCTTGATGGTCGGGTTGGCGCCACCGAAGCAGCACTTCAAATCCAACGAGCTTCCCCGTTAAGGCGTTAACTTGCGGCTGATAGACCAGATAAAACCCATCTTTCTCAAGAGATTGTCGCAGGCCATCCTCGATTAGGAAGTCTCTTTCCGCCGATTCCTCAAGCGAAGCATCAAAGACGCGAATGCGGTTCCGACCCTCCAGCTTGGCGGCTGACACCGCAGCATCGGCGTGTCTGAGAATCGCCTCAGGCGCTGTACCGTGTTGAGGTGCTATAGCAATGCCGATGCTCGGTGTCACAACGAGCGACAACTCATTCAGCAAGAGCGGTTGCGACAGTTTGTCACGAAGACATTCTGTGATCTCTAAAATATGATTTTCATCGCGAGGATTGCGCACAATCACAGAAAATTCATCACCGCCAAGGCGGGAGATCTCCATACTGAAAGTCGAACTGTCAAAATGCTTTTCTGCGCCAGGGTAATCAGAGGCCAGCGGTCCAAGGCTCGCTACAACTGTCTGCAGTCGATCGGCGACGAGATGAAGAAGATCATCACCTCGTTCGTGACCGATCGCTTCATTGACACGCTTGAAATTATCAAGGCCAATGAGAATGAGCCCTACAGCCGTCTTCTGCGTAGACGAATCGATGAGGCACTTGCGTAGTCGCTCGACAAAGCTACGGCGATTGGGTAGGTCAGTCAGGTGGTCAAAATACGCCAAATACCGCAGTCGACTTTCTTGCGCTTTTAACTCATTGAAAGCGTGCGCTGACTTGAGCATATAGCGAATGTCGCGCCCGAGCAGTGTCCAATTAATCGGTTTGGTCTTGTACTGGGTCGCACCAACACGAAAACCGGCATCGATGGTCTCAGAGTCCTCTGCACCCGTAGCGATCAATATGGGTACTGAATCGCCGTGAGGCAGCGCTCTGATCTGTTCACAGGCCTGCAGGCCATCAAGTTCTGGCATATCGACGTCGAGGAAAATTAGGTCTGGTTGATGCTCCTTGTAGGCGGAGATGGCCTCAAGGCCATCTTCGGCCTCTAGAACGAGCATGCCCTCTGCTTCGATGCATTCTCGAGCGAGCAGGCGGACCATTGGATCATCGTCGCAAACTAGAATCTTGAGCGTTTTATTCAATTCAACAGACTCTGGCACGACCTTCTCTACTCCGCGGTGTCAGGCGAGGTTAGCACTGTGAGCATAGGCTCGCCAACGCTGTAACGTGAGAATTGTAGCGGAAAGATTGACTTCGGGGGGATCAACAGCGCCAGTTTGTGCTAATGTCTCCATCCCAATTTTTGCCAGCTTTGTTTCATGTCTATCGCTCAGGAAAAACTTCGTCTCATCAGAGCTCAGGTGCAGAATCATCTGAATCGTCGCGCCGATGATCAGCTCACGCCAGAGAGACGCGACCAACTGCTGCCATTATTCAGACAGAGGCTGGTCGAGGAGAATGCCGTTCTCGTGGCGCACTACTACACAGATCCGGAAATCCAAGCGCTTGCTGAGGAGACGGGCGGATGTGTTTCCGATTCGCTCGAGATGGCTCGTTTCGGTCGCGATCACCGGGCGGAAACCCTCGTCGTCGCTGGGGTTCGCTTCATGGGCGAGACAGCGAAGATTCTCACGCCACATAAACGCGTCATTATGCCGACCCTCGAGGCGACCTGTTCTCTGGACGACGGCTGTCCGATCGATGAATTCTCGGCGTTCTGCGATGCGCATCCAGATCGCGAAGTTGTGGTCTATGCCAATACATCAGCAGCAGTTAAAGCGAGAGCCGATTGGGTAGTTACTTCGAGTATTGCCCTAGACGTGGCAGAGTATTTGGCAGAGCAGGACAAAAAAATTATTTGGGCCCCTGACCGACATCTGGGAGACTATGTCCGTCGGGAAACAGGCGCAGATATCCTCATCTGGGATGGAGCGTGCATTGTTCATGAAGAATTTAAAGCCCGAGGCATTCTGGACCTGAAGCAGGTTTATCCAGAGGCCGCAGTTTTGGCGCATCCCGAGTCCCCGGCAAGTGTCCTGGAAATTGCCGATGCGATCGGCTCGACGACACAAATCATTAAGGCAGCCCAAGCCCGGTCTGAATCGACGTTTATTGTCGCAACCGACCAAGGCATTTTTTACAAGCTTCAACAAGCTGCTCCCGACAAAACGTTTCTGATTGCCCCCACTGCAGGTGAGGGCGCCACCTGTCGGTCTTGTGCTAACTGCCCCTGGATGGCGATGAATGATCTTGAGCGCTTAGCGGCTGTCTTTGACCGGTCGGACAATGAAATCTCAGTCGACCCCTCAGTGAGAGACGCAGCCCTCATTCCTCTTGAGCGAATGCTGAGTTTTGCAGCGGATCTTCAAGCAGAAAAGATTGGCAGGGCTTAAGCCCTATCGTTAGCCCCTTTCATTCTTCAGCGCGATAACCTCTCGCAGTCGTTCGTTGATCAGTGCTGAAGTCGCGAAGTCATCACCGAGTAGATTCATGGCGTACTCAAGTTGTTCCTGAGCAGCATCGAGGTGGCCCACTAACAGAAAAAACTCCGCTCTTGAACGATGTAGCCCAATAATATTCCCAGAAAGGCCTTGCACTTCAGCTAGCGCATACCAGACCTCTGGAGTCTCCGGCCGCCTCCTAGCTTGCTCGGTAAGCACTTGTTCGGCGATGTGCGGATTCCCTGCTTGTTGCAGCGCGTGCGCATATGCCATCGTTAATGGGTGGTTGCCCGGCGACAGATCCAAGCGTTGACGCAGGGTAGCAACTGCAAGTTCCGCCTCACCCAGTGCTAAGTCAATGTCAGCACTGGCTATGACGTAGGGAATATAGTCTCGGCCTGAGCGCCACAGTGCATCGAGCGCTAAGCGAGCCTCTGATGCTCGTCCCGCCGCAATCAGCGAGATAACGAGACCATACTGAGCAGCTTCTAATGAAGTCGGAGTGCCCTGTAACTGATTACGAAACAAGGCGACGCCTTCATCCGGGGATCCCGCATTCGCCAACATGACGCGGGCGCGCATGATTTGAAAATCAAGACTCGTCGGGCGGATTCGGCGAGGATATTGTTGCGCGCGGTTCCGTGTGTCAGAAACTCGGTTTTCACTGAGTGGGTGGCTACGTAAGAATTCAGGTATTCGGTTGCTACTACTATACCGCGAGGCCGCCATCATCCGTTCGAACATCTCAGGTACCGAGTAGGGATCTAGCCCAGCCTGGTAGAGAGTTCGCATCCCAACACGATCAGCCTCTGCCTCATTTGCTCGAGAGTATCGCAACTGCGCATCTTGAACGGCGGCCTGCGTGGCGGTCATAGCAGCGAGTCCGGCATCAGATCCAGAAGCAACAGCAAGCAGAACACCTGCCAAGAGCCCGGCTATGTTGATGG
Organism: Halieaceae bacterium; assembly: GCA_038134505.1. Lineage (GTDB taxonomy): Bacteria > Pseudomonadota > Gammaproteobacteria > Pseudomonadales > Halieaceae > Luminiphilus. Next base: position 206,637 of record JAYPVH010000001.1, on the reverse strand, counting down.
CGCTGTAATCCTGTGCTGCTTCAATTTGCCGGGAAAAATGTCGCTGACTTAAATGGGCGATCTCGTGTGCAAGGACTGATGCGAGCTCATCCTCACTCTGGGCGTAGAGAAATAATCCATTATGAATGCCAACCACGCCGCCGGGCACTGCGAAGGCGTTCATGGTCGGGTTGTCAACAATGACCAATTCGAGACGCCGATCGTGCAGTTCGCTGTGACTGACTAAATTAAACAGCAGGGTTTCCAAGTAGTCCTGTAGGATCGGGTCATTGACGAGGGGCGCTTGCGCGCGGAACTGCTTCAGCCACTCGCGGCCAATTTGATGCTCAAAGTCGGCTGAAAATAGGCTCGTGCTGGATTCGCCGAGATTAGGCAATTTCAGATTTTCAGTTCCTGCCGCAATGCATTGGGATTGAAACGCCAAGAGGACACCAAAAATGCAATGTCGCGCAGAGCGTATTTGGCGGACTAGCATATTTAGGGAGCTCATTGTGATCGCGTTCTTAGGGGCATAGATGAAGTAAGCATAGCATTATGTGTCATGCTCGCGGGTCGATATACTATTCGGATCAGGCAAATAACTCTCAAGGTTGGTACATGGCACAGGTTTCGCAGAGCAAGCCCGATAGGCTGGTCGCTAAAATCATTGATGCGACAGCGGATCGATGTCCTATGCCCTTGCTGAAGGCGAAGCGCTCGATGGCTGAAGTACAGTCGGGCGATGTCATCCAAGTGCTGGCGACAGACCCGGGCTCTGTCAGGGACTTTCAGTCTTTGACCCGCCTCGCAGGTCACGATGTAGAGAGCGAACAAATCGATGGCATTTGGCATCACTGGATCACGAAGGCTTAACAAAAGCAGTCTCAGCGTGAGGCTAGGAGTCTAAGAAAGGATGGCTAACATATTTTCGAAATGGTACCGACGTTATTTCAGTGAGGAAGAGTCGGTGTTGTTGCTCGTCTTGTTGATTGCGGGATTGGTTGTCATCCTCACCCTGAGCGATATTTTAGCGCCGCTGTTTATCGCTATTGTTTTGGCCTACCTGATGCAGGGGCTCGCTAATCAGCTTAGCGCTTGGGGTGTTTCCAATCGAGTGAGTGTGTGGAGTTCCTCGCTCATTTTCATTGGGTGCTTTTTCGCGTTCACACTGGGTGTCGTGCCGCTGGTATGGAGACAGGCGGTGAGTTTAACGCGAGAGGCCCCCGCTATTTTTGAAAAATTGAGGACCGCGCTTGGCGGCATGTCTGAGAGTTATGTCGGGATCATCGGAGAGCGCCAACTCGATCAAATTATCAACACTGTACAAGTTGAAATCGCGCAACTAGGGCAAAAGGTCTTCGCCTGGGGTTTAAGCTCAATACCCGATTTATTGGTCATGCTGGTGTACATCATTCTCGTGCCGTTATTGGTGTTTTTCTTCTTGAAAGACCGGGATTTAGTGCTGCGCTGGATGCAATCTTTTCTGCCAAATCAGCGTCCGCTGATGACTAAAATAGCCATCGAAATGAATCAGCAAATCGCGAACTACGCCCGTGGTAAGTTGGTCGAGGTCTTAATTGTGGGCGGTCTTTCGTACCTTGTCTTCGCTGTTTTCGATTTGAATTACGCGGCATTGCTTGGCTTGCTAGTGGGATTGTCAGTGATTATTCCCTACATTGGTGCCACTTTAGTCACCATACCCGTTATCGCTGTAGCATTTTTTCAGTGGGGGTTGACCCCAGATTTTTATTGGGTCGTGGGCTTGTACATTGTTCTGCAGGTCCTTGACGGTAACGTTTTGGTGCCGCTGCTGTTTTCCGAGGCAGTGAACTTGCATCCGCTAGCTATCATCGTGGCAGTAATTTTCTTTGGTGGTTTGTGGGGCGTATGGGGGGTGTTTTTTGCCATACCGCTAGCCACTTTGGTCAATGCAGTTGTCACCGCATGGCCAGCCGCGCTGGAGTCGTAGCGCTGATGCGTCACAGATGCCGGACGCGGAGCCGAAGGCCCAGCTAAAGCGACATTAATATGAGTCTATGAGTGGAGAGAACCCATGGTTTTTCGTATGTATTTTTCATTAATTCGCAGTCTGACAGCAATCGGTTTTAGCATGGTCTTGCTATCTTCCTGCGGAGGTAGCACGCAGGATGCGGACGCAGACGCGATCGTTATTAGTCCCAATGATTCTCGAGCTTACCAGTCAGTGACTCTTAACAATGGGCTTCAGGTGCTGTTGGTTTCTGACCCCCTGGTCGAAAAGTCTGCGGCTGCACTCAGTGTCGGCGTTGGGCTCTTATGGGATCCAATGGAATATCAGGGTATGGCGCATTATTTGGAGCACATGCTATTTCTTGGCACAGAAAAGTATCCCGAGCCAGACGAGTACTCAGAATTCATGAGTCAAAATGGCGGTGCAAACAATGCATCGACTTGGCTGGATATCACGAACTACATGTTTGAGATAAAAAACTCCGCGTACCCGGAGGCTCTAGACCGGTTTTCACATTTTTTTAAGACCCCGCTACTCACGCCAGCCTATATCGACAAGGAGAAGAATGCTGTCAATGCCGAGTGGTCCATGCGGCGAGAGATGGATTTTTTTGCGATCTATAAACTTGATCGAAGCATGCTGGGTGCTCACCCTGCAAATCGATTTTTGATCGGAAACCTAGAAACGTTGGCAGATCGAGAAGGCGCATCCCTACATGAGGGGACGGTCGAATTTTACAACCAGTATTACTCCGCGAACATTATGAAGTTGGCAATGGTCAGCGATCGCCCGCTCAGCGAGATGCTAACGCTTGCCGAGACATACTTTGCGGATATCCCCAATCGAAAAATTGAAAAGCCTGAAATCACTGCGACGCTCCCCATCGAAGACATTGGTGGGCAATTGATTCGTTTTAAGCCGAAGGAAGATCAGCGGCTACTGCAGTTGGACTTCATCATTGACAATAATGAGTCCGATTTTGCCACCAAACCTAATGAATATTTGGCCTACATTTTGGGTTCTGAGATGCCGAACTCACCTGCGTCTCGACTCAAAGAGCTTGGCTGGAGCAGCGCCCTTAATGTGTATGCCTCTCCAGACCACTACGGCAACTATGGTGTGTTTACCATCTCAATTGATGTGACGCCTGAGGGCATGGCGCACCGAGAGACCATGGTTTCGATGCTTCTAGGCTTTATAGAAAATCTTCGAGCTGATGGCGTGGACGGTCGTTATGCAACAGAATTTGGTACGTCGCTGGCTAACCGATTCCGATTCTTGGAAAAGGTGAATGACTTTCGGTATGTCACGCAACTCGCCGACGCAATGCAGATGTATCCCGCGAAGCATGTCATCGATGCAAACTACTACTTCGCCGGCTTTGACGCCGATGCGGTAAACACGGTGCTCGCTCAGCTCACCTCGGAGCGGATGCGGGTCTGGTATGTGTCGAAGGATGAGCCTGTCACCGAGACAATGCACTTCTATGCCGGTGAGTATGCGATCGAGCCGCTCGAGTTGCCACCCAAGGAAGATCTATTGGCTATAGCGCGATCTTATGAACTGGGACTGCCCTCTTTGAACCGATTGCTGCCGGAGCAGTTCGATTTGGTTGAAGGGGCTTCTGGCCCGACGATCGTGGTGGAAGAGCCCGGGCTGAGCATTTGGACTCAGGCGAGTGAGGCGTTTCCGAATCTTCCGAAAGGTTTCACGCAGCTGCACCTCAACACAGGATCATCGCTCACACCCGAGGGGGCAGTTTTGTTTGATCTCTGGGTCGATCTATATAAGCTTGAACAAACGGCGTTGACCACCGAGGCTGCGATTGCCGGCATGTCTCTTGGTGTGAGCGGTTCGACTGGTATCCAACTGAGTATTTCTGGATTTACCGACAAACAACCCGAGCTGCTAAGACAATCGCTGGCAGGATTGCGCATCAATCCGACCGAACAAGCCCTTTCGCAGGCTGTTGACCGATACTTGCGAAGTCTGTCCAATGCAAAGCGGGGATTTCCCATACGGCAGTTGTTCCCAGCGCTCTCGCGTCTAGTCACCACGTCGGGATTTAATGAGGCCTCTTTACGTGACGTCGCGGAGTCCGTGACGGTTGCATCATTGTCAACATTCATGGACGAGACGCTGTCGGAAAATCATATTCGCGGCTACCTCTTTGGGAATTACGATGCCACTGACGTTGCTGAGCTTGCGACAGTGATAAGAGAAACCTTCCCCGAGCGCTCGCCGAACGAGTACAGCCGAGCTCAGATCTATGCACCACAAGCTGGGCAAACGTTGGTGTACAACGAGGAGCTGCCAGTTGAAGACCTCGGGATGATGCTGCTATACGCGGCGCCTGAGCCGACTGTGGAAAACCAGGCAAAAGGGCAGGTCCTCGAGGCGCATCTTTCAAACCGCGCGTTTAACCAACTTCGAACCGAAGAGCAGCTGGGCTACGCGGCGGGTGCCTTCGCGACTGAACTGGGCGAACACCCCGTAGTCGGCCTCTATATCCAGACTCCGGTTCTCGCACCGGTACCGATGCTTGAGCGTTTCGAACGCTTTGCTCGGGACTACGATGCCCTGCTTCAGGCGGTCACCGAGGACGAGTTTAACGACCTCAAGGCGGGAGTGTTGACCAGCTTGACGCAACCGCCGAAAAACCTTGCAGAAGAGGCGAGTCCCTATATCGCCGACTGGAGTGATGAAAATTATCGATACGACTCTAAATCATCATTGATTGCTGCTGTCGAGGCGGTCTCCTTGGAGGATATCCAGTCCTACTATCGCGCGACCGTACTGAGGGAAAAGCCCAGTCGAATTCTGACTCAGTTGCGCGGCAGAAGGTTCGCAGACGAACCGTTGGCGGAAATACCGGAGGCTTTGGTCGCCAGTGACATCGAGGCTTTTCACCAAGAGATGCCTGTGCAGGAGCGAACCGTTAATCGTCCATGATTGGCGCGCAATTCGTCTTACAAACCGGCGAAAGCCGGTTTTTTTACCATTTATTATAGTTCTAAAATGAAACTATATGGGATTTTATACCATTATTATGTATTTTCTATGCCTGATCTATTGATTTTATTAATTCTAATATAGAACTTAAATAATTTTGGGGGCGTTATGTCGCAAATTGAGTTGGACCCGCAAGAGAAGCGAGAGTGGATTGACGCCTTTGATGCGTTGGTAAAATTCAGCGGCGCCAAAGCGGCAAGTCAAATGATGCAGGTCGTTGCGGAGCACGCTCAGGGCCAGGGAGTGCCATTGCCTGCAGCCATTACGACGCCGTTCCGAAATACCATTGCGCCTGAACAAGAGCGATCAATGCCCGGTGATCTGTTCATGGAGCGACGTATTCGCTCGCTGGTTCGTTGGAACGCAATGGCGATGGTCATGCGCGCAAACGACAACGAGGATGGGCTCGGTGGTCACATCTCGAGCTTTTCGTCATCGGCAACGCTTTACGACGTCGGCATGAATTATTTTTTCCGTGGGACCGGAAATGGGCACCCAGGCGATTTGGTTTTTTACCAAGGCCACAGCGCGCCAGGGATGTATGCGCGCTCCTATCTCGAGGGAGTTCTATCGGAACAGCAACTGCAGAATTTTCGACGCGAGGTCAATGGCCAAGGACTTTCATCCTATCCACACCCCTGGCTGATGCCCAACTATTGGCAGTTTCCCACGGTTTCTATGGGTCTGGGACCTATTCAGGCCATCTATCAAGCACATGTCATGAAATATCAGTCGCAGCGCGGCTTGGTCGACCACCGCGATCGCAAGATTTGGTGTTTTCTTGGTGATGGCGAGTGTGATGAACCGGAATCGCTGGGAGCGATTGCTTTGGCCGGTAGAGAAAAGCTGGGCAATCTCCACTTTGTGGTCAATTGCAACCTCCAGCGGTTGGACGGGCCGGTACGGGGAAATGGCAAAATTATTCAGGAGCTGGAAGGCGTTTTTCGAGGCGCTGGCTGGAATGTTATCAAGGTAATTTGGGGTCGAAAGTGGGACCCTCTATTTGAGCGAGACAAATCTGGCCTGTTGCAGAAGCGTATGGATGAAGTCTGCGACGGTGAATTACAGAACTGTAAGTTTAATGGCGGCGCCTACACCCGAGAGCACTTTTTTGGGAAATACGCTGAGACTGCAGAGCTCGTAAAGGACCTTACCGATGACGACATCATGTATCTCAATCGCGGTGGTCACGACCCTTATAAGGTGTATGCGGCTTATGCGGCCGCAGTCGAAGAAACTGAGCGGCCTACCGTGATTCTTGCGATGACGGTAAAGGGTTACGGTATGAGTGAAGCCGGTGAGGCCAGCAACGAAACGCACTCGCTCAAGAAGCTCGACTTAAACAGTTTGAAGAAGTTTAGAGATCGGTTCGGTGTCCCGATCAGCGACAAAGAACTGAAGAATGTGCCTTTTTATCGTCCGCCAGAGGATAGCCCAGAGATGCGCTATATGCGGGAACGCAGGGCTGAACTCGGCGGCAGTATCCCCGCACGTCGAGCGACCTCCTACAGCTTGCCAGTGCCTGCAAGAACTAGTTTTGCCAGTCAGTTAAAGGGTTCAGGTAAGCGGGAAATTTCCACGACGATGGCCTTTGTCCGCGTTCTGTCGGCGTTAGTGAAGGACAAGTCGATGGGCGAGCGGGTGGTGCCGATTGTTCCTGACGAAGCGCGAACCTTCGGCATGGAAGGAATGTTCCGGCAACTTGGGATCTATAGCTCAGCGGGACAAAAATACACGCCGCACGATGCTGGGCAAATCTTGTATTACAAGGAGGACGTCAACGGTCAGATTCTTGAAGAGGGGATCAACGAGGCTGGCGCATTTTCAGCGTGGCTTGCTGCAGCGACTTCTTACAGCGTCTCCGATTACCCGATGGTGCCATTTTATATCTTTTATTCCATGTTCGGATTCCAGCGTATTGGCGACCTCGCGTGGGCTGCCGGAGATAGTCAGGCGCGAGGATTCTTGATTGGCGCGACCGCGGGACGCACCACGTTGAACGGCGAGGGGCTTCAGCACCAAGATGGTCACAGTCATTTGATGGCGGGAACCATACCGAATTGCATCAGTTACGATCCAGCGTACTCCTATGAACTTGCGGTGATCATTCAGAGCGGTTTAGAGCGTATGTATGAACAGCGGGAGAATTGCTTTTACTACATCACCACGATGAATGAAAACTACGTACATCCCGATATGCCCGAAGGTGTCGAAGCGGGCATTGTTCGCGGCATGTACCCATTAAAATTCACTAAGAGTAAGCACACACTTCGTGTTCAGCTATTGGGATCTGGTACAATTTTGCGGGAGGTTGAGGCCGCAGCGGAGATTTTAGAAGCGCAGTTTGGTGTGGCCGCTGATGTCTGGAGCGTGACGAGCGTTAACGAGTTGGCGAGAGACGGTCGCAAAGCCGCTCGTCACAATTTGATGAATCCAGAGGCTCCGGTAAAAGTGCCCTACATCACTGAACAGCTGAGCGGTACCCAGGGTCCAGTGATTATGGCAAGTGACTATATCAAGGCCTACAGCGAACAATTAAGGGAGTTTGTGCCGGGGCGATTTGCTGTGTTGGGCACCGACGGCTTTGGAAGAAGTGACACGAGGCGGCAGTTACGGGACTTTTTCGAGGTGAGTCGTGAGTTTGTGGTGCTTGCTGCCCTCAAGGCATTGGCGGATGAGGGCGTTTTGCCCGTCGTCAAAGTCGCAGAAGCGATGCGGCAACTTGGCATCGATCCAGAAAAACTTGATCCAACCACAGTCTGACGACGGCGGAGGTCTAGCGTAATGTCAAAGATCAATCTAGTAGTTCCGGATATCGGTGGTGCTGAGGGTGCAGAAGTCGTCGAAGTGTTAGTGGCGGTAGGTGATCGCATTGAAAAAGAGCAGAGTTTGATTGTGCTCGAATCCGATAAGGCCTCATTGGAAATTCCGGCAACAGAAGCCGGGGTCATTGCGGAATTGCGAGTCGCCGTAGGAGATGCGTTGTCCGAAGGTGACGTAATTTTGGTTGTCGTTGCCTCTGATGAGGAGAATGTCGCCGCTGTGGAAACTGTCTCGTCGGCAGATACAGCATCCGAAGCATCGCCTGAGGATGACCAGGATCAGACGCAACAACAGAACGTGTCGGCCAGCAGAGCGGACGGCACCCGTCATACAGAATCGACGTCAATGACGATTGCGATTCCTGATATCGGCACAGACGGTGCAGTTGAGCTGATTGAGTGGTGTATCGAGGTCGGTGATGCGATTGACGAGGGCGATAGTCTCGTGGTTCTGGAGTCTGACAAGGCCTCAATGGAGGTCCCGGCTCCCGCCTCTGGTGTCCTTACTGAGAAATTGGTGACCGCAGGCTCCGAGGTCTCTCAGGGAACTCCCATTGCTGTGATGGTCGTAGAGTTGGGCACTGCGACCCAACAACCAGGCACTGATGCATCTGCGCCAAGTGAGGCGCCTATCGCTTCGGCTGCAGAGCAACCGCTTGAGGAGCGGGCGCTTGAGGCAGAAACGATAGCAGCAAGTGACGCTTCTGTAGCGGGAAGTGACGGCAAGAACCTTGTCTATGCTGGGCCGGCGGTGCGCAAACTTGCCCGGGAGTTTGGTGTTCCCCTGTCAAAGATTGCGGGTACAGGGCCGCGAGGGCGAATAGTGAAAGAGGACTTGCATCGATTCGTGAGTGATGCGTTGTCCAAGCCCGTAGGTGCTGCGCATGCAGGTTCCGCAGCAATACCAGAGGTTCCTGACATCGACTTTTCCAAATTTGGCGCCGTAGAGATCATTGAGCGTAGCCGAATTGACAAGGTCACCGCTACCAACATGCAACGGTCTTGGCTGCATGTGCCGCATGTGACTCAATTTGATGATGCGGATATCACTGAGCTCGAGGCCTTTCGTGCTTCTCTAAAATCCGAATCTCAAAGTCGCGGGATTAAGCTCAGTCCGCTAGCCTTCATTCTCAAAGCGTCGGCCGTCGCACTCAATGCGAATCCAAAGTTGAAAAGCTCACTCGCACAGGGTGGAGAAGTCCTCGTTTACAAACAGTATTGCCATATCGGTATGGCGGTTGATACACCTAGCGGCTTGGTTGTGCCAGTCATCAAAGATGTCGATCAGAAATCGATCTGGCAGATCGCGGAAGAAATCGGAGAAATGGCCGCAAAGGCGAGGGATAGGAAATTGGCGCCAGCGGATATGCAGGGGGCGGTATTCACCGTGAGTTCTCTCGGCGGAATTGGTGGCACAGGCTTCACTCCCATCGTCAATACGCCAGAGGTAGCGATTCTCGGCGTGAGTCGAGCGGACGTCCGTCCCGTCTGGGACGGTGATAGCTTCCTACCACGCACGATGCTACCGCTTGCCTTGTCCTATGATCATCGAGTCGTTAACGGCGGCGACGCGGGACGTTTCCTGACACAGCTCACGAGCCTGCTGAGTGATATCCGTCGACAGTTGTTAGGGCCGTAGTCTTGTCCATGACATTGGGATAGCATAAACCCATAGACATAATCGGTAGTAGGTTTCTGTGAAATATCTCGACAACCTTGTGAGTCGACAAATCTTGTCCGAGCCGAATGCTCGGCGGGTCGCTTTCTGGGTCGAGCCCATGATCGAGTCGTTGGTCGATGAGTGTGCTGACAGAGAGGCACCGCTGTTGGTGGCGGTTGCGGGGGCTCCGGCGTCGGGTAAATCTATTGCTATGTATCATGCCCAGGAGTGCTTAAGAGAGCGGGGAGTCCACATGGTTTCCCTGTCACTGGCTGACTTCCAACTCTCCCTACACGACCGAGAGGTGCTTGCAAATAGAGTGCATCCTCTGTTTGCCACCCGCGGAGTCCACGGTACACACGACTTGGGCTTGCTGCGCTCGGTTCTGACTCAACTGGTCAATCTAGATGGTGCTGAACCAGTTGCTTTGCCTATCTTTGAGAGTCGATTTGATGCGCCAGCCCTCAAAGCCAATTGGCCTCTTGTCAAAGAGAGACCGCAGATCATCGCAGTTACCGGTTGGTGTTTGGGTGCTGTTGCCTTGGCGCCGTCTGATTTGGTGGTGCCGATGAATTCATATGAGGCTCGTGAAGATCCTTTGGGGCAGTTTCGTCGAGCGGTCAACCTGGCAATCCGCGAGGATTATTTGGCCATCGACGAGTTATTTGATCGCTGGGTTGTGACCCACGCCCCCTCATTTGAGGCGGTTGAGCGATGGATGGAAGAGCAAACCCGAGACAAGCGAAGCCAACAGGGTATCGGCGGAGATGTCTTGACCAGCGAGGGGGTTCAGCGCTTTTTGGGACTGATAGAGAGAAATGTCAGAGAGTTGCTGAAGACATTACCCGATAAGGCTGATTACCTGTTTACCCTCGATCAAAACCACAAAATTACCTCCTATGTGCGATCTCATCGGATCTAGCCGGTATTTCGCAATCCCGCAGCAACACCGGCAATACTCACCATCAAGGCGCGATCGACATCGTGATCGTGCTGCTCGCGCATCCTGCGTAGTAGTTCAATCTGCAGCAGATTTAAGGGAGCCGTGTAGATATTCCGTAATCCAATGGCCTCCAGACCCCATGGGTCCGTACTGAGTAGCTCGTTCGTATCGAGCACACAGAGCAGCGATTGCTGGTCTTGATTGAGTTGGGTGCGCAGCGCTGTGCCGAGGGCTCTGAGTTCTTCTGAGACTAGGTTATCGTCATAGCGTTCAGCGATATCAATATTTGATTTGGCAAATACCATTTCCAGCATAGAAAGGCGCGTGGTGAAGAATGGCCAGCGCGATTGCATCTCTCTCAGAAGTGCTAGTTTGCCTGTGTCTATCGCGTGCTGAAGCGCTTGGCCCGCGCCGAGCCAAGCGGGAAGCAACAGGCGATTTTGTGACCAAGCAAAAATCCACGGGATGGCGCGTAACGACTCAATGCCGCCCCCTGTCGCTCTGCGGGCGGGACGAGATCCCATGGGCAGGTGCGCTAGCTCCTGTTCCGGAGTCGCTTGGCGGAAGTAGGATACAAAGTGCGGTTCCTCCCTGACCCATTTTCGGTAAGCCGAACACGCAGTTTGTGCAAGAGTATCCATCACTTCACGCCACTCCGGGAGCGGTTCTGGCGGTGGTGCCAAATTGGCTTTGAGGATAGCGCTGGTGTATTGCCCGAGTGTGTTGACGGCAAGAGCTGTCCTGCCAAGTTTGACTCGAATCATTTCGCCTTGCTCGGTAACGCGCAGACCGCGCAGTAATGATCCGGGAGGTTGGCTGAGAAGAGCATCGTGGGCGGGCGCGCCACCTCGGCCGATAGTGCCTCCTCGTCCGTGAAATAACTTTAAATGGACGCGATGTCGATGACTGACTGCAAGTAGTGCCTCTTGTGCGCGGTATTGCGCCCAGCCCGCGCTGAGCATGCCCGCATCCTTCGCGCTGTCGGAGTATCCGATCATGACCACCAGTTCGTCCGCTATTCTTTCCTTAAACGCCTCATCGGAAAGCAGGGCATCGATGACTGCAGGTGCGCGATCGAGGTCATCCAGCGTTTCGAACAGAGGAGCAACCGGCATCTGAATGTTGGCCCCGGTGGCTTTCAGTAGTAGCTGTACAGCAAGTACGTCCGAGGCCTCGGAAGCCATCGAAATGACATAGCACCCCAGAGCATCTCTCGGTGTTTGAGCAATGGTATAGAAGGTGTTGAGGACTTCCTGTGACTCGCTACTGGGACGCCAGTCGCGAGGAATCAGGGGCCTCCGACTGACCAATTCAGCGCGTAGCCATTTGCAGCGCTGCTGTTCGTTCCATGTTGAGTAGTCATCGAGTTCGAGCGCGACCGTCAGCTCTGATAAGACTTGAGTATGGCGACCGCTCTCTTGGCGAATATCGAGTGCGATCAGGTGGGCGCCAAAGGTTTGTACTCTTCGGATGACATCTGTGATCTTGCTCTGCGCAATTTGCTCTAGGCGGCATGACAGAAGGGATCGATGACAAGCCAGAAGTGGTCCCAGAAGCGTTTCTTTTGTGAGCGCTTCTGGCGCAGGACCGTCGTCAGAGATGTGTTGCTCTAGCGCAATTTTTTGTTGCGCTAGGAGTGTACGCAATGGCTTGAGCATCGCTCGATAGGGTTCACTGGTCTCGCCTGTCAGCTCTCGCAACTCATCGGACGCTAGATTAATGGAGAGCTCTTCATGCAGTGCTGTAATGTCCTTCATAAGAAGATCGCAAACCTGCCATTGAGCCAACAGCAAGACCCGCTCGGTGATGCGAGCTGTTACATTTGGATTGCCGTCGCGATCGCCGCCAATCCAGCTTGAAATTTGAATCGGATTCCAGTCAATGTTTGGCGCGTCTAGACCCAGATCTCGGCATACGGACGTCACATCACGAAGAAACTCGGGAACTGCGTCCCACAGCGACTTTTCGATCACCGCGAACCCCCAGCGTGCCTCATCCACCGGAGTTGGACGATCATCGAGAAACGCTTCCGTATGCCAAATTTGGCTGATCACATCGCTGAGACGTTGGTTAGTTGATTCTCTTTCGAACTCGGAGGTGTTTCTTTCTAGCGCTGCCAGACACTGCGTGATCTCATCGTACTTATGAATCATGCTACGGCGTGTAATTTCGGTCGGGTGTGCCGTGAGCACCAAGTCAATGTTGAGTTGCTTGAGGCTGGCAGTGAGTGAACTCGGGTTGTGTACTGCTAGCAGCTGCTGCATTGATTGTTGAAGTATAGCCCTAGCAGAGAAGGTCGTTGCTTGGTTGCTCGAGGTTGTGTGGTGTTGTTCGGCGATGTTCGTCAGATTCAAAAATTGCGAGAACGAGCGTGCGATCAACAGCAGTGTATTGGCGTCGAGCTCGGACAAGATTGCATGTAGCTGATCGCTGTTCTCAGATTGCTGGGCATCTTTAGATGCCAGGCGAATTTCCTCAACGAGTTCAAAGATCTCTGGCCCCGCATGCGCCTTGATAATGTCTCCGAGCGCATCACCCAGCAGGCGCACATTGGCGCGAAGTGCACTGATTTCAGTCATGGTCTGTTTCGTTATTTGGTGGGGTTTGAAAAGCGGGTGTCTTTCAGCGAATCTTTGATTCTAGCTAAATGGGGTGTGAAACCCTCGCCTCGACGCAGGGTGACGCCGGTTGCCAACACGTCCAGGATGACGAGCTGTATGAGGCGCGAGGTCATCGGCAAGTACTCTTCAGTATCCTCTTCAGTGGTGAGTGCCACACAACAGTCGCTCGCCTCGGCTAATGGTGAGTTGGGCGCCGTGATAGAAACCACGGTTGCTTCAGTCCCCCGAGCAATTTCGGCAGCCTCCACCAGAACTTTAGTGCGTCCGGTTGTCGAGATAAAAAAGAACACGTCACCGACGCCGCCCGCTGCCGCAAGCATGCGCTGCATGAGCGGATCATCATGCGTACTCACCGGGACGTTCAGGCGGAAGAACTTGTGAGTCGCATCTTTCGCGACGCCTGCGGAAGTGCCGAGCCCAAAAAAATGGATTTGCTTTGCCTGTGCGAGAAAGTCTATGGCTCGAGCGAGAGATGGCAGAGGCAATTGTGCCTTAGTCGTTGCGAGTGCATTGATGCTGTTGTCAAACAGTTTGCGAGAGAAGGTTTCCAGATCGTCAGAGAATTCGACCTCGCGACTGATATACCGGACACCTGATACCAGAGCGCGCGCTAAGCGGAGCTTGAAGTCAGGAAAGCCTGTGGCGCCGAATCTTTTGCAAAAGCGGTTGACGCTGGGCTCGCTGACGGAAGCGATCTTTGCCAGTTTCGCAATACTTGAGTGAGTGGCTCGCTCTGGGTCATCAAGAATCGCACGCGCTACCTTCGCCTCAGATTTGTTGAGCTGAGGGAGTTGGGTGCTGATATCCCGCAATAGGTTGAATTCAGCCATCACTGTCAGGTCACTCCTGTTATTCGGAATGTAGTAATATTACAGGATTGCTCGGTTAAAGCGCAATTTATCCCGTAAATCGCCGAAATTTTCCGCTTATTTTGTAATAAAACAAAAAAAAGTTGATTTTCCTGGCATTGGTGCGTATCTTTTTCGTAATAAATAAACCAATGCGTGTTCCGGGCGTTAACGGAGGGTGTTTATGATCAATTTGGCGATTAACGGCTATGGCCGGATTGGACGCAATATATTGCGCGCCTACTATGAGCGGCCTGAACTGCGCAGTAACGCGCGAATTGTCGCCATTAATGACTTGGGGTCGCCAGATATCAACGCGCACCTGACGCAGTTTGATACGACTCACGGGCGTTTTGCTGCAACTGTCACGGCTACAGAGGATGCCATTGTGATTAATGGCGAGCGGATTGCAGTGTTTGCAGAGCGTAATCCAGCGGCATTGCCTTGGGGCGATTTGAACGTTGATGTTGTGCTCGAGTGCACCGGCTTGTTTACCAAGCGAGAGGCGGCAGCGGCGCATCTGTCGGCTGGCGCTAAGAAGGTCATTGTGTCCGCGCCTGGCGTTGAAATGGACGCGACGGTGGATTACGGCATTAATCACCAGACGCTAACTGCCAGAGATGAGGTCATTTCAAACGCCTCTTGTACGACAAATTGTTTGGCCCCTGTAGTCCAGTCTTTGCAAGCGACGGTGGGAGTGGAAAGCGGTTTGATGACCACAATTCATGCGTATACCAATGATCAGAATTTGAGCGACGTTTACCACTCAGATCTCTATCGAGCGCGGTCGGCTACTCACAGTATGATCCCGACCAAGACGGGTGCCGCGGCAGCGATTGGACTTGTCTTGCCAGAGCTTGCTGGACGGCTCGACGGTCTCGCAGTGCGGGTACCAACGATCAATGTCTCGCTGGTTGATTTGACCTTTACTGCATCGAGAGACACGTCTGTGGATGAGGTGAATGCAATCATGGAGGCGGCGGCGGCCCAAGATCAATACGGTGTTTTGGCTTACAACGCGCAACCATTAGTCTCAATCGACTTCAATCACAACAGCTTCTCAAGCAACTTCGACGCGAATCATACGCGGGTCAATGGTCGGCTAGTGAAAGTGTTAGCTTGGTATGACAATGAGTGGGGATTTTCAAATCGCATGTTAGATACTGCCTGTGCGCTTATGAACGCGTCGCGAAACTCGGTGTCCTGTGCGGCTTAGATGGTTTTTTAGTGAGTGAGTGTTTGGGGGCTTCGGCCCCCTTTTTTCTTTACTGTTGAGCGCGCTCTGAGCGGCTATTAGGGCGCGTAATAGGTCGTGAATGTGCCATTGGGTGGCGTGAAGTGAATGATCGGTGCTGATAGGGTGTCTTGCCGAGCGATTGCCGCAGTTAGCACATCGAGTTTCTTGTCACCGACAATATGGATGATCCCGAAGTCTGTGTTCTTGAGGCGTTCTGGGGTGAGCGTTATCCGTCTGTGAGGCGCAGTGGTCGGTTGCGTAGTTTCCACGCTCTCAACCGATTGGAACACGCCTGGAGTCTCGGTTGCACAGGGGAACAGCGATGCGGTGTGACCATCTGTCCCCATCCCAAGAAGCACAACATCGAACCGGTTAACTTCTGAAAATGCCGATCTTGCCTGCGCGATACTCTTCTCAAGGTCGGGATATTCGGCCGCCAGTGATATGAATCGTGCATCGGCGGCATTACCTTGCAATAACTCAGCTTTGACCATTCTCTCGTTGCGATCGGCGTGCGTGTCATTGACCCAGCGCTCATCGGCGAGTGCAACAGTAATCTTGTGCCAATCGAGGTCAGCGCACGAGAGCCGGTTGAAAAGGCCGACGGGCGTGCTACCGCCGGATACAATAAGCGAGGCATGCCCGCGATCCGCACAGGCTTTTTGAAGCCGTATCTCGATATCTTGGGCCAACCTACGATCGAGATCGGCCGTGCTCGAAAACTCTCTCAGCTTAAGCATGCCAGCTGCGGCCGTCTTTCTCGATGAGTAGCTCAGACTTGGTAGGTCCCCAAGAACCCGCTTGATAGGGTTTAGCGTCGATACTTTGATTCTGGCAGGCATCGATGAGTTGATCACACCAGCGCCAAGATTCCTCAATTTCCTCCCGTCCAACAAACAAGGACTGATCGCCATTGATCGCGTCGAGGAATAATCGTTCGTAGGCTTCGGGTATGCGGTCTGAGTCTGCGCCCTCACGGAAATCGAGATTGAGTGTGTGTGTCTGCAGACTGAGCTTCTCTTTGAGACTTTGCCTCTTGGAAATCATCGACATTTCGATCCCCTCATTGGGTTGCAGTCGAATGATCAGCCGGTTCGGAAGATTGTCACCATCACCAAAAATATTGTGAGGTAACTTTTTATACTGAATGATAATTTCCGTCACCTTTTCCGCCATACGTTTGCCGGTTCGGAGGTAAAAGGGCACACCGGCCCAGCGCCAGTTGTCGACATGGGCTTTGATGGCCACGAAGGTTTCAGTATCGCTCTTTTCTGAATGACTACCCGGTTCGTCGCTATAGCCCGGAACGGATTCTCCGAGTACCCAGCCACGACTGTATTGTCCTCTGACCACGTGGTCGCTGACATTGGTGTCGTCGATACGTCGCAAGGCTTTGACGATCTTAACCTTTTCATCTCGAATACTCTCTGCCTCGAGTGAGTTGGGTGGCTCCATAGCGACGAGGCATAGCAATTGCATGAGATGGTTTTGCACCATGTCGCGTAATTGGCCCACGTGATCGTAATAAGACCAACGTCCCTCAATACCAACTGTTTCTGCGACTGTGATCTGAACGTGGTCAACTGAACTTTGATCCCACTGCGAATTGATAAAACGATTCGCGAATCTGAGTACCAGTAGGTTTTGCACCGTTTCTTTGCCGAGATAATGGTCGATTCGGTAGATACTGCGCTCCTCAAAGTAGCGAGCAAGGGTTTCATTGACTTGCGCTGAAGAAGTCAAAGACTCACCGATCGGTTTTTCCAGAACGACACGACATTCGCCGGTTAAG
>JAYPVH010000001.1:117373-189723 GCA_038134505.1 Halieaceae bacterium | reverse complement strand
CCGTCGAGGTGCTCGCAAATTGGCGCAAATAGGCTCGGCGGTGTTGCAAGGTAGAACAGGCTGACGCGGCTGTCATCGAGCCACGGTTTAAGCCTTTGATAGTCTTCGGCGTTATCGAAATCGGCGCGGATGTAGGAGACCCGTCTGCAAAAGCTGGTCCAAGCGTTTTCGTCAATGGCCGCTGTGCCCATGTCGCGATCAAGTCTTTGTCGCAGGTCTTGCAGGAAGGTTTCCACTGAGATGTCTTGACGGGCGATTGCGGCAACCCGCAGGTCGGCATGCAGAAGGCCCGCATGATCCAAATGGTACAGCGCGGGAAATAGCTTTCTTGCCGATAAGTCGCCTGAGGCGCCAAAGAGAATCAAATCCACACCACTCATACTAACGCGCTCCTGAGTTGTTTGGGCTGTTCAGGGCCGAATTCGGCGCTGGCCTTGGCAAGATCGGTAATTCTGGACCAGTCGCTAGAGGCGACTGCGTCAGATGGTGTCAGCCAAGAGCCGCCTACCGCCACGACATTCGGTAAAGCGAGGTAGTCTCTGGCGTTGGATGGGTCGATCCCGCCCGTGGGCAGAAAGCGCGCATGACTAAAGGGTCCTGAAAAGGCTTTAATCGCCGCGACGCCCCCCGACGTGGCCGCCGGGAAAAACTTGATAATGGGAAATCCGAAATCAAGCACCCGCATGATTTCAGATGCCGTCACCGCCCCGGGTAGCGTGGGTATGCCGGAATTGACTGCGATATTGAGCAGCGCATCGGTCGACCCAGGCGTCACAACGAATTGCGCTCCAGCATCGACCACGGCGCTGAACTGAGCGGCGTTGCAGACGGTCCCTGCGCCAACCCTTGCCTCGGGAACTTCTTTCGCGATGAGACGAATTGCATCGAGTCCGCAGGCAGTCCTCAAGGTCACCTCGAGAGAGGTGACACCGCCGGCTACAAGCGCACGCGCGAGTGGTACAGCTTGATCAAGTTGATGGATGACAATGACTGGGACAACCGGCTCATCGCCAAAAAATTGATAAGATTCAGGGAGCATGTGGGTATCCTAAATGGAGGTCATACAGGGTCAGCGCCGAACCTAGCAGGCCGACACCTGGGTGTGTTACGACGAGGGTTGGGATGTCCGCGAGGTAGTCCGCAAATCGACCTTTCGCGAGAAAGCGTGCTCTGAAGTCGCTGCGACGGAGTAGGTCGATGTAGCGTGGCGCAATACCACCGGCGATAAAGACGCCGCCTCGGGCGCCGAACGTTAAGGCACTGTTGCCCGCAGAGGCGCCGAGTACAGCAAAGAAAATGGCCATTGTCTCGTCCGACAACGGATCGGAGCCCGCTCGCGCCGCTTCGCCAATCTGTCCGGGTGACGATAGCGAAGCCGAGATACCCCGGTAATCTGCAAGTGCTTGATAAATGTTGACAATGCCATCTCCGCACAGCAGACGTTCGATTGAGACACGGCCAAATCGGGCCCTGAGGCGACGATAGATTTCTATTTCAACATCAGTGACAGGTGCGAAGTCGATGTGCCCGCCCTCGCCACTTATCACTGCGGGTTGATTGTCCGCCGCGATGACGATACCAGCAACGCCAGTTCCCGTGCCTGGCCCAATGGCAGCGCAGGTCTCCCCCGCAATACGGCGTCCGCCGCCGATCTGCTCCCAATCGTCCGTCGTCAGCGCCGGGAGCGCACGGGCAACAGCTGCGAAATCATTGATGATGATGGCGTCTTGAGTCTGCAGTGATGCGCTGAGTTCGGCCCGAGTAAAGCGCCAACTGCTATTCGTGAAACTGATATGTTCAAGATGTGGCGGTCCGGCGACGGCGATGCATGCATGTCCTAGCGGACCCGTTAATCGGCCTGCGTTGTCAAGATCTCTCCTAAGTTGCAACAGGACATCGGCAAAGGCGGGGAAGTCTGCGACCTGGTAGGTCGCGATGTCTTGGTATGCCCAAGCTCCCGCCCGCACGACTCCGAAGCGGGCATTGGTGCCGCCGACATCCCCGACGATGTGCCAAGCTGTCGTTTCGCTCATGATTCTGCCTTATCTCTCGCCAAGTCGCGCATATTACGCCGCAACTACGAAGCTCGCACCCGCCTCTGCATCGCTGACTAGTTGACGACATTGGGCAAACAAGCTTTGTCCCACGTCACTTTGGATCTCTGGCGCCTCAGCAGGTTGCCGGTTGGCGAGTTCCTCGTCCGACAATGCCACAGTCAGCAGGCCTTTGTGGGCGTCCAGGGTAATGATGTCGCCATCGCGCAGACGGGCAATCGGGCCATCGCTGAGAGCTTCGGGCGTCAGATGAATCGCCGCCGGGATTTTCCCCGACGCGCCGCTCATTCGACCATCGGTGACAAGAGCAACCTGAAAGCCACGGTCTTGCACTACACCGAGAATGGGGGTGAGTTTGTGAAGCTCCGGCATGCCATTAGCGCGTGGCCCTTGAAATCGCACAACGATCACACAGTCCCTGTTGAGCTCGCCTTGATCAAGGAGCGACTGCAGCGCATGTTGACTATCGATGACAATGGCCGGGGCTGAGACGTACCAATGTGAGTCGGCCACCGCTGATGTTTTGATAACGCTGCGGCCAAGATTACCCTCGAGCAGTCGAATACCACCCTCTGAGGCAAACGGATTGGCGGGAAAGGCGAGCACCTCTCTATCGAGAGACTGATTAGGGACCGAACGCCAATCCAACTTCCCATCCTGCAAAAACGGTTCGCTTAAGGTTTCTGCAAGGGTACCACCGAAACTTGTTGCAGCGTCGCCATGCATGAGTCCGAGTTCGAGTAAAGAATTGAACAGAACGCCTGTGCCTCCTGCGGCAAAGAAGTGATTTACATCTGCGTAGCCATTTGGGTAGATTTTGGCCAGCAGTGGCGTCACTTTTGATACGGCATCGAAATCTGACCAATTCATCTCAAAGCCGGCGGCGCGAGCGATTGCAATTAAATGGATGCAATGATTGGTGCTGCCCCCCGAGGCGAGCAAAGCCACCAAGGCATTGATTAGAGCGCGGGCATCCATCACCTGAGCAAGCGGTGTGTAGGTGCCGTTCAATCGTGTGAGGCGGGTCACCTGTTGACTGCCATAGCGAGTGAGCGCCGCTCGAAGCGGAGAATTCGGAGGCACAAAGGAACTGCCCGGCAGCTGAAGCCCCATCGCTTCTAGCATCACCTGATTACTGTTCGCTGTGCCGTAAAACGTGCATGTTCCTTGAGAGTGGTAAGAGGCACTTTCTGCATCGAGCAGCGCGGTTCGATCTGCTTTACCTTCGGCATAGAGTTGTCGGATGCGCGCCTTCTCTTTATTGGGTAGTCCAGAGGGCATTGGCCCTGCGGGAATAATCAGTGCCGGCAAATGACCAAATTGAAGTGCGCCCATCAGTAACCCTGGAACAATCTTGTCGCAGATGCCTAAAAGAACCATCGCATCAAACATTTGATGCGAGAGGGCGATCGCTGTTGATTGGGCGATCACATCGCGACTCATCAAACTCAAATTCATGCCAGCTTGGCCTTGGGTGACCCCATCGCACATCGCGGGCACGCCACCGGCGACCTGTCCGGTACATCCGACTTCATGTAGCGCTTCCTTGATGAGCGAAGGGTACTGCTCATAGGGTGCATGCGCAGATAGCATGTCATTGTAGGCGGTGACGATTGCGACATTCGACGCATTCATCAGCTTGATGGTGTCCTTGTCTTGTTGCGAGCAGCCAGCAAAGCCGTGGGCGAGATTGCCACAGCTCAATTGCTGTCGATCGGTGGACTGTTGACTCATCTGGTCAATCATCCCCAGATATACTGTGCGTCTTGACTGACTTCGGTCAATGATTGCGCGGGTAATACGCTGAATTTCAGGATGCATGGGGTCTGTTCACCGAAAATTAAGAGGCTTGCCAACCTGTAATAAAAAAACATTTTTCGCCATTATAACGCCAAAAATCAGGAAAAGATGTAATTTTATTACAGCAATCTCTGTGCCCGTCGCTTGCTGTTAGCTTGACCTCAACCCTCAGTGAGGTTGGAATGTGCCCATTGATGACGCAGAGTGTCGCCTCCAGCGACCGGAGCTCAGAGGACCAACATGCGGTGTGTACATGAGGCGGGCCAATGCACGCGGCCGCGCTTGTGGGTATCAGCGATTGTTCTTGCGGCGGGTGCGGGGCAGCGTATGGGCGGCGTTGCTAAATGTCTGTTGAAAGATGAGCAAGGTACCTTAATCGAACAGCAGATCCGGGCATTACAAGAAGCGGGTGCCAATGAGATTACGGTGGTGCTCGGTCATTTCGGTGATGCAGTAGCGGCCAACATCGCAGCGTTTGGGGTCTGTAGCCGTAAACACAGCCGTGAGGACCATTCGCAGTTTGATTCGCTGCAGCTAGGAGTTGGAGAAATATCATCTGAGGCACAAGCGGTACTGGTCGTTCCCGCCGATATGCCATTGCTTGGCTCCGAGCACTACATTCAGGCGATTGCCGCATTTAAGAAGCGTCCCGAACACTGTTTCTATTCGGGACCATGGTGTCGCGAGACGCCAGGACATCCCGTGGTTTTCGAACCCAATTATCTGCGCGCCAAGGTGTCATCACCGAGACCCATAGCGTCCGGCAACTGGAGAAGCAGAGATGACCCAGAGGGTTGGCACTGGTCGACAGATGACTCTCGGTTTACTGTAGACATCGACCGCCCCGAGGATCTTCGTGATCTTCGTCATAAATGGCAAAAGACCCTCAGTTGACATGTTTTGCTTCAAGGCATCAACGGGTGATTCATCAATGACACAAACCAAATTTGAGCGAAACCAATGACACGAAAGCACTGGTTCATTTTAGTGACCTTGGGGGCGACCTTTGCGACCTGGGGCCAGCCGTCGCTTGAGATGCTGATTGCCCTGTCAAAACCCTCTGAGGTCTGGGAGCCTGTACCAGTTACTGTTCATTTCAATGAGCGGGGTGTGCCCTCGGATGCGCAGGACCTTTTTGCAGGAGAGTCCCTGAGCCACTGGCGGACAAAGGCGGGTGAGCCGGCTGGCTGGTCTGTTGAAAACGGCGTAGTCACGGTCGTACCGGGATCCGGCGATATTGTCACGCGTGAGCACTACTGCGACGTGCAACTCCATCTCGAATGGCGAGTACCCGAGGTCGATACGTCGTTAGAAGGGCAGCAGCGCGGTAACAGTGGTGTATTTCTGCAGTCTCGTTATGAAGTTCAGATACTCGATTCCTTTGACAGCCCGACCTATGTGAATGGTCAGGCGGGTGCGATCTACAAACAGTCGCCCCCGCTGGTCAATGCGATGACCGCACCGCGGCAGTGGCAACGCTTTGACATGATCTATGCGGCGCCCATCTTTGAGGCTGGCGCGATGTCAAAGCCTCCGCGACTGACCGTGTTGCACAATGGTGTGCTCATTCAGAACAACGTTGCTCTGTCGGGCACAACGGAGTGGATTGGCCCACCGAAGGTGATTCCCCATGGCTGTGACGGATTGCTGCTTCAGGATCATGGGAACCCAGTGCAATTCCGCAATATGTGGGTTCGGCGATTAGATATTGCGGACACAGCCAATAGTCCTTAACGGCCTAGTTCGAGGGCACAACAGAGCCGGCAAGTAAAAAGGCGCCAGCGATCCCGGAGTCTGGCGCGAGCTGAGGCGTTCGAATCAAATGGTTCACTGCGTGCACGCTGTCGAGTTCGGGTAGGTAGCCGCCCAGAAGTCGATGTGTTTCCGCTGCCACCAATGTTCGCAGCCCGGGTGTTTGTGCCACACCACCGCCGAGGAAGATAACATGGGGTCGATAGCTGACGATGAGATTGACACACAAGCAGGCCAAGTAAAATGCTTCGATCTGATGCGCTAGGTGCCCGTCAGGCAGCGAGGATAGGTCGGATCCCCAGCGCTTGAGAACACTCGGTCCGCTTGCAAGACCTTCAACACATTCGGCGTGGAATGGACAACAGCCTTCGCTCAGAGGGTCATCGGAGTGTTGGGGGACCGCCATATGCCCCATCTCGGGGTGCCCCGTACCGTTGAGTATGTGTCCGCCATCCACGACACCGACGCCGATACCCGTTCCGACAGTGATATACAGCGTGCGTGCCAAACTCGTGTCAGGATTGTGCGCGGCCTCGGCGAGTGCAGCGGCATTGACATCGGAGTCGATGGCGATAGGCACACCGAAGCACGACAGCGCCTGCAGGTAGGAAAAATCAGACCATCCCGCTTTGGGTGTTCTGCCAACCACACCGTATTGGGCGTCGGTTTTGTCGACGTTGAGTGGGCCAAAAGCGGCAACGCCAATCGCATCGACAGGTCCGTGTCCCGAAATAAAGTCGACAACCTGTCGCATTGTTTCATCGGGATTCGTGGTCTGAAATGTCGTGCGATGAGCCTGCTCAACGCTGGATCCGACAGCGACCACAAACTTGGTTCCGCCGGCTTCGATTGCGGCAAATCGGGGTGAGCTATCCTTCATTTTTTACCGATAAAATCAACCAATAATGGGTGCTAACAAAGCCAGCTGAGAGTCAGCGAAGGACGCCCGCACTCGGGCGCCGAGGTTCGCTTGATTAACCTGCGGGGATTGATCCGATGCGATCCCGCAGCTCTCTTTCTTAAATGACCTGAAGTGCCAATCTAACAGACAAAACGATCAGGCTGAGGCTGGCTAGTCCAAAGAAAAGGAAACGAATGCCGACAGTATTGACATTGATCTGCCAGAGGCTGTGCAAAATTCGCAAGCCAGCATAAGCCCAGGCAAGGTTGACGCTGAGCGCTGAGCTGTCGCCGATGATCGCCAGCATTAACACAACGGGATAGAACACCGTCGGTTGTTCCATAAGATGAGTATAGTTGTGTGACACCCAGTTTGCCTTTGCGGGCATTTGTGCCTCAACGTCGACATAGCGCCCGCCGGGAGGCGATTGCGTCATATCGACACCGGCTTCTTTAAACGCGGGCATACGGCGCACCATAAGCCATAAGAAAACCACCATAGACCAGGCGGCGAGTACGGCAGCGGGTGCCAATATTGGATATTCAGTCATTGTTATCGTTTCCTTAAGCGATGAGTTTCGACCCCTTCAAGACCCAGGGACAGAGGCCTAGTGTGCAACGAACTGCCGATCACATGCTAGACTTCACTTTTTAAAATCTCTCGTTTCAAGTGAGGTGTTCTTGATGGTCATTCATCCTAAAGTCCGCGGCTTTCTCTGTACGACAACGCATCCAGTTGGCTGTGCGGAAAATATTCAGCGACAAATTCGTCATGTGCGTGATCGCGGCGAAATTGCCAATGGGCCGAAGCGAGTTTTGGTGCTCGGCGCCTCCACGGGCTACGGACTGGCCTCTCGCATCACTGCAGCTTTTGGCTCAAGTGCTGCCACCATCGGTGTCTTTTTCGAGAAGCCCGGCACTGATCGAAAGCCTGGGACGGCGGGTTGGTACAACGCGGCGGCCTTTCACACAGCGGCTGAGGAGGCCGGATTGTATGCGAAAAGCATCAACGGCGACGCATTCTCCGATGAAGTCAAAGCCAAGGTCATCGACTTGATCAAAGAAGATCTTGGGCAGATTGACTTGGTGGTGTACTCCCTCGCTGCACCGCGACGAACGCATCCAAAGACGGGGGAGGTGTTTGCGTCTTCCTTGAAACCCATTGGTAAGTCCACCACACAAAAGGGCGTAAATACCGATAAGCAAGAAATACAAACGTTTCATCTCGACCAGGCCACTCAGGAAGAGATCGACGGTACGGTCGCGGTGATGGGCGGCGAAGACTGGCAGATGTGGATTGAAGCGTTGGATGACGCGGGTGTGCTTGCCGACGGAGCAAAAACGACTGCGTATACCTACATTGGCGAAAAGATCACCTGGGATATTTATTGGCACGGCACCATTGGTGCGGCGAAGCAAGATCTGGACAAGCGGGTGTTGGGTATTCGCGACCGGCTCGCCAAACATGGTGGCGATGCGCGCGTCTCGGTACTGAAGGCCGTGGTCACTCAGGCCAGCGCTGCGATCCCCGCCATGCCCATTTATCTCGCGATCCTGTTTAAGGTGATGAAGGAGAGAGGCGTTCACGAAGGTTGTATTGAGCAGGTCGATCGATTGTTCCGCGATGCATTATATAACCCCGCGGCATCGCTTGATGAGGCGGGTCGTCTGCGTGTTGATGACCTCGAGCTTGATCCTGCGGTGCAAGACGAAGTCGCTGCACTGTGGGATCAAATTAACACTGAGAACCTCAGTGAATTGTCTGATTTCGAGGGCTACCGCCAGGAGTTTTTGCAGTTGTTTGGATTCGAAATCGACGGCGTCGACTATGATGCGGACGTCAATCCTGAGGTCGCAATCGCGCAGCTCGTTGAGTGACATGCAAGCGCCTGGCGTAGTAGAACAGTTATCAGATCGAGTCAGCCGTATTGTCGCGCCCAATCCAGGACCGATGACTGGTCCTGGCACGAATACCTACTTGATCAGAGGCGCCAAGACGGCCGTGTTGGATGCCGGTCCGTCGATTCCCAGCCACACAGAGGCGATTCTCGCAGCGACCGGCGGCAACATTGATTGGTTGGTCTGTACGCACACACACCCTGATCATTCTCCCGGCGCGGCAGTATTGGCAGAGCGTACGGGAGCGACGATGGTCGGACGGCTATCGGCCGACTCACGCCACCAAGACCAAACCTTTCAGCCGCATTGGGCTATCGGGCAAGACGAGGTTATCCGCGACGAGCGGTTTTGCCTGCGCGCGATCGAAACACCGGGACACGTTGATAATCATGTTTGCTACCTGTTGGAGGAGGAGGGCATGGTCTTCGCCGGCGACCACATCATGAATGGATCGACCGTGGTGATTGTGCCTCCCGGAGGCAGCATGTCGCACTACATTCGATCGCTGAAGAAGCTTCTGGATTATCCGGTTCAATCGATAGCCCCCGGTCATGGCGCACTTATCGAAGACTGTCGATCAGAGGTGCAAAAGCTCATTAGGCATCGACTGATGCGCGAGCAAAAAGTGGTCTCGGCGTTGTCCCAAGATCCTCAAACGCTCGATGATCTCGTGGCTTCAGTCTACGATGATGTGTCGACCAGTCTCCATGAATGGGCTAAGTTGTCTCTCGAAGCGCATTTGATCAAACTCGTTGAAGACCGGCGCGTCGTCACGGATCATCAAGCTTGGTGGCTCATTGCGTGACGGCCTTCAGGCCGGACTCGCCACACTGTGACTGTCACACTACGACTGTCAAGTGGCACGACAGGTGGGCACCAAGGTAGGTTTTTTAAAACACTTCAGGCCATCGCTGATTCGGGCGGCCTTAAAGTTATCGACAGTTCAATGCTTGTGGACGCAATTCACAGTGCAAAGGAGGTTCTTATGCAAGGTCTAATGATGGATATGCCCTTAACCATTACTTCCATTATCCGACATGCCGAGCGGGTGCATGGACAGCAAGAGATTGTCTCTATTACTCGAGATAACCCCCGACACCGCTACACCTACAGAGAGGCCTTTGCCCGGGCGCGCAAGCTCGCCAACGCGCTGTCTGATTGGCAGCTTGAGCGCAGTGCGCGAATCGCAACTCTCGCATGGAATGATTACCGACACTTTGAGACCTATTACGCTGCAGCCTGCTCAGGTTATGTCTGTCACACGATCAACCCGCGACTATTCCCCGAACAAATCGTCTACATCATTAACCACGCGGAAGATGACTACGTTTTTCTGGACCCTGACTTTTGGCCGCTCATTGAGGGTATTGCGGATCAGTGCTCACAGGTGCAGGGATGGGTTGTGATGACGAGTCCTGACCATATGCCTGACACTGCGATGAACAATGTCTTGTGTTATGAGACGCTTCTCGCGGCGCAATCGGACGATTTTCAGTGGCCAGAGCTTGATGAGCAAGATGCCTGTGCTTTGTGTTACACGTCGGGCACCACAGGCAACCCCAAAGGGGTTTTATACAGCCATCGTTCAACGGTACTACACACCTATGCGACGCTCATGCCCGATGCGCTAGCGATCTCAGGCGCGGATGTCGTGCTGCCCATCGTGCCGATGTTCCATGTCAATGCTTGGGGAAATCCCTACGCCTGTCCAGTCGCTGGAGCCAAGATGGTGATGCCAGGCAATAAGATGGGAGATGGTGCTGCCCTTGCGGAACTCATCAACGAAGAATCCGTGACTCTATCAGCGGGCGTACCCACAGTCTGGCTCAATTTATTAGCCCATCTGCGCAGTACTGGTGGGCGGGTTGATACCTTGAAACGGGTCGTGGTTGGCGGATCTGCTTGTCCTTTGTCGGTGATGGAAGAGCTCGATAGCTACGGCGTGGATACCCGACATGCTTGGGGCATGACTGAGATGAGCCCCTTGGGCACTTCAAACTCAAGTGGTGGTCGTCGCGAGCAGTTTACTGCGCAGACGTTTGCACGAGTTCGAACCAATGTGGGTCAGCCGATTTGGGGCGTTGAGGTCAAAATTACTGATGACGACAACCAGGAGTTGCCCTGGGATGGCGAGGCTTTTGGTGCGCTGAAGGTCCGTGGACCTTGGATTTGCTCAAGTTATTACAAACTTGATGGCAGTGATGCGCATGCTGAGGCGGGTTGGTTTGAAACAGGCGATGTCGCCACCATCAGTCCAGAAGGTTATGTCGCGATAACCGATCGTACCAAGGATGTGATCAAATCGGGTGGTGAGTGGATCTCCTCCATCGAGGTAGAGAACTGCGCGACGGGCCATCCCGCAGTGGCCGAGGCGGCGGTGATCGGTCGAATCCATCCAAAGTGGGGGGAGCGTCCATTGCTCATTGTTGTCCGCGGGAGCGATGTCGAGGGGGCTGAATTGCTACAGTATCTCGATGGCAAAATTGCGAAGTGGTGGATTCCAGATGACGTGCAGTTCATCGATGAAATGCCGCACACCGCGACCGGGAAAATACAGAAGACTGCATTGCGCGATCTCTTTGCGGACTATCAGTTCCCCGAGTCCTAGAAGTGTCGCAACCGTCGGTGAACTATAATGAGAACAGAGAGGTTGTCGACCGACATCCATTCATTGCTGCAATGATGAATCGGCGCATCCTGACTTGTGTTTTCACAGGCTTTGCCTCAGGTATGCCACTCTATTTGCTACTACAACTGGTGCCCGCATGGTTGCGCGAGAGTGGCGTCTCTTTAGCAGAGATTGGGTTGTTCGCGCTGGTGGGATTGCCTTATACGTGGAAATTTATTTGGGCCCCACTCCTTGACCGCTGGTCGATGAAATTGGGTTTACGTCGCAGCTGGATGTTAGCAACACAGATCGCTCTGATTGCCTCGATTGGTTTGATGGGTCATCTCGACCCTGTCGCACAGACGGCCTGGGTCGCGTCTATGGCGGCGGTGGTCGCCTTTTTTAGCGCGACGCAAGATATTGCGATCGATGCTTATCGTCGAGAAATTTTGCCTGATGAAGAACTCGGATTGGGTAACTCAGTCCATGTCCAGGCTTATCGGATCGCGAGTCTAGTGCCTGGATCCCTGTCCCTGATTTTGGCGGATCACTTGTCATGGCCCACGGTCTTTTGGATTACCGCAGCGTTTATGTTGATTGGTGTTGCGTTGTCGATTGCCGTTAAGGAGCCCGTTCGTTCTTCAGTGGAGCACAGGTCATTAAAGGACTCTGTGGTGGCACCATTCTCTGAGTATGTGCAGCGACGCGGTTGGGCACATCTATTGTTAGCAATGGCGTTTATGGTGCTGTACAAGCTAGGTGACAACATGGCGACCGCATTATCGACACCGTTTTATCTTGATTTGGGTTTTAGTAAAACCGAGATCGGTCTGGTGGCCAAAAATGCGGCGCTGTGGCCTTCCATTGTGGGTGGCATTGTTGGCGGATTGGCAATGATTCGTTTGGGCATCAACCGCGCCTTGTGGGTGTTTGGCCTGATTCAGATGGTCAGTATTCTCGGCTTCGCAGTCCTCGCATGGGTCGGTCACGACCTCCGCTGGCTCGCCATAGTGATTGCTTTTGAATACTTGGGCGTCGGTCTCGGCACCGCCGCGTTTACCGCCTTTATCGCACGGGAATCCAGTCGCACCTTTGCTGCGACGCAGTTTGCCCTGTTCACTGCGATTGCGGCGGTGCCACGAACGTTTATGAATGCAACCACTGGTTTTTTGGTGGAGCGAATGGATTGGATTCCGTTTTTTCTGCTGTGCACTTTTCTGGCTGTGCCTGGAATGCTCATATTGATATGGATAGCGCCGTGGTCTGAGCGCTCAGACGTCGAGTCGTCTGGATAATGCGTTGGTTCTTTGCACTGTATCCATGGCTCGAGCTGTGGTCGTTGATCGAGTTGGGCGTCGCGAAAGGGCTTTTGACGGTCGTACTTTGGGTGGTGCTGACCTTTACGGTGGGTGGTGTCCTGATTCGGCGTGCCGGTGCTAATAGTCTGGCACGGCTTCAGTTGGCTCGACTTGAGGGGCAGCTGTCGCAGCAATTTCTCGGTGATGATATGGCCCTTGCCGTCGCCGGATTACTGCTGGTGATCCCCGGCTTGGTTTCCGACGTGTTCGCGGGCGTCATCCTTATTGGTCCTTTGCGTCGGGGCGTGCTGACGTTGTTGGTCAGCCGATTGGCACGGCGCGAAGATCGCGCCGCTAATGACTCGGAAAACGTCATCATCGACGGAGAATTCGAGGAGGTTCCCTCGGAATCAATCGGGAAAGACCCTCGAAACTCACCCTAGCCCCTTTTTTGAAAAAAAATCTGTAACTCAATCAGTCCTGTAACGTATTGATTAAAATGAAAAAACAGGATGATGCCCGACTTTTTTAGCACTCTGGGGTTGAGAGTGCTAAAAAAAACCTTGAAAATGCGCGCCCTGACCCCATGTAGGTACTCGGCCCTCTCGGGGGGTGTTGATTAGATCGTTAAATTTGGAGACTAGAAGGTATGAATATCCGTCCGTTGTACGACCGAGTGGTCGTTCGTCGCAAGGAAGAAGAGGAAACCTCTGCCGGTGGAATCGTTCTGCCCGGATCTGCCAAGGAAAAGCCCAATCAGGGTGAGGTCGTGGCAGTGGGAGAGGGCAAAGTACTCGACAACGGTGAATTGCGCCCGTTAGCAGTCAAAGTCGGTGACAAGATTGTCTTCGGCCAATATGCCGGTAGCAACACCATTGAGATGAATGGCGAAGAACTCATTCTGATGAGTGAGGGAGAAATTTACGCCGTCATTGACTAACAGACTTCAACTGAATTGATTCAAAAGGAATTTTAAAATGTCAGCTAAAGACGTCTATTTCGGCGACAAAGCCCGTCAGCGAATGCTCGCAGGTGTGAACATTCTTGCCGATGCGGTGAAAGCCACTCTGGGCCCTAAAGGCCGTAATGTAATTTTGGAAAAATCATTTGGTGCGCCGACCGTCACTAAAGATGGTGTGTCAGTCGCCAAGGAAATCGAACTGGCCGATAAGTTTGAGAACATGGGTGCTCAAATGGTCAAGGAAGTGGCCTCTCAGGCCTCAGATGCCGCAGGTGATGGCACGACCACGGCAACTGTTCTTGCACAGTCCATCGTCAATGAAGGTTTGAAAGCCGTCGCCGCGGGCATGAATCCCATGGATCTCAAGCGCGGCATCGACAAAGCCGTCGTCGCTGCAGTAGAGGCGATCAAAGGCATGGCCACGGCCTGTGAAGACAGCAAAGCGATCGCCCAGGTCGGCACGATTTCTGCCAACAGCGATGCTCACGTTGGCGAGATCATCGCCGAAGCGATGGAAAAGGTGGGTAAAGAGGGTGTGATCACCGTCGAGGAAGGCTCAGGTCTGGAGAACGAACTCGATGTGGTCGAGGGTATGCAGTTTGATCGTGGCTACCTCTCGCCTTACTTCATCAACAACCAGGAAAACATGACAGCCGCGGTTGAAGACCCTTATGTCCTTTTGGTCGACAAGAAGATCTCCAATATTCGCGAGTTGTTGCCTGTTCTTGAGCAGGTCGCTAAAGCTTCACGTCCTTTAGTGATCGTTGCTGAAGATGTCGAGGGCGAAGCGCTGGCGACATTGGTTGTCAACAATATGCGCGGCCTCGTGAAGGTCGCTGCGTGTAAGGCGCCTGGATTTGGTGATCGTCGCAAAGCCATGTTGCAAGACATTGCGATTTTGACGGGCGGTACGGTGATTTCTGAGGAAGTGGGTCTCGATCTCGAGAGCGCTTCTCTGGAGCACCTCGGTAACGCGAAGCGCATCACCATGGACAAGGACAACACCACCATTGTCGATGGTTCAGGAGATCCTGACGCTATTAAAGGTCGCGTTAGCGAAATTCGTGTTCAGATCGAAAATACGTCATCCGACTATGATCGCGAGAAACTCCAAGAGCGAGTCGCCAAACTGGCTGGTGGTGTCGCCGTCATCAAAGTCGGTGCCGCAACCGAGATCGAGATGAAAGAGAAGAAGGCGCGAGTTGAAGATGCATTGCATGCAACCCGTGCGGCCGTAGAGGAGGGTGTTGTAGCCGGCGGTGGTACAGCCCTGATTCGCGCTATCGCTCAGATCGCTGATCTGAAAGGCGATAACGAAGATCAGAACACCGGTATTGCAGCCGCTTTGCGCGCGATGGAAGCGCCGCTTCGTCAAATCGTGAGCAATGCTGGCGACGAGGCCTCAGTCGTGCTCGACAAAGTGCGCTCTAACAGCGGTAACTACGGTTACAACGCCGCGACCGGTGAGTACGGCGATATGATCGAGATGGGTATCCTCGATCCCGCCAAGGTCACGCGAACTGCACTGCAGGCCGCGGGTTCAGTTGCCGGCTTGATGATCACGACTCAGGTCATGGTCGCTGAAGCGCCGAAGGAAGATGCGCCGATGCCTGATATGAGCGGCATGGGCGGCATGGGTGGCATGGGCGGTATGATGTAAGCCGCGCCCCTGGAAAATAAAAACCCGGCGTGATGCCGGGTTTTTTTTGCCTGCTATGTTTAGCCTTCGATCCATCTCGATAATCGCACAGCGTGGTACGGTCTTCGCATTGGTATAAACTACCGACACGTTATGTTGAATCGCATTGGAAATGCCCTATGAAGTCGCTCATTAGGAGCCTGCTGCTGGTCTGTGCTATCGCCAGCCCGACACTGATTGCCGATACCTTGGTGCTGGTCTCTATCGACGGTTGCCGTTGGGATTATCCGGATATCCATCCAGCTCCCAATTTGTCCGCCATGGCTGCTTCGGGTGTTCGCGCGACCAAAATGGAGGTGGTGTATCCATCCAAAACCTTCCCAGCGCATTTGTCGCTGGTGACGGGACTGCGGCCCACACAGCATGGGATTATCGACAATAACTTTTGTGACCCAACGCGCGGGCAGTGTTACTCATTAGGCGATGGCAGCAAAGATTCGACATGGTTTCACGGTGTGCCGCTGTGGAATTTAGTCGAGCTTCATGGTGGTCTTGCAGCGAGTTACTTTTGGCCCGAGGCCAATGCGCGCATCGGTGGCATGACGCCGACCTATTACTTTAACTATTCACAGCAGTCCCCCTATTCGGCGCGAGTGGACCAGGTGCTCGATTGGTTGCGATTGCCAGAGCCGGCTCGTCCGCAGCTGGTGACACTCTATTTTTCTTCCGTCGATACCGCGGGACATGAGTACGGGCCAGAAAGCCCCGAAACAGCCGACGCATTTACAGAGATCGATCGACTCGTGGGTCGCTTGTGGTCTGGGATACAAGCACTCCCCGATCGCAACATCAGTTTAATTGTGACTGCGGACCATGGTATGGCTTCGATCGATGGTGCTCACGCAATCTTAGTGTCCGAGCTGCCGCTGGCACCCGGGTTCAAGCTCATCAACACCGGCACCCGAGTGATGTACTACCGTGAGGACCCCGCGGCTGATCTCGAATCGTTTGCCAACGAGTTACGTGACGCAGCAGCGGGTCGTTATCAGTTGCTCGACGATCACTACTTATCGGAACGAGGATTTGTTGATCATCCAGGAATCCCCGACTTAATGATTGAAACCCATCCACCGGCCTCTTTTTCAAACCGTCCAGTGGCCTCAGCGCAACGGGGTGGCAACCACGGTTACGATCCGAAGTTGGCGGACATGGATGCGTGTTTTATCGCGCAGGGGCCAGCTTTTAAGTCGGGGGTTGTCGTGCCCCGAGCGCATCAGCTTGATGTCTACCCAGTTGCAACACGAGTCCTCGGATTGTCGCCGGTATCACCTATTGAAAGCGATGGTGGTGCGCTGCAAACGATTTTGGCCGAGGGTTACTGAATATTCGTCTCGATCGGTATCAATCGAAACGCATCGATAAATCGAGCGGTTCAACGCCTTTGGTCAGGGCGCCAATTGAAATGAAGTCAACACCGGTTGCCGCGATTGCGGATAACGTTGCCTCGGTGACGTTGCCAGAAGCCTCGAGTTCCGCACGTCCCCCAGTCGCCGTGACCGCTTCTCGCATGGTCTCTAAGTCAAAGTTATCCAGCATGATACGGTCAGCACCCGCTTCGAGTGCTTCGTGTAGTTGCGCGATGGTCTCCACCTCAACTTCGACGGGTTTGCCAGGCGCCTGACTTCGAGCGGTCCTGACTGCACCACCGATACCACCACAGGCCGCAATGTGATTCTCTTTAATAAGAAACGCATCATATAAACCGATTCGGTGGTTAAAGCAGCCGCCACAGGATACGGCATACTTTTGCGCCAGTCGCAGGCCTGGAATGGTTTTTCGAGTATCGAGCAGACGCGTATTTGTTCCTGCTACGAGTTGGGCGTAATGCTGGGCTCGCGTTGCGGTGCCAGATAGTGTTTGCAGAAAATTGAGAGCGGGACGCTCTCCAGTCAGTAATGCTCGAGCAGGGCCCGACACGGTAAACAAACGTTCATTGGCCGAGATTGAATCACCATCTGCCACGTCCCAGCGCACATCAATACTGGCATCAATGGCGGAGAAGACTCGATTGACGAACTCGGTGCCGCAGAGAATTCCGTCCTCTCGAGTGATCACGGTGGCTGTGGTGACGACGCCCTCAGGCACGAGTTGTGCGGTGATATCCCCACTGCCAATATCTTCCTCAAGTGCAAGGCTGACGATGGCTGACACATAGTCCGGGCTTAGCATGTGAACTCCCCAACAGATCTCGTATACCACATCGGCACTTTGGCAAGCTAAGATATCGACGTGGATACTGAAAAGACAACTTGGCAACTTGTAGACGGCATCTTAGCGGCTGCCGAGCAACTGGCTTCGCCCAATTGTAACGCGCGGCCACCCGGTTGTGACGTTCAGTTGATTGTCATTCACAATATTTCGCTTCCGCCGGGTTCCTTTGGCGGTCCGCACATCGCTGAACTGTTTACCAACTGCCTAGATCCCGCCGAGCATCCCTATTTCGCGGAAATCTCGAATCTGCAGGTTTCAGCGCATTTTCTCATTCGTCGGGATGGTGTGATTCAGCAATTCGTCCCAACCGGAGAGCGCGCTTGGCACGCTGGGGAGTCGGTTTGGCGTGGACGGTCGAACTGCAATGATTTCAGTATTGGTATTGAGCTTGAGGGAACAGATGACGAGATCTATTCCGATCCGCAGTACACGCACTTAGCAAAACTGGTGCGCCTATTACGCGAGACTTACACAACGATTGAGCCCGACGCGATAGTAGGTCATAGTGATATTGCACCGGGACGAAAAACGGATCCCGGTCCGAGCTTTGATTGGGCGCGACTAAAAAGAGAGGCCTATCTCAATGGCGACTAAAAGGAGTTTGGCTCGTTGAGTTATCTCGCGTTTTTGCTGGCCACTGCGGTCTATTGGATGCAAGGAACCGGAGCGCCGCTACAGCGTGACTTCGGACGGTCTGCGTTGGGCGGGCGTGTGGCCGCTATCGAACCACCGCTTTGGCTGCGATTCATTTTGATGGTGGTCGTACCGGTGGCATCTCTTGCGCTGTTGGTGGCCCTGCTGACGGGGATACTCGGTGGCATCATCGAGCTCATCGTAGGCGTAGCCGTCTTATTGTTCTCATTTGGCCGTGTCGACTTCCCCACAGTGACCGAGCGTTATCTGGCTCGAGCCCGTCATGGAGATGCTGCGGGTGCGGCCCTCGTTCTGGAAGAGTGTGGTCTAGATGGCGCAGCGCACGACAACGACGGGTTCGCCGCCGACGCTGCGCGCATCTTTTTGTATGAGGGCTTTCAGCGTTGGTTCGCGCCAGTGTTTTACTTTTTGCTGTTGGGGCCGTATGGCGCGTTGGCCTATCGTTTGACCATTTTGGACAATAGTGGGCGCCGGGGTGATTTGCTGGTGACCGCCGCTGACTGGCTTCCCGCGCGCATGTTGGTGCTCACATTCGCAGCTGTGGGTAGTTTTGCGGGTGCCTGGAATGAGCTGAAGGAGCGCGCTTTTGAACCCGAAGTCGCCACTGAAGATCTATTGCTTGAGAGCGCCGAGAGTGCATTGGCACTCGATAGCCACGATACGAATGCTGCGTCTCGTGTCGCCGCGGTATTGGTGGCGATCAAAAAGGCATGGGTGGTCTGGATTTTAGTGGTCTCGGTGCTGGCGATCCTGTAATCAAACCTGCTCAAAACTCAGCAGCTGTTCTCCCTCCGGTAGTAAGAGGCTTTCCCTGCGGGGCCTTTTTTTATAGGGTGGTTTGTCCGTAAGTTATGGACTGTTGTGATGGTTGCTGTAGAAAAAACGTTGACGCCGTTTATGACAGGCGCTCAATCGAGGCTTGGTCATAAACAAGCGCTTAGGCTGTCGATTGTTTTTCATTCCGATTTAGCCCGAATAGGGCATTATGCAGATCTTGCCGAATGGCGAGAGGGCGAGGCGCCCAGAGATTTCAAGGGTGAAGTTGGTCGGCTATCGCCCAGCTTCTCTGATGGGCTGCCGGTGCAAGAAGCACATGTTAGCCGCTCGTCACTGACACTCGCGTGTCGTGGATCTGAATGCGTCATTGAATCGATGACTGATCCTGGCTATGTCAGGATTGGTGTGCAGGGCCAGCGCCGAGGCCGGTTTTCATATTCTGATTTGCAAAGTGGTGTTCCCATTCGCTTGGGTCATGCCGTCGTTCTGTTATTGCGTCTGGTGAAAGTGCCTCACGATAATGAGGAGACCCCCATTAGCGCTCTGGTAGGGCCCTCAGAAGAGCTCAAGCGTGTGAGAGGGCTCATCAAACTTGCGGCAGATAATGCAGTACCAGTCCTTCTATTAGGAGAAAGCGGGGTCGGGAAGGATCTCGCAGCGCAAGCGATTCACGAACATAGCGAGCGAGCGGCAAAACAATTTGTCGCGGTCAATATGGCCGCGATTCCGGAAAGCCTCGCTGCGAGTGAATTGTTTGGCGTGGCGAAAGGCGCATTTACGGGAGCGACCGAGCGTCGAGGTTGGTTCGAACACGCCCATGAGGGGACGCTGTTTCTTGATGAAATCGGTGATACCCCGTCAGTTGTGCAAGCTCAGCTGCTGAGAGCACTACAGCAAGGCGAAATACAAGTCGTTGGCGGCCGGCCCATCTGTGTGGATGTCCGTGTTATTGCCGCGACAGATGCTGACCTAGCGGATCCGGCGCAGTTTCGTCTGGCGCTCAAACAACGCTTATCAGCCATTTCGATCATGATTCCGCCACTGCGCGAACGTAAAGACGATATCGGACCGCAATTGATATTCCATTTGCTGTCTTTTGGTAGCGATGAAGTACGCCAGTCTCTGTCATATGTCGCATCTCGAGAGGAAACGGCGGCGTATTGGGCGCGTGTATTCTTTGAGTCCGTATGTCGGGATTGGCCAGGAAACTCGCGGGAGCTCGGCGCGTTCGCGAAAACCGCGTCATCGAAAATCCATTCCGGCGATTTTCGCAGGGCCAACGCGATGCAGCCTGCTCTTTTTGAAGATGACGCGCAGCTGCTGAGCTTCGTCAAGAAACGTGATTTTGAAATAGCTCAAATAGCTCGTGAACTTGGCGTGAGTCGGCCCCGTCTATATCGACGGCTAGAGGCTATCGATGGCTTTCGACTTCTTAAAGAGGTCAGCGATCAGGAGCTCCAACAAGCGATGACTCAATTTGGCCGCGATCCGCGGGCGTTAGCGCAGCACTTTGGCGTCTCCTACCGTGCCATGAAGACTCGCTTGAATACGTTGCTATCGCAGTAGCTGTGCGGACGCTACAGCCAAAATTGCCAGCCGATTTCATACCGCTCGTATTACTAGGGGCTGGTGGTGAGGGGGAGGTATGGCTTGCGCAACAGCGTCATACAGGCGAGCGGATTGCGGTCAAAAGATTGCAGGTTTGCGGCTCTGCGGAGGCGCAAAAACACCGACTCGATGCGCTTTCTCGCGCGACAGGGCTTGAGATTAGTGGGCTTGCGACAATTCGCCGAACTGAGGTTACGGCAGATGCACAGTGGGTGGTTTCTGACTACATTGAGGGTCGACCGCTTTCTGAGTGGCAAGGCCCGATGTCACCGATTTCGGTACTGCGGATTGTTGTCCAAATCGCACAAACGCTGAAGCAGCTCGCGGCGATGAACCTCGCGCATGGCGATGTGTCTCCAGCCAATGTCATTATTGATGAGCGAGGTTCGGTGACATTGATTGACCTTGGTTTGGTCGATAGAGATTTGAGAAACTGCACAGAAGTGGGGACACCGAGTTTCTCGACAGTATGCGAAAACACGAGTGATTTCGACAGGGACTGGCATGCGCTGGGTGCATTGATCGCTTGGCTACTCTCTGGTGTGGCTGTGCAGATGCCTGTCGATGATGAGGGTCGACGTTGGTCGAGCCCGCCAGATTTGCCATCGACATCGAATATGCTTGCGCGTGAACTGTGGCAACTGGCGACTCTGCTGTTTGAGACGCCACCGCCAACGCCCGAAATGGTAGTCAGTCAATTACAGCGATTATTGGGCAGCGATGAGGGAGTCGCCGATAGCGCGCTGGGAATTTGGTCAACACACCGCTCGTCAATAAGAGCGACGTCATCCTCAAGACCACCATCGATCAATCCAATTCGAGCGTACTGGTGGCGCTGGTGTTTGGGGATATTCATATTCGCTGCGTTCCTTTGGCTAGTATGGGTGCAGGACCAGGGGACTTCCAAAGCGCCTATCGGCATCCGGGTTCAACTCATGGCAGAGAGCCCTCGATCAAACTTGCCCAGCGGCTTCGACATGACATGGTTAAATGGACAGCTGTTGAGCTTTTTGCCGTCGGGCTCAATCGCTTGGCGTGATGCGCAGAGCCGCCCCAACGACCTCGTCGAACACTATTGGCTGCAAGTTCGCTGTCTGGAGATATTTTGCCTGATGGTGCTGGGTGAAGAAGGCCCATCATCGCCCACCTTTCAGTCGATTCTTATGCCGGAGGACTCGTTAGAGGCGTGGCGCTCAGCACTGTTGGGTTTGTTGCTCAGCGCTCAAATTGCCGTGCAAGATCGACCAGATAGGGTACTTGTTCAAGGTGCAGATTCTGAGATTGGGCCTGACGTAAAAACCAGCCCAGAATGAAGGGGTGTTCTGTTGGTCTGTCTTGCTCGACGTCGGCGGCCATAGAGGAAATGTTACTGGCGGTATCTTCGACAACGGCCAAGACCTCTGTTGGCAGCGATGTTGCTAACGCGTCGAAACCTAGGTGGCGAAGGAGCAGTGCCACCTCCGAAATGACGTGATCGAACTGTGCGCGATAGGGCGCGTCCCGCAACGCGCCGTTGGGAATCTGGTGCACCGCAGTGAGAGGATTGATGACAGCATTGATCGCAGCCTTGCGGACCAAGATCGGCGCCATGTCATCTTCCCAGCTAAACCCCGGAACGCCTCTAGACCAAATCTTTGACCAGTCGGGTGGTGGTGCAGATGAGGGTTCGGCCCAACCCAGGTGTGTTGAACCATCTCCTGACGCGATCCAGCGCCCTTCGCCTCTTCGGCAGCCTGCCGTGGTGCTACCGGCAATGAATTTGGCGGCTGGAACGATACGCTTACCAATTTCTGCCAAGCCGAGGCCGTTGCCGAGAGTGACAATCATAGCGCCTGGCTGGATTCGTGATGCGACCTGGGTTAGCGCCGCTTCGAACTGGGTGCTCTTGGTCGCGATAATCAACTGTTCGATTGGCGAGTCCTCGCCGAGTGAAGAGCAGCCAAAAATGCGCGTCTGTTGCTGGCCGTGGCGCTCTAGCACAATTTTTTGAGTTGTCCTTGGCTGGCGGGTGAGTAAACACATTGCAGCGCCACCGTCGGTGAGGCGATGAGCAAACAAGCCGCCAAGAGCGCCTACCCCAAGGAGATGCCAGGTTTTCATGAAGCCACTGCCTGTAAGTTTCGTGCAAGCGCTTTGCCTTCTGTTTGCACTTGTCTGTCTCCTCTGGCAAGTGACCACCACCAACAAGTCACAGCATAGAGGGCGTTGGCGGTGATCTGGCGATCACTCGGTTGTGGTTTGCCGCTATAGGCCTCGAGAAGCGCCTGTTGGTTTGGAACATCGAGGATTGAGAGTGCCGAAGCGACGTCAAAGTAGGAGCATCCCGTTGCCGCGTATTCCCAGTCAATGGCGAGTAGGCCTTGGCCATCAGTCAGCCAATTTCCGGCGGTGAGATCGTTGTGGCACAGTAAGGGCCTCGTATCCTCGATTTGTGCCAGTGCGCTGAGAACTGCCGGCGAATTGGGCAGACACTCTGTGACATCAATTTGGTGATGATCTCGCGCAAGTTGCTGATAGCGCTCAAGCGTATCACCGAGCGACAGTGGCGCGGGGTCGGCTTCAAGCGTGTGGAGTCGCTTCAGGAATAGGCCCATTTCCCTGCCATCGGGCACTTTTGGATTGGGAAAGTAGTGTGACAGGGTGGCCGGCAGCGTTGTATTGAGGATCACAAAATCAGGCGCCAGCCTGCAATTTGCCGCCAATCGCCAACTGTGGTGCTCGAAATCTGCCAGCCGTTCCCTGCTGTCTTGGCGATGGGCGATTCTCAATACCAGCGGCGTTGGGGTATCGAGCAACGCTGCACAATGCCGGCTACCTTCGGGCAAAATCCGTAGCACGGAGGGTTTGCTCGTGGGAGCAAAATCCGGCCATTCTCGCCAAGTCGCTAGGACATTGGCAAAGAGGTCTGTTGTGTCACGTAATGTTTTCGCCATTCCCAATATCCCGCCAACGCGAGGACAACATAACCCATAAATAGCGCTGCAGTGAGGTCGAGCCCGCGATTGATATACAAACCAGCTGAAATCACATCGATGACAATCCAGTACAACCAATTCTCTAATACTTTGTGCGCAACCAGCATGGTTGTAGCGAGCGCAGCGATGGTGGTGAAGCTGTCGATATAGGGATAGGCTGCCCCAGTCGCTGAGTTCAGGAACCAACCCAGCACAGCACTCACGCCAATAACTGAGACCACAATGGTTACGTGGGTCTGCCATCGTAGCGTTTGGATACTCTGAGGCTGGCCCGTCTGGCGATCCCGCCAGAGAACCCAGCCGTAAACCGCCATGGCCGCATAAAAAATCTGCAATAGCGACTCCATCAGCAGTTGTACTTGCCAGAAAATCCAGACATACAGTACCGCGCTGACAAAAGCGGCCACCCAACACCAGCGATTCTCTCTGATGGCCAGCACCACGTAGGCGAGTGCTAAAACAACGGCCCCTATTTCCAGTGCATCAACACTCATTCGAGAGGACCGATCTCTGGATGGTGCTCAGGAATAAACTTGGCTACGAGCACTTGCTGACCAAACTTCTGGTAGCTTTGCTCGAGCGCATCTCGAATCGCGTCGAATAGAATGTGTGACTCTCCTGATACCTGCGTCGACATTGAATTTGTCGCTGTGCTGACCGCATGCTCCTGCAAAAGTCTGTCAATAAAGCTCAGCACGATTTGTTCAAAATGTTCATTTAAAGGATATAAGCTGAGTTCTGCGGTCATCTGCATGGCGAGATCCTAGTACATGTCGTAGGTGATAGAGAGCCCGAGCATACGCGGCTCACCATATTGAAGGTAGGGCTCGGTTACATACTCCTTGCGCGGGTCGTTGCCAAAGGTACCAAAACCTCTGACGAAGTAGGTTTCATCGGTTAGATTTCGTGCCCACAGTTTTGCTGACCAATGATGAGCGTGCCAGATCACATGAGCATTGATTAAGTGGCGGGTTTGCGAACTAACGAAGTGCCGGTCAGAAAAGAAATAACGATCTTTTCCAGTCAACTCGATCGCACCGTGCCATCGATCTGAGAAGACGTACCCGAGGGCAGTCTGGAACTGCCACCGCGGTGCTTGTGGCTGGTCTCGACCTCGCAAGTCATCGCCATCAGCAGTCACATAGCGGTCAAAATGAGCGTCGAGTAGACCGAGTGCAAAGCGCCAGTTCAGCGACTGCGTGACCTGGTAGTTAAGCGTCCACTCCAGCCCCCGGTTTTGGCCCCGAGCTGCGTTGTCTGTGTAATCAATAAATGCGGTAGATCCGTCTTCCCTTGGGACGACTAGAGAGCCCTTCGCTTGTTGATCTTTGCGCTGCATTGAGAACAGTGTCATCCCGCTACGCAAGGCACCGCCTAAGCCGGTATAGCGCCAGCCGAGCTCGTAACTGACGAGCGATTCTTGGTCGAAGAATCCCAGTGGCGCGTATTGGTCGCGGCTGGCCGCGGGAATGCCGTCTAGACTGGCGAGTAATCCCGCGTTCACTCCGCCTGCGCGAACTCCTAGCGAGATACTGGCAAAGAGCTGCTGATGACTGCTGGCATCCCAATTCAAGCTCAGCTTACCACTGCTGTAGTGACTGGCTTTTTGGCTACGCACCCCCGCATTGTCTCGGTAGTCCCAGCGCCGTTCTTCGATTCGTCCGCCCAAGGCGGTTGACCAGCGCTCGTTCAATAGGACATCAATCTGCCCGTAGAAAGCCACGGTTTCGATGCCTAAATCACTGTGAAAAGGATTGTCCAAGTAGGTCCATTGTCTAGCCAATCTCTCGTTCTCATCTCTCAAATAAGTGCCCAGCACCCATGTCACTGGTTCATTGTCTTGCTCACTGCGCGCCAGACGCAGGTCTAAACTGAGCATATCTCTGTCGCGACGATAGTCATCGACCGAGCTGTACTCCCAGCCCGGCGCGATGCCCACATAACTCCAGTCCTCGTCATAGGCGTAGCGCGTGTCAGAGCGAGCACCACTCAGCTGGGCACTCAGTAATTTCTGAGCAAACTGCTTTTCATAACGAGCGCGCCAGGCTAAGAGTTCTAGTGCGTCTCGGCCCGGCTCATCTGAGAGTGTCTCGCGGGTGTTATCGAGAGAAAAAGCGTCATAACCGTTGTCCACATCGACATGATAGAGACCAAGATCAATCGATTGGCTGGCCGATTGCCAACGGAGCTGAGCGCGGGCCGTCGTCTCATCAATCCCGTTGGTATCGTCGCGACCCAACCAGCGGTTGCGCATAAAGCCGTCATTTCGGACCGATTCTATTGAGAGACGGCCCGACCAGGCCTCAGAAAGTTGATCACCCAAAATGAGCGTGGCATCACGGCCGCCATAGTTTGAGAGGCCGAGTTTAAGCTGTGCCTCAATGTCATTAGAGGGCGCGACGGAGTGTAATGCAATCAACCCTGCTAGCGCATTGGCGCCAAAAAGGGTGCCCTGCGGTCCGCGAAGAATCTCGACTTGCTCCAGATCGAGGAGCGTTGCGGCGCCACCGATTCCAGTAATATCGATACCATCGATGAGTGTGGCAACTGAGGCATTGACCGGCTCGACGAATTGACTGCGCTCACCAATACCTCGGATTTGAAAAAATCTACCTCGCGATGCGCCACTGGCGAAATTTGTATTTGGGGCTGCTGAAAGAATGGCCTCGATATGTTGCGCATTACGCGCCTCAATTTGTGGCGAGTTTAAAATGGTCAAGCTTGTGCGAGCGCTATCGTCGCTTTGCAGTGCGGCTCGAACAATGATCTCTTCGAGGATTTGTGCCTCGCTAGGAAGTGCGCAGACCAGCCCTAAGAACGCCAACCAGTGTGTGGATTGGGTCAACCGATTGCTTGAGAGGTGGCTTGGGCGGTGGTTCGCTGTCATGATGGCTCCTCGATTGAGTGGGACATCCTGCAGCGCAGTAGGAATCACGATTTTTCGTGTTGCCTCCTGTCCCTACGCCAGTATGATCTGGTTCAGGTTCGACGGGTTTGCCGAGAGCATCTCAGGCGTTAGCCACCCCGCAGGAATTCGCTAAACTGTAGCACAGTTTCGGGGTGAGAAGAGTCATGCGGTCGACCACGGTCGGTGATGGAGATTTCTTTGATGAATGATGAAATCAGAGCTCAGGCTTTAGCTGGGGATATCCCAGTTGAGGAAATTACTGTGGGTCTGCCCGGTGGGGAGGCCTTGCTGGTCGCTGGGGAGGCCCCTAATCTTGCCTCAGATCTTCACGATCTCGAAAAACACTTGTTGGTCACTCGCTCTCTCGAAGATGTCTTACTTTTTGCCACCCTGGGTCTCAAAAGAGCAGTTGGAGCGACTCGGGTCGAACTTGTCGTTCACGATCCAATCAACGAACTACAACAGCGTGTTATCCATCATGACAGACTCGCTCCGCACATCATTTTGACCCCTGACTCTGGTCCGATCGAAGAAATCTATGAAGAACGCCTGTCGCCCCGC
Organism: Halieaceae bacterium; assembly: GCA_038134505.1. Lineage (GTDB taxonomy): Bacteria > Pseudomonadota > Gammaproteobacteria > Pseudomonadales > Halieaceae > Luminiphilus. Next base: position 163,058 of record JAYPVH010000001.1, on the reverse strand, counting down.
CGGATAGACCCAATGACCGCATTAAACCTTGGAATTTTCAAAGGCGAGCATGGCCTGTCTGAGGTGTTGATCATCCCCGTTATCGAAGGCGGCGTATTGGTAGGTAGCCTTCATCTTGCTGACCCACAGCGCTTGAAAGGCGCATCGAGCGATGACCTGCAACGCTTATCACGTTTTGCTGAGAAGCTTCCATTGATGATCGAGAATATAGGAGAGTTGCAGCGCGCTTTGGACTTGATGGTCATCGATCCAGTGACGCGGATGGCCAATGAGCAAGGACTGTTTAACGACCTTCGTCGTGAGGTTGTGCGGGCGTCGAGAGCCCATCGTGCTGTCTGCCTCATTGTTCTGAGGCTGAATGGTTTATCTGCGTTGTGTAATCTGTCTCAGCGTCATGTGCGCGATCAAGTCATTCGCCATGTTGCTACGCTACTGTCTGCTCAGTTGCGCTCGACAGATCATATCGGTCGGTTAGGAACCGATGGCTTCGGTGTTACAGTCGTTGAAGCGAATATCGCGGAGGCCGAGCATATTGCCAAGCGCTTCCAAAAACAGCTCGAAGACATTTTAGTGGATGATGGAGTCGGTGGCTCTGTCGATACATTGACGACAGCGGGTTATATCTCTGTGGAACCTCGTGATCTCTCAGTAGAGAGTGTGAATGAGTTAACGCAGGCGATGCTGGATCAGGCGGATGACTATGCTTTGACGGCTTACCGTCAAGAGACCATTTGTTTGGGTGGCGCATTGGAGTTTGGAGGAGAGCCAAGTGAGTAATGTGTTGCCGGAGGACTTGGCTATCCTATTTGCCCGTAATCGGGAGTGGGCGAATCAGTGTTGCGATAATGATCCGGCATATTTCGCTCGTCTAACAGGTCAGCAAAACCCGCGTTACCTTTGGATTGGTTGCGCTGATAGTCGTGTACCAGCCAATGAAATTGTGGGCCTAGAGCCCGGTGAAATCTTTGTTCATCGCAACGTAGCAAATTTAGTGCCTCATGCAGATATGAATGCCCTATCGGTTCTACAGTACGCAGTGGATGTATTGAAGGTCGAGCATATCTTGGTCGTCGGTCACTACGGTTGTGGTGGCGTGAGAGCGGCTTATGAGAATCAAGATCACGGGTTGATCGATAATTGGCTGCGCAATATCAAAGACATCATCCACCATCATCGGGATGAGCTAAGTGCGATTGCAGATGAAACGGCGCGTATTAATCGTTTGTGTGAAATCAGTGTAATCAATCAAGTGCACAATGCGGCCAGCACAACGATTGTGCAGAATGCTTGGCATCGCGGGCAAAAGCTTGATGTTCATGGCTGGGTCTATAGTTTGTCCGATGGGCTGCTTCATGACCTAGGCTGTAGCCTTAGCAAGCTTGAGGACATACATCCGGATTATCGGATTGCACCCTCGACCTGATCGCGCGCGAGGACTCTCAGCACTGCGTCAATCGGCGGTGCGGCGAATGGTCATGATGCTGTCATTACAGCGAGATAAGGTCACAACTTGGTGAGAGCGAAAAACTGGTTTGCTGTTGTTATCAGTTGACATCACTGACCTCAAAGGTACTACTGGTTAAGTGATACCCGTCGTGGACGTTATGGAATAAGGTTGAAGATCAATGGGTTGGTTTGGCGCACGCATCTCAAGGCGGAATACGGCAAATGTGTCGCATCGCGTTGCGTCTCGCTGCGCAATACTTTTCCATGCTGCGGCACAGCCTGAACGGCTTGGTAATATCCAGCGGGCAATGCTGGGTGCCATGGCGCTTTGGGGACTTATGCAATTGGTTGATCTCGTCTGGGCCATGTGGCCTGGTGAGCGCGTGACTCCAGCGCCGACAGTAGTGAATGTCGCGACCAGTCAAGAGAATGCGACTCGTGCGCAAGAGCCGCGACCCGATTTGGCAGCTGCGCTGAGCCGCGCTGTCTTTGGACCGCAACCCATCGCCTCAGAAGCGCCAGTCAATGTGCGACCAAATCCTAGGGATGGGATTGAATCGGGAGCGCAGGAAACGCGTTTGGCACTCAAATTGACGGGAATTGTCGCATCAACGGAAGACGGTCTAGGTACCGTCATGATTGAGGCGCGAGGAGAAGAGGCAACTTTCAGCGTTGGTGATCGATTGCCGGTCTCCGGCAATGTGTCGCTCGCCAAAGTGATGCGACAGCAGGTCGTGATCGATAATGCGGGCCAATACGAACTGCTGACTTTGTTTGATGAGGGAGCCCTCTCTGGCGTGGCTGTATCTGCAGCAAGGCCAGAGCCCATTGATACTGTCGAGGAAACAGAGGTCACTGAGCGGCAGGAGCGTGTCGACAATCGCGAGTCGGTCGCTATTGCCAAGGATCTCAGGGCGCGGCTTTACACCGATCCACAGTCCTTAGCGGCGGCTATAGCTGCCGCACCAGTACAAAAGGATGGGCAGTTGCAGGGCTATCGAGTGATGCCAGGATCCCAGCCGCGTCAGTTTACGGCACTGGGCCTGAAATCGGGTGATATCGTTACAGCTGTTAACGGGTTGCCCTTGAGCGACCCCACTAACGCAATCAGTTTATATCGCGTTATGCGGGAGGCGACAGAGGTCAATCTCGATATACTACGAGGGGACGAGACAGTGTCTCTCACTGTGAGTCTTCAATAACCCCAAAATGAGCCACGGGAGTCAGAATTGGTGAAGTTCTTCAGTAGAGTCGGTGCGGCAAATGTCCGGCTAAACCTTGGCCTTCGTGCGATGAGGGCGGCGATGTTTGTCGCGCTGGTGTTCGTAACCCAGGTCAGCGCATTGCGCGCGCAAGAATATACGGTCAATCTCAAAGACACCGATATTCAAGAGTTTATTAAGTTTGTCGCCGATGCAACGGGTTCGACTATCGTTGTTGATCCGGATGTGCGCGGCAAAGTGCGTGTGATTTCTTCAGAGCCTGTTAACCAGTCCGAATTATATGATTTGTTTCTATCGATTCTTGATGTACACGGTTACACCGCTGTTAGAAGTGGCGGCGTGATCCGAATTATCGCCAATAAGGATGCGCGGTCAGCGCCCGTAGCAGTCGCTTCAGATGATGAGTCTGCGATCAATGATGAATATGTGACGCAAGTCATTCGCTTGGAAAATGTGTCTGCTGCCAAGCTTATTCCCGTCTTGCGCCCCCTGGTTCCGCAGCAAGCTCACATGGCCGCCTATGCGCCCAGCAATGCGATTATCATTTCAGATATACGTTCTAATATTCAGCGCATCATCGAGATTATTGAGCAGATGGACCAGTCGGCGGTCCAGAGCACCCAGGTGGTTAAATTACGTTACGGCGTCGCCGAGGATGTGGTCCAGATGCTGCAGGCGATTGAGCGTCCTCAGCAAGGTGATGCAGCGGATGCTGATAAAGAAGTGTCCCTTGTGGCGGATAAACGCACCAACAGTGTGGTGATCACCGCCGATGAAGTGAGTGTGCAGCGCATTCGAGATCTCATTGCGTACCTCGATACACCGCTAGAGCAAAGTGGCAACGTGAAGGTGATTTATCTCGAGTATGCCGATGCGACAGAGGTCGCAGAAGTTTTGACTCGAGTGATGCAAAATATGTCTCGCCTCGACGACAGTGGCACGGGCCCGCGTAATAACAGTAGCACCTCAACTATTGAGGCTGATGAGGGCACCAATGCGTTGATCATCACAGCTGATGCTGACGAAATGGCAGCTTTGGAGGCAGTCATCGCGCGGCTCGATATCCGCAGGGCGCAGGTATTGGTTGAGGCCATCATCGTCGAAATGGAGTTGGTTGATGGGCAAGAATTGGGTTTGCAGTGGCTGTTTGCAAATGACAGCGGAGCCTATGGCGGCAACATCAGTACCAGCGTGACGCAGCAAGGGCGTAATCGTGCACTGGCCGAGGCCATTTTGCCCGACGATGCGGCCTCTAACGACATCGGCATCAGGCCTTTGGCTGGTGCGTTATCGCAAATTCCCGGAACGACCTTGGGCTGGGGTGTGGTCGATGAGTCGGTCACGATGACGGTCATTCTCAACGCCTTAGAGTCACAGGGAAATGCCAATATTCTATCGACTCCCAGTCTACTCACGCTCGATAACGAAGAGGCTTATATTACCGTTGGCCAACAGGTACCTTTCGTCACTGGATCCTACACCAGTACTGGCACAGCCAACGGTGCGTCTAACCCATTCCAAACTATCCAGCGAGAAAATGTCGGTATCTCGCTGCAAGTCACCCCCCAAGTGAATGAGGGTGACTCGGTCGTGCTTGATATTGTGCAGGAAGTGTCCAGTATTTCTCAGCAGGTGCTGGTCGCTTCAGATGTCATTACGAATGAACGCAAGATTGAGACCAAAGTACTGGTTCGCGATGGTGACATCGTCGTCCTTGGTGGCTTGGTCAAAGATGAGGTTCAGGACTCGCAGCAGGGCGTCCCGGTATTGTCGAGTATCCCTTTACTCGGGCGCTTATTTAGAAATGATGTGGTTTCGGTGACGAAATCGAATCTTGTCGTGTTTATTCGTCCAACCATTGTTCGTAACGATGCAGATTTGGCCGGCGCTACGGCAGAAAAATATCGCTACATTCGCGACCAACAGCGTCAGCAACGAGAACGTGGCTTGATGCTCCTCGACGATGAGTACCTGCCGTTGCTACCCACTTGGGAAGAGCGGGTTCGAACATTGCCTGAAGTCGATGCAAGTGGCGATGATGGCTGACGTGGCAACCGTAACGAATAGTGCCTCGGAGGCTGGCGAGGAGACTCTGTTGGATGTGCAAGAGGTAGAGCAGCAAATTCTGCTCGGTGCTTTGCCATTTGCTTTTGCTAAAAGTCACCAGGTTTTGATTGAGCGCGAAGCAGGCACGGTCGCGGTATTGAGCGCGGGTCAGCCAAGTGTCGATACACTACTTGAGTTGCAGCGGCATCTCGGTGGGCCATTCTCGCTGCATGTTCTCGATTCCGCGGCTTTTCAAAGTCGACTGACAGCTGCGTATCAGCGCTCTAACAGTGAAGCGGCGCAAATGGCGGAAGACATTTCAGCTGACGCTGACTTGTCGCGCTTGGTTGATGAGCTGCCGGATCTCGGCGATCTCATGGATGCGGAGGATGATGCGCCGATTATTCGGCTCATTAATGCTGTCCTGTCGCAAGCGGTTAAGGAGAAAGCTTCGGATATTCACATTGAGACCTTCGAAGATCGATTAAGTATCCGCTATCGAGTCGACGGAGTGCTCAATGAGATTCTGTCGCCCAAGCGAATGCTTGCGCCCTTGCTGGTATCTCGCTTAAAGGTTATGGCGAAGCTTGATATCGCGGAAAAACGTATCCCCCAGGATGGGCGTATTTCAGTTCGCATCGCAGGCCACGCGATTGATATTCGTATGTCGACAATCCCCTCTGCACATGGTGAGCGGGTTGTTTTGCGTTTGTTGGATAAACAAGCCGGTCAGCTCGAACTGGAGCAGTTGCACATGAACGAGCAGGTCGTCTCGGGCTATCGGCGCGGATTGGCTAGTCCGCATGGCATTATTCTTGTCACAGGGCCCACAGGCTCGGGAAAAACGACAACGTTGTATGCGGGGCTTTCAAGTATTAATGAAAGCTCTCGTAATATTCTGACCATTGAAGACCCAATAGAGTACATGTTGCCAGGCGTCGGGCAAACGCAGGTGAACACGAAAGTCGATATGACCTTTGCCCGTGGCTTGCGGGCGATATTGCGGCAAGATCCCGATGTCGTGATGGTCGGCGAGATTCGCGACTTGGAGACCGCCGAGATTGCAGTGCAGGCGTCTCTGACTGGCCATTTGGTTTTGTCAACATTGCATACTAATACAGCCATCGGTGCGGTTACTCGTTTGCAAGATATGGGTGTCGAACCCTTCTTGTTGTCATCGAGTTTGATCGCGGTGATGGCGCAGCGCCTCGTCCGATTGTTGTGCCCGAAGTGTAAGGTGTCTCACGCCGCTACCCCCGCTGAGCAGGAGCTTCTCGGCATTACGGAGGATCAGCAACTGTTCAGCGCAGCAGGTTGTGATTCCTGTAACCACACGGGTTACCGCGGTCGAACCGGTATTTATGAGTTGATCGAAGTTGATGACGATTTACGCCTGGCGATTCATGAGGGGGAAAGTGAGCAGGCGATGCTGACGTTAGCGAGAAAGCACTATCCGGGTATCGATACCGATGGACGCCGCCGAATCCTGGCTGGTGAAACCAGTGTGGAAGAGGTTCTGCGCGTTACCGCGGTGAAATAATCTTGGCCGCCTTTCGTTACAAATCGCTCGACTCTGACGGAAAAGTCGTCAAGGGCCTCATTGAGGGTGACTCAGCGCGCCAGATACGGGCGAAATTGCGCGGTAAAAATTTGCGACCGTTAGAGGTTGTGGCGGTAGCCTCCCGAACTAAAGAGGGCGGAAATACCAATCGGCTCGCTCTCTGGCGTCCCAGTCTTAGCGCAGGAGAGCTCGCCTTGCTGACACGCCAACTCGCGACACTGGTGGCTTCCGCATTGCCCCTCGACGAATGTTTGTCGGCTGTTTCGGAGCAGTCTAGAAAGCAGTCTACCAAAGGCATGCTACTGCAGGTGCGGTCTAAGGTCGCCGAGGGCCACTCGCTCGCGACAGCACTTGGCCAGTTTCCCCGGGCGTTTGGCGATATGTACCGTGCCATGGTCAATGCGGGGGAGCAGGCCGGACAACTTGCACCCGTACTCGAACAGCTCGCCGAATTCACTGAAACTCGCCAGCAAACAGCGCAAAAACTTCAGATGGCGATGATTTATCCCGTGGTGCTGTTAGGTGTTGCGATTGCCGTCGTTACGGCACTGATGGTTTTTGTCGTCCCGGAATTAGTTGCCATTTTTTCTCATACGCAAAAAGAGCTCCCGACTTTGACGCGTGGGTTAATAGCGACGAGCGACTTTCTACGCGAAAGTGGCTGGATGCTACTCGTCGCCCTCGCGGCCGTTTTGTTGTCCTTTCGCCAGCTGATGAAATCGGCGCAGTGGAAAAAGCGCTGGCACCAGTTTCTACTATCGATTCCAGGCTTGCGGTGGCTTTTTGTGAGTCTCGATACGGCGCGCTTTTCGTCAACGCTAAGCATCCTGATGGCCAGCGGTGTTCCGCTCTTAGATGCATTGCGCATCTCAGGAGCAGTCATGAGCAATCTCGTTCTACGGGAGGCAAGTCGTGCGGTGTCGTTGGCGGTGCAAGAGGGTTCCAGCTTACACAGAGCGCTGGGGCAGAGCGATATCTTCCCGCCTATGATGGTGCATATGGTGGCTTCTGGCGAGACCAGTGGTGACCTCGACACCATGCTTGCGCGCTCGGCGACAAATCAGGAGCGCGAGCTAGAAATGACCTTGGGGACAGCGATGGGATTGTTTGAGCCGCTGATGGTCGTGACGATGGGAGGGCTTGTCTTATTGATTGTGATGGCCATACTGCTCCCGATCTTTGACTTAAATACAATGGTGAGGTGATCGCGATGCAAAGGCAGCAAGGGTTTTCGCTCATAGAAATTTTGGTGGTTCTGGTGATCATGGGCCTTCTCATTAGTGTGGTGGCACCGACGGTTCTCAGCAGTGCTGACGATGCCCGTATTCAAAAGGTCAAAGCAGATTTCAAGGCAATTGAGACGGCACTCAAAATCTATCGCCTTGATAACTATGTCTACCCCAACACAGAGCAGGGCTTACGTGCTCTGGTGCAGCCGAGTGCGCTTCCGCCCGAGCCGCGCAACTTCAAAACGGGTGGTTACCTCTCAGACGTGCCTTTGGACCCGTGGGGTCGCGAATATTTGTATCTCTCGCCCGGTGAGTATGGCGAGGTAGATCTCTACAGCTTGGGTGCCGACGGGCTACCGGGTGGAGATGATCAAAACGCAGACATCGGAAATTGGAAAACAGACCAATAATCTTGGTGTGCTCCACATCAAGGGTATTCCTGACCAATCAACGGGCACTTCCTAGAGTAGTGAAAGCACGCAGGTCGATCGGATTTAGCCTCATCGAATTGCTGGTTGTTTTGCTGGTGATTGTGCTGCTAACCAGTGTGGTTAGTGTCAACGTCGGTCGTGGCGGTGCGGACCTCTCGCAAAAAGATGATGTGAGACAGTTTGCGGCCCGCATGATGTATGCGCTCTCAGAGGCCGAATTGACGGGCTCCGATTTCGGTGTCGCAATTGTGGTCTCTCAAGAACTTGGTGATGTCCGCTATCGCGCCCAATGGTTGCGCCGTTTCGACCAGGGCTGGGCGGCGCCCACGAGTGCGCGAGACGTGTTTGAGCCGTTTGTTTTTGAGCCCGGTATTGAGCTGGTATTGCAACTGGATGATCAAGCAGATGTGGATTTTGAGTTAGTCTCCGATCTTGAGATGCCGACACCTCAGATTCAGTTTTACGCGGGTGGTGAGACAACTCCCGGGCAGCTTGACTGGCTTGATGCCAGCACTGGAGCGCTGTTGTACCGGCTGACTTGGGACCTATTTGGTCGCGTGGAAGTGTTGCCCCGAGGTGAGGAACAAGAAACGTGATGCGCACTAGGGGTTTTACCTTGATTGAAGTGATGGTGGCACTGGTCATCATCGCTGTAGCAATGCCGGCGCTTTTAGCGATTCTTTACCAACAGGCCGATGGCATAGCGCATTTACGAGACCGGTCGATGGCCAGTTGGATCGCCAGTAATAAGCTCGCCGAAATTCGGCTGATTAACGCGCAGTCTGGCCGTCTTGCTGTCGGTATGATTGAGGGTGAGGTCGAACTGGGATCGAGAGATTGGTTTTGGAAAGTCCAGACTGCAGAGACTGAGTTACCGGAATTTTACCGTGTGACAATCTCGGTCGCACAGAGCGCAGAGGAAGCGCCTCTGCAACAACTCTCAGCTTTCTTAACGACGGAGGTTGGGAGCAATGGCCCCTAACCCTCGACGGGTCACTGGATTTACTTTAATCGAGGTGTTGATCGCCATTGCGATCACCGCGTTTGTTGCGGTGGTCGCGTACAATGCTCTGTCCACTGTAATCATGGGTACTGAGCAGGCGCGCAGTCAGGCAGATCGACTGCAGGATATCAATCGCACCCTTTCCACTGTAGCCCGCGATCTCCGTCTGACGGTCAACCGTCCGGTGCGAGATGAATTCGGATTGATCGACTCTGCGCTAACCGGTGGATCCTTGGCGCGAGAGATACTCAGTTTAACGCGCAGTGGTTGGCACAACACGGTCGATACGCCTCGCAGCGTCTTGCAGCGTGTGGCCTACCGGCTTGACGATGACAAGTTGCTTCGGGTGACCTACCCCGTGCTCGATCGCACGGTCTCAACTGAGCCCGTGGAGACGGTGTTACTCGAGGGCGTTAGAGAAATTGAATTGCAGTTCCTCGGCGATATCGGTGCGCTTGAGTTTGATCGTCAGCTCAATGTCGATCGACGCTATTGGCAGGATAGTTGGATCGCGGATGTTGCCAGGCCGGACGTCCCTGTTGATCTGCCCGTCGCGGTCTGGCTGCGGCTAGATGTAGAAGGATGGGATCAATTGGAGCGTTTATATGTTCTTGCGCCGCTGTAAAGCTGATTTGATCAGCCAGCGTGGCGCCGCATTGGTTGTGGCGTTGCTCGTCTTTGCGCTTGCGGCGGCGCTCATGGTTGGACTGCAACGCGATTTCACTTTGCAGTTGCAACGTACCAGCAATGTGCTTTGGGGTGAACAGATGTGGGCGTATTTGCGAGGAGCGGAATCTTTGGCAATACAGGCGTTGCGATATGACCAACAGCTGGACGCCCAGTCGGAGTCGCCACGGGACACGTTGTTAGAGCTTTGGGCTGGCCCGCCAACACCCTACGCTTTAGATGAAGGAAGCATGCAGGGTGCTTTGACCGATTTGCAGGGGCGGTTCAATGTTAACGCTCTGGTGAAGCAAGAGAGACTAGCGCCGCAAGAACCGGATGAGCAAGCGGACGCCATACCTGATGACGCAGCAGACGGTATCGAGCAATCTGCGGGAACATCGGCAGCCTTGGGGTCGCCGGCGTACACCATTGAGCAAAAGGTTTTCATTCGTCTGCTACAAAGCTTGGAGGGTGTGGTCATCTCTACACAACAGGCCAAGGAGATCACAGAGGCAGTGAGTGATTTTCTTGACCCGGATGGAGACCGAAGGCCATTGGGCGCAGAGGATGAAGCTTATCGCTCGGCGGCCATGCCTTACCGCGCGGCTGATCGACCGATCGCCAGTGTCAGCGAACTACGCGCAATTTCTGGTATGACTAGCGAAATCTACCGAGCCTTGGCGCCCCATATTAGTGTTTGGCCGGTCGATGGATCATGGTCGCTTAACGTCCTCACAGCCCCTCCACCGTTATTACGGACGTTGGTTGCCGACGACAGCCTTGAGCCGTTGACACTAGACAGTGTGGTTCCGCTTCTCGAGCGGCGCGAAAGTGGCGATATCGACTCTCTCCAAGCTCTGGTCGAAGATCCGGTCATTGTTGATACAGAAATGCCACAATTACTCCAGATTCTTGACGAACGCAGTGCTTGGTTTTTGATGGAGGCGGTTGTCAATATTGCTGATCGGCAACGGACTTTGTACAGTGTCTTGCATCGAGAGGGTCAGCAGATTACTCCCGTTTTCCGAACAGAGGGTGAACTTTGAGATGGTTGCTCATTTATCGATTTCCAGCGCGAGTTTGTTAGTGCTACCGACTGTAGGGCAGTGCCTGTGAGTGCCTCTGAAAATCTCAATGTCATTCGATACTCGGAAGGTCAATACTGGCTTTGGCGTACTGGCGCCGCGGAACCACTCGCTGTCTCCGCTGCTGATGTCCCGCTCGGATGTTGGTTTGCGGCACCGGGTGATCAGGTTAGGCTAACTACTGCGCAAGTAACGCCCAGTGAGGTAAAACATTTCCGCTCTTCGCTGCCCTATCTGCTCGAAGAGAGCATTATTGATGACGTCGACGATATTCATTTTGCGTCTGCGGCCATAGGCGATGGTTGTTACGGCATCGGTATGGTTCATCATCAGTTGATGGCCGAATGGTTGACCCAACTGGGCGAGCAAGCACCCCAGAAGTGGGTTTCGGAAGCGCTAATGCTGCCTTGGCGACGTGGCGAGTGCTGTCTTCTCTTTGAGGGTGACCGCGTGACCGTGCGTTGGGGGGAGTGCGACGGTGCGACGGTATCGATCGACCTGCTGGCAACGTTATTGAGTGTTTTACCAATGGCAGAGCGGTGGGTGGCCTACGGTACGGACCGCGATCAGGCTATGGCAGTATTGCCATCGACGATTGCCGAGCACCTTGAATGGCGAGCGGGTGGATTTGGCTCTGCGCTGATGTTGATTGACTCAGAGGCACCGATTCTAAATCTACGTGAGGGCGCATTTGCACCCCGTTTGCCGCTTGCGCGCTGGTGGCAGTCATGGCGAACAGTCGCGCTTGTCGCAGCCGTAGTGTTGTTGCTTCAGATCAGCTCGGATTATCTTCAGTATCGCCAGTTAAGTAGTGAGAACCTGCAGCTTCGTGAAGCGATGTTGAGCAGTTACCGTCGTGCGAATCCGAGTGGTGCGGTGGTCGACATGGAAAAACAGCTCGATAGGCAGCTGGCAGCCTTCGGTGGTGAGGCAGGCCAGCGGTTTACGCCTGTGTTAGTGGCGGTTGTTTCAGCAGTGGCCGAAGGCGACGGCCGCAAATTAACCAACCTCAATTATGGGGTCAGTGGCGAACTTCGTTTGAATTTGCTTGCCCCCTCATTTGAGAGCGTTGAAAGTCTGCGTCTGCGGCTAGAGGCTGAGGGCTTTGAAGCGACGTTAGAGAACTCGAGTATGCGTGGCGATCAGGTTCAGGCTCGACTGCGAATTGAGGTGTCCGGATGAAGGAGTGGTTCGAGCGACTGACAGCACGGGATCAAGTCGCTGTACTGATGCTGGCTGTCTTTTTGGCTATTTTTATACTGCTCAAGAGTATCGTGTTACCACTCAATCAAGAGCAGGAACTGCTGCGGCAGAACAATCAGGACGTTGCGGCCGCGCTTGCGCGCGTCGATGCAAAGGCGAGTCAACTGATTGCCCTGCGCGCTGGTGAGACGGGTGTTCAACGTAATATTTCATCCTTGATTACTGATGCGAGCGAGGTGCAGGGGCTTCAGGTGCAACGGTTACAGCCAAACAGTCGCGGTGAGGCGCAGGTCCGTTTTGAGGGTGTCGATTTTGACCGATTGCTAAAGTGGTTCGATCAGATCGAATACGACGACAACCTTGTCGTTATCGATGTCGCACTCTCGCAGGGCGGACGTCTTGGCGGCGTGAACGCAACTGTTCGGGTCGCGCAGGGCGGTTGATGAGAGCGAACAGGCGCGCACTCTATACCCTATGGGTGTTGGCGGTTCTGGTATTGCTGGTTGCCCAGGCTCCAGCGCGTTTGGCCGGCTCCGTGATGGGCTCATCGATCCACGTTAGTGGCTCATCAGGCACGATCTGGAATGGTCGTTACGCTCGCGTTGTGATGCCTCTGAATGAGCATTACTTAGCGCTCGGACATGTCGATTGGTCACTGAATCCTTGGTCTCTTCTACGCTTGTCTCCTGAGCTTGATGTGGTGACGCGGTGGGGCGCACAGCGCATTGAAATGACGGTGGAGTTCGGACCGTCTGGTCAGGTCACGGTCTCTGAACTACATGCCCGAATGGATACAACATGGATTCAACATATCATTCCATTGTATGTCAGTGGCGAACTTGCGATCGATGTCGAGCACCTTGTTTGGCGCGACGCGACAATCGACTCGGTGGACGCGCGGGTGGTTTGGGAGGACGCGGCTTGGGCCGCCTACGCAGGCCATGTGCCGCTGGGGACCTACGCGCTCGATTTGTCGGGGGTGTCGGGCGAACTAGACGGAGTCGTGAGGACGTTATCAGGCCCTCTTGCCGTTGACGGATCGGTGTCACTGGCTGAGAGGGTTTATCAGATCAATATGTCGCTTTCGGGCGCCGCACTCAACAACTCGGGTCTCCGCGATGCCCTGAGTTTGCTTGCCGTACCTGCCGGTGATGAATGGCAGATCGCACTTTCCGGTACACTGTAACTGCGATGTGGAATGGTTGCTTTTTGAATAACGCGTCGTGTCTTGCAGACTTCTAAAAGCCAAGCAAACGGAGTAATTACTGATGGCAGGTACAACAAACTGGTCGAGTCGATTCGCCTTTGTGATGGCGTCAGTGGGCTTCGCTGTTGGGCTCGGGAATATCTGGCGGTTTCCCTATGTGACTGGCGAGAATGGCGGCGGCGCTTTTGTAGTGATTTACCTGATTTGCGCTACGCTCATCGGTGTAAGCTGTTTGATTGCCGAGCTGATGATCGGTCGGCGCGGCGCTCAGTCGCCTCCCCGGTCCATGCGAGCTGTTGCGATTGAATCAGGACGCTCATCTCACTGGGGTATCGTTGGCGGGATGGGCGTGTTAACTGCTTTTGCCATTGCCATCGGTTATGCGGTCGTAGTCGGTTGGGTCTTGTGGTATCTCGCGAAGGCAGTGATCACGGGTTTCGTCGATGTTACCGCGGTGAGCTCAACGGCTGAATTTGCAGCAGTCCTCGGCGATAGTGACGGCATGTTGTTCTGGACGCTCGTGGGTAACCTGATCGTTGGCGTTATTATTTTCGCCGGCGTCAAGCAGGGCATTGAGCGCGCTGTCACCATCATGATGCCACTGATGTTCGCGTTATTGATTGGCTTGAGTATCTACAATGCGATGACCGGTGGATTTGTGGAAACACTACATTGGTTGTTTACACCCGATTGGAGCAAGGTTAATGGCGACACCGTTCTTGCGGCGATCGGACAAGCCTTTTTTTCCATTGGTGTGGGGATGGGCGGCATGATGACCTACGGCGCCTACCTCCCAAAATCATTTTCGATTACACAGGGTGCTGGGATCGTCGTTTTGGCGGATACAGGTGTGGCCCTGCTTGCCGGGTTTGTTGTTTTCCCGATGGTGTTCTTTTACGGCCTCGATGTTGCGGGTGGCGCTGGTCTTATTTTTCAGACGTTACCCGTTGCGTTCTCCCAGATGCCGGGCGGTCATCTCTTCGGTATTTTATTTTTCATCATGTTGTCGGTTGCCGGGATTACCTCCATGGTGGGATTGTTGGAGTGCGTGACAGTTTGGGTGGACGAGCGTTTCCAGCTCAATCGCCATGTGAGTGTTGGATTAGTTGTTGCGGCAGTGACCTTTTGCGGGGTCGCCAGCGTCTTGTCCTACAACATTTGGCAGGAAGCGCGTATTGCAGGGTTTAATTTTAATGAGGCTGTAGAGGGTCTGTACGACAAAATCTTATTGCCTTTGGGGGGGTTTTTAATTGTCACGTTTGCTGTGTGGTTTATGAAACCAGAGCATGCTGAATCTGAGTTGGGTATGAAACCTCAGTACTTCAAGCTATGGCAAGGTCTGGCACGTTATATCGTGGTGCCTGCAATCGCCCTTATCTTATACAACGGCTTGTCTTGAGGTTTGTATGTTAGCCACAGTGACTGATTGGTTGTGGTCGTATGTCCTGATTATCGCACTGCTGGCTGTTGGCCTGCGTTTTAGCGTGGGATCACGCTGTGTCCAGCTGCGCTTGTTCAACCGAATGTTTAAACATGTCGGTGGGTTACAACTCGGCGGTACCAGCCGTGGCTTGAGCAGTTTCCAGGCATTGGTCGTCTCGGTCGCCGGCCGGGTTGGTGGTGGGAATATCGCCGGCGTCGCCGTTGCTATCACTTTGGGTGGACCCGGTGCGCTGTTCTGGATGTGGTTAATCGCCCTATTAGGCATGGCCACCAGTTTGTTTGAATGTTCACTGGCTCAACTGTACAAGCGCCGCGAGGGCGAGGACGTCTTCAGAGGCGGGCCTGCCTACTACATGCGGCATGGTTTGGGTTGGACAAGGCTACCGGTGGTTTACTCGATACTCTTGCTGGTTACGATAGGTTTCGGCTTTAACGCTGTGCAGACCTATTCAGTGACACAGTCTGTGGCGTCGGCGTTTGGCGTTCCTGCTTGGCAATCGGGTTTGGCCATGACGGCGCTGATGGCTGTCATTCTATTCGGCGGGATTCGGCGGCTGGCCCAGTTTTCGGAAATCGTTGTGCCCCTGATGGTACTGGGGTATTTCGGACTGGCGCTCGTGGTGGTGGCAATGAATCTAAAGGCAGTGCCCGGCGCCTTGTCGCTGATTGTAAAAAGTGCATTTGGTGTCGAGCAGGTGGTCGGGGGCGGCGTTGCGGCCGCGATGATGCAAGGAGCACGTCGGGGCCTGTTCTCTAATGAAGCGGGTCTTGGGACGGTGCCCAATGTTGCGGCCGCGGCCGATGTGCCCCATCCGATGACGCAGGGCCTCGTTCAGGCGCTCAGTGTATTTATCGATACCATCGTGCTGTGTACCTGCACAGCTTTGATGATATTGATGTCTTCTGTCTACCAACCGGGCGCCGAGGGCACTCAGGGCGTGGTCCTTACACAGCTCGCTGTCGCTGAGCAACTTGGATCTTTAGGCGAGCCTTTGGTGAGCATTGCGTTGGTGCTGTTCGCTGTCACCACCATTGCCTACAACTGCTACCTTGGAGAAAACAGTATTGCCTATTTCAAGCGCGGTGGAGCTCGGAGTATTTTGGCTTTTCGCTTGGCGGCACTCGCTATGATTGCTTGGGCTTCGGTACAGGATTTAGCGACTGTTTTTAGTTTCTCTGATCTCACCATGGCGTTGCTGGCATTGACAAATTTACTTGCCCTGTGGGCCTTGTATCCGGTCGGAATTCGATTGCTACGCGATTTTGAAAAGCAACTTAATGATCGAGAGACCCCGGTCTTCGATCCAGCAACATTGCCTGAGGTGACAGTCGATTCCAGAAGTTGGGGTTAGTGCGTGGTCCAAGTGAGTTGCGCTGATCACTCGCTCGCGGACAGTTTGATCTCAAACGCGTGCTCGCCATCGCTACGTTGGGTGACAATCTCGATGGTATCGCCAAGTTGCTGCTGCTCGAGGATGCTGAAGTAGTCGTCGCTTGTACGGACTGGTTGCCCTTCGATCGCAGTAATGACGTCGCCAAACCGCAGCTGCCCCCGATTACCTCGACTCATGCCGATCATGCCCGCTCGATCGGCAGGGGAGTCGCGGAATACTCTGACGATCGGTAGCCCCTCTACCTGATTGCGTCTGACCCAATCATCGCTCGCCATTTCGAGCCCAAGCACTGGCCGCATGATTTTTCCGTAAGCAATCAGTTGCGGCACTGCCTCTTTCACGGTATTCACAGGGATGGCAAAGCCAATGCCGGCACTGGCGCCACTGGGTGAATAAATGGCTGTATTGACACCGATCAACTGCCCCAATGAGTTGAGCAATGGCCCTCCCGAGTTGCCCGGATTGATGGCCGCGTCAGTTTGTATGACCCCGCGAATGGTTCGGTTGCTCGGAGATTGGATTTCTCTATCGAGGGCGCTGACGATGCCCACGGTGAGGGTCGTGTCCAAGCCGAATGGATTACCGATAGCAAGCACTTTGCGTCCGACAGACAGCTCTGAGGAGTCTCCGAGGGGCAAAGCAATTAGATCATCGGGAGGGTCGATTAGCCTTAACACGGCAAGATCCCGTTCGGGAGCAAGCCCCACAATCTCAGCCGCATATTGGTTCTGATCCTGCAAGGTGACAGATAGTCGGTCTGCTCCTGCGACCACGTGGTAGTTGGTTACGATCAGACCAGACTCGTCCCAAACAAAACCTGAGCCAGCGCCACGTGGGATTTCTAAGACGTTGAGTGAGAAACGCTGCCGCCGCAACGCCATGGAGGTGACGAAGGCTACTGAGGGGCTGGCCTTACTAAAAATCTCAGTGGAATTTTCTTCGTCATGTGTCGCGAAGGTGAGGTAGTTCGGCCCCTTTCCTAGGCCTTCTAATGCTGCTGAGTCTACGGATTCTGCCTGACATGATGCGACGCTGAGCAGCGTCGCAAGAAAACTTCCTACAACAGCACGACTCATCGTTTCAGTGCCGCGATTCGATCAGCCAACGGCGGATGTGAACGAAAGAGTGCGGCGAAGCCACCGCTGCTCGGGCGTATACCGAAAGCGGTCAACTCACCGGGAAGATCGGCAGGCGTCGCTTGCTCTGACTGAAGTCGCGCGAGTGCCGCGATCATGTCGCTCGATGTGGTTAAATGCGCACCTGCGGCATCGGCGCGATATTCACGCCAGCGCGAAAAGGCCATAACAATCATGCTGGCCAGCAATGCCAAAACAATTTCGGCAATGAAGGTGACGATGTAATAGCCGATGCCAAGACCGCGTTGGGTTTTGAAAACGACGCGATCGACGGTATGGCCAATGACCCGGGCGAAGAACATGACAAAGGTATTCACCACGCCCTGCAGAAGCGTCATGGTGACCATGTCGCCATTGGCGACATGACCAATTTCGTGTGCCAGCACGGCGCGTGTCTCGTTGGCACTAAATCGGTTCAGAAGTCCGGTGCTGACTGCCACCAAGGCATCGTTGCGATTCCATCCAGTGGCAAACGCATTGGCCGTATCGCTCGGGAAAATGCCAACCTCCGGTTGCGCGATACCCGCGGCCTCGGCAAGTTCGGCCACTGTATCAAGTAGCCACTGTTCATCTCGATTGCGTGGCGTGCTGATGATCACGGTACCCGTCGCGCGCTTGGCCGACCATTTGGAAATGAGGAGGCTGATGAGGGAGCCTGCAAAGCCAAACAAAGCGCACCACACCAGCAGCGCGCTCAGATTTAGGTCGACGCCATTGGCCGCCAAGATACTCTCAAACCCCAATAGGTTAAATACGGTACTCACCAGTAGCAGAATGGCCATATTAGTGGCGAGAAAAAGCAAAATACGCATATCAGTCCTCCGAGACCCGCGCGATATCTGAACTGTCTACTTGGGGGTCTAAGACGTCATTTTCAACCCCGAGTTCCTCGAGGGGCTGAGATCCCTCGGGCAGCGGAATATCGCTCACTGCCAAACGGGAAAGCCGGCCACTTTCTGACTCAACAGTGAGTAGCTCGCCCCGAAGCTCTATATCCTTGGCGCTGAGTTCTACCAGCGTGTTGATCGCTTCATCATAGTATTCCCACGCTGCCACGCGGCTTGCGTCAGCGCCGTCGACCCAGCATTTGCCCCGGCCCCAGTAGTGCCCCAATTGGTTTTGGATGAAGTACAGCTTGGCCATAAAGTTCTCTCAGTACAGTGTGTTCGAGGTGAGATGCGGAGTGGATTATTGCAACAAAAAGTCTTTGGCTTGATTGATTTTGGCCGCTAGGTAGTCATTGCCGCCTCGATCGGGGTGTAGCTTTTGAATCAGCTGTCGATGAGCTTTGATGACATCGTCGTCGGTCGCACCCTCCGCGAGCCCTAAAATGGACAATGCTTCGGCGCGATTAAAGCCCTCGGCTGCAGCCCCAGACTCGGAATCCATCGATTCGCCTGAGGCAAATCGCTGCTCAAGATAGCCCTGCAAAAGTTGAGCGCTGTCTTGATCCTGTGCCACACAGTAAGCGCGCAAAGTTTCCAATTGAGTGGTCTCCAGCTCACTGAGTAACCATCCTGAGAGAGGGCCGCTCAACACTTCGCCATCGAGTTCGCCCGTCTCGTGGTCAAGTGTCATTTTTAGCAGCGCGCTGTGCAGTTCAGAGTGTTGAGACTGTTTCTGGGCTCTCGACTGCTGCCATTGCTGCAGGAGAGGAAAAGCTCTAATCAAAACGGGTAGCATTTGCCGTGCCGCGACCAGTACCCCGGTGATGGCTGCGCCAATCCAATGCATGCGGCCGGTGAATGTCAGAAAAATAACCACAACGACGGCTGCAGTGATCGCTAAATTGCGAATCGCTTTCTTACGTCGCTGTGGCGGTAGGGCTCGGGTGCGCTTCAGCAGAATATAGACCGCGAGTGCGATGGCTACGATGAGAATTATTCTGGGCACTGAGGATTCCCCGGAAGCTGCTTGAGCAATAGTTTATCACTCTCTCCAGCCGCCTGCGTCAATGCTTGGCGGCCTCCGCTGACATAGCGAGCGACTGCATTGAGCAGGTCTCGGAGCCGGTTGGGGCTTGTGTGGTCAAAGCGGGCATAGGCACCTCCGCTCAGCGAAGCCAAACGCTTGAAGCATCGCTGTGCAATGGGGTCATGGCCCTCCTGAAAAATGAAGAGAGGTACTCGCTGAAGTCGACACTGCCCCGCCAGCGATTCTAAGTGAGCAGCCGCTTCCTCGACGGCATCGCCGATGAAAACGACGGCGCGGATCGGGTTTTTATCCGAGGCTATTGAGAGCGCCTGCCGAAGCACGCGAGAAATTTGGGTGCCTCCCGCAAGGCAGCGTACTTGTGCCATTGTGTCCCTCAGCACCTGAGGATGGCTGAGCCAGCCGCTGCAATAAAAGTCAGCTATACCACGGTAGTAGCACAGCTGTACGGCGAGGTGCTCTTCACCCACAATGGCATCGAACATCGCATCGTGCAGTGTGCAGGCAACAGCCCATGTGGGTTCTCGACTCGCTGTCGCATCCATTGCAAATAGGAGACGTTTCTGCCTCGCGACACGTTCACGCAAGGCTTTTGATTGCGACAAAAAAGCCTCAATCGAACCCTTGTTTGCGCGTTGGGGTGGGCCTTTGATTGCTAAACTCCCATCGGTGGATTGACCTCGTTGCAAGTTCTAGCAAGTTGTTTGTTACCCTGCAATCAATCAAGCTCTGCTGCGAGAGAATGTCATCATCAAGGGTGCCAGATATGCTGGGCGCATAAAGGACGGGAACTCCGTATTCTGAAAACAGTCGAAGCGCTGGCCTGAAACGTGAAGAGAGCAATGCAGCCGTAGCGGGCGCTCACGGTGACTCGGCGGCGCGCTCGTTTTTGTTAGGACGTCAGTTGCGGCCAGAGGGTCGACAGCTAATCATTGGATAGGATGCTGAGTCGAGAGCGATTAACATAGTGACCGCCCCCCCCCGTTAACAAAGGGCTTATAGAGAGCATAGAAGAGGTGGATGTTGTGACTTTATTTGATATCAGAAAAAAACACGCACTCCCAACCGCGAATGAGGCGCTCCCTGGGCGGAGCGAGACGATGCCGGTAACCAATCGCCACACCGTGTTGGGGCAGCCCATTCAACCACCGTTTCCAGAGCACTTGTCTCTCGCCCTATTCGGTATGGGTTGCTTTTGGGGTGTCGAGCGCAAATTTTGGCAGCTCCCGGGTGTGCACACTACGGCAGTGGGCTATGCGGCGGGTATGACACCGAATCCAACCTATCGTGAGGTCTGCTCCGGCATGACCGGACATAACGAAGTGGTGCTGGTGGTGTTTGATCCGCAGGTCATTTCTTATAGCAGCTTGTTGGTTCATTTTTGGGAAAATCACGATCCGACCCAAGGTATGCGTCAGGGAAACGATTACGGCACTCAATATCGCTCGGGAATTTATTATTACGATGCCGCTCAAAAAGAATTGGCAGAGTCGAGCTTGAAGGCGTTCCAAGCACAACTTCATGCGGCGGGTTACGGCGACATCACTACGGAGATTGAAGCGGCGCCTCCGTTTTATTACGCCGAAGATTACCATCAGCAGTATCTCGATAAGAACCCGGGCGGGTATTGCGGCGTTGGTGGCACGGGGGTGAGCTGTCCAGTCGGGTCCGGAGTGCGCCTGACTGACGAGGTTTCAGTTTAGCCCGCGACCGCCGCAGTCATCGCCAGAACACTGGTGACAGCGGTGTCGACGCTGAGGATTCGCTGCCCCAGCTGTGCGGGCTGGGCGCCGTTTTGCCGCGCCAACTCAACTTCGAATGGAATAAATCCGCCCTCGGGTCCTATGACGACCGTCGCTGGACTCGACAGTGCTGTCGGCAGCGCTGGGTAGTTACCCGGTTGGCAGAGATAGCAGGGGTGTCGTCCCGCTATTTCGCGCAATCGGTCTTCAATAAAGGGTTTAAATCGTTGATGACGCTGGACGACAGGCAACCGCGTGTCGCACGCGCGCTCAAGCCCGGCACGCAGTGCAATGTCGATCGCCGCCTCGTTGAGAAAGGGTGTCTGCCAATAGCTCTTATCGACACGATAACTATGAATAAGGTGGAGTTCGCTGACACCGAACTCAGCAACTGTCCGGAACACTCTGCGCAACATTTTTGGCCGCGGTAAGGCCAGTATCAGGGTTACCGGGTGGCGCGGCGTTGGTGCGTCAGACAGTGTGACCCGCAGACTAACGCCGGTCTTGTCTAGGCTTGTGATGATCCCCGTTCCGCGTGATCCATTGATCTGCCCAACTCGCAACTGTTGACCCACAGTGGCACCCAGAACACGTGTGATGTGAGTGTGCCGATGATCTTTTAGCGTCACATGGTCTGCATCAGACCAGTCGGCGGGGTCTAACAGAATGATATTCACGGTTTACTCGATCCATAGGTCGTATTCATCTGAGGCAGAGACCTCACCCTCAACCCAATCGCCAGGCTTTAGCGAGGTCGCTCCGGGCAAATAAACAACACCGTCAATCTCGGGCGCATCGGCGCTCGAGCGTCCGATGGCGCCCTCATTATCGACGGAGTCAATGAGCACAGAGATTGTCTGACCGACTTTTTTTGCGAGTTTCGTGGCACTGATTTTTTGCTGCGCCGCCATGAAGGTTTCCCAGCGCGCTTGTTTGATATCGTCGGGGACAGGGTCGGGCAGCTCATTTGCCGCAGCGCCCGCAACGGGGGAATACTGAAAGCAGCCCACGCGGTCCAACTGCGCCTCTTCGATGAATGCGAGAAGCTCTTCGAACTCGGCGTCAGTTTCTCCCGGGTATCCGACGATGAAGGTCGATCGGAGCGTGATATCGGGGCACACCGCACGCCACGCCTTGATGCGATCGAGGGTCTTTTCTGCAGCGGCCGGTCGTTTCATTCTAGCCAATACACTGGGTGAACCGTGCTGAAGCGGAATATCCAAGTAGGGGAGAAGTTTGCCCTCAGACATTAATGGAATCAGCGAATCGACATGAGGGTAGGGATACACATAGTGCAGGCGAATCCAGATTCCTAAAGTGGATAAGGCCTCTGCCAGCGGTTGTAATTGGGTTTTGAGGGGTCGCCCGGCCCAGAAATCTGTTTTGTACTTGAGGTCCACACCATAGGCACTAGTGTCTTGTGAAATCACAAGTATTTCTCGGACCCCTGCGCGCACCAGGCCCTCTGCTTCAGTCATTACCTCGCCAATCGGCCGACTCACCAAGTCACCACGGAGGCTTGGGATAATGCAAAACCGACAGCGGTGATTGCAGCCTTCGGAGATTTTGAGATAGGCGTAGTGACGCGGAGTGAGTTTGACGCCCTGAGCGGGGACTAAATCGATATGTGGGTCAGGTGTATGGGGGTTGGGTAGAACTCTTCGCACCTCAGACAGCACGGTTTCATAGGCTGCTGGCCCACTGACCCCTAAAACCTTTGGATGCAGATCTCGAATCACCTCGGCGTCATTTCCAGTGCCCATGCATCCTGTGACCAAAACTCGGCCATTCTCTCTTATGGCCTCTCCGATTGCGTCGAGGCTCTCTTGTTTGGCGCTGTCGATAAACCCGCAGGTATTGACGATGACGACGCCGGCATCCTCATAGTCGGGAGCGACCTCATAACCGTCCAATCGAAGTTGCGTCAGTATGCGTTCAGAATCCACCAAGGCTTTGGGACATCCCAGAGAGACGAAGCCTACCTTCGCCCGGGATTGCTCAGATTGTCCGCTCATGGCCTAGTCTCCAAAGTCGGGATCGACATGCTAACCCTCGCGAGGGGTACTGTCACGATGACGATCAGAATTGACTCTCGCCTTTAGCGCTATGCGTTCCCGTTGGGAAGTGATTTTTAAGCCAATCCAGCAGTTGCATGCTTTCAGTCTTGCTGAGGAACTCGCCTAGGGGAACGCGAGAGGTCCGATCGTAAATGGCAAGACTCGGTCCATCCCACTCGTGCTGTGCCGGTGTTACGCTGATGCGTGAGCTCTCCCGATCTAAACGCCACTGACGTTTTGGTGCGTAGTAGCCTTTGTCGATGATCACGGTATCGGGCCCTATGGTCACCACCTGACGATACTGAAGTTTCCAGTTGACGTAGTACAGAGCTCCGCCGAGGCAGAGAAGTTCGAGTCCCGCAAACGGTAGAATGGGCCAAGCGCCTAGCACGGCAAAGGCGATCGCGGCTGCCAGAGATGGCACTGCAATCGCGGCGAGCGCCCACAGATTTTGACGCCAACTAGATGATCGATTGGGTTTGACAACGAGCCTGTCGCAGCCATCAATGTAAGAAGGTTCCACCATTTTTCGCAATCAATTCTCGTATCCGCTATTGATACGCACTTCGTCACTGACTTGGACTGCTCTCAGGTCTGATCTGTCGGGTCAAGGGTTGCTAGGTCAAGGCTTTGGTGGCTTTAAGCCGCCGAAGATTCTAGCCGCGAGAGTCAGAGGAAAGGCGGCCTTGAGCGAACGCAGAGTGGTAACCCCGTTAAAGGGTGGGTGAAAGCGAGTTTGGACGCGTGCAACAACAGCCTTGGTGCTGCAGACAAGGCGGCTTCATGGGCATACATATCGCAACCGAGTATGGGGTGACCGATCTCACGCAGGTGAATTCTGAGTTGATGAGACCGTCCGGTTATCGGTTTCAACTCAAGGACCGTGGTGTTGTCTTGACGCGACACTACGGAGAAGTGTGTTAATGATGGTTTCCCCTGCTTGTGGCAGATTTTCTGCCTCGGGCGGTTTTCCCAGTCTCGGGCAATGGGTAGGTCAATGCTACCGGCGTCCTCGTCGAGTTGCCCCCACACGATAGCATGATAGGTTTTGTCGACTGCTCTCGCCTGAAAAAGGCGGCTCATTTCAGCGAGTGCTTCACGGTGAAGTGGAACGATCATAAGGCCTGAGGTATCGAGATCGAGCCGGTGCACCGCCTCGACCCCGGGGAAACGACGGCGCAGCCGCAAAATCAGACTGTCGTGATTGATGGGGTGTCGGCCAGGGACGCTCAGCAAAAGGTGTGGCTTCTCGACAACGAGCAGATCTCGATCTCGGTAAAGAATCCGGATGGGTTCTTGGGAGTGCGGCACCACATAGGGAGGCGGTGCGGTCTCAGCTGTTATAACACCCGCATTCACAGGCCTTTGAGTGCTCCCAGGTAACGTCGTACCGCCTCGTCTATTCCAAAGCGTAGCGCATCGATCGTGAATGCGTGGCCGATAGAGACCTCGAGTAAGGGTGTGACGGTGAAATGGGGGAGGTTGTCGAGATTTAAGTCGTGCCCTGCATTCACGCCGAGCCCCGCTTCAGCGGCGGCGACGGCTGTAGTCCTGAACCGCTGTAACACCTCAGTGAAGTCCCCTTGGCGATGCGCCACAGCATAGCTCTCGGTATACAACTCGATTCTGTCAGCCCCAATAGCCGCAGCCATAGCCATGCTCTCTGGATGAGGATCCATAAACAAACTGACTCTGCAGCCCCAGCTTTTAAGTTGCCGAATGATTGGCTCAAGACGATTCGCATCGAGAGTTAAATCGAAGCCGTGGTCCGAGGTGAGCTGCTGATCGCCATCGGGGACGAGCGTCACCTGTGCCGGGCGTACCCGTTCGACAAGCGGCATAAACCCGGGATAGTCATCGACGTTCCGTCGGTCACTTTTTCGCGCATCCGCAAAAGGGTTGCCTTCGATATTGAGTTCGACCGAGATTGCGTCTCTGAGAGCATCGCAGTCCTCAGCCCGAATATGACGCTGATCGGGTCGAGGATGAACAGTAATGCCATGCGCGCCGGCAGCGATCACTGCGTGCGCAAATTCAACGACGTCAGGAATATCGGTGTCGCGCGAGTTACGGATCAGCGCGATCTTATTGAGGTTGATGCTCAACTGGGTCATTGCGCGACGACTCGCGATGCGCGCAACAGTATGACCGGCTCTATGGGCACATCACTGAAAGGGGCGCGGCCCTGATCTGTGGTGAAGACCGCTTGGCTTGTTTCGGTAATCGAGATCATATCGACCACTGAAAGGCCGTCAATCACTTCACCAAAAACGGTATATCCGAGTTTTCCCGGCGCCCAGTCCAAGCGCAAATTTGAGCGTTGGTTGATAAAAAATTGTGCGGTGGCGGAGTCGGGGTCATTGGTCCTTGCCATGGCAATCGTTCCGCGCACATTGTGAAGTCGATTTCTGGACTCATTAGCAACGGGATTACCTGTCGGTTTTTCAACCCTGTTCACATCAAAGCCACCGCCCTGAATCATAAAATTGCTGATGACACGATGAAAGATGGTCTTGTCATAATGCCCCGAGTCAACGTAGTTCAAAAAATTTTCGACAGTTTTGGGCGATTTTTCCGTAAAGAGTTTGAGCGTGATGTCGCCGTAGTTGGTTTCAAATTTCACTAAGGTGTCATCGGCTGCTTGGGCGATATGAGCAAGCAGCGATAACGCACAACTGAGCGCTAAGGCGGACAACTGCCGGCCGATGCCGCCGAATAGGCGATGTATTAAGGACTGTGGTTTAGGACCAGCCATCATTCCGACGTCTCCTTGGAATCATTCTTGGTGCGACAAAAGCAATAATGACTCCGAGTAGTACGGCGAGGGCGCCATCGAGCATTTGGTTACTTTCTATTCTTTCTTGGAGCCGAATATTCTCTAAACGCAGTAACTCCGCTGTATTGCGCTCAGACTCTAGCGTGGCAGTCAGCTCACTATTCATCGCGTCAAGGTCAATTGCCGCTGCAGAAATTCGCTGCACTTCTGCGAGTTCCTGCTGGGTATTTCGGAGCTGCGCCTGTAGTGCGCCGACCTCTCCACCCGCTGCATTGGCTGCTGATTGACTGTCGGTAAGCCGTGATTGTGCGTCGCTGAGCTGTCGGCGAAGGGTAGCCATCTCTTCCTCAAGCTTTTCCACACGAGTGGCAGCCGGCAATTGCGATTGAACGTGTTGCGAGGGGACCCATCCTTGAGAGCCGCCGGGAGTCTCAACCTCCAACCAGTTACCGTCTTCGCTTCGGCCTAGGATTTTGAGTTGCGTGCCGGTGGGCAGGCCACGATTCAGAATACGGTACTCATTACCCGCGCCGGAACGAAGAGGTACGAGAATTCTATCGGCGATGTAACCGCTGTCTTGCGCATGGATGTCAACACTGCAGAGCGACACAAAGAGCGCGAAAAATAAGCAGTTTCGATTTGCACTCGATAATTTCTGAGTCATAGTTGGTTACTCCAGATGAGACGGCGCATTACCCGCATTGTCGGGCTCGTCGTCAGAGAGATATGGGCCGATTAAGAGCGCCGTCAATGCGATGAGCGCGACTGTGAAACCGATGGCCGAGTAAAGCTTGTAGGATACCCAGAAGGCTTCGCTAAATTGGTACGCGACGAAGATATTGAGTGTTCCCACCACGAAAAAATTACCGGTCCACAACCAATTCATTCGTCGCCAGATGACTTTCGGTAAATGAATTTGCGATCCGAGCATTCGCTCACAAATCGTTTTCTGGCTAATGACACCCGACAGTCCGAAAACTAAAGCCAAGCCCCAGTTGAAAACGCTGGGTTTCCACTGAATAAACGTCTCATCGCGCAGCACCAGTGTTGCGCCACCGAAAACAACCAAAGCCGCTACAGTCCAGACCTGTCGCTTATCCCATTCTCGGGTAACCAAGACGCAGCCAAGCAAAATGGCAATAGACGACCCAATGAGTACTGCCGTCGCTGAGAAAATACCGTCGAAAGTATAATGCCAGTCGCCCCAGGTCACGGTCGCGCCATCGAATTGATAGACGATGAAGAACAGTGCGATAGGAAAGAGTTCGAGTAATTGTTTCATGGGCTTCTCAGCGAAAGTTATGTCACTTGCCGGATCCTGGTTCCGATCGGTGGTACGCTTGCTTAAGGTCAACGTCCGAAAGTGAGAGTGTAGAGCCTGTGCTTATTGACTTCCACACACATAGTAGCGCTTCCGATGGTGTTTTGACGCCGCATGAGCTTTTGGCGACGGCCGCGCGTTCTGGTATCTCGCGTTTTGCCTTGACTGACCACGATACCATTGGTGGTTATCTCTCGATTCAAAACCAGCATATTGGAGGTCTTGTACTGATTTCAGGCGTTGAGATTTCTTGTGTTTGGTCGGGGGTGAATATCCATGTGCTCGGTCTCAATTTTGATCCGCAAAACCCCGCGCTTCTGAAGCTTCTGGCGCAGTTGGACTCAGCAAGGTGCGCCCGCGCTGAGACAATTGCGAAGCGGTTAGAGCAACGGGGATTTTCGGGCGCGCTTGATGGCGCTCAAGAAATTGCCGGTTCAAGCCAGATTGGGCGGCCGCATTTTGCTCGCTGGCTTGTACAGGCAGGCCATGTCGCCGATGAGGGCAAGGCGTTTGATCGCTATCTGGGACGCGGCAAAATGGGCGATGTAAAAACTTTTTGGCCAGCCTTGTCCGAGGCGGTGAGTGCAATTGAAGATGCGGGCGGCATTTCTACTCTGGCCCACCCACTACATTACGGTTTGACGCGCACCAAACTAGGTGTTTTGATCCGCGCTTTCAAACTCTCGGGCGGGCGCGCGATTGAAATTGTTAACGGTCGACAAGCTGCCGAGGACTCACACTCGCTCTTGAAGCTGGCTGAAGCAGAGAGTCTGATGATTTCCGTAGGTAGTGATTTTCATCGAGAGACGCCCTGGAGCGCGCCTCTAGGGGTAGACGTGAGTGTCTGGGATCAGGTCCAGAGTGTGTGGAATGCTATTTCATGAGTCAGTTTTTTGCCATTCATCCAGAAAACCCCCAGTCTCGGCTGGTTCGTCAGGCATGCGAGATTATTCGCGGCGGCGGCGTGGTGGTTTATCCAACGGATTCGGCTTATGCCCTAGGATGTCATATCGGCGACAAGCAAGCTCTGGAGGCGATTCGCCGGATCCGCAAACTCGACGACGATCACAACTTTACCTTGGTCTGTAGAGATTTGTCGGAATTAGGAACTTATGCGCGTGTCGACAACGCGGCCTATCGGTTACTGAAGCACGCGACGCCCGGCCCGTTCACTTTTATCATGGAGGCGACAAAGGAAGTCCCTAGACGTCTACTCCATCCAAAGCGTAAGAGCATCGGTTTGCGCGTTCCTGACAATTTGATTGCACAGGCATTACTGGCGGAGCTGGGCGAACCCCTGATGAGTGTGACCTTGATTATGCCCGGCGATGCCTACCCTATGATTGATCCCTACGACATCAGAGAAACCTTGGAGCATCATGTCGACTTGGTGATTGATGGGGGTTATTGCGGTATGGAGCCGACCAGTGTGATTGATTTGACCGGTGATGCACCCACAATCATCCGAGAGGGATTGGGTGATATCAGTGAATTTGTGTCGGGCTGAGGTATAATACGCCGGTGAATGAGCCCCTTGAACAAAGTACGCCAAGCCTCGCTTCCGAAGATAACTCGGGAGGGAGTTCATTGCGTGCATCGACCGCTGTGGAGGCGCGGGTAAGTCAGCCCCAGCAAGGTGAAATGCCGTTTGCTGTCGTGATGGGCAAGGCGGTCACTGAGCTGCCCAAGGACCTTTACATACCACCCCAGGCGCTCGAGGTTTTTCTAGAGGCATTTGAGGGCCCCCTCGACTTGCTGCTGTATTTAATTCGCCGCCAGAATCTCAATATCCTCGATATTGATGTCTCTGCGATTACCGAGCAGTACATGCGCTACGTAGAGCTCATGGATGCCATGCAGTTCGAATTGGCAGCTGAATATTTGTTGATGGCGGCGATGCTTGCTGAGATCAAGTCACGCATGCTCTTGCCGCGTTCCGCAGATGAAGAGGATGATGAGGAAGACCCGCGGGCCAATTTGGTCAGACGCCTTCAGGAATATGAACGTTTCAAAAAAGCAGCGGAGGATCTCGAAGAGCTGCCGCGCTTGGAGCGAGATACCTGGGTCGCACAGGTGGAGCCACCGGATCTCAAACGAGATAGGCCTCTCCCCGACGTGCAACTCAAGGAGCTAATGTTGGTTTTTAGCGAGGTGCTGAAGCGGGCCGATATGTATGAGAGTCACCAAATTCAGCGTGAATCACTATCGACACGAGAGCGAATGTCGGATGTGTTGGATACGCTACGACATCAAAAGTTTGTGCCTTTCGTTTCTCTATTCAAGGCTGAGGAGGGTCGCCTCGGTGTCGTTGTGACCTTTTTGGCGATTA
Source organism: Halieaceae bacterium (assembly GCA_038134505.1). Lineage (GTDB taxonomy): Bacteria > Pseudomonadota > Gammaproteobacteria > Pseudomonadales > Halieaceae > Luminiphilus. Next base: position 133,828 of record JAYPVH010000001.1, on the reverse strand, counting down.
TGGAGCTCATCAAAGAGTCACTGGTCGAGATTGTTCAAACCGAGGCTTTTGGCCCGATTCATGTTAAAGCGAGAACCGAATAATGTCTGAAACAGGGTTGGTGCAAATCCTCGAAGGTGCACTGATGGCAGCAGGTGAGCCACTCAACTTGCAACGCATGGCGCAATTATTCGATGAATTAGACCGTCCAACGAACGAGGATCTGCGTCAGGCGCTATCTGAGGTGGATTCTCGTTGTGAAGGGCGTGGCTATGAGTTGGTCAAGGTCGCAAGCGGCTATCGGTTTCAAGTGCGGCAAAACTTAGCGACCTGGGTGGGACGATTATGGCAGGAACGTCCTCAGCGTTATTCTAGAGCACTACTTGAAACGCTCTCTTTGATTGCCTATCGACAACCCATAACCCGGGGAGAAATTGAAGAAATTCGGGGCGTTGCGGTAAGCTCGAATATTGTAAAAACCCTGCTTGAGCGGGACTGGGTGCGCGTTGTTGGTCATCGTGACGTTCCCGGACGTCCCGCGATGTATGCGACCACCCGCCAGTTTCTTGACTACTTCAATCTCAAGTCGCTCGAGGAGTTGCCGCCGCTTGCCGAGATACGTGACTTAGAAAACCTGTCGGGTGCGCTGCCATTGGAGGTAGCTGAAGCACAGGCTCTGGTGGACGCCATGGTGGAGGAGGTCGTTTCCGACCAAGAATTGGTTGAATCCGAGGCCTCCGCAGAGGATGATGATGCCCCCTTGGGCGATAAGTCCCTCGACATGGAAGATGCAGCTGACTATGCCGGACAAGAACAAAAATAAAGCCGTAGATTCTGAGAAACCTGCAGGCAATAAACTGCAAAAAGTGCTCGCTGATTTAGGTTTCGGCTCTCGTCGAGAGATGGAGCGCTGGATTGAGGCCGGCCGAATTGGTGTCGATGGCTCGGTGGCACGGCTTGGTGATCGTGTGAAGCGCGGACAGCGTATCGAAGTCGATGGGCAGACGGTTGCTCAAGACGAAGTCGAGCAGGTTCGGTGTCTTCTCTACCACAAACCAGTGGGCGAAGTGTGTAGCCGAAAAGATCCCGAAGGACGTCGCACAGTCTTTGATAGTTTGCCTAAATTGAAAAATGGGCGCTGGATTTCCATCGGCCGCCTCGATTACAACACCTCTGGGCTTCTCTTGTTTACCACTGATGGTGAACTCGCCAATGCCCTGATGCATCCTTCAAGTGTCATTGAACGCGAGTATCTGGTCCGAGTGATGGGCGACGTGACTGAGGCAATCCTTGAGCGTTTGCGCGCCGGTGTTGACCTAGATGACGGGCCCGCTCGATTCACTGATATTCAGGAGGGGGGTGGCGACGGCATTAACCGATTTTTTTATGTCGTGTTGATGGAAGGCCGCAACCGCGAGGTGCGACGATTGTGGGAATCTCAAGGGCTCACGGTGTCTCGACTGAAGCGGGTACGCTATGGCAATGTCTTCATCCCATCCAAGCTAAAGAAGGGGCAGTGGATGGAGCTCCCGCAAAAAGATGTCGACGTGGTATACGACATGGTGAGCTTAACCCCCAAACCCGTGGTCAAACTCTCTGAAAAATTACGCGATAAGCAAGAGCGATTGGCTAAAAAGGCGGGTCGACGAACCTATCGTCGTGAAGTCCTCCGTGATGGCCGCGTCCGCGGCCCACTCAAGAAAAAGTAGCAGGCTATTTTTGTGCGTTGAGCGACTGTCCACTCAGGTGGGTGCTGTCGTCGGACATGAGATAAACCCACCGGGGCATCAGTGTTTCCGGAGCTGGGTTGCTGTCGGGCCGCTCAGCCGGATAAGCCATACGACGCATCGCGGTATTCGTCGCACCTGGGTTGAGAGAGTTAAAGCGGATAGAGCTCGTTGCATGCATTTCATCATGAAGTACTTGCATCATGCCCTCGGTGGCGAATTTCGACACGGCGTAGGCGCCCCAAAACGCGCGTCCCTGGCGACCTACGCTCGAGCTAGTGAAGACAACGGATGCGTGCGCTGCGCGCTGAAGTAGCGGCAGACATTTTTGAGTGAGCAAGAAGGGCGCGTGAGCGTTAACCTGCATGACTCTAGACCACTCCGACGGACTTGTCTGCGCCATAGATTTACGATCCCCGAGCAGCGCGGCATTGTGCAGGAGGCCGTCGAGTTGGGGGAAGGCCGCTTCAAGTTGTTCCGCGAGCGCCGCATACTGCGCGACCTCTGCCTGCTCAAGATCAAATGGAATGATCGCGGGCGTCGCCCCGCCGGCGGCAACGATGGTGTCGTACACGGCATTCAACTTTTCTTCGCTGCGACCCAGCAGTAACACCTCCGCTCCACAAGACGCAAACGCTGAGGCAGCAGCGCGCCCGATGCCATCACCGGCCCCAGTGACCAATATGGTTTTGCCGGTCAATGTATTTGCTTGAGCCTCCCAGGCCTCGGGAAACCAGGTCATGAGGCTGCCCCTAGCGCGGGTTCCAATAGCAGTGGCTCGAGTTCGGTGCTGTTGAAAACGATGTGATCGGCACCCCAGCTTTCGATATCATCACTCGGGTTCACATAGCCATATGCGGCGGCCACGGTACGACAGCCCGCGCGGATGCCCGCTTCAATGTCGCGAAGATGGTCGCCAATATACACAGCGTGCTCCGGCGCAACCGACAGGGCTTCGCAGCACATCAGGATGCCGGTCGGATCTGGTTTGGGATGCTGGACGTCGCAGGGGGTAATCAGACACCCCATCTGAGGATTTAATGCCATTTTCTTCATCAGTGGCTCAGCAAATTGACGCATCTTGTTGGTCACCACGCCCCAATGAATTCGCCGCTCTCCACACTGCTTAATCAATTCTGTCAGGCCCGCGTAGGGGCGGGAATACTGGCCTAGGGTTCTCGCATAGGCCGCCAGAAACTGCTGTCGCAATGTTTCAAAGCGGTCATCATCGGCGCTGATATCAAATCCTGCCTGAATCATACCGACCGCACCATCGGACACCACAGCTAAGATCTCTTGCGGATCGATTGCGGGTAACCGGGCGTTTTCACGCATGTGCATGATGATACGAATAAATTCAGGCGCGGTGTCGATAAGCGTGCCATCCAAATCGAAAATGATCGCTTTGGGCACTTCGAACCGGTTCATGGTTTTGTGGCTCGGACCATGTAGTTCACACTAATGTCCTGCGCATTGAGTGCGTAGCGCCGAGAGATGGGGTTGTAGGTCAGTCCCGTCATCTCTTGTACATCGAGACCTGCATCTCTGATCCACTGCGCCAACTCTGATGGCTTGATAAATTTGCCATAGTCGTGAGTGCCCTTGGGCAGTAGGCCAAGAATGTACTCAGCGCCGACGATGGCGAAAGCAAACGCCTTCGGGTTGCGGTTAATCGTAGAGAAATAGAGACTGCCGCCCGGTTTGGCGAGCTTGGCGCAGGCGCTGATGACCGCGCTCGGGTCGGGTACGTGCTCCAGCATTTCAAGGCACGTGACAACATCGAACGCCTCCGGATGATCGTCGGCAAGTTGTTCTGCTGTGGTGCGTTGGTAGTCGATGTCGAGTTGGCTTTCAAGCTGGTGAATCCGTGCCACCGTCAAGGGTGCCTCGCCCATATCGATGCCGACAACTTTCGCTCCACGTTGTGCCATCGCCTCTGCCAGTAGCCCCCCCCCACATCCGATGTCCACGAGGTGTTGTTCGCGCACTTGAGAACGTTGCTCAATCCAGTTTGCGCGCAAGGGGTTGATGTCATGCAACGGCTTAAATTCACTTTCAGGATCCCACCAGCGCGAAGCGAGGGCCTCAAATTTGGCAATTTCGTCCGGATCGACATTGGTTGTCATCAATAGGTACTCACAGTTTGCTTCGAAATTCAGAGAGTTGTTGCCGCCAGCGTGCGCTGTTCTCGGTAATTCGTTCGATATCGAGTGTGACCAGTACACCCTCATCCAAAATATTTTGTCCCGCAACCCAGCTCGAGCGGACCTCGGCGCCGCTGGTGGCGTAGACAATATGCGAAATCACATTGTTGAGCGGCTGCAGTGATACGTGACTGAGATCGAGGGCGATCATATCAGCCTGCTTACCCACCTCAAGCGAGCCGATCTGTTCATGCAAACCCAGTGCTTTGGCGCCTCCCATCGTCGCTATGTCCAGAGCGTCGGTTGCACTGAGTGCCGTGGGCGAGCTGCTCGATACCTTCGCCAACAATGCGGCAGTCTGCAACTCTGTGATCATGTTGAGCCGATTATTGCTCGCCGCACCGTCGGTACCGAGCCCAACTGTGACCCCGGAGTCGAGCAGTTTTTGCACCGGGCATGCACCTGATCCCAGTTTCATATTGGACCGTGGGCAATGAATGACGCTCGCGCCATGGTGAGCTACCGTCTCAATATCTTGCTGTCCAATGTCGGTCATATGGACGCACTGCGTTCTGGGGCTTAATAGGCCGAGTCGCGCGAGCTGATCGAGAGGACGCTCGCCGCAGCGCTCTACAGACATCAGAACTTCTTCGCGTGTTTCATGAAGATGAATTTGAAGTGGCGCATCGAGTTCAAGCGCATAGGTACCTAAACGCTGCAACAGCGATTCCTCGACCGAGTAAGTCGAGTGAGGTCCGAAGCCGATTTCTATCCGGTCGTGTTGCCGGTATTGGTCTCGTAATGCCAGTCCTTTTTCGAGATAGCGCTCGGCATCTCGCGCCCATGCTGTTTGAATATCGAGCACCGGGAACATCAGCTGTGCTCGAATGCCCGCGAGATCGGCGTACCGGGCGGTGATGTCGGGGAAGAAGTAATTGTCGCTGAAGGTGGTTGTCCCACCCAAAATCAATTCAGCGATGGCGAGTTGGGAGCCGTCGGCAACGAAATCCTCGCTGACGAACGCGCTCTCCATTGGCCAGATATATTGCTGCAGCCAGGCCATCAGCGGTAGGTCGTCGGCAAAGCCGCGCAGCAATGTCATTGCGGCATGCCCATGAGCGTTGACAAAGCCCGGTAGGAGTACCTGGCCGGGCAGATCGCGGTGCTTTTTAGCCTCAATTGCACGCGCCTCAGCGCGGGGAATCAGCGCGCTAATACAGCCGTCTTTCACAGCGACGCTCATGTGCTCCAAGACGACTTCGCGCGGTCTGATAGGGACCAAAAAATCGGGGTGCAGTACTAAATCTGCGCTGGTCATGTTGGCGCTCCTCGGTTCGTGATACGAGTATAGCGTTTGCGGTCGCATCCGTCTCAAAGATGGTGTCAGAAGCGGATTTTTGGTACCATTTGAGGCTAGGAATCGATCCCCATCACCCCTTCATTACGCAGGTAAAAAAGTAGGCCGAATGGCAGAAAATACTCCCGAAATAGCACGCGAAATTCTTCCGGTTAACATTGAAGATGAACTGAAGCAGTCCTACATGGACTACGCCATGAGCGTTATCGTAGGGCGAGCCTTGCCCGATGTCCGCGATGGTCTCAAACCAGTTCATCGGCGCGTTTTGTTCGCGATGAATGAACTGAACAATGACTGGAACAAGGCGTACAAAAAGTCGGCGCGGGGCGTGGGTGATGTGATTGGTAACTCTCACCCCCACGGCGTTTCTGCGGTCTACGACACCATTGTGCGCATGGCGCAGGATTTTTCACTGCGATACCCCCTAGTCGATGGACAGGGTAACTTTGGCTCGATCGATGGTGACTCCGCGGCCGCTATGCGTTACACCGAAATTCGCATGTCCAAGTTAGCGCACTCGCTACTGGCTGACTTGGACAAGGAAACGGTTGACTTTGTCGACAACTACGACGGCACCGAGCAAATTCCAGTGGTTATGCCAACGCGCGTGCCCAACTTATTGGTGAATGGTTCTTCGGGCATTGCCGTGGGCATGGCGACCAATATTCCGCCGCACAATTTGCGAGAGGTCGTGGCGGCTTGTATGGCGACGCTTGATAACCCAGAGATCACGATCGACGGGTTGATGCAGTTTATCCCCGGCCCTGATTTTCCGACGGCTGCCATTATCAACGGCCGTGCAGGCATCGTGCAGGCTTACCGAACGGGGCGCGGTCGTATCTATGTGCGCGCGAAGGCTGAAGTCATTACCGATGAGTCGAAGGGTAAGGATACGATCATCATTCACGAGATCCCCTATCAGGTCAACAAGGCGCGCTTGATAGAACGAATCGCTGAGTTAGTCAAAGAGAAGAAAATCGAAGGTATTACTGAGCTTCGAGATGAGTCTGATAAAGATGGCTTGCGAGTGGTGATCGAGCTGCGGCGCGGCGAGGTAGGAGATGTTGTCCTCAACAATCTCTATGCTCAGACGCAGCTGCAATCGGTAGTTGGTATCAACATGGTGGCCTTGGTCGATGGTCAGCCGAAGCTCCTTAACCTGAAGGAGATGATTGAGGCCTTCGTTCGCCACCGGCGAGAAGTCGTCACGCGACGCACTGTGTACCTGTTGCGTAAAGCGCGCGAGCGAGGACACGTGCTCGAAGGATTGGCTGTGGCTTTGGCCAATATCGATGCGGTTATTGAGATGATCAAAACTTCTCCTACCGCAGCTGACGCGAGAGAGCGACTGGTCGCTGAGGCTTGGTCGCCGGGGGACGTCACTGCGATGTTGGAGCGCGCGGGGTCAGACGCCTGTCGTCCGGAAGGCTTGGAGCCTGAGTTTGGTATTCGCGATGGCAACTATTACTTATCGCCAGCGCAGGCTCAGGCCATCCTCGAACTTCGATTGCATCGCTTGACCGGGCTCGAGCACGAAAAATTGCTGCAGGAATACGCCGATAAGGTCGCCGAAATTGCAGACTATCTGGATATTTTAGGGGATCCTGACCGTCTGAAGCAGGTGATTCGCGAGGAGTTAGCAGAATTGGTGGACGAATTCGGTGACGATCGTCTCACGGAAATTTCTGACTCGCCGCACGATCTGAAGGTGGAAGATTTGATCACTGAGGAAGATCGGGTCGTGACAATTTCGCACGGCGGTTACGCGAAGACGCAGTCTTTGACGGATTATCAGGCCCAGCGGCGGGGTGGTACAGGGCGCAGCGCGACGGCAGTAAAGGACGAGGATTGGGTGGAGCACTTATTGATTGCTTCGACCCATGCCACCATCCTGTGCTTCTCTAATTTCGGCAAGGTGTACTGGTTGAAAGTCTTTCATATCCCATTGGCGAGCCGAAACTCTCGCGGTCGTCCCATGATTAACCTATTACCTTTGGATGAGGGTGAACGTATTACCTCCATTCTTCCAGTAGAGGGCTATGAAGAGGGTCACTTTATCTTTATGGCGACCGCTTCGGGCACGGTGAAGAAAACAGATATGGCACAGTTTTCGCGACAGCGCAGTGTCGGCTTACGCGCGCTGGAGTTAGAGGAGGGCGATGTCTTGGTCGGCACGGCCGTGACGGACGGTCAGAGTGACATTATGTTGTTCTCAAGTGAGGGCAAGGCAGTGCGTTTCAATGAATCGACCGTGCGTGCCATGGGGCGGACCGCCAAAGGGGTACGTGGCATCAAACTGGGGTCGGGACAGCAGTTGATTTCTCTCATTGTTCCCAAGGCTGAGAGTCGAATTTTGACCATGAGCGAAAACGGTTACGGCAAGCGCACAGAGACCAGTGATTTCCCGGTCAAAGGTCGAGGCACGAAAGGTGTGATTGCGATGGCGACGACGGCGCGCAATGGTGCTTTGGTGGGCGCTGAGCAGGTTTGGGATGGCGATGAAATCATGCTGATTTCAAACCAGGGCACCGCGGTCAGGACACGCGTGGAAGAGATTTCAGTGCTCGGTCGAAATACGCAAGGTGTTCGGGTGATTAAGACTCGCGATGGCGAGACCCTAGTGAGTGCAAGTCGAATCGCTGAAGACGATGACGCGGCAACCGTTGCGGAGCCCGTGACGGCAGAAGCCACTACTGACAATACAGATTCTGAGGATTAATTCATGAGCCGCGCTCACAATTTTTGCGCTGGACCTGCAGCGCTGCCAGTCCCTGTTCTTGAACGCGCCCGCGACGAAATGCTCGATTGGCATGGCGTTGGTGCTTCAATCATGGAGATCAGCCATCGCAGTGCTGAGTTCGTGGGGGTCACTGAGCGCGCCGAGGCTAGTCTCCGACGCTTGATGGGTATTAGTGATGATTACGCGGTGTTGTTCTTGCAAGGTGGTGCTTCGCTGCAATTTGCATCGGTGCCTTTAAACCTCGCTGAGGCCGGTGACTGTGTGGATCAGGTTGTCACGGGACAATGGTCGAAAAAGGCAGAGTCCGAAGGGCGTCGATTTGCACAAGTAAACGTTGCCGCGAGTTCCGCATCTGACGGGTTTACCACGGTGCCACCTCAGTCGGAGTGGCAGGTCAACGATGATGCGCGGTATTTGCACTACTGCCCTAACGAGACGATCGGCGGTTTGGCGTTTCACTGGGTGCCCAATACCAAGGCGCCTCTGGTGGCCGATATGTCTTCGACCATCTTGTCTGCGCCAATAGATGTCAGCCAGTACGGCGTGATTTACGCGGGCGCGCAAAAGAATATCGGCCCCGCCGGTCTAGCGATTGTGATCGTACGCAAGTCGCTGCTGGGACGGGCGCGAGCGGAACCGCCCGCCATGCTGACTTGGACGGTAGCCGCGGAAAACGACTCGATGTACAACACCCCGCCGAGCTTTGCTATTTATTTAGCGGGCTTGGTATTCGAGTGGCTCGAGGATTTGGGGGGCTTGACAAAGATGGCGGAGATTAATTCACGCAAAGCCGGCAAGCTCTACGATCTGATCGACGCGAGCGGATTTTATGCCAACCCCGTAGAGCGACAGAGCCGCTCGTTGATGAATGTGCCATTCACACTCGCCGATGCAGACCTCGACAAGACCTTCTTAGTTGAAGCCGAGGCCGCGCAACTGCTCAATCTAAAAGGTCACCGGTCGGTCGGCGGCATGCGAGCGAGTATTTATAACGCAGTTGAAGAGTCTTCGGTCGACGCTTTGGTTGCGTTCATGCAAGATTTTGAGCAGAGATACGGCTAGGGTGATGTCTGATTATTCCGACAAAGACAGCGAACAGGCGGCCTTAGCAGCCGTTCGTAATCGTATTGATGCGATCGATGCGCGGCTTGTCGCCCTGATTAGCGAGCGAGCTGAGTGCGCCAAAGATGTGGCCGAGATTAAGTTGGCAGCGGTACAGCACAGTGGCGAGTCGGCGAAATTCTATCGTCCAGATCGCGAGGCACAGGTGCTCAGAGCGATCCGCGAATCGAATCCCGGGCCTCTCGCCGGCGATGATCTGGCGCGAATATTTCGTGAAATCATGTCGTCATGTTTGGCGCTTGAGCAACCTCTGACCGTTGCTTACCTCGGTCCGGCGGGCACCTATAGCCAGGCGGCTTCCTATAAACACTTCGGTCAATCTGCGGTGACTGAAGCGCAAAGCTCAATACCCGTTGTGTTCCGGAGAGTTGAGGACCGACATTGTGACTACGGCGTCGTGCCAGTTGAAAACTCAACCGAGGGGATGATTGGACAAACACTGGATGCGTTTCTGGACTCGCCGTTGCAGATCGTTGGTGAGATCGACTTGCCTATTGTTCACCATCTATTGGGACAGGAGGGTACACAGCTCTCTGCGGTTGATTGTGTCTGCGGGCATGAGCAGGCTTTAGGCCAGTGTCGCAATTGGTTGGATGCTCACTTGGCGCAGGTGCCTCGAAAGGCTGTGACCAGCAATGGCGAAGCGGCGCGACTCGCCGCCGAGACCACTGGCATGGTGGCGATTGCCGGGGATTTGGCAGCGGCGACCTATGGCCTGACGACAGTGGTATCTGCCATACAGGATCAGGCGAATAACACCACACGATTCTTTGTCTTGGGCAAAGAAGGCGTACCGAGTAGTGGCCTCGACAAGACCGCGATTCTCGTGGCCAGTCGTAATCGCCCTGGTGCTCTGTTGAATTTGCTCAAGCCGTTTTCAGATCGCGGTATTAGCCTGACGCGCATTGATTCGCGACCGTCACGCTCGGAAAAATGGACTTACATCTTTTTCATAGAGTTCGAGGGGCATCAGCAAGATGCGCAGGTGCGAGAGATACTATCCAATCTCGAGGAGCACTCGATTATGCTGAAAGTGCTGGGCTCGTACCCCAAGGCGCCGATTTGAGCTCATGAAGTCGGTCAATCGTATTGCATTACTTGGTTTGGGCTTGATTTCAGGGTCCTTAGCCAAAGCGCTGAAGTCCGCTGATTGGCCTGGAGAAATCTGGGCTTGGGGGCCGCGAGAACCCAGTTTGGCCCTCGGTAAGCAGTTGGGCGTTGTCGACGATTTTGACCTTGATCTCAACCGCGTACTTGCCGATGCCGATGTCGTTGTGGTCGGCGCACCACCTGCGGCGACAGGTGCGTTGCTGAACTCAATTTTGCCTCAGTTGGCGCGTCGGGAGAAACCACCGGCGGTAACGGACCTGGCTAGTATCAAAGGTCATGTCGTTGCAGAAATTGACGGGACGTATGATTTCTTTGTTCCCGGGCACCCCATCGCCGGATCAGAGCACAGCGGAGTTGGCGCAAGTGATGGTGCACTTTTTGTGGGTCGAGAAGTGATTCTCACTCCCTTGCCATCGACTGACGCTGATGCCTTGGAAACCATTCGTGAGATGTGGTTGCAGACCGGTGCTTACGTCACCGAAATGGCCATCGTTGACCATGATCATGCACTGGCGGCAAGTAGTCACATGCCCCATATGTTGGCCTATGCACTCACTCGAAGTCTCATCGCTGACCCGCTGAATCCCATTCAACATGGCGGCGGTGCATTGCGCGATATGACCCGTATCGCTGGATCGGATTCGCTGATGTGGCGCGATATTGCCCTGACCAATCGGGAAGCGGTATTGCGAGCAGTGGATGATTTCAGTGCTCATTGGTCGCAACTGCGGCAACTGATCGATGCGTCAGATGGCGAGGGCTTGTTCGAATATTTTGAGGCGTGCCGGAGTTTTCGGAGGGCGCATGATGCTGTTTTAAATCCATTGCCACGAGAAGGTGAGGAAGACCAACCAACATGAAGTTCAAAGTGCAACCGGGTGGTCAACTCTGTGGAACCGCACGCGTTCCCGGAGATAAGTCGATGTCTCATCGTTCGGTGATGTTGGGTTCATTGGCGGAGGGTGAAACCATCGCCAATGGGTTCCTTGAGGGAGAGGATGCGCTGGCTACTGTCGCGGCTTTCCGCGCAATGGGTGTCAATATTGAGGGGCCTTCAGCAGGATCACTCAAGATTGATGGCGTGGGTCTTCATGGCCTTTGCGCGCCAACCACGGCGATGGATATGGGCAACTCCGGTACGAGTATTCGCTTACTCAGTGGTATTTTGGCGGGCCAGCCTTTTAGTAGTGTCTTGACCGGCGACGTATCCCTGCAAAAGCGGCCGATGGGTCGAGTCATCACGCCGCTCGCCGAGATGGGCGCCCAGATTTCGGCCACCGATGGACGCCCGCCACTAACGATCATGGGTGGGCAGACGTTGCGTGCTATTCATTATGACCTGCCGATGGCTTCGGCACAGGTCAAGTCTTGCGTCCTGTTGGCCGGTTTATTTGCCGAGGGTCGCACCTCGGTGACCGAGCCTGCTCCGACGAGAGACCATACCGAGAGAATGTTGCGAGGTTTCGGCTACGATGTGAGTCGAGAAAACGGCGTCATCAGTCTTGAAGGTGGGGGTCGACTGCGTGGCTGCGAGATTGATATTCCTGCCGACATATCATCCGCAGCATTTTTCTTGGTGGGAGCGAGTATCGCACCAGGATCCGATCTCCTGTTAGAACATGTCGGGATGAATCCAACTCGGATTGGTGTCCTCAACATTTTGACCCTTATGGGCGCTGATATCACGGTGCTCAATGAGCGTGAAGTGGGCGGTGAGCCTGTTGCTGATCTTCATGTGCGCCATGCGCCACTTCGCGGTATCGATATTCCGGAAGAGGAGGTGCCGCTCGCGATTGACGAATTTCCAGCGCTGTTTATTGCTGCAGCTTGTGCCGAGGGGAGAACTACGCTGAGTGGTGCGGAAGAGCTTCGTGTGAAAGAGAGCGACCGGATTGCGAGTATGGCGGAGGGCTTGACGACCCTCGGCGTTGTTAACGAGGTGCGGCCTGACGGCATCGTGATCGAGGGCGGTACTCTCGGTGGTGGTGCAGTTCGTACATTCCATGATCATCGCATCGCCATGAGCTTTGCGATGGCCGGGTTGTGTGCCAAGGAGGCGATCGAGATCTTGGATTGTGATCATGTAGCCACCTCTTTCCCGGGTTTTGCTGAATTGGCGAGTCAAGCCGGATTGCAACTCGAGGTCATTGAGTGAGTGTGCCAGTTGTCTGCGTCGACGGTCCAAGCGGCGCTGGCAAAGGCACTCTAAGTTTGATGTTAGCGCGCTCGCTCGGCTGGCATTTACTGGACAGCGGTGCGCTGTATCGAGTGCTCGCTGAGGCCTGCAGCCGCGAGCATGTGAGTTGGGATGATGTACAAGGTGTGACCGCTGTCGCGAGCGCTTTGGACGTTGATTTTTTGGCGACGGATGACGGCGTCACCGTGCGATTAAGCGGTCTCGACATCACCCGCGATATTCGGTCCGAAGCGGGCGGCGTGGGCGCTTCGGCAGTCGCATTGATTGCGGAGGCCCGACAGGCCTTATTGGTGCGTCAGCGAGAACTGGCGGTTGCCCCGGGGCTCGTTGCAGACGGGCGAGATATGGGTACCGTCGTCTTCCCCAATGCACCGTTGAAAATCTTCCTCACGGCTAGCGCGGAAGCCCGCGCAAACCGGCGATTTTTGCAGTTGCAGGCTCGGGGTGAGGATGTTAGTCTGCCGCGCCTTCTTGAGGGTATCCAGCAGCGAGACGAGCGCGACTCCAGTCGTGAGGTCTCTCCGCTCACTGCGGCTGAAGATGCAATCGTGATCGACAGTACTTCGCTGTCGGCAGATGGCGTCCACGCCAAGGTCATGAAGCTGGTGCACGAAAGAGGACTCAACGCGCGAAACTTCGGCTGAAGGCCAGACTCCTCGAAATTTCGCAATACATGATTGACCCGGCGAGGTCTGGTTGCCGGTGTAGGCGCGATGCGCCACGACTTAAAGGTATTTCCCATGAGCGAATCCTTCGCTGAGCTGTTTGAAGAAAGTCTGAAAACTGTCGATATGGAACCCGGCTCGATTGTTACGGGTGTTGTGATTGATATTGACAATGAGTGGGTCACCGTCCATGCGGGGCTCAAATCAGAGGGTGTGATTCCTCTGGATCAGTTCACCAATGCCAACGGTGAATGCACATTGACGATTGGTGACGAAGTTCAGGTCGCACTTGAAACTGTCGAAGACGGTTTCGGCGAGACCAAGCTGTCGCGAGAGAAGGCCAAACGTGCAGAAGCGTGGAAGAGTCTTGAAGCCATTCATCTCGCCGATGAAGTGGTCATCGGCATCATCAATGGCAAAGTGAAAGGTGGTTTTACAGTCGATATCGATTCGATCCGCGCATTCCTACCGGGTTCACTGATTGATGTACGTCCGATTCGCGAAACAGCACATCTCGAAGGTAAAGAACTCGAATTTAAGGTGATCAAGCTCGATCAGAAACGCAATAATGTTGTGGTTTCTCGTCGCGCAGTGATGGAGGCGGCTAACAGCGCTGAGCGCGATGAATTGTTGCAGAACCTCCAGGAAGGACAAGCGGTCAAAGGCGTGGTGAAAAACCTCACTGATTACGGTGCCTTCGTTGATCTTGGCGGCGTTGATGGATTGCTCCATATCACTGACATGGCCTGGAAGCGAATCAAGCATCCCAGCGAAATCGTCGAGGTGGGACAGGAACTTGATGTGAGGATTCTCAAGTTCGATCGCGAGCGCAACCGAGTATCACTTGGATTGAAGCAGCTCGGCGAAGACCCCTGGGTTGAAATCACTAATCGCTACCCTGAAGGTAGTCGAGTGAATGCGCGCATTACCAATTTGACCGATTACGGTTGTTTTGCGGAGATTGAGGAAGGCGTTGAAGGTTTGGTGCATGTATCCGAGATGGATTGGACCAATAAGAACGTTCATCCTTCCAAGATTGTTCAGCTTGGCGATGAAGTCGAAGTCATGGTTCTAGAAATCGATGAGGAGCGTCGCAGAATCTCCTTGGGTATCAAGCAATGCACTCAAAACCCTTGGGACGCATTTGCTTCGCAACACGCCAAAGGGGATCGCATCAGCGGCTCAATCAAGTCGATTACAGATTTCGGAATTTTCATTGGCTTGGATGGCAACATCGACGGGCTTGTTCACCTGAGCGATATCAGCTGGAACGAAGTGGGTGAGGAAGCGGTACGCAACTACAAGAAGGGCGATGAGATCGAAACGGTTATTCTGTCTATCGACCCCGAGCGTGAGCGTATTTCTCTCGGCATCAAGCAGCTTGAGGAAGACGCTTTCAGTATCTATATCGATGATACCGATCGAGGTGCTATCGTGACGGGAACCATCACTGAGGTCGATGCCAAAGGTGCTGTCGTGAAGTTGTCTGAAGAGGTTGATGGTTATATTAAAGTGGCTGATATCAGCCGAGATCGAATTGAAGATGCGCGATCAGCGCTCACAGTCGGAGATTCGGTTGAGGCGAAAGTTATTAATGTAGACCGTAAGAACCGAACGCTGGGACTGTCGATCAAGGCGAAAGATATGGAAGACGAGAAAGAAGCTGTCGCGTCTTTGAAGCAGCAGGATGACAGCTCATCTCCAGGAACGATTGGAGACCTGATCAAAGCGCAACTGGATAACCAGTAAGACTTCCGCGTCTCAACTAAAAAACCCGGCAGCGCCGGGTTTTTTTATGCGCCATTTTTTGATTCGGCTTTCCTCTCCCAGGGCTACGGCGATCTTCTGGCGGTAGCAAAGGCGTTGGGCGGGTTAAACCGCCCCAGGCGTGGTAAAAATTCCTGAATTAAATGAACACGTTGCGTTCATTACAGTGAGGGTGGACAATGAGGGGATCCACTTGGTAATGATAACTTATGACTCGTAGTGAACTGATAGACCTTATCGCGTCTCAGCAACACCAGCTCAGTGTGAAAGATGTTGAGTTGGCCGTAAAGCTGATCATTGGACACATGGCTGAGTCGCTTGCTCAGGGCGAGCGCATCGAGATTCGTGGATTTGGCAGCTTTAGTTTGCATTACCGTGAGCCGCGACAGGGACGCAATCCCAAGACTGGTGAGTCTGTGTCCTTGGCGGCTAAGTATGTGCCTCACTTCAAACCCGGAAAGGAGCTGCGAGAACGCGTCAACAATGGCGTGAACGCAGGGTTCTAACAATGCGCTGGGTTAAGTGGGTGCTGACCATCCTCATTGTCGGTTCTGCAGTCGTGCTCGGCGCACTTTTTTCTTTGCAGAATTCGGAACCTGTCGCACTGGATTTATTACTGATCCAATTAAGTCCTAAAGCGCTGTCTATTTGGTTGCTCTTGGCTTTGGGAGCCGGTGGTTTTTTGGGGTTGCTGGTGAGTATGGCGATCATTCTCAGTTACAAAGCGCGGCTGGGAAAAGCGGAGCGCGATCGCAAGCGGCTAAAAACAGAGGTCGATCGACTGCGTCGAGTGGGACTGAGCTCAAGTGACTGATTACTTGTTGCTGTTCTTGTTTGTTGTCGCCATCGCCACAGGGTGGCTCCTTGGCCGACGGTCGCGTCGGCTCGTTGGTTTGTCGCTCGATAGAACCTTGCCGAGTCAGTACTATCGCGGACTCAACTTTCTTCTGGACGGTCAACAAGATGGCGCCATTGATGCTTTTACGCAGGCGCTTGAGGTCAATACGGAGACATTTGATACGCATGTCGCCTTGGGTAATGTGTTGCGTCGGCGAGGCGAGGTCGAGCGGGCGATCCGAATCCATCAGAATCTTCTTGCGCGCCCAAGTTTGCCAGTGGCGCAACTCCACCTCGCGCATCTAGAGTTAGCGCGAGATTATATTTCTGCGGGCTTGTTAGATCGTGCGGAGCGGCTGTTATTGGATCTCGTTGGCGAGTCTGGTGAACATCGCCGTATTGCGCGGCGCTACCTGCTTGAGATTTATGAGGCGCAAAAGGATTGGCTGCAAGCGCGAAAGGTAGCTGAGAGTCTGTTGCTTAAGAAGCCGCGCTTACTGCAAGGGCTGGCCGGAAAAGAAGTGGGGCAGCCCGTTCCCACGTTGTTGGCGCACTATTGTTGTGAGCAAGCGCAGCTATTGCTCGAGGTTGGAGAGTCTGCGGAAGCGCGTCAGTTACTGAACGACGCCTTAGGTTACGATGCGATGTGCCCTCGTGCCTCAATGATGATGGGTCAGCTCGAATTACAAGAGGGTCGTCCTAAAGCGGCGGTAAAAGCGCTGCTTGCGGTGAAGAATCAAGATGCAGACTTCGTCCCTGATACGATTCAGATTTTGCGGTCTAGCTACCTCGCGCTGGACAACCGACCCG
>JAYPVH010000001.1:90932-117360 GCA_038134505.1 Halieaceae bacterium | reverse complement strand
TCTGCGCCGCTATTTGGAGGCTTGTTTCGCGGATCGCCCCTCGACGACCCTGGTATTGGAAATTGCAGCCGAGATTCGCGATACCGAGGGCGATGTCGCTGCGAAGCGATTTCTGCGTGAGTCATTGCAGGCCAAGCCCAGTTTGCGTGGTTTAGCAATGTTGATGACATTGCACAGCGAGCGAGAGGCCGGCGAAGACGAACGGCTTCAAATTAATACATTGCGTCGACTGGTGGAGCAGCGCTCCCAGTATCGTTGCACCCATTGTGGGTTCCGGGGTCGGCAGCTGTATTGGTATTGTCCTGGTTGCAAGCACTGGGGAACCATTCGCGATCTTGGAACAACAGGAGAGTTGTTGCGTGTCTAATTGTGATAGCCCACTCATTATTGCCCTCGATTACCCGGATGCGCGCGCAGCGCAAGCCATGGCGGCTCAGCTTGACCCGCAGACGGTCAGAGTGAAAGTGGGCAAGCAGCTGTTCACTGCAGAGGGGCCCGCGGTGGTGAAAGCATTGGTTGCAGATGGCTTTGATGTTTTCCTTGATTTGAAGTTTCACGATATTCCCAATACGGTTGCCGGAGCGGTTTTGGCCGCAGTCGACCTGGGCGTTTGGATGGTCAACGTCCACGCGAGCGGTGGCAGTCGCATGATGAGGGCCGCCGTTGATGCCCTTGCTGGACGCGCGGGTGCGCCTCTTCTGACCGCGGTCACAGTTCTTACGAGTATGAACGAAGAGGATTTACACGAGCTCGGATATTCGGGCGCGGCCATCGATCGGGTCAGTGCGCTCGCCGCTTTGGCCGAGGCCTCGGGTGTCGATGGTGTCGTCTGCTCGGCGATCGAGGCGGCGCGCCTCAGAGAGGAGCGCGCAGAGAGCTTTTTACGGGTCACGCCAGGTATTCGCCTCGCTGGTGATGCAACGGGTGACCAGCGACGCGTGCTTACGCCTGAGATGGCATTGGCACAGGGCGCAACCCATCTCGTCATCGGACGCTCAGTAACAGGTGCTGCCGATCCTCAAGCGGTGGTGACCCAAATTCTACGGTCGATAAAAGCGGTCTGAAGGGAATCGCTTTCAGCCGTTTCAGCACATTCTTCACCGCTGATTTTTGGCTCTTCCTGAGCTTGTCTGATACTCGCCCACGCGACGGCAAACCTTAGCGTCGTTTCAGTCAATAGGGAGATGATGATGACAATACTGCAAAACGCGCATGCTGAGACCATGCGTCGGAAAAATGTTTTTAATACTGACAATGGACGTGCATTCAGCTTTATGGTGCTGCTGTGGTTGGCTTTATTGAGCTCACCAACGATCAGCTGGGCTGGAGAAGAAATGGTGGTGATTAATCTGAATCAAGCGAGCGCCGAGCAGCTGGCCGACGGTTTGGTCGGTGTTGGGTTGGCGAAGGCGCAACGGATTGTTCAATACCGGGAAAACTATGGTCCTTTTGTTGCGATCGATGAACTCACAGAGGTTCAAGGCATTGGTCAGACTTTGCTCGAGAAAAACAGACAGAAGCTCACACTCGAGTGAAGACAAGTCGGCGATGCCTCCAAGAAAGGGGACACCGCCGACAGCTTATGGCATCCTTCTGCCGCCTGTGCATCTTATTGCCAGGTGGTAGAGGAGCTGTTCGGGAGACCAGAGGCATGGCGAAGTATTTTGATGTGTTTAATGGAGATGCAGACGGGATTTGTGCGTTGCTGCAATTACGTCTCGAGTCGTCCCAGCCTTCGGTAAAAGTGACTGGCGTGAAACGTGATATAGCGCTCTTGTCTCAGGTCGATGCGGGGCCCGGGGACGTGGTGACCGTGCTTGATATCTCGTTCGATAAAAATAGAAAGGCCGTAGAGAGTTTACTGGGTGCCGGTGCCGATATTTTTTATGTAGACCATCATTTTTCGGGCGATATACCAGAGCACCCGAGACTCACCACCCTGATTAATCCTGCCCCAGAGCTGACGACCAGTGCGTTAGTTAATGGTCACCTCAAAGGAGCTCGAGCAGGTTGGGCGGTCGTGGGGTGCTTCGGTGACAATATGGATGCCACCGCGCAAAGTATTGCAGCGACGTTGCCGGATCAACCCGACCTTGAAGTATGGAAGCAGCTCGGCGTATTGATGAACTACAACGGCTATGGTGCATCGGTCGATGATCTTCATTTTGCGCCGGATGAGCTCTTCGAGCGCTTATTGCAATTTCCAGATCCAGACGCCTGTCTGAATGAGGACCCTGACTTACTCGCAGCGCTGTCAGCGGCCTATGACGATGACATGACACAGGCCCTAGAAGCGCCAGTTTGCTTTCGCAGCGAGGCGGTGTCAGTGATTGCTCTGCCGGGAGATTCGTGGGCCCGTCGTGTCAGCGGCGTGTTTGGCAACCATCTGGCAAATACAGCTCCAGATAAAGCCCACGCGGTCTTAACTGACTTGGGGGACGGCTATTTAGTGAGTGTCCGAGCGCCTATCGCGAGGCGCGAAGGCGCCGATTCTGTCTGTCGCCAATTTGCGACGGGTGGTGGTCGTGCGGCAGCCGCAGGGGTGAATCACCTGCCCTACGATGACCTTGAACGATTCATCGATGCCATGACTGCGCAGTATGGTTCTGCTTAGTTAAAGTCGTATGACTTAGGTGCCAATTCGCTTTGGAGTGAGTGCGGCCTCGATTCGGTCAAGTCGCGCGAGAATCTGGTCGGCGGCGCTCGCGCTAACCGTCGTCCTGACCTCGCTGGCGCCAAAAAAACTGTGTTGGAATACGCGAGTGAGATTGGTGACCGCAGAGGAATCAAAAGTTTTTTGATTGAGGTCTAAGGTACGCGCCATGTATTCCAAACTGCCGTAGAAGAGATCTCTCATTTGCCACAGCGGTGGAGGGTTGGTCAGGTCCCCGCGATCGATTGCACGCGAGATAATTTGGTCAAAGACCCTGACGTACTCGCGCACATGACTAATGTGATGACTATCGGCTTGAGGCTGAATCCTAACAATCGACGTCAGCCCGACAAAGGGCATGTCGGCCAAGATACTGCTGAGGTGATAATGGGCGAGTGCATCGATTTGCTCTAGTGCTGTCGCTTTGCCACTCACAGCGTCTCGCGCACCCTGCGTAAGGCGTTGCCAAAATCGCGCAACGACCGCATCGAGCAGTTCCGCTTTGTTTTTGTAATAGAGGTAGATTGTCCCGAGCGCAACGCCGGCGCGCTGTGCAATGACGCTTACTTTGGCACCGTCTACGCCTGATTCTGAAAAAACAGCATGAGCTGCATCTAGGATGGCCTCCTCTTTGGCAGCTACCTTTTCACGTTGAGTCGATTGGGCCAAAACAAAGTCTCCAGTCGGAATGGGTATCGGGCTTGTTGAATTGCGCAATATGAATTACGATCAGTAAAAATGAATTAAGATCATATTGCAACCCCAGGAGAGGATTTTCGGTGGATCGTAGCGATTCTTCAGCTCAATCGATTCGCATTGGTGGCGCAACGGGTTACTGGGGCGAGGCCGATATGGCCTTACCGCAGTTCCTCGCTCAGGGCGACTGCAACTATGTGGTATTCGATTACCTCGCTGAGATCACCATGTCGATTCTGGCTCGGGCGCATGCGGCACGCCCGGACCTTGGGTACGCGACCGACTTTCTCACAGATGTGATCAAGCCACATCTCGCCGCCATCAAAGCACAGGGTATTCGGTTGATTAGTAACGCCGGGGGAGTCAACCCGGAGCAATTGGCCGCCTTGGTTCGTGAGGAAGCGCTTCGGCAGGGCCTTGCGATTCGGGTCGCGGTGGTTTGCGGGGATAATCTGAGTGACATCAGTAAGCTACAAACGCTCGGCGCGCGTGAGATGTATTCTCAGCGGGAGCGACCGTCATTAGACAGTATCGTTAGTGCCAATGCTTATTTGGGTGCTTTCCCGATTGCCCAGGCTCTTGAAACAGGGGCTGATATTGTCATTACCGGCCGCTGCGTCGATAGCGCGGTTACCTTGGGGATTGGCATTTACGAGTTCGGGTGGCGGGCTGAGGACCTTGATGCACTTGCCGCAGGATCGCTCGTGGGTCACCTATTGGAGTGCGGCCCGCAGGTGACTGGTGGAAATTTTACTGACTGGGAGCTGGTGGCCGATTCACTCTGGCAGGTGGGCTATCCCGTTGCTGAGTTATACGCCGACGGCACAGCCGTGATCACAAAACCTCAGGACACTGGAGGCCTGGTCTCGACCTTCACGGTTGGCGAGCAACTACTCTATGAAATCGATGATCCTGCATATTATGTGTTGCCCGATGTGATCTGTGATTGGTCTGAAGTCAAGCTGACGCAAATTGCTGAGCATTGCGTGCGGGTCGAAAATGCGCGAGGGATTGGTGTACCAAGTCATTATAAAGTGTCGGTGACTCACTCGGATGGTTGGCGATCTGGCGCGGTTTTTTTCTACGCTGGGCGTCGGGCAAGCGAGAAGGCGCGGGTGTTCGCTGAAGAGGTCCGTCGTCGCACTGAGGTCTATTTAGCCAAGAATGGCCTCGGTCCTTTTTCCCATTTTTCTCTCGAGGTGATTGGCGGCCCCCCCGAGTCGGCAGGCGGCGGATATCAGGCCGATGAAGTGGCATTCAAAATTGCTTGCCGGCACAGTGAGGAGCTTGGTATTCAGCGATTTTTGAAGGAACTCTCCGGGGTTGGCCTTGGGGCTCCGGCGGGATTTTTTAGTTTCGCTGGCGCACGTCCTAAACCGACACCAGTGGTTGAGTTGTTCTCAACACTGCTCCCGAAATCAGCCTTTAGCGTCTTGATAAAAACCGAGGATTCAGTGACTCAGTGGGAGCCCGATGAGATCGCTGACTCGATTCCTGAGCGCATTCATTCCGCAGTGGATTGGCCTAGTTGTGAGGCGGTCAGTGACATGGTTCTTGTGCCGCTTGAACACCTCGCGGTGGCTCGATCCGGGGACAAGGGTGACAAAGCCAATGTCGGCGTTATGGCGCGGCGCGCGGAATTTCTGCCTTGGATCGCTCAGTCGTTAACCACTGAGCGGCTTCTGGAGCTGTTTTCCCCCGTATTGAACTCAAGCGAAATGGATTGTTACTACCTGCCCGGAATCCACGCGCTGAATTTCGTTTTCCATCATGCGCTAGGTGGTGGCGGCACTGCGAGCTTGCGAGCCGATCCGCAAGCTAAAGCCTATGCGCAGCGGTTATTACAGCTATCGGTCGCGGTACCGCGATCTTTAATTGGAGATTGATATGTCTGTCTTTGTATCTAAGGTGCAACCCAGTGCAACGAGTTTTGCTGAAAACCGCAATAGCATGCTGGCGTTTATCGATACCCTCCGTGCTCTTGAGCAGCGGGCGGTCGATGCATCGGCTAAGCGCAATGCGACCTATGAAAAGCGCGGGCAATTGCCGCCGTCGGAGCGCGTGCGCCGGCTACTCGATCCAGGTATGCCCTTTTTGCGGCTGCATACGCTCGCAAACTATGCCGTTGGCGACCCTAATCGAGAAACCAGCATTCCCGGTGCTTCGATGATTGTCGGTATCGGTTTCGTCAGCGGCACTCGCTGTATGGTTTGGGCAGATGACTCGGGTATTGCCGCAGGCGCGGCCACCGCGAAGACGACCGAAGTAGCGTTATCGATCGAGGCGATTTGCAAGCGCCAGAAATTGCCCCTGGTACACCTGGTAGAGAGTGCCGGCGCGAATCTATTTAATTATCAAATTGACGGCTGGTCACAATTTGGTGCTGTCTTTCGCAACTTGGCGCAAATGTCAGCGATGGGGATTCCAATTATCACGGTGCTTCATGGAGGTTCTACAGCCGGTGGCGCCTATATGCCGGGAATGTCCGATTATGTGATTGGCGTCAAGGTCAATGGCATGGCGGCTCTCGGAGGGGCGGCGTTGGTCAAAGCGGCGACCGGCGAGGAGGCCGACGAGCGTCAACTTGGGGGCACCGAGATGCACGCCTCTACCAGTGGCACGGTGGAGTATTTAGTGGAAGACGATGCACATGGCTTACTCAAAGCACGAGAGTTGGTGGCTCGGCTGGATTGGAATAAAAATGCGCTAGCAGCACCGGCGCGAGAGTACGCGCTGCCCCTGTATCCGGCCGACGAATTGGCGGGGGCTGTTCCGACCGATGTTCGAGTGCCCTACGATGTGTGCGAAATTCTAGCGCGGGTGGTTGATGGCTCTGCCATCGAAGAGTTCAAGCCCCGCTATGGGATCTCTACGGTTTGTGCACACGCCAGTATCGGAGGCATTTCAGTCGGTATTGTGGGTAATAACGGCCCCATCGATCCCAATGGCGCAACCAAAGCAGCGCATTTCATTCAGCTCTGTGATCAGTCCAACACGCCGCTCATCTTTTTACAGAATACAACGGGCTACATGGTCGGCACCGAGTATGAACAAGCGGGCATGATCAAACACGGCTCGAAAATGGTTCAGGCGGTGAGCAATGCGAGAGTGCCGAAAATCACATTGTATGTTGGCGCGAGCTTTGGTGCAGGTAATTACGGCATGTGTGGTTGGTCCTATGAGCCCGATTTCCTATTTGCTTGGCCCTGCGCGCGCACGGGCGTGATGGCGGGTCAGTCCGCGGCCAAGACCATGACCCATGTCGCTAGGGTCACCGCAGAGCGACGGGGCGATTCGGTCGATGAGGCTGCGATCACTGAACAAGAGGCCCGGATTCAGGCGCTTTTCGATTCTCAGGAAGACGCTTTTTATGCCTCGGGTCGTGTGCTAGATCACGGGATCATTGATCCAAGAGATACTCGTAAAGTGCTGATTTTTTGTTTGCAAACGGTGCAAGAGGCTCGCTCGCGAACGTTGCATCCCAATGCTTTTGGCGTGGCACGACTATGATTCAGCGTTCAGAGCAATACGTGAGTACCCCACGATTGGTGGCGGAAGTGCGACAAGGTTGGTTGCGCCTTACTTTTAACGAGCCGGAGAAGAAAAACCGACTTTCAGATGAGCTGGTAGCAGACTTGCTTGCGATTCTCAGTCGATTGCCAGCGGACAATAGCGTTCGGGGCGTCAGCTTTCGAGGGCGCGGCGGTGTCTTTTGCGCCGGTGGCGATTTATCAAAATTTGCTGCGATGGTGAGTGCGTCGCACGCTGAAGTGGTACAACTCAACAAGCAAGGAGGTGCCCTGTTTGAGGCGATACGCACTCTACCCCAGGTGACCGTTGCATTGCTCGAGGGGGCAGCACTGGCTGGAGGGCTCGGGATTGCCTGTTGTTGTGATGTCGTGATTGCAACGCGGGAAACAAGATTTGCCTTCTCAGAGACACAGCTAGGTATTATTCCAGCGCAGATTGCACCCTATGTGATCGAACGAGTGGGTCCGGCAATTGGGCGACGGCTGATGATTACCGCTGAGCAGTTGACGGCGGACGACGCGCTGAATATGCAGCTTGTCGATGACGTTGTCGATACTGCTGAGCAACTGGCGGAGCGTGAACTCGCAGTGATGGCGCGAGTGCTACGGTGCGCGCCTGGCGCAGTGGCTTCGCTGAAAACGTTACTCAGCGGTATTAGTCAGTTGGGAGATCAGGATGCGACGCATGTGGCGGCTTTGCATTTTGCTGACTGTTTACTCAGTGAAGAGGGGCGAGAGGGACTCGCGAGCTTTCATGAGAAGCGCAAGCCTTATTGGGCAGTGGAGATTTAATCGATGACACCTATCACAACAGTTTTGATTGCTAACCGAGGGGAAATTGCGGTTCGTGTCATACAGACAGCACGGGCCATGGGTCTTAAGACCGTTGCGGTTTACTCCGATGCAGACGCCGATGCCTTGCATGTGCGCGAGGCAGATACCGCAGTGCACATCGGAGCCTCTCCTGTGGGGGAGTCCTATCTGTGTGTCGATGCGATCATCGCCGCCGCTCGGGCCTCGGGTGCGGACGCTATTCACCCAGGATATGGATTCCTGTCGGAAAACGCCGAGTTTGCGCTGAGCTGTGAAAACGCGGGTGTCACGTTTATCGGTCCTCCAGCTGAAGCGATTCGCGTCATGGGCGATAAGGCGCGCGCCAAACGGGCCATGCTCGAGGCGGGTGTGCCTTGTGTGCCGGGCTATCAAGGAGAGCAACAAACGACCGAGCATTTGGTGGCGGAAGCCATCGCCGTAGGTCTGCCCGTCATGGTGAAAGCGGCCGCGGGCGGTGGCGGACGTGGCATGCGCTTGGTGCATGAAGAGGACGCGTTGGCAGCGGCGATAGATCTCGCGCAAGCAGAAGCTGAGAGCGCTTTCGGGTCTCGTGAGCTGATTATCGAAAAGGCGATCCTACGACCGCGGCACGTAGAAATTCAGGTGTTTGCTGATCGACACGATCACTGTGTTCATCTAGGTGAGCGCGACTGTTCCGTGCAGCGACGACATCAAAAAGTGATTGAGGAGTCGCCCTGTCCTGTGATGACCCCGTCGCTGCGGGCCGCGATGGGACAGGCGGCCATCGAGGCCGCGCGCGCCGTGAACTACGTTGGTGCCGGCACAGTCGAGTTTCTGCTCGATGAGGCGGGTCAGTTCTATTTTTTAGAAATGAATACCCGCCTTCAGGTCGAGCATCCGGTCACCGAGCTGGTAACAGGGTTCGATTTGGTTGAATGGCAGCTCCGTATTGCCCGCGGCGAGGTGCTCCCAGCGGAGCAAGATGATATCGAGATAATGGGTCATGCAATCGAAGTTCGCCTGTATGCTGAAGACCCCACCACGGGCTTTTTACCCGCTACCGGAGATGTTGACCTTTTCGTAGTTCCGGACGCCCTCGGTATTCGCGTGGATAGTGGCATCGAGTCGGGCGATACGGTCTCGCCATTTTATGACGCCATGGTGGCCAAGGTCATCGCCTTTGGTGACACCCGACTGGACGCGCTCACACGCCTGCGTGCGGCACTGCAGCAAACTGCCTTATTGGGTGTATCAAACAATCGTGATTTCCTCATTGACCTACTTGGACAAAGTGTTTTCCAAGCGGGTCAAGCGACCACAGCACTGATCGGCGAGACTTACGGGGAACACTACACAGCGGTGGCGGTCAGCGAGCAGTTGCTGGTGGCTGCAGCTGTGATTCAACATGGCCTAGATCGCGATGAGGCGATGTCAGCCTCTTTGGCCGTGAATGCTGAGCTTCTGGATTGGTCGTCGCTTGGCGCGCCCTCTTATCAGCGGCGTTATAGCGCGGATGGCGTTGAGTATGAGTTGACTGTGACCGCATTAGGGGATGAGCGATTTATCGTATCCATTGGCGATCGGCAGATATCTGCTACCGTCTTCGCCGTGCTTGAAGATGGGATTGATTTAGACATCGATGGTTTTCGCCACCGCGTTCTTTTTCATGCGCACGATGCACAAAATATTGCTCTAGCCGACAGTCTGCGTACGGTGGTGCTCACAGATTTAAATCGCGTGCCGCCTGATGCCGGTGGTGCTGTGGGCGGTGGTATGGTACTCGCACCGATGCACGGTCTGTTGGTGAGTCTCGATGTTGTTGAAGGTGATAGGGTCGCTGCGGGTCAACGACTGGGTATCTTAGAAGCGATGAAAATGCAGCACGAGATTTTAGCGGAGGTGTCGGGGACCGTAGTACGTCGGTTGGACGGTACAGGCATGCAAATCGCGGCGGGCGATTTTATTATTGAGATTGAAGAATCATTGGAGCCCGAGGACTAGCCAATGCAACAGGCCCTAGATTTTGCGACTGAAACAGAGGTGCTCGCCGAAATAGTATCGACGTTGTCAGATCAACAGTTGCAACAGGTGACGCAATTTCGTGATTGGACTATTGAGGATGTCGTCGGACACCTGCATCTATGGAATCAGGGCGCGCTGATCTCATTGACGCAACCCGAGAACTTCCCTAGCTTTTTTGAACCCGTCGCCCAATTGATGATGCAGGGTGGATCACTCAAAGATTACGAACGTGAGGTTTATCGCGATTGCAGAGGCCAGGATCTCGTGGGGCAATGGATTGAGGTCGCCCGCGACACGGCCGCAGCCTTTCAGCAGGCCGATCCCAGTCAGCGAGTTGCTTGGGCTGGGCCCAGTATGAGCGCACGATCCTCTATTTCTGCACGTCAAATGGAGACTTGGGCTCATGGTCACGAAGTCTTTGATTGTCTGGGTGTTGTTCGCGTTGAGGGAGATCGACTGCGCAATATTGTCGTGCTTGGAATCAATACTTTTGGGTGGACATTCCAAGTCCGATCGCAGGAGCCTCCAGGTATTCTGCCGAGCGTAAATCTTAGCGCACCATCGGGCGAGCTGTGGTGCTATGGCGATTCAGAAACTGACCTAATTGCCGGCGAGGCTCTCGAATTCGCGCAGGTGGTCACGCAAACGCGGCATTGGCGAGATACACAACTCACTGTTGAGGGTGGGGTCGCGCGGCAGTGGATGGATCATGCTCAGTGCTTTTTTGGTCCGCCAACCGAGCCGCCAGAGCAGGGGACGCGCTACCTACAGCGGGCTTAATCGAGCCGATTCATTAATCGCCGATGGCTAATCCAGAATAATTCGTCGGTGGCGTAGCCTGTAATACGATCAGTCTCTCGGCAGGCCTGTAACAGAATAAA
The DNA here is from genome assembly GCA_038134505.1 of Halieaceae bacterium. Lineage (GTDB taxonomy): Bacteria > Pseudomonadota > Gammaproteobacteria > Pseudomonadales > Halieaceae > Luminiphilus. The sequence goes on along the minus strand of JAYPVH010000001.1, from coordinate 106,783 downwards.
AGTGGGTGTTCCAAAGACTGGGTTCACAGCACACTGGCTGAGTGGGTGTTGCCGGGCTTGCCAATCGTCAAATGTCACGCGAACGATCGGTAGCCGTTGCGCCTCTTGGGTTTTACTGTAGTTGATCTCCACCTCTCGCATGAAGCGCTGACAGGCCCCGCATTCGGGTCCATAGATGAACAGCAATTGCTCCTCTGCGACAACACAGTTCGCGTGGGCTAGCCCGCAACCCATGATTATGACTGCAAGGAGGCGACGCATTAGAGCTTGATATAGGCGAATTGCCTTTCAAGTTGCAGCCGGGTCAGCTCGGCAACGCCCGAGGGGACCGTATCAATGCCAAACGCCAGTCGGTCGGCAGGTATATTGAAACTGAGTAGCGTGTTTTCGCAGGCAAAAAACTGTACACCGTTGGCAAGTAACTGCTCAATTTGCGCGCTATAAAGACCGCCGTGATCGTCCTTCGCGCCCTCTAGTGCTATGTTGACTGCTGACGCAATGAGAATGACTCGGATAGGCACATCTGGCGAGGCTTCGAGCTGTCTACCAATTTGGCGCAAGGCGCGATTGGCATGACCGTCAGCATCCAGATGAAAGACCACGCCCGGCCTGTCTGCAGCGAGGGTTTCCGGACTGAGAAGCGTGGTGATGGCAATGGTGATCAGCATGACGAAATAACGTCGTGTTGGTCGACGAACTTCAAGTGCCCTCACTGTGTTCTCTGTCATCCTGCACTGCCTCACTATTTTTGCAATCAGCCGTTGTATACCATGAACAACGCTAACGTGGCTGCTTTTGTTGCGTCAGCGTTCGCCTTTGCGTATATTACTGTTTAGTTATAAGACTATACCCAAAAGGAATAAAAATATAGGGCGCTTAAACCGTGACCGTTTCATTGAAAAACGCTTGGGAATTGTGATTTTCAGCGACTCATGTTGCGGAATGGTGTGAGATCGTGTGGCCCAGTGCATTGTGGAGTGAATGGCATGAAGAGAGAAGCATTGGGGGGCGTGCCCGGTGTGATTCAACCCGCACCAGAGTCGTTTCTTGAGCCAGATTTAATTCGTGATATTTCGGAGAAAGGTGTCAATGCGAGCCGTCGCAATCTCCTGCGCGCTGCGCTGGCGACAGCGACGGCCACAGTGGCGGGCAGAGCAATCGCGACGAGTGATCCAGATATCGTTAATATCCCCGAGTGGAGCAAAATGCTCGGGAATGCTGTGGCGACCAATCCCTACGGCCTACCATCGCGTTATGAATCGAATGTCATCCGGCGACAAAGCCCGGGACTGACGCAGACTGATCAAGCCAGTGTCGCCTTTACGCCGCTCCAACACATGTTCGGAATGATTACCCCCAGTGGACTGCATTTCGAGCGACACCACCAGGGATGGGTTGATGTTGATCCGCGTCGCCACCGCTTGATGATCAATGGATTGGTCGCAACACCGCTCGTCTTTACGCTCGATGAACTCATGCGCATGCCTAGCGTTTCGCGTATGCACTTCCTAGAGTGTGGCGCGAATACAGCGCTTGAGTGGGGTAATTCAGCGGTACCGACGGTGCAATACACGCACGGCATGTTGTCCTGCTCCGAATTCACTGGCGTTCCTTTATCTCTGCTCCTTGAGCGCGCGGGCTTTGATCGCTCTAGGGCTACAGTCATTCTTGCCGAAGGCGCAGACGGGTCAAGCATGACGCGTACCATCAATATAGAAAACGCGCTCGATGATGTGATTGTTGCCTACGGTATGAACGGTGAAATGCTACGCCCTGAAAATGGCTATCCGCTGCGGCTGGTGGTGCCAGGGGTACAAGGGGTTTCTTGGGTGAAGTGGTTACGACGAATCGAAGTTGGAGACATGCCTTATGCGGCCAAAGATGAGGCCAGCCACTATGTGGATCTCATGCCCGATGGGATGACGCGGCAGTACACCTCCATCCAGGAGGCAAAGTCGGTGATTACGAATCCTTCGGGTGGTCAAAAGTTACTGACTCACGGCTTTTACAACATCACAGGCCTCGCTTGGAGCGGCCGCGGCCACGTGACTCAGGTTGAAGTGTCTACAGACGGTGGTCGCAACTGGCGGCCTGCACGCCTTGAGGGTCCGGTACTCCCGAAAGCGTTGACTCGGTTTAATTATGACTGGGTCTGGGGTGGCAGTGAGGCGCTGTTACAGAGCCGAGTCACTGACAGTACAGGTTATGTGCAACCCTCGATGCCTGCATTGCGGGAAGTGCGAGGATCACGATCGATCTACCATAACAATGCGATCCAGACATGGCGCGTTTTGGCCTCGGGGGAGGTGCACAATGTTCAGTTGGGCTGAATCACCTACGCGAGTCATCGCCATCGCAGCACTCTATGCGGCAAGCCTGATGGCTTGTATGGAATCGACAGAACGGGGCGCAGCGGTGATTACGAACCCGGAGTACTCTGATGCGTTGGCCGAGTTTGGCCGTGAGGCCACCGCTGAAGAACTATTAGCTTGGGATATTGATGTGCGCCCAGATTTTAACGGGCTCCCAGATGGTGCCGGCGATGCCTATACCGGTGAGGAAATTTGGCTGGACAAGTGTGCCTCCTGTCATGGTGATTTTGGTGATTCCAATGAAATCTTTTCGCCACTAGCCCTTGGCAATATCACCGAAGCTGATATCGAAAGCGGCCGTGTCGCCGCGTTGATGAATCGCTCTGCTGTGCGCACCACGTTGATGAAGGTTGCGACCGTTTCCACACTGTGGGACTACATTAACCGGGCTATGCCGTGGAATGCCCCCAAAACGCTCAGCGCCGATGAGGTGTATTCTCTGGTGGCCTACCTTCTCAGCCTCGGTTACATCATTGAGCCTGATTTTGAGCTGAACCAAGATTCGATTCATGAAGCGCAAGCGAGGATGCCAAATCGCGATGGTATGACGACTGAGCATGGTCTGTGGTCAGTTTCTGGCACGCCAGATGTGCAGGGTAGCCGGTGTGTTTCCAACTGTGATGTGGACACGACTGTGAGTTCATTTATTCCAGAGTATGCGATGAATGCGCACGGTAATTTGAAAGACCAGATGCGAGATTATAGTCCATACCCTGGCCTGCAGACGGCGGCGGTTGGCGATGCTGCAGAGCCTGAGGTTGTGCCGGTCAACCCGACCGACCTGCTGGCGGCCAATGGTTGCCTCGCTTGTCATCAGATGGACAAGGCGTTGGTTGGTCCGGCATTCAATGCCATTCGAGAAAAATACTTAGGTCAGGCCGATGCTGTGGCCTATTTATCGGAGAAAATCCGTGCCGGAGGCAGTGGTGTTTGGGGATCAATGCCCATGCCGCCTATGGCACAGGTCGATGCTGCTGCGCTGGCCACAATTGCCACGTGGTTAGCAGAATGAAGATCAACACGGAGGGTAGAGATATGGTGGGATATGAGGAAAGTAGCGGTCTGAGTCGTCGCGGATTGCTCCGTGCGGGGGCATTGCTGGCAGCAGTGATGGCCGTGCCCGGTCGTGTTTGGGCTGCTGTGACGCGTCCAGACGGTGCTTTTAAAGCAGAGGGCATTGATGCGGCATTGGCGAGTATTGCCAGCGATGCCGCAGTATCAGATCAAATTGATCTGGAAACTCCCGATATCGCTGAAAACGGTGGGACGGTGCCTGTTGTCGTCAACAGCAAGCTGCCGGGAACGACACGAGTGGCGATTTTGGTCGAGCTCAATCCCAATCCGCTTTCAGCTATTTTTGTCGTTCCGGAAGGCAGCGACGCTTACATTGAGACACGCGTAAAAGTGGCACAAACCTGCAACATTTATGCGCTAGTTGAAGCCGGTGGCCAGTGGTACCAGGCTTCGAAAGAAACCAAAGTAACATTGGGCGGCTGCGGCGGTTAAAGGAGAGGAATCATGGCAGGACGAATTAGAGTACGAGCGCAGTTGAGCGATGGCGTGACGGAAGTGAAAGCGCTGATGCGACACCCGATGGAGACGGGACTGCGCAAAGATGCTGATGGCAACGCGATTCCCGCTAATTTTATTACCGAGGTCACTGCGACGCACAACGATCGCGTTGTGATGCAGGCGTTTTGGGGGGCATCTGTCTCGCAGAATCCATTTCTCGCATGCCGATTTACAGGCGGCGCAGTCGGTGACGATGTCACGGTAAACTGGGTCGATAACCTTGGAGAAACCGGAACTGGAACGACCAAGATTCGATGATCTTGGTCTTTCTCGTTTTGGCCTGATCGGGAGATGATGATGAAAAGACTCTGGACGGTACCCGCACTGGCGCTGTGTTCGATCGCATTGTCTGCGTTCGCTCAAGACGGCGGTGTGTTCGATCAATATCGAGAAATGCTTGGCGACGATAGTCCGGCGATTTTTGTCATTGATGAAGGTGAGGAATATTGGTACGCCCCAGCGGGGCCCAATGACGTCAGTCTGGAGGCCTGCGATCTGGGTCTTGGTGCAGGTGTTGTTGAGGGCGCCTATGCGCAGATGCCCCGCTTCTTTGACGACACAGGCCGGGTCATGGATGTTGAGGCACGGTTGTTGCATTGCATGGTGACCCTACAAGGGCGTGACGCGGCTGAAGTGCACGCAAAGCCTTACTCAGGCCGAGGAGATATGGGGACTGAGATGGAAGCGCTGGTCGCTTGGATCGCGGATCAGTCAATGGGCAGCCCACTCACGCCGGGGCAGACTCACTCCGAGGAGCAGGCGGCCTTCACCCTCGGCGAGCAGATTTTTTATTACCGCGCAGGGCCCCATGATTTTTCTTGCGCGACATGCCATGAGCAGGCCGGCGTCCGCATTCGCTTGCAGGACTTAGCCGAGCTGCCCAATCCCGAAGCGGCGCGCGATATTGCCACGACTTGGCCTGCGTATCGCTTGTCTCAAGGTGTGGTGCGCACCTTCGGTTGGCGCATGCGAGACTGTTTGCGTCAACAGCGTCTCCCTGAGTTGATCATGGGATCGGAAGCTAGCGTGGCACTCCAGCACTACTTGAGTGTGAAAGCGTCGGGTGCCCCGATGAATGCCCCCGGCCTGAAGAGGTAAGTGATCATGAGAATGAAGTCTATTTCACTGCGATCCCTGTCATTGATGGGCGTCGTCTCGGCGTTCTTTGTTTTGGCTGCCTGTGCGGATTCGAGTAGCCCTGAGAAAGGGGCTGCCTCAGAGATAGCGGACGTCGCATTGGCGAATTCGGTTTATGACGTGTTGATGGCCTCGACGAATGACAAGGGCCAGGCAACTAAGGCGCGCCTGCGGCAGGACGAGGTTCAGGAATTTTGTAGTAAGCCCCGTAGTGATTACGGTGACGCAGAACGCGCTAACGCGATCCGCGAAGCACGAATGGCGCTGGTGCAAATGCCGGCAGACGGCGAGTTCATCGGTGATTGGGCTCGTGGTGCTGAGGTGGCTAACAATGGCCGCGGTTTGCAATACAGTGATGACCCCGCCGCGCCAAACGGTGGCAACTGCTACGCCTGTCACCAGATGGATCCGAGAGAGGTCGCGTACGGGACTATCGGACCCTCACTCACTAACTACGGTGCGAGGGGGCAGAGTGAGGTGATGTTGCAATACACGTGGACCAAGATGTGGGATACCCACGCCTATAACCTCTGTTCTCACATGCCGCGGTTCGGCGCGCAGGGTATTTTGACGGAACAGCAGCTGAAAGACGTCATGGCCTACTTATTAGATCCCGCCTCTCCCGTGAATCAACCGCTAGAGGCCCAACAAGAGAACTGAGTCATGCAACGCCGTGAATTTAATAAGATGCTCGCGTTGGGTTTGGCGGCGGGTTTGTCGATACCTATCACCGGCCGTAGAGGTTACGCCGCCGCCGATGCTTATGATCTGCCCCGATTTGGCAACGTGCATTTCATGCATATGACCGATGTTCACGCGCAGCTCATGCCCATTTATTACCGTGAGCCTAATATGAATATCGGTGTTCACGGCGCGCGGAATCGAGCGCCACACTTGGTCGGCGAAGCGCTGCTGAACGCCTACGGCATTCCTGCGGGAGGCCCTGAGTCTCATGCTTTCACCTATCTGGATTATCGGGCCGCCGCAGCTGAGTATGGAAAAGTCGGTGGTTTTGAGCACTTGGCAACACTCGTCAAGCGACTGCGCGCGAACCGTCCTGGAGCACTGCTTCTTGATGGTGGCGACCTTTGGCAAGGATCGGCGACGTCTTTGTGGACCAATGGTCAGGATATGGTCGATGCCTCCAAGTTGCTCGGCATTGACGTGATGACGGGGCATTGGGAGTTTACGCTCGGTACTGATCGAGTGCTCGAGATCGTTGAGAACGATCTCGATGGCCACATCGACTTTGTTGCGCAGAATGTCAAAGATTTTGATTGGGGCGATCCTGTCTTCGCCAGCCATAGCCTGCGCGAAATCAATGGTGTGCCGGTGGCGATCATTGGCCAAGCATTTCCGTATACGCCCATTGCTAACCCAAGTTATATGACCGAGGGCTGGACTTTCGGTATTGAGGAGCGTGAATTACAAAGGAAAGTGGATGAGGTGCGTGCCGATGGTGCTGCAGTCGTCATTCTTCTTTCACACAACGGCGCTGATGTGGATATCAAACTCGCATCACGTGTCACCGGGCTCGATGCGATTATGGGGGGTCACACGCATGATGCGATTCCGAGGGCACTGGAGATTCCTAACCCTGGCGGAATGACACTGGTGACCAACGCGGGTTCCAATGGCAAGTTCCTTGGCGTGCTCGATTTTGATGTGCGCGATGGCCAGATCAAAGACTGGCAGTACAAGCTGCTGCCAGTCTTCTCGAACCTGCTGCCCGCTGATCCAGAGATGTCCGCACTCATTCAGTCGATTCGTGCACCTTACCAAGATCAGCTCTCTGAGGTCTTAGCGGTGACCGATGATCTGCTGTATCGCCGCGGCAACTTTAACGGCAGTTTTGATCAGCTGATTGTTGATGCGTTGATCGATGAGCTCGATGCGGAGATTGCACTGTCGCCCGGCTTCCGCTGGGGCACTACGGTACTGCCCGGCGACCCCATCACACGAGAGGATCTCATGTCGCAGGTCGCGATTACCTATCCGGGGACAACGCTGACTGAAATGACGGGTGAGTTTTTGAAAATTGTGCTTGAGGATGTTGCCGACAACTTGTTCAATTCTGACCCCTACTACCAGCAAGGTGGTGACATGGTGCGTGTAGGGGGCCTGCAGTACCGGATAGACCCCATGGCCGCAGCAGGACAACGTATCTCAGACATGCGCTTGCAGGGCGCACCGGTTGAGGCCGCCAAAACCTATAAGGTTGCCGGGTGGGCCTCGATGCAACCGACTGACAGTGAGCCGATCTGGGATGTCGTTGGGCGCTGGCTGCAGCAGCAACAGCGTATTAGCTCGGTAGCGATCAACGAACCGACGGTTGTTGGTTTAGATGACAACCTCGGGATGGTGCGTTAACGCGACAATTCCTTGGTCTATCGATTTCGTGGCAAGTATTGATCTAGTCGCACTGAGCTAAAAAGATACGGCTTGCCGAGCGAAAGGCTGAGCTCCTAGTCGCGCAGGCACATCACCTGAGACGGTCTGTAAAATAGACCCTGAATCCGATTCGATATTGATATAGGTCACCGCCTCAGTCGTCAGATCTCTGAAGATTTGGCTGTCGACCACAAGCTCTCCAGACACCGCGTCTATTTCCGCGACTTGATATAGGTAGATAAAGTCATCATCAGCCTCAGCGATGATATTTTCGGCTCGGATCGCGCCGTTATCATCGCTCATCGAGAACGTTGCGCTCACATAGAGGGTCAGCAAAGTGAGCCCTTCAGTACTGAAAACCTCTACTGAATCATCGATACGGGATAGGACCTCAGTCGCGTCAGGCAAGGGAAGAAAGTGAACAAGATCGAGTGATCCTTTCTGCCATCTCATCTGTGTCAGCGTTGCTGTCGGCGCCTCGGCCGCTGCGGACGTAGGCGCCGTGGAGAACATCAGCAGAGTAAGCGCAAGGAAAAATAAGTTTTTCATAGGCGCACAATAGCGCGGAGATGTTACAGAACAATGACATTTGAGAGAATTTCGTCTAGTCGCGCATAAACTCATGCACGCCGCTGGGGAGCAGGATCCTCCATGCGGCGGCCGTATTGGGAATGACGTCAACGAGTATTGAATTGGTCACTTGCGGGAATGGGTCTGTCAGTGGCGTCACCCATTCTTGATACACGTAGAGCATGTCACCATCGATCTCGGCGCCAATGGTTTGAATTGGTGAACTCTCGGGTGCGCGAGCGATATCAAAATGATGCTCGACATACAAAGCGATACTGGCGAGATTGCGCAGTTTATCGATCTCGCCATCAAGCTTGAGGAAGTCCGCCACGCGAAGCGCATCGACCAGATGCATCTCATGGATAATCTCAAAGCGGTCACCCGACCAAATGATGTCGCTGAATGATGTTGAATCGCGATGTGCGAGCACGTAATGAGAGAACAAAACCCCTGCAAGCAGGATCGACTTGCGCATGTTCATGGCGTACTGTCGGTAGTGATAGGCTCAAGAGGTACCGGAGTACCTTCGGCTGCGCCTGCCTTCTCATCAGCCCCCGACTTTAACTCGACCAGCATATCGGCCATCAGGTTACGGGTGGCTCGATTCGAACGATAGACAGACAAACGGGATTGCTGAATTTCCGGCGGGAACCGGTTGTTGCTGTAATCAGCGTCACCGGTTTGGTGCGATTGGTCTAGAGAGATTGCTGAGATCGGGCTCTGCTCGATCAGGCGGAATGTGACCCGCTCGTTGTCACGACGCCAAATTTCAGCGGGCAAGTTCATAGTCCGCTGGTCGCCATTTTCATAATCGATGGTCAGCAAGAGGGGGCTAGGGATGCCGCCCCGATTCTCGAAGTCGACAAAATAAAACAGCGAGTCCGCCTCGATTGCACGCTCAAATGCGGCCTTTTCCCATGGTTTGAGTTTATCCCAATCCTGTTTTGCTTTGTTTCGATCTTTATTGCTGACTGTAAATCGATCGTTGCTACTGTAGAAATCGCGCAAGCTCTCAATGCGTGTTTCTCTGGGGGTTATGCCAGCTTCTTGGTTGCGAATGACTGTTACGGGCACCGGATATTCGGACGCCTCCTCTAGGCGGTCCTCGGCAAAGTCGATGTCCGGATCATTTCGCTTGAGTCGGTAAGCACGGATATCCGCAATACCGATATCGACGTGCTGTGTGGTGTAGAACCAAGCCCGCCAAAACCAATCAAGATCAATGCCGGACGCATCTTCCATGGTGCGGAAGAAATCAGCGGGTGTAGGTCGTTTGAATTGCCAGCGCCGGCTGTATTCGCGAAAAGCGAAATCGAACAGCTCTCGGCCCATCACAGTTTCGCGTAACACAGTGAGCGCTGCTGCAGGTTTTGAATAGGCATTGGGACCAAACTGCAGGATCGATTCAGAATTGGTCATGATGGGCACCTGATTCTGAGACGTCATGTAGGTGGGAATATAATCCAAAACATTATTGCGATTAGCGAAGGCTGGAAACTGCTCGTCCCATTCCAGCTCGGCGATATATTCAAGGAACGTATTCAGTCCCTCATCCATCCATGTCCACTGACGCTCGTCAGAATTGACAACCATCGGAAAGTAGATGTGTCCTATTTCATGAATGATCACGCCGATCAGCCCGTATTTAACACGCCGAGAGTATTGCCCCTCGAGATCCTCGGGGTAGTCGGCAATCCCAGAAGTGTCTCTGGTCTTGGGTGGATCAGGCCGATAACCATTAAATGTGATCATCGGGTACTCCATGCCACCGCTCTCCCAGGTGTTCACCGACTGGGCAACGGGATAGGGGTAATCAAAGCTAAATCGGCTGTAAACGTCGAGCGTGTGAACGACAGCCTGAGTGGAGTAGCGCGACCAAACAGGCTCGGCCTCATTGGGGTAAAAGGACATTGCTAATACGCTGTCCTGCTCGGCGCCGGGTTGGTGATGTCGCATCGCATCCCAAATAAATTTACTAGAGCTCGCAAAGGCAAAATCACGGACATTTTCAGCGCGGAAGTGCCACTGCTTGGTTTCCTCAACTCGCTCGGCTTCAGCGGCTAGCGCTTCCTCTGGCGTGACAATAAATGATGTGTGCTCATGCGTGACACTCGCGAGGCGAGATCGCTGTAACTCACTCAATACGGTATTTGGATTTTGCAGCTCACCTGTTGCCGATACGACGTGATTTGCGGGCACAGTAAGTCGGACATCGAAATCACCGAACTCGACAGTGAACTCGCCGCGCCCCAAAAAGGCCTTGTGCTGCCAGCCCGCATAGTCGGTATAGGCTGCGAGGCGAGGATACCACTGGGCAATGAAGAAAATGTCAGTATCGCTCTCCTCGAAATATTCGTAGCCACCGCGGCCGTTGAGGGCTACTTCCTCGATGATGTTGAACGCCCAGCTGACTTGAAAGGTCAGTGTTTCACCCGATAACAGCGGATTCGCAAGGTCTACTCGCCCCATCGTATCGATCACTGTGAGCGGCATGGCTTGCCCTTGGGTATCGGTAACGACGAGTTCCTCAAAGCCATGAGAATGATCTGCAAGCGACTGTTGCTCGCGCAGGTCGCCATAGCTAACTCGGTCTTCCTCAACGCTTCGACTGCGTCGGTCTAGCGAATCCGCTCTGAAACGATTTTGATCCAATTGCAGCCAGATATAGCGCAATGAATCGGGACCGTGGTTGGTATAGGTGATGGTTGCGTCACCGGTCATTCGCCGTGCGTATTGGTCAAGTCGCGCTTCAATCTTGTAATCTGCCCGCTGTTGCCAATAGTCATGGCCCGGCGCGCCCGATGCGGTGCGGTAGGTATTTCCGGTGGGGAGCAGTTCTCCCAGTTGTGCAAAGGGGTCCCTCCCTGAGCCCGGGGCGGCCAACACTGACAAGCTGATCAGGGACAAAATGACAATCAATAGCCGACGCATGGTGCGCTCCCGAGGGGGAAAGGGCGCCAGTATACCCAAACTTGTTTGTGCCGGGACATTGCTTCGTTTGTCCCGCCGATCCGTGTATACTCGCGCCGATTCTGCAGCACCGACATGGGGCTTGGTGCTGGAATCTGAGTATCTCATCAAGCTGAGGGAGAAAAGATATGGCTATGAAATTGTTGAAAAAGACAGCGGATTATAAGGTTTATCAGCGCGGCGATAACCGCTATGCCGTGCAAGACCGTTCTGGAAAGCCGGTAAATGGTGAAGAGAAAGTCAGGATTCTTCTGGCGGAGTCGCTGATTACTGTGGTTTTGCCATCGCCTGCTGCACCGGAGGTGGAAGAAGCTCCGGCTGAAGAGGTTGTGGTAGAAGAGGCCGCTGCAGCGGAGGCCGCTGTGGAAGAAGCTCCGGCTGAAGAGGCTGTGGTGGAAGAGGCCCCTGCAGAGGAGGCCGCTGCAGAAGAAGCTCCGGCTGAAGAAGCCGCTGAAGCCGCGCCTGCTGAAGAGGCTGCGGAAGAAGAACCAGCATAAACTTTTTATCGATCTCAGAGCCGGCATTGCGCCGGCTTTTTTTTGTCAGCCACACGGCATTGCCTGTCGTAAACTCCGACGAGTTGATGCTAAAGATTACCCTAGAGGAGACTGGGCCCAGTGTTTCGCCGTCAGGATTATGATTTCGACTTGCCCGATGAACTGATCGCGCAAATGCCGCTGGATCGGCGTTCTGCCTCTAGGCTACTCGTGCTTGATCCATCCGCTTCATCGATGCGGCACGCGACCATTGATGATCTGCGAGATCTAGTCCATCCCGGTGATCTCTTGGTGTTCAACAATACCCGAGTATTACCGGCAAGACTTTACGGCGTGAAGCAGACCGGCGGGCGTGTCGAGATACTGATCGAGCGCCTCCTATCACCGACCTCGGCTGTAGCGCATATACGAGCCAGCAAAGCGCCAAAACCCGATACATGGATTGGTATTGCGGCAGATGCAGAGGCTGATGTGGCTGACTTTGGAATTCGGGTGATAGGTCGTCGCGGAGACCTGTTCGAGATAGCAGCGGAGACTGGAGACTTGCGTCAAATAATGCGTGAGCTAGGCCACATGCCGCTGCCGCCCTACATCGAACGTGAGGACACTGCCGTTGATCGCGAGCGCTATCAAACGGTGTTCGGTCGGGTCGATGGCGCCGTAGCGGCGCCGACCGCTGGCTTGCATTTTGACAAGGCATTGCTCGACGATTTATCGGCACGAGGCGTGGAGTCAGCTGAGGTTACCTTGCATGTCGGTGCTGGAACGTTCCAGCCAGTCCGAGTGGATGACATCACCCAACACGAAATGCACAGCGAATGGATCGAGGTCCCTGAGGAGACCGTTGCTCGGGTGCGCGCTTGTCGAGATCGAGGTGGGCGTGTCATTGCAGTGGGCACGACTGCGGTCAGATCTCTAGAAACGGCAGCGCGATGCGGAGAAGAAGAGGGCGTCCTGAGCGCATTTCGCGGCGATACGGATATTTTCCTGTATCCTGGCCAGTCTTTTTACGTGGTCGATGCGCTTCTCACCAATTTTCATTTACCCGAGTCGACCCTGCTGATGCTGGTTTCGGCATTTGCTGGGTATGACCGCATTATGGCGGCGTATCGCGCAGCAGTCGCTCAACGCTATCGCTTTTTTAGCTATGGTGACGCCATGTTGATCACCCAGAGAGGCTCGATCGATGACGGCGCATGAACCTCGCTTGAATCATGCTAAGCTCTTGAGCTCAGCTCAATCCTAGCGATCAGGCAAGTGTGCCGATGAAATTCGAACTCAGTCACCGAGATGGCGTTGCGAGACGAGGCCGTTTGACCTTTGAACGTGGCGTCGTGGAAACTCCCGCGTTTATGCCTGTCGGCACCTACGGCACGGTCAAGGGCATGCTGCCTAGAGATCTCCACGATATCGGTGCGCAAATTATTTTGGGCAACACTTTTCATCTGTGGTTGCGCCCCGGTACCGAGATCATCAGTCACCACGGTGACTTGCACGATTTTATGGGTTGGCAAAGCCCTATCTTGACCGACTCCGGCGGCTTTCAAGTGTTCAGCTTGGGTGCGATGCGTAAGGTGTCTGAGGAAGGGGTGACTTTCAAGTCCCCCGTCGATGGTGCAAAGGTATTTCTTGATCCCGAGACATCGATGCAAATTCAGCGCGATCTAGGTAGCGATATCGTCATGATTTTTGACGAATGCACGCCATACCCAGCGTCAGAGCAGGAAGCGAGGGACTCTATGATGCTGTCCTTGCGCTGGGCACAACGATCCCGGGTGGCGCATGGTGATAGCCCTGCGGCGCTGTTCGGTATCGTCCAAGGGGGTATGTATCCTGAGTTGCGAGAGGAATCCTTGGCAGGCTTAGTTGATATCGGCTTTGACGGCTATGCCATAGGCGGGTTGTCGGTTGGAGAGCCCAAGGAAGAGATGATGGCAGTGCTCGATACCACTGCAGATCGATTGCCACCGGATCGACCGCGTTACTTGATGGGAGTCGGGACCCCTGCAGATTTATTGGAGAGTGTTCGCAGAGGCATTGACATGTTCGATTGTGTCATGCCGACTCGCAATGCTCGCAACGGACATCTCTTTACTCGCTATGGTGTGATTAAATTACGTAACGCCCGGCACAAGCATAGCGATGCGCCGCTTGATCCATCTTGTGACTGCTATACCTGCACCCAATTTAGTCGCGCTTATTTGCATCATCTTGATAAGTGCCACGAAATGCTTGGTGCGCAGTTGTGTACCATCCACAACCTTCGGTATTACCAGCGCCACATGCAAGAGATTAGGTCCGCAATTGAGGCCGGTACGCTTGAGGAATTTACTCAGGCGTTTTATGCCGATCAAAATACGGAGAATCCCTAATGGCCGAGGATAGAGCGCCCGGAGTTCGATCGCCATGCGTGTCGGTCTGCGCCTTAGATCAGAATGATGTCTGTACGGGTTGTTATCGTACAGCACACGAGATTACAGATTGGTTTATGGCGGATGATGCGACGAAGCGGCAGATATTAGAACGCAGTCGGGCCCGCCGCGACGCCGCGACAACGATTCGCTTACTCTGAAGTAGCCTCTTCTTCTGGGGGAACCTCTGTCGCGATGGGCGTGATGCGCACTCGAGAAACCAGATTGCCCTCAATCGCCTCAACATCGAGTTGATACCCAGCAACGCGAACGCTCACAGCACCCTCGGGTAATGTCTCCAGAGCCTCCAGAACCAGTCCGCTGAGGGTCTTCGGACCGTCAGTGGGTAGCGTCCAATCTTGGTGGCGATTGACCTCGCGAATACTGACTGTCCCCGAGCAAATGATACTGCCATCGGCTTGACGCAATAATTCTTCATTATCCTCGATGAGGTTCGACGTAAATTCTCCGACGATTTCTTCCAGAATGTCTTCCAAAGCGACCAATCCCATGACGTCGCCGTATTCGTCAACAACGACGCCGAGGCGCAGCTTTTTCTGCTGAAACTGCCTGAGTTGCGTGTGTAATGGGGTGTTCTCAGGAATAAAGTAGGGCGGAACCATTTCGCGCTCGAGTGCCGCGCGGTTCAGACCCTGACCATCGAGTACGCGGCTTAATCGCCGCAGATGCAAGACGCCGCGGATTTCGTTGATATCGGACTGCCAAATCGGTAGTAGCGTGTGCGTGCTCTCTTGCAATCGGTTTAAGATCGTTTCGTCATCATCATCAATATCGATGCCATACACTTCATTCCTGGGCACCATGATGTCGTTGACCGTCACCTGTTCGAGATCGAGGATATTTACGAGCATGCGTTGATGGCGACTCGGAATGAGCGAACCGGATTCCGTCACGATAGTCCGCAGTTCCTCCTGAGATAGAGCGTCCTCATTGTTCACATCGGGACGAAAACCGAGAAGTTTCATGATGCCATTAGTGATGCTGTTGATCGCTAAGACAAGCGGTAGGGTAATTTTCAATAATGGCAGCAGTATCCAGCTCGCCGGAAAGGCGATCCGCTCTGGATGCAGTGCTGCGATGGTCTTTGGTGTGATTTCGGCAAAAATTAGGACCACAATGGTCAGCGTGATTGTGGCCACTGCAATACCTGCATCACCATACAGTCGAATGGCAATCAAAGTGGCAATGGCTGAAGCAAGGATGTTTACAAGATTGTTGCCTATCAGAATCAAACCGATCAGACGGTCCGTTCTCTCCAGTAATCGTGATGCTCGGCGTGCACCTCGGTGACCGGCTTGTTGCAGGTGTTTTAGACGGTAACGATTTAAGGACATCATGCTGGTTTCAGCACTCGAGAAAAATCCCGAGATCAATATCAAACCAAGCAGAATGGTAAAAAGCAGTCCCAGCGGGGCGTCATTCAAGAGTGTGAAGCCTTTTCGACCTTAATGAGGCGATGGTGGAGAAAAACAATCTCAATAACAAGCATTGTATGACCTGCAGTGGCGACCTCAGAGAATTACGAGGGGGTGTTGATAATGAGCTCTAGTACCAGTTTAGAGCCAAAAAAGCCCAGGCTGATCAAGACATAAGCACTGACTAAAAGGGTGACGGCCGAGTTCACACGCCAGCCCTGTCGCCACTGGATGATCAAAATGACGACTAATGCGATGAATCCAAGCAAGGTGAGCACAGTCTTGTGAACGAGATGCTGGGCGAATAAGTCATCGATGTAAATTCCGCCCGAGATGATTGCGACCAAGAGAAGCGCGGTGGCCGCAGCAATGAGTTCGTAAAATGAACGCTCCATCGTATCTAGGGCGGGAAGGTGACGAATCACCCCTCTTGTTTTATGTTGGCGCAAATTTCGTATCTGAAAAGACACCAACAAGCCCTGAAAAGCGCCTAGG
>JAYPVH010000001.1:2567-90922 GCA_038134505.1 Halieaceae bacterium | reverse complement strand
GGTCAAAACGGCATAGGCGACCACTGATGCAACAATATGCACCTGTACCCCCGGATGAACTGATTCTAGTGGTCTCCCGGTTGCAGGGGCGAACGTCGCCACTAAAATCGACAGCGCGGCTAGCGGGAATAACACAATCGACATGATTTGCAGTTGCCGTCGCATGGATATCAGTACCGTCAGAATCCCCATCGATAAGAAGATAAAAGACGTCATCCGGTAGATGCCCAAATTGATTGCACTGTCGCTGATGGCAATGATCGCGGTGATGAGATGTGCCGCAACAGCGGCTATGCCCCACCCTGAGATGCCTCGTGGCAAGCGATGTCGATGCTGATCGAGTTGCAGCACCTGTCGCCACGCCGCAAGGAGGTACAACAGTGCGGTGAGCAACGTGGTCAATGCAAGCAGTAGACTAGGTGACTCAGTCACAGTTTTCGGTTCCTCTTACTCATGCAGCCCTCATCGGTCACTCATCAGTGCTTGTGGCTTCACGCGCTCAACGTCTCATGTACCCGCTGACCGCACGAGGCTTGGGTAAAACATGCCATGGCCCCTATACTACGCCTTTTGGTGGGCTGATGTGTGCCCCACGTTGCTAATCTTTAGAGAGAAATCGATTTATGTTTGAGGGTTTGAGTCAGCGCCTGTCGTCAACATTTCAGTCCATGGTGGGTAAATCTCAGCTCACAGAGGACAATATCCGCGACACCTTACGCGATGTTCGAATGGCGTTGCTAGAGGCTGACGTTGCCTTGTCGGTTGTCAGAGATTTTACCGACCGAGTTAAAGCGCGTGCCGTCGGTCAAGAGGTCGCCAACAGCCTGACGCCGGGCCAAGTTTTTTTAAAAATTGTTCAGGCCGAACTGCAGGGCGTTATGGGCGAGGCCAATGAGGGTCTTAATCTTGCGACTCAGCCGCCGGCTGTTATCCTTGTCGCGGGTTTGCAGGGGGCGGGTAAGACGACCTCCGTCGCAAAGTTGGCGCGGTATCTCACTGAGCGAGAGAACAAGAAAGTCTCCGTGGTCAGCGCTGACGTGTATCGACCGGCAGCGATTCGACAGCTAGAAACGCTTGCCGCTGAGGTCGGTGCACGATTTGAACCGAGCGAAGAAACGGAGGCACCCATAGCGATTGTGCAGCGTGCATTGGAGCGTGCCAAGCTGGCCTTTTCTGATGTATTGATCGTCGATACCGCGGGACGTCTCGCGGTTGATGAGCCAATGATGGCGGAAATCAGCGCTTTGCATCAGGCGGTTCAACCGATTGAAACGCTTTTCGTGGTCGATGCAATGACAGGACAGGACGCTGTGAACACGGCGGAAGCATTCGGACGCGCTTTGCCGTTGACGGGTGTCATTTTGACCAAGGTCGATGCCGACACTCGGGGTGGTGCGGCGCTGTCTGTTCGGGCGGTTACAGGGCAACCCATTAAGTTTTTGGGGGTGGGTGAGAAAACTGAGGCGCTCGACCCATTTCATCCTGATCGCCTGGCGTCGCGAATCCTTGGAATGGGCGATATGTTATCGCTTATCGAAGACGTCGAACGCAAAGTTGATCAGAAGAAAGCGGAAAAACTCGCGAAGAAAGTGCAAAAAGGCGGGCGCTTCGATTTAGAAGACTTCAGAGATCAGCTTCAGCAAATGCGCAATATGGGCGGCATTACAAGCATGCTCGATAAGTTGCCTGGTATGGCGGGCATGGCGCAAGCCGCTCAGCAAAATATCGATACCCGACAGTTCGATCGTATGGAGGCCATGATTAATTCGATGACGCCTAAGGAACGTCGGAATCCCGATATCATCGCTGGCTCCCGAAAACGCCGAATCACAGCCGGTTCCGGTACTGATATCCCGGAGCTGAATCGCTTGTTGAAGCAACACAAGCAGATGCAAAAAATGATGAAAAAGATGAAAGGTGGCGGCATGCAACGCATGATGCGCGGCATGGGCGGGATGATGGGCGGCCCCGGCGGTATGCCACCCGGTGGTGGGCTTCCGCCTGGCTTTCCCCGCCGCTGATTGAAGGTACCCCCATCGGTGGCTAATACCCTGCGGTTCCGGTCATTATTGGCCTTTTCACAGCTCTGCGATTCCTGTATCCTCCGCGTCCTTTAATTCGTGACCGGTGTCGATTGAGAGCGCATGGCGGTCACTAAAACTGTTGAGGAAACAAGCACATGGTAGTGATTCGCCTTTCTCGTGGCGGCGCTAAGAAGCGTCCGTTTTACCACGTTACCGTGACTGATCAGCGAAATTCGCGTGATGGTCGCTTCATTCAGCGTGTTGGGTTTTTTAATCCCGTGGCCCGTGGTCAGGAGGAGCGTTTGCGAATAGACGTAGACGCGATCAACGGCTGGGTCGCTAAAGGTGCGCAGGTATCCCCTCGGGTGACCGCGCTGATGAAGGAAGCTGCTGCGGCCGCATAAGGCCAATGTAGCGACTGGTTGGATGGGGCGGATAGGGCCTGAACGTCTGACCGTCGCCGACATCGTCGGCGTGTACGGAGTTAAGGGTTGGGTCAAGCTGCGATCCCGACTCGAGAACCCGGGAGTATTGAAAGGTCTTGCTGACGTTCAGATTGTTAGTGGGCCCCAGCAGAGCCGTGAGCTGGATCCAATGGCGGCGTGTATCGATGCGATCAGACAACAAGGCAAGGGGTTGATTGCTCACTTTGCCGGCATCGATGACAGAGACCAGGCCGAAGCATTGCGAGGTCGGGTGCTGACAATGGCAGCGGCGTCGCTGCCAGACGCAGCAGATGATGAAGTGTATTGGCGAGACCTCATAGATTTGACTGTGTGGTGTCGCGCGAGAGACAGAGTGGGAGAGGTAGTTTGCCTTGGACAGGTTCACTACCTCTTAGAAACAGGCGCGAACGACGTGGTCGTCGTGAAACCTAACCCTGAAAGCATCGATGCGCGAGAACGCTTGATCCCCTGGTTGCCTGGGGAGACAGTTGTCGAGATCGATCTGGAGGGGGGCTGTTTGACGTTGGATTGGTATGTCGATGTCGAATGAGGTGACGTCGAGATTGGATCTGTCCGTGGTGACGCTGTTTCCAGAGATGTTGACCGCGTTAACCCAGTGGGGTGTGACAGGTCGGGCAGTTCAGCAGGGCCTGTGCACCGTACACGCCGTGAACCCGCGCAATTTCGCGACGGACCGGCATGGAACGGTGGACGACAGACCCTATGGCGGTGGCCCGGGCATGGTGATGAAGGCGCCATTGCTCTCGGCGGCAGTTGCTTCGGCGAAGCAGCAACTGAAGTCGGACGCGATGGTGATCGCGATGACACCGCAGGGGCAGCGCTTTGATGATCGGCTTGCTCGCGAGCTTGTCGATCGAGAGCGGTTGGTGTTGATTGCCGGCCGATACGAGGGAATGGACGAGCGATTTTTGGCGTCCGATGTTGATCTAGAATTGTCCGTGGGCGATTTTGTCGTCAGCGGTGGCGAGCTACCAGCCATGCTAGTCATGGATGCGTTGATTCGCTTGGTACCGGGTGTGCTTGGTCACGACCAATCTGCGGAGGAGGACTCCTTCGTAGATGGATTGCTCGACTACCCACACTTCACGCGACCGGAGGTGTATGAAGGGCGCGCGGTGCCTGCAGTATTGTTAAGTGGCGATCACGGCGCGATCGCGGATTGGCGTCGGGCCCAAGCGTTGCGACGCACTGTAGAGCGACGCCCTGATTTGATGAGTGCTGATGACCTCTCAGAAGAGGATAGAGCGTGTCTTCGGCGGTGGGAATTACACGATTAGAGCGGCCTATGAACCGGGATAGGGCCGGAGATTTTTTGAATATCCTCGCCGACGAGGCGAGACGAACCATTGGAGAGTGTCATGAACACCAATAAAATCATCTCAGAGTTGAATGCTGAGCAAATGAATAAGGAATTGCCTGAATTTGCACCCGGCGACACGGTCGTGGTCCAAGTGAAGGTAAAAGAAGGTAACCGCGAGCGTCTTCAGGCTTTCGAAGGCGTTTGCATCGGAAAGCGCAACCGTGGCCTCAACTCAGCCTTCACCCTGCGTAAAATTTCACACGGTGTTGGCGTAGAGCGTACGTTCCAGAGCTACAGCCCGTTGATTGACAGCATTAGTGTCAAGCGTCGCGGCGATGTGCGTCAGGCCAAGTTGTACTACCTGCGCGAACTCAGTGGTAAAGCGGCTCGCATCAAAGAGAAGTTGTCCAACTAAGGACGCGAGCCTTTGCTTTATGCGCCGCCGTGGCATTGTCACGGCGGCGTTTTGCGTTATGGTGATACAACTTAGACATCGTGGTTGAATAAATGCTGTGAGCAGCTCGAATTCAGACTCCGTGACCATCCAGCGATATCTCGATATGTTGTGGATGGAGCGAGGTCTCAGCGACAACACATTGGCCGCGTATCGACGAGATCTGCAGCAGTACGCGCTGTGGCTTTCCGAAAATAATCGATCGGCTATCTCACTGGCGTCAGCGGTCGATTTGCAACAATACTTAGGAGTGCGGCTGCGCGCTGGTAGCGCGCAGCGTTCGGCGGCGAGGTTGATGTCCTCGATACGCGGTTTTTATCAATTTCTCCTGCGAGAGGGTCTGGTCGATAGTGATCCTAGTCGCTTGATTGACAGTCCTCGGCAAGGCCGACCATTACCCAAGTCTCTCTCTGAGCAAGATGTCGATCGCTTGCTTGATGCGCCCGATACCGACAATCCGATCGAGTGCCGTGACCGCGCAATGTTGGAGCTGCTATACGCAACAGGGCTGCGTGTCACGGAACTGGTGACTCTGAAAATCAGTCAAGTGAGCCTCAATCAGGGGATTGTCCGAGTCATTGGGAAGGGGAGTAAGGAACGTCTCGTACCGATGGGTGAGGAGGCTCAGGATTGGATTTCGACCTGGTTGCGGGGACCTCGCCTCGAAATTTTGGGTGGAATTGGCTCAGATGTGCTTTTTCCATCAAAGCGAGGGCGTGAGATGACTCGCCAGACCTTCTGGTATCGTATTAAAATCTATGCCGCGCGAGCGGGTATCCACACACACTTGTCACCACATACCCTGCGACATGCGTTTGCGACCCATTTGATTAACCATGGCGCCGATTTAAGAGTGGTGCAAATGTTGCTGGGTCACAGTGATTTAACGACAACCCAAATTTATACGCATGTCGCGCGAACAAGAATGCAAGCGTTGCATGAACAACATCACCCGCGCGGGTAGGCCGAGGCCCCTTCATGGCAGAAAGACAACGACACAGACGCCGCTTATCACAGAGTGAGACGCGACAGGAAAAGCGCAGGTCCAAGTGGAGCTTGTGTCTGTTTGCGCTTTTCATGTCGAGTGTGGTGTGGGGACAGGAAGATGCAGCTGCAGTCATCGCATCATCTTTAAAGGCGGCGATACTGGCAACGAATGGCACTAACATTGAGGTCGTTTCAGTCGAACCCGCAGAACCTGCGGGCCTTTTCCGCGTTATCTTGAGCTCGGGGGAAGAGGTCTATGCGTTGCCTGATGGGAGCGCTTTTATCGTCGGCGACTTACTGATGGCTGACACCGGTCAACTGGTCAATGTCGACGTACAGCGTCGAGAGGCCGCGCAACGAGCCTTCGATGGGCAGCGCAGAGAGCTCATGGCCTCCGTGCCGCTTGAGCAGATGATTATCTTTTCGCCATCGGGTGAGACGAAAGATTACATTAATGTCTTTACTGATGTGACCTGCGGCTATTGTCGTCGTTTACACAACGAGGTGGCTCAGCTGAATGACTTGGGGATTGAGGTTCGCTACTTGGCGTACCCTCGCTCGGGTCTGGGTACCGACGGCGCGCGTCTGCTTGAAACAGCGTGGTGCTCAGATGACCCACAGACCGTATTAACAGAAATGAAAGCCGGTGCGCGACCCGCGCTCAAGTCCTGCGCGCAGGCCCCCGTTTCAGAACACTTTCAGTTAGGTCAGCGTGTGGGTGTCAACGGCACGCCGGCCATCGTCACAAGCACCGGTCAGCTGATTCCTGGGTATCGCCCAGCCGCAGATCTAGCGGCTGCGTTAGGTATTCAATAACCACTCGACCTCAACTTCTGCACCTCGGAGCAAAAAGACTTTGAACAATCATTTTCAGCGCATTGAGCGGTTGCCGCCGTATGTCTTCAACATTATCGGTGAGTTGAAGCAGGCTGCGCGGGCGCGGGGCGAGGACATTATTGATTTTGGTATGGGTAATCCCGACCAACCTACGCCACAGCACATTGTCGACAAGTTGATGGACACAGTGCAGCGTGGCGACACGCATCGCTATTCCCAGTCAAAAGGTATCCCAAGACTACGCCGTGCTATTTGCAATTGGTATCAGCAGCGCTATGACGTCACTTTGGATCCCTCAAGCGAGGCAATCGTCACGTTGGGTTCGAAAGAAGGGCTGGCGCATCTCGCTCTGGCGACGACCAGCATGGGTGACGCGATTCTCGTGCCGAATCCATCCTATCCCATTCATCCCTACGGTTTCGTCATCTCAGGCGCTGATTTGCGCCATGTACCGATGTCCGACGAAGCAACTTTTTTTGATGAATTGGATAATGCGATTCGTAATTCTTATCCCAAGCCGAAAATGTTGGTGCTCAATTTCCCATCTAACCCGACGGGTCATTGTGTTGAACTGCCTTTCTTTGAGCAGGTCGTTGCTGTTGCGAAAGAGCATGACATTTGGGTCGTGCATGACCTCGCCTATGCTGATCTCTGTTTTGATGGCTATGTCGCGCCCAGTATTTTGCAGGTACCAGGTGCTCGCGATGTGGCTGTTGAATTTTTCACGCTGTCAAAGAGTTACAACATGCCGGGTTGGCGAGTGGGATTTTGTTGCGGCAACAAAGAGCTCGTCGGTGCGTTGACACGGATTAAATCCTATCTCGATTACGGTATCTTCACACCGGTCCAGGTCGCGGCAATTACCGCCCTAGAGGGCGATCAGCAATGTGTGACCGATATCTGCAATATGTACCAGCGCCGCCGCGACGTATTGTGTCAAGGCCTTAACGAGGCCGGTTGGCCTGTGACACCGCCGAAAGCGACCATGTTTGTTTGGGCTCAGATTCCTGAGTCATTTCGTGATTTGGGCTCCTTAGAGTTCAGCAAACAATTATTAGAGCGCGCGGGTGTTGCGGTATCGCCGGGCGTTGGCTTTGGTGAGTACGGCGAGGGTTATGTGCGCTTTGGCCTGATTGAGAATGAGCACCGGACGAGGCAGGCGCTTCGAGGCATCAAGCGGATGCTTCGTGAGGGGCCGATCAATAAAACTGGGACTGCCGCATGAGTAAGGCATCAATTCGCGTTGGCATTTGTGGCTTGGGCACTGTGGCGAGCGGCGTAGTCAACACGCTGCTTGATAATCGCGATTTAATCGCACGTCGGGCGGGCGGACTCATCGACATCGTCCATATTGGCGCCCGACGTGATAACCCGAACTGCGATACGGCTAACCTTAGGGTCAGTCGCGATATTTTCGACGTGGCAAATGACCCTGAAGTCGATATCTTGATTGAGTTAATTGGTGGTACGACGACGGCGCGAGAGTTGGTTGAAACCGCGCTGAAGGCGGGCAAGCACGTTGTTACCGCGAACAAGGCATTGATCGCGGAGGCGGGCAATGAACTATTTGCTCTGGCGGAAGCTCAGGGTGTGACGCTGCGATTTGAAGCCGCCGTCGCTGGTGGCATACCCGTGATTAAGACATTGCGTGAGGCGCTGTCTGCGAACCGAATTGATAGTGTCGCGGGTATCATTAACGGGACGGGTAATTTCATTTTGACGGAAATGGCGGCTAAAGGGCGCTCCTTTGAATCGGTTCTCGAGGAGGCGCAGGCGCTAGGATACGCTGAGGCCGACCCGACCTTTGATATTGATGGCACCGATGCTGCACATAAATTGGTCATTTTGGCCTCGCTTGCTTTCGGCATGCCACTCGATATCAGTGCGCCTTTTACCGAGGGCATTGACCGTGTTGCGCCGGAAGATCTGGAAAATGCTAAGGCGCTGGGTTATCGAATCAAACACCTTGGCATTGCACGTGTTGTCGGAGATGCGGTGGAGATGCGTGTTCATCCCACCTTAATCCCGCAGGATAAGCAGATAGCCACAGTCGATGGGGTTCTCAATGCGGTGCAAATTAAGGGCGATGCGGTCGGTGAATTGCTCCTGGTGGGCCCAGGTGCCGGCGCGGGCCCGACAGCGTCATCCGTCTGCTCTGATGTGATTGATCTGGCCCGTGTTTTAACCAACCAACAATCGTGTGTTGTGCCGCCGTTGGGATGTCTAACAAATCAATTGGTCGCGCGCCCGGTGATTACCAGAGCTGAGATTGTTAGCTCTTGGTATCTGCGATTGACGGCCGAAAGTCGTCCTGGGGTCATGTCTGCGATCACGCGATTGTTGGGTGACGAGGGGATCAGCATCGAGTCGATGATCCAAAAAACACACAAGTCGGGTAGTCGCGCGCCCATAGTATTGGTGACGAATGCCACCTCGGCCGCTGCGTTAGATCGTGCCTGTGATCAAATCGCTGCACTCGATACCGTGGGTGAAGCCATCACCCGATTGCGCGTCGAGTCGTTCGACGCCTAGGGCCTGGAGAGAAGATCGTGTCTATGCGTTATATCAGCACCCGCGGACAAGCACCGATAATGAATTTCGAGGAGGTGTTATTAGCTGGATTGGCGAGTGATGGCGGCCTCTATGTGCCGGAGACTCTGCCCCGCTTTTCCTCTCAAGACATTGCCGAAATGGCGTCTCTCAGTTATCCAGAGTTGGCATTTAAAATTGTTGCGCCATTCGTTGGCGACGCAGTACCCGACGCAGAGCTCAAGACAATTATTGACGACACCTACGCAGAGTTCAGACACGCAGCCGTCGCCCCATTAACACAAATTGGGGCCCAGCAGTGGGTGCTCGAGCTTTTCCATGGTCCGACTTTGGCTTTTAAAGACTTTGCGCTGCAGTTACTGGGGCGTCTGCTGGACTTTGTTTTGGCCCGACGCCAGCAAAAGGTCGTCATAATGGGCGCGACCTCGGGCGATACCGGCAGCGCGGCCATCGAGGGGTGCCGCCGGTGCGATAATATCGATATTTTTATTCTTCACCCGCACGAGCGCGTGTCAGAAGTACAGCGACGCCAAATGACGACGGTCATTGGTCCAAATATTCATAACTTAGCAATCGAAGGGAACTTTGATGATTGCCAGGCGATGGTCAAGCGGAGTTTCGTTCAGGCGCCGTTTCTGCCCGATGGACGCGCATTGGTTGCAGTAAATTCGATTAACTGGGCGCGTATCATGGCCCAAATTGTCTATTATTTTTATGCAGCTGTGGCTGTGGGTGCGCCCAATCGCTCAGTGAGTTTTTCCGTACCCACGGGTAACTTTGGTGATATTTTTGCGGGCTACCTAGCGCGTCAAATGGGATTGCCCGTTGAGCAGCTCGTCATCGCTACCAATCGCAACGATGTACTGCACCGTTTGTTGGTTTCTGGCACTTATGCGCGGCAATCACTCGCTCATTCACTGTCGCCAAGTATGGATATTACAGTGTCGTCGAACTTCGAGCGTCTGATGTTCGATCTCTATGATCGTGACGGTGCGGCAATTTTAGCCTTGATGGAGCGCTTCGATAGTGGCGATATTGCGTTGTCCGAGGTGGCAATGGAGCGCGCACGTGGACTCTTTGCCAGCGCCAGTGTTGATGATGCCGAGACCTGTGCAGAGATACGGCGTGTTTGGGAGCATTGCGGCTACTTACTAGATCCCCACAGCGCAATTGGCACGGCCGCAGCGGTGCGCTACCAGGTGAATTCGTCGACGCCAATGATTACTCTCGCAACAGCCCATCCGGCAAAGTTCCCGGAGGCGATTCAGCAATCAGGTGTGGCTACAGCGCCCACCTTGCCACAACATCTTCAAGGTTTATTCTCTCGTGCCGAGGCGATGACGGTGTTGCCGAACGACTTGCAGGCTGTACAGCATTATATGGCCGAAAACTGTAACGCCTAATGAAGCCGAATCTGCGTCGACGACAGGCCGACATAAGTCGAGACCTTGGCGCCTCCTCGCTCCCTGAATTGCTACAGCGTTTATACGCAGCTCGTGGTGTTACATCGCAGCAACAGCTAGACCTGCAGTTAAAGCGTCTGCTGCCGCCACAACAACTTAAGGGACTCGCTGAGGCAGCACAACTGCTGGCAGACGCTGTGGAGTTCGAGGCACAGGTGCTCATTGTCGGGGACTTTGACGCCGACGGTGCCACGAGTTCA
This sequence comes from Halieaceae bacterium, assembly GCA_038134505.1. Taxonomy (GTDB): domain Bacteria; phylum Pseudomonadota; class Gammaproteobacteria; order Pseudomonadales; family Halieaceae; genus Luminiphilus. Next base: position 80,640 of record JAYPVH010000001.1, on the reverse strand, counting down.
GCGTTGGCGGTATCTGTACTGCGACAATTCGGTTTGGCCAGTGTCTCCTATCTTGTTCCCAACCGATTTGAGTTTGGCTATGGCTTGAGCCCGGAAATTGTTGGAGTGGCTGCCACGCGTGAGCCGGACCTCATAGTGACGGTGGACAATGGTATCAGCAGTTTAGATGGCGTGGCCGCTGCACAAGCCTTGGGAATCTCGGTTTTGATTACAGATCATCATTTGCCTGGTGATTCGCTCCCCGAGGCGGATGTGATCGTGAATCCGAATCAACCCGGCTGTTTGTTCCCTAGTAAATGTTTGGCCGGTGTTGGCGTCATGTTCTATGTGTTGTCGGGAGTCCGCGCTGAGCTGCGAGCCCGAGAGTGGTTTGCCTCTCAGGGCATCGAAGAACCCAACTTGGCAGATGCGCTAGACCTAGTGGCATTGGGTACTGTGGCCGATGTGGTACCACTAGATGATAACAATCGACGCTTGGTTGCGGCTGGACTAGATCGTATTCGCTCCGGGCGCGCGCGGCCGGGAATCGAGGCTCTTTTTGAGGTTGCCGGTCGCGATATTCGTCGCGCGAGTGCAAGTGATTTGGGATTTATTGCCGGTCCGCGGTTAAACGCGGCGGGCCGCCTCGACGATATGTCGCTGGGTGTCGAATGCCTTCTCGCTGAGTCAACGGCAGAGGCAAGAGGTGCGGCCGAGCGGCTTGATCGATTGAACCGAGAGCGTCGAGATATTGAACAGTCGATGCAGCACGATGCTCAGTTGCAGTTGCGAGAGCTTCAATTTGATGCGCGTTCCGCTCCCTTCGGTTTGGCATTATTTGACCCAACTTGGCATCAAGGCGTGGTTGGAATTTTGGCCTCGAGGCTGAAAGAACAGCTTTACCGACCGGTGATTATTTTTGCTGATGCGGGCCAAGGTGAACTGAAAGGGTCGGGCCGATCGATCTCAGGGGTTCATTTGCGCGATGTGTTGGCGATGGTAGATGCGGCGCATCCGGAGTTGATTCTCCGTTTTGGGGGTCATGCAATGGCCGCGGGTCTCACCATTGCGCAGGCAAATTTTGAGCGTTTCGCCCGGATTTTTAATGAGGCGGTCAGCAAATGGTTATCCGGTGCAGTTCCCGAGTGGCTTGCAGAAACCGATGGTGAGTTGTCCTCTAGCGATCTTTCTCTCGCGATGGCAAGAACACTGCGTAGTTCCGGCCCCTGGGGGCAGCAATTTCCTGAGCCCAGTTTTGATGGTGAGTTCGAAGTCGTGAATCACCGCATCGTAGGCGAGCGACATCTGAAATTACGCTTGTCACTGTCGGGACAGGAGTTTGACGCAATTGCTTTTAATATTGACCCCGATGAATGGCTGGCGGCCCCCCTGAAAAAGCTTGCCTGTGTCTATCAGCTCGATGTCAATGAATACAACGGGAGAGAGTCATTGCAGTTGTTGATTCAGACGTATTGGGACCCTCAGGAAGCGTAATATTTGAATAACTGTTGCTGGCGTGAACCAGCACTGTTCGCTAGACTCTGCGCCCTCTGTCGCAACTACAAAGTGAGTCATCGTGGAAGTCGCACCACTGGTCAATCAGCTCAAGGATATCCGTACACGAACCGATGTGCTTCGGGGGTATCTTTGACTTTCTTGTCAAACGAGATCGCCTCAAAGAGGTAGAGCTAGAACTCGCGGAGCCCTCCGTTTGGGATGATCCGGAGCGCGCGCAAATGCTGGGTCGCGAACGCGCCGCCCTAGAAATTGTGGTCGCAACCATCGAAGCGCTCGACCGCGGCCATGAAGATGCTTGCGCCTTGCTCGATATGGCTGTCGAAGAGAATGATGCTGAGACCGCCGAGGCGGTTGCCGCGGATATCCGCGAAATGATCGAGCAGCTCGAAAAACTCGAATTTCGGCGCATGTTCGCGGGTGAGATGGATCCCAATAATGCTTATCTCGATATTCAAGCGGGCTCCGGCGGCACCGAGGCCCAGGATTGGGCTGAGATGCTGCTGCGGATGTATTTGCGCTGGGGTGAGGACAAAGGTTTTAAGACGACGCTCGTTGAAGCTTCGGCTGGCGAAGTAGCCGGACTGAAAAGTGCGACGGTTCAGTTTGAGGGTGAGTACGCCTTTGGCTGGTTGCGGACCGAGACTGGTGTCCACCGATTGGTTCGTAAGTCTCCGTTCGACAGTGGGGGGCGGCGGCACACATCCTTCGCATCGATTTTTGTGTCACCTGAAATTGATGACAATATTGAGATCGATATCAACCCTGCGGATCTTCGCGTCGATACTTACCGGTCATCGGGAGCGGGTGGTCAGCACGTGAACACGACAGACTCAGCAGTACGCATTACCCATGAGCCGTCTGGGATTGTCGTAAGTTGCCAGACCGAGCGGTCACAGCATCAGAATAAAGACAATGCTATGAAGCAGTTGCGCGCTAAACTGTTTGAGATGGAAATGTTAAAACGGAGTTCTGAGAAGCAGGCATTGGAAGATAGCAAGGCCGACATTGGCTGGGGCAGTCAGATTCGCTCCTATGTCCTTGATGATTCTCGAATAAAAGACTTAAGAACCGGAGTAGAAACTCGCAATACCCAATCGGTGCTCGATGGCGATCTCGATACTTTTATCGAAGCGTCATTAAAAAAAGGTTTGTAACGGGGACAAGCATGACAGAGAAAACGGATAGTCCGACAGTTGATGAAAATAAGCTCATTGCTGAACGACGTGCCAAGCTTGCGGATTTGCGGACGCAGGGAAATGCATTCCCCAGTGATTTTCGCCGCTCAGCAATGGCCGGCGACTTGCAGCAACAGTTCGGAGATCAGTCAAAGGAAGACTTAGAGTCCGCGGCTCATGAATTTGCCGTCGCCGGAAGACTGATTCGAAACCGCGGCGCTTTTCTCCTCATTCAGGACGGATCCGATGTTATACAGCTGTATGTCGACCGTCAGGCTCTCGATGATGCCACGCTGGTCGCAATCAAAGGGTGGGACCTTGGGGATATCGTCGGTGCTCGAGGCCTATTGCATAAAAGCGGCAAAGGCGACTTGTATATTAATATGCGAGAAGCGCGCCTTCTGACCAAAGCACTGCGCCCTTTGCCCGATAAGTATCATGGACTGGCTGACCAGGAAATGCGCTATCGGCAACGATACGTCGACTTGATCGCCAATCCCGAGGTGCGAGATATTTTTCGTGTGCGCTCGGCGACGATCCATTGTATCCGTGAGTTTTTAAATGAGCGTGGATTTATGGAAGTCGAAACGCCCATGCTACATCCTATCCCCGGTGGCGCCGCGGCAAGACCTTTCGTTACCCACCACAATGCACTTGATATGGATATGTATCTGCGGATTGCGCCAGAACTGTACCTAAAGCGCTTGACCGTGGGTGGATTTGAAAAGGTCTACGAGATTAACCGTAATTTCCGTAATGAAGGTTTGTCGACCCGTCATAATCCCGAGTTCACCATGCTGGAGTTTTATTGGGCCTATGCGGACTATCGCGACGCGATGGATCTTACTGAGGCCATGCTCCGAGAGGTGACGCAGCGGGTGCTGGGAAGTACAACGGTCCAATACGGCGACGAGACCTTTGAATTTGACCTTCCTTTTCAGCGACTGACGGTGGTTGAGGCAATTCTGCAGTACAATCCGCACCTGTCTTCAGAGCAGATTTCAACCTTGGAGCGTGCTCGCGAAACTGCGAAGAGTCTTCATATCGACGTGAAGGACACTTGGGGTCTAGGCAAGCTTCAGATCGAAATTTTCGAGGAGACGACCGAGGCACAATTGATTCAGCCGACCTTTATCACTGCCTACCCCACTGAAGTTTCACCCCTTGCTCGGCGCAACGATGATGACCCCTCCGTGACCGATCGATTCGAATTTTTCATCGGTGGTCGTGAAATTGCCAATGGTTTTAGTGAGCTCAATGATGCCGAGGATCAGGCAGAGCGATTCAGGGCGCAGGTCGCCGAGAAAGATGCGGGTGATCTGGAGGCGATGCATTACGATGCCGATTACATCCGCGCACTTGAATACGGCTTACCACCTACCGCCGGAGAGGGCATTGGCATTGACCGCTTGGTGATGCTGCTGACGAATTCTCCGTCGATTAGAGATGTATTGTTGTTTCCGCACATGCGGCCTGAGTAGGTGGCGCTACGGCGCGATCTGACTTGGTTTGTGATCTGTCCACTGTTATTCTTGTCGCGAAAATTAAAAGGTAAAACAGTGACTCTCACTCCGTTGCTTCAGGCTGTCGCTTTCAGTGTGCTGCTGGTAACTTTGGCGGGTTGTGCATCCTCGCCGGTGCCAGATACTGAGCTAGACGCTGTTCTCGATTCAGAGATCAATCTTCATCTCCCGATCGATGAGCCTGAGGATTTTTCCTGCGAGTGCGTCGCAGCACCCAGTGAGAATTATTTTGATCGTGGTGTGAGAGCGCTCGCAGCCCGAGATTACCCGCAGGCAAAAATCTATTTTGAAGAGCATCGACTGTCAGCTGGGCAGGGTGCCGATCGAGAGGCAGATGTCGGTCTCGCTTTTGTGGCGTTGCTTTCCGTTGAAGTGTCGGAGAGTCATCCAGCATATTCTGCGTCGGGGATCGATGAGCGGGCCGAGGTCATGACTCTCGCACTAGCGGCGGTGACTGTACTTGAGGATCGCCTTAAAGCATTGACGGCTTTGAACGAGGCGCTTTCTACTGATCTTGAGCGCCGAGAGGACGCCCTCAAACGCCTTCGTGATCTGACGCTAGGTTTGTCGGAAGACTGACAATAAACTGCGTGCCCTGTTCCAGAGTGCTTTTCAGCGAGACTGAGCCGCCCAGTAACTGACAGAAATCCCTAACGATCGCTAAACCAAGACCTGTGCCGCCATACAGCGAGGCGGTAGTGGCTTCTGCCTGAACGAACGCCTCAAAGACACCCGCTTGCTGTTCCTCGGACATGCCGATACCGTCATCTGTCACTGAGATCACTAATGTGTCGGAGGTCATTTGTGCTGTGACCTCAATATGACCATTTTCAGTAAATTTACAGGCGTTGGAAAATAAATTGGTGATGATCTGCTGTAGTTTCGCCGTGTCGGTATAGATCTCGTACATACTCTCGCGGTCGATACTCAAAGTCAGATGGTTGTTGCGTTGTGACACCAGCGGCGACAGTGAATCGCAGACTTGAACAATCACATCAGTTGGATCGACCTGATCAAGCGCGAGTTGCATTTTGCCAGTTTCAATTTTTGCCAAATCGAGAATATCGTTGATAAGGGTAAGCAACTGTCGTCCCGAAAAAATAATGGTGCTCAAATCGTGGCCAAATTGATCTCGGTTGATATTCTCGTCATCACTCAGTTCGTCCAGAAGCATTTCGCTGTAGCCAATGATCGCGTTGAGAGGGGTCCGTAACTCGTGGCTGACATTAGCCAAAAATAAACTTTTGGCGGCGTTCGCAGCATCGGCATCCGTTTTTGCCGCTTGCACTTCATCAATGGCGATTTGCAGCTTTTCCGACATGTCATTAAAGCTGTGCGCTAGCTCTTTGATTTCTCCGGCCTCGATGGCTTCATTGATCCGGTAGGTCAGGTCTCCCGAACCAAATCGTTGCGCGCCGCGTTTCAGACGCTTCAGCGACGCATTCGTTGAGCTTAGCAGGCCTATCAAAAGCGCTAAGGTGATCAGGATTGAGCTGACGAATCCGATCACCGTGATGCGGTCGGTGAGCGCAATGGTACCGTCAATTGCCTCAGAGCGTTGTACTGCAAGAAAAGCTTGCCGTTCGTCGAGTTCCCTCAGGTGTTGCAAAGTCATGCTATAGGCATTGGATGCCTCGATAGCGAGGTGCCCGTTTTGGTTGTACCGCTGATAAAAGTCGCGCCACAGCGACAACAATTGGCTCGCGGACTGGTGAAAGCGGCGGTAGTTTGTCTCAGCGCCCTCGCTGCTGATGGCGCCAAGTCGCCCTAGCTGTTGGCCAATGACACCTAGGTCGGTCAAGGCACTTTGCAGGTCAGTCGCAGACAGCGCTTCATCTGTCGTGTCTCGCAATGCATCGAGCACGAGAATTTGTTGCCGCCGATTTTCGAATGCGAGACCCAAATCGGCGGCGAGCTGCGCCGCCTCAACAGTCTCTCGAAAGGCTAGTAAGCTCTCGTTTCGCGCATAACTCCCCCAGAGATGGGTCGCGACATTCGAGGCAAATAGCAACAAGATCGCCGTTGAAAAAAGCCATAGGCGCGCTCTCAGACTGAGTCTGCGCGTCCAAAACTTCACAGTACGGCCTCCTCGATTTTCTGCAGCAGATCTGGAAAATCGATTGGCTTGGTTGCGTAGTCATTGCAGCCGGCCTCGATAGCCTGCAGTCGGTCGCTTTCCATGGCGTGCGCGGTCAGTGCGATAATCGGTAAGTTTTGTAGTGCAGGGTCTAAGCGCGCCTCTTTCGCAGTCGTCCAGCCATCTTTGATGGGTAGATTCATATCGAGGAGTACCACGTCAGGACGCACTTTGCGCATGAGGATGAGGGCTTCCTCGCCATCGATCGCCGTCAGAACATTGAAACCTGCGCGGGTTAATCTTCGGCTCAGCATGTCCCGGTTGAGTTCATTATCTTCAACCAATAAAACTCGTATCGGTTGAGTGTTCATGATTGATATCCTTCGACTGGATACACTATCAGCGCTGATTCGATACCCTTGGCTTGCAGGGCGCGCTTGTCTCCTAAGTTCATTTGGCCGATGACGGCAGCAACGGTGCTTTCTGCCGCGAGGATTTCATTGGCCACCGCATGGCCCTCAATACGAGATGTGACGTTCATTTCGTGACCCACAAAGCCATACTTTGAGCGCCGCTCAGAGCCGATGTTGCCCGCAACAACCGTGCCCGTATTGAGTGCAATGGCGATATCAACCGCAGGTAGGCCATCTTGCGTGTTGGCGTGGTTTATTTCCGTGAGCGCCGCGCGCATTGCCAGTGCGCACCGAACGGCATTGTCAGCATCTTGGCCCGTGCTTTTGGGCGCACCGAAGACAGCTAAAATAGCATCGCCAAGAAATTCATCAATCGTACCGCCAAACTCAAAAATGATATCGGTCATCCGGCCGAGGTAACGATTGAGCATGGCCACGACCTGTTGCGGCGGTAAATGCTCACTAATGCTGGTGAAACCTCGGATGTCCGACATCATAATAGTGACTTCCTTGAGATCTCCGCCGAGTTCCAAGCCCTCGGGGTTTTCAAGAATTTGCTCGACGATATCATCGGATAGGTAGCGCCCGAAGGTGGCTCGGATAAACCGTTCATTCCGTTCGAGCTGCTGCCGATACTGGTCTTCTCGATCGAGCCAGCGCTTGCGCTCGATACCTGCGGCGATTCGCGCTTGAAGCAGTACCGGGTTAAATGGTTTGAGGAGGTAGTCGTCAGCTCCCGCCTGGATACAGGCAATAATCTGATCCATATCTTGACGACCACTGATCATAATGACGGGCGTGGCCCTCAAGTCAGTATTCTCCTTCAGTTGTCGTAGCACCTCGGCGCCACCGATTCCGGGCATCATCAAGTCGAGTAAGACAACATCCACGGAGCGTGTTTGCAACACGCCCAAAGCCTCCTCCCCGGAGGCAGCGGTAATGACTGTATGCCCTGTTTTTGCCAGCAGGCGAGACACGAGCTCGCGATTCTCTGGCATGTCGTCGACGGCAAGGATAATTCCCGGTGAATCAGCGGCCATGATGGGTGAAAAAGGCGCCGCTGTTTCTTGCATCTCTCGATGCGTCGCGCTTGCGAGTGCAGTAATCGGTTGCAGAAGTTGATCGGGGAGTTCCACTGTGTCGTCTTGGAGCATTTCGGCGTAGCCGCGGACGGCACCGATTGCGTTGAGGATGTCGTGTTCTGATGGCTCAGTGGCGCTGATATCCCGGAGCCTAATGAGCGCATTGTGTAGCGCCTTGAGATCTTGTTGGGTCATCGCGTCGACCGCAGATAAGTCGGTGCCGAGGACTTTTTGCAACGGTTCGGCAAGCTCGAGGATGGTGCGAGCCCAAACTATTGGCGTATCAGTCAGTTGTGTCACAGGATCTACCCAGCCATCGTGGCACTGTTTGAGCGCCCCAGTATACCGCTCCAACGCTGTGCTGGCAGTCCTAAATACCTGTGGTCTCAATGTGTTATGGGGATAGTCGAGCGCAGATCCTTGCGGTAACATCACGACTGCGGGATTAAACGAGGCCACAACGCAGATGCTAGATCAAGTGGAAATATTTCACGGATTGTCCAAAGAAGAGCTGGACGCCTTGCAAAAAAGCAGCACTACGCGCGCTTATCCAAAGAATACAGTCGTGATTCATGAGGATGATCCAGCTGATTCGTTGTTCGTCATTGAGACCGGTCGCGTTAAGGTCTACTGCAGCGATAAAAACGGCAAAGAGTTCATTATGAACACATTGGGCCCCGGGGATTACTTTGGTGAGCTCGCATTGCTTGATGACTCAAACCGCTCTGCCTCGATTCGCACGGTTGAAAAATGTGAGTTTCGTATCGTCATGAAGTCAGATTTCAGCGCAGTGATGGACGACCACCCCAATATCACCCGCCAACTTATCGCTAATCTGGCGGCGCGAGTGCGCAAGCTGACAGCCGATGTAAAGAGCCTTGCACTTCAGGACGTCTACGGGCGTGTAGCGAATGTGCTCATGGATCTGTCCGAAGAGCGCGGCGACGGCACCTTGTTTATTCCAGAAAAGCTCACTCAGCAGGATATCGCCGATCGTGTGGGAGCGTCTCGCGAAATGGTCGCGCGAATTTTAAAAGACCTGACGATTGGCGAGTATATTCGCTTTGAAGGGCGCCACATCGTCATCAACACGCGGCTACCGGCCAAGTACTGATTTCTATTTCAGGACCTCAGCGGCGATATCCCCGTCGCTGACTTGAATTCTCAGCTGATCCCCTGCCTCGGCCTCGACTGCGGACCGGATAATACGCCCGTCAGCAGAGTGCACGATGGCATAGCCACGATCGAGGGTGGCACGCGGACTCAAAGACTCGAGAAGCCTGATTTGGTTCGTTAAGTCGATCTGTGCACGCGACAGACGTTCATTGATTTTCTGGGCGAGGCGATGGTTTGTTTGATTCAGTCGGTCTGCTTGAATTTTGATCATACTGAGAGGATGGCATCGGACTAAGCGCCGTTTGAGCTGTTGTTGGTCTTGGCAGAGGCTATCCACTCGCCAATCGATTGCGCGAGCAAGTTGCTTTCTAACGTTGCGTAGTTTGTCCTGTGTCTCCACTAGGCGTCTCGCTGGGCTTTTCAGTTGGCTTCGAAGCTGTTGCAGTTGCTGCCGGGCGCCAGCGAGTCGCCGGTCGAGCGCGCGATTCAGGCGGCTCGAGGAGTGGTCTATTCGTTGGTACCACTCGGTTTGGTCTGTTGATACCAGCTCTGCAGCTGCCGACGGTGTTGCTGCTCTCAGGTCCGCAACAAAGTCAGCGATGGAGAAATCTGTCTCGTGTCCAACCGCCGAGACAATCGGCAGTCGAGATGCTGCGATGGTTCTCGCCAGCGCCTCGTCATTAAAGGCCCACAAATCCTCCAGTGAGCCGCCGCCACGGCCAACAATTAAGCACTCAAGCGATAATGTTCTTTGTTGAGCGAGCCGATTGGCATGTTCGATTGCACGCACAATTGCAGGTGCGGCGGCATCGCCTTGCACGGGGACTGGAAACACACTGATCTGCGTCAGTGGGCTGCGACGCGCAAGCACGCTCAAAATGTCCTGTAAAGCGGCGCCGGTTTCGGACGTGATCACGCCCAGTCGGGTGATAGTTTTGGGAATTTCCCGTTTCCGCTCGGCCGCAAATAATCCCTCTTCGAGCAGGCGTTGTTTGAGCTGCTCAAAGGCCAGTTGAAGCTCGCCATCCCCCGCAGGTTGAAGGTGTTCTCCAATGAGTTGGAATTCACCACGACTCTCATAGAGTGAAACTCGCGCTCTGAGGCGAACAAGGTCGCCTTTGCGCGGATTAAATTTGACCTGTTGGTTGGCTCGACGAAACATGGCTACGCGTACCTGCGAGCCAGAATCTTTTAACGTGAAATACCAATGACCAGAGCTTGCCGCCGTGAAATCACCAATTTCGCCCTCGACCAAGACCCAGTCAAAATGCGTTTCGAGAAGAGACTTAACACGTCGGGTGAGCTCTCCAACGCTGATGGGTGTGGCTGCGGCGCCCGTTTCGCTCATGAACTGTCCTTCCTTTTTTATTTACCGCATTTTGCCGGATCGCTATAATGCCCGGTTTACTGCACCCCATACTCCGAGGCCACTATGCTGCGAATAGCTCAGGAAGCGCTTACTTTCGACGACGTGCTGCTGCTGCCCGGATATTCTGAGGTGACGGCTAAGGACGTCTCCCTCGCCACCCATCTTACGCGCAACATCGCGCTGAACATACCTTTGGTCTCCGCCGCCATGGACACTGTGACGGAATCTCGGCTTGCCATTGCATTGGCTCAGGAAGGCGGTATCGGCATCATCCACAAGAATATGACGATAGCAGATCAGGCTGAACAGGTGCGCCGGGTCAAGAAGTTTGAAAGTGGCGTGGTGAAAGATCCGATTACGATCAATCACGATGCATCGCTCGCTGATCTAATTGCCGTGACTCAGTTGCACGGTATTTCCGGTCTGCCGGTGATGGATAGTGGCAATTTGGTTGGGATCGTCACGCGCCGTGATTTGCGTTTCGAAACAGATACCAGTCAGAGCGTTTCGGCGATCATGACGCCCAAAGATAAATTGGTGACCGTCAAAGAAGGTGCGGCCTCAGAGGAGGTTCAGCGGCTCTTACATCAGCATCGAATCGAAAAAATCTTGGTCGTTGACGATGCGTTTACGCTCAAAGGTTTGATCACCGTGAAGGACTTCGATAAAGCCGAATCGTTCCCCTTCGCTTGCAAAGACACGTTTGGTCAATTGCGCGTCGGTGCCTCTGTTGGAACCAGCCCCGATACGGATGAGCGTGTCGAGGCGCTGATTCGCGCTGGTGTCGATGTGCTTGTTGTAGACACAGCGCACGGGCATTCCAAAAATGTGCTCGACCGGGTTCGCCGAATCAAAGAGCAGTACCCGAGTGTTGATGTGATTGGTGGCAATATCGCCACAGGCGATGCGGCTTTGGCGCTGGCTGAAGCAGGTGCGGATGGCGTCAAAGTGGGTATTGGTCCGGGATCAATTTGTACTACGCGCATTGTCACAGGCGTCGGCGTGCCGCAAATTAGCGCCATCTCGAATGTTGCGGAGGCGCTGAAAGATACCAATATCCCGGTGATTGCGGACGGCGGTATTCGGTTCTCTGGCGACTTAGCCAAGGCACTCGTCGCCGGCGCTCATGCAGTGATGATGGGCTCGATGTTTGCCGGTACTGAAGAGGCGCCGGGAGAGGTTGAGCTCTACCAAGGCCGAACCTACAAGGCGTACCGCGGCATGGGTTCAATCGGCGCCATGGCGCAAAACCAAGGCTCTTCAGATCGCTATTTCCAAGATGCGAGCGCCGGCTCTGAGAAATTGGTGCCTGAGGGTATTGAAGGACGCGTGCCCTATAAGGGGCCGGTGTCGGCCATTATTCATCAACTGATGGGTGGCGTGCGCTCCGCCATGGGCTACGCAGGCTGCCCAACATTGCCTGAAATGCGGACCCGTCCTCAGTTCGTGCGCGTTACGGCAGCGGGAATGTCTGAAAGCCACGTCCATGATGTTTCCATTACCAAGGAAGCGCCTAACTACCCAGTCCGCTGAGGCCTACCGTGACCCATGATATTCACGCACACCGAATCCTCATTCTGGATTTCGGCTCTCAGTACACCCAACTGATCGCCCGTCGCGTCCGAGAAATTGGCGTCTATTGCGAGATCCTCCCCTGGGATATTGAGTCCGAGGCGGTGGTCGACTTTGCTCCTAAAGGTATTATCTTGTCGGGTGGACCGGAGTCGGTGACTGCATCGGGGTCACCCCGTGCCCCCCAGTGTGTTTTTGAACTGGCTGTGCCCCTGCTGGGGATCTGCTACGGCATGCAGACCATGGCGGTACAAATGGGTGGTGCCGTTGAGGGATCAGCCACCTCTGAGTTTGGTTACGCGCAAATCCGCCGCACCTGTGAAGGTGGTCTTCTGCACGATATTGCAGACCATATCGATGAAGCGGGTCGTGCGACGCTTGATGTCTGGATGAGTCACGGCGACAAGGTGTCCCAGTTGCCCCCCGATTTTGTCTGCATCGCGGAGACCGATAGCTGCCCGATTGCGGGGATGGCGCATGTCGAGAAGCCGTGGTTCGGTATCCAGTTTCATCCCGAGGTGACTCACACCCATCAAGGGGAGCGGATGTTTGCGCATTTTGTGCGCGAGATTTGTGGTTGTGATGCATTGTGGACGGCCGCAAATATTGTTGACGATGCGATCGCTCGGGTCCGCGAGCAGGTGGGCAAAGACCGTGTGCTGCTTGGCTTGTCCGGCGGCGTTGATTCGTCGGTTGTCGCGGCACTGCTGCACCGTGCGATCGGCGATCAGTTGACCTGTGTCTTTGTGGATAACGGCTTGCTGCGTCTGAATGAAGGTGATCAGGTCATGGATATGTTCGCCCAGAATATGGGTGTTCGCGTGATTCGCGCCGATGCTGAAGATCGTTTTCTATCAAAGCTCGAGGGGGTAAGTGACCCGGAAGCCAAACGCAAAATAATTGGCAATACCTTTATCGAAGTGTTCGATGAAGAGGCGACCAAGATCACCGATGTGAAGTGGCTCGCTCAGGGGACTATCTATCCCGATGTGATCGAGTCAGCCGGTGCCAAAACGGGTAAGGCGCATGTGATCAAGTCGCATCACAACGTGGGCGGGCTGCCTGAGGATATGGCGCTCGGGTTGGTTGAACCGCTTAGAGAATTGTTTAAAGACGAAGTACGCCGTATAGGTCTTGAGCTTGGCCTGCCCAGAGACATGGTATTTCGACATCCGTTCCCCGGTCCCGGTCTTGGCGTGAGGATTCTGGGTGAGGTGAAAAAAGAGTACGCGGAACTATTGCGCCGGGCCGACGCAATTTTCATCGAAGAGCTGCGTCGCGCAGACTGGTACGACCAAACCAGTCAGGCTTTTGCCGTGTTTTTGCCCGTGAAATCCGTCGGCGTGGTGGGTGACGGTCGCAGGTATGAATACGTGATTGCGATTCGCGCCGTGCAAACCGTGGACTTTATGACAGCCCGCTGGGCTCATTTGCCCTATGAGTTACTCGAAGTGGTTTCCAACCGAATTATCAACGAGATCTCAGGGATATCCCGTGTCACCTATGATATTTCGGGTAAGCCGCCGGCTACGATTGAGTGGGAGTAGCCGTGTTGGCTGAAACCCTTATGATTGCTGTCTTTCGCAGTTACAAACTTGCTACGCAATTCACGTAGTCATGCCGTTTTTGGAGGCATCGTTACAAGAAAAGTTACAAAGTTTCCCAACGATTGAATTGCAATGATAGAAATTAAAACAAAGCGGCTCTCGTTACGGAACATAACGCCTGAATACAAAACGAGCCTCATCAGTTTGATTGGCAATGAGAGCGTCGCCCGCAGCCTTAGTAATGTGCCTTTCCCTTACACAGACTCTGATGCAGATTGGTGGATTGCATCAGTCAAGTCGAATCCCCTTAGCCTTAACGTGTTCCGCAATAACGAACTTATTGGTGGAGTGGGTTTGACGGAACACAAACATGATTTGGTAGAACTCGGATATTGGATGGGAAAGCCTTATTGGGGTTTCGGATACGCGACTGAAGCCGCCATTGGGCTATTGCAATTTGCTAGCGACACACTGACGAACAAACAAGTATTCGCTAAGGTATATCTAAACAACTATGCATCAGAGAGGGTGTTGTCCAAATTAGGCTTTGTAAAAGACGGTACTGATGTAAGTATCGATGTCAGCACCAAAAGCAAAATTGCCTGCCATCGTTACGTACTGCCACTTACTGGCTTGCAATGTTTGTAAACTCTTTCTCGCTGTGTGCTTGTAAATTAAGGCGTTAGGGCAGATGGGTAAGAAGCAGAGCAACATGGAGAGTTACAAACTAGTTACAAACTATTTTTGTCCGCTCTGTAGCCCTTATAAACAAAGGGTTTGCGACAACGCTGTTTATGAGTGGGAATAGTTCCAATACGTGGGCGCTGATGCGCCGGCATGTGTTTAGGAAACAGTAAGTATGGAGAGTGAAGTCATTGGCGGAGTCATCGCTGTCATTATTTGTGTGGCGATTGTAGTGATCGCCTCTACGAAACGAAAAAAGTAATTATGATTCAAAGAGCGATAGTTAACCGTAGGCTTTAATCCTTTTAGGGCGCTCTGAGTTGCAACAGCGCCGCTCGCTTTACGCTGGAGTTGGAATCGTATGACATTGTTGAAGCGTATGCTGTCGTCTGTCATGAAGGGCACGCGCAGTCTGAATCCTTTCGCTGCAAAAGGTATTGGTCAGCTTCATGACGATATTCATGCTGCTGCTGATGCTGTGATGTCCACAACGGGCGAAGTCTCGTCCGTGATCTACGCGGAACATTTGTTAAATCTGATCGAGCAAAAAGATGACGCAGATCTCACCGACTTCTTGGTCAAATTAGCTCATCGATACGATATTGATACTGAGGACCTCGCGAGGCTTGTAAACCAATACGCGTCAGATAAGAGTGCAGATGCTTTACAAGCGATAAGATCAGTAGCAGAGCCCAAGTGGATTGAATTGTTTCGACGGCTGAATACAACGCCTAATGGCACCTACAGATTGGTCGAGCTGAGAGAGAGAATTCGATCTTTCAATAATCCGGAACTGAAAACCTTTGATTTTGGTTTATTACGGCTTTTCAAATATTGGTTCAATCCTTCATTTTTGATCTTAGAAAGTATTTCCTGGGAGACGCCCGCGAATATCCTCGAAAAAATTATTGAATATGAGGCCGTTCACGAAATAAATTCCTGGGATGACTTGCGAGCGAGGCTGGCGCCTTCGGACCGACAGTGCTTCGCGTTTTTTCACCCGCTTGTCCCCAATGATCCTCTGATCTTTGTCGAAGTTGCATTATGCAAAGGTATCCCTAAATCGATTCAAAAGATCATCAAGCAGGATAGGGAAGAAGTCGCCAAAGAAGAGATCAATACAGCTGTTTTTTATTCGATTTCGAACTGTCATAGCGGTTTGGCTGGCATTTCTTTCGGCAACTTTTTAATCAAAAGAGTGGCGAAAATCTTAAAGCAAGATATTCCGGAGCTGGATCATTTCGTCACATTGTCGCCACTGCCTGGCTTCAAGAAGTGGTTAGGGAGGCAACATCCCGCAACGTTGACACGGTGCGTGCAAGGTAGTTGTGATGACCAAGAACTGCGGACTGTAGCGATTCAATACCTGACTGAATCAAATAGAGATGATGGCATGCCCAATGATTCGGTTACGCGCTTTCATATTGGCAACGGGGCCATCCTTGAAGACATCGTGTTGAACGCAGATGTATCAGAGAAAGGCCTATCTCAGTCATTTGGCGTGATGGTTAATTATTTATATGACCTAGATGTCGTTGAAGAAAATCATGAGCTGTTCGTCAAAAACAAAGCCGTGCCAATTTCAAAAAAGATAAAGGCTTATCGGTCCTAGTCAGTATCCACAGTTCTGCAACCGCGTTTTTCAAGATATCTGCGATGCAAACCCCATCTATTTATCGCCCGTTTGCAGTATTGTTCAGCATCTTCTGGGCGAGCCCTAAAAAGTCTTCAGTGGCCTGTTGCGCAGACGGTATTGCCTTACGGTAGGTGGCAAAACCGTGAATGAGCCCTTCGGCCTCAAAATACACTGTCGGTACACCAGCCTCGACTAGCTTTGTCGCATAGGCGCGTCCTTGATCCCTCAGCGGATCGAGAGAGGCGGTGACCATCACGGTGGGTGGCATGTCCGAAAGCGAGCCAAGCAGAGGGGAGGCGCGCACGCTGTTGGGATCTGCCGCATAGAAATCTTCGTCATCATCTGAGATGTCGAGCCCGTAGCCCTTGCTGAAAAGCATTGATGACGGGTACTTTTTCGATCTATCGGTAGCGGGATAAATAGGCATCTGCATCAGCACCGGTATCGTCGTGGGATTGGCCATGAGGGATGCGGTTGTAACCAGCGTCAGATTGCCGCCGGCGCTATCACCACTAATCACCAGTCCGGTAAAATCGCGACCAAAGCGCTGGCCATTCTGAGCGATCCAGCGCGCGGCGGCTTCGCCATCATCCACAGCTGCGGGCCATGGGTGCTCAGGCGCGAGTCGGTATTCTACCGAAATCACAGGAAGATCGAGTTGGCGAGCAATTTCAGCCGCTAGGCCCGCATGCGTTTCAATGCTCCCAACCACATAGGCGCCGCCGTGGAAAAAAACCACCACAGGCCCCGGCGCCCTTTCGCCGCGTGCGTCAAAAAGTCTCAACTGGATCTGCCCCGCGGGTCCTGGCATGGTGACATCTTCTATCGTTGCCAGTTCGCCGACTGGCAGGTCGTCGGTGGATACCATTTTTTCGCGCGGTATGTTCCGAATCATGGCCAGCATCTCGCGCGTGAGCGCGGGCCGCGGATTCGCGCTAAGTCGGTCGAGGTAGATCTGCGCATCGGGCAGCACGAAATGAGGCTGATCGCTGGGGTCGTCGGGCCGAGTCGTCTCGCTGTGATGCCCTGCGATCGCTATTTTTGCGACGCTCGAAGCGACGAGAGCAAGGATAAAAATAACGCGTTTCAAAAAGAGGGTTGTAGAGTGTGCCATGTGACCTCGCAAAGCCGGGTGGATACTTCGGGCGTTGTTTTTGTGGTGTCGCTATTTTTCTAGATTAAGTGTCAGCTTGGCTTGCCTCAGTCTGTATATGTTGACCAAGGAAATCGAGCATGGTCTCGTAGAGGTCGATGCGATTATCGCTATCATAAAAACCATGCCCTTCGTTCGGTTTGACTAGCCACTCATAGTCTTTGTCCAGAGCCTCTAGCCGAGTGCGTAAGGCCTCGGCCTGCTGAATGGGGACGCGAACATCTTTGGCACCGTGCACAATCAACAATGGGGCCTTGAGTCGATCGAGATGGTTGATTGGCGAACGAGCGCGGAGATCCTCGCTATCGTTGCCGAGGGCCTGATCCAGATAGTTCCTGCCAGTTTGAGATTGCGGTATATCGCCCTCGGTTAACATCATTTCCAGGTCATACACACCAACGTAGACAATCGCGCAGGCGTAGAGATCGGGCTCTTTTACCGCACCCATCAGTGAGGCGTAGCCGCCGTAGGATGCGCCAAAAATGCAAACTGAGTCGCTGCTGGTGACGCCCTGGGCGATCGCCCATTGCGTTGCGTCGGTGACGTCATCTTGCATTTCGAGCCCCCAGCGCCGATAGCCCGAGTACAAAAACTCTCGCCCGTACCCACCGGAGCCCCTGAAGTTCACTTGCAATACTGCATAACCGCGACTTGCAAGCATTTGCACGTAGGGATCGTAGCGCCAGTAGTCACGGACACCGTGTGGGCCGCCATGGGGGAGAACCACCAGTGGAAAGGGCTTCTCTCCGTCCTTTGGCAGGGTGAGATAAACGGGCACGGTCTCACCATCACGCACAGTTAAGTTGTAGGGCGTCATATTGGCCATCTCTTCCGCGTTGACAGCCGGGAATGCACTTGCGAGATGCATAAATTGCCGCGTCCCAGTCTGATAGAGGAAGAAAACAGGGGGAGAGGTATCACTTTCCACAGCAAGGGTCATCAGAGATTCGTCATCCGAGGTTGACGATATTCTGACCCGGTAGCCCCGAAACGTATCTTGGATATGCTGTACCGCGCGGCCGACCGTGCTTTGCGTATCGATGGCGTTGTATTGTGGATAGTCGGGCTCAGTATAAATCCCAATAAGTCTGCCATCATTGGTCATCTCCAGTGACGCAATATCGACACTGGCGTGTTGGAAAACCTTCGTTTTGCTCCCGGTCTTGGGGTTGAGAATAAACAGGGATTGAATATCGAAATTAGCATTGTCGAGTACATAGACCGACTCGTTGTCGGATGCAAAGGCAATGGGTATGACGCTGCCATCAGAGGGTGGTGTCGAGTTGATTAATATCCAGTCGTTTCGCTTTTTCTCATAAATCTCGTTTGCGTTATCGTTTTCTGGATTGCTGGCGAAAGCGTAGCGAATCTCGCCAGATTGGTCAGCCAGAAAACTCGCATTACGTGCTGGAGCGCGCGTGATTCGGCGTTCTCTACCATTGTAAATATCGAGAGATATAGCCTCCGTATAGCTACCCTCGCTGACCGCGAAGTTGTTCGAAGAGATCAATATTTTGCGCGACTCATCTGGGAGCGTGCTTAGGACTGTGGCGCCGTTTACGGCACGACCGCCGTCTTTGCGCCGGCCAAATATCCAGCGTTTCCTACCACCATCCCAATTCATCGCCACCATATCACCGGTGAGGAATGGCTCATCTTGCCAGCCGACCTTCTGAGCGATCTGACCGACAATTCGCTCATCGTTAGCCCAAAAGAAGTTGGCGATGAAATCATTGCCGCGGACATGGGCCATTGCCGTCACCACCATGTTGCTGATATCGAGTACGACAAGCCGAGATTCGGTGACATCCTCTGGATTAAAAAATGTGGCCGCGAGGTATTTTCCCGTAGGACTGATTTTGATGGCTTCGTAGGTCGCGTTACCCGCAAAAACTTCAAGCGGTACCTGCCTCAAGTCTTGTAAGTGGGCAGTGTCTGTTTCCGATGCTTCGGTTTTGAAAAGTGCGCCGGCGCTCAATAAAGCCGTGAAGCAGGTCGCAAGGGTGCTGACCTTTAACCGAGCTCGAATCTGAGCGGTTTTGGTTTTTTTTCTGCCTCCATTGACTTCCTGGCCACCGATGAAACAAGGGGTGAGACTCATAGAGTTTACTCCTAGAAATCGATACCACCAAAACCTTATGTTTTTTTTCTGCTCATTTCTAGGCTCAACCGGGATCGCAACTTGTCCAGCTTGCAGCGAATCAGTCGACTCCTGCTCGTCTATTTGTCTCAAAGTCGGATATATTGCTAAAAAATGACGGGGAAACAACGGGTTAGAGTCGATTCTTGGACCTTCTGGAATGTCGCTACTGGTTACTGCGAGCGGGTTGTCAGAAATACCCCAATCAGTACTACAACGAAACCGATGATCGCCAAGAACGACAGCGACTCGCCAAACAAAGCCCAGGCCTGTATCGCTGTCAGCGGTGGAGTCAGGTAAAAATAGCTGGCGACTCTCGTCGATTCATTCTGGCGAATCATAATCATCAGCAACAAGATAGCCGTCACCGAGAGGCCAAAGACCATCCACAGCATGGCACCAATGACTGTGGCATTGATCTGAAAGTCGAAGTCACCTATCGCAACAGTACCGATCCCGCAAACGATTGCAGCGGCGAGATATTGAAAAAAAGCACCAACCATTGGGTCAATTTCTCCGCCAAACCGCTTTTGGTAGAGGGTGCCCACCGATATCGCAACCAATCCAAAGATTACTGTTAACCACCCCGTTACTGCTATGGCTTGGCTGATGTCTCTCCCCTGCGTGGATACGACAAGCGCGACGCCTGCCAGACCTAAAAACAGACCAAGCCATTGCGTTGCTTTGATACTTGCGTTCAGCCACAAGAACGCAAGCACAGCGGTTAGAATTGGCTGAAGACCCATGACAAGGGAGACAACCCCGGCCGGAAGGTTTTGCTCAATCGCTGAAAACACTCCGAAGAGAAAGCTGGCATGGATGAGCACGCCCACAACCATTTGGTGGGCACTCTGTCGAGGAGTGCACCATTGAGGTCTTCGCCAGCTCAATATTGCGGCGAAGGTCAGCATGACGAGGAACATCCTGACAAACAGAACTAGTATTGGTGCAGCGAATTGTAACGATAGCTTTGCCGCGATAAATCCCGTGCTCCAGATGACCACAAAAGCCCAAGGGATTGCGGAGAGCAGGAGCGTTGGCGTATTTCGTATCAAGGAGAATCCTTAGGCTTTGATTCGCCGGCCGGTTTAATGAGTTGTGTCATCAGTGCGCTCGGCCCAATAAAGCGGAATTACCCGATTTTCCATCTCAATGTGCGCGAATTTGCAGTGCCAGCGGATAAGTCATCAATGAAGGTTGCACACTGTACCATACTATGATTAATATCCAATTGAGGTGGATATGCAATCGACGTAACGCGCAATGTTTTTCGGGTCATTCTTTCCGAAAGGGTTGTAGCTTCGTTCGGCAGCCTCCTGTTATCAGCTAGAAAATAAAACACGGGCACCCAATTTTTTGCAGCCCCGCAAATCCAAAGGAGAGCGAAATGAGTCACTTGACTGGTCCTCAGTTCCAAAAAAGTAAACTTCAGTCCCTTATGGCCAAATTAGGTTTGATATCGGTGGCCACTGTGGTTCCTCAGGCGTTTTGGGTAGCCCAGACCTCAGCCGCGGTGTTAGAAGAGGTTGTAGTAAGTGCCAGCCGAAAGGAACAGAGTGTTCAAGATGCTCCAGCGGTGATAGCCGTTATTGGAGCTGATGAAATTGCTAAACAGCGGCTTGGAGACTTAACAGACGTCACATTGGCCGTACCCGGTTTGTCCTTTGACGGAAGTCACAAGGACCAAAATCGACTGGGCATGCGCGGCGCGTTCTCTTCCGCTGATACGCCATCCGCGGGTCAAGCGGTTGGTCTGTACATCGACGGCGTGTATTACGGCCGAGGCGCGGGTATGGGGCCTGTACTGTTCGATATGGAGCAAATCGAAGTTTTAAAGGGGCCTCAGGGCACGCTGTATGGACCTAACGTCGTCGGTGGGTTGATTAATATTCAAACTAAAGACCCTTCCCTTGAGGAGAGTGAGTTAAGCGTTCAAGCCACAGCAGGCAACTTTGGTGCTAGGGAGGTCGCTGCTCGTTTGTCGGTGCCGGTCAGCGACGATCTCGCTTTTTCGCTGTCGATGATGAAATCCGATTCGGACGGTTGGGTTAAAAATCTGGTAACTGGAAATATGCTGGACCAAACCGATACTTTGTCGATTCGCGGAAAGCTGCTCATCCTGCCAGATGAGAGAACACGTGTAGAAGCCTTCTTCGACACCTGGCAGGACGACTCATATGGTGAGGTCCGGCATGTTTACGCGACATTCGGGCAGCCCGAGCGTTTTGACGTGGTTGGGTCGGCTGAGCAAACCTATATAAACGATGACGCTCAGTACGACCGAGATTCGTTTACCCTGGGTGTAGAGGTTACGCGAGAGCTCTCAGATTCAGTCACGTTAAAGAGCATCACTGCCTACAGCGACACAGACTCACTTGGCGAAGACTTGCCCTTTTTGACTGGAGTCACAGAGGGGATTAATGCGACCCGTAACAGTCAGATTGAGTTCTTCAGTCAGGAGATCCTGCTGTTTGGGGAGAGTGATCGCTTAGAGTGGCAGGTCGGAGCCTATTATTACGACGATGAGTCATCCACCGATGAGCTATTCGAGTCGACTCAGGTGGTTGACAGTCCAGTGGTGGCGTTTTTTGAATACCCGGAGTATTTCGAGACTGGCTTTCTGATGGATTCACAAACGACCAGTTTGTCTGTATTCGGCCAAGTCACATACGCCGTCACAGATTGGATGAACCTGACTGCAGGCATTCGATACCTCGATGAGGAAAAAGATAGCGTCACTGAATCATATGGCGACGTTTTCGGAGGCAATTATGTTGCTGAAGAACTCTTTAGTCTTAGTCAGTCGGGATCTTGGACCGTCAACACCCCCAAGCTTGGCATTGATATGCATTGGAGTGACGTGGGTGCCTTCGATGAGGTCATGGTTTATGCGTCAGTTACCAAGGGGTTTAAGTCTGGCGATTTCGTGAAAGGCACCACGGAGAGCACATCCCTTGGGACTACTGAGCCCGAGGAGGTTTGGAACTATGAGGCAGGCATCAAAACAACCTTCTTGAGTGGCTTGGCTAATGCCAACCTGACCGTTTTCCAGGCAGATTACCAAGACCTGCAAAGTCAAGTTCAGGACGAGCAAGCTTTTGTCTACCTAGTGACCAATGACGCTGAGGCATCCGGTGTCGAGGTGGAATTGAACCTTGCTCCCGTCGAGGGGCTCAGTATTTCTCTGACCTATGCTTATCTCGACACAGAAATTACCGGAGATGAACCGATCGGTTTCGATGAGGATGACGATGGTAACCCCGTGCCTATTGTTGTGCAGGGTAACCTGCTTCCGCGCTCCCCCGAGAATAGTTTTGGTCTATCGGTCGGCTACGAGTGGACCGTGGGCTCGGTGGATATGGAGCTGTTCGCGGCTTATACCCAGCAGGACGAGGCCTACATATCGATCCTGAACGAGCTGCCAGATAATGTCCTATCCCTCACGGAGCAGGAGTTATTAAACGCGGATCTAACAATGACTATGGATCGGTGGCAAGTATCTTTGTGGGGTAAAAATTTAACCGACGAAGCTATCGTTTATGAGGGCCAAGATCTGACAAATTTCTGGGGACTCTCCAATGACCAGTTCGAAGCTGGAGATACGGATCTTTGGAACGTTCGTTTTTCTAAGCCTCGAACCTATGGTGTAACTGTTCGATACGAGTTCTAACTGTACGCTCGGTGCCGCCTTGGGAATGCCCAAGGCGGCACAGTATCAGTAGATCGGTTGTTTTAATCGCCTAGGCGCCATTTGGTCTCGCGTCTGAGAGGAATATTCATGAAGTTGGTCACATTGGTCGACGGGCCTTTGGGTGAAGCGGGCGTGTTGCTCAGCGAAGGTGATATCCTAGTTCTCTCGAAGGCTCAGGCAGCGCTGTCGGGGTCGATCCACTCTGCTTTCAGCTGCGTGCGTGCGCTTCTCGAAAACGGATTATTATCTGATGTCCAAAAGCTTCTTCACAAAGTGGAGAGCGATGGCGGCGTTCGCTCCCAGTTGTTAGCGGCAGGCGCAATTGTACCCGGCGATGCACCGTTGATGGCGCCCATTCCGAGGCCTTCGTTTATTTTGGCGCAAGGTTTGGCTTACCGAAATCATCTCGAGGAAATGAATGTGCCGTTGCCCAAAGAGCCTGCGGCACTGATAAAGGCGCCCAGCAGTCTGACAGGTTCGGGTCAGGCGATCATATTGCCGCGTGATCACCCAGACATGGTCGATTTTGAAGGAGAGTTTTGTGCGGTGATTGGCAAGCCGTGTTATCGAGTCGCTGCAGAAGATGTTTACGATTACGTGGCAGGTTACACGATTATGAATGATGTCTCTGCGCGCGATTGGGTGAAGGCCGCGCTTCAACAGGGGCAGGCGCAAATGGAAGCGGTGTTGTCTTGGAACAAAAATCTGCAAGGCAAACAGTTCCCGACATTTACGCCGCTAGGGCCGTACCTAGTGACGAAAGATGAAATTCCAGACCCCCACGCGCTGCAGCTCACGACTCGTCTCAATGGTGAGGTGATGCAACATGCCAACATTAGTGATCTGATTTTTCGAATAGAAGACTTCATTGCGTATTACTCACAGTGGTATCGCTTTGAAGCCGGCGACATTATTAGCACCGGCACACCGGGAGGTGTAGGCCAGGGCAGGGATCCACAAGTCTTTATGAAAGCCGGTGACTTGGTGGAAGTCTCCGTTACGTCCTTAGGGACATTAAGTAACCACGTTGAGAATGAGGCGTGATGTCGCCACTCCAGGTGTCTTTATAAACCAACTTTAGTAACAGGAGAGAACAATGACTGACCTAGAAAGCGGAGCCAAAAAGAAGCCCATTCTTAGCCTCAATTTTCTGTCTCACGGGACACTTATTGTGAAAGATTTGGCAGCGTCCCGCAGACTCTACGAGGACTTTTTTGGCTTCGATGTGGTCAAGCCTAGCGATGTCTCTCTGTGGGTACGATTAGGCGGTGATCATATTTACGTCGCGGTGGAGTCACCTAAAGAGAGTACTCCGATGCACTTTTTGAATCACAACGGTCTTGACGTGTCGTCCGATGAGGAAGTAGATCGATGTCATGCCGTCATTACAGAACACGCTGAGCATTGGGGCTTTCATAAGATCACGAAGCCCCGCGTACAACATGGTACCTACAGCTTTTATTTTTGGGATTTTGATGACAACGCTTGGGAGATCCAAAGTAATCCGAAGGGCGGCTATACCTGGATGTTTGAGCGCGGCGATCAAGAGGGCATGGGACACATGCTTCGAGATTTTGAGCGCCCCCAATTGGATGGTTAAGTCCTCAGGTGGCGAGCGGTCGCAATGGCAGACTGAAAAGTTAGTCGCTGGCATGGAATAAATGGGTAAAGCACAGCGAGAAGCATCTCGCCAGCGCCTCAAGAAATTGACTAGGAATCGGATATGACGAGATCGATGCGAAGAGCTCTGACTTTGTCAGTTGTCATCTTGCTGGGTTCAGTTGACATTCAGGCATCTAATAGTCGGGAAGTGGTCAGAGTTATGGCCTTCCCAGGAGCATTCAATTGGCCCATTTGGGCCGGGATGGAGCTAGGATTTTTCGAAGCCGAGGGCATCTCTGTCGAGCTTGACTACACGTCAAGTTCGAAACAGCAGTTCCTTGCCGTTATGAATGGCGAGCAGGATATCATTATGACTGCCATTGATAACGTGGTGGCATACAGAGACCATTTTGGTGAGGCCGCCCTGCCAGAGCCTTCAGATGTCGTGACGTTTATGGGTGGGGACAATGGTTTTCTGAGTTTGGTCGCACAGCCGCGAGTCACTAGTTATGACGACTTGGTCGGTACGCGACTTGCTGTTGATGCCATGACAACAGGGTACGCCTTTGTTTTACGAAAGCTAATACAGAAAGGCGGAGTGAGCGAAGATAACGTTGAATACGTGAGCGTGGGGGGCGCTTTGCAGAGGTTTAGAGCAATGATGCAGGGTGAATATTCTGCATCCGTCCTAATGACGCCCTTCGATCTGATGGCGGACCAACAAGGGTTTAATGTGCTGGATGCAGCCTCCGATGTCGTGGGGGAGTACCAGGGTGTTGTGGGTGCGACAAGAGAGGTTTGGGCGTTAGAGAATGAAGCGTCACTGGTGGCCTATATCCGAGCCTATCGACAATCCTTAAATTGGCTTTATGACCGTTCAAATAAAGCCGCTGCGCTTTCTCAGTTACGTGTGTACCTTCCACAAATTCCTGAGTCAGTTCACGAAGCCATTTACAATACGATACTAGCTGATGAGACGGGACTAGATCGTCACGCTGCGCTAAATCACGATGGTTTGAAGACTGTCCTCTCCCTGCGCGAAGAATTCGGTCCGGATGGCTTTACGCCGGGTAGTATCGATCGCTACTACATTTCAACTTATTTCGACTTGGCACTCGCGGGCGGCGCGTTGTCAGAGCGCTCGATGGTGCCGTAAGTGTGTCGAGCTCGGTGATGAGATGAACCTTTTGAGACGCCACGCTGTCTGCACTGTGTTAGGTCTGACTGGAGAGAGTGAGGAAGCTTGTTTACTGAAACCGAGAGAGGCTGATTAGTGAAAATCGCGATTATTGGTGCTGGCCCAGCGGGATTATATAGCGCCTATTTACTCAAGAAATGGCTGGGTGCGGATGTTGATATGACTGTTGTCGAGCAAAACCCAGCTGATGCCACATTTGGGTTCGGGGTCGTTTTCTCTGATCAAGCCTTGGAGTTTTTGCGGCAAAGCGATCCAGAGACACACGATGCAATCGTTCCACATATGGAGCGTTGGGACGATCTGACCATTAACGTGAAAGGGCAATCGTTTACGGTGGACGGTTTTGGGTTTACGTCAATAGGTCGCCTCGAGCTACTGATGATTCTTCAGTCGCGCCTGAGAAGCTTGGGGGTTGAACCGCAATACAATCGCGTTGTGACCTCCCTAGATGAGTTTGCCGATGCCGATTTGATCATTGCAACCGATGGCGTGAACTCTATTGTGAGGAATACCTATCAAGAACAGTTCGGCACTTCTATCACGCTAGATCAGAACAAATTCATTTGGTACGGCACGACGAAGCCGTACGACACATTAAGCCAAACGTTTCGGGAGAATAGCGACGGCGAGTTTAACGTCCACCATTACCGTTACGCGGCAGATAAGAGCACCTTTCTCGTTGAGACCAATCCGAAAACGTGGCGCAAAGCGGGCTTTGAGCATATGAGTTCTCAGGATACTAAAGCGTATTTTGAGGAACTGTTCGCCCCAGAGTTAGACGGGCATCCGATCGTTGAAAACAACTCTACGTGGAGAAATTTCCCGGTAATGACTCAGCGTCAATGGTCTTTTGAGAATAAGGTGTTACTTGGCGACGCTTTGCATACGGCGCACTTTTCGATTGGGTCGGGTACGAGATTGGCGCTGGAAGATGCAGCCCAACTAGTGCGCTCCTTGCGAGAGCAACAGGGTGATATCGCGAGGGCTCTGTTGCACTACGAGTCGGAGCGACGGCCTTTGGTTGAAAAACTCGTCAAGGCCGCCAATACCAGCCTCGCTTGGTATTCGGATTTCGGGGAGCGCATGAAGCAGGACCCCTTTGACTTTGTCCGGAGTTATATCGGCCGGTCAGGTCGAATCGATGACGAGCGCGCTCGAAAAATCTCGCCAGGCTTTATGAGGTCCTATGATGCCTATAAGGCTGGGCAGGCGTGAGGTGACAACGATGGTCGATGCTCATCCGCCAAGAGATATCGCGGCTCAAGATCCGATCGTCGATCCGGTGTCGCCGGATAGTACTGCCAATCGAGAGATAGGGTTTCAGGTGCCGCGTGTGTATAACGCAAGCGATATCTTATTCCAGCATTTAAATACGTCGTCTTCTGAAAACGTCGCGGTCATCGACGACTTTGGTACTACTACATATCGTCAATTATGTGAGTATGCGGCCCAGACAGGGAATGGCCTTCAGTCACTTGGCTTGGCCATCGGGACTCGTGTCCTATTGTTTCTGGACGACACCGCGGCCTACCCTGCAATCCTGTTCGGTGCAATCCGCGCGGGCTATGTGCCAGTATTAATCAATACCTTGTCGACTCCCGAGCTTCTGCATTTTTATCTGAAAGACTCTGCAGCAAAGGTTGCATTTTATGATGCAGACTATGCGGCGTTATTTACAGACGATGCGCTGAGAGACACTAATCTAGATTTTTGTTTTGCTGTCGATTATTCGGGTGCAACAATCTCAGAGGCGACCTCGACATGGCAGGAATGGTGTGAGAGTTTTTCGGTCGAGTTAGACGCTGTAGCGTCTCATAGAGATGATATGGCCTTTTGGATGTATTCGTCGGGTAGCACGGGTCGACCAAAAGGCATCGTGCATTTACAGCACGATATGCTTTTCAGTGCGGAAAGTTTTGGTCGTCACATACTGAATATTACGCCAGACGATATCTGTTTTTCTGTACCGAAAATATTTTTTGCTTACGGCCTCGGGAATTCTGTCTATTTCCCATTTTATGTCGGGGCCAAAACGGTTTTGCTAAAAGGTCGACCGACTGCCGACTCTGTTTTCGGCACCATTGAAGTGCACCAGCCTACTTTGTTATTTGGCCTTCCAACGCTGTATAACTCCCTCATGCGATCAGAGCGTCGATTGAGCGCTGATTTGAGTTCAGTTCGGTTGTGTTTATCTGCCGCAGAAACCTTATCTTCAGATTTATTTGCGCGCTGGCATCAATTATTTGGTCATGAAATCATCGAAGGCTTAGGTTCTACAGAAATGACGCATGTTTATTTGTCAAATCGCCCCGGCAATTTTCGCGTTGGTTCCGCAGGCCAGCGTGTTCCCGGCTATGATTTAAAGTTGACAGATAACGATGGGGTTTTGGTAGAAGATGGGGAAGAGGGGGTCTTATGGGTACGGGGCGATTCTAGTTCGCCTTGCTACTGGAATCGGCCCGAAAAAACAGTGGAAACCATGCGAGGCGATTGGATTTATACTGGGGACCGTTTCTCGAAAGATCACGATGGCTTCTACTACTTTCGCGGGCGCGCTGATGACCTCATAAAAGTCAGCGGTCAATGGGTTTATCCTCTGGAGGTCGAATTGTGCTTGTCGGAACATCCCAGCGTGGCAGAGTGTGCTG
Source organism: Halieaceae bacterium (assembly GCA_038134505.1). Classification (GTDB taxonomy): domain Bacteria; phylum Pseudomonadota; class Gammaproteobacteria; order Pseudomonadales; family Halieaceae; genus Luminiphilus. The sequence goes on along the minus strand of JAYPVH010000001.1, from coordinate 52,517 downwards.
TTTTAGGCGTAGAAACCGCAGATCGGCTCACTGTGCTTCAGGCTTTTGTTGTTCTCAAAGCACTTCAGGTCAACCACTCTCAGATGACGAAAGATCTACAGGCCTTTGCTAAAACTCGGTTAGTGCCTTTTAAGTATCCGCGGTTTATTCATTATTTAGATGCCTTGCCGAAAACTGGCACAGACAAGATTGACCGGCAAGCCTTGTTGAAGTCGGTGCAGCCTTCAGATTCGGCTGACGCATCTTATTAGGGAGTATAAACGCAATGTCTCTGACCAAAAGGCCTGACGTTACGCCAGAGAGGCAGGCTTATTACGAGAAGATAGAGCGAGAAAATCTATCTGCCTTGTGGAATGTTTTTGCGGACATTGTCACTCCTGAGCCTCGCAGTGATTGTCAAGCAGCCGTTTGGCGCTTTAATCGCCTCAAGACATTGTTACTCGAAGCGGGTCCCTTGATCTCAGCGAAAGAGGCAGAGCGAAGAGTATTGATTTTGGAAAATCCTGGGCTTCGTGGTCAGTCGCGTATCACCACTTCCATGTATGCCGGGTTGCAGTTGGTGTTGCCAGGGGAGATTGCTCCCTCCCACCGACACAGCCAGTCTGCGCTACGTTTCATTGTCGATGGCAAGGGTGCGCATACAGCGGTGGATGGCGAGCGGACCGACATGCAAGTAGGCGATTTTGTGATCACACCAGCATGGCACTGGCACGATCATGGCAACGAGTCCGATGAGCCGATGATTTGGCTTGACGGCCTAGATATACCGGTTGTTCAGTTCTTTGATGCCTCTTTCTCCGAGTCTTGGGCTGAAGATGAATTTCCGCTTGATCGGCCAAATGGAGACTCATTGGCGCGATATGGTCAGGGTTTGCTCCCTGTCGACTACTCGGATCGGCCGATGAGTTCGCCGGTATTTAATTACCCCTACGAACGAACTCGTGAAGCCTTGGAGCATTTGAAGCGAGCGGGAGATTGGGATCCATGTCACGGCCTTAAAATGCGTTACATTAATCCCGTAACCGGTGACTCTGCGATGCCGACTATTAGTGCTTGCATGCAGTTACTTCCGCGAAATTTCCGCACTGCCGTCTATCGAAGTTCTGCCGCGACAGTCTTTGTTCCGGTAGAGGGTAGTGGGAAGTCGACTGTTGGCGATATGGAGATCGAGTGGGGGCCGAAGGACATTTTTGTTGTGCCTAGTTGGCATGCTGTAACCCATGAAGTGAGCACCGATAGCGTTTTATTTAGCTACTCCGATCGCGCGTGTCAGGAAAAGTTAGGTATCTTTCGGGAACAAAGAGAGAACTCATGACAGTGAAAGTTTTTTTGTTTAGCAGTAGTGGAGAGAAAGTATGACCTACGTATTTGAACCGCCTGTGCAAGCAACAGTCGCTGTGTACGGGGAGGCGGATAGATTCCCGGTGAGACGCATTTTTTGTGTGGGCAGAAATTATGAGGCTCATGCTAGAGAAATGGGCATGGATCCTGATCGTGATCCGCCCTTTTTCTTTACCAAACCAGCTGATGCTGTGGTCGATAGCGGAGCGACAATCCCCTATCCTCCTGAGACCCAAAATTTTCACTATGAGGCCGAGCTAGTTGTTGCGATTGGCCTAGGCGGCGAGAATATTGCCGAAGACGATGCCGTTAGCCATATTTTCGGATATGCAGTGGGTAACGACTTAACTCGACGCGATTTACAGTTGAAGGCTCGAGAGTCTGGCCGTCCTTGGGATTGGGGAAAGGCGTTTGACCGCTCTGCTCCCTGCGGTCCGATTCACCGTTTAGCCGATGTTGGAGAGCTTTCTAGTGGCTCAATTCAATTGACAGTCAATGGAGAGATTAAGCAATCGTCGGATCTCAGTTTGTTGATTTGGAATGTTCGGGAGATCATCTCTATCCTTTCTAAATCGATTACGCTCCAGCCCGGAGACCTTGTTTTTACGGGTACACCCGAGGGAGTAGGGCCGCTACAGGTCAATGACAAAGTCGTCGTCTCGATTGCTGGATTGACAGACCTTGAGACAACCATTGGCCCAGCGTAGCGTCTGGGTCTTCTATTGAGAGCCTAGAGGAGTACCCTATGACGGTCGTCCTGCACAATTACTTTCGGAGCTCGACATCTTTTCGAGTGCGGGCGGCTCTGGCTATGAAGGGAATTGAATTTGAGTACCAGTCCTATCATCTGCGTTTGAAAGAACACCGAGCTGATTGTTTCATTAGGCTCAATCCTCAGGGTCTCGTACCCGTGCTCGAAATCGATGGAGAAATCATCAGCCAATCGATTGCCATATTGGAATATCTCGATGAGCGCTTCCCAACGCCCGCGCTACTTCCGAAAACGGCTCTGGAAAGGGCGCGCGTTCGATCATTGGCGTTGTTAGTGGGATGCGATATCCATCCGCTGAATAATTTGCGAGTTCTTAACTATCTTGGGGATCACCTAGGGGCCGATGATGAGCAAGTCGCAACCTGGTTTAGGTACTGGGTCGCTGAGGGGTTCGAAGCCCTGGAGAGTAGGTTACAAAATGAGTCAGCTACGGGGACCTTTTGCCATGGTGAGAGTATCGGGCTAGCTGACATCTGCCTATGTGCTCAAGTCGTAAATAACAAGCGATTTGATGTGCAGATGAAGGCCTATCCTAAGATTATGGAGATCTTCGACGCGTGTATGCAGTACGAAGCGTTCCAGCATGCTATGCCTATGGTTCAGCCTGATGCTGAGTAGTCGCAGCGTTCTATTACTCGACAAAGCCCCACTAATACGCAGGCTTCGCTCGCGATTTCTCCCGACATCGCCAGCCTTATCGGGAGGCGTCAATGGATAAGTTGGTCGCAGACTATCGCAACATGGGTGCCCTTTACGAGCCTCAGAACGGAATTCCTTCGACTCGCCGCCGCGGTATTAATTCCGTAGAGACTGGTATCCGGGTTCTGACGGCGGTGATGGAGCTAGGTCGCGCTAGTAGCCTAAAAGCAATAGCCGAAAAAGTGGATATGGACTCTAGTCAGGTCTATCGGTATGTGTCGAGCCTAGTGAATAGTCGCATGCTCATTCAAGATGCTGGATCGAGTTATTACGACTTAGGGCCTTTGGCGTTAAAGATTGGCTTGAGCGCTATGGCACGCCTCGACGAGTTGGTGGTCATTGAAAATGGGATAAAAGAATTCTCTCGTCTTCATGACGCCACCGTGATGCTGACTGTTTGGGGAAGTGGTGGCCCGACGGTGATCCGCTGGTTTCAAGGACGACCACCAGTGTTTACGACACTTGCGGTTGGATCGTTGCTGCCACTGACAAGTTCTGCAACAGGTCATGTTTTTCTCGCAATGCTCGACGAGTCCTTACTGCAGAATGTTTTGATTTCCGAGGATGCGAAGTTACCAATTGCAGACGACCCAAAGCTTGCGGCAATTAGGTCCAATGTCTTGCGGACGCGAGCCGCCTCAATCGACAGCCACTTTATTCCTGGGCTTCGGGCTCACGCGGTTCCGATTCTAGGTATTCAAAACACATTGCTAGGCGTCGCTACCATTATTGCAAATGACGCGGTGCTCGAGGGAGATTTTGATGTCTTAAAAGTCAAACTCCTCGATTGTTGCCAACTCCTTACCTCAGACCTCGGTGGTGTTTGGTAAGGCGTATTTAAAGGACAAGCATCAGGCAAGCGTTTAGCTCGCTGATTGGTTGGTACTCCGATTTGACGAAATTGAATTAATCTTCAGGATGAAAGAGACATAAAAGTGGGCGATTGAGGAGTTGAATATGCAAGCAAGAATGGATGTTGTGGGTTTCTTTGACGCGATACCGATGACGCTTTTTCAAAAGGTTGTCGTCATCCTGTGCGCGATCATTGCCATGCTGGATGGCTTTGATACCCAAGCGATAGCATTTGTTGCACCAGCGATCGCCGAAGATTGGGGTGTTCCAAAAAATGAGTTTGGCCCGGTCTTTTCCGCCGCTTTGGTAGGTCTTGCTGTCGGTGCCTTTGTTTTAGGCGCTATTGCGGATCGATTTGGTCGGCGTCGCGTGATCATTGGGAGTACCTTAGCCTTCGGCGTGTTTTCAATAGCGACCGCATTTGCTGAAAATATCAACCAGATTATGCTCCTCAGATTTCTGACAGGGTTGGGATTGGGAGGGGCAATGCCCAACATCATTGCACTGACAACAGAGTACTCTCCAAAACGACTGAGAACCGTCATGGTGGTTATCATGTTTTCTGGGTTTCCACTCGGTGCCCTTCTGGGAGGGATAGTGAGTGCGCAACTCATTTCTATTTATGGATGGAGTTCGGTTTTCATTCTGGGGGGGGTCCTGCCAATTTTGTTGACGCCTATCCTGTTAGTTAAACTACCCGAATCTTTGCCATTTTTGGTTCGGCGCGACCGGCCGGGCGATCGCGAGGTGCTCGCTTCCTTAGTCCGGCGGATACAGCCAGCTGCAGATGTGTCTCCCCAGACTGATTTTTATATCCCAGAACAGAGCGCGGAGCGAGGCAGTGTCAAGCACTTGTTTATCAATCATCGCGCCTTGGCAACTTTGATGCTGTGGGGTATTTTCTTCACGAATTTACTCATGTTTTATTTCTTGATCAGTTGGTTGCCAACCGTTCTGGTGGAGGCTGGTTTGCCAATTAAGCTGGCTATCTTGGCTGCCGTTTTGCTCAATGCGGGCTCGGTTTTCGGCGGTGTGAGTCTCGGTCATTTAGTCGATAAAAGAGGGCCGTATAAAGTCCTGACCGTTAATTACTTGTTGGCCGCAGTCTTCTCTGTACTCATTGGCGCCAGCGCAGATCAGCTTTATGTCGTGGGAGCCTTGGTATTTTGCGCCGGCTTCTGTGTGGGTGGTGGCCAGTTGGTTGCCAATAGTCTCGCTGCCACATTTTATCCGACGGAGATACGGTCGACCGGGGTGGGTTGGGCGATTGGCTTTGGGCGGATGGGAGCCATTTTGGGGCCTGTTATCGGTGGCGGGCTAATGACGCTCATGTTTACCACGCAACAGCTTTTTATTGCGGTTGCTGTACCCGGTTTGGTTGCCTCGCTTGCGGTATTTTTAATGGGTCGCGCCAGTCGAGATCAAGGCGCATTAGGCGGCGACGAGTCGGCCTCTTCAGCCTAGCTGATCAACTTTAACTCTGGCCCTCTGCGAGGCTAGCTTACTTACATGAGCGTGGAGAAGGGCGCGAATCAGCTACACGGTGTGTAGTTGTTGATGCGCCCCGGGGATAATCAGCGCGTCAAGTGCGAGAAGACCTTTGGGGTACAGTCTCACAGGGTTGAGGTCAATTTCTCCTAGCTGAGGGTTGGCGACAATGAAGTCTCCGATAGTTATGAGCGCTCTCGCCAATGCCTCGATATCAACTTGAGGCGCGCCACGCCAACCTTGTAGAAGTTCAGAGCCCTTAAGCTCGCCGATCATCTCTAGTGCGTCACGTTCACTGAGTGGGGCGAGTCGCATGGAAATGTCTCCAAGTGCCTCTGCGGTGGTACCCCCCAAGCCCAGTAATACGGTTGGACCGAAGCTCTGATCGTTTTTACCGCCAAGGATGACTTCAATGCCATTGTCCGCCATTGACTCTAGCAAATAAGCTTTCTTTTCTTGCGTATCGATGGCATCTATCTGAGTCAGACCCTGATGAAGTTCCTCGACTGTTTTAATATTCAAGCAAACGCCACCGACCTCGGTTTTGTGAAGGATGTCGGCCGCGATGATCTTCAGTGCTATTGGTTTTTTGAGGTGACTGAAGGACTCGAGGGCGCTTTCGTGAGTGTGCGCGAGGCGACGGTTGGGGCAAGGGATGCCGAGGGTTTCTAGGACGACTTTCGCCTCGTGCTCATTGAGGCTGCGTGAGTCAATAATGGGTAAGTCGCTGCCGATGGATCGTTCTCGTGAGAGGTTTAAATGATACTGCCTGCGCGAATCCTCAACGAGCGCCATCATGCAGGTAGCGGCTTCGTCGGGATTAGTGATTACGGGTATGCCAAGAGGTTCAACCGTTTGAGCCGTTTCAGCGAGCAGGGCTGCGGGGCCCGCGGTACCAAAAATAATGGGTTTTGATGCGGAGTTCGATATCTCAGCAAACAGCCTGGATGGCGCGATTGCGGCTGGCTCATGGAGCGCGAAAATGAGTACCGCCGAGATAGCTTGATCGGCTAATACGAGATCGACTATTGGTGCAAACGTACTTCCAGGGCGACCTGTGTCAACAGGGTTTTTTATGAATGTCATGGGCGGAAGAAGCTGTGCTATCTCGCTCATGGTCCCATTTCCGAGGTTGGGCATAGTAACACCGCGGTGTTTGAGATAATCGCTGATAATCATACCGGGACCTGCTTGTCCCGTGACGAGGGCCACCCCAGGATTTTCTTGGGGTGGAAGACGTTTGAACCCTAGGCACTTGGCCACACTCATGAGCTCGCGAGTGGTATCGACAACAATAGCGCCTGCTTGCTTAAGCGCCGCAATCTTAAGTTCGAATGAGCCGATTAAATTTCCGGTATGGGAGGCGGCAAAGTCGCCTACATCAGAGCGTCCAATGGCCATCACGATGACGGGTTTTTTTTGTGAGGCGGAGCGGACCGCGTCGTAGAGGTGTCGGCCATCTGCTACACCCTCTAGGTAGACTGCGATAGTGTGGGTTTCCTCATCTTCCGCCAAGTAATCAATGAGGTCAGCGGCGCTAGTATTCTGTCCATTTCCGACGCCGACGGCGAGCCTAACACCGATGTTCAAATCACGTGCCAGAGCAGCGAGAGTTACGTTTATCGCGCCACTCTGAGCGATAATTCCCATGTGCCCCGGTGGCAAGTCCTCTAGGCCAGGCACGAAAGTGGCTTGCAAATTTTTGCCGGGAGCGATGAAGCCAGAGGTATTGGGTCCGAGTAGTCGAATGTTGTGCGTTTCACAAAGTTCTACGATTTCATCTTGCCTCGCTTTTCCTTCATCACCCGACTCCGAGAAGCCCCCGCTGATAATCATGACTGAACCGACTCCGGCGGCAACTGCATCATGCATTGCACTGACACAGGCTCCCGCGGGTAGAGTAAAGATAGCGAGATCTACACGCTTGCCGATCGCCACGAGAGTTGGAAAGGCTTGATAGCCCAAAATTTCGTTCTCTTTGGGGTTGACTGGGAAAAGCGACAGATCGCTACTCTCTAAAACAGCCATCATCTGATAGCCGGCCTTCTCTGCGTTGTTTGAGGCGCCAACTACGGCAATTGATTGTGGTGCGAAAAGTTGATCAAGTGATGACACAGAGCAGGAACTCCCATAAAAGCCGCGGTTGTATATAATACCATACGTTGTATTTTAAGAAGCGCTAGTCGCCCAAAGCCACGAATAGCGAGGTTTTGCTCTATATGAAACAGTGTCGTTGTAGGTACTACCGCAGGTCGGTGAGCAGTCATGATTCAGCAAGAGGCAGCAACTTGCAGCTTTGCCACCAAAGGCTCGTTTATTTCTGTACTCTGTAGCCTAGTTTTTGACTGCGTCTGTCTAGACTTCGCGGCACCTGCGGCAGTTTGCAGTCGATTTTGTGGCGTCATCGATTATCGAGTAGGCACATAAAGCGGGCGGTCTAACTAGCCCTGAGTCGAAAGTGTCTGTCACTGCGCGTCTCAAAAGCGGAATTCCAGTAATAGAATAAAAAGAGGGCCGGGCCATGACAACACATTCAGCTACCGCCAGCGCATGTAGATCTGTTGACAGCGAGACGAAAAGAGCAGTGAAGTTATCACCGTTGGGACGGTCGCGATTAGGCGCATACGCTGTAGCACTTTCAATCTGTGCATTGGTGAGCTGTGCTCGTTCTGTCCCGGAAGTGACACATTTTTGCGAATTCGCACCGGCGACGCAAATGGATCTCGATACGGGTGTTGAACCGCGCCTGCTCATTGACGGGGTGTGTATCGACCCGGTTTACAATACGGACACGTTCGTCATCACTCAGACCGAGCAACTCGAATTTCAAGTCCCCGATGGCCCGCTGATTCCCTACACGCAGGTGACCGGGCATTTTCCGGCCACCAACACCTTGGCCACGTTGCCTGACGGCGTGCGACAAAGCCCGACCACTTTTCAGCAAAATTACGTGTTTCGCTTTCCTGCAAAAGCATTTTGGCAATACCGGTCCTTCGAGCAGCAGCACCCCAGTGGGGGTGGCGTCGTCGACGACCAGCTGGCTTTCACGAGTGGTGCGTTCTCGGTCAACTGGATGAGCGCGAGCGCGCCAAATGCCGTAGCGAGCCACCGACATCAAGCGGGAGCAACACAAGTCGCGAAGGCCTATGCGCGCACTCTGTATGACACGGATGCCAAAATCTACAGCTACTTTTGGGGCTGTAGTGGCGGTGGCACGGTGGCCATGGCGGCTGCAGAAAACACGCGAGGCGTGTGGGATGGGGTGCAGGCGCAATGCATCGGTACCCGGGTGGATGCGCAGTACCACTCCTTTTATTGGCAGGCGCACTACACCATGGCGATTCCCAAGGCCAAACGAATGGCGATCGCGACGGCAGCAGCGCCCGGTGGTTCTGGCGATATCTATGCCGGTCTCAACGACGAGGAGAGAGCCGTCCTCGATGAGTTTTTAGCGGCGGGCTATCCACTAGCTATTATTGGCCGTCATTTCGATCGACTGACACCGCTGATTGATCCGATTGATGTGCGCCTGGGCGATCCCAGTTACGAGGATGACTTCTGGTCGTTGCCCGGGTACGCCGGCAGCAATCCGCCCGCGTATCTTCAAGCGGCACTGATCGACGGCTATGTGACTGTGACCGATATCACGCGCGATGCCACGGGCGTGCCCACGACGATCACCTTCGATCTCGATGAACTCCCCGAACCGGGAACGACGGGTGACAACTACTTGGAGTACTACGTCTACGATGAAGCGGGTGCGCGCTTGATCGACCCCAACCGATCTTTTGGACCACCACCCGAGAACAAGCGACGGTTTAGCTTGATTGGTGATCTTGACCGCGCCTCGGGTGTGCTGTCACTGACAGGGACGATTGAGAGCTTCATGGCGCCGCCCACGCCCATCGTCAACAGCCCCGTTTTACTGTCAGGGCTTAAAATCGGTGGCAAGGTGCGGGTGAATAATCGCTTTATCTTGTCGATGTACTATTACCCTCGCTATAGCGTGGTCGAGGGGGTCCGCAGCCACGATCAGTATCGGCACGACGATGGCACGCCCATCTATCCGCAACGACCTGATCTCAGCGCATTGCTGCACTCGAGTTACCGCACCATGGGCGGTCGTGTGGAAAGCGGAGAGATCCAGACGAAGACGATGGTGATTACGGGTATGGCTGATCAGTTGTCTTGGCCCATTTTCAATGTTGGCTACGCGGAGCGGGTGCGAGCCGTCCTCGGCCCTGAGGCATCAGCGCAGCAGTTCCGGTTCTACCTTCACGATAACGGCAGTCACTCGACTGGGGGTGGCGAACCGGGTATTTTCCGTCAGTCCATTCAGGACTTCATCGCCTGGGTTGAAAACGATATTCCGCCGCCCCCGTCGACGGTCTATAGCGTCGAGCGCGGGCAAGTGATCCCCGCGGCCGCTGCGTCTGCTCGTCGAGGCTTGCAACCGGTGATCGACCTGCGGGTTAACGGTCAATCTCGGGCAGAGGTGACGGTTGGCGAGCCCGTCTCGCTTACAGCGCATGTCGAGATGCCGCCAGAGGCAGGGTTGTTGGTCAATTATTCCTGGTCGCTCACAGAGGCGGGCAATGCAGCGCTTTCGGTGCAGACCCCAGAGGCAACCGGTCGGGTGGAGCAGTACGATGCCATTCTCGGTGACGCGCAAGAGCAGTCACAGACGTTAGAAACGCCGCAAACAGAACTTCAACTGGCACGGACCATCACGTTGCCGTCAGCGGGTCGCTATATTCTTCGGTTGACGGTCCATGGTCAGCGCGATGGTCTCTCTGCTCCCACCGATCGAACCTTGCTGCAGAACTTTCAGGACGTGCAGATTGTTGTAGACTGAGCGCGCGATGTGAGCGACCTGTGTCGCTCTCTGGCGACCCACTAGGGCGTTTTTATTGGAAATCACCCCCTAAAAAGACATTTTTTGTCACCTTCGGCGCAATTTCGAAAAAATGTGGACATTTCCCGGCTTCAACCCTGTTTACTTGGCCTCGGATGTGGTCAAATCGCGCCCCAAATAACGTTCTCTCTTTCGGAGCTCTTTTAGGGTCTGTGAGGCAGGGCGATTTTCCGTTCAAAACCTGATCATTCGCGCCCTCCGTGGGTGCGAAAACGCGCTCGATATCCTTTGGAATCGTGCATGGGCTAGCAGGTGGAGAGCACCCATTGGTTTAACGTAACGAGACGAGTACAGCAATGTCAGATCTATCTCTCTACCGCAATATTGGAATTTTCGCGCACGTTGACGCGGGTAAAACCACGACCACCGAGCGCATCCTCAAACTCACTGGAAAGATCCACAAAACGGGTGAGGTGCACGATGGTGCCGCGACCACTGACTTCATGGAACAGGAGCAGGAACGCGGCATTACGATTCAGTCCGCTGCAACGACGTGCTTCTGGAATGATCACCGGCTGAACATTATCGATACCCCCGGACACGTGGATTTTACGGTCGAGGTTTATCGCTCATTGAAGGTTCTCGATGGTGGTGTGGGCGTGTTCTGTGGGTCTGGTGGTGTGGAGCCTCAGTCTGAGACCAACTGGCGTTATGCCAACGATTCTGAAGTTGCGCGAATTATTTTCGTGAACAAACTGGACCGTATCGGCGCTGATTTTTATCGTGTTGTCGACCAGGTTAAGAACGTGCTCGCAGCGAATCCATTGGTGATGACTTTGCCGATCGGTCGTGAAGATGAGTTCCGCGGTGTGGTTGATGTTTTGACCCAAAAGGCGTGGATTTGGGATGACTCTGGGCTTCCTGAGAACTATGAAATTACCGATATTCCCGAAGATCTGGTGGCTGATGCGCAAGCCTACCGTGAGCAATTGGTGGAAGCAGCGGTTGAGATGGACGATGACTTGATGATGGCTTACATGGAGGGCGAAGAGCCTTCTGTTGAGGACCTCAAGCGTTGTATTCGTGAGGGCACTCGCACGTTGCAGTTTTTCCCCACGTTCTGTGGTTCTGCGTTCAAAAACAAGGGCATTCAGTTGGTCTTGAATGCGGTTGTTGATTATTTGCCGAGCCCGACAGAAGTTGATCCACAGGATCTGACCGATGAAGAAGGCAATCCCAACGGCAAAAAGGCCATCGTATCGGCAGACGAACCCTTCCGCGCGTTGGCATTTAAGATTATGGATGATCGCTTCGGCGCCCTGACGTTTGTTCGCGTGTATTCCGGCAGAGTCAGCAAGGGTGACACCATCCTCAATAGCGCGACGGGCAAGACTGAGCGCGTGGGCCGGATGGTGGAAATGCACGCCGATGAGCGTAACGAAATCGATTCAGCGCAGGCCGGCGATATTTTTGCGTGCGTTGGTATGAAGAACGTCCAGACCGGACACACGCTGTGCGACCCCAAGAACGAGTGTACGCTCGAGGCCATGGTGTTCCCTGAGCCCGTAATCTCGATCGCCGTTGCACCCAAAGACAAGGCGGGTGTCGAAAAAATGGGCATTGCCATCGGTAAGATGGTTGCAGAAGACCCCTCGTTCCGCGTCGAGACCGATGAGGACTCAGGCGAGACGATTCTCAAGGGGATGGGCGAACTGCACCTCGATATTAAGGTCGATATCCTGCGTCGTACCTATGGTGTTGAGCTGATCGTCGGTCAGCCTCAGGTCGCCTATCGCGAGACTATCACGCAGATGGTCGAAGACAGCTACACACATAAGAAGCAGTCGGGTGGCTCAGGTCAATTCGGCAAGATTGACTACCGTATCACCCCCGGAGAGCCCGGCAGCGGCTTCCAGTTCACCTCAAGCGTGGTGGGCGGTAACGTCCCGAAAGAGTTCTTCCCAGCGATTGAAAAGGGCTTTAAGAACATGATGGAACAGGGTCCTCTCGCAGGGTTCCCGGTGCTTGATGTAGGCGTTGAGCTTTACGACGGCGGGTTCCACGCAGTGGACTCATCAGCCATTGCCTTTGAATTGGCAGCGCGTGGCGCGTTCCGTCAGTCGATGCCCAAGGCCGGTCCGCAATTGATCGAACCGATCATGAAGGTCGACGTGTTCACGCCAGAAGACAACGTCGGCGATGTTATTGGCGACCTGAACCGACGTCGTGGCATGATCAAGGACCAAGAGCCAAACCCAACGGGTGTCCGTATTAAGGCAGACGTACCGCTGTCAGAAATGTTTGGCTATATCGGTCATTTGCGTACCATCACTTCGGGTCGTGGTCAGTTCTCGATGGAGTTCTCGTACTATCTGCCTTGTCCTGCACAAGTTGCTGAGAAAGTCATCGCAGCAGAGAAAGAGCGCAAGGCCGCCAAAGCGAGCTGATCGCCGCGTACCAAAAACGAGAAACCCGATGGTCCTGGCCATCGGGTTTTTTTATGCCCGTTAAATTCCGGCGAGTCAGTCTGCATCAGCATGCCGTTCATCTACCTCGTGGATCTGGGTTTGTATTGAGAAGGACGGCTGTCCCCTCTAAGATGTGGGGTACCGGCAACTAAAAAAAGAAAGATAGTGAGGAAAGTCATGACACAGGATATTCAAGCTTCGGTAGACCAGTCGGGATGCCCGATGGGCCGCACTCGGCTCGATGTTACGACCACCTCGTTGAGTGATGGCCATGTGATGGCTAAACCGCGAGACTTTTTTTGGAGCCTGCGCGAGCAGGATCCTGTGCACTACGACGAGAAACTCGGTATGTGGCTGGTCTCTCGCTATGACGACATCATCACGTTGCTAAGAGACCCAGAAACCTATTCAGATAAACATGGTTATGAGGCTCAGTATGCCAGCGGTTTTTTCGAGGAGTTCAAAGAAATACTAGAGCGTGATGGCGGCGGTTTTTTCCCCGATGCGATTAAAAGCGATCCGCCGTATCACACCCGAATTCGCAAGCTACTGGACAAGGCCTTTACGTCGCATCGCGTGAACACGCTGGAGCCACAGATCACGCAGGTCATCTCAAACCTTGTGGATCAGTTGCTCGGCAAGGTGGCTCAGGGACAGGTGGTCGATGGCGTTCGCGATTTTGCTATACCGCTCACCATTGCCGTCATTTGTGAGCAAATGGGTATTGATCAGTACAACGGGGAGAAGATATCGCGCTGGTCTTTGGCGGTGACTGCGCAGATCGGGCGCATGCAAAACCGTGAGCAGATGATTGAAAACGCACAAGAAATCTGCGACCTGCAGAACTTTATCATTGCACAGATGAAGGACCGCGAAGCGAATCCGCGTGAGGACATGATTTCTGATCTCGTGCACGCGGTCACCGATGACGGCGAGAAGCTCACCTTTGAAGAGGCGGTTTCCTTGGTACGCGCCCTGATCATCGCTGGCAATGACACGACGGCGACAGCGATCGGCAACTTGATCTATATCCTCGCCAACAATCCGACAATGATTGATGAACTCTACGATCATCTCGACGACAGTCGATACATGACGCGATTCGTCGAGGAGTTACTCCGCTTTGCGCCGCCAATTCGTGGTCTGGCGAAAATGACGACCCGGGCGACTGAGCTTGGGGGCCAAGCCTTACCTGAGGGTGCGCACATGCTGGTGTTGTATTCGTCGGGCAATGATGACGAAACAAAATTTGAGTGTCCGAGAGAATTTGATGTCGATCGAACCAATGTGGGGTCCCACCTTGCCTTCGGCATGGGAATTCATCGCTGTATTGGCGCGGCTCTCGCCAGAATGGAAATTGCTGTTGCTGCGCGGGAATTGGTACGCAAGGTCAAGTCGATCTCGCTAAACATTGAGGATGATGACATTCGTTTTCAGCAAAGCGTCGCTGTTCACGCAATGGAATCGCTACCTATGACGATTGAGCCGCGCTAGTCAGCGCGGTGAGTCGGTTGATAGAAGATTCGATTGGTCGATAACAAGGGAGTTCGATTCATGAGTCAGGATTTGGCAGGTCGCGTCGCGATTGTGACCGGTGCCGGTAGCGGTATTGGTGCGGCGACTGCGCAGCTGTTTGTGGAGCAGGGTGCACAGGTCGTGCTCGCGGATATCAATGCCGAAGCGGGGCAGTCGGTGGCGGACGCGCTCGGGGAGCGCGCGTGTTTTCAGCAAACTGACGTATCGCAAGAGTCTGAGATTGCCGCTTTGGTGAGCCGTGCAGTCGAGACCTTTGGCGGACTCGATATTCTGTTTAACAACGCTGGTATTTCCGGTAAACAACATCCCCGGCTGCTAGATGATGATCTCTCTGATTTCAATAGGGTCATCGGCACAAATCTGCTCAGCGTCATGATGGGCACGCGCTATGCCGCACAGCACATGTCACAGCACGGCGGCGGGGTTATTCTCAATAACGCCTCTATTGCCGGCTTGTTACCTGGGCAAGCGCTCAGTAGCTATCGGGTCAGCAAGGCTGCGGTGATTCACTATACCAAGTGTTCGGCCATTGATCTGGCTGAATACGGTATTCGCGTCTGTGCGATGGCACCCGGTCATATCAGAACGCCGCTAACGGCCTTTACAATTCCCGGAATGACTCCAGAACAGATGGTGAAGATCCGCGAGGCGCTAGCACCCGTTTGGGATGTGAACCAGCCGCTCAAGCGACACGGTAGCCCGGCAGATGTCGCACAGACAGCGCTGTTTCTATGCAGTGATCGCGCGGCCCAAATTACCGGCGCCATCATGCCTATTGATGGTGGTATCACCGCTGGCGATCCCGTGAATCATTTGCAAGAGCTCTTTGATGCGCGCGCTGAGGCGATGGCCAGTTTTTAGGAACTCTCGCTGCTGCAAGCCTAGACAGGCTTGTGTCGAAATCTCTCGGCTCGCAGTAAAACTCGGAATTCAGTCGCCTTAGCGAATCACGCCTGCTTTCGTGAGCGCTGCCTGCTCGGCCGCACTCAAGCCAAGAATGTCCTGTAAGACATAGTCGTTGTGCTGCCCAAGCCGCGGGGCGGCGCGCGTCATCTCCGCACCGTGCTCAAGGCGCCAAGGTGGTCCCATCGTGGCTTGGGACTGCCCTGTTGTATCGCTGACCTCGATAAAGAGGCCGTGGGCCCAGAGTTGACTGTCGCTGATCAGATCGAGGGAGTGACGGCTGCGGATTGCTGCGACGCCATGGCGCTGCAAAGACTGCTCAAGGTCATCCGCGCTATGCTGCGTGCAGTATTCAGCGACAATGTCATCTAGGGCGTCCTCGTGTTCTTTGCGTAGTGCGAGGGTCTGAAAGCGCGCGTCATCGGCGAGTTGTGATTGACCCATCAGCGTTACGAGGGCTTGCCATTGCAGCTCATCAGCGACTGAAAGAGCAAGCCATTGGCCGTCCGCGCAGCGCCAGACGCCGTGCGGCGCCATGTCGATCCGCCGACTCGCTGCTACGGGGGAGACCTCATCTTTGACGATATGCTCGACAAAGGCATCGCCAATCATTGCACTCATGGCCTCGACTGCGGCGACATCAACGTACTGACCTTCGCCTGTCAGGCGGCTGTGCCGTAGTGCTGCAAGTGCCGCGAGGGTGGTGTAGGCGCCAAAGGTGGAATCGGCATAGCGGACATTCATCCCTGCCGGCGCTTCGCCACCGTAGCCAACGCGAGCACTCACACCGCCCAATGCGGCAAAGCAGGGCGCGTAACCCGTTTGATAGGCCAGAGGTCCTTCGTTACCCCACATGCTCATGGCGACATAGACAAGACGCGGGTTCATCTGAATCAGAGCATCAAATCCCAAGCCCAGTCGATCGATCGCTCCGGGCCGTAAATTTTCTACTACGATATCAGCGCTTTGAACCAAGTCATGAATGAGGGCGATGCCTCGCTCGGTCTTCATATCGATTTGCACGCTGAGTTTCTGCGCGTTGACGGCTTTGAAACCGGGCGCATTATTCAAGTCCGCGACGCCAAAAACACGGGTGACGTCGAGCGAGCTTTCGCTTTCAATACGAATCACTTCGGCTCCAAGTAGCGTCAGCTGCTTGCCCACATAAGGGCCTGCCCAGACCTTGGTTAACTCGACAACGCGCACGCCGGCGAGCGGCCCCTGCTGTGTGCGTGCGCAGGGCTTGTCGATGTCACGAGGTGACCAGGGCGTACGGAGTCGCTCATTGTGTGCCCCCAATCGGGGCGCCACTCTTTTTTGAGAGACGGGTGTTTTCGACAACCGGAAGGGCTCGCCCGGCGCATAGGTCGTGGTCAATGCAGGGTGATCAATGGCGGTAAAAAATTGTCGAAAGGCATATTGCTCTGACTCGATGAGATCTGCGGGGGCATTGACCGGCACCATGGTCAGGCCGAGATGCTGCGCGCTTGCAGACACACCATTGGGCTCCTTTTGAGCCAGCCACGCCCCGAGGTGTTTGCGACATTCTGCGACCCGTTCGGCAGTGCATTCGAGCTCCAGCCAGCGCGGAGGAAAGTCTTCCATCCAGCTGGGGTGATCCATTAATTCTCCCAGCGCCTGCCAGTGTTGCGGACTCGACATCCAGATGTACACAAAGCCTGTGGCGCAGGCAAAGATGCCAGCGGGTCCAGCCAGATCAAAAGCATGTCGATCGTCGCCCACCGGCAGTTCACCGGCGACCATTTGGGCGACCACGTAGTCATTGCGTGACACCATGACCGCCTGCATAGAGATATCGATGAACTGCCCCTCGAGATGCTGATTCCGAGCGACTGCGGCTGCTGCTGCGGTCAACGCGGCATCAATACCGGCCTCATAGGCAACCATAAAACGTCCGGCTCCGCTGAGCGGGGGTAGGTCTGCATTGGCGCCACTCGGCGTGTGGTAGCCCCAACCGCTGGCATGGAAGATCGTGAGCTCTGTCGTCGCAGCGGGCGGTGCTGTGTAGCCAAAGGGGGTAATCGAACACACCACGAGTTCGGGATAGTGTGTACCGCGAGTCTCGGGTGAAAGATTCAGCGCTCCAAGCCACCCGGGTTCATGGTCATCGATGACAATATCGGCATTCTCTAGCAGCGCGTGCACAATCTCCGGGGAGGACTCGATATCGACACACACGGACTGTTTGCCTGCATTGAGATACGCCGAGAAGGCGCTGCGCTCTACATTGTCGACGTCAGAGCTGCTGGTAGCAAAAGGCGCAAGTTGACGCGTCTTTGATCCCGCTAGCGGCTCGATCTTGACGACGTCGGCACCGAGTGCAGCAAGCAGACGGCCGCAATACTCGCCGCTGACATGCTCAGCGAGCTCAACAACACGTAATCCCTGTAGTGCACCCATCGATTAGCTACCGTGTGAGTTCATAGTCGCCGGTGACGTCGATCTCGAGCTGCCATTCGGGATAGACCACAATGGTGCTAAACGTCTCCTGAACAATCGCAGGTCCCGCGATCACCATGCCCGGCGCAAGATCTGACCCGAGATAGATGGGTGTGCTGTGGTAGCCGAGCCCCAGATTCACGTCGCGATGCGCCGGTGTGGGCAACGTGCAAGGTGCTGCCTTGCCACCGCTCACGGGTGGATTGGGTGTGGCAATTGACGCGGTCAACCGGATACCGGTGAGTTCGGGTATCTCGTAATCGCGAATATGTCCGTATTCCTCGCGATGACGATCATTGAACAAGGTCACAAGTTGGGTGCTCAACGCATCATCAATGAAGTCAAGTGCGTCATTGCCAGTTTGCGTGGCGAGATCGAGGCTGAGCGACCAGTTCTGACCGGGGTAGCGCATATTGACCCGGAATTGATAATGGATTTCTTCGCCAAAACCTGCATCGCTGAAATGCTGCGCGCAGGACGACAACAGATCCCGATAGAGGTCGGCGAGGCGCGCGGGGTCAACTTGATTCGCGGCGATACCGTAGGATCGCTCCTCATCGAAGCGGGGATCAGCAACAAGCGTGCCCAGTGCGGAAAATGTTGGCGAAGCGCGAGGGACCAGTACTGTGGAGATGCCCAGTTCTTCCGCCTGCTTGCAGGCAAAAATAGGGCCATTGCCCCCGTAGGCCAACATGGCCAGATCGCGGCTGTCGATCCCTTTACCGGCAGTGATTCGGCGCACGCCATTGGCCATATTGGCGTTGACTAAGCGCCAGCAATCGACCGCGACTTCTTGCGCCGAACTACCCAAGACCTTGCCAAGTTCTGCAAAGGCCTCCTCGACGCCGGCGCGCGTGAGGGTAAAGCCCCCGCCGGCGAACCCTTCTGCGTCTGAAAGAATGCCCATCATTAATAAGGCGTCGGTTATGGTGGGCTCAACGCCGCCGCGTCCGTAGCAGATGGGTCCGGGGGTCGATCCCGCAGATCGGGGTCCCACCGCCAACTCACCGCCGGTAATTTGGCAAATGGAGCCCCCACCTGCACCCAGAGTTTCCACCTGGACCATGGGTATGCCGACAAGATAGCGGTGATGCAGATTCCATCCGGACACCGCGGGCGCTTCGCCATTGAGCACCAGAGAGATATCGTAGGAGGTCCCACCCATATCGACGCAGACCAGGTTGTTGTAACCCTTGGCCACACCGGTATGCGCAGAACCAATCACGCCACCTGCCGGGCCTGATGCCAGCACGCGGATCGGTGCTTGCGCGATGTAGTCTCGCGTCATGACGCCGCCGTTGGCCTGCATCACGAGGAGTTGGTTGGTGTAGCCAGCGGTTCGCAAGCGGGCGACGAGTTCCTCGAGGTAGTGATTCACACGCTGCGCAACATAGGCATTGACCACCGTTGTACTCGTCCGATCAAACTCGGGCGCACGCGGCAGAATTTGATGCGATAGTGACAGTGTGACGTCGGGCAACTCCTCGCGGACAATCTCTGCCACGCGCTGCTCATGTGCCGGGTTGATGAAAGAGAAAATGAGGGACACTGCGACGGATTCAACACCCTGCAGTTTCAAACGCTGACAGCAGGCTCGAACCGAGGCCTCGTCGAGCGGTTTATGGATCTCGCCGGTGGCCAGCACTCGCTCTGATACGGTCAGACGTCGCCGGCGCGGTGTGATGGCGGGCGGGGCGGTCAGACGGACGTCCCAGACATCTTCCTTAAAGCCCCTGCGGTACTCCATCTCATCACGAAAGCCCTCGGTGGTAATCAGCCCGGTCACAGCCCCGTTCATTTCGATGAGCGTGTTGTCCGCCACGGTAGTGCCGTGAACAATGGCTTCGCAGCGTGAAAGAAATGTGCCGAGATCGAGCTGTTCCATTTCCGCCAGTCGTTCGAGACCTTGCATCACGCCGATCGATAGATCGGGAGGGGTGCTTAAGTTTTTATGCAGCGATACGCGCCCTTGAGAGAGCATCGCAAAGTCGGTGAAGGTGCCGCCGATATCAATTCCAATACGATAGCTCATGCGGCATCACCCATCATTTGCGCGCGCAGGGCCGCGGTTCCCTCTGTATCGATCTCCAGTGTCCATTCTGTCAGCGAGCCGGAGAACACCACACCATACCGCTCGCGCGCACGATCAATCGAGATCAATTCATCGAGAACATCATCGAGCACTGCCTCGGGGTCGCGTGATAGTGCGGGCCCAAAACCCGCGCCCCCACCATGTTGGTAGGCAATGACTGCGCCAGGCGTGAGTTGAGCACTCACAGCCAAATCGATGCGGTATTCGTCATCGGTGCCGACGTTAAAGTGGTTGGTGTAGGGGCTGGCATCATCGCCGCCGCACAGACCGCGTAGCGGATGTTTGGCGGACACCATCCAGGCCATCGCCGAGACCGGTTCCAGCACTTGCTTGACGTTGAGGCTGCCAGGTTGACCGCGCCACTGTCCGGCGCCATCGGTATCGATTGTCATCTCTCGACTGATGTTGAGCACAGGCCAGCGCGGCTCTGCATCCTCCGCTTGTGCGAGCAGCAGACTGCCAAGCGCGACAGGGCAGGCACCCCAGCCATCGATACCCTGCGTCGCCGAGACGTCCATCGTGCGTGAGTCGACACCCTGATCCATCCACATCTGCCCTTGGCTATCCATACCGATCACGGCATTGGGCATGCCAATTTTGTAGACTTGGTGCGCTGAACGCTCGGGCGCTACTGCCGACAGCGCGAGGCAGACCGCTTCGGTAATTTCGCAGGCGGGGTGAAAGGAGCCGAGGGCAGCGGGCTTGTTTGGAGGTGGATTGGCAA
Organism: Halieaceae bacterium; assembly: GCA_038134505.1. Lineage (GTDB taxonomy): Bacteria > Pseudomonadota > Gammaproteobacteria > Pseudomonadales > Halieaceae > Luminiphilus. The sequence goes on along the minus strand of JAYPVH010000001.1, from coordinate 32,327 downwards.
TGCACCCCTCGGGAATGACCAGGTCAACCGCGTTAAAGAAACCTTCATTCTTGACGATGTCGGGTTCAACCGCGGCGACCACCTGGGTCAGAATATAGCTTCGCGTATTACCGAAGGTATTCCAAACGCCCACCAGATGGGGTCGGTCATCGGTACCGGTGAGATCGATGGTGAGCTGATCGCCTTGAATATCACAGGCGACACAGACGCGAATATCCGGTGTGCCGGCCGTGTCGTGATCAATAAACACCTCGGCGCTGTAGCGACCATCTGGCCAGCGCGATACCGCATCTCGCACTCGTTGCTCGGTGTGCACGATGCTGTGGTTGATGGCAGCGCGGACGGTGTCTGCCCTCCATTTGTGAACCAATGCCTCGAGTTGCTTCACGCCTTTTTGTACCGCGCTGATCATTGCCGCCAGGTCGCCCCTGAAGGATGGGAAGCGGTTGTTGCGCTCCAGTAGATAAATCGCATCGCGCCGCAGTTCACCCCGATGCGCGAGTTTTAGGCAGGGAATGGCGAGACCCTCGGTAAAAATATCAGTGGCCTCGAGGGTAAACCCACCCGGATCTTTACCACCGGTATCGCCCTGGTGCGCCTGCAGACACTGCACCAACACCAGTTCGCCTTGCTCGTCGTAGACCGGTGCGTAGACATTGTAGTCGGGCAAATGTCCACCGCCGTGATCGGGGTCGTTACCAACAAAGATATCTCCCGGGCCCCAATCCAGAAGTTCCTGATTTTCCAGGCCGTATCGGACCGTGAACTGAGAAACAAAGGTGAGGTGCGGCGTACCAATGGCGGCACCGGCCAGTCGGCCATGCGCGTCGACGATGCTGGCATTGCGCTCGTTAGATTGATTAATAATTGCCGAGGAGGCGGCACGGCCTAGGTGCGTTGCCGCTTCGAAACAGACGGTTTCCATGGAGCCGCGGATGATCGATGCGGTCACCGCATCGATGTCCACTGAAGTGGGCAGCGGTGGCCGCGGGTCGGCCAGCCGGCGATTGAGTTCAAAGGACATGTCGCAACCTCAGGGTTTTTTGCGACCGGAATGACTGAGGCGCCACTCAGGTGGGTAGAGTAAATCTTTATCTTTGACGACGTTGTTGAGGCCCTTACCAAAGGTGTCGTTGCCCAGCACCACCTCCGATTGTCGATCTTCGGTCATGGCAGGGAGCATGCCTTCGACCCAGCCGGCCATCATGCTGCCCATGTATTCACCTCGATACTGCTTGTACATCTCGAGAAAGGTTTTTTGGATAAAGACGGTATCGGTAGGGCGCGTATTGGCACAGGCGCTAGCGTATTTCGCAGTTTCGGCCTCGAGTTGATCCCGTGGCACGATACTATTGATGAAGCCGCACTTGTCCATTTCTTCGGCGGTGAAAGGCCTGCCGGTGAAGAGCATCTCCGAAAATTTCCTCAGACCCATTTGCTCAACCCAGGTCCACAGGCGTGGACCCCAGCCCACATAACGGAACGCGGGGTGGCCGAACAGCGCATCATCGGATGACACCACCAGATCAGCATCAGCCGCTTGATAAAAGTGCCAGCCGTAGCAGTAGCCCTTGGCTTCGACAATGCTGATTTTTTTAAATTCCTGCAGAGGCCGGTTACCAGCCGCCGCTTTCGCATAATGATCGGTCATGGTGTGGAGAAAGCGATAAGACGATTTTGGCGGGTACTTCACGTCCTCGTCATAAATACCAAACTCATGAAGTAAGGATACGTCGCCGCTATCCTCAGACAGCATGTCGGCCTGTTCGGGTAAGTCGCCGCCAGTGCCGAAGTGATCTCCTTCGCCGCGAATCACTAGGACCTTCACGTCGTCATCGATATTCGCCTTCATCACATAGTCGGCAAATAGCTGGCGCATACCCATGTTAGTGACGTTATGTTTTCCCGGTCGATCAAAAGTCAGTGTCGCGATTTTGGTCTCAAGATCTTTTTCGTAGCGAATGTACTGTTGCGCCTCGTCTTTCATTTCGGCGAAATTCTTCATGACCCATACCCTCGGTTTTTATGTTTGACTCATCATAACAATCGATGGAGCAGCGGGGCAGGTCTCTTGAAGAAATTATCAGCGAGCGCGCTTGAAAGACCGCTAAGTCGTTTAGGGCGCTAAGAGCCAGTCGCTCGACGCCGGCTACGAGAGCGACGCGAAATACTTCAGAGTGTGCCAAGAGTGGTAAGAACATGGATTTTGTAGCCATAAGGCGGTCTACCAGATCTGCCGCCGTATTACCGGGGGCTCACCTCGCGAGGTATCAGACAGAGGATCTTGTAGATCGAATGTTTGCACTAGGTGGTGAAGCTGTCCGAAAAATCGCATCCAAGCGGCGACAGCGATTGAGAGTTGTGGCACAAACTGCCCACGTTCTAGTCGTCGTTCAATGACGGGCAATATCCGCTGCGGTAGTTTTTGAGAGCCATCCATCGCGATCTGCGGTGTGCGGCGATTTAGCGCCGCGACCTCAATCAGCTGCTTGCGCTCGAGGATCTCCGCGATGGGCTACATATCTCCTGTCGGGATATGATCGAGGGCAGTCGCGATGCCGGTGACACCTGCCTGAACTATTTGCTCTCAGGCGATTTCATCATCAGGTCTAAGCCGGCGCCAAGCTTCCGATAGGGTGTCGCATCCGGGGTCGCTTCTAAGACGGGTATACTCTTTTCCACCACCAGTGAGGAGTGAATTCTGTGGATCGGATGCATTTTTGAACGAGAAAGGTGTCAGCTGTGACGAATGACCTACTCGGTTGTTGGATTCAGCAGCCACCACCAATTGACCATTAATCTGCCCAGCGCCGCACCAAGTCAATCTCAGGTATTATGATCAGAAGTTGCGAAACTTGATCGACATGAGCGAAACCGCTTGAGGCAAGCTTGGGCGGCAGCGAGTAAAACACTATTTTCGATCGATCACCGTAATGGCTACGATAGTGTCAATGTAGACACAGGACTGAACATCATGCCCGATAGTCTCACCAAAGTAGGCACACACTCCGACGTCATCGGCTCTACTGCGGTTTGTGAAGCTCGGATATTTGCACAGCTGTTACATCAGGCGGCCAGAGCCTACGGTGATGACACGTTCATGACATTGGTTCAAGAGGGTTTGACAGAGGACACTCTGACCTTTACCGCTCTCGAACGCGAGTCAGCACAACTCGCGCGGGGCTTGCTCGCTCGGGGTGTCGGGAAGGGCACGCGTATCGGTTTTATGGTCGGTAATGGACCTGATTTCGCCCGCTGGCTTGCGGCGATTACTCGGATCGGAGCCGTTGCGATACCTATGAGCACGCTGCTGAAAGGCGCCGAGCTTTTGCGTGTCCTGCGTCAATCAGACATCAGTGGGCTGATCGTCCAGCGAGAGCTCTTGGGCAAGGATCTCCTCTCACGACTGATGGAGACCCTGCCGGATTTGGCCGTTAAAAACTCCGCCGACTTGAGACTGCACCAGCTACCTTTTTTGCGCTGGATCCTCTCGTCCGGCGATTCACTACCTCGAGCCATACGCTCGACCGCGTGGCTGACTGAGGCGGTAGGTACGATTGATGAGGCGCTTCTTGCGGCCGCAGAGCAAGAGGTTTACCCCTCAGACCAAATGGTTGAAATTTATACATCGGGTTCAATGGCGCTGCCCAAGGGCGTGCGGCATGGTCATGGCCCGGTCGTCATGAGGGCGAAGTATTTGCAAAAAAAATTAGCGATATCGAAGGATCAACAGTTAATCGCGACCATGCCAATGTTTTGGGTGGGCGGCCTGATGATGAGCCTTCTTCCGGCTCTAGTGGCCGGCGCACATGTGATCTGCAAAGAGCGGACAGTGGTCGATAGTCGCTATGCGATGGGGAGTGTGCAAGCGGAGGGTGATGAGATCGTCTACCCAGAAGGAGCCACCTTGTGGGCGTTAGGTATGACCGAGACGTTGGGTCCTTACTCTTACGGTGACGTCGCCAGGGTTCCAGGATTTCCGCTGTGTGCGCCGCTCGATCACATCGCCGAGGGCTTCGAGGTGAGAGTCTGCGATGAGAATGATGTACCCGTGATGGACGGCGTCTCTGGCGAAATACAGGTGCGCGGGTACGCCTTGACCTACGGGCTCCATAAATTGGATGCGGCCGAATTTTTTAGCGCCGATGGTTTTTACCGCACCGGCGATTTGGGGGTGGTGGAGGGCAGCCGGATCCATTTCTTGGGTCGTGCGGGTGACATCATCAAGACAGGTAATGCCAATGTATCGCCGGCCGAAGTAGAGGAAGAGCTGCAGCGTCTGCCCGGGGTTCACTCGGCCTATGTTGTGGGTATTCCAGATCGCGAAAAAGGCCAAGTCGTCGTCGCCGCGGTGGTGCCGCGAGAGGGTGAGGAGGTCGATACCACTGTCATGATTTCGGCAATGAAGCAGCAGTTGTCGAGCTTTAAAGTGCCAAAAGCGATCTATTTGATAGATCGAAACGATGTGCCGATGCTGGCGTCAAACAAAGTCGCTCGACGCGAAATTGCTCGCTGCTTAGCTGAGGTCCATAGCGAAAAATCTCATCACTGATCCCCCGAAAACGACCAAGTAGGTGGGAGCGCAAGTGCATGTATGCGACAGCGAGTTAGAGATCTTGTACGAGAGGGCAGATACAGCCCCGATCGTTGATTTTATCGTGAAGCTAAAACCGCTCCGCCGAGTTGGCAGCGCTGAACACGTTGTACGCGCCGTTTTATTTTTGGCGAGCGGGCTTCGCTTTTGTGAATGGCCAGTGCTTGCCCGTGGATGGCGGGTTTTCAATTGCCTCGTAAGCCCTTTTCAGATGTCATCTTATTCCCAGATAAGAGGAACCGAGGTCGGGCCAATCACCCCGCCAGGCTTATAGGTCACGGCTGTTCCGGGTTTCAACGAAAATTGAGGTATTCGTCGGAGCCATTCTTGAATGGCAGCAGTGAGCTCCATTTTCGCAAGGTGCGCGCCGAGGCAGCTATGAATACCGGCAGTGAATGCGAGGTTGGGCTTGCGAGGACGGTCAAAGTCGACCTCGAGCGGATTAGGAAACACCTCTGGATCAAAATTGCCAGCGGGTAGGCAGGTGAAGATGCGATCCCCCTTTTTCATCTGCACGCCGCGAAGCTCAATATCCTGTATGACAACGCGAGCAGAGAAGGTGACCGAGAAGCGTCGCAATAGCTCGTGCAGTATGTGCTCAACATCGTCAGGCCGATCGATAATCTCTTGTACACGATCGGGATTCTTAGCAAACCAAGCCCAAATATTATTGAGCATGGCGTAAACGGTATCCAAACCTCCGATCCAGAGAAAGCATACAAAGCCAAAGATTTCTTTGTCAGTCAGTGGTCGGCCTTCGATCTCCGCATGAGCAATCACACTAATCATCCCCTCATCGGGGTTGGACTTTTTCTCCTTGATGGCACCGTGTAAATAAGCCACGGCTTTGCCGAATGCATCAGCTACCTCTTGCCGATTTTGTGAGTGAATCATGGTGTCACCCCATTCGACAAACGTATCTCGCATGTCCTGTGGTAAGCCCATGATGTCTAGAAAAACGGAGACTGGAAATGGACGCCCAAAGGCGGTTGTGAATTGGCACTCTCCTTGTTCTACGAGACGCTCGATCAATGTTGCAGCGCGATCGTGAATGGCCTCCTTGAGAGACTTGATACCGTTGACACCAAACAGAGGTTCCGCAATTTTTCGGTAGTGGCGGTGATCCGGCGGGTCAATTTCTTGAGGGATAAAAAAGAAGTAGTCATTGGGGTCACGAGGAAATGGTGTGGCATCGCGGTTAGTAAAAATCTCTGGGCTTCGCAATGCAAACATGATGTCGTCGTATTTAGTCAGCATCCACGAGTTTGAATTGGGTGTCATGTTATAAAAGATCGGCGGGTAGTTCTGGTGCAGAGAAGCCATGAAGTGATAGGGGTCAGCAAGGAACTCAGGGCTCGTCATAAAACCACAGTTCAACACTAATTCAGACGGGACATGGCTGGGGATTTGGTCAGGCCCTGCATAGCGTGGGTAATTCGGTGGCTGAGGATTGAGCACATCCTGTACGTATGATTCGTTAAATGGAATATCCATGCGCTGTTCTCCAATGTGTTCCGCAAGCGCTGTTCGAGCGTACTAAGTTGCTCTCGCTGTTGGGGGCTTGAAAATAAGGTCGAGGCTTTAGTTTATTATTCAATGCGCTCGTGATCTAGTTGGTAGGGCCCTTATCACCCTCGATGGCTCTGCGGAAACTTTTGGATGCGCGTCTTGCCGTTGACCAGTGGCCTCGTGATGACGCGCTGGCGCGCGAAATTCAGAGTACTCCAATGGGCGTGCTTGCGCCTGAGTCGGCGACGGGGAATAGAGTGATGCTTGATGCTTACCAGATTGTTGCAGAAGCTGAAAGACAGAGCGGAAGATCAGACCAGGATGGTGCGGTTCTGGGCAATCTTCAAGTACTCATTGATGCCCTGCATGCCACAGCGGGCCTCTCGGTCGATGGCGAGCGACTTACCGAGCGGCAGTTTATCGCGGAGACGTCCAACCGCATCGAGGCTCAGCGGTGGCTGGATGCGTATCCAGACATCGATAATGAGATGATCGAAGCACCGCTGTTTTTGACAGGGTTGCCTCGTTCGGGAACGACCTATTTTCAATATTTGTTCGATTGCGATGATCGCTATCGTTTAATTCGAACCTGGCAAACCAATTTTCCGCATCCGCCACCAGGCTGGGATCCGCAATCAGTCGAAGGGCGACGAAACCAGTGGGCAACAATGATGGCGACTCGACCGAGTTTCGAGGGTTTTGACGCGATGCATCTTTACGATGCGGACGGTTCCGACGAGTGTCATGCATTGCTACAGTCATCCTATGGGGCTGCGGGTTTACACAATCTTTTCGATGTACCTGGCTATTTTGAGTACCTGTTGAACGACCTTGATCTCGAGCAAACTTACCGTATTCATCAGCGTCAGTTAAAACTTTTTCAATGGCGCCAGCACCGCAAGCCTTGGGCCTTAAAGTACCCCAATCACGTGCTGGCGATGGATACGATCATTCGTGTGTACCCTGATGCGCGATTTTTGATGACCCACAGAGATCCGATACAAACTTTAGCCTCGATCTGCAAAATGACCTATCACTTACGCGGAATGCGTTCCGCGGAACCGGTTGACCCACACTCGGTAGGCCGCCAGATGCGTTACTTTATCCGCCGGCATATTGATCGTATTCTCGACTTTGAGCGTGGACCGTCTGCGGATCGTGTCATTCATATAGATTACTATGCTCTAGCGGCAGACCCGGTGAGCGCGCTCAGAGATATCCACCACCGGCTCAATCTGTCAACGCCTGAGTCGGTTGAGCGAGCGGTGTCGCAGTGGTTTAAAGAGAACCCAAAGAATGCGCGAGGACGTAATGACTACGCCATTGAGCAATGGGGGCTCAATGCCGAGGAGATTGCTGAGGAATACGCTGATTACATAGGGTATTTTGACATTCCACGAGAAGCAGATGTTAAGAATCGCGGTGCCGAGCATCGTCAAAATAGATGAGAGCGCACGAGGTGCGCGAGCCACGGTCTTCGCCGGCCATACACTGTCCTTTTTTGCGGCCCCTTTAGGAACTTCCGGAGATCAGCGAGATGCTCGAGATGCATTGATAGTGGTCAGGCCATCGCCTCACCACTCATCAGCGGAGTTTTGTTCCACCAATAAAGCGTACTTGTGATAAATGGCGGTTCCGGGCGGGCTACTTGCGCATGACCGGTCAACTAACATGACGCGATGCGGGTCGAGGAATCGATACCGATGAGGTCAATCGCTATTTTTATACGGCGCGGTGCTGGCTCTGATGATGAGCTCAGTGGGAAGCCGATGGTTGAGTTGTTCGGGTGTTTTACCTTCGAGGAGATCAGCGAGCACCGTCATCGCAGTCCGGCCGATATGTTCCGCAGGCTGCAAGACCGTGGTGAGCGGTGGGTCGGAAAAGCGCGCCATCTCGATATCGTCAAAACCGGCGACCGAAATGTCCTCAGGTACACGAATACCAGCCGTTTTAAGGCCCTGAATCAGGCCGATTGCCATCTCATCATTCATGCAGAAAATCGCTGATGGTCTGTTGTCCATCGCGATATAGTGCTCTGCAGCCTTTGCCCCGGACTCGAGTGAGAAGTCGCCGGGGAAAATGAGTGCGTTATCGATACTGAGTCCTGCACTTTCCATCGCTTGTTGATAGCCTCTGAGTCGATGTTGTGTGACGGGACAAATAGCGATGGATTCGTCGGGTCCAAGAACGCACGCAATGCGGCTATGACCAATCGAGATGAGGTAGTCGACCACTGACTTCGCCGCCGCCGCATTGTCAATGTTGACAGAGGGGAAGCGTGTGTTCAGGCAGCACTCGCACGCGTTCACGAGGGGCACGGAGGAGAGTCCTTCGTACACTGCAATAGGATGCTCGGGTGCTAATTGAATAATACCATCGGCCAGTCGTGTCTCGACTAGACCGAAGTAGTCGGATTCACGCTCTTGAGAAAATCGAGTGTCACCGAGCAATACTGCATAGCCTTTTTGTTGTCCGATATCCTCAATACCGCGGATGAGGCGCGAGAAGAAGGGGTTCGCAATGTTGGGGACGAGCACTAGGATTGAATAAGACTTCGATTTGTAGAAGTTTCTGGCCAACAGGTTGGGCTTGTAGTTAAGGGCTTCGATGGCCCGTTCAACCGCTTGACCAGCTTTCTTTGAGACTTTCTCAGGATCATTAAGGAATCGTGAGACCGTTGCGACCGATACGTTGGCTTTGTGCGCTACATCTCTAATTGAGGCCATGGTCTTTTTGGATTCCCTTTTTAGCTAATGTGCTTTTCTGAGCGTTCTAACAAACGATTTCAGCGATTGTCTACGAGCTGCTTATAGGACGGTTTTTGTCGAGCTTGTTGTTTAACGCAAAAAGTGGTGGACAAGCAAATTGTAACCGGTTACTTTTTTCCCGTCAAAGATGTCCTTTTTGTCGTGCGATGCGCCGAAGACAAACTATTTGACAGGACTCGGTCGATGGTGGCTATTACGCTTCGCGGCCAAATTCGTGGTGCCAAGTTATTCTCGCCTGCGGCCCGATAGTGAGACGCTAGGTTTATCGGGCATGGGTCACATCGACGAGTCAGAAAGACGTTATGCAGCAGAGGTGAAGCCGATGATTCGGAATATTTATAGAGCTGTGGTTGTAGGTTTAGGCGGAATAGTCGTCACTCTCTTGCTTGCAAGCTGTGATCGTCCAACACCTGATGAGCGGCTAGCTGATGGACACAGCGAGTTCTCAATGGACGCGACTGACAATCTATCCCCCAATGAAACATCGCAACAATGGATCACGCTGTTCGATGGCGAGTCGCTGACGGGTTGGACCGACGCACAGGGTAATCCGGTAGGGGAGAGTTGGACTGCTATAGATGGCGAGCTCACCCTGCTCGCTGGCGGGGGTGGGGATATTTTGACCGCCCAGGCTTATGGAGATTTTGAGCTCAGTCTTGAGTGGAAAATCTCCGAGGGCGGTAACAGTGGTGTGATTTATCGTGTATTGCGTGACGGTCGTGCCGTGTGGATGAGTGGTGTGGAATACCAGGTACTTGACGATGCATCGTTTCCCCAGTTAGCGGGAACCGCTGAGGTGGCGGGCTCAGCTTTCGCTTTGTACGGTGCGCAGTCCTCGGTGACAAGACCCGCCGGTACGTATAACGACGCTTTGATTCGAGTCAAAGACGGACACGTTCAGCATTGGCTCAACGGCACCTTGGTCGCTGAGTTTACGCTGTGGTCAGCCGACTGGCAGGCACGTTTTGCAGCGAGTAAGTTCGCGGTCTATAACCAGTTTGCAAGGGCAGAGGTCGGGTACATTGCACTTCAGGACCATGGTAACCGTGTGTGGTATCGCAATATCAAGTTAAGAGCCCTGTAATGCCATTGAGCCGTGGACATGTTTTTCCTATGTGCGGCGCAAGGCATCACCATGACAAGGATCGAAGATGATGAAAAGACGTCACTTTATGGGTGCGGTGGGTACGAGTCTCGCGCTTGGGTTGGGCCAAGTCTCGTCGCGTAGTATCGCCGCCCACCATGCTACGCCCACGATGTTTTTTAAACTCTCTTTGGCGCAGTGGTCTTTACATAGGCAGCTGCGATCAGGCGCACTCGACGTTTTGGATTTTCCCGCTAAGGCAAGCCAAGTCTTTGAGATTCAGGCAGTGGAGTACGTCAGTCAGTTCTTTAAAGACAAAGCGCGCGACTTGGGATTTCTCGGCGAGATGAAAACCCGAGCGAGTCATCACGGAGTGGACAGTCTGCTTATTATGATCGATGGCGAGGGTCACCTCGGTGACCCCGTGCAGAGCGTGCGCTCTCAAGCGGTGGAGAATCATTATCGTTGGGTGGAGGCAGCCCAATTTTTGGGTTGCCACTCAATTCGCGTGAATGTGACGGGCTCGCAGGGTGCCAGCCGCGATGAGGTTCAGCGAGCTGGGGTGGATGGTTTGAGTCAGCTCGCCCGATTTGCTCAGGACTATGGGCTCAATGTTATTGTCGAAAATCACTTCGGTTATGCTGAGAACGGACGTTGGTTGTCCGATCTTTTGGCGCAAGTCGATCTGGAAAACTGTGGTTCCTTACCTGATTTTGGGAATTTTGGCGACTACGATCGTTATCAGGGCGTGGCTGATTTGTTGCCCTACGCGAAGGGCATGAGCGCTAAAAGTTATGCTTTTGATGAGTCGGGCAATGAGACATCAACAGACTTCGCCCGTATGTTGCGTTTAATCGAAGCTGGGGGCTATCGCGGATATATTGGCGTCGAATTTGAGGGGCCGGGAGACGAAGACGCGGGTGTTATCGCCACTCGAGATCTTTTGCTCCGTCTCGGTCGCCAAATGGCGGGGGGTAAATAATGCGTCGTGATCAAGTGCATCAGACCTTGTATGACGCCATTGTCATTGGCTCAGGCGCGGGCGGAGGCATGTCCGCCTACATTCTTGCCACTGCGGGTCTTAAGGTGTTGATGTTAGAGGCGGGTCGTGCCTATGACCCAGTGACTGAAACGCCCATGTTCAATCTGCCGAAAGATGCGCCCTTGCGCGGTGCCGGCACTCCGGACAAACCCTTCGGCTACTATGACGCAACGGTGGACGGCGGTTGGTCTGTGCCAGGGGAGCCTTACAGTCAGGGCTCCGATGATCCGGATCGCGAATTTCGATGGTGGCGTGCTCGGATGCTCGGCGGACGCACCAATCATTGGGGTCGTATTTCTCTAAGAATGGGTGAGTATGATTTCAAGCCCTACTCGAGAGACGGATTAGGCTTTGATTGGCCAATTTCGTATGCAGATCTGGCGCCCTATTACGATAAGACGGAATTATTGATTGGTGTATATGGGTCTAACGAGGGTTTAGAAAATACGCCCGATTCGCCACCCGGCGTCCTGATGCCGCCACCGAAAGCGCGTGGTTATGAGCGCCTGACACAGCAGGCTTGCCGCGATTTGGGTATTCCTGTGATCCCTGCGCACTTGGCGATCCTGAGCGAAAAGCAAGACCACGAGAGCATTCCACCGCGATTATTCCCTGGCAATGAGTTGGCACAGCGCGTGACGCGCGACTCGATGCGATCGCGATCGGCTTGTTTTTGGGCAACAGACTGTGGTCGAGGTTGCTCGATTAAAGCTAATTTCCAGTCAACGACGGTGCTTATCCCGCCAGCTTTAGCAACGGGTAACCTCGATATCGTGACTGATGCCATGGTGCGTGAAATCACTTTGGATGCTCAAGGGCGAGCGAATGGCGTGCTCTACATCGATAAAGTGAGTGGCCAAGAGCGCGCGGCCAAAGCGCGCGTTGTGGTCGTCGCGGCGAGTGCAGCGGAGAGCGCCCGCATTTTCCTGAACTCAAAGAGTGCGCTGTTTCCCAATGGTTTGGCGAACGATAGTGGTTTGGTGGGTAAATATTTGATGGATACCGTGGGCGCCGGTGTTGGCGGGCAAATACCGGCGCTGGAGAGCCTGCCACCCCATAATGAAGACGGTGCCTCGGCAATGCATATGTACATTCCTTGGTGGAAATATCAGGAGCAACTGCGCGGCGAGTTAGACTTTGCACGCGGGTATCACATTGAGTTGTATGGTGGGCGGCGTATGCCCACCTCTGGCACTTTCCGCGGTCTGGAACGTTTCACTGAAGGCGCCTTTGGGAAAAACTTCAAAGACGCCTGTCGCCGGTTTTACGGATCATTCCTGTGGTACGAAGGCCGTGGCGAAATGATTCCTAATGACGACTGCTATGCAGAGATTGATTCGAGCACTGTTGATCGCTGGGGTATTCCTGTATTGAAGTTCCACTGGAAGTGGGGTGACCACGAAATCAATCAAGCTGCGCATATGCACAAAACCATCGCAGAGATTTTCGAGGCGATGGGTGGTCGTGTGACATCCCCGGTACACAGTGACGGTGCCAAGGCCATTGCTAAAGGCGGACAAATTATTCACGAGGTGGGTGGGCTGATCATGGGATCTGACCAAAAGAGGTCGGTGCTGAATGAATATTGCCAATCCTGGGCAGTGCCGAATGTCTTTGTGACTGACGGAGCGCCTTTTGTATCCAACGCCGACAAAAACCCCACGCTCACTATCATGGCGTTGGCTTGGCGCACCAGTGAATACATTGTTGAGCAGCTTAAGCAGAGGGACTTGTAACGTGAGTGATCCTAAGTGGCAACTGAATCGGCGCGACACCCTCAAGCTTATTGCGTCAACCGCGGCAGTCGCGCCCACATTGGAGGCGATGGCTCAGGCTCGAGCACGTAGTGCCACCGACCCAGATTTGTTACACCCAACAGTGCCTTGGCGCCTGGTTTTGACCAGTGACGAGCTGACCGTACTCGCCGCTCTTAGTGATGTCATTATCCCGGCGGATGAGCGCTCTCCCTCAGCCGCAACGCTAGGCTGTCATCATTTTATCGATGAATACGTCAGCGCACCCTATCCGGCTAACCAAGATGCGCTTGCGTTGCTGCGCTCTGGACTGGCTTGGCTGAGCGATGCGACGAACACACGCTTTGAGCAGCCCTTTATCGCGCTTTCTGCGCAGGAGAGGAATGTGCTCTGCGAGGAGATTAAGTGGATCCAGACCGCGTCTAAGGAGAATCTCATTGGCGCAGAGTTTTTTGCTTTAGTGAGAAACCTTGTGTCTGCAGCTTTTTGGACAACGCTCGAGGGGATGGCCGATTTAGGCTACGTCGGTAATCGGCCCTCGGTGAATTTCGATGGCCCCGACGCCGAGTTGTTGGCACAAATCGGTGTCAAATCATTGTGATAAATCGCGCAGTGATAAAAAGCGCGGCGCTAGACGGCATGATGCCCGTTGCATCAGACCAGCTTGGAGAACATAAAATGACTTTTAGGGGTATTTATCGAACGATATTCACAGTCGTATTGCTGGCGGTGTCGGGGTACGCGATGGCCCAGGACTGGCGGGCCTTTGCGAACTTCCAGCGCTACGCTGAGGCAAATACACAATTGGTCGCTGACGGCGGTGTGCCTGCCAGTGTTGTATTTATGGGAGATTCCATCACCGAGGGTTGGAGTCGCTTTAGACCGGATTTCTTCCCCAGCCACGGCTATGTCAATCGTGGTATCTCAGGGCAAACCACGCCACAAATGGTGACGCGCTTTCGCGCCGACGTCATTGATTTGCAGCCCCGGGTGGTGGTTATTTTGGCGGGAACGAATGACTTGGCACAAAATACTGGAGCGGCATCGCTCGATGAGATTGCCGGTCAGGTGCAGTCGATGAGCGAGCTGGCCGCCGCCAACGGCATTGCTGTCATTATTTGTTCGGTCTTACCGGCACTGGATTACTTGTGGAAGCCGGGCCTAGAGCCAGTGACCAAGATTCCTCGGCTCAATGCCATGCTCAAAGCTTACGCCGAGACCCGCGGCCATGTGTATGTGGATTACTACGCGGCAATGGTCGACGAGCAGGGGGGGCTCAAAGTGCCGGAATACACTTCTGCGGGTGATTTGGTTCATCCCAATGCCGCGGGCTACGAAGTGATGGAAGCGCTAGTTGTACCAGCAATAGATAGGGTTTTGTCGGGTCTGTAGCGGGATCTGGCAGTACGCGGTTGCTCCCCCCAAAAAAAATCTGTTTTGGGTTGACAATGATGATCAGCGTGACTAAAGTCAGGTGTAACGGGTTACATTTTAGACTATTTAAAAGTTATAAAATTGGCTAAGAAGTTTCCCTGTCGCCTAACGAATCAGTCCGGCGTGTTTTTTTCGACGCCGATGTAATCGGTTACATTTGTAACCGATTACAAAATCCGAGTCCGGTCGGCGGAATCGTTGGGTGGAATGAAATCAACGAGAAATGAAACAAGAAATGACAAGAATTAAGAAACAGCGGTGAGAGACGACGTAATCAGTAATCAACAAACTAACTGAGTTCGGAGAACACAACATGACAAAATTAACAACAAGAAGGGGCAACACAGTTCCGAGTAAATTGAGAGCATCGATCGCTCTCATGGCGATTTCAAGCATTGCTGGTGGGTTGTCTGCGATGCCTGCTGTCGCTCAGAGCGAGGATAACGCGCTTGAGGAGGTTCTAGTTACAGGGATCAGCGGTGCTCTACAGCGCAACCTCGACGTGAAACGTGATGCGGCGGCATTTGTTGACGCGATCACCGCTGAAGATATTGGCAAATTCCCAGATAAGAACGTGGCCGACGCGTTACAACGCGTTCCTGGTGTCTCAATTACTCGAGACGGCGGTGAGGGCCAGTTTGTCAGTGTTCGCGGCGTCAGTCCCGAGCTCACGTTGACCTTGCTCAACGGCAACTACGTGGCGACAGCGGTGAACAGCCGTGATCCAGTGCGGTCATTTAACTATGCATTGCTTCCCAGCACCCTGATCTCCAGCGTTGAGGTCTACAAAACGCCTGAAGCGCGTCTGGATGAGGGCGGTATCGGTGGCACGGTAATCATTAACACACGAAAGCCATTAGACATGGATGCAAACTCCGGCTACCTCAATGTTGAGGGGACATACGCTGACGTCACTGGCAAAACCGAGGGGCAGGTTGGAGGGCTCTATAGTTGGAAGAACGACGACGAGACTTTCGGCATTCTCGCATCTGTAACGCAGCAGGATCGAACAGCCACCTCCGAATATGTGCGAACAGAGTCCTGGTTTTACTGGGGTCAGACTACGCTCGGTGACTTCCTTGGGGGGGTCTGTCCTGTTCAAGAAACGTGTTTTGCCAGTTTTGAGTCTGTCGATGGCGATCCCATCATCGGGTATGGTCCGGGCGCGATTGTGGTGGGCCAAAAAACTGAGATCCGAGACAACCTCGGTTATCAGGTCACGATGCAGTGGGAGCCATCTGAGCAGTTCTCTGCCACTTTCAACTACATCGGCGCCACGCTCAGTCAAAACAACGAGACCATTGAAGAAAATGGTTACCTGAATGATTTCTACACCAGTAATCCATTCTGGCAGGCTTTTGGTTTTGGCCCGAGCATGATCACAGACTATCGTATCGAAAATGACACAATCGTGATGTTGGAGATGACCGATCCCGATGGATTGGGTGGTCAGAACCTCAGCGCTTTCGCAGCGGGTGGTTTTATCTTTGATATGGACTCTCAGTCAGATACCTACGATCTAGAGTTAGAGTTTTCAGGCGACAAGTGGTCGAGTCGGGTCAATATTGGTCAAACCGAGTCCGATGGCGGTGTGAATCGCGGAGTATATCAGCGCTACAAAGGCGCAGGTGGTGCAACTTCAACATGGAAATATGACCTCAACGCACCGAAAATTTTGACGGGCACTGTCAGCGAGTACAACGCAATCGATTGGAACCAGCCTGACTTTGGCGGTACGCACACCGATGAAGAAACCTACGCGCAGGTCGATTTCCACCTAGACACGCAATTAGGTTTGTTCAATTCGTTTGACTTGGGTGGAAAGTGGCGCGACCACACCGTTCGTCGCGTGAACTCAAACACCTATTGGGATGACGGCGATCTGTGTAATGAAAATCGCTGGGGTTACGATCCTTGTATCCTCGGTCAGCATTGGTTCCATACGGTACAAAACGACCCCGATCCGTCGGTAGTCAACTCCTGGGTACAGCGGGGCGATTCGCTCACCGGGAATCTACCCACAGGAACCCAGGGCTTGGTCGGTATCGATTGGAAGGCCTACGAGGATTGGATCGAGAGTACTTGGACGCCGGTTGTGAAAACCAACGGCGCACGGGTTTTCAGAATTGAGGAAGAGATTACCGCACTTTATGCGCAAGGTAACTTTGAGCTCGGCGCTATTTCCGGCAACCTAGGCCTTCGATACGTCAGTACTGACCAGAGTTCGACCACTTTCAACTGCTTGAACTTTGTTTGTGACGACACCACCTTCACCGAAAGCGGTAGCACAAGTGATCTATTGCCCAGTCTGAACGTGAAATGGGATGCCTCGGAGGACTTGGTCGTGCGCGCATCGGCCGCTGAAGTGATATCACGTGTCGGCTATGCGGATTTAGGTGGTGCCTTAGTATGGTACGCCGGTATCGGCGCGGTAACGGGCTACGGCACCCAGGGCAACACGGACCTTGAACCCTATCGCGCCAATCAGTTTGACGTTGCGCTTGAGTGGTATTTTGAGGAGGGTGCGATTGCCGGCGCTACGTTCTTCTATAAAGATATCAAGACGTTCATTACTAAAAATACCGAATCGGTTGAGTTAACGGCGGGTAATAGTGATTATCTTGTATCGCTGACAACGCCGGTAAATGGCAATGACGCGACCTCAAAAGGCGTAGAAGTCTATTTGCAGAAGGGCTTCTCATGGGGAGGTGGTGTCACAGCAAATTATACGTACACCGATACCGGTTTAGCAGAGGTCAATATCGACGGCTCTGTGATTACAACACCGCTGCCTGGCGCCTCGAAAAACCAAGCCAACGTCTCAGCCTACTATGAAACCGACAAGTGGTCTGCGCGTGTCTCCTATAACTGGCGTGGTCGTTGGGCGAAACAGCCCTATCAGGGGAACACCTGGTATACCGATGAGTACGATCAGATCGATGTCAATGGCAGCTATAGCATCAATGATCAGCTGACAGCGAACTTCGCGGTGATCAATTTAACTGAGGAATCCATTCGGGAGTACTGGGGGGTCAGAGAGCGATTCATTGATGATCGCTATTCGGGGCGTCGAGTCTATGTGGGACTCAATTACAGTTTCTGATCCCATGGCGTCATAGCGTCGAGTTTCGACTCGGAAACGGTAGGGAGCCCAAGCGGGACATGGTTCCCTACCGTTTTTTCGTTTGAGTTGGCTGTTTTTTTTCTGGATTGTCGCTGGTCTTTGCTTCATTCAACGGCCGCTAACGGTTTGGCAAAAGGCTCCTTGGCTAACTTGATATTCGGCTAGTTGAGTAGGTTGACCTCTTGTCCAACGATCGGGAGCGGTACTGCGACTGTAGGCATTTTCTTTGGTTAGACCAGTTATCTGTGAGTAACGCTGACGCTGAACAGCGTTTTTTTTGGGTGTTAATGAATGCGAATGTATCGAGAACTGTTGTTTGCCGCCCTAGGCGTTCTGCCCATGCAGTTATCTAGTACCGTACTGGCAGCTGAATTTCAGGCGGGCCAATTCTCTCAGGACGGCTTCGGGTCTCTCAATTATCGTATTTATGCGCCGGAGGACGCTGGTGTTGCCGGGCCTCTGCCTATGGTGGTTTTTCTGCACGGCGCGGGCCAGCGGGGCGGCGACAACGACAGTCACCTCGTCCATGGTGCCAGAGCAATCCGCGCATTTATCGAAAGCCACAATCAGCCTGCGGTGATCATTGCACCTCAGGTCCCTGAGGGTGAGCAATGGGTGAATACGCCTTGGGGTGATGCGCGCCACACAATGCCTGCCGAGCCTTCACGGACAATGCGGTTACTGATTGGACTCATTCGCGCAACCATTGCGCAGGGTGGTGTTGATCGCGACCGTGTCTACATCACCGGACTGTCGATGGGCGGATTTGGCACTTGGGATGTTATCTCTCGGGTACCTGAACTGTTTGCAGCGGCAATTCCCATCTGCGGGGGTGGCGATACGGCGCAGGCGGAGCAGATTGCCGGCCTTCCCGTGTGGGTTTTCCATGGCGATGCTGATCAGGTCGTTATGGTCAGTCGATCGCGAGATATGGTTGACGCAATCACTGCCGTCGGTGGTGCGCCAAGGTACACCGAATATCCAGATATAGAACACGACTCATGGACGCAGACCTATTCCAATAATGAGGTGATGCAGTGGCTATTCGCGCAAAAGCGCTAAACACTGGTGTGACGGTATCGCCCCTGCCGATCGTCGTGAACCAACGAGGCTCTCGATGTACCGCATGCGCCCGAGCCCCCGTCTTTTTGAGGGCCGTTTGATGTCCTGCGAAGCGCCTGTACACCTGATACCAGTCCCCCAGAACCTAACGCGTCTCGACGGCTATTACCGGCTCTCTAGTGCAACCTTGACCCTGTCAGCAGAGGAGCCTTGGCAGCCAGTGTTACAGCTCTTAACCCCTGATCTGGCGAAATTGGGGGTCGTTGTTGTTGCGGAGGAATATCGGGACGCCACGGCCTGCATCCGGCTTGCTGCGGATAGAAGCCTTGAAAATGAAGCCTATCGACTACGCGTTGACCACGCTGGTGTGCAGATCGAGGCGGCCACTCAAGCTGGTATGGTTTATGGGATCCAAACGTTGCGGCAAATACTGGCGCAGGTGGAGCAAACCGATGGGGTGCTACTCCTGCCGCAAATCGAAATACAGGACGCACCATTATTTCCTTATCGCGGTATGCATCTTGATGTCAGTCGACATTTTTTTGATGTGACCTTTGTTAAGCGTTACATCGACCTGCTCGCGCTTCATAAATTAAATTTCTTTCATTGGCATTTGACCGATGACAACGGTTGGCGGGTTGAGATCAAGGCTTTGCCCCAATTGACGGCGGTGGGCGCCTTTCGTAGTGGCACTGTGGTCGGGTTTACACGCGATGTGGGTACTGTGAGTGACGGCATACCGCATGGCGGGTTTTATAGCCAAGAGGAGGTCCGCGACATCGTTGCTTATGCGGCTGAGCGGGCTATCACGATTATTCCAGAGATTGATTTACCGGGGCATGCTTCAGCGCTGCTCGCAGCCTATCCCGAGATTGGCTGTGGCAATCGGAGCTACGAAGTGAAAACCCACTTTGGAATCTATGAAGATGTCCTGTGTCCGAAGGAAGCTACTTTTCAGCTGCTTGAGAGGGTATTTGCGGAGGTCGCGGATTTGTTTCCTGGCCCTTACATCCACCTCGGTGGTGACGAAGTCAAGACAGCTCGCTGGGAGGCTTGTACTGACTGTCAGGATCTGATGCGGCAGCAATCCTTCACGCGCGTGAGTGACCTGCAAACCTATTTTGTCGCTCGCGTGGTCGCAATGATAAAAGCGGTCGGCAAAAAGCCGATGGCTTGGGACGATGTGGTCGACGAACAACTCGATCCCGACGTTGCGGTGATGTCTTGGTATTATCCTGAAAAAGCGAGAAAGGCACTGATCAATGGGAACGGCATTGTGATGACGCCCGTTGATCACGCTTACTTTGATTTTTATCAGTCCCACTGTGTCGACGAGCCCATGGCGCCATGGTGGCTCACCCGCCTCTCAGATGTCTATCGTTTTGATCCTTTGGAAAATTTTGCTGATCTTGAGCAGCGCAGCAGTGTGTTGGGCGGGCAGGCGAATTTGTGGACTGAATACGTGCCTACACCTGAGATTGCAGAGCGTATGGTTTTGCCGCGCATGTCGGCGTTAGCAGAGGTACTTTGGAGTCCGAAGCGATTACAGGATTGGCAGAGTTTTTGTCATCGGTTGCCCAGCCTTGAACAGTGGCTGAATCAACTCGGGTACATCGTTGCGGATAGCCAATATAAACCCCATGTGTGGGCTGAGAGAGGCGAGGCCGGTGGCTTTCGCGTTTTTCTCGAGACGGCGGTTGATTCAATGGTTTATACGCTAGATGGCTCGCCACCAACGCTTCAGTCGGCTCGATATGACGGTCCTTTGTCTATTCTAGGATCCACCACCGTCCGTGCAGCGACTGTCAGGCCTGATGGCACTTTGTTGGGCGATGCGCGGTTAACGCTGGTTGATCATTTGGGCATCGGACAGGACATTTGTTTCAAGCATTTGTCTGATGAGATGGCTAAGCAGGCATCGGCCAAATTGCTGAGTGGCCAGTTAGCGCACGATAGGGTCTACGATCGACCTTATTGGACAGAGTTCCATGGTGTCGATCTAGATGCGACGATGACGTTTCAGACCGCAACACTGATTTCTTCTGTGCGTATTGGCATTGATGCGGGCTTACACCGGAGGTTACAGCGACCGGATGGGATCTCGCTGTCGGTGCGACGTTTGGACGAGCCGTGGCAGGAGATCGCTGTTATCGATCGAGGCCAGATTGAAGCTGCGGATCGAGAAGTCATCATACAGTTTGAGCCTTTGGAGGTTACTCAGTTACGTCTCGTCGCGCTCAACAGGGAGTTGATTTGGATGGTCGAGGGCCAGCGTATGGCACCGAAGTCGATTTATATTGACGAGATTGTCGTGCAGTAAAGAGACAACTCAGCCGACATGGCAAATTGAGTCGCTGTGCGCCATGAGTGGCTGCATTTCGAATCTGTTTGGTAGTGATTGTCGAGGCATACTGATGAGGTTCAAATGGATCTGAGGTTGTCGGGGTATAACGTTCAGGGATAGGAGTGATTGCCAATCCCAGTCCTTAGGTCTATGACCTTGGTGGCTGGGTTTATTGGCAAGGCAAAAACTTCAGAGGACTATGCAAATGCAAGTATCAGTGCTTGCCTCTCCAGACTGGCTCATTATTGCCGTGGTCTTATTGACTTCGGTGGCTGTGGGTTTCCTCGTAAAAGATAAAGTGGGTCAGCAGGGACTCGCGGGATACTTCGTGGCGGGCCGTGAGACGCGCTGGTGGTTACTTGGCACGTCAATGGTGGCGACCAGTTTTGCTTCCGATACACCGTTAGCCATTACCGGCTGGATCGCAAAATACGGTATTGCCGGAAACTGGTTTTGGTGGGGTCAGGTCGCTGCGACGATGGCGCTGACTGTTTTTTTTGCACGAAGGTGGCGATACGCGGGCATCATCACAGATGCTGAAGTGGCGGAGCTCCGTTACGGCGGCAAGCCAGCTGCTCTGTTGCGAACGATCAAGGCAGCGCTCAGTGCGACGATTCTGAATTGTGTGATACTGGGTTGGGTGATCGCTGGTATGACCAAGATCGCTGAGCCTTTCATGGATTGGCAGTCGCTATTAGGTCCTGCATTCTACGGAACCCTACACACATTCTTTCCAGATGCGTTGGTTTTTGGGTCTTTTGATAACACGATCACGATCACCTTGCTGATTTCGGTCACGCTCACCTACTCTGCCATGGGCGGGATTAGAGCGGTCATGATCACCGATCTACTCCAATTCGCATTGGCGATGTCAATGGCCGTAATACTGGCCTTCATGGCGGTGCAGTACGTTGGTGGACTCGAGGGGCTTTGGCAACAGCTCGAGATACTCTACCCGGCGGTGGATCAAGCGATAGACGATGGCGGACCTATTTTTCTCAATCACGAGAGGATCAGCGCTTTTATTCCTTCCTTTGATAGTCAAATTCTCGGAAATTTGGGCATCCCCTTTTCGGCTTTCGTGCTGACTTTAGGATTTCTTTGGTGGACTAATGGCAACGTTGACGGGTCTGGCTACACCCAACAAAGAATGTATTCCGCCAAAGATGGTACTCAGGCTGAACGGGGTGTTTTGTGGTTCGCTATTGCCCATTTTGCGATGCGGACCTGGCCGTGGGTGCTGGTCGGAGTCGCTGCGCTGGTGGTTTACCCGCGTCACGAAGTCAATGAACTGGCCCAGGAGTTCACTCAATGCCTCAACGACAGCGGTTCTTGTCGTGTCGAAGTGCAAGCCTGCCTGGACAACCGTTACCGGTGTGATATTCAAGGGTTCTCTTTGCTCGTTCGAGTTGATGAATTAGCGCCGGCATTAGGCGATTCGAGCCCGAGTGCTATGACCTATTTTATTGAGGATCGCGAAAGAGGCTACCCGGCACTGATGAAGCAAATTTTGCCAGTCGGATTGCTTGGTTTGGCCCTGGCCTCGCTGATGGCTGCATTTATGTCCACGGTATCGACGCAGATTAACTGGAGCGCCTCTTATGTCGTCAATGACATTTACCTGCGCTATTTAGATCGTGGCGCGAGTGATCAACGAATTGTTTTTGTCAGTCGGCTCGCCACGGTTTTCATCGCATTGTTTGGTGTTTACGTTGCGGCCCACATTAAGAGTATTGGCGCGATGTGGGAGCTGTATGCCGGGCTGATGGCGGGGCTCGGATTACCGCATTTGCTACGGTGGTTTTGGTGGCGGGCTACGGCATGGACCGAGATCGCAGGGATGCTCACCGGGTTGGTGTTGGCATTAGCCAATTATTTCGTTGGCCAGCATTGGGGATTTAGTGAGTCTCAAATGTCGATTTTCCCCGCCGCGATGGCAACGCACCCCATTCATGTTATCAGCTGGACCTCTGTCATCGCCTGTTGTGTATCGATCGCGGCGACTTTAATGAGCCGTCCGGTGGAGGATGAGCAGTTGGCCGAATTTGTCAGACGCGTTCGGCCGATGGGGTTTTGGCGTGGCTTGAATGATGGGTATACCGCAGATCGAAACTTGGTCGAATCGCTGTTGTATTGGCTGTTGGGGATCGTGGGTATTTATTCTGCGCTGTTCGGTGTGGGGTTTTTACTCCGACTCGAGCTTGCGGTGGGTGCTGGCCTGCTGGTGATCGCAGTGGCCAGTTTGTCTGCGATGGTGGTTGGTTTGAACCGATTCGATCGCCACAGGGCATTTGAGTGAGGGGTTGGCTACGCCTAGGTGTTTGCGAGAAGCAGCTGGGCGCCAAGGTGCTGGAAAAGTCCACAGAGGAATAATGGAAACACATCGCATCACAGTAGCGCGGCAGCTGAAATCGGCGGGTCGCGAAGTTTTTCCAGCACCGGAGTCGGAGGGTGGCTGGTCGACCTTAGTGTCGCGCGAAGAAAAACGGCAATTCGCACACTGCGACGCCGATGCCCTTCGCGCAGAATTGGAGCGGCAGCAGCGACTGTTCCCCCAAGAGCGCTTTGGGATCGTGGTGGTTCGCGATGGCTATTTAGTCGATGAGTACTATGCTGATGGCGTCTCACCGAGTCATTGCTTCGACACCTGGTCCTGTACTAAGTCATTTGTAGCAATGGCGTGGGGTATGTTATTCGATGACATCGCTTGCAATCAGAAAAAAGGGTCCCCTTCCATTACTCTGGATACGCCGGTGTATTCGCTCATAGAAACCGATTTGCCACTTTCCGATTCCCGTAAAGCCCTTATTACCTTGCGTCATCTTCTGACGATGAGCTCAGGCATCGCCGGCGAAGATCATGGCTTATTCGGCGTGAGTACCCAACCTGACGTGGGTCCGTTTGAACATGCGTTGGGTTTTGGCCTGAACACCGTCGGTAAATCGGCGGCGACATTGGTCGCAGATCCGGGGATGGAGTGGCATTACAGCGATCCTGCAATGGCACATCTATCTCTCGCATTCTTCGCGGTAGCGGGATGCGAAATGAATCAATTTGTGCAGCAGCGGCTCTTACAACCAATCGGTATCGAGACCGCCGAGTGGGGCACACTGGGTGGTGGATTATTTATGGGCCCTCATACGAATCCGATGTCGGGCTTGCGTATTTCAGCCCGTGATATGGCGCGGTTTGGCTACTTACTTTTGAGAGTGGGTCGTTGGCAATCGAAGTGCTTGATTTCTGATCACTGGCTTTGCGAGGCGTTGAGGCCGTCGCAATCGATGAACTTGAGCTATGGCTATGCCATGTGGTTAAACACCAATCGCACGCGGTGGCCGGCGCTTCCGAGCGACGCGTTCGCTCTAGAGGGTTCGATGACAAATCGTTGTTACGTCGTGCCCTCTTTGGATCTGGTCGTAGTTCGAGTGGGTGCTGGCCCTGCACAGTGGAACGAGCCCGACTTCATCACAGCGATCGCAGATGCGATGGAGGTAACGATGTGATGTACTACGGCCTCGATATTGGCGGCACTAAAATTGAAACAGCCTTGTTCGACAGGCAATTCAACAAGCTGGTGGATTGGCGCATACCGACGCCCAGTCACGATTACCCGTCATTTTTATCGGCGATTGTCGAGGTGGTTGAGGAGGCGGACCGACGTTCCCAAGAACGGGGGGGCATCAATATCGCTTTGCCGGGATTCTTTGACGCTCAGGGTCGTGCGCTGGTGTCGAATATCCCCTGTTTGCGTACGCAAAAGCTTGTGAGTGATTTAGAACATGAGCTGCAGCGATCAGTGCGTGTATTTAATGATGTGAACGCGTTTGTAGTGTCAGAGAGCACAGCGGGCGCGAGCGCCAATTACCGCAACGTCGTCGGCATTGTACTGGGCACAGGCGTCGGTGGTGGTTTATGTATCAATGGTGCGTTGTATCAGTCGCGACAGCACGTAGCCTGCGAGTTTGGACATCTTCCCGTTCCACAGACACTACTCGATCGTCATGGGCTGGCTCCCCGACACTGTGGATGTGGGTTGGTTGGATGTTTCAACGAATATATTTCGGGGTCGGGCTTGGGCTGGCTGAGTGAGCAGTCTGGTCTTGGGTATGCCGATTCGCGAATGCTCGTTGAGAAGATGCGACAGGGTGATGTGTCCGCACAAGACGTATTTGCGATCTATATCGATGTACTCGGCGCCTTTGGTGCTCAGTTGACGCTGACACTCGATCCAGACATTGTAGTGCTCGGCGGCGGATTGTCAGCGGTTCAAGAAATCTATCAGATGTTACCGGATGCGATAGCCAGACATCTGATGCAGGGTATAGAGCCGCCACCGGTGGTGCCGCCTAAATTCGGTGATGCCAGTGGCGCCCGCGGCGCCGTGATCCTAGGCCACCCACACTAAGATGACAGCGATGCCGACTATCATCACTCATGCCACGATCTTTGATGGTGACCGTTGGCGTGAAGATCACGCGGTGATCTACTGCGAGGGCGTTATCGAGGAGGTGTTGCCCAGTCATCGGCTGTTATCCAAAACGCGTAGTCAGATTGACTTGGGTGGGCAGCGGCTCGTTCCCGGTTTTATTGATCTGCAGGTGAATGGTGGTGGTGGTGTGCTCTTCAACGAGCAGCCGACGCTAGCTGGTATTAAAAGGATCTCTCAGACACATCGAGCCTTTGGTACGACCAGCTTGTTGCCAACACTGATCAGTGACACACGCGATACGATGACATCGGCCATAACCGCGATTGCTGATGTGCGACGCAATGGCATGCTAGAGATATTGGGTGTCCACCTTGAAGGGCCGTTTCTCAGTCATCAGAAGCGGGGCATCCACGATGCTCGTCTCTTTCGCCCGCCTGCAACAGAGGATCTGTTGGCGCTTGAATCGCTGCATGACGCCGTAGTGTTACTCACGGTTGCGCCCGACGCCGTTGACGCCGATTGGATTAGGGCGCAAGTCGCGCAAGGGCGCGTGTTGAGTGTGGGGCACAGTGCGGCTTCAATGGCTCAGACCCAAGTCGCGATTGCGGCAGGCGTTTCGGGCTTTACCCATTTATTCAATGCCATGTCGGGTCTAGAGAGTCGCGAGCCCGGTGTAGTGGGCGCGGCGTTGCTCCATGACGGCTGTTGGGCTGGGATTATTGCCGATGGACATCACGTCCACCCCGACATGATTCGACTGGCATTGACAGTGAAGCCGGCAGGGACGCTCTTTTTGGTCACCGATGCCATGCCCTCCGTCGGCACGAACATTACCGAGTTCAATCTGCATGGGCGTGAAATATCAGTGCGCGATGGCTGCTGCTATGGCGCAGACGGTACGCTTGCAGGATCGCAGCTGACGATGATTCAAGCGATTCGAAATATTATCGCGTGGATGGACCTCGATGATTGTGAGGCATTGCGTATGGCCTCGTTGTATCCGGCAGCGGCGATAGGACTCGATGATCGACTGGGCCGCATTGCAGCAGGATATCGGGCCGATTTTGTGTTGCTCGATGACGATTTCCAAGTGATTCAAACGTGGGTCGGTGGTGTCGCAGAAACCCACAGCGCCGATCGCTGCACAAGCCCATTAGCACTTCGGACGCACTGACAGTGGAAGTCATTATATTGGATGATGCTCGCGCCGTTGCTGATTGGGGAGCCCAGCGAATTGTCGAATTGATTCAAAAAAAGCCCCAGTGCGTCCTTGGTCTTGCCACGGGGTCCACCCCTCTGGCTATTTATCATCAGTTAGTCGCGCGGTTTCGTCAGGGAGAATTGAGTTTTGCTGGTGTAACAACCTTTAACCTGGACGAGTACGTTGGTATCGACGCTGAAAATCCGCAGAGTTATCGGTCTTACATGGCCCGAGAATTGTTCTCGGGCGTTGATATCGACACCCGAAAAAGCCATTTCCCAAACTGCGAACCCGCTCAGAACCCACGCAGTCGGGGTTCCGCTTATGAGCAGTTGATCAAGGACTCGGGTGGCATCGATCTGCAAATTCTGGGGCTGGGCTCTAACGGACACATTGGCTTTAATGAGCCCTGTTCGAGTTTGTCCTCGCGAACGCGTATCAAGACCCTGACCGAGTCAACAGTAGCGGATAACAGTCGGTTATTTGCCCCTGAGGAGTATCAGCCTCACCTTGCTATGACTATGGGCATTGCAACTATTCTCGAGGCGCGACGTGTTATGTTGTTTGCCACCGGTGCTCACAAAGCGGCAGCAGTTCGAGATGCCATCGAAGGGCCGTTGTCTGCAAGCTGTCAGGCGAGTGCGCTGCAGTGGCATGAACGCGCCACGGTGATTGTCGACGAAGCGGCAGCGACACTGCTGAAAAATGCGGACTACTTCCGCTGGGCACACAGCGAAAACGAACCCATCATGGCGCAGTTCGGTCATTTCTATGAACTGGACTAGCCTCGTGGCCGCTCTGCAGCGATCCAAGCTCGCCAGATCGATTGCTACGCGCTCTATTGGTGCTGGAGTGATCGATAGGAGAGACGTGTTTTCCACGCAGCGTGGCTAACCCCCCCGCCGTTGTTCATCAGCTCAGAACGTCAAGACGACGTTTTGCATGGAACGATAACCTATTGCATTTGGCTATGAGGTTTCTCTGCGCGCGGGCAAATCGATCACGACCTCGAGTCCGCGCTCGCTGGTGCTCGCGCGAATACTCCCGCCCATGTTCGAGATGGAAGTGTAGGCAATAGAGAGCCCAAGGCCGGTGCCTTGACCGGGTGCTTTTGAGGTATAGAACGGCTCGAACATATGCGCGAGCACATGAGGCTCGGCACCGCCGCCGGTGTCCTCGACACGCAGGCAGTAGCGATCGTTCTCAAAGCGCGCTGTAATCGTAATCTCCGCCGACTGTGCCGATTGCGCTGTGTCCTTGATGGCATCGCGGGCGTTACTGAGCAGGTTGACCAAGACCTGTTCAAACAGCATGTTGTCACCGCGCACCGAGCAGGCTTGATCCGCCGGGCGCCAGAGTAAGTTGATGTTCGCGAGTCGAAACTGTTCTTGAAAAAGAGACAGCGCATTGTCGATCGTCGCATCGGGATCAAAGCGCTCGCCACTGCTGGCGTCTGCCACATCACTGCGGCGACCATATAAGCGCAGGTGATTAATAATTTTACTGGCGCGATCAATCTGCCCATTAATCCGCTCGATTTTCTCATCGACGCTCGCGAGTTGCTCTGGCTTACGCGTGATGATGTTGGCGATGTTGGTGAGCGTCAGACGGATCGCATTGAGCGGCTGGTTGAGTTCATGCGCGATACCCGTCGCCATCTCACCCAGTGTGGACATTTTCGAAGCCTGCAGCAGTTGCTGCTCTTTCTCGAGGTAATCAGTCAGGTTTTGGCCCACCATGATCAAGCGGTCGGGTTCGCCGTTCACATCGTTCAGCAATACGCCGCCAAGCAATAAGGTGATTCGCCGTCCATCGGTGTTCTTGAAGGATAATCGCAAGCCGTCGATCGTACCGCCCTTGAGCAGGGTGTTGAGGATGCGTTCGGTACTGACTTTTGGGATTGAATCAATCAGCACATCTTCTGTTTTCTTACCGATCACTTCTGCGACAGAAAGCCCCGTTGCTTTGATCGACGCGTTGTTCCAGCCGATGATAGCCCCCGTCATATTGATTACGACGATGGGTGCGTTCGCGTCTTGGATAATCTTTTGGTAGTCCTCACCGGCCGCGGCCGCCGCCTGGTAAGAGCGCGCTTCGTCGCGCAATGTGTCGAGAATGGCTTCTCGCAATACGTTGACTTCCCAGAACTGGAACCCTTCGGTTGCGACAATGCTATCGAGTGACACATCTTGGCGATGGAGTTGTCGACTGACGGAACGGGCACTGGTGGCGAGATGGCTCAGCGAGCGCAACGCGGCGCGAATGACCAGTGCGGCGGCCACAATCACTCCAACGGCACCGAGTGCGATGTACTGAAGTTGATCGATGCTCTCCTCGGGTATTTGTATCATCGCCACAATCACCAAAAGCATAATGGCGACACTCAGTGTGGCCAGCAGCAGGTTGTTCAGCGACCAACGTAAATTGCGTTCGACTTGGGCATGCGCATGGACAGTAGGCGTGATGCGTGGCAACAGCAGCATGTAAATAGCGAACTCAGCTAGACCTGCGTTTAAAACGGCGTTCACCGCAAGGGCAATGGCATCGCTAAAATTCAGGATGAGACCCGGGCCGATAGCGGCCTGGCCGAGGTCAGGCTGACTGACCACCCATAACCATGGCAGACCTACTGCGAGCCAAAACAGGGCGACGACCAGCGTGATCGATAAGCGGATCGTGCTGCGGTGCGTAAAGACGGTATGTCGAATCAGATAACCGCAGAGCCACCCCTCGATACCCCAAAGCGCGGCCAAATCAAGTGACTCGACTGTGACGTCAGCGACCCAAGGGTGGCCAAGTCCTGCGCCAAGGCCCACCAGCAGACCCGCCCATGGTCCTAAGGTCGCCGCTGCGCTAATGACGACCACGCCACTTAAGCTCAACACTGTGTTGGGGGTGAGCGCAACAGTGGGCAGGCCAACGTTGATCGCGTAGGCGATCAGGGCGGCCAGGACACTCATTAGCGGCAGTTTTATCGAGTCAAGCAATCGAGTCGCCCTCCTGTCGCACAGCGAGTCCGATGGGTGCTTTTGCCTTCACAGGCGATGACGTCAAGGGTACACGCCTTCTATGGCAACGGGTATCCCCGCGTCGCGGGTTGTCGCTCAGAGAACCATTGTTCAGAGCGGGTCGTACAATGAAGCAAGGTCAAGCGCGTGCGCCTCCTGTAGCGGTGCAGCGTGGTAGGCTGTGTAACGCGTGGCAATACCGATCGACCCGCCTGGCTTTCGCAATCTTTTATGGCAGGGCCCTGTGCCGGCGACGTTGTAGCGTTCGGCACTCAACCGATCGGGGTGAGCGAAAATTAAGCACGTTGATAAAGCTCGACAAGCGCGCGATGAACGGCACCATGCACTAAGAACTAAGAACTAAGAACTAAGAACTAAGAACTAAGAACTAAGAACTAAGAACTAAG
>JAYPVH010000001.1:0-2467 GCA_038134505.1 Halieaceae bacterium | reverse complement strand
AACCGAGAACCGAGAACCGAGAACCGAGAACCAAGAACCAAGAACCAAGAACCAAGAACGATGAGCTATGTGATCAGCTATGGATAGCACCATGATATGGATAGCACCATGAATAGGAACCATCACTACCCCTCAGTGAGCGATGCCATCCTGACGGACAACGGCGCGCAGGACCCGATTTATCCCGAAGTCTACCCGCGCCTGACCGATTTCAAGCTCGGTCTCACGCACTCTTGGACGCGGGGTCAGCCCTTCGATTTTTTTCGGCGGATGCGTGAAGAGGCGCCGGTCATGTGGTCGACCATGAAAAAACCGTCATCGGGGTTTTGGTCGGTGACGCGCTACGATGATGTGAAGCAGGTCGAGCTAAACCCCGCGATATTTTCGTCGCAGCGCGGCAGTATGAATATGAGCATCGTCGCGAATGAGGCGAAGAAGGCGGAGCGTTTGATCAACGCGGCGCAAAACTCGCTGATCAATCTCGATGCCGATGTGCACCGAGAACTGCGCACCCATCAGGCGCCGTTCTTTTTTCCCAAATATGTCGAAACGTTAACCCAGCGCATCGAGAACAAGGTCTCGGAACTGTTGGATGATTTAGAACGCCAAGGACCGGTTGTCGATTTCGCGAAAGTCTTTTCCAGTCAGTTGCCCCTGTACACGCTGTGCGAAATGCTCGGTGTCGATGAGGAGGATCGCGCCGACATTATCGATTGGATGCACTTCCTCGAGCTGTCGTCTCAGTTCCTCTCGCACCCTGTACGGATGTTGCTTTCCGAACCGACCTTCCCGTTCAAATTTAACGGCGTGCTGCATGACATGTTCAGCTATGGCGAGCGGGTCATGCGCGATCGCATAGCAAACCCTCGTGAGGATTTGTTAACGACGATTGCCAACGCCACACTGCGCGAACAGCCGCTGTCACAGGACTATCTCGATGGCTCCTGGCTACTCATCATCTTTGCCGGCAACGATACAACACGGAATTCGCTGTCGGGCACGATTCGTCTGCTGACCGAATTCGAGGATCAGCGACAAAGGGTCCTTGCTGACCCGAGTCTGATCGATCGTTTCTCGCACGAGGCCTTGCGCATGGTGTCGCCGGTCATGCACATGCGCCGCACGGCGATGGAGGACACCGAGATTGCGGGTCAGCGGATTGCCAAAGACGAGAAAGTCATCATGTGGTACGGCGCGGCTAATCGCGACCCCGCCGTGTTCCCCAATCCCGATGTGTTTGACCTCACCCGGGATAACGTCGACAAGCACCTCGCATTTGGCCACGGCGTGCACAAGTGCTTAGGACATCGCGTGGCGCAGTTGCAGCTGCGAATTGCCTACGAGCAAATCCTCAAACGTTTCCCAAAAATCCACTGGACGGGCAAACAGAAAATCTCGCCGATTATTCTGGTGCACGGCATCGCGAGCCTTCAGGTGAACCTGTATGGCCCGGGCGGCAAGCGACCGGTTCAGGTGGCGGTGAAATAAACCGGGCAATTCGCGCAGGCAGGTCCCGTGCATCAATGACTGTACGCCGTTCAAAAATGACCCACACTGTCAGCGGTGACATTAACCAACCGCAGGTATTCGTATTGGCTTGAGCATCAGCGGTAGTAGGCCGATGACGAAGAGCAGAATTGAAATTAGATAAAAATTATTGAGATAAGCGATCATCAATGACTGCCGACTGACCTCGGCATTGAGCATCGTCATCACACCGCCACTCAGATCACCAAACCGATCGACGAGCGCGGTCGGGTCAACGGTCGGTAGGCTGTATTGCGTGACGTATCCTGCTAAATCGCTGTGGTTGATTTGCGCGTTGCGCGAGAGCAGCGTGAATGACAGAGAAATACCGAAACTTGACCCGAGGTTGCGCGTCAGATTGAGCAGGCTCGAGGCGTCTTGTCGGTAGGCGATTGGCACGGTCGAGAAAGCAGCGACGTTAATTGGCGTGAAAATCAAACCCATCCCCAAGCCTTGTATAAAGCCGGGGAAAACAATATCCCAGCTGTCCATGTTCACTGACCACCCGACCGTCATCAACAGCGCCGCGCTCGAGATGAAATAGCCGGTCATGAGTAGATAGCGAATATCAACCAGCTTCATGAGCCGCGACACCAACAGCATGGTCACCAACACCCCAACACCACGAGGGGCCAGCAGGAGCCCCGTCTCGATCGGGGGATAGCCATAGACCCGCTCAAACATAGTGGGTAGAACCGCAGCCAAGGCGACGTTGGCGAGGCCGAGCACTACCATCACCCCCATCGACACCAAGAAATTAGGGTCGGCAAAAAGACCGGAGTGGAATAACGGGTTTCTGGTTGTGCGGGTGTGAAAAAAATAAGCCCAAAAGGCGGCGCCGGCGATGGTGAGTTCGATCAGAATTTCCCAAGAGCTAAACCAGTCCTGATGTTCGCCGCGATCGAGCATGAGCTGGAAGGCAACCAGCGCCACCATAAAC